>CAWKCR010000018.1:0-193945 GCA_963848185.1 uncultured Actinomycetota bacterium
CTGGGACGAATCGCGCATCGAGCGTGAGCACACCGCCCGGTCGTGGCTGGCACTGCTCGCCCACACCTGGCTGCACCTCCACCCACAGCCCCGCTGCGCGCGGTCCAACTCGGCGACCTGCTTGTCGAATTCGCCGAAAGGCTCGATCTGAGCAACCTCGTCGTCATAGGCAACTCCGTCGGTGGATACGCCGCATGCCGGTTGGCGATCGAACATCCCGAGCGGGTCGCGGGATTGGTGCTCGTCAATACCGGCGGCTTCACGCCGCACAGCCCGTTCACCCGCGCCTTCTGCGCAGTCATGGGTGTGCCCGCCGACGCCGCCCACGGCGTGCGGCATGGTGTCGAGCACCACACCTGAGGCTCAAAGTCACGAAAGTCACTGCCCGATGGCACATCTGCGCTTAGGCCGTGCGTGTCTCCCTAAGAGGGAGGCGATATGTTTGAGTCAGTCAACACGATGCGACGGCGTTCGCCACCTACGAGCTGGCCGTTTCAATCGGCACACTGATGAAGTCGGTAGAGCTGAGGATGCCGCCCGGCGAACGCCGCCGTCGACCACCCCGTTCGGTGCCGCGTGGAATCGCGGTCGTACCGCGACGGGAGGCGAGGCCGGACGTTATCCGTCGACTGTGAATCGGCCACCAGCAGAGGCGAACCCGAGCCACGTGTGCCGGTTGCCCGTCCAGCACCAGCCGACCTTCGGCGCGTTGCGGTTGGCCGCGCCATCGCGGCCCGTGCCGTTGCTGATCCACACCGCAGGCGTCCTGGCGTCGAGCGAGCCACCGGGCTTGCGGCGCCGCGACGCGATCGTCATGAAGCAGTGGTTGCGCTGAAGCACGTCCGGCCGTTGCAGCAGCCAGTGCAGTCCCTCGGTGAGGGTCAGCGGTGTGCGGCCCGCATCGGTTATCGCGGGCAACGCCTCGTCGGGGCTCCAGTTGGCCATCGCGTCGCCCCGATCGAGATCGGACACGATATATACCGGTGCGTCCGGGAGTGTGACGGCAGAAATCGGTGCGAATTCATCGACATCGGACATGTCCGTCACCACGAAACCGGGCTTGCCGTTCACCCGCAGCAGCGGAGAAAGCGCGGACGCTGGCGCAAGGGTGGGATGGACGACCAGCAGCGCACCCTCGTTTTCGGGCACGTCGCGGACCGTTTCCGCGGGCAGCCCCGCAAGGTCATGGACTCCGAGTTGGATCAGGCGCTCGGCCTGGTCACGCAGGCTCGGCAATGTGAGTGAGGCTGTGGGCACCCGCGCTTAACGAAGCGCAACCGCCGGATAGTTCCTACGATGGACCGCCATGGCGGCGCCGAGGCAGGACGGTTCGGGGCCCGCGTTGCCTGCGACGCTGGTCGAGGTCGCCGTCGTCATCACGGCCCTTCAAGACCATGGTCACCTGCACTATCTCGGGATCGAACTGCAGCGCTAACACGATCGACACACGTCCGACCCGCGATCGCCATCATTCTGTCGACAATCGACAGAATGGCTGATGACGTGCGAGGACCGTCCATCGGACCGTCGGTGGCCGAGATCCTGGCGTCGCACGCCGGTGGGACGGGCTCGCCCACCAAGACAGCCGCCCGCGTCGCCGACGCCATCGCCGCCCGCGGTGACGACGGCACCTGGCTGTCGGTCGTCCCCCGCGACCAGCTGGTGGCCGCCGCCGAAGAGATCGAAAAGCGGCCCGGCGCACGGACGTTGCCGCTCTACGGCGTGCCGTTCGCGGTCAAGGACAGCATCGACGTCGAGGGCGTGCCAACCACCCTGTCCTGCCCCGACTACGCCTACGTCGCCTCGGCGACCGCCCCGGTGGTGCGCCGGCTCCTCGACGCCGGTGCGCTGTACGTCGGCAAAACGAACCTGGACCAGTTCGCGACCGGGCTGAACGGCACCCGCACGCCGTACACGACGCCGCGCAGCGTGTACGGCGGCGAGATGATCTCGGGCGGTTCGAGTTCGGGCTCGGCACTGGCCGTGGCGCTGGGCCAGGTGCCGTTCGCCGTGGCCACGGACACCGCCGGCTCAGGACGGGTGCCCGCCGCGCTCAACGGCGTGGTCGGGTTCAAACCGTCGCGCGGGCTGATCAGCACGGTCGGGTTGGTGCCTGCCTGCAAGTCGCTGGACTGTATCAGCGTGATGGCGGGCTGCATCGACGACGTCGACCGCGTCTTCGACGTGATGGCCGCCCGCGACGACAACGACGCCTGGTCGCGGGACCGCGGGCCACGTTACGACGGGTCGGCCATCCGAGTGGGCTTGCCGCCGGCCGAGGAACTGGAGTTCTTCGGCGACGACGAGATGCGGCGCGCACACCTGGCTTTCCGCGATCAGCTCGCCCACCAGACCACTGTCGTCGACGTCTCGCTGGAGCCGTTCCTGGCGGCGGGGTCGCTGCTCTACCAGGGGCCGTGGGTGGCCGAGCGGCTGGTGGAGTTCGGCGATTTCCTTGCCGCCCAACCGGAGTCGATTCATCCAGTAGTGCGGGGCATCTTCCGCGGCGGCGAGAAGTACACGGCCGTCGACGCATTCGCCGCGCTGCAGCGGCTGCAGGAACTCAAGGCGGTGGTGGCCCGGCTGTGGCGGCAGATGGATGTGCTGGTGGTGCCGACGATCGGCACCACGTTCACCGTCGACGAGGTGCTGGCCGCACCCATCGACTGCAACACCATGCTCGGCCACTACACACACTTCGGCAACCTGCTCGACCTGTTGGGCGTCGCCGTCCCGCTCGGCGTCACCACCGACGGACGGCCGGTCAGCGCGATGCTTCTCGGCGCTGCGCTGACCGACGACACCGTGCTGCACCTCGCGGCGCAGATTCTCGACGAACCGCGCATGCGATCCCAATCCCCCGTCCCGATCGCCTCCGAGGAGCTCGTGTGAGCCAGCCCAACGAAGTGCCGGCCGAACCGTCGCCATTTCGGCTCGTCGAAGGCAAGACCGCGCTGATCGTCATCGATATGCAGCGGGACTTCCTGCTGCCTGGCGGGTTTGGCGAGAGCCTCGGCAACGACGTCGATCAGCTGCTCAAGGTGGTGCCGCCGCTCGCGGCGCTGATCGCTGCGGCCCGGTCGGCGGGGATCCCGGTGATCCACACCCGGGAGGGGCACGAGCCCGACCTGTCCGACTGCCCACCAGCCAAGCTCAGCCGCGGCGCACCGTCGAAACGGATTGGCGATCAAGGCAAATACGGGCGCATCCTCATCCGCGGTGAGTACGGGCACGACATCGTCGACGAATTGGCGCCCATCGACGGCGAGATCGTCATCGACAAACCCGGCAAGGGCGCCTTCTACGCCACCGAGTTACAGGACGTTCTCACCGAAGCCGGGATCACCCAGCTGCTGGTCACCGGAGTCACCACCGAGGTGTGCGTGCACACCACCACACGGGAGGCCAACGACCGCGGCTATGAGTGCCTGGTCGTATCCGATTGCGTCGGTTCGTATTTCCCGGAGTTCCAGCGAATCGGCCTGGAGATGATCAAAGCCCAGGGCGGCATCTTCGGGTGGGTCGCCGACACCGCAGCCGTCATCCCGGCATTGCACGCACTGACCACCACCGCCGCCTGAGAGGACCTCCTGATGAGCGCCGACGTCACCGATCCGCCGGTCGATCCCCCAGGCGAGAAGGCGCTGTCGATACCGTGGTGGACCCGCGGCGACCTCAACGCGTTCTTCGGTCTCGGCTTCAACATCCTGGTCAATGTGCTGACCCTGACCGGGCTGATGATCGGGGTGATCGCGGTCCCGGCCGGCGATGTGCTGGGCACCGTGCTGCCGGCCCTCGGTGTAGCGCTGATTCTCGGCAACCTCTACTACACCTTCCTGGCGCGCAGACTCGCGAGCCGGGAGAACCGCACCGACGTCACCGCCCTGCCGTACGGGCCCAGCGTGCCGCACATGTTCATCGTCATCTTCGTAGTGATGCTGCCGGTGTACCTCAACACCAAGGACCCGATTCAGGCCTGGCAGGCCGGCCTGGCGTGGGCGTTCCTCATCGGCGTGATCGTCATGATCGGTGCGTTCGTCGGCCCCTATATCCGCAAGCTCACCCCGCGCGCGGCGATGCTCGGCACCCTGGCAGGCATCTCCATCACCTTCATCTCCATGCGGCCCGCCGCACAGATGTGGGAGGTGGCCTGGATCGGCCTGCCGGTGATGGCCATCATCCTGATCGGGTTCTTCACCGACGTGAAGCTGCCGTTCAACATCCCGGTCGGACTGGCCGCGCTGCTGGTCGGCACCGCGATCGGCTGGATCGGCGGCTTCATGTCGGCACCCGATGTCGGACAGGCCATCAGCGACATCGCGATCGGCATTCCGGACCTGCGGATTGACCTGCTCTTCAACGGCCTGTCGGACCTGGCCCCCTTGCTGGGCACCGCAATTCCGTTGGGCGTCTACAACTTCACCGAGGCGATGAGCAACGTCGAAAGCGCCGCGGCCGCCGGCGACAACTTCAACCTGCGCAGCGTGCTGCTGGCCGATGGTGCCGGGGCCGTGATCGGCTCGGCCTTCGGCTCACCCTTCCCGCCCGCCGTGTACATCGGCCACCCGGGCTGGAAGGACGCCGGTGGGCGCGCCGGTTACTCGCTGGCCAGCGGCGTGGTCATCGGAATCCTGTGCTTCCTTGGTCTTTTCGGTGTGCTCGACGCGCTGTTGCCGGTGCCGGCCATCGTGCCGATTCTGCTCTTCATCGGCCTGCTGATCGGCGCGCAGGCCTTCCAGGCGGTGCCACGGTTGCACGCCGTCGCTGTCGTCGCCGCGCTCCTGCCCAACCTCGCGCAGTGGGCGCACGGGCTCATCGACAATGCACTGAACGCCGCGGGGACGTCGGCGACGACGGTCGGCACCGAAGCGCTGAACGGCGCCGGCGTGGTCTACGACGGTCTGCAAACACTCGGTGAGGGCGCGGTGCTGGTGGGCCTGATTCTGGGCACCATGGTGACCTTCATCCTGGAGAAGAAGTTCCTCTACGCGTCGATCGCGTCGTTGGTCGGAGCCGTGCTGTCATTCATCGGCCTGATCCACGCGCCCGAAGTGGCATGGGCCGCCAACCCGCAAGTCGCGCTGGGTTACCTGATGTTCGGAATCGTCTGCGTCGCCTATTCATTCCTGCCGGGCGCCAAGGATCCCGTGGAGGTCGACGAGTCCGACGTGGTGGCGGGTCACTAATCCGGGGCGATCAGTCCCCGCGGGCCGGTCGGTAGCCGCCAGTGGAAGGCCAGCGCCGCCAGCCGCAGCAGCGTCGCCAGCGCGGTACCGACCGCCACGCCGATCCACTGGAGCCAGAAGTAGTCAATGGCAACGTAAGTCGCCGCGCCCAGCATTGCCGGGATCGCGTACAGGTCGTCCGGGCCCATCACAAATGGCACCTCGCGGGCGAGCACGTCACGCAGCATTCCACCGGCGATTGCCGTGAGCATGCCGATCAGGCCTGCGGCGAACCAGCTGGCGCCTGCGTCGACGGCGATGGCCGCACCGGACGTGGCGAAGAACCCCATCCCGATGGCGTCGAGAACCAGCACATATCGGTTCATCTGGATCATCACCCGGGCGAACGGGGTGGCGACGGCGACAGCGATCAGCGCGACCGTGATATTCGGCCAGTGCTGGATCGACTGCGGGGGCATGATGTCGAGCAGTACATCGCGCAGCACGCCTCCGCCCACTCCCGTGAGCACACCCATCGTGGCGATTCCGAACAGGTCGAAGCCTTTGCGGACCCCGACGGTCGCACCTGCGGCCGCGAACACGGCAATACCGGCGTAGTTGAGAATCATCTGCAGCACGCCTGAACGTTAGGAGCCCGACGTCGTGGCCGGTCACTAATTGGCGCGAGCAGTCGCAAACGCCACCGACACGCCCCGCGAAAATTGGGCCATTTGCGTCTGTTCGCGGAAGAACGGCTTCTACCCTGATCTGTGGTGGACACCGCAACCGTAATCGTGACGCTGCTGCTCGCGGCGCTCTTCACGTTCTCCGCGAGCATCAAACTGCTCGGCGTCTCGAAGTCGCTGGCGATCCGGGATCACCTCGGCGTCAAGCCGATGCAGTGGCGGGCCATCGGCGTGCTCGAGCTAGCCGGCGTCGTCGGCGTGCTGGTGGGCCTGGCGTGGCCGCCGATCGGAATCGCCGCGGCGATCGGGCTCGCGCTGCTGGCGATCGGCGCTCTGGGCTTCCATCTGCGAGCTGCCGACCGTGTCGTCGACACGGCCCCTTCCGTGATCGGGATCGCACTGGCGGCTGTCACGGCCGTGCTGCACACCCTCTGACGTCGCGGCCGTCACACCTGCGCGGAAAGCTGTCTTAGATTACCTAAACTTTCGTGGTCAGCTGTCTACGAAGTGGCTTACGCTGCCTGTATGGCAGCACGAGCCCACAGCGTCGACCCCCGCGCCGAACGGGTCCGCACCCGGCTGCGAGAGGCGGCGTTCGCGCTGGCTCACGAGCGTCCGGTCGATCAGTTGACGGTCGGCGAAATCGTCGCCCGTGCCGAGGTCAGCCGGCAGGTCTTCTATCAACACTTCCGCGATCGCGACGACGCCGTCGCGACGGCCTTCACGGTCGCGTTCGCGGCGTCGACCGCCGACATCGATGGCGACGCTCGCGCCCGCATTCTTCGGCTGTTCGACTTCGCGTCCGAGCACCGGTCGATGTACCGCAACGTGGTGCCGAGCGCGGTGACACAACGCGTCGTGACGGCGTTCCGGGCCGAGCTCATGCCGGCCTGCGAGGAGATAGCCGCTTTAGCCATGCCGGTGGTCACTACCATCGCCAGCCTGACGCCGGAGTCGGTCACCCGATTCCTGGTCGGCGGGTTCATGGAGGTGCTGCGGTCCTGGATGGAAGATCCGGACTCTACCGACCTGCGCGGCCGCGTCAGTGCGGCGCTGGACACCGTCAACGCGCTGCTCGGCCTCCCCATACGTACGAAAGGTCTTCAACATGGCTAAGCACCAAGCTCCTGATCGGCACGCAGTTCTTGACCGCGGCGCAGTGCGCACGATGGTGTTGGCGATGGTCGGCCTGACGATCGTCGTCATCGCCATGATCGCCAGCTACTCCGGCGCGTTCGCCAAACCGACTCTGCATCACATGGCAGTTGCGGTGGCAGGCCCCGAACAACTCGTCGACGGCGTCCGGGGCCAGGATGCGTTGGCGGTCACCGAGGTTGGCGACGATGCGGCCGCGCGCCAGAAGGTCTACGAACGCAAGACCGACGCGGCGTTCGTCGTCGCGCCGAACGGTGAACTCAAGATCTATGTCGCCGGCGGCGGCGGACGCAGCGTCGCCAACGCAGCCGAGACGGTGGGCCGCGGCATCGCGGCCAAGGCCGGCCTCACCCCCGCCGTCGAGGACGTCGCACCGGCTTCGTTGGGCGACCCGTCCGGCACGGTCGAGTTCTACGCCATCATCTTCATCTCGATCGGCGCCACCGTGGGAGCGACGGTGTTCGGGCGCATCATGGGCACCGTGCGCAAGCCGGCGACACTGGCCTTGCGCACGGTGTCGCTCGCCGGGTACTCGGCGCTGCTCGCTGCAGGGGTGACGGTTTACGTCGACGTGATTCTGGGCGCGTTGACCGGCCACACCTGGCAGTTGTTCGGCGCACTGTGGCTGTACGCGATGGCCGTTGGCGGAGCGGTCACCGGGGTGGCCGCGGCGTTCGGCACCGTCGCCTCGATGGCGCTGACGGTGTTCCTTGTCGTCGTCGGCAACGCCGCGGCCGCCGGTCCAGTAGGCCGGCCGCTACTGTCGGGCTTCTACTCCACGTTCACCACGATCGTGCCGCAGGGCTCGGGAGTCTCGTTGTTGCGCAGCATCGAGTACTTCGGCGGCAACGGCGCGCAGACCCCGCTGGTCACGCTGGCGATCTGGGGTGCGACCGGGTGCCTGCTCGCAGTGCTCGCCACGGCCTCGCGGCTGAATTATCGTGCCCGTTATGAGCGTTGCCTCAATCTCGCCGGGAGAGACCGAGCCCTACTACGACCTGGGCTCCTATCACCGGCCGATTGAGACGCCGTCGCCGCAGGCGCAGGTGTGGTTCGACCGCGGGATGGTCTGGGCCTATGCGTTCAACCACGACGAGTCCATCCGCTGCTTCGATCGCGCGCTCGAGCTCGATCCCGACCTTGCGATCGCACGCTGGGGCGTCGCCTACTCGATCGGACCCAACTACAACAAGGCGTGGGAGGCGTTCGACCCGGTCGACCTGGCCGCTTCACTGGCCCGTGCCCGGATGGAACTCGGCCTGGCCGCCAAGGGTACCCCTTCGGCGGTCGAGCGCGGGCTGATCGAGGCGCTTCAGGCCCGCTTCCCCACCGACGACCCGAACGACACTGACGCGTTGCATGCTGGGCACACGGCCTACGCCGACGCCATGGCCACACTGGCCGAGGCATACCCCGATGACATCGACGTTCAGGCGCTGGCCGCCGACGCGCTGGTCAACCTCACCGCGTGGGCGTTGTGGGACACAAGAACCGGCGAGCCCGCGCCGGGATCGCGAGTGGTGGAGGCCAAGCGGATCCTCGACGACGCGCTGGCCACCGCGGCCGGGCGCGAACACCCGATGGTCCTGCACCTCTATCTGCACACCATGGAGATGTCGGCAAATCCACAGGACGCGCTGCCGGCGGGTGACCTGCTTCGCGACCTGGTGCCCGACGCCGGCCACCTCGTGCACATGCCCAGCCATATCGACGTGCTGTGCGGTGACTACCGCAACTCGGTCGTGTCGAATCTGTCTGCGGTGCAAGTCGATCGGCGATTCGTCGAACGCGAAGGGCCGCTGAACTTCTACTCGCTGTATCGCGCGCACAACCTGCATTTCGTGGTGTACTCCGCGATGTTCGAGGGCTCATCGGCCATCGCACTGCAGGCCGCCGACGAACTCGTTGGGCAGCTCACCCCCGAGCTGCTGGCCATCGAATCCCCGCCGATGGCGGACTGGTTGGAAGCGTTCGTGCCGTTGCGGATCCACGTGCTGGTCCGGTTCGGCCGGTGGGACGAGCTTATCGCCATATCCTTGCCCGCCGACCCCGAGCTGTACTGCTCCACCACTGCCACCATTCACTATGGTCGTGGTGTCGCGCACGCCGCCAAAGGCCAACTGCCACAGGCGCGTGCGGAACGCGAAGCTTTTGCCGCGGGCTATGGCCGCATACCGGATAGCCGCTACCTGTTCAACAACACCGTTCGCGACATCCTCGCGATCGCCGCCGAGATGCTCGACGGCGAAATCGACTACCGGGAAGGTCGATTCGACGACGCCTTCGCTCATCTGCGGAGTGCCATCGAACTCGACGACGCACTCCCGTATGACGAACCGTGGGGCTGGATGCAGCCGACCCGGCACGCCTACGGCGCGCTACTGCTCGAACAGGGCCGCGTCGAGGAGGCCGCCCAGGTGTACGCGGCCGACCTCGGGCTGGATCCCACGCTGGCGCGGCCCTGCCAGCACCCGGGCAACGTGTGGAGCCTGCATGGCTACCACGAATGCCTGCAACGGCTGGGCCGGACCGCGGAGGCGGGGATCATCGGCCAGCAGCTTGCCCTGGCCAAGGCGCGCGCCGACGTGCCGATCATTGCCTCGTGCGCATGCAGGCTCGAAGTCGTCTAGCCGAAACCGACTCGCTCCAGCCAGAAATCGACAAGTCCGGCATCCCCGGCGACGTCCGGGCCGGTGACAGGTCGCCGCCGGTAGATCATCAGCACGTCGGTGGCACCGGAGAGGTAACGCAGCGCGATGTCGGGCGGAACCCGTCGGTATAGCTCTCGACGACTGCTTTCGGTTCTGTCACACAATCACCTCCGATAGATCGACTATCGCCGAGCTCCGGACTCATCGCACGTAAACTCCGGCCTGTGGCGATCAGCGACGACGACCTCGAGCGCCTCGGCCGCTGCGTGGAACTCGCGCGTTCGGCGCTCGACGAGGGTGACGAGCCGTTCGGTTCGATCCTGGTCGACGGCGACGGGCGGACACGCTACGAGGACCGGAACCGGGTCAAGGACGGCGACCAAACCCAGCATCCCGAGTTCGCGATCGCACGGTGGGCGGTCGACAACCTGACCCCGACGGAGCGGGCCGGAGCGACGGTGTACACCTCCGGCGAGCACTGCCCGATGTGCGCGGCCGGCCACGCGTGGGTGGGCCTGGGTCGCATCGTCTACGCCGCGTCGTCCGCCCAGCTGAGCCAGTGGCGAGCCGAGTGGGGTTCACCGCCGTCGCCGGTGGCACCGCTGCCCATCGCGACGGTTGCCCCGGGTCTCGTCGTCGACGGGCCCGCACCGGAGTTCGTCGACACGATGAAAGCCCTGTACGAGGCGAAGTTCCGGCCATGACCGAGCCGGCCTGGGTCGAGCACGCGATCTGGTGGCAGGTCTACCCGCTGGGCTTCGTCGGCGCGTATCCCGCCGACCCGCCGCCCACCGCCGACGAGCACCGTCTGCGCCGGATCGTCGAATGGCTCGACCACGCCATCGAACTCGGCGCGTCCGGCGTTGCGCTCGGGCCGCTGTTCGCGTCCCGCACCCACGGCTACGACACCACCGACCACTACCGCATCGACCCGCGACTGGGCGAGGACACCGACTTCGACCACTTGGTAACCGAGGCTCACCGGCGCGGGTTGCGGGTGCTGCTCGACGGCGTCTTCAACCACGTCGGCACCGACTTCGCGCGCTATCGAGACGCGGTCGAAGGCGGACCTGCCGCGGCGTGGTTTCGTCAGCGCGGGAACGACTTTGACACCTTCGAGGGACACGGCGAGCTGATTGCACTCAACCACGACAACCCCGACGTCGTCGCCTACACCGTGGACGTGATGACGCACTGGCTGCGCCGCGGCGCCGACGGCTGGCGCCTCGACGCCGCCTACGCCGTCCCGGACCGGTTCTGGGCACAGGTCCTCCCCCGGGTTCGCCAGGTATTTCCCGACGCATGGTTCGTCGGGGAGGTCATTCACGGCGACTACTCGGCGCGAGTGCGCGAATCGGGCTTCGACTCGATCACGCAGTACGAACTGTGGAAGGCGATCTGGAGCAGCCTCAACGACGGCAACTTCCACGAACTCGACTGGGCGCTGGTGCGGCACAACGAATTCCTGGACGCCTTCGTCCCGATGACGTTCGTCGGCAACCACGACGTCACCCGGATCGCCAGCCGCCTGGATAACACCCGGCACCTCGAGCACGCGCTGGTCATCCTGCTGACGACCGGCGGCATCCCGAGCGTGTACGCCGGTGACGAGTCCGCCTACCGCGGCGTCAAGGAGGAGCGATTCGGCGGCGACGACGCCGTGCGGCCCGAATTCACCTCTCCCCTAATGGGGGTCGACGAACACGGGCACGACGTGTTCCGGCTGCACCAATACCTGATCGGCCTGCGACGGCGCCATCCGTGGCTGCACACGGCGCGCACATCCCCGCTGAAACTGACCAATCGCCAGTACGTCTACCAGACCCGCAACGGACCGGACGCCCTGCTGGTGGCGCTCAACGCCGACGCCGACCCGTTGCCGCTAACGCTGCCCGACCTGGGTTTCGGCCAGGGCCAGGTCGTTGCTGGCTCCGGAGCACCGCCGCAGGTTGTCGTCGCCCAGACCGAGATCGAGCCGCACGGCTGGCTGATCATCGCGCCGCGGTGACCGTCAGATCAGTGCCTCGACGGTGACCGGGTCCTCCTCGCCGTTGTAATACTTGTCCAGCAGCGCACGGAAGTCTGCGTTGTCGTCGGTCGCCCGCGCGAACAGGGTCATCGACGAGCGCACCTTGAGGTTGTCGGGCCAGCCGAAGATGTCCTCGACCGACCGGCCGTCGATCTGGGCGACCAGCCGCGCGCACTCCCGCAGCCGAGGCCCCAGCACCTCATGGGCCAGATATGCCCGGGCCTCGTCGAGCGAGGAAAGGCCGTACCGCACCGCGGTGGGGCTGTGGCCCAGTCCGCGTAGCTGCGGGAACACAAACCAGATCCAATGGCTGCGTTTGGCGCCGTTGCGGAGTTCGCCGATCACGGTGTCGTAGATCCGGTCCTGCGCGTCGACAAAGCGCTGCAGGTCGTAGAGATCATCGTTTACCGACACGGCAATTTGCTCCACTGAGGTGATGCTCGCAACTCTTACAAGCTAGTCTGCGCCCGGGAGCGATAACTCCGGAAAGGACGCCGATGCCGCCTTTGTCTACTGGCCGCAATGGTGGGGCGATGACGGTGACGACGGAGCCCGATACCGACGTCGGACCGGCACGGAAAGCCGGCAGGCTCGGGCGACGGGCGCTGTCGCGGGTGAGCATTCAGTCCAAGCTGCTGGTCATGCTGTTGCTGACAAGCATCTTGTCGGCCGCCGTGGTGGGCTTCATCGGCTATTACGCCGGGCGCAACTCCCTGCGCGAATCAGTGTTCGACCGGTTGACCGAAATCCGAACGGCACAAGCACGCCAACTCGAGGCGCAGTTCTCGGACTTGAAGAATTCATTGGTCATCTACACGAGAGGATCGACCACCACCGACGCCATCGAGGCGTACACCGCCGGGTTCGATCAACTCAATGCCGCGACGATCAATCCCGCGCAGGGGCAATCGATCGTCGATTACTACAACAACCAATTCGTCACAGCGGAGCAGCAGCAAACCGGAGACCAGCTGGACGTCAATGCGCTGCTGCCGACATCCAATGCCCAGAAATACCTGCAGGCGTACTACACCGCCCCGTTCAACGATTGGGACGCAGCGATCAAGTTCGACGACGCCCGCGACGGCAGCGCCTGGTCGGCCGCCAATGCACGTTACAACGACTTCTTCCGGGAGATCGTCACGCGCTTCGAATACGAGGATGCGCTGCTGATCGATGCCAGAGGCAACGTGGTCTACACCGCCTACAAAGGTGTCGACCTCGGCACCAACATCCTCAACGGCCCATACCGCGGCAGCGAGTTGACCGGCGCCTACCAGAAGGCACTCGGTTCGAACACGATCGATTACGTCGGCATCACCGATTTCGCCGACTATCAGCCCGCCGACGAGCCCACCGCCTGGCTGGTGTCCCCGGTCGGCCCCCACGGGCGGGTGGACGGCGTGCTGGCGCTGCAGTTCCCGATTTCGAAGATCAACCGGCTGATGACTTTCGACAAGAAATGGGAAGCCGCCGGCATGGACAAGACCGGCGAGACGTTCCTCGCCGGACCCGACGACCTGATGCGGTCGGATTCACGGCTCTTCGTGGAGGATCCCGAGGCCTACAAGCGCGACGTGGTCGCAGCCGAAACTCCGCCATCCGTTGCCGAGAAGGCGATTCGCCAGCACGGCACCACGCTGGTACAGCCAATCGCGACCGAGGCCGCGCGCGCCGGCCTGCGGGGCCAGACCGGCACCGTGATCGCGCAGGACTATCTCGGCCACGAGACCCTGGTCGCCTACGCCCCGCTGAACCTGTCGGGGCTGGATTGGGTCGTCGTGGCGAAGATCGACACCGCCGAGGCGTTCGCCCCGGTGTCGGACTTCACCCGGACGCTGGTGCTGTCGACGGTCGCTATCATCTTCGCCGTCTGCATCGCCGCGATGCTGCTGGCCCGCCTGTTCGTCCGGCCGATCCGGCGGCTGGAGGCCGGTGCCCAGCGGATCAGCGGCGGCGACTACGACGTGACCCTGCCGGTGGTAACCCGCGATGAATTCGGTGACCTGACGGTCGCCTTCAACGAGATGAGCCGGAACCTCAACATCAAGGAGGAACTGCTCAACGAGCAGCGACGGGAAAACGACCGACTGCTGCTGTCGCTGATGCCCGAGCCGGTGGTGCAGCGCTACCGAGAGGGTGAGGAAACCATCGCCCAGGATCACCGCGATGTCACGGTGATCTTCGCCGACACCGTCGGGCTGGACGATCTGTCGTCGGAGCTCACCTCCGACGAAGCGCTGGCCATCGTCAACAAGCTGGTCCGCCAATTCGATGCCGCGGCCGAGAATCTGGGCGTCGAGCGGATCCGGACGCTGCGCAACGGTTACCTGGCCAGCTGCGGACTCAACGTCCCCCGGCTGGACAACGTGCGTCGCACGGTCGACTTCGCGATCGAGATGCAGCGGATCGTCGACCGATTCAACGCCGAAACCGGCAACCATCTGGAGCTGCGGGCCGGGATCGACACCGGCAGGGTGACCAGCGGCCTTGTCGGCCGGTCCAGCCTGGCCTATGACATGTGGGGCGCGGCAGTGGATCTCGCCTATCAAGTGCAGAGTGGCTCACCGCAGCCCGGCGTCTACGTCACGTCCGACGTGTATGAGGCGATGCGGGACACCCGACATTTCACCTCCGCGGGCGTGATCAATGTCGACGACTCAGAGCAGCCGATCTGGAGGCTGTCGGAGCGTCAACCGTGAGCACCGTGCTGGATGCGCCATGGTTCTACTGGGCGCTCGGGATTGCGGTGGGACTACCGATCGGATTGGTGGTGCTCACCGAGCTGCACAATGCGCTCGTCCGTCGGCGCAGCGTCCTGGCCCGGCCCGTCAGCCTCCTGCGGAATTACATTCTGCCGCTCGGGGCGCTGCTTGTGCTCCTGGTCAAGGCGACACAGGTGTCGGCCGAGGCGACGTCGGTCCGCATCGTCGCCACAGGCTTCGGCTTTGTGGTCCTGATCCTGCTGCTGTCCGGTCTCAACGCGACGCTGTTCCAGGGCGCTCCGGAAGGCACCTGGCGCAAGCGAATCCCGTCGATTTTCCTCGACGTTGCCAGGTTCGTGCTGATCGCCGTCGGTCTGGCGATGATCTTCTCGTACATTTGGGGCGCCAACGTCGGGGGCCTCTTCGCGGCATTGGGCATCACCTCGATCGTGCTGGGCCTGGCGCTGCAGAACTCGGTCGGCCAGGTCATCTCCGGCCTGCTGTTGTTGTTCGAGCAGCCGTTTCAGCTTGGCGACTGGCTGGACACACCGTCCGCCCGCGGCCGCGTGGTGGAGGTGAACTGGCGCGCGACGCACATCGACACCGCCAACGGCCTACAGATCATGCCCAACTCGGTGCTCGCCGGCGCGTCGTTCACCAATCTGAGCCGGCCGCCCGGTACGCACAACATCACTGTCGTCACCGTCTTCTCGCTAAACGATCCGCCCGGCGATGTCTGCGCGATGCTGACCCGGGTGGCCGCCACACTGCCGCAGCTGCGTCCCGACGCGCAGCCGTCAACCGTCGCGGCGGGCGGCAAGGAGTACAAGACGTCGATTCCGTTGCGATCCCCGGCGGATGACTTCGGCACGAAATCGACCTTCTTGCGCTGGATTTGGTACGCCTCGCGACGCGCGGGCCTGCATCTGGACGAAGCCGAGGACGACTTCTCGACACCGGAGCTGGCAAAGAAGGCACTGCGCATCGTCGCCCCCACGTTGCGGCTCAGCCGCGACGACCAGCAGGAGCTGCTCCCCCACACCCGAATCACCCGGTACGGCGCCAACGAGCCCATTCAGTTCGCCGGGCAGGTGCCCAAGCGGATGACGTTCATCGTGAACGGCCGGATTCGGCTGACGGTGACCGGCGACGATGGCTCGATCGTCCCAGTCGGCACCCTAGAGGAGGGTGACTTCATCGGACAAACCGCACTGACCCGTGAACCCGTCAGGTCGGACGCGGTCGCGCTCGACGAGGTCACCGTCCTTCAGATCGACCGCGAACACATCGAGGAGTTGGTAGCGCGGAAACCGTTGCTACTGCAGGAGATCGGCCGCGCCATCGAGGAGCGTCGGGACAACGTGACGAAGGCGCTGGCCACGGTCGGTGACTAGGGGGTCGAGGTGACACGGCGGCAGGTACCGCGGCCACGCGACCTGGCACCCTTGCTGCAGTTCCGCAAGCCGCGGCTGAATGCGACGAAGCGTCGCCTCGACGCCGCACTGACCATCGACGATCTGCGCCGAATCGCCAAGCGCCGCACCCCGAAAGCGGCATTCGACTACACCGACGGCGCCGCCGAGGAGGAACTATCGCTGGCGCGGGCCCGGCAGGCGTTCCGCGACATCGAGTTTCACCCGACGATCCTGCGTGATGTCGCGAAGGTCGACACCGGCTGGACCGTGCTGGGTGACCGCGTCGCGCTGCCGTTCGGTATAGCGCCGACGGGGTTCACCCGGCTGATGCACACCGACGGCGAGGTCGCCGGCGCCCACGCGGCGGCGCGGGCGGGCATCCCGTTCTCCTTGTCGACCCTGGGAACCACCTCGATCGAGGACGTCAAAGCCGCAAACACACATGGGCGCAACTGGTTTCAGCTGTACATGTGGAAGGACCGGGACCGGTCGATGGCGCTGGTGGAACGGGCCGCCGCTGCCGGTTACGACACGCTGCGCCTGCTGGGCGTCACTTCATTGGAGGAGCTCACGCCCCGGCACGTGACACAGCTGCGTCGGTTCGAGCCCGGTGTGTCGTAACGCGGCCTATCCACATTTGTAACTCTATTCCCACAGGTCACAGCGCATATGGGCGGTTCCTTGAGTCCGCGCCGAGTCGGAATCGTTAGCCAACCGCGACGTCACAACGCTGTGTTGAGCGCCCGAACGCCATGTCTCTGCGTGATTCACTAACGCACGCAAGGCGACGGCAATTGCTTTGTGGCATGCGATGAAAGGTGGGTTGGTTGCCGTTATGAAGTTCATTGAGAAGTTTCGAGGTAAGTGGTTGCGCCGGTTGGCGGTGGGCGCCGTTACGGCGGCGACACTGCCCGGGCTGATCGGCTTCGTCGGGGGTTCGGCGACTGCTGGTGCGTTCTCCCGGCCGGGTCTGCCCGTCGAGTATCTGGATGTGTTCTCGCAGTCGATGAACCGCAACATCCGGATCCAGTTCCAGGGTGGCGGTCCGCACGCGGTCTATCTGCTCGACGGTCTGCGCGCCCAAGATGATTACAGCGGCTGGGACATCAACACCCCGGCGTTCGAGTGGTACTACGGGTCGGGCCTGTCGGTCGTGATGCCGGTTGGTGGCATGTCGAGCTTCTACACCGACTGGTATCAGCCGTCGCGGGGCAACGGTCAGGACTACACCTACAAGTGGGAGACCTTCCTGACCCAGGAACTTCCCGCGTGGCTGGAGGCCAACAAGGGTGTGTCGCAGAACGGCAACGCGGTGGTCGGCCTCTCGATGGCCGGCAGCACCGCGCTGACGTACTCGATCTACTACCCGCAGAAGTTCATCTACGCCGCGTCCCTGTCGGGCTTCCTGAACCCGTCGGAGGGCTGGTGGCCGATGCTGATCGGGCTGGCGATGAACGACGCGGGCGGCTACAACGCCGAGAGCATGTGGGGCCCGTCCAGTGACCCGGCGTGGAAACGCAACGACCCGATGATCAACATTGGTCAGCTGGTGGCCAACAACACGCGGATCTGGATCTACTGCGGTACGGGCACCCCGTCGGATCTCGATTCCGGCACCTCCGGCGGCAACCTGATGGCGGCGCAGTTCCTCGAAGGGTTCACGTTGCGCACCAACGTCACCTTCCGGGACAACTACATCGCCGCGGGCGGCACCAATGGGGTGTTCAACTTCCCACCCAACGGCACACACAGCTGGGGCTACTGGGGTCAGCAGGTGCAGCAGATGTTGCCGGATATCCAACGGGTGCTGGGGGCTCAGGCCGCCGCATAACGACCACCCACAACCAGGGAGCCTGTCGTCCACCCCCGAACGGCAGGCTCCCTGCTCTGTGGCCTGTTTCACCGAGACTGGGGGCACCTCCCGCTTGCGGGGGAAAGCCACGGTCCTCAAAGCGCCGCCTTGACGACCAGGAATTCCATTTCGCGGTGAGCGGAGCTCGGGAACAAACCCGGCGGCCCCAAGGTTGAGCGCATCAGGCTGAACTTTGGAGGATTGATGGCTGAAGCCAAATCAGTGCCGGTGTTGTTCCTCAGCGACCCGATCGTGCTGCCCGGGATGGTTGTCCCGATCGAGCTGGACGACGCCGCGCGCGCCGCCGTCGATGCGGCCCGGGCCAGCGAGTCCGGCAAGCTGCTGATCGCACCGCGTCTGGAAGACCGCTACCCGTCCTACGGCGTGCTGGCATCGATCGTGCAGGTCGGGCGGATCGCGGGCGGGAGCGGAACCGCGGCCGTCGTGCGCGGTGATACCCGCGCGCACATCGGCGCCGGCGCGAACGGGCCCGGCACCGCGCTGTGGGTCGAGGTGACCGAGGTCCCCGATGTCCCAGCATCCGAGGCGACTATTTCGCTGGCCGCCGAGTACAAGAAGCTACTGCTGGCCATGCTCCAGCGGCGCGAGGCCTGGCAGATCATCGACTTCGTCAACCAGCTCACCGACCCGTCGGCTCTGGCCGACACCGCCGGCTACGCCGCGTATCTCACGCAGGTGCAGAAGCGCCAACTATTGGAGACCCCCGACGTGGCCGAGCGGCTGCGCGCGCTGATCGAGTGGACCGGCGACCACCTGGCCGAGGTGGAGGTCACCGACAAGATCGCCGAAGACGTGCGCGAAGGCATGGAGAAGACGCAGAAGGAGTTCCTGCTGCGCCAACAGCTCGCCGCCATCCGCAAAGAGCTCGGCGAGGGTGAGCCCGACGGCTCCGACGACTACCGGGCCCGCGTCGAGGCCGCCGACCTTCCGGAGAGGGTGCGCGAGGCCGCGCTGCGCGAGGTCGGCAAGCTCGAGCGTTCCAGTGACCAGAGCCCCGAAAGCGGCTGGATACGCACATGGCTGGACACCGTGCTGGACCTGCCGTGGAACGTGCGTACTGAAGACTCGACGGACCTCAAGGGATCCCGCGAGATCCTGGATGCGGACCACCACGGGCTGGACGACGTCAAGGACCGCATCGTCGAATACCTGGCCGTGCGGGCCCGACGCGCCCAGCGCGGACTGCAGGTCGTCGGCGGCCGCGGCTCAGGCGCCGTGATGGCGCTGGCCGGTCCGCCCGGTGTCGGCAAGACGTCGTTGGGTGAGAGCGTGGCACGCGCGCTGGGCCGCAAGTTCGTGCGCGTCGCCTTGGGCGGTGTGCGTGACGAGGCCGAGATCCGCGGTCACCGGCGGACCTACGTGGGCGCGCTGCCCGGGCGCATCGTGCGAGCCATCGGTGAAGCGGGCTCGATGAACCCCGTCGTGCTGCTCGATGAGATCGACAAGGTCGGCTCCGACTATCGCGGCGACCCTTCAGCGGCATTGCTCGAGGTGCTGGACCCGGCGCAGAACCACACCTTCCGCGACCACTACCTCGATTTGGATCTGGACCTGTCCGATGTGGTGTTCCTGGCGACCGCCAATGTGATCGAGAACATCCCGTCGGCGCTGCTGGACCGGATGGAGCTGGTGCAGATCGACGGCTACACCGAAGACGACAAGGTCGCCATCGCCCGCGACTTCCTGCTGCCCCGCCAGCGGGACCGGGCCGCGTTGACCGCCGACGAGGTGACCATCACCGAGGACGCATTGCGGAAAATCGCCGCCGATTACACCCGCGAGCCGGGCGTGCGGCAGTTCGAGCGGTTGCTGGCCAAGGCGCTGCGCAAGGCCACCACGAAGTTGGCCGAGAACCCTGAAGCGTTGACTATCGACGAGCCGGATCTCGTTGGCTACCTGGGCCGTCCGCGGTTCATGCCGGAGTCGGCGGAGCGCACGGCGGTGCCCGGTGTGGCCACCGGCCTGGCGGTCACGGGCCTCGGCGGCGATGTGCTCTACATCGAGGCCGGCGCCACCGACGGTGAGGCAGGCCTGCAGCTGACCGGCCAGCTGGGCGACGTGATGAAGGAGTCCGCACAGATCGCGCTGTCATACGTGCGCTCGCACGCCGAGCAACTGGGCGTAGATCCTGCGACCTTGGACCGGCGCATCCACGTCCACGTGCCCGCCGGTGCGGTGCCCAAGGACGGTCCGTCGGCCGGTGTGACGATGGTGACCGCGCTGGTGTCGATGGCCACCGGGCGTCAGGTGCGCTCCGATGTCGGCATGACCGGCGAGGTGACGCTGAACGGCCGCGTGCTGCCGATCGGCGGCGTCAAGCAGAAGCTGCTGGCCGCGCAACGAGCCGGTCTGTCAACGGTTTTCATCCCAGTGCGCAACGAGCCCGACCTGGACGATGTCCCCGCCGATGTGCTCGAATCGCTGGAGGTGAAGCCGATGACCGACGTCGCGGAGATCGTCGCGCAGGCGCTGGCGCCCGCCACCGGAGCAACGACGGCGGCCGCCTAAGACGGATCGAACAAGCCGTGCGATTCGTAGTGCTGAACCTTCTCTGGCCTGGTCAGCAGGTAGCGGTCGTCCTCCGGGTAGTACACCGCCCGCTCCACGTCGTCGCCGGTGAATCCGCGGATCGCGTCCATCGATGGCCACCAGCTCAACGTGATGACCTCCGCGCGTTCGTCGTCCAGATCGCGAACCGCGATCAGCGCGCCGAGATTGCCCGGCGTCGCACGGTATTCGGCGAGACCGGTGTCGCGGATGTATGTGACGTACTCGTCGGCCAGCTCTCGGCGAAGCTCGCCCCGCCACTCTCGAAGGATTGTCATAGTCTCTGACGCTATCGACCGTGTCGACGGCAGAGACGGACAATGGAGCTGTGCAGTTCGTTCTGGAGGTTGACCTCTCCCAGACCGCTGGCGATCTACGCACCGAACTCGGCCGCATCCTGCGCTACTGGGGCGGTGCGATGAAACAGCTCGACGACCTTGAATCGGGTCACAAGCAGGACGTCTACGACTCCGCCTACAACTGGGTGGGGTCGTGGGCGGTCAGTGCCGACGCTGGGTGATTGTCGGCGGCTAGCGCTACCGTCCTCGCATGGCCTATGACGAAGATCTGGCCGACCGCATCCGCGAAATCATTGCCACCGAACGGGGTGTCGAGGAGAAGCGCATGTTCGGCGGCCTGGCGTTTCTACTCAACGGCAACATGTCGGTGGCCGCCAGCGGCGGCGGCGGCCTAATGGTGCGGGTGCCTCCTGCGGAGACAGAGAAGCTGCTGGCCCGCGACCACGTCGAACCGATGGTGATGGCCGGTCGCGAAATGCGCGGTTGGCTGCGGGTCTCGCTGAACGGTGTGAAGACCAAACGCCAGCTGCAGGCCTGGGTGAGCCGCGGCGTCGACTACGCCAAGAGCCTGCCACCCAAGTGACCGGCACGTTTTCCCGCGACGCCGACGGGTAAGCCACTACGGGTGATCCGCATCGGCACCTCCGGCTGGTCCTATGACCACTGGACCGACGTGCTTTATCCCCGGGGCACGCCAGTGTCGGCCCGGTTGGCGCGTTACGCCGAGGAGTTCGACACCGTCGAGCTCAACGCCAGCTTCTACCGCTGGCCGCGCGACCCCACGTTCGCCGGCTGGCGCGAGCGGCTGCCCGACGGCTTCACCATGTCGGTCAAGGCGCACCGCGGGTTGACGCACTTCCGCCGGCTGCGCTCGCCCGAGCCGTGGGTCGAACGATTCGAGCGGTGCTGGACGGCGCTCGGCGACAGGCGGGAAGCGCTGCTCGTTCAGCTGCACCCCGAACAGGAACGCGACGATGCGCGGCTCGAGCACTTCCTCGACTGCATGCCCGACCGGATCCCGGTGGCGATGGAGCTGCGCCACTCGACCTGGGACGACCCCGACGTGTACGCCATCCTCGAACGGCATCGCGCCGCGTACGTGGTGATGAGCGGTGCCGGGCTGCCGTGCGTCCCGCGGGCCACAAGCGACCTGGTGTATGTCCGCATGCACGGCCCCGATCAAAAGTCGATGTATGCCGGCTCATACCCCGACGACGAGCTGCGGCTGTGGGCCGACCGCGTCGCGGAATTGCACGGGCAAGGCCGGCGCGTGCTGGTGTACTTCAACAACGACCTGGGCGGCCATGCCGTCCGCAATGCGCGAACGCTCAAGGAGTTCTTGGCGGCGCGATAGTGCGGAACCGGCGGTGCAGCGCCTGCCTCGGAACGCCGAGCACGCTGCTCACACTCGATCTCCTCGAGGACGCGGCGGCGGATGACGACTAGCTCGGGGTCATCCGCCCACCAAGGCTTGTGATCATCCTCCACCGGAGCACCACCCTCTGTGGGGCCGTCATCATTTGATGACATTTCGAAGAAGCATGCATCTACCCTGTGACAACCTCGCCGCGAGTAGGCTCAGACGACATGACAACGTCGTCCACATTCGCCATCGTCGGCGGCGGTCTTGCCGGCGCCAAGGCCGCAGAAGCATTGCGCGACAAGGATTTCGACGGGCACGTCGTGCTGTTCGCCGCCGAGGAACACCTGCCCTACGAGCGTCCGCCGCTGTCCAAGGAATACCTGGCAGGCAAGAAGACGCTCGAGGACTTCACCACAGACACGTCCGCCTGGTACCGCGATCACCACATCGAGTTGCAGCTCGGCACCGAGGTGTCGGCGATCGACCCCGGCGCCCACACCTTGTCGCTGCCCGACGGCAGCACCGTGCGCTACGACAAGCTGCTGCTGGCCACCGGCTCGGAACCGCGCCGTCCGCCCATTCCCGGCGCCGATGCCGGCGGCGTGCACTACCTGCGCACCATCGACAACGCCGAGGCGTTGAATTCGCTGCTGACCGAAGGGTCTTCGCTGGCGGTCGTCGGCGCCGGGTGGATCGGCATGGAGGTCGCCGCCGGCGCCCGCAACCGCGGCGTCAACGTCACCGTGGTCGAAATGGCCGAAGTGCCGCTGATGGGGGCGCTCGGCCGGGAGGTCGGCGAGGTGTTCGCCGGCCTGCACCGCGACCACGGTGTGGACCTGCGGCTGGGCGCATCGGTTGACGAGATCACCACCTCCGGCGGCACCGCGACCGGGCTGAAACTCGGCGACGGCTCCACCGTCACCGCGGACGCGGTGCTCGTGGCCGTCGGCGCCGCGCCCAACACCGCGCTCGCCGAACGGGCCGGGCTGGCGATGGGCGACGGCGGCGTCCTGGTCGACTCGTCGCTGCGCACCAGCGACCCCGACATCTTCGCGGTCGGTGACATCGCTGCCGCCGAGCACCCGCTCTTCGGTGTGCGCATCCGCACCGAACACTGGGCCAACGCGCTCAAGCAGCCCGCGGTCGCGGCCGCCGGCATGCTCGGCAAGCCCGGCGAATACGACGAACTCCCCTACTTCTTCACCGACCAGTACGACCTGGGCATGGAGTACGTCGGGCACGCACCCGACTATCAGCGGGTGGTGTTCCGGGGAGACGTCGACCGCCGCGAGTTCACGACGTTCTGGCTGGACGGCGACAACCGCGTGCTGGCCGGGATGAACGTCAACATCTGGGAAGGGCTCGACGACATCAAGTCGCTGATCCGGTCACGGGAGCAGGTGGACCCGGACCGGCTCGCCGACCCGCAGCAGGCCCTGGGCGAACTGGTCGTCGGTTGATCCGTCGACGTACTTCGGCGGTGGTGGCGGTCGCCTTACTGAGCGCGGGCTGCTCTGCGGAACGGGTGGTGAACACCGGAGAGCCGCCGGTGCGGACGGGCACAGCCGCCTCGACACCAGTATCGTCACCACCGCCCAGCAACGCCCACCTCGTCGACGCATTCGACTACGTCGCGCACGTGAACGGCCCGGCGGGCTACTACTTCACCACACCGAGCGGCAGATGGCGGTGCGCGATACTGCCGCGGGTCAAGGCCGGTTGCCAGTCGGCGAGCCGCGGCCAATCAGGCATGGGAATTCCGGGCGAACCGGACGCGGTGCCCGACGCCGCGGGCGAGACCACAGCACCCAACGCGATCGTCGTCGAGCGCGAGGGTGACGCCCACTTCGCCGCGCTCGAGCACTCGGAGTTCTGGTTGGACCCCGGCCCGGCGAACGTTCTGCAGTTCAACAGGATCCTGGCCGCGGCCGGATTTCGCTGCAACGTGCAGGAGTCCGGTGTGTCCTGTCTGAGCGAGTTGAGCGGTAAGGGCTTCACCTTCTCCGCCGAGGCGTTCACGCCGCAGTACACGGACGTGCCGGCCAATGCGCCCTAACCGTCGAGGATGCGGCGCTTGGCCGTGGCGAACTCGGCGTCGGTGAGATCGCCGCGGCGGTGCAGCTCGGCAAGCCGCTGCAGCTGGTCGGTGATGGTGTCCGTCGACGGCTTCTCCACCTCGAGCACCACGCCGCGCGCCGGGACACCGCCGCGCTGCAGCGACTCGCTGCGCGCCAGGGACCGGTAGAACCACCACGAGTAACCGGAGACCACGGCCGCGCAGGCGATCAGCCACCACGGCGAAATCGGCGCCGCCCAGTTCGCCGACCACGGCACCAACGAAGCGATGACCCAGCCCAGGAAGCCACCCGCGCCGGACGTTTTCAGCGAGATCACGAGGAACACGCCGATCTGCGCCAGATAACCGACGATCCACATGACGAGAACGGTGCCCGACGGGTCCTCGGTGTCCACGCCGACGAACAGGGAGATGATGACCGCCGGCGCGATGGCCAGCACGCACCAGACCGCGAGCAGCAACCCGACCGTCCGCAACTTCACCGGCCAACGGTAGCGTGGCCAGGACGGTCAGGACGCGCTCGCGACGGGTTCCTTCCGATCGTCCGCGGGCTCCTCCTGGTCCAGCGGCTCAACCTCCTCGCCGCGCAACACCTTCCGCATGCGACCGGCGTCGAGCTGGCCCTCCCAGCGGGCCACCACCAGCGTCGCCACGCAGTTGCCCAGCAGGTTCACCGACACCCGCATGGAGTCCATGATCCGGTCGGCGCCGAGCAGCAGCGCCACCGCGGCCACCGGGATGGCGCCATGCCCGATCGCCGCCACGGTCGCCGACAGCGCCAGAAACGACGAACCCGGCACCCCCGCCATGCCTTTCACGTCAACATCAGCACCAGCACCGCGGTGATCTGCTCGCCCAGGCTGAGATCCACAACCGAGTGCCTGCGCCAGAAACAACACGCATATCGATAGGTACAGCGTCGCTCCGTCGAGGTTGAACGAGTAGCCAGTCGGAACCACCAAACCCGTTGTGGTACGCGAGCATCCGGCATTCATCAGCTTGCCCATGATGCGCGGCAGCACCACCTCGGTCGACGCCGTGCCCAGCGCGAGGAACAGCTCGTCCTTGATGTACACCACGAATCGCCACAGGTTCACACCCGCCAGGAACCAGGAGATCGCCGCGAGGATGCCGATGAACATCACCGCGCCGAGATAGCAGGCGGCGATGAGCTTTGCATAGCTGCCCAGTGACGAGATCCCGTACTGGCCAATGATGTAAGCCATCGCACCGAACGCGGCCAACGGTGCCAGCCGCATGATCCACCCGATGATCGTGAAGAAGATGCTGCTGAGGTGCTCGATCATTTCGAACACCACAGGTGGGCCGTGTTCGCCGAACTTTGCCAGCGCCAGGCCGAACAGCACCGCGAAGAACAACACCTGCAGCAGGAGGTTCTCGGCGAAAGCGGAGATCACCGAGGTCGGGATGATGTTGAGGATGAACTCGACGGTGTGGGGCAGCTCGCCGTCGCCGGTCTTCTTGGCCACCGCGTCGGCTCCGGTGGCCAGGGTCTGTGGGTCGATGTTGAAGCCCGCCCCCGGCTTGACGATGTTGCCGATCACCAATCCGAACAGCAGCGCGAAGGTCGTGACGACCTCGAAGTAGATCAGCGCCTTGATCCCGATTCGGCCCACCGACTTCAGGTCGCCGACGTGGGCGATGCCGACGACGACGGTGCAGAAGATGATGGGCGCGATCAGCATCTTGATCAGCTTGATGAAGCCGTCGGCCAGTGGCTTGAGGTCGGCACCGAAGCCAGGCCACAGCCAGCCGATGGCAATGCCTGCCACGATCGCGACCAGGAGTTGAACGAACAGGGAGGAATACCATCGCGACTTGGGCGGCGCTTCGTCGATGTGGACGTCTGTCATTGGCAACACATAAGTGACAGCATGTGTCGGAACGATGAGCGACGTGTTACTGGCGCGCTACCGGAGGAATATACGACTGTCATGAAGATCGAAGCGGGACAGGTCGCCGTGGTGACCGGCGGGACCAGTGGAATCGGGTTCGCGTTGGCCGACCTACTGGTGCGGCGCGGCGTGAACGTGATGATCGCCGACATCCGTGAGAATGCAATCCCGGTCGCCGTCGACGCGTTGTCCGGTCGCCCGGGCCGAGTCGTCGGTGTGCGGGCCGACGTCAGCGTCGATGCCGATGTGGACGCGCTGGCCGACGAGACCGTCGAACGGTTCGGGCGGGTGGATCTGGTCTCCAACAACGCCGGGGTGGTGTGCGAGCAGTCGCCGATGTGGGAGCAGCGGCTCGAGACGTGGCGGTGGCTGATCGACGTCAAACTCATGGGTGTCGTACACGGCGTGCGGACGTTCACGCCGCTGTTCATCGCGCAGGGCTCCGGCCACTTCTTGAACACGGCATCGGCAGGCGGCCTGATGCCTCTACCAACGCTGGCTCCCTACAACGCGACCATGCACGCGGTCGTCGGTTTGACCGAGACGTTGAACATCGAATTGCGGTCGGTTTCCCCACTTTTGGGGGCGACGGTGCTGTGTCCGGGGCTGGTGGACACGGCACTGGGCTCAACTTCGGCCGCGTTGGTGCCGCCGGGCGCGGTGGCGACCGCCAGTGATCCCGGCGGAAGTATGCCCGACGGCGCGATGAAACCGTCGATCGTCGCCGAGGCGGCGATAGAGGCGGTCGAGGCTGGACGGGTGCACGCCATCGTCGGGCCGGCCACGGCGGCGGTGGTGCGGCAGCGGGTGGACGCGTTGCTCGCCGACCTCGTCTAACACCGGTTCACTGCAGCGTAGCGCTGCCGTCCGCGTTGACCTGAACCTTGGTTCCCGCGATGTCTTCGCGCACGGTGGCTTCGGCTTCCGACGGGTCGCCGATCACCGCCAGCACGCGTGAGTCGTCGGGAGTTCGCACGGCGAGGAAGGCCTTCTCGGCGTTTCCGGTCCGGTTGACCGGCGTCGTCCAGGTCTCGACGGTGCCGATCCCTGCCCACTCCACCTCGGCGGCGCGGGTGGGTTCACGGTCGACGTCGGATTGGACATCCTCCCAACGGAATTCATGAGCCGGCGGCTCAGTGCCGTACACGCCGAAACTGTGCTTGGTGAGATACCCGCCGTTGGCGGTGATGAATCCGCGCTGGCCGGGATTGGCGACCAACCGCTCGGCCATGGTGGCGATGGAGTGAGTGACGTAGTTGTTCCACGGCCCGCCGGCGAACGTCAGCCCGCCGGTGACGGTGAGCGGCCGGCTGGAATCGCCGACCGGCAGCCCCAGTTCATTGGCCGCCACCTGCACGGCAGACGGGAAGCATGAGTAGATGTCGACCAGCTCGACGTCGTCGACGCCGGCGCCGGCCAGCTCCAGCGCCCGCTTCCCGGCGATCCTGATCGCCGGTGAGCGATAGAACTCCGCCCGTTCACCGATCGCGTAGGTGTCGTGGGAGTCGGTTCCGGCGTACGGGAAAACCCAGCGCTCGGTTCGGATTTGGAGGTACGCGGCTTTCTCGGCCGAGGTGAGAACCAGCGCTGCGCCCTGATCGACCATGTTGTTGGAATTCATCAGCTTGGTGTAGGGCCAGCTGATCATCCGGTTGCCCGGTCCCGGCTGCCAGATCTGTTCGGGAGGCAACGGGTCTCGACTCCAGGCGTGCGGATTCGCCGCGGCCACCGCGCTGAACTGCGCCCACAGTTCGCCGATGCGCCGGCGGTGGTCGTCCGGCGACTCGCCCGCCGCGATCCGCAGGGCTTGCTCGAACATCGGATAGACGTACGCCGGCCGGTCCAGCTTGATCCGGATCTCGGCGGGCCCGGCCATCGGCACACCATCGTCCGCGCCCTCGGCGACGGGCACCGACTCGTCCTGCTTCGACCAGTCGGGCTTGGCACCCCTGGCACGCAATCGCGTTCGGGTGCGCCAGGTTTCGGCGCCCGCGATCAGGACGACGTCGGCCCGGCCGGCCTGGATGTCCAGGCACGCCTGGTTCACCAGCGATTGCGGAACATTGCCCCCGATGCCCGTGTAGCGGGTGGTGGCGTCCTTCGCGCGGATGCGCTGCCCCAACAGCAGCCCGGGATCGCGGTATCGCCAGGACAGCAGGTTGACGACACGGACGGAATCGACCGCTTCCAGTACCCGGGGATCGGCGGCCGCCCGCGCCGCCGCGACCATCAGGTCGACCGGTTCCACGCCGGGATGGTCATCGTGCTGGTTCACCTGCCCGTAGCCGACCAGTACCGGCATCCTGGGTTCGACGGGCATTGGGCAAACCTTCCGCGATCAGGGCGGCGCTATGTGGCGGCGCACGCCGAAATTAGCACTCATCACATACGCCCCAGGATGGGCATGGCCCGCGGCAACCGACGTTCACTGGCGCGATAATCGTCCACGATGTCGCGTGAGGGCGCTTATCACTCGGTCCGGGCCAGGACCTCGCGGACCAACTCCAGGCTGGTGTCGGGATGCAGGAATGCGAACCGGCCGACGGTCTCCCCCTCCCACTTGGTCGGCGGGATGAACGCCACCTGATCCTGGTGCAGCCGCTGCGCCCAGGCGTCGTAGTCCTCCGGTTTCCAGCCGAGCCGGCGGAACAGCACCACCCCGAGGTCGGGCTCGCGGATCAGCTCCAACTGCGGCGCCGCCTTGATCAGCTCCGCGGTTTGGATTGCCAGCGATGCGGCGACCTCGATGGCCTGGCGGTATGCCTCCAGCCCGTAGACGGCCAGCGAAAACCAGAGCGGCAACCCGCGGGCCCTGCGGGTCAGGTGATAGGCGTAGTCGGATGGGTTCCACTCGCCGTCAGACGTGTGGATGACGTCGAGATACGACGCGTCCTGGGTGTGGGTGGCGCGTGCCAGCTCGGGGTCGCGATAGAGCAGTGCACAGCAGTCGAATGGCGTGAACAACCACTTGTGCGGGTCCAGGATGAACGAGTCCGCCTGCTCCAGCCCGTTGTACTTGGGCCGCAGCGAGCGGGCGAAGATGCCGGACCCGCCGTATGCCCCGTCGACGTGGAACCACCAGCCGCGTTCCCGCGCGATCGCGCCGACGCCGGCAAGGTCGTCGATGATGCCGGCGTTCGTCGTCCCCGACGTGCACACCACGGCGGCGATGTTGGGCGCGTCGGCGGGGATGGCGTCGCGGACGGTGTCGGCGGTGAGCCGATGGTCGGGCGTTTCGATGACAAGCGCGTCCATCTCCAGCAGGCGCAGCGTGTTCACGATCGACGAATGCGCGTCCGAGCCGACGACCACTCGCAACCGGCCGTTGGCGCCGCGTTTCTTGGCGGTTTCGCGGGCCACCGCGAGGGCCGACAGGTTGCCCGCCGAGCCGCCCGACACGAAACAGCCGCCCGATGTCTCGGGAAGGCCGGCTTCGTGGGCGATCACGCGCAGCACGCTGTTCTCCGCCGCGATGGCGCCGGAGGCCTCCAGCCAGGAGATGCCCTGGATCGAGGCGCACGACACCAGCATGTCGAACAGCAGGCTCGCCTTCGTCGGGGCTGCCGGGATGAAGCCGAGGAATCGCGGGCTGTCCGCCGAGATCACGCTGGGCGCGATCACCGACGTGTACACGCCGAGCACCTCGTCGGGCGGACGCGGCGTCTCGCGGATCACGCCGTCGAGGCGTTCGTGCAGCTCGTCGGCGGTCAGCAGGCCCTTGTCGAGGGGCACGGGATTCATCCGCAACCGGTTCTCGGCGTACGCGAGCACGCTGCGCACCATGTTTTCGGTGGTTTGGTCGACCTCGTGCATGGCTACTTCACCCCTTTGGCGATCGGCTCAGAGCTGAGCTCTCCGCCGACCGCCGACGACGTCAGCGATCTTCCAGCAGCGGGCGAGCCGGATCCCAAGCGGCACCTGCCTCCTTGGTCCGCTTCCAGGCCAGGCCGCTCAGCGCCTCCAGGATCACCCGGTTCGCGAGCGCCGCCGTGATGTCGGAGTGGTCGTAGGGCGGGGAGACCTCGACCACGTCGATGCCGACGACCGGCAGCTCCATGCAGATGCGGCGGACCGAGTCGAGCAGCTGGCGGGCCGAAAAGCCGCCAGGCTCTGGGGTGCCGGTACCTGGGGCGTGCCCGGGGTCGCACACGTCGATGTCCACCGAGAGGAAGACGCCTTCGCACTCGTCGGTGGCGATGGCGAAGGCCTCGGAGAGGCATTCGTCGAGACCGCGCTTGCCGATCTCGGTCATCTCGAAGGACCGCATCCGTTGGCGGGCCATCCACGACAGCGTCTCCGGCTCGGGCCAGTAGCCGCGTAGACCCACCTGGAGGAACCGGTCTCCGCGAAGCGCCTCGGACTCGATCAGTCGGCGCATCGGCTGGCCGTGGCCCCACAGGGATCCGAACTGGATGTCACCGGTGTCCGCATGCGCGTCGAAGTGAATCATCGACACCCGTCCGTGCCCGATGTGGTTGGCGACCCCCTTGGCGTCGGGGAAGGTGACGGAGTGGTCGCCGCCGAGCGTCACGGGGATCGCACCGCTCGCCGCGACCGTGGTGACGGCGGATTCCAGCGAGCCGAGACTGCGCTCGATGTCGCCGGAGTACATCTCGACGTCACCGGCGTCCAGGACGCGCAGGTCCTTTAGCGCGTCCACCCGCAGCGGCAGGCTCGGTCGGCTACCGTCGTGCGGGAGGTAGTCGGTGGTGCGGATCGCCACCGGTCCGAACCGGGCTCCCGGCCGGGCGGAGGTGCCGCCGTCGAAGGGGGCTCCGAGCACGACGACATCTGCCGACTCGTAGCTGGTCGGGTCGTTGACATCGCAGCGGTCGACGCCCAGGAACGTGACGTCAGGGCCGAACATGGGTCCGTAACGCGCCATCGCACTCCCTCCGTCCAGCAACCGCGCTAGGGCGGCATTCCAGCCGCTGTCCTCGCGCTCACCGCTTCGTGCACGATCGCCACCGGGCACGTCGCATAGGTCAGAACCTTCTGGCTCACCGACCCCATCACGAGACCGGAGAACCCACCGAGACCCCGCATGCCGACCACGAGCAGCTCACACCCGATGCTCTCCTGGTTGAGCACCGCAGCGGGTCGGCCCGAGCCCGTCACGAACTGAACGGGGACGTTCGGGAACGGGCCGGCGGTCACGAGCAGCGGTGCGTGGAACGCCCCGGTGTCCGAACCCGGCACAGCAGCCTCCGGTTGGACGTCGTGGACCTCCGGGTCGCCACGACGGGATTCGACCGACACCGCGACCACGGCCGCACCGACCGCCTGAGCGTGCCGGAAGGCAAACGCCGATGCCCGGTTGGCAGCCGAGGAGCCGTCGTAGCCGAGCACCACGTCGCCGACGTGCGGACCTTCGGCCGCCTCGGCGTACTCCGGATGCACCACAACGACCGGACATTGTGCGTACGGGCGACGTGATCAGCCCCGATAGAAGTCCCGAACGACCATCTCTCCCCCCGATGCTACCTACCGCGAGCTCAACAAGGTCGCACCCGACTGCGGGACGTCGTTCACCTGGACCACCAAGGCTTTCGGGCCTTATGTCGGCTGGCTCGGCGGATGGGCGGCCGTGCTTGCGACCGTCATCGTGCTGTCCAACCTTGCCGGTGTGGCGGTGCAGTTCTTCTACCAGTTCATCGGTGATCTGACGGGCAGCGAATCCATCGGCGCGCTGTGGGAGAACAAACTGATCAACGTGGTCACCTGCCTGATCTTCCTGGCGATCGCAACCGCGGTGTCGTATCGCGGCATCACCACGACCGAGCACGTCCAGTTCATTCTGGTCGGGTTCCAGATGGTCGTCCTGGTGCTGTTCGCCATAATGGCGCTGGCGAAATCCGGCTCCTCGGAGACGGGCATGTCGTTCAGCCTCGACTGGTTCAGCCCCGCCGGGCTGACGATGTCGGCGTTCATCGCGGGTCTGTCCGGTTCGATCTTCGCGTTCTGGGGCTGGGACACCGCCCTCACGGTCAACGAGGAGTCCAAAGACTCCGAAAGGACCCCCGGCCGTGCTGCGCTGCTGTGCGTCCTGTCGATCCTGCTGACCTACCTGCTGGTCGCCGTCGCGACGCAGATGTACGCCGGGGTCGGAACCGAGGGGCTCGGTCTGGGAAATGAGGAGATCTCCGACAACGTCTTCGGCGCCCTCGCCGAACCCGTGATGGGCAGCCCGCTCAACTTGTTCCTGTTCCTTGCCGTGGTGGCCTCGAGCGCCGCCAGCCTGATCACCACATTCCTGCCGACCTCGCGGACCATGCTGGCGATGGGCACCTACAAGGCCTTCCCCGAGCGCTTCGCCACCATCCACCCCCGGTACCTGACACCGTCCTACGCGTTGATCGCGGCCGGCATCGGCTCGGCGTTGTTCTACTCGATCCTCACGTTCACCAGCGAGAACGTGCTCACCGACACGATCTACTCGCTCGGCATCATGATCTGCTTCTACTACGGGCTGACCGCGTTCGCCTGCATCTGGTACTTCCGCAACGAGCTGTTCGCAGACGCCCAGAGCTTCGTGTTCAAGTTCCTGTTCCCGTTGCTGGGCGGGCTGGGTCTGCTCGCGGTCTTCCTGGTCACGCTTCGCGACAGCGCCTCGCCAGATTACGGCAGCGGCGCGAGCATCGCCGGCGTCGGGCTGGTCCTGATCCTCGGTCTCGGGATGATCCTGCTCGGCGTGGTGATCATGCTGATCATGCGCGCCCGCCAGCCGGCGTTCTTCCGCGGCGAAACACTGCGCAAGGACACGCCGGTCGTCGTCGTCGACGAGAAGTAGGCGCCGGCCCTGCGCTCAGTGATGGTGCGCCGCGTGGTCGGGGGCGACGTCCTGTGTCCCGGTGTGGCATATCCCGCCCTCGGCCTTCGGCGTCGGGGCGACGTCGATCGACGGGTTCTGGTCGAAGAACCCGAACGGCTTCAGCCAGAAGGAGACCGTATCGACCGGCATGATCGGCCATTCCTCCACGCGGGTGATGTGGTGGAGGCCGAATACGTACCAGAGCACGACGTCGGCGTTCTCCAGCGGCGCGGCGTCCTTGATCCACTCCGTCAGACCGGTGTCAACACTGGACTGCGTTGGGTACTTGCCGCACGGCCAGCGCTCGTCGTCGTCGTGCCGCGTGACCCATAGCGTGTGGCCGATGACCGGCGCCCGAAGGTACTGCGGCGTCGAGGGGTCCATGATCGCCGGGAACGCGGCGCCGGGCACCAGCTTGTAGGCGACCGGGGTGCCGTGCCGGTTCAGCTTGCCCGGGTTCACGACCTTCCAGCCGCGCTGGGTGTCCCAGTTGTAGTCGCGGGCGGAGGACGCCTCGGAGGTGATCGGGGTGGACTGGGTGACCAGAGCGAGACCGTAGGGGTTCTCGTCGGACACCGGGGGTGCGATCGAGTCGACCTCCACGACGGTGTTTGCGGAACCGTCGACGTCGAGGTCGAGGCGGGCGACCAAGAAGTGCTGATGGAACGGCGCGTAGGTGCGGTTGTCGACGACGGTCCCGTAGGGCGGCGCGGCCTCGCCCTCGGCATAGGGGGTGGTGACCATGATGCCGGTCGCGCGTACCTCGCACTCGATGTTGCCGTCCTGGTAGAAGCGCCAGTAGACGAGGTACTCGTAGTTCGCGACGGTGACGTGGCACGAGACCACCATGCGCCGCTGCCGGCGGACCTCGGCACCGGTCAGCGCATCGTCGTGCTTCCAGAGGACGGCGTTGTCCTCCTCGTGTAGGCAGATCGCGTTCTTGATGTCGTATGGCGCTCCGGCGGCGTCGTGCAACACCGCGTCCACGTAGACGACCTCGCCGAGGCAGTCGCAGCCCCGCTCCAGCGAGGTGGCCATAAAGCCGAGACCCCACTCGCCGATGTCGTAGGCCGTCCTGCGGTAGTGGTCGAACGTGGGGTCGCGGTAGGGCACCACCATCTCCGCGAACGACATCCGGTAGGCGACGTCACGCCGTACCCCGTGGTCGTCATAGGCCAGCTGGTAGATCACGGGACCCTCGCGGTAGTTGAAGCCGAGGCGCATCGACCAGTTCTGCCACCGCAACTCGGTGCCGTCGAGAGTGAAGGAGGCGCCCTCGGGCTGCGTGATGTGTAGGGGCTTCAGATCGGTGCGCAACTCGCCCTTCCACGGCCCGGGCACGTACTCACCGTTGACTGGCGGCATTCCGACGTCGTACTGGTCCTCGATCTCGAGGAGCTCCAGGGTGTTCATGTCCACGAGGACCTTCAACCCCGACACCGGGTGGGCATACGGGTTGCCATCGGGGATCTCGCGGACCCAGAGATCGCACCAGCCCAGCCGCCGGTCACGGTACTTCTCGGGCATCAGCGCCTTGCCGTAGGTCCAGACGTCGACGATGACGCGGCTCATGTCCGAGATGCCGCGTTCGCGCAATTTGGCCCTCACGTCCGGGTGCTTGTGAAGCGCCTCGTCGACCTCGTGGAACTCGTCGACGGTGAAGTTCGGCGTGACGTCGGGAATGTGCTTGAACGAGAGGACGGCATCGCCGGTGAGGTCGACCGTCGCTTCGTAGGTCTTATTGTCGGAGCGGTTCCACACCACCGCGAACGAGTGCCGGGGCACCGCGTCACCGACGCGCCAGGCCAGCACCTCCTGCTTGCCCGGTTCCATCAGTTCGATCGACGCGAAGCGGAAGGTGTCGGTGACATGCCCATCGCGGCGCAGGATCTCGGTGGTGCGTCTGAACTCGTCCGCACTCAGTGGTTCCAGCGGGTGTTGCGCCACAGCCGACCGCCCCTTCCGACCCGCGATCCCGCCGGCCGACGTGGGTGAACTGCTCGGGTCAGGCCAGCGAGTCCCGGCCTCTCGCAGAGCATGGACGACCGTCGGTGGTTATGCGACGATACCGCTAGGAGGCAGTCGTGAACGACGCCACGAGAAAAGTTTCCGATGTAGGCAGACCGCTGCGGACGATCTCCGAGATCCGCAGTTTCTTCCGGACCAACGTTCGCCCGATCTTCTTCGTGGGACCGACCGCGTTCAACCTGCTCGGCATCGACCGTTGGGTCCGCAACTTCCGGTACCTCGTCTACTACGACTCCTGGGACGGTGCCCATCCGCTGGTGTTCACGCCGAAGAACAAGCCGTTCGTCGAGTTCGAGAGCAGCGAGCAGATCAACAACTACCTACTGCGGGATCCCGAGGTGCAGGCCCACGTCGCGTCTCGGGTGGGGTCCTCAGGCGTGGCGCCGATGATCGCGATGGTGTTCTTCGACGAGGAGACCGAGCAGATCTGCGAGGAGCTGGGCTACAACCTGATCCTCCCGCCGGACGCGCTGCGACGGCACCTGGACTCCAAGATCGTGACGACTCGCCTCGGCGAGGAGGCGGGGGCACCCTCGGTTCCCAATGTTCTCGCACGTGCCGACAGTTACGCCGAGCTGGCCAAGCTCGCCGCCGACGGGGGTCTGGGCTCCGACCTGGTCGTGCAGACACCGTACGGCGACTCGGGCAAGACGACCTTCTTCATCAAGGAGGAGGGCCACTGGGCGCGGGACGCCGAGCACATGGTCGGCGAAGAGCTCAAGATCATGAAGCGCATCAACAACCGCGCCGCGGCCGTGGAGGCCGTCAACACCCGTCACGGCACCGTCGTCGGGCCGTTCATGACCGATCTGACCGGCTATCCCGAACTCACGCCGTACAAGGGTGGCTGGTGCGGCAACGACCTGTTCCCGGAGGCGCTGAGCGAGGAGCACCGGGCCGTCGCGATCGAGCATGTGCGCCGGCTCGGAGACCGGCTGCGGCAGGAGGGCTATAGGGGCTTCTTCGAGGTCGATGTGCTCGTCGACCTCGACTCCGACCAGGTCTACCTCGGCGAGCTCAACCCGCGGATCTCGGGGGCGTCGTCGATGACCAACGTGACCGCCGGGGCCTACGCCGACATCCCGCTGTTCCTGTTCCACCTCCTGGAGTTCATGGACGTCGACTACGAGGTGGACGTCGACGAGATAAACGAGCGCTGGCGCGAACTCGCAGCCGTCGACGTGTGGGCACAGCTGATCATGAAGGAGCCGGTGGATTCCGTCGAGCGGATCCTGGAAGCGCCGCGCACCGGTACCTGGCACCTCGAGGACGACGGATCGCTGCGGTTCGTCAGGGTCACCAATGATTGGCACGACGTCACGCACGAGGACGAGTGCTTCTTCCAGCGCGTCTACGGACCAGGCGACTACCGCTTCAAGGGAGCCGATCTCGGTGTCCTTGTTACCAAGGGCCGGATGCAGACCGCCGACGGTCTCACCCAGCGCTGCCGGCATTACATCGACGGCATCCGGTCGCAGTACGTCAGCGAAAAGCTGCCGGAGACCCCGACAGTCGTTCCGATCGGGTACGTCAAGTAGCCGCACCCGTCTCGTGTGGAGGGAGTCCGCCAATGTCGGAGAAGAAAATATTCCACAACATCATCGGCGGCGAGGTCCAGGCGTCGGCCGACGGCGCCATGATGGACATCGTCAATCCGTCGACCGGCGAGGTCTACGCGAGCGCGCCGAACTCCTCGGCCGTCGACGTCGACCAAGCCTGCCGGGCAGCCGGCGCGGCGTTCGAAAAGTGGCGTTGGACGACGCCGAGCGAGCGGCAGCGCGCGCTGCTAAAGCTCGCGGACGTGATAGAGGAGAACGCCGAGGAGCTCGTCGCCATCGAGTCGGAGAACACCGGTAAGCCGCCCCACCTGGCGATGTCGGAGGAGATTCCGCCGATGGTCGACCAGATCCGGTTCTTCGCCGGTGCCGCGCGGGTGCTCGAGGGCCGCTCGAGCGGGGAGTACATGCGCGGGTTCACCTCAGCCATACGTCGCGAGCCGGTCGGCCCAGTCGCGCAGGTGGCCCCGTGGAACTACCCGATGATGATGGCGGTCTGGAAGTTCGCCCCGGCCCTGGCCGCCGGCAACACCGTCGTCCTCAAGCCATCGGACACCACGCCGGCGTCGTCGTACTGGATGGTGGAGAAGATGCAGGACATCTTCCCCCCCGGAGTCTGCAACCTGATCTGTGGCGACCGGGACACCGGCGCGGCGCTCACCGAGCACCCAATCCCCCAGCTCGTCTCGATCACCGGATCGACTCGGGCCGGCATCGCGGTCGCCACGGCGGCGGCGAAGGACCTCAAGCGCGCCCACCTCGAGCTCGGCGGCAAGGCTCCGGTGGTGGTCTTCGACGACGTCGACATCGAGTCGGCGGTCGACGGCATCAGCATCGCCGGCTACTTCAACGCGGGCCAGGACTGCACCGCCGCGACTCGGGTGGTCGCTCAGGCCGGTGTCTACGACGCGTTCCTGGCGGCGTTGACCGAGGCCGTCACGAAAACCAAGACCGGCTACGACCCCGACGACGAGGACATCCTGTACGGGCCAATCAACAACCCGAACCAGCTCCGGCACATCAGCGACCTGGTCAGCCGCGCACCCGCTCATGCACGCCTTTTGGCCGGGGGCAAGCAGCAAGGGTCGGTCGGCTACTTCTATGAGCCGACGCTCATCGCCGACCTGCGCCAGGACGACGAGCTGGTGCAGAAGGAGGTCTTCGGTCCGGTCGTCACCGCCCAGCGGTTCAAAGACGAGGACGAGGCGGTCAGCTTCGCCAACGGCAGCGAATACGGGCTGGCGTCGTCGGTTTGGACCTCCAATGCCGGGCGTGCGGCCCGGATGGCGGCGCGGCTGGACTTCGGCTGCGTGTGGATCAACACCCACATCCCGCTCGTTGCCGAGATGCCCCACGGCGGCTTCAAGCACTCCGGGTACGGCAAGGACCTGTCGATGTACGGGTTCGAGGACTACACCCGGATCAAGCACGTCATGCAGTACCACGGCTTCGAGGGGTGACCGACACCCCTCCCGGTCACCCGTGCCCGCGTTCCTGACCTTCGACGATGCCGCTCGGGCCCGTCGGCCTGCCCACGGCGGCATCCCCGACCGGTTCCAACCCGGACAGGTGGCGGCCGACGGCGGCGAAGGCGCGGATCGTGTCGACCAAATGGGCAGGGTCTTGAGGCGTCGGCCAGGACGACAGCTTCACCGCGACCGTGCGGGTGGCGCGGTCGACGAAGACCATCTGGCCGTGGATGCCGAGGCACAGCAAGATGTCGCCGGACGGTCCGGGGACGAACCAGAACTGGTTGCGGTACCAGCCGCCCGGCAGGACCGGCTCCGAGTCGGACGCGGCGAAGGCACCGCGGATGTCGGCGTCGATGTGCCGGGCCTGCTGCAGCCAGTTTTCGGGCACGACGTGTCGATGCCCGACCCAGCCGTCGTCGAGCAACATCTTGCCGAAGCGGGCCAGGTCGCGAGCCGTAGCGCTGACTCCGCCGTCGTGCACCGCGGACCCGAGCCCGTCACAGGTGATCTCGGCGTCGTACTCTGCGCCAATCGGGGCCCAGATGAGAGTGGACACGAGGTCGGCCATCCGCACGCCGGCGGCCCGCTCGCACACCCAGCCAAGAACGTCGGTGTCCGCCGAGCGGTAGACGAACGGGCCGCCGTGAGGCCCCTCGGAGGACAGTGAGGTGAGATAGGCGTACAGGCCGACGATCTCGGGCTCGCGTCCTGGACGCCAGCCCATCTGGCGCTCGATGACGCGCACCTCTGCGTTGGGGTCCTCGTAGGCCTCGCTGAACGCGACGCCGGTGCGCATGTCGAGGAGATGTCGCACGGTGGCCCCGTCATAACCGGAGCCGGCGATCTCCGGAACGTACTGCGTGATTGGCGCCTCGGGGTCCAGGCGGCGCTTGGAGGCGAGGATTCCGCAGACACACCCCACGATGGACTTCGAGACCGACATCAGCAGGTGAGGCGTGTTGGCCTGCATCTGACCGACGTAGCGTTCGAGGACGACCTGGCCGTCGTGCAGCACGATGACGGCGTCGGTCCACGTGTCCGCCAGCACCTGCCCGACGGTGGACGGACCGGCGCCCAGCCGCGTCACGGCGATGTGGTCGAGAGCCTGTGGGTTGTCGGGGCCCGCCAGTGCCTTCGCCCGAGCGCCCCGGGCGATGCGCTGCGTCGGAACAATCTCGCGCAGATGCTGGAAGGACCACCGGTTGAAGGGTGGCTCCTGCCAGTTCTCCAGGCTCACCACCGACTCGCGAGGCGGGGGGAACCCCGCCATCAGGGCATCGGACATAGCGCGCACCTTATCTGGCGGCTGCCGATGCCCGCACGATCGAGGTCGCCGGCCGCATCATCGCCGAACAAGTCGTCCCATCTGGACTGGGGCTCGGGCTAGTTTGCCGGGCCCACCCGGTAGATGGACTTCAGGGTCTGGCAGGCGGCCAACCCTTCGGGTCCCAGCTTGCGGCCCAGGCCGCTGGCCTTGACGCCGCCGAACGGTGCCCGCACATCAATCTGGTAGTCGTTGACCCCGATCGTTCCGGTATGCACCGCCCGGGCGATATCGGTGGCCCGATCCGTGTCGGCCGACCACACGGTGCCGCCCAGGTCATACTCGGTGTCGTTGGCGATCTCGACTGCCTCGCGATCGGTGTCGTAGGGAATGACGGCCAGGACGGGCCCGAAGATCTCTCATGCGGGATGCGCGTGGAGTTGTCGACATCGGCGAAGACGGTCGGCGCGACGAACCAGCCGCGCGGCTGATCGGCCGGAACCGACCCGCCAGCAGCGAGTTTCGCGCCTTCGGACTTGCCGATGTCGATGTAGCTCAACACTCGGTCCCGCTGCCGCGAACTGACCAACGGCCCGAATCTCGGTCGACTTGTCCAGCGGATCAGCGCCGCCGGGAAGACGCCGTAGGCCCCGTGTGACACCGAGACAGGCATGCCGTTTTCCCGCGTGCACAACTCGTTGGTGCCCGCCGCGCCGAACTGGAGTGCGTCCGCCAGCCGGTTAAGCACCTCGGCACGCTCCCCCGCCGGGGTTGAGCGCTAACCGTCCAGCGCCCTGCGGGCAGCGGCGACGGCGTCGTCGATCTCGGATTCCGTTGCGCTGGAGCCGTCGCCGAGCGGCTCGCCCGTCGCCGCCTCGATGGCCGGCTGGACCTTGTCCGCGGCGCGGAACCGCCCGCCGGTGAACAGTCTGGCGCCGTCGGTGGCTACAAGGGTCATCATGATGACCGCCTTGCTGGGTCGGGCGGTTCGGTCGAGGTGAACAGAACACCGTCGGCGATCAGCCGGTCGATTTCCTCGGCGTTCAGGGCGAGCACCTTCTGGCAGATCTCGCGAGTCTGCTCGCCCGGCATCGGCGCGGGCCGAAGGTCGGCGGGCGGGATACTCGTGTACGGCGCGGGACCCGTCTCGCTGGGCATCGGCGCGTCGAAGAGCGGATGCACCATGTAGGCGAACAGCTTCCGGAATGCGACCTGCGGGTCGGCGAGCACATCGACGGCCCGGTTCATCGGCGCTGCGGGCACGCCCGCGCCCTGCAGCAGATCCGCGACCGCGACCTTGTCCCGCACGGACGTCCATTCCGACACCGCGGCGATGAGGCCGGCGCGGTCACGCGGCAATTCGTCACGCCCCATGACCGCCGCGAGGGCCGTGCGGTCTTCGTCGGAGCGCAGCGAGATGACGCACCATTCGTCCTCACCACCGCATGGATAGACGGCGTGCGCCGCGGCGTCGTCGGTCACCGACAGTTCGGCGGCGCGGGCGGCTTCGGTGACGTATGCGGTGACGAGCTGATTCACCGCCGCCTCCGCCTGTGAAATGTGCACGTGCGCACCCGTTCCGGTGCGGTCGCGGTGGATGAGGGCCGCCAGTGCGGCGATCGCGGTAATCCTGGCCACCACGTGGTCGGGGAAGATCGTGGTGGCATCAAAAAAGCTGCCGCCCTCGGCGTCATCGGAAGTCCACAGCCAGGTGACGCCGGTGGTCGCACGCACCAGCGGGCCGTACCCCATTCGTGCGCTCCATGGCCCGGTTGCTCCGAAGGCGCTGCTTTCGGCCAAGACGATTCCGGGGTTGATCTCCTGCAACTTCTCATACGAAAAGCCCAGCGATGCAAGCGTTCCCGGCTTGAAGTTGGCGAACACCGCGTCGGCGCCGGCGACCAGCCGTCCGAAGAGGTCGGCCCCGGTCGGATGCCGCAGATCCAGGCCGAGGCTGTGCTCGTTGCGGTGCGTCAACGCCCACGACCTGCTCATCCGCTGGCCGGGTGGCGTCTGGCGCAGCCCGTCGGGATAGGTGGCGCTCTCGATCTTGATGACCTCCGCGCCCAGGTCGGCGAACAGGCGGCCCAGCTCTCCGCCGGCCACGATGACGCCGAGGTCGAGGATCCGCAGGCCGTCGAATGGTCGTTGCGGCCCAGCGGTATCACCAGCCACAGAGGCTGTCGGCACGGGTCGATCTGTGGCCCAAGCGGGTTCGTCGGCGCCGACGGGCGGTGCGGCACGCAGGTAACCGGCATGGTGGCCGTCGACCACAAACGCGCCCATTGGGACGGCGAGGTTCGCCCCCGGCGCGATCGCCACGTCGGTCAAGGCACCCACTGCGCGAAAATGCTCAGAGGACAACGCCTCTGCGGGTGTGAGCACCGCCGCTATCGGCACCCCCCGCGCTTGCCCCTCCGCGACCAGGTTTTTCATCGTCTGCGGGGCGAACAGGTCGGCGATGGCGGCGTTGAGATCCCGGGAGGCGGCGTAGCGGGCCGCGATCGTGTCGAACTTCGGGTCCGCAAACTGCTGCGGTTCACCAAGCCAGGCCCGCATCCCTCGCCATTGACGTGCCGACAGGAGGCAGATCCGGACGTAGCCGTCCTTGCACGGAAATATCGGGTAGATGTGCTGATTTCGCGGCCGGCCACGCCACAGTTCGCCGGACCGCTTCAGCCCGACAGCGGCTTGGCCCTCCGTCCCGAACGGCGGATCGAGGGACTGCACGACCGCCTCGAATCGGGAAAAGTCGATGTAATCGCCCCTGCCGTAACGCAACCGGTGATAGTAGGCGGCCAGCGCCGCCCACGCGGCCTGCACCGCGGCCGTCGCCGATGCGACACCGTAGGGCGGCAACACAGGCTTCCCCGATGTCGGTCCGGTTCGCGACAGCGCGGTCGACATCGCGTACAGCACCGGGTCGGTCGCCCGCCACGACGAATACGGGCCAGCCGTGCCGAAATCCGTCACCGACAACGCAACCAGGTGGCCGAACCGTTCGGCGAGCGCCGCGCACGACGTCCCGAACACGGCCGCGCCGCCGCCGTCCACGACGATGTCTGCAGTCCCGGCCAGCTCCAACAGCCGTTCGCGGTCGGCGGAGCTGGCCGGATCGAGCACCGCGGCGCGCTTGTTCGCGTTGTGCACCGCGAACGGAATGCTGGCGCCCGCCACGCTGGGCAGCGCATGGCGGGCCGGACTGCCGCCGGGCGGCTCGACCATGAGCACGTCGGCGCCCAGGTCGGCGAACAGCCGGCCCACGGCGTCGGATTCGGCGCCGCCAAGATCCAGCACCCGCATGGGCGCGAGCAGTCCCTCGTCGTTCACTTCGCCAACAGCCGTTCCACCCACTCCAGGTGGGCGTCGGTTCCGGTCACGACGTACATCAGGTCCACGAACGCGTCGGGGTAGCCGTTGTCGGCCAGCAGCCGAACGGCGTCGGCGACCTGCTCGACCCGGGTGCCCTCGGTGACACTGATCCGCACATAGGTGTGGATGGTCGACGGATCCCGGCCGGCGGCGCGCGCCGCATCATCGATGGCTTGCCGCTGCCAATGGAGCATGTCCAGATTCGCGCCGCCCGGCACCTGCACACCCGCCATCCACCCGTCGGCGCGCTCGCCGATGCGCTTCAGCCCGGCCGGCGTGAACGCACCCAGGTAGATCGGCGGACGCGGCCGCTGCACCGGTTTGAGGTCGACCCACGATTCCGGGATCGACCACCGCGCACCCTGGTGTGCCACCGGGTTCGTCGTCCACAGCGCGTCCAGAGCATCCAAGAACTCGTCGAGCTGCGCACCGCGGCGGCGGAACGGCGTGCCTGTGGCCTGGTACTCCTCCGGTGACCAGCCGATGCCGAATCCGGGCAGCAGCCGGCCGCGGCTGATCACATCGATACTCGTGAGCTGCCGCGCCAGCTGGACGGGCGGATACCACGGCGCGACGAACACGCTGCTGCCCAGACGTGCCCGGGTGGTGACGGTGGCGGCCACTGCCAGCGCGACGAACGGATCGAGGCACGTGCGGAACTGCTCGGGGATGGTGTCTTTGCCGACGTAGCCCACGCTCGGATGCACGGCCGCCAGCAGCCGATCCCCCACCCACAGGCTGTCGGCGCCGAGCTGTTCGGCGGTCGACGCAAAGCGGGCCAGATCGTCGTGGGCCGACTCACCGAACTGCGGCACCGCGAATCCCAGCACGATCGTCAGGCTAGTGCTTAGGGCCTGATGATTCGGGGACTAGGTCCTCACTGTTGTTCACCCATCTAGACGATGATTATTTAGATGACCGCTCAGGCCCTCTCCCCGACCCTGTCCGACCACGAACTCGAATTGATCAACGCCTACTGGCGCGCGGCCAATTACCTTTCCGTCGGCCAGATCTACCTATTGGACAACCCGCTGCTGCGCGAACCGCTGGCACCCGAGCACATCAAACCGCGCCTGCTCGGGCACTGGGGCACCACGCCGGGCCTCAATCTCATCTACGCGCATCTCAACCGCGTCATCCGCCACCGCGACGTCGACGTCATCTACATCACCGGGCCGGGCCATGGCGGCCCGGGCCTGGTGGCCAACGCGTACCTCGAAGGCACCTACACCGAGGTCTACTCGGGTATCGGGGAAGATGCCGACGGTCTGCGAAAGTTGTTCCGCCAGTTCTCATTTCCCGGCGGCGTTCCCAGCCACGTCGCCGCAGAGACACCGGGATCGATCCACGAGGGTGGCGAGCTGGGTTACGCGCTGGTGCACGCGTACGGTGCGGCCTTCGACAACCCGGACCTGGTGGTCGCGTGCGTGATCGGCGACGGCGAAGCCGAGACCGGGCCGTTGGCGGCCAGCTGGCATTCCAACAAGTTCCTCAACCCCGTGACCGATGGTGCGGTGCTGCCGATCCTGCACCTCAACGGCTACAAGATCGCCAACCCGACGGTGTTGGCCCGGATCCCGCAGGAGGAGCTGGAGTCGCTGCTCTACGGCTACGGCTACCGGCCCATCACGGTGTCGGGTGACGACCCGACCAATGTGCACCAGCAGCTGGCCACCGCGTTCGACGAGGCCTTCGACCAGATCGGCGCGATCCAGCAGGCAGCGCGGCTGGACGGCGAAAAGGGCCGGCCGCTCTGGCCGATGGTCGTCCTGCGCACCCCGAAGGGCTGGACCGGGCCCAAGGAGGTGGACGGCAAACACGTCGAGGGCACCTGGCGGTCGCATCAGGTGCCGCTGTCCGAGACGCACACCAACCCCGAGCACATGGCGCAGCTCGAGACGTGGCTGCGCAGCTACCGGCCCGAGGAACTGTTCGACGAGAACGGCACGCTGCGACCGGACCTCCGGGCGCTGGCACCCACCGACCAGCGCAGAATGAGCGCCAACCCGCACGCCAACGGCGGGCTCCTGCTGCGCGATCTGGACCTACCGCCGTTCGGTGACTACGCCGTCGCGGTGGACAAGCCGGCGAGCGGAACCGCGGAAGCCACAAAGGTGCTGGGCATGTTCCTGCGCGACGTCATCACCCGCAACCCCGACCGGTTCCGGCTGATGGGTCCCGACGAGACCGCGTCGAACCGGCTGTCGGCGGTGTTCGAGTCCACCGACAAGGCGTGGCTGGCCGAGATCGATCCAGAAGACGAGCATCTGGCCAACGAGGGCCGGGTGATGGAGGTGCTGTCGGAACACCTGTGCCAGGGTTGGCTCGAGGGCTATCTGCTGACCGGCCGCCACGGTCTGTTCAACTGCTACGAGGCGTTCGTGCACATCGTGGACTCGATGCTCAATCAGCACGCCAAGTGGCTGTCCAGCAGCGCGCACCTGCCGTGGCGACGGCCCATCGCGTCGCTGAATTACCTTCTGACATCACATGTTTGGCGTCAGGACCACAACGGCGCGTCCCATCAGGACCCCGGCTTCATCGACCACGTCGCCAACAAGCGTCCCGAGGTGGTGCGGGTGTATCTGCCGCCGGACGCCAACACCCTGCTGTCGGTGGCCGACCACTGCCTGCGCAGCCGCCACTACGTCAACGTCATCGTGGCCGGCAAGCAGCCCGCGCTGACTTACCTGGACATGGACCAAGCCATCGCGCACTGCACCCGCGGCCTCGGCATCTGGGAGTGGGCAAGCAATACCAACGGCGTGCCCGACGTCGTGCTGGCCTGCGCCGGCGATATCCCGACGCTGGAGACGCTGGCCGCCGCCGACATCCTGCGTCGCGAACTGCCCGAGCTCGCCGTGCGGGTGGTCAACGTCGTCGACATCATGCGGCTGCAGCCCGACACCGAGCACCCGCACGGGCTGTCCGACCATGAGTTCGATGCGCTGTTCACCACCGATCGGCCGGTCATCTTCGCCTATCACGGCTACCCCTGGCTGATTCACCGGCTGACCTACCGCCGGACCAACCACGCGCAGTTGCACGTGCGCGGATTCAAGGAGCGCGGCACCACGACGACACCGTTTGACATGGTGATGCTCAACGACCTGGACCGGTTCCATCTCGTCATCGACGTCATCGACCGGGTGGACGGGCTGGCCAACCGGGCCGCGGTGTTGCGACAGCGGATGGTCGATGCCCGATTGGCGGCCCGCCGCTACACCCGCGAGCACGGCGAGGACGACCCCGAAATTGCCAACTGGAGGTGGGATTGAACTGCATTTCCTCGGCGGCCGCTGGCCGCGGCTAAAGGAACTGATCGGCGCCGGCGTTCCCCGGTCTTAACGGAAGCCCGCGGGCGTCAATTCCCGCCGCGACGCCCGGGCGTGGTGGCGGTACCAGCCCGCGCCGGCCTCGGTGCTGCGAGTGATCCTGATCCGCTCCTCGCCCTCGGTGGGTGTCTCGGCCCGTACCGATCCGCTGATAACCGCGTCCACCCGGCGGAAGGGAATGACCTGCACCAGCGGGGTCCCCTTCTCGAGGGTGTACACGCCGTCAGCGGCGGTAGCCACGAAGGGAAAATTGATCGGAGCCGTATAGGTATCGGTATCGACGACACCGCTGAAGACCTCGACCACAGGGTCCGGCCGGTTGAGCGGCGGCAGGAACAGGCAACTCCAGCCCTTCGCGGTTCGGATGCTCCAGTAGTTGTGGAACTTCATCGGTGGTCTTGGCTCATACGGGTTACCCGCTACCTGCCCCGGGCCATGATTGCTCACCAGCTCCCGGTCGAACTTCCATCCACCGGTCACCGTCGCTCCTCCATCACTGATCTCGAGCCGGACGGTCGCCGCCAACGGCAGGATCCAGCCTGTGCACATCGCGTCGAGAAACGGCATGCAGCGCTTTACGGTCAGCCCGTCGTTGGTCGCGCTGACCTGCCCCCTGTCGATGCCTGGCAACTGCTTGAACCAGGCCGGCAGGACCTTCGTTGCGCGCACCGGTTCGGCGATCACACCCTGATCCTCAGGGTGGCAAAGAAACTCGATGACCGGCCGCCTGCGAAACCTCATCAAACCACTCCTCTCCTGGCGTGTGTCCGGCGTCCCCGATCGCCGGGCACACGCCGTCACGGACAACTACAGCGACCCGATCAGGTCGGTCGCCATCATCGGCCGAATCTGGCCCACCAGTCGCTGCCCGAGTTGGAGTTCGAGTTGCTCGATGAATTCGAATTGGAGTTACTCGAGGAGTTCGAACTGGAGTTACTCGATGAATTCGAATTCGAGTTACTCGAGGAGTTCGAACTGGAGTTGCTTGACGAGTTCGAACTGGAGTTACTTGACGAGTTCGAACTGGAGTTACTTGACGAGTTCGAACTGGAGTTGCCGGCATAAGCGGTCCCCGGTACGGCGACTCCCAATGCAAGTGCGACGCCGACCGCACCGGCTCCGGCGGCAACCCGCTTCCAATTGCTGGATGTGTATCCCATGGTTTCCTACTTTCTGTCGATCGGGTGATTACTCCACCGTCGGACGGCACCATGAGACCCACGTGAGCCTTTCGTGAGGGGTTCTTCATCCAGTTACCCGCGATACGCGAAGTGCGGAGTCTCCGTGCATTCTCGCCACCGCCGCCGGATGAGAACGTTCTCATCTTGGTCTCATCGGCGTGATACGCCGCCGCCGCAGGCTGGACGCATGCGTGCGGTATTGATCGCGCTGGCGGTGCTGGCGATCGCCGGCATCGTCGGCGTGACAAGCGCGGCGTTGCGCCCCACTTCAGACCACGGCCCGCTTCAGCCGATCACCGTGGACGCGCCCGAACAGGCGCAGTCTGTTCCGCACGCGCCCCAACCCCTGGCTCCGCCCTCGGCGGAGCGAGCGCTGTCCCCGGCCCTGCTCCCGCCCGTCCCGGCCGCACCCCCGCCAGCCCCCGCCGCCCCGCGCCCGCCGGCCCCGGCCCAGCCGCCACCGTTACCGGCCCGGCCGATCGTTCCGCCCCTTGCCCCGCGTGTGGCCGCCGACCCCGGCGGAGTCCCCGCGCCCCCGCCCGCGGTTGACTGGGACGACGACTTCGACGACTGGGGAGGGGGAGGCGACGACGGTGGATTCGGTGACGACGATGGATTCGGCGACGACGACTGACGCCGAGCAGATCCCGTCCCCGGGCGGGGTCCTGAACAGGCAGGATGGAGCGCACACCCGTCGCCCCGAGGATGTCGATGATCGACCATGCTGCCCGCACCGCCCCGGCACAGCTGTGGCGTCGGGTGCTGCCGTCGACGGCGCGCACCAGGATCATCGGGTGGGTTCTGTTGCTGGTGATGGCCGCCCTGGGCGTCGTGACGTTCGTGACCTGGCGGCTCCTCGTCTCGGCCACCGACGCGCGGATGGATGAAGCATTGCGCTTCGAGGTCCAGGAATTCAACGAACTGACATCACCCGGGGTGAATCCGCGCACCGGAGAGCCGTTCGGGAGCGTGGACGAGGTCATCCGGGAGGCGATCGCCTACAACCTCGCGCGCCCCAACGAGAAGTTCCTTGGCTATGTCGACGGCCGGTACCGCACCCAGAGCAGGCAGGAACCGGGTACCCCCGAGGTGCTCGCCCGCGACGAGTCGTTTGCCGAGCGCGTCGCCTCGGTCGCCGAGCCGGTGGAGGGCCGGTACCAGCATCCTGAAGTCGGTGAGGTCCGGTATCTCGCGATTCCTGTCACCCTGACGGGCGACGCGGCGCGCGGTGTCATCGTCGCTGCCTACCTCGGCGACGCGGAGCGGGCGAACGCCAATGACGCCGCCCGGTTGATGCTGTTGGTCGGCTCGGTGACGATGCTTGGCGCTGCCGGCGCTGCCTGGATCCTGGCGGGCCGCATCCTGCGCCCGCTGCGCGATGTGGTCGACACCGCGCGCACGATCACCGACACCGACCTGTCGATGCGCATTCCGTCCCGTGGGAATGGTGACGAGCTCGACCGTCTTGTCACGACGATCAACAGGATGCTCGACCGCGTCGAGGCGGGCGTGTCGGCGCAGCGCCGCTTCATCGACGACGCCGGACACGAACTGCGCACCCCGATCACCATCGTGCGGGGCCATCTCGAGGTGCTCGACCCCACCGACCCGGCCGACGTCAAATCGACGGTTGCGATCGTCGATGACGAACTGGTGCGGATGAATCGGATGGTGTCCGATCTGCTGCTGCTGGCCCATTCGGAGCATCCGTCGTTCCTGCAGCCGGAGCTCGTCGATGTCGGCGCGCTCACCGAGGACGCGTTCGTGAAGCTCGCCCGTCTCGGCGACCGCGACTTCACACTGGAGACCGTGGCCCGAGTGGCCGCGGTGCTGGACCCGCAGCGGATCACCCAGGCGTTGGTCGCGCTCGCCGATAATGCCTGCCGCTTCACCGAGCAGGGCAGCTGGATCGGCGTGGGGTCTCAGCTCTCCGGGGGATGGTTGCGGTTCTGGGTAGCCGACTCGGGCCCCGGGGTCAGCGAGGCCGACCGTGCCCGCATCTTCGAACGCTTCGCCCGCGGCCACATGCCCGGGCACCGCTCGGAGGGAGCAGGTCTGGGGTTGGCGATCGTCCGCGCGATCGCGGTCGCCCATGGCGGCGAGGTGCTGCTCGACAGCGTGCCCGGCCGTGGCGCGACCTTCACGGTCATCGTCCCCTTGGTGACGGAGCAGCGATGGCCCGAATCCTGATCGCCGAGGACGAACCGCGGATCTCCGCGTTCATCCAGAAGGGCTTATCCGCCAACGGTTTCACCGTGACCGAGGTCGCCGACGGAACGTCGGCCTACGACTACGCGATGAGCGGCGGGTTCGACCTATTGGTGTTGGACATCGGGTTGCCCGGGATGGACGGCTTCGCAGTGCTTTCCAAGTTGCGTGCCGAAAGCAACCCGATCCCGGTGATCGTGTTGACGGCGCGCACCAGTGTGCACGACACCGTGGCGGGGCTGGAAGGCGGTGCGGACGACTACATGCCCAAGCCGTTCCGGTTCGAGGAGCTGCTCGCCCGCGTGCGGCTGCGCCTGACACCCGAACGCGCCACGGAGCTGACCGCGCTGTCCTGCGGCGGTCTTAGCCTGGACCTGCGTACCCGCCAGGCGCAGGTCGATGGCAGCACCGTTGAGCTGTCCGCACGCGAGTTCGCGCTGGCCGAGACGTTCCTGCGCCACCCCGGCCAGGTGCTGTCGCGCGAGCAATTACTCAGCCATGTCTGGGGATACGACTACGACCCAGGCTCCAACGTCGTCGACGTGTACGTGCGGTACCTGCGGCGCAAGCTCGGCGCGCAACGCTTCGTCACCGTGCGTGGGATGGGCTACCGCCTCGACGCAGCTCCCTGACGGCGCACCGACGCCCGCCACCCGTTGGATGGTGGGCGGCCGGGCACCGCGCTTTTTCGTTTTGCAGCGAACTCTGATGGTAGGGAAGCCACCTGTCGGCCAACAGGGAGCGACGACCGTCACACGTATACTCGGGTGCAATGTCTGACGAGGCGGTAGCCCCGCACCCCCACCCGGTGGTCGCGCAGCTCTCCGCACTGCATCACTTCCGCATTTATGTCGACATCGCCGTCGTCGTGGTGATGCTGGCGATCACGAACCTGATCGCGCATTTCACGACGCCGTGGGCAAGCATCGCCACCGTGCCGGCGGCCGCGGTCGGCCTGCTCGTCCTGGTGCGCTCGCGTGGCCTGGGCTGGGCCGAGCTCGGGCTGGGCCGCGAGCACTGGAAGGCGGGTGCGGGCTACGCTGTGGCCGCGGTTGCGGTGGTGGCGTCGGTGATCGCCGTCGGCGCGCTCTTGCCCTGGACGCGCGACATGTTCATGAACAACAACTACGCGACGATTTCCGGCGCGCTGATCGCGTCGATGATCATCATCCCGCTGCAAACGGTGATCCCCGAGGAGCTTGCGTTCCGGGGTGTCCTGCACGGCGCGCTGAACCGTGCGTGGGGGTTCCGCGGCGTCGCGGCGGCAGGATCATTGCTTTTCGGCCTCTGGCACATCGCCACCTCCCTGGGCCTGACCAGCAGCAACGTCGGCTTCACCCGGCTGTTCGGCGGTGGTTTGCTAGGCACTGTCGCCGGCGTCGTGCTGGCGGTGACGGCGACAGCGGTGGCCGGCTTCGTGTTCACCTGGCTGCGCCGCCGCAGCGGCAGCCTGCTGGCTCCCATCGCGCTGCATTGGTCGCTGAACGGGTTGGGCGCGCTGGCCGCCGCCCTGGTGTTTCACCTGTCAACTTGACCGACGGCGTCAGCGTGACGCTGCATTCCGCCGCCGGGCGCGGAATTCACGGTTCTTGAGCTTGTTGCCGCAGGCGGCCATCTCGCACCAGGTGCCGCCATGGTTGCGGGACCGGTCATAGAACGCCCACTGGCATTCGTCGTTCGCGCACGCCTTGAGCCGCGCCCAGCTGCCGTCGCGCTGGGAGTCCCGAATGATCAGCAGCAGCTCGATCAGTCGGTCGGGCAGTGAGTCGCCGGCCGCGGTGAGCCGCACCTCGCCGTCGTCGCCGAAGTCGGCGCGGGCGCTGCCACATGCCGCCACGGTGCGCAGCGGCGCCAATGCGGCGTCGCTCGGCGGCAGGCCGCCCCCGTTGTGGACCAGCAGCGCGCGTAGCGCCTCCCGCACCCCCCGGACCAGATCGAGATCCGACGGAGACAGCTCGGCAGACGACGCCAGCAGGTTGTTGTCGACCAACCACGGACGGGCATCGACGGGATCGGCGAGCCGGTCGGAACCATCCGGCAGCTCAACCGTGTTGACCAGCGCCTGAACACGCACAAGCGGCCCTGGCGCCGGTTTCGGCTCGTCGTCTCCCGGCCAGTGCGAAGGCACCGCCGTCATGCGGACAGTATACCGATGCATGACCAGTAAATCAACTTGACCGGTCATCCATGACCGGTGTAATGTGTTTGATGGTCATTAAGTTTCAAACGAGATTCAGGGGCAAGAGGTAGGTAACGATGCCTAACAACAAGACTTCGCCTGACGTTCTTTCCACCGCCCGCGACGCGATCCGCCGGGATGCGACCCCACGGGCGTCGCTGGCCGCGCACGTGACGGCGCGACTGCGGGCCGGCCAGTTCGACCGGCAGCTCGCCGTCGGGGTGCCGGCTCCGGCCGGAACCGCGCTCGCCGTTCACCAAGCTCGATTGACATCGGTGGCGGAGCGGGACGCCGTCGCCCGGTCGCTGCGGCAGGCCGTGCGCGATGCTCGCGCCGGCGGCAGCCCGTTGTCCTCGCGGGTACCGCTGCACGTGCCCAACATCGCCGCGGCCGAGGACCTGATCGACACGGTGACGCTTCGACTGCATTCGCCACGGCCGGTGAGCGCACGTGGCATGGCGCGGCTGCGCCAACTGCTGTCCGACGGTGTCGGACCGCTCTACCGGTTCGGCCGGGGCGACCTCAGGGGCCGGCTCGGCGCCGCGCTCGCGGAGCTGTAGTGCCAACCCCAGCCTGCGTGGGGACTAAACCAACAGCACCGCCGCGCCGGCGATGCGGCCCGCGCTGAGGTCACTCAACGCATCGGCGGCCCGGCCGAGTGGATACTCGGGACTTGTCACCGCGATGTGGTGCTGGCCGGCGAAGGCGAGGAACTCGCGGGCGTCGTTGCGGGTGTTCGACGTCACCGACCGCACCTGGCGTTCCTGAAAGAGATGACGCTGATAGCTCAGCGCGGGGATATCGCTGAGATGGATGCCCGCGATGGCCAGCGTGCCGCCGCGGTCCAGCGCCTCGAGAGCGGGCAGCACGAGATCGCCGACCGGGGCGAACAGGATCGCGGCGTCGAGTGCCACCGGCGGACGGTCGGTGGCACCCTGCGCCGACGCCGCACCCAGCGACAGCGCCAATTCGCGGGCGTGCTCACCACGGGTCATGACATGCACCTCGGCACCCCTCGCCAGCGCGACCTGAGCGGTGAGGTGCGCACTGCCGCCGAACCCGTAAATGCCGAGCCGTCCTCCGGCAGGCAGGTCGGCGCGCAGCAGTGAGCGGTAGCCGATAATGCCCGCACACAACAGGGGTGCCAGCTCGCTATCGGAATAGCCCGACGGCAGATGGTGTGCGAAAGCAGCTGGGACGGTGGCGAATTCGGCGTAGCCACCGTCCTCGTCCCAGCCGGTGTAACGAGATTCGGGACAGAGATTCTCCTGGCCTCGGATGCAAAACTTGCAGTGGCCGCAGGTATGGCGCAGCCACGCGATACCGACTCGATCGCCGACGGCGAACTCACCGCCGGCATCAGGGCCCGTCTCGACGACCTCGCCGACGACTTCGTGCCCCGGTATCACGGCGGGCCGGTGCACCGGCAGGTCCCCCTCGGTGACATGAAGGTCCGTGCGACACACTCCGCACACGTGCACGCCGACGAGGAGTTCGCCGGGCCCGGGCCGCGGCACGTCGACGGCGACGCGTTCCAGCGGCTGAGTGTTCATCGGGCCCGGCCGGCGGACCCGCCACGCGCTCATTCTTGGGGCGGCCACTACCCCATAGTGGCGCGGAGAGTTACCCGCCGGCTACACCTTTGACTTGCGGAACATCCCCACTAGCCACAGCAGCACGACAGCCCCGCCCAGCGCGACGAAAAATGTAAACCAGTAGCCACCACTGTTCACGTCCACGCCCGCTAGGTTCAGGATCAGGCCGGCACCGAAGGCCCCAACTACACCGGTCACGATGTTCATCAGAATGCCTTGGCCGCGGCCCTTGACGATTTTCCCGGCAAGCCAACCGGCGATACCGCCAATGATGATATAGCCGAGCCAACCTATCCCGGTCTTACCGTCCAGATTGAGTGCGAGGTATTCGGTAGCCGCAATCGTGTCCATCAGGATCTCCTGCCTGTCACTGGCCGAGCCCAGCGCGGCCGCTGGACCACCCTTCAGGTATACCTGCCGTGCGTAACGATTTGGCTAGGTAAAAGGGAACGATCGGCCACAACCCCTGGTTTCGCCGGGTTGTCGGTGGCGGTGCCGGCACCGACTGGGTGCGTGCTCGTCCAGCTTCGGGTGTTGGTCACGACGCTGTGTCCATGTACGCAGCAACGATCCAAACCGGTTGAGCCCCTTAGCTCGTCGCGCATGCGTGCCAGAAGCCTTGCGGCCCAACGTATTCGGCTTGTTCAACCAGTCGACCGTCCGCATGCAGATTACATGCTTTCTTGTCGACGTCAACAACCTGGCCGGCCAGCCGCCCCGGGTTGGCCCCTGAAATCCCAACTGACCGTTAGGCCTCAGGCAGGCGGCAACATCTCCGGCGGCGCATCCGTCACCGGGACCGGCACACCGACTCCCGGCCGCGGCGGCGGCGGCAGCGGCGCGTTCGGATCCGGCGGGGGCGCGTTCGGATCCAGCGCCGCGTTCGGCTCCGGCGGCGGCGCAGTGGGATCCAGTGGCGCGTTCGGGTCCGGCGGAGGCGGTGGGGGCGGTGGCGACCACGGCCGGATGGAGTTGGCCAGCGTCACGGCCTCGCCCTTGGGGACCGGGTTGTTGGCGGTGCCGAGCCACACGACGAACCACCGCTCGGGGGCCCGCTGGCCCCGCGGTGTGCCGGCGGGCGTTGGTGTGCCGACCACGCCGGCCCAGATCTGGCCGACGGGCTTGTTCGTGTCGGTGAACTTCACCTCGTAATACGACGCGACACCCGTCATGCCCGCGGCATCCAGCGGCACGGTCTCCTGGTTGACGCGGGTGCCGGGGAACGGCATGAAGAATTCGCCCATGTCGGACGCCAGCCGCTGGGCCGCCTTGGTGTTGTCGGTTTCGGCGCCGGCGAACAGCTTCAGATCTAGCCGCCCGAGCAGAACGCTCGTGTCGTTCGGGGGCTGGGCGCCTTCGGGCGCGATCTTCGTCAGCAACGCCTGGCCGTAGGACAGCTGGGTGGCGTCGGACACCTTCCAACCCGCCGGCACCACGTAGCTGAAGCCACCCGCAGCGTTGTCGACGGTTCCGGGGGGCGGCGGCGGCGGTGCATTCGGATCGACCGGCGGCGGAGCTGGCGCATTCGGATCGGCCAGCGCCGGAGCTGGCGCATTCGGATCGGCCGGCGGAGGTGGCGGGGGCGCCGGGGCGTTCGGATCCGGGGGTGGCCCCTGCAGGAAGGTGTTGCCCGGCGGCGGCGGGGGTGGCGTGGGCTCAGGCTGAGCCTGCGCCACCGTTGGCAGCGCGAGGGCCACCGCGGTGGCACCGGTCAGAGCCGCGATCGCCAGCGTCTTCGAGAGGCCCTTGCGGTGTTGAGATATCGCGTCCGGCTGATCCATGGGGATGAAACTACCGTGTTACCGCCGTGACGCAAGTGTGAGTTGCTCATAAAGTGTCCAACTGAGAGATTGCTGTAAGCGAAAAACGCCGAGATAGGTGCCTAGCGACCGATTGCTGGCACGACAAAGCCCCCACGCGTCGCGCGGGGTGGTCGAAGCGCTGCGCTCCCACCGGTTCTTGTCGGTTCAGACCGTTGATCGTGACGACGGATCGTGTCGTTACGGGCTCAGATGAACGGTCACCTCCTGCGCCTTCACCGAGAAGTAGACACGATCGCCCGGCGTCAGCCGCAACTCGGCCGCCGACTCGGCCGTGATGTCGGCGGCCAGCCCGGGCGCGCCGTCGGGCTGCTCGTCGGCGCGGACGCGAATGGCTGGTCCGCGGCTGTCGAGTTCGGCCACCGTCACCTCGACGGTGTTGCGCGGGCTGCCGTGCGGCTTGTCGCGATACACCGCGACGGCTGCCGGGGTAAACACCGCCACCGCGGCCTCGCCGACCACCACGTCGGAGCTGGCGTTGCCGTGCCACGCCATCCCCCACTCCGTGCTGAGCACTCCGTCGGAGTCGACGGTGCCGCTCACGAGGTTCACCCCGGCGAACCGTGCCCCGAACCGGCTGCGTGGAGTCGCCAATACCGCTGCGGCCGAGCCTGTTTCGGCTATCCGTCCCGACTCCAGCACCAGCACCCGATCGGCAAGCGTGAGCACGTCCAGCAGATCGTGGGTGATCATCACCGCCGACCGGCCGTCGCGGGCCAGGACCCGACGCAGCACCTTGCGCATCGCGGTGGCGGCGGCGACGTCCAGGCCGGCCAGTGGCTCGTCGAGCAGCAAGACGTCGGGGGCGGCGGCCAGCGCACGCGCCAGCGCGACACGCTGGGCCTGCCCGCCGGACAGCTGGCGCGGCATCCGGCCGGCGAGGTCGGCGGCGTCGACCTCGGCGAGCCAATGTGCCGCTGCCGCACGCGAGCTGCGCGGGCCGAACGCCACGTTGGCCGCGACGCTCAGATGCGGGAACAACAGCGGGTCTTGCATCAGCAGGCCGACGCGGCGGTCGTGGGTGGCCACATGGATTCCCGCCGCGCTGTCGGTCAGCACCCGTTGCCCGACACGCACGGTGCCGCTGTCGGGCCGCACCAACCCGGCGATAACGTGCAGTGCCGTCGACTTCCCCGCGCCATTGGGTCCGAGCACGGCCAGAACCTCGCCGGCGGCGACACCGAATTCGATATCCACACCGCGGCTTTCAACGACGGCCCGCAGCTGCACGTCGGTCATCGCGGGTTACCAGGCATTCCCGCCTCCCGCCCGCAGCCGGCGACTGCCCAGCCCGACCACGACCACCGCGGCCACCGCCACGAGTAAAAGTGACAACGCGACCGCTGCGTCGGCGTCGCTTTCCCTTTGCAGGTAGATCTCCAACGGCAGCGTGCGGGTAACCCCCTCCCGGGAGCCGGCGAAGGTCAGAGTGGCGCCGAACTCGCCGAGTGAGCGGGCGAACGCCAACACCGCGCCGGAGACCAGCCCGGGCGCCAGCAGCGGCAACGACACCCGCCACCACACCGTGGTGGGCCGGGCACCCAGCGTCGCCGCCACCACCTCATAGTCGGACCCGGCCGTTCGCGCGGCGCCCTCCAGGGCGATCACCAGGAACGGCAGTGAAACGAACGTTTGCGCGAGTATCACCGCCGTCGTCGTGAACGCGATCCGGATGCCTGCCGCGGTGAGGTAGTCACCGATCAGCCCGAGCCGGCCGAACGCGTACAGCAGTGCGATGCCGCCGACCACCGGCGGCAGCACCAGCGGCAGCAGGATGAGCGGCCGCGCCATCCGCACGAGGCGGGCATCGCTGCGGGCCAGCACCAGCGCCATCGGCACGCCCAGCAGCAGGCACAGCGCCGTGCTGGCCGCCGCTGTCTTCAGGCTCAAAGAAAGCGCGGTCATCGACGACTGGCTGGTGATCAGCGACCAGAAGTCGGGCCAGTCCACCTTGGCGGCAACCGCGATCAGCGGGACCACGACGAACAGGGCCCCGACGGCGGCAGGGACGTAGATCCAGCGGGGCAGCCCGCTCGAGGGGGTCAAGGCTTGAAGCTGAAGTCGATTGAGGCGCCGGGGTTTTCGGTCTTGAACCTTTCACCGATCTCGGTGAAAGTCTTCCTGACGCTGGCCGCGGCGAAGACCACGATTCTCGGGTTCGACGATGAACCGCAGCCTGTCAGCGTGGCCACCAGCACAGTTGCCGGAGCGACGAGCAGGGCGGCGATCCGCATCATGAGCCAAACCCTAATGGCACTTCGCGAGCCGGATTGTCGGTCGCCCGCGCGCCGCATTTCGTCCTCTAGCTACTGTCCAGTAACATGACGCTCACTCGCTGGAGTTCAGCGTTGAACACTGAGGAGGTCCTGCGTATGGACGTGCTGGTCACCGGGGGCGATACCGATCTGGGACGCATGATCGCGGAAGGGTTTCGCGACGCGGGCCACAAGGTCGTGATCGCCGGCTCCCGCCGCGACGACCTCGAGGTCGCGGCCAAGGAACTCGACGTCGACGCGGTCGTGTTCGACAACACCGATCCCGCCAGCCTCGAGGAGGCACGCGGCCAGTTGCCGCACCACCTGGACACCATCGTCAACGTGCCGGCCCCGCGCTGGAATGTCGGTGACCCACGCGCCTATACCCTTTCCGACCAGGCCGCGGCGTGGCGCAACGCGCTTGACGCGACGGTGCTCTCTGCGGTGCTCACCGTGCAGGCCGTCGGTGACCACCTGCGCTCCGGCGGCTCGATCGTCAACGTCATTCCCGACAACCCGAGCGACGGCAGCGCCGAGGCCGCCATCAAGGCCGCCGTCTCCGACTGGACCGCCGGGCAAGCCACCCACTTCGGCGCCCGTGGCATCACCGTCAACGCGGTCGCGTCGGGACGCGGCGCCGAGCCGGGCTACGACGGCATGGCCAGCACCCCGCCACCGGTGGCCGCAGAGCTCACGCGGCTCGCGTTGTTCCTTGCCGCGCCGGCCGCCCGGCACATCACCGGCCAGACCCTGCACGTCAGCCACGGCGCGCTGGCCAACTTTGGCTAGAGCACTACTGTCGATGGAGTGACGATTCGACTCGGACTCCAGATCCCCAACTTCTCCTACGGCACAGGCGTCGCCGAGCTCTTCCCCACCGTTATCGCCCAGGCCCAGGAAGCCGAGGCTGCCGGCTTCGACTCCGTCTTCGTGATGGACCACTTCTACCAACTGCCCGGGTTGGGCACCCCTGATGCCCCCATGCTGGAGGCCTACACCGCACTCGGCGGTCTCGCGACGGCGACCGAGCGCGTGCAACTCGGCACGCTGGTCACCGGAAACACGTACCGCAACCCGACCCTGCTGGCCAAGGCCATCACCACGCTCGACGTGATGAGTCAGGGCCGCGCCATTCTCGGCATCGGCACCGGCTGGTACGAGCTCGAACACGACTCTCTCGGCTTCGAGTTCGGCACCTTCACCGACCGGTTCAACAAGCTGGGTGAGGCGCTGCAGATCATCATTCCGATGATCGAAGGCAAGCGGCCGACGTTCTCCGGCAAGTACTACCACACCAACGAGGCGATGGCCGAGCCGCGCTTCCGCGACCACATCCCACTGATGATCGGTGGCAGCGGCGAGAAGAAGACCATTCCGCTCGCCGCGCGGCACTTCGACCACCTCAACATCATCGCTGGCTTCGACGAACTGCCCCGCAAGGTGAGTGTTGTCCGGGAGCGCTGCAAGGAGATCGGCCGGGATCCCGCGACGCTGGAGACCAGCATGCTCGTCATCGCCCTGATCGACGAGAACGTCACCGCCGATCTCATTCCGGACGACTTCAAGCAACAGGCGGTCTTCGGCAGTCCGGATCAGGTGGCCGAACAGATCAAGACGAAGGTCCTCGATGCTGGCGTCGACGGCGTCATCCTGAGCCCGGTGACGCATCTGCAGGGATATCAGCCCGGAGCCGTCACGGCGGTGGGTGAGGCGCTGCAGCCACTCGTGAGCGCGTAAAACCCGCTGGGCGCGGTGGGCAATCTCACCCCGCTACCGGGAAGGTGGGCGACTAAGGTACTCGTTGTACTGCACGTGACGCCCTCGAGGAGCCCGGTATGAGCCATCCCGGAGCCACTGCATCTGATCGGCACAAAGTCGTCATCGTCGGGTCGGGGTTCGGTGGTCTGACCGCCGCCAAAAACCTCAAGCGAGCCGATGTCGACATCAAGATGATCGCCAAGACCACCCACCACCTGTTCCAGCCCCTGCTGTACCAGGTGGCGACCGGCATCATCGCCTCGGGTGAGATTGCGCCGCCCACCCGGATGATTCTGCGCAATCAGAAAAATGCTCAGGTGCTGCTGGGCGAAGTCACCCACGTCGACATGGCGAATAGAACGGTCAAGTCGGAGCTGCTGGGCCACAGCTACGTCACGCCCTACGACAGCCTGATCATCGCGGCGGGTGCCGGCCAGTCGTACTTCGGCAATGACCACTTCGCCGAGTGGGCGCCCGGTATGAAGTCGATCGACGACGCGCTGGAGTTGCGCGCCCGCATCCTCGGCGCATTCGAGCAGGCCGAGCGGTCCAGCGATCCGGCGCGGCGGGAAAAGCTGATGACGTTCACCGTCGTCGGCGCCGGCCCGACGGGCGTCGAGATGGCCGGGCAGATCGCCGAACTCGCCGACCACACGCTCAAAGGCGCGTTCCGGCACATCGATTCGACCAAGGCACGGGTGATTCTGCTCGACGCGGCCCCTGCCGTGTTGCCGCCGATGGGTGAGAAGCTCGGCAAGAAGGCACAGGCGCGGCTGGAGAAGATGGGCGTCGAGATCCAGCTCGGCGCGATGGTGACCGATGTTGACCGCAACGGCATTACGGTCAAGGATTCCGACGGCACCATTCGCCGCATCGAATCGGCCACCAAGGTGTGGTCGGCCGGGGTGTCGGCCAGCCCGCTGGGCCGCGACCTTGCCGAGCAGTCCGACGTGGAGGTGGACCGCGCCGGACGGGTAAAGGTGCTGCCCGATCTCTCCGTCCCCGGCCACCCGAATGTGTTCGTCGTCGGCGACATGGCGGCGGTCGACGGCGTGCCCGGCATGGCGCAGGGCGCGATCCAGGGCGGCAAGTACGCCGCGAAGGCCATCAAGGCCGAGCTGAAGGGCGCCGATCCGAAAGAGCGAGAACCGTTCCAGTACTTCGACAAGGGCTCGATGGCGACGGTGTCGCGCTTTTCCGCGGTCGCCAAGGTCGGCCCACTCGAGTTCGGCGGGTTCATCGCCTGGCTGGCGTGGCTGGTGCTGCACCTGATCTACCTGGTCGGATTCCGGCGCAAGATCACCACGCTGCTGTCCTGGACGGTGACCTTCCTGTCCACCGCGCGCGGGAATCTCACCATCACCGAGCAGCAGGCCTACGCCCGCACCAGGATCGAGGAGCTGGAGGAGATCGCGGCGTTGGTGCAGGAAACGGAGAAGACGGCCAGCTAGAGCCGTTGGCCCTGCCACGTCGACAGGCAACCGCCGCCGGCAAGCGCCAGCGCAACACCGGCCGTGTCGACATCGCTTTCGGGATAGTGCAATTCGCTGATGCACGCCAGTGGCGTGCCGAGCGCGTCGTCGGCCACCGATCCATTGCCGAGTTCGATGCGGTGCCGCAGGAGTGGTGACCCGTCGACGTCGGCGGATAACGATCCTGACCAAAAGCCTTGCCGTTCATCGGATCTGCCGATCTGGATGCGCTCGCGTAGCCGGATCCGACCAGATCCGGTCAGGTCCAGCCGGGTCGACGTGAGATGTCGCGAGTTGGCCGCGACGACGGTGGGCTGCGGGTCGATGTCGAGGTCGCCGGCCACCTCCAGTGTCCAAGACGCGTGCGACTCCGGCGTGGCCGCCCCCGGCAGAGTCACGGTGGCTGCCGCGGTACGCACCCGCAGCCGCGCTCCCGGTTCGACGATGACGCGCACGTGGATCGCATCGCCACCGAGCGGGGTGGCCGCCGCCGACACCAGGTACACGGTGTCGGGTTCGGTGCGGCGCGCGGCCAGCCCGCCTGCGCACTCGATGCGTGGCTGCCGGTCGCGACAGGCGACGATGACGACGTCCGAACGCATCAGACCCTCACGCTGAGTTGTTCACGCACCCACGCCAGCACCGGGGTCGCGGCCGGGTCGTCGGTCAGCGAGATCAACACCGTCGGGCGCTCACCACGCACCGCTGCGGCGTCGCGGCGCATCACGTCGAGGTCGGCCCCGACCAGTGGCGCAAGGTCGGTCTTGTTGACCACCAACAGATCCGAGTACGTCACCCCGGGCCCGCCCTTGCGCGGCACCTTGTCTCCGCCTGCCACATCCACCACGAAGATCTGCACGTCGACCAGTCCCGACGAAAACGTAGCGGTGAGGTTGTCACCGCCGGATTCGACCAGGATCAGGTCCAAGCGGTCGTTGCCCGCGATGAGATCGTCGATGGCGTCCAGGTTCGCGGTGATGTCGTCGCGGATCGCGGTGTGCGGGCAGCCGCCGGTCTGCACCGCGGTGATTCGCGAGTCGGGCAGCACCGCGTGCCGGCGCAGGAAGTCGGCGTCCTCGGTGGTGTAGATGTCGTTGGTCAGCACGGCCAGCGACAGTTCGTCACGCAGTTGCCGGCACAGCGCCGCCACGAGCGCGGTCTTGCCGGAGCCGACAGGGCCGCCGACGCCGACGCGCAACGGCTCCCCCGGCTGGCGGGCGCGTTTGGGTCTTTTGGTGTGCGAGTGTGGCTCGCCGTCGATGAAATGTGGTGGCATATCGAAAACCTCGGTGCCTTTCACGAACTGAACAGGGGACGCTCGCGTTCGCTGTGCCGCTGGGCCAGCAGGTCGAGCAGTGGATCGGACAGGTCGGCGAGCTCCTTGACGGCCTCGGTTGCGGTCTGGTCGCACAACGCCGACAGCTCGAAGGTCAGCGCGGCGACGTCGCCTGGGTCGAGCGCCAGGAGGCGTTGCGCGGCCGTGGCGGAACCGGTCATCGTCGTGTAGACGACCGACAGCGCGGTGTGTTCGGGGCTCAGACCGCCGGCCGCGCCGACCGCCCCGGCCGCGATTGCGAGGTGCGGTGTCGTGCCGAGCGCATGCCAATCGCCGTCGGGCCAGACGCGGCGTGCGAGCCGCGCCAGACCTCGGCCCTGGGCACGCGACGCCCGCCGAGCGGCGGGTGCCGGTGTGCGGGCATCGGTTTCGCGATCCGCCTCTTCCAACGACAGGGTGCCGGTGTGCACTGCGGCGGCCACCGAGGCCGCCACCAGACCATGGGTGCGGATGCGACGGCGCAGGTAGGCCCGCAGCGTCGCGAGGTCGACGACCAGGCCGCTGGTCACCGCCTCCTCTACGCCGCCGGAGTGCACATGCCCACCGGTCGGCAACCGCGAGTCGGCCATCGTGAGCAGCGTCGCCAGGCTGGCCATCAGAACAGGAAGTATCTCTGCGCCATGGGCAATTCGGTGGCCGGCTGCTCCTGCCACACATCGCCGTCGATGCGCACGGTGAACGTGTCGGGATCGACCTCGATACGCGGGAGCGCATCGTTGAGCGGCATATCGACCTTCCCGACCCTGCGGACATCCTTGACCGGCACCAGCCGACGGTTGACGGCGAGCCGGTCGGCCAGCCCGTCCTCGACGGCTTGCGCGGACACGAAGTGCACCGATGTGGCGGCAGCCGCCGCGGGCGCGGCGCCGAACATCGGCCGCGGCAGCACCGGCTGCGGGGTTGGAATGGACGCGTTCGCGTCACCCATTGCGGCCCAGGCGATCATGCCGCCCTTGATCACCATGTGCGGGCGGACCCCGAAAAACGCCGGATTCCACAGCACCAGGTCGGCGAGCTTACCGACCTCGATCGATCCGATCTCATGATCGAGTCCATGCGCGATGGCCGGGCAGATGGTGTACTTCGCGACGTAGCGGCGGGCGCGGTTGTTGTCGGCCGGCCCATCGCCGGGTATGGCACCGCGGCGGCGCTTCATCTGGTGCGCCGTCTGCCAGGTGCGGATGACCACCTCGCCGATCCGGCCCATCGCCTGCGAGTCGCTGCCGATCATCGAGATCGCGCCCATATCGTGCAGCAGGTCTTCGGCCGCGATCGTCGATGGACGGATGCGGCTCTCGGCGAACGCCAGATCCTCCGGGACAGCGGGGTTGAGGTGGTGACACACCATCAACATGTCGAGATGCTCGTCGAGGGTGTTGACGGTGTGCGGCCGGGTCGGGTTGGTGGAGCTGGGCAGCACATACGGTTCGCCTGCGACAGTGATGATGTCGGGCGCGTGCCCGCCGCCGGCACCCTCGGTGTGATAGGCGTGGATCGACCGGCCGGCGATGGCACCGATGGTGTCCTCCACGAATCCCATCTCGTTGAGCGTGTCGGAATGCAGCGCCACTTGGACGCCCGACCCCTCGGCGACCGTCAGGCACGCGTCGATGGCCGCCGGGGTGGAGCCCCAATCTTCGTGCAGTTTGAAACCCGAAGCGCCGCCGCGTAATTGCTCCCATAATGCCTCGGCGCTCACGGTGTTGCCCTTGCCGAGCAGTGCGATGTTCATCGGCCAGGAGTCCAGCGACTCCAGCATCCGGCCCAGGTGCCACGCGCCCGGTGAGACGGTGGTCGCCAGGGTGCCCTGCGCCGGTCCGGTGCCGCCACCGATCAGCGTGGTGATGCCACCTCCGATCGCCTCCTCGAGGAGCTGCGGACAGATGAAGTGGACGTGACTGTCGACCGCGCCGGCGGTGAGGATGCGGCCGTCGCCGGAGATGATCTCCGTGGACGGCCCGACCACCAGGTCTGGGTGCACGCCGTCCATGATGTCGGGGTTGCCGGCCTTGCCGATCGCGACGATGCGGCCATCTCGAATCCCGATGTCCGCCTTGATGATTCCGGTGTAGTCGAGGATGATCACGCGGGTGATGACGGTGTCGGGGGCGCCGTCGGCGCGCGTGGCGCGCCCCTGCCCCATCGACTCGCGCAGCACCTTGCCACCGCCGAACACCGCCTCGTCGCCGGCGTGGCCGGGGCCGCCGCTGCGGTCCTCGGCGATCTCGATGAACAGGTCGGTGTCGGCGAGGCGGATCCGGTCGCCCACTGTGGGGCCGAACAGCGCCGCGTAGCGTTCGCGCGACAGCTCGGTCATGAGGCGTCCAACCGACCGGGCGGGTTGAGACTCAGCCCGTACACTTCGCGCGTACCGCCGAGCGGGACCAGTGAAACCCGTTGTGCCACACCGGGTTCAAAGCGCACCGCGGTGCCGGCTGCAATGTCGAGGCGATGGCCGTATGCTGCGTCCCGGTCGAAGTGCAGGGCGGCGTTGGCCTGCGGCAGGTGCACGTGGCTGCCGACCTGGACCGGCCGGTCGCCGGTGTTGACGATGTCGAGCGTGAGCCGCACGGCGCCCACGTTGATCGCGATATCGCCGTCCCCGTACACGATCTCGCCCGGCGCCCACGATGCGCGATCCGCCTCCGGCTTCTCGCTGGTCATGCGATCGGATGGTGGACGGTGACCAGCTTGGTGCCGTCCGGGAAGGTGGCCTCCACCTGAACGTCGTAGAGCATCTCGGGTACTCCCTCCATGACATCGTCGCGGCCGAGCACCTCGCGGCCGCTGACCATCAACTCCGCGACGGTGCGGCCGTCACGGGCGCCCTCGAGGAGGTGATCGGTGATCACCGCGACGGCCTCGGGATGGTTCAGCCGCAGACCGCGCGCCTGCCGGCGGCGCGCCAGTTCGGCGGCGTAGGAAATCAGCAGCCGGTCCTGCTCATGCGGGGTCAAACGCATAGTGCGCGATATTGCCACGGCGCGCGGCAGTCAGCAGCGCACGCCGCCTTGCCGGCTATTCGGCCGGCAGGTTCTGCAGCCGCACCTGGCCGCGGGCGACGACGCGATTGTTGTCGTCGGTTACGGTGATCAGCCAGAGTTGCTGGCGGCGCCCCCGGTGGATCGGTGTCGACACCGCTGTCACCGTGCCGGAGGAGATGGCTCGCAGGAAATCGGTGTTGTTGTTGACGCCGACGACGGTGCCGCCGCCGTTTTCGGCCAACCAGACGTGAGCGGACACGCTGGCCAGGCTTTCGACGATCGAGCAGTACACGCCGCCGTGCACGATGCCCCAGGGCTGGAGCAGCTTGTCGTGGATCTGCAGCCTCGCCCGTCCGCCGTCAGGCGTGACCTCGATGTAGGTCAGGCCGAGCTCGGTGTCGAATCCATCGCCGAGGCCGGCGGGCACTTGCGTCGTCACCCAACTGTGTTTACACGCCGAAGCTCCCCCAGTCGGCGTGGGGCCCGGCGTTGTCGACGGACGTGGCCAAAAAAATGTGAAGGGAACCCTGAGACTCTCCAGATGCGGACGGACCCCGCACACGTGGCGCGGGGCCCGTCCTTCGAGTGGACCGGGGGTCTCTGCAGCCCTCAGGACTCCGGCGCGGTCCGTTAGTTTTCGTCGACAGCTAGGCAAAGAATAGGCAAGGCTGCCCTAATTAAGCAAGCCCTTCCCTGCGGCCATTCGCGTCGCGCCGCGGACCGGTAGACCGAATCCGACCAGCGCGTCGAGCACCGCCTGCCCGCGCCGCATGCTGGTCAGCTCGCTCGATCCGGCCAGCAGGGGTACCTGCGTCGCCGCGCTCACCACGGCGGCACCGACGATGTGCCACATCGACGCGACGGACATGGCTCCACCGCAGACGTCGGCAAGCTTGCCGAACAGCGGTTCCAGGGCGCGGTGGCTGCGGTGGGCGATCCACGTGGTCAGCGCCGCCTCGCTGGGCAGGGCGACGATGCCGTCGCGGGCGGAATGCCGCGGGCGCACGGTCGTGCGGTCGCCGAAGTACGGGTCCTCCGGCAGCGCCCGCAGCGTGGGATCGACGACGCCGACCCAGTCGATCGCGCCCTCGGAGTCCACGTGCACCCAGAGGTTCTCCAGTCCGGTGTCCCAGGCCCGTCCCTCCAGCACGACCAGCGGCACGACGCGTCCGACGACGACGTGGGCCAGCGTCGCCGCCAACTGCTGGGCCACCGCTGCGCGGCTGTCGGCCTCCTCGGCGGCGAGATCGAACATCGCCTGGAGACGGTCTGTGGTCAGCGCGTCGGTCAGGGGCCACCACCGCCGGCGCGACAGATCGCCCATCACAGCAACGCCGTAGACGCGGGGACATTCGGGATATAGCTCGCGCAGTCGTCGGCTGGACTCGTGCAGCGGCAGCGTCCGCCTGATCTCCATGCCCGCGATCAGCGGGTCGTCGACGAGAACCGTCATGGCACCTCCCGATGTTGAGTTAGGTTAGCCTTACTATAGTCAGGCGCGATGGCGAGGCTACCCCCTGTGACTGGACTCACAAGCGCCAAAGAAGCGGTGGTGACCACTGGCGGAACTTTCCGCGGCCGGGCGAAAGTTGTTCGTCAGAGTTGGATACGACGCACCGTAGTAATCCCGTAGTACCCTTGATTCGAGCCTGTAGGAGATTGAACGGAACATGGCCAAGTTGACGCGCCTGGGGGAACTGGAACGCGCCGTGATGGATCACCTCTGGTCCTCCGGCGAACCCCAAACCGTGCGCCAAGTACACGAGGCGTTGTCGGCCCGACGCGACCTGGCCTACACGACGATCATGACGGTGCTGCAGCGCTTGGCGAAGAAGAACCTCGTCGTGCAGCACCGCGACGACCGGGCTCACCGGTACGCGGCCATGCACGGCCGCGACGAGCTGGTTGCCGGGCTGATGGTCGACGCCCTCGATCAGGTCGCGGACTCCGGGAGCCGGGAAGCCGCGCTCGTGCACTTCGTCGAGAGAGTCGGTGCCGATGAAGCGGCGGCGCTGCGCCGGGCGCTGGCCGAACTCGAGAGCAAGGAAGGCATTGCCCCGCCCGCTGGCGATCCGGGCACCGGCTGAGAGACACTTACAGCGTGTCCGCGCTGGCCTTCACCATCGTCGCGCTGCTCCTGTCGGGACCGGTGCCGGCAATGCTGGCGCGAGCTTCATGGCCGATGCGGGCACCGCGGGCTGCGATCGTGCTGTGGCAGTCCGTCGCCATTTCGGCCGTCCTCTCGGCGTTCTCCGCCGGCATCGCCACCCCCAGCCGGCTGTTCGTGCCGGGTCCCGACGGCCGGCCGACAGCGACGGTCACCAGCGAAATCGATGTCCTCGGCTGGCCGCTGTGGACGACCTACGTCGTGGTCTTCGCGCTCACGCTGGTGATCGGGGCGCGGTTGGCCATCGCCGTGCTGCAGGTGGCGATCGCCACCCGGCGCCGCCGGGCGCACCACCGAATGGTCGTGGACCTGGTGGGCAAGACCCAGGGCGGCCACCTGCGCATCCTCGATGTCCAACAGCCGCTGGCCTACTGCCTGCCCGGGGTTCGCAGCCGCGTGGTGGTCAGCCAGGGCACGCTGAACACCTTGTCCGACAGCGAGATCGCCGCCATCCTCACCCACGAACGTGCACACCTGCGGGCCCGCCACGACCTCGTCCTCGAGATGTTCACCGCGGTGCACGCCGCCTTCCCCCGATTCGTCCGCAGCGCCAACGCGCTCGACGCGGTCCGGCTCCTGATCGAAATGCTCGCCGACGACGCCGCCGTCCGCGCGGCCGGCCGTACTCCCCTGGCCCGCGCGCTGGTCGCCTGCGCGTCCGGACTCACCCCGTCCGGTGCCTTGGCGGCCGGCGGACCGACCACCGTGCTGCGGGTGCGCCGCCTCGGCGGGCGGGGAAACAGCGTCCCACTGGCGGTGGCGGCATATCTCGCGGCGGCCGCCGTGCTCGTCGTGCCCACGGTCGCGCTGGCTGTGCCCTGGCTGATCGAATTACATCGACTGTTCACCGCGTAGAACGTCGTCGCTAAATCCGCTGTGCCACAACAAAAAAACCGAAAGGCTGCCCGAATGTCTGAAACTTCCGCCCCTGACACCGCCGGCACCGCTCAGATCGGGGTCACCGGCCTCGCCGTGATGGGGTCCAACATCGCCAGGAACTTCGCCAGGCACGGGTACACCGTCGCGTTGCACAACCGGTCGATCGCCCGCACCGACGCGCTGCTGGCCGAACACGGATCGGAAGGCAACTTCGTCCGTAGCGAGACCGTACCGGAATTCCTTGCCGAACTTGAGAAACCACGCCGGGTGCTGATCATGGTCAAGGCCGGCGACCCGACTGATGCCGTCATCAACGAGCTCGCCGACGCGATGGAAGAAGGCGACATCATCATCGACGGCGGCAACGCGCTCTACACCGACACCATCCGCAGGGAGAAGGCCATGCGCGAGCGCGGCCTGCATTTCGTCGGCGCCGGCATCTCCGGCGGCGAGGAGGGGGCGCTGAACGGGCCGTCGATCATGCCGGGCGGGCCCGCCGAGTCGTATCAGTCGCTCGGCCCGCTGCTGGAAGAGATCTCCGCACACGTCGACGGCGTCCCGTGCTGCACCCACATCGGCCCTGACGGCGCGGGCCATTTCGTGAAGATGGTGCACAACGGCATCGAGTACTCCGACATGCAGCTGATCGGCGAGGCCTACCAGCTGCTGCGCGACGGCCTCGGCCTGACCGCCCCTCAGATCGCCGACGTGTTCACCGAGTGGAACAACGGCGACCTGGACAGCTTCCTCGTCGAGATCACCGCCGAGGTGCTGCGCCAGGTCGACGCAAAGACCGGCCAGCCGCTCGTCGACGTCATCCTCGACGAAGCCGAGCAGAAGGGCACCGGCCGCTGGACGGTGAAGTCGGCGCTCGACCTCGGCGTGCCGGTAACCGGTATCGCCGAGGCGGTGTTCGCCCGCGCGCTGTCGGGTTCGGTCGCGCAGCGCAAGGCCACCACCGGGTTGGCGTCCGGCGACCTGGGTGAGACGCCGGCTGACGTCCAGAAGTTCACCGAGGACGTCCGCCAGGCGCTGTACGCGTCGAAGATCGTCGCCTACGCGCAAGGCTTCAACCACATTCAGGCCGGCAGCGACGAGTACGACTGGGGCGTCAAGCCCGGCGACTTGGCCACCATATGGCGTGGCGGCTGCATCATCCGGGCCAAGTTCCTCAACAGGATCAAAGAGGCCTACGACTCAGAACCCGACCTCGCCACGCTGCTCGCCGCGCCATACTTCCGCAGCGCGGTGGAGTCGGCCATCGACAGCTGGCGGCGGGTGGTGTCCACGGCGACGGCGCTCGGCATCCCGATCCCCGGCTTCTCGTCTGCGCTGTCGTACTACGACGCGCTGCGCACCGAGCGGCTGCCCGCGGCTCTTATCCAGGGCCTGCGGGACTTCTTCGGCGCGCACACCTACGCCCGCATCGATGCCGACCGCGATCAGAAGTTCCACACGCTGTGGAGTGGGGACCACAGCGAAATACCGGCCTGACGCCGAAACTGTGCACAGATCGCGATCTGGCGCAAAAACTCGATCTCACCGCTGTCTCGGCGAAAAACTAGACTCGATGACGATGAAGTTTCTTGAAGGGCATCCGCCCCCCTACGACCTGACCTACACCGACGTCTTCATCGTCCCGGGACGCTCGGACGTGCAGTCGCGGTTCGACGTCGACCTCTCGACGTCTGACGGATCGGGCACCACGATCCCGGTGGTGGTGGCCAACATGACGGCGGTGGCAGGACGCCGGATGGCCGAAACGATCGCGCGCCGCGGCGGCATTGTCGTTCTGCCGCAGGATCTTCCGATCTCGGCGGTCAAGGAGACCGTCGACTTCGTCAAGAGCCGCGACCTGGTGGTGGACACCCCGGTGGTGCTCTCCGCCGACGACTCGGTGTCGGACGCCACCGCGCTCATCCACAAACGGGCACACGGCGCGGCGGTCGTGGTCTTCGAGGGCCGCCCGATCGGCCTGGTGACGGAGGCCAACTGCGTCGGTGTGGACCGGTTCACCCGGGTCCGCGATGTCGCGGTGTCCGATTTCGTCACCGCACCCGTCGGCACCGACCCGCGCAAGGTGTTCGACCTGCTCGAACACGCGGCGATCGACGTGGCGGTGATGACCGAACCGGACGGCACGCTGGCCGGCGTGCTCACCCGCACCGGCGCGATCCGGGCGGGCATCTACACCCCGGCCGTCGACGACAAGGGCCGGCTGCGCATCGCCGCAGCGGTGGGCATCAACGGCGACGTCGGCGCCAAGGCCCGCGGCCTGGCCGAGGCGGGGGTCGATCTGTTGGTGATCGATACCGCGCACGGCCATCAGCTCAAGATGCTCGACGCGATCAAGTCGCTGTCGTCGCTGGACCTCGGGCTGCCGGTGGCGGCCGGCAACGTGGTGTCGGCGGAGGGCACCCGCGACCTGATCACCGCAGGCGCGTCGATCGTCAAGGTCGGCGTCGGCCCCGGCGCCATGTGCACGACCCGGATGATGACCGGTGTCGGCCGCCCGCAGTTCTCCGCGGTACTCGAATGTGCGGTGGCAGCAAGGCAACTCGGTGGGCACGTGTGGGCCGACGGAGGTGTTCGCCATCCTCGCGACGTGGCTTTGGCGCTGGCCGCCGGCGCGTCGAACGTGATGATCGGCTCCTGGTTCGCCGGCACCTACGAGTCTCCGGGCGACCTGATGCGTGACCGCGAGGACCAACCGTTCAAGGAGAGCTACGGTATGGCGTCCAAGCGCGCGGTGGCCGCCCGTACCACAACGGACAGCCAGTTCGACCGAGCCCGCAAAGCGTTGTTCGAGGAGGGCATCTCGACGTCGCGGATGGGCCTTGACCCGTCCCGCGGCGGTGTCGAGGACCTGCTCGACCACATCACCTCCGGCGTGCGCAGCACATGTACGTACGTCGGCGCGGCCAGCATCGCCGAACTCCACGAAAAGGTGGTGCTCGGTGTGCAGTCCGCGGCCGGCTTCGCCGAGGGCCACCCGCTGCCCACTGGATGGTGAGTCCTGCGCCGACCATGGCGGTTAACATGGGACTTCCACCGCCGACCAAGCGAAAGGGATCACGTGCCGCAGGCACCCGTCGAGGCCGTGGGCTTCCGGGCCGAGCAGCAGTCCGACGAGCCGTCCGACGCAGAACCCTCCCCTAGTCAGCCGGGCCCGGGGCCCGGCTTCTTCCGTCCGCCAGGCGCGGGGCCCGGCGGCTACGTGACGGGGACCTGATGAGCCTCGTGTACACCCTGCTCGCGGTGCTGGCCTTCGTGCTTCTCACCGCCGGCACCGCGGTGTTCGTCGCCGCCGAGTTCTCGCTCACCGCGTTGGAGCGCAGCACCGTCGACGCGAACGCCCGGACAGGCGGGCGCCGCGACAAGCTGGTGCAGCGGGCGCATCGCACCCTGTCGTTTCAGCTGTCCGGCGCCCAGGTGGGCATCTCAGTCACCACACTGATCACCGGGTATCTGGCCGAGCCGCTGGTGGCGCGCCTGCTGGAGCCGGCCTTCACGGCGATGTCGCTGCCAAGCGACGTTGCGAGTGGGCTGGCGTTGGTGCTGGCGCTGCTGATCGCCACCTCGGTGTCGATGGTGTTCGGCGAGCTGGTCGCCCAGTACTTGGCGGTGGCGCGCCCGCTGGAGACCGCGCGTGCGGTAGCGGGTTCCCAGGTGCTGTTCTCGATGCTGGTCACCCCGCTGATCAAGCTGACGAACGGCACCGCGAACTGGATCCTGCGCCGGCTGGGTATCGAGCCCGCAGAGGAACTGCGGTCGGCCCGTTCGCCGCAGGAACTCGTCTCGCTGGTCCGCAATTCGGCCCGGCGCGGGTCGCTGGACCCGGTCACCGCGACGCTGGTGGACCGGTCGCTGCAGTTCGGGTCGCGCACCGCTGAGGAAGTGATGACGCCGCGGTCCAAGATCGAGGCGCTGGAGGCCGACGACACGGTCGCCGATCTGGTGGCCGCGGCGATCAAGACCGGTTACTCCCGCTTCCCGATCGTCCAGGGCGATCTCGACGAGACCATGGGGATGGTTCACGTCAAACAGGTCTTCGACGTGCCGCCCGAGGAACGCAAGATGATCCGACTGGCCCATCTGGCGCTGCCCGTCGCCACGGTGCCGTCGACGCTCGACGGTGATGACGTGATGGCACAGCTGCGGGCCAACGGGTTGCAGACCGCACTCGTGGTCGACGAATACGGCGGCACCGCAGGGATGGTGACCGTCGAGGACGTTATCGAGGAGATCGTCGGCGATATCCGCGACGAACACGACGAACCTTCGACCGACGTGGTGCCCGCCGGCCGCGGCTGGCAGGTCTCGGGTCTGCTGCGCATCGACGAGGTTGCCGACGCGACCGGATTTCGCGCGCCCGAGGGGGATTACGAGACCATTGGCGGTCTGGTTCTGCGGGAGCTGGGGCACATCCCCGAACCCGGGGAGACGGTGCGACTGAGGGCGTTCGATCCTGACGGACCGCTGGAGGACCCGGTTCGCTGGCTGGCCACGGTGGTGCGGATGGACGGCCGCCGGATCGATCTGCTGGAACTGACGAGGCTGGGCCGCAGCAGCGACCCGGAGGGCGGCGCTGATGGGTGACTTCCTCGGCGTGCTGCTGACCATGCTGCTTCTCGGCGCCAACGCATTCTTCGTCGGCGCGGAGTTCGCGCTGATTTCGGCGCGACGCGACCGGCTGGAAGCCCTTGCCGAGCAAGGGAAACACAGCGCGGTAACCGTCATACGGGCGGGTGAGAACCTGCCGCAGATGCTGGCCGGTGCGCAGCTCGGGATCACGATCTGTTCGATCCTGTTGGGCCGGGTCGGCGAACCTGCGGTGGCGCACCTACTCGAACAGCCCTTCCACCTGTTCGGTATCCCCGACACGGTGCTTCACACGGTGTCGTTCGTCATCGCGATCACCATCGTCGTGGTGCTGCACGTGCTGCTCGGCGAGATGGTGCCGAAGAACATCGCGATCGCCGGCCCCGAGTCGGCGGCGATGCTGCTGGTGCCGGCATACCTGCTGTGGGTGCGTGCCGCACGCCCGATCATCGCGGTGTACGACTGGTGTGCTCACACCGTGCTGCGCATGTTCGGCATCGAGGCGAAAACTGAACTGGAAAACACCGTCTCCACGGTCGAGTTATCGGAGATGATCGCCGAATCGCTGTCCGAGGGCCTGCTCGATCCCGAGGAGCACCATCGTCTGTCGCGGGCGCTGCGGATCCGCAATCGGGTGGTGGCCGACGTCGCGGTACCGCTCAGCGAGGTTCACGCGGTGCGGGCAGACGCCGACGGATCGGGCCCGGCTGTCGAAGCGATCCAGCTGGCCCTGGCGGAGACGGGCTACTCCCGATTCCCGGTCGTCGATTCTTCGGGCATCTATATCGGCTACGTGCACATCAAGGATGTACTGCCCCTCGTCGACGATCCAGATGCGGTCGTCGACCTGACGATGGTGCGTCCGCTGCCGCAGGTGCCCGAATCCATGCCGCTGCCCGACGCGCTGTCGCGCCTGCGGCGAAACAACAGCCACCTGGCGCTGGTCACCGCGCCCGACGGCAGCGTGACCGCGATGGTGGCGCTGGAAGACCTGGTCGAGGACCTCGTCGGCACCGTCCGCGACAGGACACATCATGGTTGACACGATCCTCGACGAGCCCGACTGGACCACCCGTGAACGGATGCACCGCAAGCGGGTGGACGGCTTCGTCGAGCCACATCGCCGGCGTGCCGGGATCGGTGAGGCCCATCCGGTATGGGACTTCCTGTTCACCTACTACACCCTGCGTCCGCGCCAGTTGCGGGTCTGGCATCCCGGCTTCGGCGTGGTGCTGGCCGGCAAGTCGGCGCGCCGGTACCTCGGCCGCAGCGGCTACGGACCGCACGACGAGGGCGTCACCGTCAGCCATGAGCACCTGGTGGCCCGGGCCGACACCGTGCGGTTCATCTCGGGGCTGCTGCACGCCACGGCCTCGCGCCCCGCGCGGTTGAACTGCTTCGGGCTGCACGAGTGGGCGATGGTGTACCGCGCGCCGATGGTGCGCCATGCCCAAGTTTCGCTGCGGCTGGGCGCCGCGGCCACCGATACCGTCGTCGAGTCGATGCCGTTGCGGTGCAGTCACTTTGACGCATACCGGTTCTTCACCGAGCCGGCCGCGCGCCGAAACGCGGAGCAGCTCACCCGAGCAGAGCAGCTCGCTGCGGAGCAGCCCGGTTGCGTCCACGCCGCGATGGATTGCTACAAATGGGCCTACAAGCTGGGGCCGTTGGTGGAGTCCGAACTGCTCGTGGATTGCCTGGAGCTGGCCGCCGACGCCCGTGAGCTCGACATGCGGGCCAGCCCCTATGATCTGCGCGACTACGGGTTCGAGCCGATCGCCATCGAAACGCCGGCCGGTCGTGCCGAATACATTCGGGCCCAGCAGAGCATCGCCGAGCGGGCCGCGCCGTTGCGGGCCACCCTGGCCGACCGGTGTGACCTGCTGCTCAGCCTGGTCATTGGCGAATAGCCGACGTTTACCCACGGGTAAGCTGGATCGACGGCTCAAGGGAGGACGATATGACCGATCGCGTGACGGTGGGGAACCTGCGCGTGGCCAAGGTGTTGTACGACTTCGTCAACAACGAGGCGTTGCCGGGTACCGATATCGACCCCGACACCTTCTGGTCGGGAGTGGACAAGGTCGTCGCCGACCTGACACCGAAGAACCAGGACCTGCTGGCCCGCCGCGACGACCTGCAGGCGCAGATCGACAAGTGGCACCGCCTCCACGTCATCGAGCCGATCGACGTGGACGCCTACACGCAGTTCCTCACCGAAATCGGCTACCTGCTGCCCGAGCCCGACGACTTCACTATCACGACCGCCGGTGCTGACGACGAGATAACCACGACCGCGGGTCCCCAGCTGGTGGTGCCGATCCTCAACGCGCGGTTCGCCCTCAACGCCGCCAACGCTCGTTGGGGATCGCTGTATGACGCCCTGTACGGCACCGACGTGATCCCCGAAGACGACGGCGCCGAGAAAACCACCAGCTACAACAGGGTGCGCGGCGACAAGGTCATCGCCTATGCCCGCAAATTCCTCGACGACGCCGTTCCGCTGGCCACGGGCGCGTGGAACGAGACGACCGGCTTCAAGATCGAGGACGGTCAGTTGCTGGTCACGCTGGGCGACGGTCTGTCGACCGGGCTGGCCACGCCTGAGCAGTTCGTCGGTTACACCGGCGAGCTCGGCTCGCCCAGGTGGTCCGTGCTGCTGAAGAACCACGGACTGCACATCGAGATCCTCATCGACCCGGACTCGCCGGTCGGCTCCACCGACCTTGCCGGCGTCAAGGACGTCATCCTGGAGTCCGCGATCACCACGATCATGGACTTCGAGGACTCGGTGGCCGCGGTCGACGCCGACGACAAGGTGCTGGGCTACCGCAACTGGCTGGGGCTGAACAAGGGCGACCTGGTCGAGGACGTCACCAAGGACGGTAAGACCTTCACCCGCTTGCTCAACCAGGACCGCAGCTACACCACGCCCGACGGCGGCGAGCTGACCCTGCCCGGCCGCAGCCTGCTGTTCGTGCGCAACGTCGGTCACCTGATGACCATCGACGCGATCATCGACGCCGACGGCAACGAGGTGCCCGAGGGCATCCAGGACGCGTTGTTCACCAGCCTGATCGCCATGCACGGCCTGAAGGCCGGCGACAGCAACGGCCCGCTGGTCAACAGCCGCACCGGCTCGATCTACATCGTAAAGCCCAAGATGCATGGCCCCGACGAGGTGGCGTTCACCGTCGAGTTGTTCGGCCAGGTCGAGGACGTGCTCGGGTTGCCGCAGAACACCCTCAAGGTGGGCATCATGGACGAGGAGCGGCGCACCACCGTCAACCTCAAGGCCTGCGTAAAGGCGGCGGCCGACCGGGTGGTGTTCATCAACACTGGGTTCCTGGATCGCACCGGCGACGAGATCCACACCTCGATGGAGGCCGGGCCGGTGATCCGCAAGGGCGCGATGAAAAGCCAGCCGTGGATCCTCTCCTACGAGGACCAGAATGTCGACATTGGCCTGGCCACCGGCTTTTCCGGGCGAGCCCAAATCGGCAAGGGCATGTGGGCGATGACCGAGCTGATGGCCGACATGGTCGAGCAGAAGATCGGTCAGCCGAAGGCCGGCGCCACCACCGCGTGGGTGCCGTCGCCGACGGCCGCCACCTTGCACGCCATGCATTACCACGAGGTCGACGTGTATGCGGTGCACAAGGAACTCGCCGGGCAGACACGCACGAGCATCGAGCAGCTGCTGACCATCCCGTTGGCCAAGGAGCTGGCGTGGGCGTCCGAGGAGATCCGCGAAGAGGTCGACAACAACTGCCAGTCGATCCTCGGATACGTGGTGCGCTGGATCGACGCCGGGGTGGGCTGCTCGAAGGTGCCCGACATCCACAACATCGCGTTGATGGAGGACCGCGCCACCCTACGGATTTCCAGCCAGCTGCTGGCGAACTGGTTACGGCACGGGGTGATCACCGAGGACGACGTGAAGGCCAGCCTGCGGCGGATGGCCGCAGTGGTCGACAAGCAGAACGAGAAGGATCCGGAGTTCCGGCCGATGGCGCCCGACCCGGACGGCAGCATCGCGTTTGCGGCCGCGCAGGAACTGATCCTGTCCGGCGCCCAACAGCCCAACGGCTACACCGAGCCGATCCTGCACAGACGGCGGCGCGGATTCAAGAATTGGGTAGCCAGCAACGGTGACTAGACTTCGGCGACGTTGGACGGCGGGCCAACGATGACCGGTCGACGAGACGAGCACAGGGGCAGGAATGGGCAGGCATAGCATTCCCGATCCCGAGGAGTCGGCCGGCGAGGAGCATCCCGAGGAGCCGCAGACGGAGCTCTTCGGCTACACCGGAGGCGACGAGGCCGACTACGAGGCCGACTATGGGCCCGGCTACGGCGAGCCAGAATACGGCGACACCGATTACGACGAGCCGGAGCTTCGCCGCTCGGGTCCGCCCCTGCCGCCGAGGTCCTCGGGCCCGCAGCACGGCGGCGACTGGGAGGGCGGCGAGTGGACGGGCAGCCACCGCGCGGTGGCCACCGGCCGCCGCGGCGTCAGTGTCGGGGTCATCGCCGCGCTGGTCACCGTGGTTGTGGTGGTGGGGGCTTTCATCCTGTGGCGCTTCTTCGGCGACGCGCTGTCCAGCCGCTCCGACGTTGCCGCCGCGCGGTGCGTCGCCGGTGAACTCGCCGTCGCGGTCGTCGCCGACCCGTCTATCTCCGATCAGGTCCAGACGCTGGCCAACTCGTACAACGAAACCGCAAGCCCGGTTGGCGACCGGTGCGTGAAAGTCGGCGTCAAACCCGCCGACTCCGATCAGGTCGTCAACGGCTTCATCGGCACCTGGCCGGCCGAACTCGGCGAGCGCCCGGCGCTGTGGATCCCGGCCAGCTCGGTGTCCGAGGCCCGGCTCGAGGCGACGGCCGGCGCCCAGACCGTCAGCGACAGCCGGTCGCTGGTCACCTCGCCGGTTCTGCTGGCGATCCGGCCACAGCTCAAAGATGCTTTGGCCCAACAGAATTGGGCTACCTTACCGTCACTGCAGACGGACCCCGCCGCGCTGGACGGGCTGGATCTGCCCGACTGGGGTTCGCTGCGGCTGGCGCTTCCGCTCAGTGGTGACAGCGACGCGTCGTACCTGGCGGCCGAGGCGGTCGCGGCGGCGTCTGCACCGGCCGGCGCACCGGCCAGTGCCGGGGCAGGAGCGGTGAACACGTTGATGGCGGGACAGCCAAAACTGGCCGACAAGAAGGCCTCGACCGCGATGAACGCGCTGCTGGACGCCACCGATCCGGCCGCCGCCCAGGTGCACGCCGTGGTCACCACCGAGCAGCAGCTGTATCAGCGCGGCGCGTCGCTGCCCGATGCCCGCAACGTCGTGTCGTCGTGGCTGCCGCCGGGCCCAACGCCGACGGCCGACTATCCGACTGTGCTGCTGTCCGGCGACTGGCTGTCCCAGGAGCAGGTGACCGCGGCCAGCGAGTTCGCCCGGTTCATGCGCAAGCCCGAACAGCTCGCCGAACTGGCCAAGGCCGGCTTCCGCACCGACGGCGGCACCCCGCCGAAGAGCGACGTCACCAGCTTTGCACCGGTCTCGGCGCCACTGTCGGTCGGCGACAACGCATTGCGGGCCACGCTGGCAAGTGCGCTGACCGCGCCGGTGGAGAGTCCGGCCGTGACGATCACGCTCGACCAGTCGATGGCCACCGAGGAGGGTGGTAAGTCTCGGCTCGAGAACGTCGTCGCCGCGCTCAACGCCCGCCTGCAGGCGTTGCCGCCGAACTCCGCGGTAGGGCTGTGGACCTTCGACGGCACCGAGGGCAGATCTGAGGTGAGCATCGGCCCGTTGTCCGATCCGCTCAACGGCGAGCCGCGCTCGGCCGCGTTGACCGAGACGCTCGACTCGCAGTCGGCGGCGGGCGGTGGCGCGGTGTCGTTCACCACGCTGCGGCTGGTCTACACCGAAGCAATGTCGAATTACCGCCAGGGCCAGAGCAATTCGATCCTGGTGATCACCACCGGTCCGCACACCGACCAGTCGCTGGGCGGCTCCGGCCTGCAGCAGTACATCCGCAGCGCGTTCGACCCGGCCCGCCCGATCGCCGTCAATGTGATCGACTTCGGGTCCGATTCGGACCGTGCCACCTGGGAGGCCGTCGCACAGGCCAGTGGCGGCAGTTACCAGAACCTGGCCACCTCGGCCTCCGCCGAGCTGACGTCGGCGATCGCCACGTTCCTGGGTTAGGGTTAGTGCGCCATCGACAGCAGGCTCAGCGCGGCGCGGGCGAACACGTCAGGCACCTCGACCTGCGGATAGTGCCCGACGCCCGGGAGCTCGACAACGTCTGCGGCGGGCCGTAATTCACGCAGCCCGTCGAGCACGTTGGTGGTCGCCACTGGGTCGTCGAGCGCCCACAGGAAGCTCAGCGGTTTCGGCCAGTCGCGCACCGCGCCGTGCCACCGCGACGCGTAGCGCACCCGCTCATCCAGATACGAGATGAGCAGGTGAGAGATCCGCTGCCCGCCGTTGTGGGCCAGCAGCGCCCACTGCGCGTCGGCCTCCTCCGCCGACAGCGGATGGTTGGCACTGAACAGCCTGCCGAACTCGCGGACGAACGTGGGGCGGTTCGCGAACCGGGCGACGATCGGTCCGAGTGGGCTGCGCAGCACCTTCTGGACCGGCCGCAGGCTGGCTCGGTGCAGGATCACGCTGCCGTTGCTCAGCACCACGCGTTGCAGCTCAAATGGCAAGCGGCCGTCGATATCTCGGGCCAGCAGCTCGGTGGTGACCGACGTGCCCATGTCATGGGCGATGAGCGCAATCGGCCCCGAGGTTTCCTCGGCAACCACCGTCTGCACGATGTCTGCCTGTTCGAGCAGACTGTAGCGGTGTGGCCGAGGTTTTTCCGACAGCCCAAAGCCGAGAAAATCCAGGGTCACCCACGCCCGGTCGGCCAGGTGTGGGACCACCATCCGGTAGTCATACGAACTGGACGGGTAGCCGTGCAGTAGGAGGACGGTGGGACCGTCGCCCTGCCCGGAACGGACAAACACCAAACCGGAGGTCGTCGACACCCATCGACCACCGTCTCGCCAGTCGGACACACTTGGGGGGATCACAATTCGGGCATACCATCCCCATGGGTGTTGGAGGAACGCAATGAACATCGAATTCACGCCGGATCCCAGGCTGTATCCGTACACGTCGCAGTGGTTCGACAGCTCACAAGGGCGCATGCACTACATCGACAAGGGCAACGGCCCGCCGATCCTGTTGTGCCACGGCAACCCGACGTGGAGCTTCCTTTATCGCGACGTCATCGCCGGGCTCCGCGATCAGTTCCGGTGCATCGCACCGGATTATCTCGGTTTTGGGCTGTCCGAGCGTCCGGCTGCCTTCGGTTACACAATCGAGGAGCACGCCAAGGTGGTGGGCGAGCTGGTTGATCACCTCGGCCTGGACGGGTATCTGACGATGGGCCAGGACTGGGGCGGCCCGATCGGCATGTCCGTCGCCACCGCCCGCGCGGACCGGGTGCGCGGGGTCGTTCTGGGGAATACCTGGTTCTGGCCAACCGACGACCTGTCGACCAAGGTGTTCTGCAGGGTGATGGGCAGCCTGCCGATGCAGTGGGCGATTCTGCAGCGAAACTTCTTCGTGGAGCGGCTGATCCCCGCAGGAACCGCACGCGCGCTCAGCCCAAACGTCATGGATCATTACCGCCGCGTGCAACCCACCCCCGAGGCCCGGGCCGGGGTAGCGCGAATGCCCAAGGAAATCCTGGCAGCCCGGCCGCTGCTGGAACGGCTGGCCCGAGACGTGCCGGCCAAGCTGGGATCCAAGCCCGCCCTGCTCGTGTGGGGCATGAAGGACTTCGCCTTCAAACCCGACCGCAACATTCCGCGGATGCGCACGACGTTCCCCGATCACGTTCTCGTTGAGCTGCCCAACGCCAAGCATTACATCCAGGAGGACGCGCCTGGTCGCATTGTCGAGGCGATCATCGACCGCTTCGGGTGAGGGTGGCCCGGTCCGAAGTCGAGTAGTGCACTACCCGTGACCGACAGCCACCAGGCTTTCGACACTGTGCCCTGCGTCCCGAGCGGGACGTCACAGATCACGGAGGGCACGGAGGGTATTCCTATGAGCGCGAAATACCAAGTCCAGAGCGGCGACACCCGGTGGGGGTTGGCCGAGCGGTTCTACGGCGACGGGCGCCGACACCGGGTGATCTCGGTGATCAACCATCTGGCCGATCCTGACCACATTGTCGTCGGACAGGTCATCTAGTTCCCGTCGTTCGAGCTCCGGGGCTAGGCCGAAGTTCCCCCTGGTGTGTTGACGGGTTGGGGTGTTGAGCTGGGGTTTTGTGGTCTGGTGGGTGTGGTTGTACTGACTACGCCAGGCCGTGGCGGTGGGAGATGTCGAGGAGTTCGAAGGCCCGCTGTTGCAGCGGGGTGGGTGTGGTGGTCATGGTGAATGCTGGTATGTCGTCGGCGGGCTGGATGTGGTTGGCGCAGATGGTGGCCAGGTCGGCGAGCAGGCTGGTGAAGCTGTGCACCGGGGTGTTGTCGTCGGTGCGTTTGCGCGCGGCTTTGGTAAGCGCGTCATCGGAGCGTTGGGCTGCGGCGACGGGGTTGGCGCGTTTGGCGGCCGCGGCGGGTTTGTCGTTGTCGACAAACAGGATTGGGGCCAGGGCCTGTTTCATGTGCCAGCTGAGGTAGTAGGACAGCATGCGCAAGAACAAGTGGGCGCGCACCCGGTCGGCCAGGCGATGGCGGATGGGCGCACGTCAGTTCGCCGTTGAGGGTGCGGAAGAACCGCTCGACATCGGCGAGGTTCTTGTAGCGCAGCACCACGTCGTGCTGGGTGAGGGTCTGTTCGGGCAGGCTGGTGCGCAGCACGTAGATCCCGTCGAGGGCGGCCTCGGCGGCGATCGCCTCGGTGTTGCGGGTGAACGTGAAGGACTCGTCGGTGATCTCGATGGTGAAGTGTTTGGCCATCTTGTAGTGGTTGACCACCTTGCCCACCCGCAGCGCGATCTTGTCCGTGCCCCGCAATGGCCGGGTGGCTCTGCGGGTGGCGGCCGCGATGGGGGTGAGTTCTTTTTCGGTGGCGGCCAACAGCTCCTGGCGTTTGCGGGCCCGCTTCTCGGCGAGGGCGGGGTTGTGGCAGCACACCAGCCGCTCGCCGGGAAACTCCGGGGAGGTGATCTCGAGGAGGTCCTGCTCGTCGAACAGCGACAGCTGCAGCGCGCCCTCCTCGACCAGGGTCTTGATCTGCGGGGCGCGCAGGGCGCTGATCCAATCCAGCTGGGCCGGGCGCACCTCGTCGCGGATGCGCGCATTGGTGAGCATGCCCCGATCCCCGACCAGGCAGACCCTGCTGAACCTGAACCGGTTCTTGAGCTTGCTGATCTGGCGGGCCAGGGTTTTCGGGTCGGCGGTGTTGCCCTCGAACACCTCGATGGCCACCGGTATGCCGGCGGTCGAGCACAGCAGCCCGTAGACGATCTGCAGCCGGCCTTTGACCCCGTCGCGGGGGTGCCCGATCGCCCCCAGCGGGCAGGTGCGGCCCTCAAACGCCGCCGAGGACACGTCATAGAGCACCAGCGTGCCGTTGGCCAGATGCCGTGCGGCAAGGGCGTTTTCGATGCCGTCTTTGCGCTCAAGCGCCCAGTCCATCGCCGCATACAGGTCGTCCTCATCACAGCCGGCCACCCCGAGCACCTGGCCCAGCGAGCTGGTGGCGGTCTCGGTGCGCAGCCCCCGCGCGACCGCCAGCTTCGAGCCGGGGGCAATCACCTGGGCCACCAGCATCGCGATCACCAGGTCGCGCCGCCGCGACGGGGCCGGGTCAATCAGGTCTTCGATACCGAGGCGCCGTGCGGTGCCCAGCACCGCCGCCACATGCCCGTGCGGCAGGCTGCGGGTGATCTCGAACGCCTCGGAAAGATCCCGCGCCGGCGGCAGCCCTTTCAGGGCCCGGGTCAGCGTTCGACCTTGTGCTCGGGCCAGCGGGACAGGTTGGCCAGGGTGCGGGTTTTCACCTTGCCCTCGTCGCGGTAGCTTTCGCGCAGCAGGATCGCCGGCGGCGACCCCCGGTTCGGCACCCGCGTCATATACATGCTTACTTTCTAGCACAGTTACCGCATGACAATCGCTGAAATAGCTAAAGACACGCCGAGAAGATCTCGATCATTACATGAGTACATAGCGATGGCACATCGGAACACGAAACACCTGCTCACAAAGCACATCGAAATTCAGGCCAACCCTGCAAGGGGGAACTTCGGGCTAGACCCCCGGCGCGTTAGGCGAACGCCTCCACCGGCGGGCACGAGCAAACCAGGTTGCGGTCGCCGTAGGCGCCGTCGATGCGGCGCACCGGCGGCCACATCTTGGGCCGGAAGCCCTTGCCCAGCGGATAGGCCGCCTGCTCGCGGGTGTACGGGTGATCCCAGTCGGCCACCAGCAGGCACTCCGCGGTGTGCGGCGCACCGCGCAGCGGGTTGTCATCAACAGACCACAGCCCGGCCGCCACTTTGTCGATCTCGGCGCGGATCGCGATCATCGCCTCGCAGAACGCGTCCACCTCGGCCAGGCTCTCGCTTTCGGTGGGCTCGACCATCAGCGTGCCGGCCACCGGGAAGCTCATCGTCGGTGCGTGGAAACCATAGTCCGCCAGGCGTTTTGCTACATCGTCGACGGTGACACCGGTCTGCTTGGTGATGGTCCGCAGATCCAGGATGCACTCGTGGGCGACCTTGCCGTTCTCACCGGTGTAGAGCACCGGGTAGTACTCGTCGAGGCGGCTGGCGATGTAGTTCGCCGACGCGATCGCGGTGAGCGACGCCGCCCGCAGACCACCCGCGCCCATCATCCGGATGTAGGCCCAGGTGATCGGCAGGATCGATGCCGACCCGTACGGCGCCGAGGACACCGTGTGTTTCTCGGGCAGTTCGTCGGCCAGCGGATGACCGGGCAGGTACGGGGCCAGGTGCGCCCGCACCGCAACCGGCCCGACGCCGGGGCCGCCCCCGCCGTGCGGAATGCAGAACGTCTTGTGCAGATTGAGGTGGCTGACGTCACCGCCGAACCGGCCCGGCCGGGCCAGGCCGACCAAGGCATTGAGGTTGGCGCCGTCGACGTATACCTGGCCGCCGACGTCGTGCACCGCCGCACAGATTTCGGCGATGTCGTGCTCGTACACACCATGCGTGGACGGGTAGGTAATCATCAACGTGGACAACCGATCCGCGTGCTCGGCCACCTTGGCGCGCAGGTCGTCGAGATCGACGTCGCCGTTGGCCCGGCACGCCACCACAACGACCCGCATACCGGCCAGCGCGGCCGACGCCGCATTGGTGCCGTGCGCGCTCGACGGGATCAGGCAGACGTCGCGGTCGGGCTCGCCGCGCTCGGTGTGGTAGGCCTGGATCGCCAGCAGACCGGCGTACTCCCCCTGCGAACCGGCGTTGGGCTGCAGCGACACCGCGTCGTAGCCGGTGATCCCGGTCAGCCAGGTCTCCAGATCGGCGATCAGCTTGCGCAGGCCAGGGGTGTCGGACGCGGGTGCGAACGGATGCTGCCGCGCGAACTCCGGCCAGGTGATCGGCTCCATCTCGGCGGCCGCGTTGAGCTTCATCGTGCAGGACCCGAGCGGAATCATGCTGCGGTCCAACGCAATATCCTTGTCGGCCAGTGACCGCAGGTATCGCATCATCTCGGTCTCGGTGCGATATCGCGTGAAGGCCGGATGCGTCAGGAACTGCGATGCCCTGGTGGCGATATCGGGTCCGTCGAAATCGTCGATGGACGACGCGCTCCCGTTTGATGTCGCCGACGGGGCGGCTCCGAACGCCGACAGCACCGCGTCGACGTGCACGGCGGTGGTGGCCTCGTCGCACGACACCGACACGTGGTCGTCGTCGACCAGCCAGATGTTGATACCCCGGGCCTTGGCGGCGTCCCGGACCTGTGCCGCCCGCCCGGGCACGCGGGCCAGCACGGTGTCAAAGAACGCAGGGTGAACCACCTCGACACCGCCGGCGGCCAATCCCGCCGCGATTGCGCGGGCGCGGGCATGCACGCGACGCGCGATCCCGGTCAGCCCGTCGGCACCGTGATAGCTGGCGTACATGGCGGCGATCACCGCCAGCAGCACCTGCGCGGTGCAGATGTTGCTGGTGGCCTTGTCGCGGCGGATGTGCTGCTCGCGGGTCTGCAGCGCCAGGCGGTAGGCCGGCGAACCATCGGCATCCAGCGACACCCCCACCAGCCGTCCCGGCAGCTGCCGGGCGTGCTTGGCATGCACGGCGAAGTAGCCCGCGTGCGGTCCGCCGAATCCCATTGGCACACCGAAACGTTGGGTGCTGCCAAATGCAACGTCGGCGCCGATCTCGCCGGGCGGGGTGATCAGCGTGAGCGCCAGCAGGTCGGCGCCGATCGCGACCAGCGCGCCGCGGTCGTGGGCCTGCGCCACCAGGTCAGTCCAGTCGACCGCCGCACCGCTGGCGCCGGGCAGTTGTGCGATCACGCCGAAGAACTCGCCCTCAGGCAGCCCCTGCCGCAGGTCGGCAGTCACGATCTCGATGCCCAGGGGCTCAGCGCGAGTGGCCAGCACGGCAGCCGTCTGCCGGTATATGTCGGTGTCGACGGCCAGCCGGTTCGACGGACCGCGCACCGCCCGGTGCATCAGTGTCATCGCCTCGGCTGCCGCGGTGCCCTCGTCGAGCATCGACGAGTTGGCGACCTCGAGCCCGGTCAGGTCGCCGACCATGGTCTGGAAGTTCAGCAGCGCCTCCAGCCGGCCCTGGCTGATCTCCGGCTGGTACGGGGTGTAGGCGGTATACCAGGCGGGGTTCTCAAGTATGTTGCGGCGCAACACCGGTGGCGTCAGCGTGTCGAAATAGCCCTGCCCGATCATCGACACCGCAACGGTGTTGACATCGGCGAGCGCGCGCAATTCGGCCAGCGCCTCCTCCTCGCTGGCCGGCGGCGCCAGCTGATCCAGGCCCGGGGCCACACCGTCCGCGGACAGCGCATCGAGGATGCCGGCCGGCAGCGCCTTGTCGGCGAGTTCGTCGAGTGAACCGACACCGATGGTCTTGAGCATGGTGGCGACGGCGTCGGCATCCGGCCCGATGTGCCGGTCGGCGAAGTTCGGTTGGTTGTGATCGAACACTGGCGACATCTCCCGACGCGTTGGAGCTGGAACCGCTGGTTCCTCCCCCTCTGTCGTCAACCCGTACCGGGCGCCTGAGAGATTCGGCGGCCTTGCGCAAAGGCGCCTTTCCCCATGGGCGGGTAAGCACAACGCTTACCACTTTCCAGAGGCATCGGGGCCTTGCGCGGTCCTGGGTGCCTGAGAGGTTGACGGAGAGGTGTTGCTCCTTCGGCGTCCGTGGCTGGCTGTCACGGAACTCTCCCGCACAAGGGCGATGCGCTAACTAGTTTAGCGGCGAGGGGCCGGCTACCCCGGTCGCCCGCGTCAAGATTGCCCACACGGTCGTATTTTACGCCCTGTTTCAATCTTGCGCCGGTCAACCCGCGGCAAACTCCGCCGATACTGCTGGGAGATCGTAAATCTCGACCGTTTCGCGATCTGTGAGCAGTCTCGCGCGAAAAACTCAGCCGATCTTGCGGTCGCGGTGCTTGCGCCGCGAGGCCAACTCATCCTCGGGAGTGGCGATCGACTCACCGCCGTCGGCCCGCTCACCGGGGAAGTCGGCGATCGCGCCGGTCAGCTCGCGCATCGCACCGGAAACCGCGATACCGAACACGCCCTGACCGCCCTGAAGAAGATCCACCACTTCCTCGGCGGACGTGCACTCGTAAACGGTCGTGCCGTCGGAGAACAGCGTGATGTTGGCCAGGTCGCGCACCCCGCGTTGACGCAGGTGATCGACGGCGACGCGGATGTTGTGCAGGGAAATGCCGGTGTCCAGCAGCCGCTTGACGATCTTGAGGACCAGGATGTCCTTGAAGGAGTACAACCGCTGGCTTCCGGAGCCGGCGGCGCCGCGGATGGACGGGACCACCAGCGAGGTACGCGCCCAGTAGTCGAGCTGACGGTAGGTGATGCCGGCGATCTGGCAAGCGCTGGGGCCACGGTAGCCGACGAGCTCGTCGGGCACCGAGTCGTCGGGGAACAGACCCGCCTGCACGGGTTCGCTGGGCGGTGCCGCGGCCGATTCCTCTGCGCCGCTACCGGAGGACAGGTCCAGCTGCTCTTGACGTGGCGTGTCTCCCACTGTCGAATCCTCTCGCCGATCGAACTCGCGTCTGTGACCTGCGTGGGCGCACATTTGCCAAAGCCCGAATGTGTCGAGCATACGCTTCCCGCCGAGCCGTGACTGCTCGTCGTGATCAAAGTATGGCTGCCCAAATCGCGGTTGAAAGAAACCCGCGCCGCGTGTCGACTCCGAAGTGACGTATCCGTGATAAGACCGCTGGGCACCGCCAGTTCAGGTGGCCTTGAAATCGTCGGGCGACACGCTGTCCAGGAACTCCTTGAACTTCTCCACCTCGTCCTCGCGGACCGCGCCTGCGGCTTCATCGTCGTTCTCGTCGGGAATCAGCAGGCCGGCCTCGGCGAGCACCGCTTCCTCGACATAGATCGGCACGCCGACCCGCAGGGCGATCGCCACCGAGTCCGACGGCCGCGCCGACACCTTGATGTCACGGTCGAAGATCAGGTCCGCGTAGAAGGTGCCCTCCTGGAGGTCGACGATGCGCACCTCCTTGAGCGAATGACCAAGCGCGGCAATGAGATCTCGGATCAGGTCATGGGTCAGCGGCCGCGCCGGCTCCACGCCCTGCTGTTCGAGCGCGATCGCGGCGGCCTCCGACTGCCCGATCCAGATCGGCAGGTAGCGGTCACCGTTGGACTCTCGTAGCAACAGCACCGGCTGGTTCTGGGGCTGCTCCACGCGAATGCCGACCACACGAACCTCGCCCATCTGTGTCTGCCCTCCGCACCAGTGTGCTGCCGTCAGGATCGAGTCTAATCCTCAGCGATCCAGAACGTCGCGCACGGCCGACTTGATCAATGACGTGTGCAACGTGATCGCCAGCGCCGCCACCTCGCGGGCCAGATCGTCGGCGCGGTCACGGGCCCCGGCCTTCGGGGCCTTGACCACCGGGCCCGCGATCTGCGCGATCAGGTCGGACTGGCGGTCGGCCGCCGAGCGAAACGCGCGCAGGTGCCGCGGTTCCACGCCGTACTCGGCCAGCGCGCGGGCGCACTGCACGATCACCACCGAATGCTCATCGAAAAAGCCCGCCGGGCCGGTGGTGATCACGCCCGCCTTGACCAGGGCGGTGAGCAGTTCGTCGTCGACACCCGAGCGGGCCAGCAGGTCCTCCCGGCTCAACCGCACCTGGGTTGGCGCGACCGCGGCGGTATTGTCGCCGGACCCCGAACCGTCCTGTGACACCGGCACCAAACGCGGTACGCCGTAGGCGGATCCGGTCTCCGGCAGCTCGCCGTCTGGCTGGGCGTCCAACTGGGCCTTGATGACCTTCAACGGCAGATACTGGTCTCGCTGCGCGGTCAGGATGAACCGCAGGCGCGCGCAGTCATAGGCGGTGAACCGCCGATATCCCGACGCCGTGCGCTCCGGGGTGACCAGCCCTTCGGCCTCCAAGAACCGGATCTTGGAGATGGTCACGTCCGGGAAGTCGCGTCGCAGCAGATCGAGGACCGCTCCGATCGACATCCCGGTGAGCGCGGGGGTGTCGGGCGCGGTCATGCGCTGCGCTCTAGCTGTCCGGCGCGTCGTCGCCCTTGGGCCCGGTCAGGAACACCAGGCGGAACTTGCCGATCTGCACCTCGTCACCGTTGGCCAACACCGCGGAGTCGACCGGCTCGCGGTTGACGTAGGTGCCGTTGAGGCTGCCGACGTCGACAACCTGGAACTCGCCGCCCTCCAGCCGAAACTCGGCGTGGCGGCGGCTGACGGTGACATCATCGAGGAAGATGTCGCTGTCGGGATGTCGACCGGCCGACGTGGTGGGCTGGTCGAGCAGGAACCGCGAGCCGGCATTGGGGCCGCGCTTGACCACGAGCAGCGCCGACCCCACGGGTAGGCCCTCAACCCCGGAGACCGCGCCCTCGGCGCTCGCCGCGGCCGGGGCATCGAGCTCGTTGAGGAAGTCGGCGCGGAAAACCGATGTCGTCTCCACGGTGACTTCGTCAGACGTCTGGTCGCCGAATTGTCCTTGTCCGTCACCCGCTGCTCCTCACTGGCTGCTGTGGCGATTCGGCCGGGCCCCCCAGCCGTAATTCGTCTGGTGTCGACCGTACCGCGCAGTGGACGTCGTTGTGTCCACCACCGCCGGATCCGCCTGTGTTGTCACTCCTCGCGTCTGCAGAACCCTAACAACTCGTCACTCGGCCACCGCGGCGTGGTAGCCGTCGGCGTCAAGCAGTCCGTGCAGGCCGGCCTCCAGCGACGCGGCGTCGACCTGCAGGTCGACGAGCCAGCCCTCGCCGTAGGGATCGGAGTTGACCAACTGCGGGTTGCCCTCCAGATCACCATTGACCGCAACGACTTTCGCGCTGACGGGCGCGTAAAGGTCCGACACCGACTTGGTCGACTCCACCTCGCCGAACGACTCGCCCGCGGTCACCTCGGTACCGACGTCGGGTAGCTGGACGAACACCACGTCGCCAAGCGCCGACTGGGCGTAGTCGGTGATGCCGACCCGTACGGTGTCGTCACCGGTGCGCTGCACCCACTCGTGTTCCTCGGTGTAGTGCAGGTCGGCGGGATTTCGCTCACGGCGCTCCTATTTCTGCGGCTGACTGCGGGATCTCATTTGACTGGCTGAGCGTATTGGCGGGCTTTCGGTTGCCGCAAGGCGGTCACATCGACGCGGTCGGACTGTTGTACCACCATCGTGCCGCCAACGCGCTCGATGCTGTCCATCGCGCCGCCCGGGATATTCATCGCCGCGGCCAGCGTCGGCGGATCGCCAATGGCGAGAACTGAATACGGCGGGTTCAGGTCGCACCGTCGACGACCAGCGCGCCGGGCGCACCCACGACCCAGGTGTCCACGCCGACCCGCGCGGACGTCGGACCGCCGCGGATCTCCATGGCTTCGGCGCCGGCCGCGCGCAGCTCGTTGATCACGTCGAGCATGGTCTCGGGCGGCACCCCCGGCGCGGTGTCCTCGATGGTAGCGTCACGCCCGGGCCGGTGGCGGGGACCGTGCCGATCAGGATCGACAGCGCCGCCAGCCGGGCCTGCGCGTTCTCGATGGCGGCCTGATCGCTGCTCCCGGAGGCCTGCAGCTGCGTCAGCGTGCGCTGCAGGTCGGCCACTTCGGTGTTGAGCGCGGCCTCCCGCTGTTGCAGCGAATCCAGCAGCACCAGCAGGTCGGCCGGCCGTGCCGTCTCCAGTGAGTCGCCGGATCCGTTCTGCCGCACCTGGGTGACGATCGCGATGCCGAGCACCCGCACAGCAGCACCGCCAGCGCGCCGAACACAATCTGGGAGCGACCCCGCCGCACGACGCCCGCGACCCCGCCGGCGCGGAGGTCACCGATCTCCGGCGACGGCTCGTCGGGCGGCAGCTCGTGGCGGCCGTGGTGTTCCGGTTCGGCCGCGTGCTGGGGCGGTTGATCGCTCATCGGTTATGCGCCGAACAGTCTGCGGCGCAAGGCGGCGGCGTTGCCAAAGATCCGGATACCGAGGACCACGATGATGGCGGTGGACAGCTGGGTGCCGACCCCGAGTTGGTCACCGACCCAGACGATGAGCGCGGCGACCAACACGTTGAACACGAAGGACACCACGAACACCTTCGAGTCGAAGATCCGTTCAAGATAGGCCCGCAATCCGCCGAACACCGCGTCGAGCGCGGCCACCACCGCGATCGGCAGGTATGGCTGGACGACCTCGGGCACGCTGGGGTGAAACACCAGACCCAGCACGATCCCGATGACAAGTGCGGCAATTCCGAGGTCATCAAGGCCCAATCTGCTTGGCGAAGTTGATATCTCGAACCGAACCGGCGGGCAAACTCAGGCCGTCGCCGGCGCTGACACTCACCCCCACGCCGTAGCTGGTCTCCAGCAGCCGAAGTCGCTGTAATCCGGGACTGCGGTCGAACACATCCTGCATCGCGTGCGGGGGTCCGATCGCGAGAATGACGTATGGGCTGCTGATCGGTTGATTGTCGACCAGGATGCCGCCGCCCGCCTGCCGCATCGTCACGTTCGGGCCGATGCGTACGCCACCCACCGAGATCGCCTCCGCGCCGCTGACCCACAGCGAGTTGACCACCAGCTGCAGATCGCGGTCCAGGATGACCTGTTTGCTGCCCTCGACGCGCTCCTTCGACACGTCGCTGAGGTCCTCTGACACCCCCGGATCGGTGACGGTGATCGTCAGGCCGGGGCCGATCACCGGCGTCGCCGCCGCCGCGAAGTTCGCCTCGTCGAGGTTGCCGAGCAGCTGCTGGCCGCGCGCATCTCCCTCGAGGCGGCTGCGGCGTTCGGCATCCACCTGGGTGGTCAGTGCGTTGCGGTGGGCGGTGATCTCGTCGGTGGTGGCTTCCGCGGAACGCACGCTGCCTGCCAGCACCTGCTGGGTTTCCTTGACGCCCGGCGCGACCGAGCGCGCCTGCGCGACGGCGGCGGCGAACACCAGCGCGATGAGCAGCGCGCCGGCCAACTGCCAGGACCACGCCTCCTGCCACGACCGTCGCTTCGCGCCGCCGGCGTTGGCTTTGGCCGCCGCGGCGTACCCAGGATCGAGGTGGTCGGACAACAGCGAGCGCAGCAGAGACGGCACCGGGATAAGCGTCGGTTTGTCGGCCTCGTGGGCGTTTCGGCCGGCTTCGGGGTCGTAGCCGCCCAGAAGTGTCATGGCCGTCTGCTCTTCGCGCGAGCGCTCATCTCTGCGCCCCCTTGGGCATGCGCCGTATCACCATTGCCACCTGGATGAGGTACAGCACCGCGGACCACAGGTACATTGCCAGTCCCCAGATCAGGAACGCCCACCCGCAGGCCAGGATGACGCGGCTCCACAGTGCATCCCACTGGCCGAGCAGAATCAGCGGCAGGCCGGACATGAGCGCGAAGGTGGCCGCCTTCCCGACGTAGGTGACAGGCAGCGCGGTCAGTCCGCGGCTGCGCAGCATCGGCAGCGTCGCGGCCAGCACCGCGTCCCGCCCGATCAGGGTGAGGACGATCCACCACGGCACGACGCCGTGGATCGCCATGGCGATGGGAACGACCACCATGTAGATGCGGTCGACCGCCGGGTCCAGCAGCTCCCCCAGTCGCGACGACTGGTTCGCGACGAGGCGCGCGATCTTGCCGTCGGCCCAGTCGGAGAAGCCGCTGAACGTCAGCACGGCCACCGCCCACGCGTTGGCGTGGGCGACCAGCAGCAGGTAGAGGAAAACCGGAACCAGCGCCAGGCGCAGCACCGACAGCGCGTTGGGCACCGTCAGAACCCGATCGCGCTCCCCCGCAAGCGGGAGGTGCCCCCGGTCCCCCCGAGGCGCCTGGTTCATGAAGCAAACTTAGCGGAAAACCCCTGGCAGGCTCAGCGCCGACATCGTGTCGTCGGCCAGCGGGTTGTCGTGCACCATGTACGTCCACGTCGAGGTCGGCCGCGCCAGTTTGGACAGGTCCACCCCGGGCTCGTCCTCGATGGAGTCGGCGGTCTCGAATGTCTGCTGGGCGGCCTCGATCGCGTCGGCGGCCAGCGAGGCGAACGCGTCGACGGCCATCCGGTGGAACTCGTCGAGCGGGTTTTGTCTGCCCAGCGCACGCAGGTGGATGCTCTCCCGGATGTCGGCCAGGTACGCGAGGTGGTCGGCCCAGCCACGGTCCAGGTGGTAGAGCATGATCAACCGGCAGATCTTTTCCAGCTTCTCCTCGCCCAGGTCCTCGACCAGCTCCTCGTAGCGTTTCGGGGAAAGCTCCTTGATCTCTTCGCTGGCGGTCGACGTGCGCAGCAGCTTGTCGCGGCGCTCCACGAGGATCGCGCGCTGCTGGGCGATCAGCTGGTTGTAGCGCCAAGTGTTGGCGTGCACATCGAGGAGATTGCCCTCGGCCACGCGCTGCGCGTGATCGAGCAGGGTGGCGGCCTTCGGGCCGACGATGCGGCCGTCGTCGTCGGACTGCGTCGGCAGCTTGTTCGGCTCGAGGTGGGCCACCACGACGTCGTCTTCCCAGCTGGAGAAGAACACCGACGAGCCCGGATCGCCCTGGCGTCCGGCGCGGCCGCGCAGCTGGTTGTCGAGCCGCTCGGTGTTGTGCCTGCCGGTGCCGATGACGTGCAGCCCGCCCAGTTCGGCGACCGCGTCGTGGTCGGCCTCGTCGGAGCCGCCGAGCCGGATGTCGGTGCCGCGGCCGGCCATCTGGGTGGACACCGTGACCGAGTTCAGCTTGCCGGCCTCGGCGATCACCCGGGCTTCCTCCGCGTCGTTCTTCGCGTTGAGCACCACGGCCGGGATGCCGGCCTTGACCAGCCGCTCGTGCAATTCCTCGGACTCAGCGACGTCGCGGGTGCCGACGAGCACCGGCTGCCCGGTCTCGTGCACCTCGGCGATGTGCTCGACGATCGCGTCGCTCTTGGCCGCCGAAGTGATGTACACCCGGTCCGTCTCGTCCTCGCGAATGTTGGGAGTATTCGGCGGAATTGGCGAAACACCGAGTTTGTAGAACTGGCGCAGCTGTTCACCCGCGGCCAGCGCGGTGCCGGTCATACCGCACACCGTCGGGTAGCGGTTGATCAGCGCCTGCACGGTGATGGTGTCGAGCACCTCGCCGGTCTCGGTGGTCTCGATGCCCTCCTTCGCCTCGACGGCGGCCTGCAGGCCGTCGGGCCAGCGCTGCAGCTGGGCGATGCGCCCCCGGGAGGCGTTGATCAGGTGCACGGCGTCGTCGCGGACGATGTAGTGCACGTCGCGCACGAGGAGCACGTGCGCGTGCAGCGCGACATTGACCTCGGTCAGCGTGGTGCCGACGTGCTCCTCGGAGTACAGGTCGATGCCGCCGAGTTTGGCCTCGAGCTTCTGCGCACCGGTCTCGGTGAGGTGCACGTTGCGGCTGTCCGTGTCGGTGTCGTAGTCCTTGCCCGGCGTGAGTTCGCCGACCAGCCGGATGATCTCCAGCTTGGGCGTTTCACGGTGCGTGGTGCCGGCCAGCACCAGAGGCACCAGCGCCTCGTCGACGAGCACGGAGTCGGCCTCGTCGATGAGTCCCACGTCGGGGTTCGGCGACACCAGGTCGTCGACGTCGGTGACCAGCTGGTCGCGCAGCACGTCGAACCCGATCTCGTTGACCGAGGCGTAGGTGATGTTGCACTTGTAGGCGGCGCGGCGCTCGGCGGCCGTGGAGTCGGCGGTGATCCAGCCGACGGTCAGCCCCAACGCCTCGATCAGCGGTCCCATCCATTCGGCGTCGCGACGGGCGAGGTAGTCGTTGATGGTGATGACGTGCACGCTGCGGCCGCCGAGGGCATAGCCGACGGCGGCGATCGCACCCGACAGCGTCTTGCCTTCACCGGTGGCCATCTCGACCACGTCGCCGGCCAGCATCCGCAGTGCGCCCTGCAGCTGAACGTCGAACGGCCGTAGCGTCGTGGTCCGCTCGGAGGCTTCGCGGGCAATTGCCAGGAACTGCGGGATGTCGGCCGAATCAGCGAGATCGTCGAGGTTCAGCAGCTTGGCGGCCCTACGCAGCTGCTCGTCGTCCAGGTCGGCGGCCTTCTCGTCGAACTCCGCCGCGTCACGTACCTGCCCCGTCGAGCGGGCCTGATCCTTGTCGGTGCTGGCGCCGAGCAGCTTCCAGAACCGGTTGCCGACACGACCTGAGGTGCGGGTCTTGGTCTTCGCCACACAGCCACGGTACGCGGCCCCCTCACCCGGCCGAGCGTGCGTGTCTGTTCATGGACACGCCGATAAATGGCAGCAGTTAGCGCACGCTCGCGAAGTCGATCCGGACGCTATCGATGACGGGTTCAAAGCCGATCCGTTGATATATGGCGTTGGAGACCGGGTTGGCCAGGTCGGCGAACAGAACGACGTCGTCGACTCCGCTTTCGCGGGCCAAGCCCGCCGCCGCGGCGGTGACGGCCGAGCCGTAGCCGTGGTCGCGGTGGGTCCGCGGCGTGAACACCGGCCCGATTCGTGACACACCCGCCGCGGGTGCACGCAGCATCGCCATGCTGACCGGCGCGCCGTCGGCCGCCCACAGCACGAACCGGTCGCCTTTTGTTTCGAGGTGTCGATGAACCCCTCGCCCGCGGCGTCATCCCGCAAATGGCCGAAGGTTTCCCCGAAGAAGCCCTCCACCCAGTCCACGAGCAGGTCGCTATCGTCGTCGGTGGCAAGCCGGTGAGCGCCGGCCACTCCGCTCGGCGGTAGCAGGGTCGGCCCAACCGGTGCAGATCATCCCCGGTGCCGGTGCCCCACTGAATAAGCCATTCCAACGCAGAGCCGTACGGGCTCGCGTCGTCGCCGCTCTTCGGCCGTTACGGGCATGCCGGCGGCACTGCCCGATGACCGATTGCCACGCCTCGGCGGAAAGCGGACAACGGCGGATGTTTCGTGTCGACCCGCGCACACCGCAGCAGCCCAGGACGCACTCGCGCGCTCGGCGACGGCAACACGCAGCGCTTGACGGTTCTGCAGCGACGTGTCTGACACGGCTGGCACCGGTATCGAGGTCACCCACTTCTACCGGGCGTGACGCAAACACCGCGGCCGCGGCCTGACCCGCGGTCGTCAAGAACCCGCGGACTTCGGTCCACGGGTTGTCCAGGCCACTGGCGAGTCCGGCCGCATCCAGCGCATCGCGAAAGTGCTGGTAATTCGCCAGCCCGTCGCCGGGAAGCGGTTTGGTGGCAAGGCGCTTGCGGGCTTCGCCCAGTTCACGCGATCGTTCGGCACGGGTCACGGGAACGCGACTTCGATGAGCTTGGCGCGAAGTGGCTCGGCGGCCCGGGTGTTAAGCCCGCCCGTCGTGGTCACCCAGAGCTTGACCTTGGTCGGGTCCTTCTTCACCTTTTTCAGGATCTCCTCCGCGATCGCGGCGTCCTCACCTCCGCGTTTGCTCATGTTGATCAGGACGTCCATGACGTACGCCGCGGTGCCCTGCTGCGCACGGAAGCCCTCAGCGAGCTCGCGAGAGCCGAGCCGGCCGCTCCCGCCCTTCGCCTCCACGATGTGCAAGACGCCGTCCAGCTCGAACACACGGTCAAGCGACCCTGAGGCGCGCCCGGTGAATCGCACTCGCGCACCCTGGAATTCCGTTAGCACAACAACGGATATGGCGGATCTCCTCGCTCACCAGGATCGCGCCGTCGGAGACACCGTCGTCCCACACGCTGAGCAGCACCGGAGGGTGCTTGCCTGCTCTTGAGCAGTCTCATCATGGACTTCGATTTCTCCACGACGAAGACCTTGACCGACTTGACGTTCGCCCGCATCAGCGCGTACTTCGAGCCGATCCCGTACAGCACGAGGTCGTCACCCTTGACTTCGATGCTGAACGACACAAACTCAAGCTCCTTGAACACCTTCTCGGCCCAATCCCGAATGGCTTGAAACGCGTCGTGGACGACCGCCCCGATCACGTCATCGGCTCGGCGCGGCGCTTGGGCGGCCGCCTCGGCGAACGCGGAATCGGCCTGCTTGGTGAGTTTTCCGGCAACCCGCCGGCGCGCAGAACCGTCAACTCCCGGTGTGCCACGGGTCGGCCGTATAACGGTTCCGCGAGGAAGGTCCTGATCCGCGAGCGCATCTTCTGCATCGGCTCGGTGAAAAGATGCCTGACGAGCGGCTCGACGAGGTGGCGGCTCGCGGCATGCAAAGCCGCGGGCTGCGGTGAAGGTGACCTTCTTGACACCCTGGATTGCCGCTTTGCCGAACGCCTTGATGGCGTCCCGACGCCGGGAAAGAAGCCGGCGATGATGAGCAGGAGGTTGATCCAGGACCCGACCTTCTTGTATCCGCGCGGTTGAACATCTCGTCGAGACGATGATCATGTCGCCGGCCGTCGGCGGCCTGACGGCGATGGGGACAGGCCGAGCGCGAGATGCCCGCGATATTTCAGAACGTCGGGTCGTCGTTGAAATCGCTGCACGGCGTCGTCGAGGAGTGGTTCGCCGACACCTTTCTCGTAGTCGCCCTCGCTGGCGAGGTTTTCCTTGATGCGGTGGTGGATCCACTCTTCCGATACGCGATCGCTCTCGGCGGGCGGTAACGAATCGATCAGCGTCTGGGTGGCCTCCGCTTCCGGCGGGGTGATCTCCCAGTCGAAGATCCCGTAGGACATCAGGCGCTTGGCCAGGGCCGCGTTGCGCGCCGGTGCGCGCTTGCTCATGATCTTGGCGAACGCGGGTGAGCGCACAACTGCCAGGTTTGCGTTGTCCACCAATCGGTCGAGGTACGGGGTTTGGCTGCCGTCCAGCTGCGCGACCGCCTTCGTCAGATCGGCGTCGTTCATATCGCCGAGAATCCGGGTCGCCTTCGCGGCGTCTTCGTCGGTGATCGCCCAGTCGAGGACGCCGTACTCGAGCAGGCTCATCACGTCCTCGAGCGGGGTTTTGTTGAGCGCGTGCGCGACCGGCGCGGGTGTCCCGGGCGGAACGGGCATATAGCGCGACACAACGGTATTGCCGACCGCACGTTGGAGCGCGATCACGTTGGCCATCTGCGGGTGCAATGCCGGCGTCCGCACGAATTGACGCGATCCGCTGGGCGATGCGGCTCTGCCCGACTCTCCTCATGTCGCTGCAACGGCTGCTCCTCGACTGTGACCACACGAGTTTGTGACGAGCCTTCCACCACAGCGCCCCACTGCCAGCGGTTGCGGACAACCTCGGCCGCTACGGTTTTCTGCCCTGTCGTGTGCAAACACCCACGCGTCCGACCACCGAATTTCGCGCGGTCAGGCCAGATTCGACCGGCGCGGATACACGACAGTCGGATCGGTCAGCGTGTTCACCACGGCGGGCAGCCCCGCGGAGAACGCCCGCTCCAGCGCGGGCCGGAACTCGGCCGGTGTCGACACGAGTTCGCCGTGCCCGCCGAGAGCGGCGACCACCTCGTCGTAGCGGGTACCGGGTCGCAGTTCGGCCACCACCGAATAGCCGTAGAGCATCTCCATCGGATGCTTCTCCAGCGCCCAGATGCCGTTGTTACCGATGACCGAAACCACATGGACCCCGTGGCGCACCAGTGTGTCCCACTCCATGCCGGAGAACCCGAACGCGCCGTCGCCCTGCAACAGCACGACCTGGCGGTCCGGGCGGGCCAACTTGGCCGCCAGCGCGTAGCCGGGTCCCGAACCCAGGCAGCCGAACGGTCCGCTGTCCAACCACGCTCCCGGAACGTAACTGTCGATGACCCGCCCGGCGTAGGAGCCAAAGTCGCCGGCGTCGATGACGACGATGGCGTCGCGGTCCAGCAGCGCGGTCAGCTCGGCGTACACGCGCATCGGATGCAGCGGCGTCCGGTCGTCGGCGAGTTCGGCCGCCTCGGCCGCCCGCGCGGCGGCCTCCACCGCCCGCAGCTCGCCGATCCACGATTCGTGGTCGGGCGGTCCGGCACTCGCCAGCGCCGACAGGATCGTGGTGAGGTCGCCGTAGAGCCCGGCCGCGACGTCGCGGGGATGTGGCCGGTCGGGGGCGACGCGGTCGGCCGTGATCAGCTTGGTTTGCGCACCGAACACGCCGCCGAAGCCGAGCCGAAAGTCCATCGGCACCCCGATCACCAGCGCAACGTCGGCCTCCCCCAACGCTTTTGAGCGGGCCCGCGAGAACGCCAGCTCGTGGTCGGCGGGCACGACTCCGCGCGCCATGCCGTTCATCAACACCGGAATGCGTAGCGTTTCGGCCAGGTTCAGCAGCGCCGCTTCGGCGTGCCCCCACCATACGTTGGTGCCGGCCATGATCACCGGCCGCGCGGCTTCGGACAGCAGGCGGGTGGCGGTATCCAAGGCGTCGCCGTCCGGCTGCACCGGCGCGGGTGGATCTGCCAGCGCCCCCGGGCCGCCGCCGTCGTGGGCCTCGCTGAAGACGTGGTCCATCGGGAAGTCGACGAACGCGACCCCCGACGGTGCGCCCACCGCAGCCCTGAGCGCCTCGTCGATCAGCGGCCCCACCGCGTCCGCCGACTGCGCGGTGGCCGCAAAGCGCGTCAGCGGCGCCACGAACGGCACATGGTCGATCTCCTGCAGCGACCCCTGCCCCCACCGCAGCGCTGGGGCCCGGCCGCCCAGCACCACCAGCGGCGACTGGTTTTGCTGCGCGGCGGCCATCGCGCTCATTCCGTTGGTAACGCCGGGACCGGCGGTGAGCGCGGCCACGCCGGGCACCCGGGTGACCTTCGACCAGCCTTCGGCCGCAAAGGCGGCGGTCTGCTCGTGGCGGGTGTCGATCAGGCGGATGTTCTCGGCGCGACAGCCGTCGTAGATCGAGAACAGATGTCCGCCGGACAGGGTGAATATCGTGTCGATGCCGCTGGCCTTCAACCGCCGGGCAATCAGATGGCCCGCGTTGACTGTGCTGGAAACCGGAGCGTCAATGCTCATGGCGGCAGCATAATCTTGCGGTGGCCGACACCGATGTGCTGATCGCCGGCGGGGGGCCGATCGGCCTGACAGCGGCCATCGAGCTGACCCGCCGCGGCATCCATTGCCGGATCGTCGACCCTCTTATCCAACCGCCGCAGTACGCGAAAGCCGTTGGTGTGCAACCCCGCACGCTCGAGGTGTTCGAAGGCATGGGCGTGCTGCGCCGCATCCTGGACTCGGCCATCCAGATGTGCGGCCAGCTCGTCTACGTCAATGGCGAGAAGACGGCGCAGTTGGACCTCACCCTGCCCGCCGACGTGCCGTTCGGCTTCGTTGCGATCCCGCAGTACGAGACGGAGCGGATCCTGCGCGACGAGCTGGCCATGCGCGGCGTGCGGGTGGAACGGGGACTGCGGCTCACCGGCTTCGAGCAGGACGACGACGGCGTGACCGCCACCCTGGCCGGCGACGACGGCGCCCAGACGGTGCGCGCGAGCTACCTCGTCGGCGCCGACGGCGCGCACAGCGCCGTGCGCAAGGCGCTGGGCCTGACGTTCGAGGGCGCGGCGTTCGATGAGCAATACATGTTGGGCGACGTCGAGGTGGACTGGTCGATTCCGCGGGGCTACGGCATCCGGGCGATGCACCAGACCGACGGGGCCAGCGACGACCTCCTGGTGTGTATCCCGCTGCCGGGCCGCGGCCGCTACCGGATGTCGATGCTTGTTCCCGACGAGCTCCTCGCCACCGCACCGGCCGACGGCGTCGCGCATGGCTTCGAGGGCGACCGCAAGCCCGAGCTGCACCACATCCAGGCCGTGCTGGACCGGTTGTCGCCGGAGCCGACGACGGCGCGCAACCTGCGGTGGTCGTCGGTGTTCCGGATCAGCCACCGCATCGTCGACACCTATGGCCGCGGCCGGGTGTTCGTCGCCGGTGATGCCGCGCACATCCACCCGCCGACCGGTGCGCAGGGCATGAACACCGGCATCCAGGACGCCCACAATTTGGCCTGGAAGCTGGCGCTTGCGGTGCGCGGAGTGGCGGCCTCCGGGCTGCTGGACAGCTACGACGCCGAACGCCGCCCGGTCGGCGAGGAAGTCGTCGGCCGCACCGTACGCAGCGCCCGAGACGGCATCGGCGCGGACTCGAGCGACGTCGGATTCGTGGTCCGCCGGGAAGGCCAGCTGCTCATCGACTACGCCGGCAGCCCGATCGTCGCGCCGGGAGCTGGTGGCCGGGCACCCGACGCCACCGGCCTGACCCGCGACGCGTGACCGGCACATTTCGGCTGTTCACACTGCTCGGCAGGCGCGAACACACCATGCTGCTCCACGCCGGGAGCGGGGCCGGCCCCGCCGACGTGGAGGTGCTCGAGCAAGCCGCCGACGCGGCGATCACCGCGGCCCACGGCGCGATGGACGTCTACCTGATCGCCGCGCCCGATGCCGACGTCGGCTCCTCGGTGCTTCCGGTGGTCCGGGACGCCGCAGGCGAATTCGCCCGGATGTACGCGGCGGCCAGCCCGTCGGTGTACGTCGTGCGACCCGACGGTTACCTGGGCTTCGCGGCCGCGTGCGTCGACGTAGACGGCCTGGTGAACCACCTCCGCACGACTTTCGCCTAGCCGCGACGTCTACATCCGCGCCGGTCGCATGAAGCTGCGGTAGCTTCGCAGCACGTGGGCTCGCACCCGAGGGAAGGTCTCGCCGGGAGCTGATCCGTGCCGAGCTTCCCGACACCATTCTGGTGAGCGTGAGTCACCGCAGCACGGTCGAGCAGTTCCACGGCCGCCAGCTCGAACTGGTCGGCGGTGGCGAATGGCGGCTCGATCGGCTCACCGCCTCGAGGTGACACCTCTGGGACGCTGGCAGCGGGTTGTCGAGGTACCTTGCGGGCATGGAAATGTTCACCCCGACGCTTGACTGGGGCAACGAGCTTTGGACGTCGCTGGTGTGGATCGCCCGGGCCTGGGTGATCGCGGCGGTGTGCACCCTGGTGATCCTGTGGCTCATTGTCAGGTTCACCACCTGGGGCAGGCAGTTCTGGCGCATCACCGCCGATTACTTCACCGGCCCTGACAGCGTCAAGGTCTGGCTGTGGCTGGCGGTGCTGCTGTTGTCCGTGATCGCGGGGGTTCGACTCAGCGTGCTGTTCAGCTACCAGGGCAACGACATGCTGACAAGCCTCCAGGTGGTTGCCCAGGGCCATATCGCTGGCAACCAAGCCCTGAAAGACTCTGGCAGGGACGGCTTTTGGCTATCCATCCTCGTTTTCTCCATCATGGCGGCTCTGCACGTCACGCGGATCATGCTGGATTTGTTCTTGGTACAGCGGTTCATGCTGAGGTGGCGGGCTTGGCTGACTGATCGGCTCACCGACGACTGGCTGAACGGTAAGGCCTACTACCGGGCTCGCTTCATCGACGACACGATCGACAACCCCGATCAGCGCATTCAACAGGATATCGACATCTTCACCGCCAACAATGGACCACTTCCCAACACCCCGAACATGACCACGAGCTCCACGCTGCTGTTCGGCGCGGTCTCCGCAATCACCTCGATGATTTCCTTCACCGCGATCCTGTGGAACCTGTCGGGCACACTCACAGTCCCCCTCATCGGGGTCGACATTCCCAGGGCGATGTTCTGGATCCTGTTGGGTTACGTGCTCTTTGCGTCGGTCATCGCATTCTGGGTCGGCAGGCCGATCATCTGGTTCAGCTTCAGGAACGAGAAGTTCAACGCCGCGTTCCGTTACGCGCTGGTGCGACTGCGCGATGCGTCGGAAGCGGTCGCGTTCTACCGTGGCGAGCTGGCCGAGCGCACGGGGCTGCGGCGCCTTTTCGCGCCCGTCGTGTCCAACTACAAGCAGTACCTGAACAGGATGATCGGTTTCTACGGCTGGAATCTCTCGATGAGCCAGATCATCGTGCTACCGCCGTATCTGTTGCAGTTCAAGCGGTTCTACGACGGGCAGATTCAACTCGGTGACATAACCCAAACCGCGTCGGCGTTCGGCAGCATCGAGGAGGGGTTGTCGTTCTTCCGCAACGCCTACGACCAGTTCGCCGGGTACCGGGCGGCGATCATCCGCCTCCATGGCTTGGTGGTCGCCAACGAGGAGGGCAGGGCGCTGCCGGAAGTGACGACCACGCCATGCGTCGATGGCACGGTTCAGCTCGACGATGTCGAGGTCCGCACACCCGACGGAAAGCAGCTCATCAAGCCGCTCGACATGCGCCTGGAAATCGGCGACACACTGGTGATCACCGGCCCGTCCGGCAGCGGGAAGACCACGCTGTTGCGCAGCCTGGCGGAGTTGTGGCCGTTCACGTCGGGCACGCTGACCCGGCCGTGCGGGCCCAACGAGACGATGTTCCTGTCACAGCTGCCCTACGTGCCGCTGGGCGACCTGCGCGCCGTGGTGAGCTACCCAGGCAAAGAAGGCACGATCGACGACGAAACTCTGCAACGCATGCTGCTGAAGGTGGCTCTCCCGCATCTCGTCGGCCGGCTCGACGAGGTGCAGGACTGGGCCAAGGTGCTCTCCCCCGGCGAACAACAGCGGATCGCGTTCGCCCGCATCCTGCTAACCAAGCCGAAGGTGGTCTTCCTCGACGAGTCCACGTCCGCGCTCGACGAAGGCCTTGAGTTCATGCTCTACCAGCTGGTGCGCACGGAGCTACCGGACACCATTCTGGTCAGCGTCAGCCACCGCACCACCGTCGAGCAGCATCACACGCACGAACTCGAGCTGCTCGGCGACGGCGAATGGCGACTCGGCCGGGTGGAGGGCGACGAAACGGCACCCGCCCTGGTGTAACGATGCCGGGGTAGCTTCCCCGGCATGGAGATGTTCACGCCCTCGCTCGACTGGGGCAACGAGGTCATTGCGTCGGTGCTTTGGGTGGCGAAAGCTTGGACGTTCGGCGCGGTGGGCATGCTGGTCGTGCTCGCCCTGCTCGCCCGCTACACCACGTGGGGCCGGCAGTACTGGCGTATCACCGGCGACTACTTCAAGGGCCCCGATAGCGTTCTGGTGTGGGCGTGGCTGGGCGTGCTGCTGCTGTCGGTGATGATCGACGTGCGCCTCACCGTGTTGTTCAGCTATCAGATCAATGATCAATCCTCGGCGATCCAGGCCGCTATCGAGGGCGAGGGAGCGGCGAAAGATGCAGGGATTGACGGCTTTTGGCGGGCGATGTTGATCTATGTCAGCCTGGCTGTGACCGACATAGTGCGCAACCTGCTCGACGTCTACCTGATGCAGCGGTTCATCATCCGGTGGCGAGTGTGGCTCACTCACCGCATCACCGGCGACTGGCTCGATGGCGATGCCTACTACCGGGGACGGTTCGTCGACAATCCGATCGACAATCCGGATCAGCGCATCCAGCAGGACATCGACATATTCACCACCGGCACCGGCCCGGAAACCAACACCCCGTCCGTCGGGACGTCCCAAACGCTGATGTTCGGCACCGTCTTTGCGGTTGTGTCCGTGGTCTCGTTCACCCCAATCCTGTGGGGTCTGGCAGGCCCGCTGACGATCTTCGGTGTCACCGTCCCGAAGGCGCTGTTCTGGATGGCACTGGTCTACGTGTTCTTCACGACGGTCGTCGCGTTCTGGATCGGCCGCCCGCTGATCCGACTCTCCTTCCGCAACGAGCTCACCAACGCCGCGTTCCGCTACGCGCTGGTGCGGCTGCGCGACGCAGCCGAGGCTGTCGGCCTCTACCGCGGCGAAGGTGCCGAACGCGGCCAGCTGATGACCCGATTCGCCGCCGTCATCGCCAACTACCGCGCGTTTGTACGCCGGACTCTGGCGTTCCTCGGTTGGAACAGGTCGATGAACCAGATAGTCAGCCCGCTCCCAACGGTCGTTCAGGCTCCCCGGTTGTTCGACGGTCAGATTCAACTCGGCGACGTCACCCAGTCGTCGAGCGCGTTCCTCCAGGTGCACGACTCGCTGGCGTTCTTCCGTGCCGTCTACGACGCGTTCGCCGGCTACCGAGCGGCCATCATCCGCCTCGACGGGATGATCACCGCCAACGAAACCGCAAGGGAGCTACCGTCATTGACCGCCCTGCCGAGCGCCGACGGCTCGGTGGAGCTCGACGACGTCGAGGTGAGGACACCGGCCGGGGTGCGGCTGGTCGACCCGCTCGATATGCGGCTGGAGCCGGGCGACTCGTTGGTGATCACCGGCCCTTCCGGCGCCGGCAAGACCACGTTGTTGCGCAGCCTGGCCCAGCTATGGCCTTTCACGTCGGGCACGTTGCACCACCCACAGGACGACACCATGTTCCTGTCACAGATGCCGTATGTGCCCCTGGGCGACCTGCGTTCGGTTGTCTCGTATCCGGCCGCGGCGGGCGGCTTCGACGACAGTTCAATCCAAGCCGCCCTCGACACCGTTGCGCTGGGCCAGCTCGCGAGCCGCCTCGATGAGGTGGCCGACTGGGCGAAGGTGCTCTCGCCCGGCGAGCAGCAGCGGATCGCGTTCGCCCGCGTGCTGCTCGCCAAACCCAAGGCGGTGTTCCTCGATGAGTCGACGTCGGCACTCGACGAGGGTCAGGAGTTCGCGCTATACCGGTCGCTGCGCACCGAACTGCCGGACTGCATCGTGGTCAGCGTCAGCCACCGCGGCACGGTCGAGCAGCACCACGACAAGCGCCTGGAACTGCTCGGCGGCGGTCAGTGGCGGCTCGGCCGGCTGGGCGAGGAGCCCGTGCCCGTTTAGTTCCGCGCCGCCCGGTGATTCGCTGCTAAAAGCGTTGGGCCCCAAGGCTGCCAGCGGAGCTGCGCCTCGTCGCCGGTTTCACTTCTCGTGGTCGTCGGGTGGGTCGGGGTCGCCGCGTAGGAGTTCGTCGGGGTGGTGGGCGTGGTTGATTTCGGGTGGTTGGTGCCGTCGGTCCAGGCGAGTCGGCCGTTTGCCGCGACTTCGGTGGTGAGATCACCGCGGCTGGCCATGGCGTGGTCGGGTGGACAGGCGAAGAACAGCTTGTCGGCGTCGGTGGCGCCGTTGGGCGACCAGTCCGGGCTGTGGTGGACCTCGCAGTGATAGCCCGGTGCTCGACAGTTCGGGCGGGTGCAGCCGCCGTCGCGGGCGTAGCAGATGATGCGTTGGTCGGCGGTGGCGATGCGGTTCTGGCGGCCCAGGTAAAGGGGTCGGTCGCTGTGGTTGTCGAACACCGCCAGGTAGTGGATGGCGTCGGCGGCCATCCGGATCAGATCGCGCATCGGTAGCGCGGTGTCCCCGCCGGTGCGCGCCGGCGGCGGCATCGGAATATCGGGGTTGGTCACGGCGTGGGCGGCCTGATTGAGTTCCGCCAGGGTGGTGCGGGCGATCACCGTGACCGGATGCCCGCGATGGGCGCCCGGCTCGCCGGCGCCGATCCCGGCCGTCAGGCCGAGCTTGATGCCGTCGTGGCAGCGCTGGACCGCCGACCGGTCGTCGCGCACCTCGGCCAGGGTGCCGTCGGGCAGGTGCCGCCCGGGCCGCACCGCCGCGGTGACCGCCTCCACATAGCAGCGGGTTTCCGGATCGATGAATCCCGACAGCCGCGACATCCCGTCGGGGCCCTGCGCGCCCAGCTGCAGGCCCCGGCGGCGGGCCCGGTCGGCCTCGTCGTAGTGGCCGTCGGGGTTGAAGATCTCGTCGATGCGCCGGCCGGCGGCCCTGACGATCTCGGCGTCATTCTTGGCGGCTTCGCGCACCAGGCTGGCCTCCACATCACCGCGGTCGGTCTCCGACACGCAGGACGGCAGCACATCGAGGGCCCGGCAGATGGCGCGCAGGTGATCCTCGCCGATCACACCGGCCTCGACCGCCTCGGCGACCAGGGGCAGCTCCGGCGGCAGCGGTGGGCCGGCCAGTTGGCGGCGCGGCCGGATCCGCCCGGCCAGCTTCATCCGGCGCTTGATCTCCTTGGGCGGGATGCGCAACCGCGCCCACAGGCGGTCGGCCAGCGCCGGCACCAACCCGTCCTCGTCGGGCGGGTCGGCGATCTGCCCGAACACCCGATACATCAGGCCGCGGTTGGTGCGTTCCTGGGTTTCCAGGCGCTCGGCCATCTCCACCCGAAACGCGCTGCCCACCCCGTCGGAGGACAGGGCGCGCATCTCGTCGTAGGCGCCATCCACCTGATCGAGCAGCTCGCGAAACCGCTCGCGCGCCGCCTCACCGGTGATGAATTTGCCCATACCGCAACGCTATCGAACACATGTGCCAAGCCCGACCGCTCAGCCACCGCCAACACGCGAGCTGTGGATGAAACCCGAACTGTGAATAACCGCGCCATGGAGGTTTCCCCGGCGACCAAGGTGTCAGTGCCTTGTGATAGCCCCGCGGGCCCGTCGGCGAGAATGTACGGAATTCGCTTCGACAGCTCGCTGACGGCTGCCCACAGGCGGGGGGTTGCTAGTTCCGCGCCGCGTGCTCGCCCGCCCGCCGGCCGAAGAACGAGCCCTCACCCAGCTGGGTGCCGCTGGCGTAGCCCTTGCCGTCCTGGGCGATGTTCGACGCGCAGGCGCCCGCCGCGTACAAACCCGGCACGACGCTGCCGTCCTCGTGCAGCACCTGACCATCGACGGTGGTGGCCAAACCGCCCATGGTAAATCCGGAGTACATCGCTCGGCCCAGCGAGAGATCGAACGCTGCCCACGGCCCGGCATCTTGTGCCGCAACGTATTCCGGCTGTTTGTGGAAGTCGGGATCCTCGCCGTGTACCGCGTACTCGTTGTACCGGTTCAAGGTCGCGACCAGGTTGCCTTCCGGAATGCCCAGGGCCGCTTCCATTTCCTCGACGGTCTCCCAGCCGTCGATGAACCGGATCAGCGGCATCTCGGGCATCTGCATGTGCTCCTCGTCGACGATGAGGTAGGCCACCTGGTCGGGTTGCTCCAGCACGAAGGCCGACGTGCGTGAGTGATACGAGTCCTCGGCGACGAAACGCTGGCCCTGATTGTTGACGATGATGCCGGTGAGCAGAATTTCCGGCGGGTATGCGGCAGCGGTGATGAACATCTGGTCCAGGTTCTTGGCGACTCCGCCCGCAGAGACACCCATCCGAATCCCCAGACCGTCGTCGTTGGGGTTGCCCAGAATGTAGGGCTCCACCAAGCCGTGGTGCTTGGTGCGCCGCTTCTGCCCCAGCGCCGGTGTGTGCTTGGCCACCATCTCGGGGTTCAAAGCGAAACCGCCTGCGGCGATGATGACCGCCTTTGCTTTGATCGCACCGGTTTCGTTGAAGTGCTTCCAGCTGACACCGGCCACCGAACCGTCGTCGACGATCAGGTTGGTTGCCCCGGTTTCATAGCGGATCTGAACGCCGAGATCGTCGGCCCGTTTCAACAGGAGGTCGATGACCATTGCGGCGCCACCGAGTTCCCCGGGGACCGGCACAGAGTGGCCACGCGGAGCGGGCTTCGCCTGCTCGATGAACGGCCATACCTTTTCATTGCCCGTGTACGAAAGGCCCTCGGTGTTCGGCGGGACGATGATCTTGCCCGGGTAGTAGCTGCGCTCGAACTGAAAACCCAAGTCCTCCAACCAGTTGAAGTGCTCGACGCTGCCGTCGCAGTAGGCGCGGATCTTGTCGTGCTCGGGCTCACGCGACACCGCAACCAGATACTTGTACATCTCGTCGGCGCTGTCGGCGTGGCCGGTGGCCTGCTGCACCGCGGTGCCGCCGCCGAGGTAGAAATGCCCGCCCGCCATCGACGTCGTGCCGCCGGCCGCCGCGGCGCGTTCCAGCACCAGGACTCGGGCACCCGCGGCAGCGGCGCTGACGGCCGCACAGCCGCCGGCGATGCCGAAGCCGATGACCAGCACGTCGACCTCGTCGGAGTACTGCGTCACGTCGGCGACGTTCACGGTTTCGGGAATCTCGGTAGTCACCGCTGCTCCTGTTTCACGTAGTCGAAGAACGCCCGGATTTCGGGCGGGATGTGCGCGATCTCGATGTAGGGCACGCCGGCCTGCTCGGCGGAGACGTACGCGAACCGCATGCCGCCGGGCATCACGCCCTGTTGGACGACGGGCGCGCCCTGTCGTTCGGCGTCGCGCAGCGCCGCGTCGAACGCATCGGTGCTTTCAGCCTCCACGCAGATGTGGTGCAGCCCCGCCCCGGCGCTGTCCAGAAACTCGGTGTAGATGCTTTCGCCCGTCACCGGGGCGATGAGTTCGAGTTGAATGTCGCCGGCATAGCTGAGCGAGATGTCGGCGACGAAATCGGCAGGCCGCCCGCGAAACGTGCACGCGTCGGGGCCGAAGTGAACACCGGGCATCCGGACCCACTTCTTGGCGCCCAACAGCGTGGTCAGGGCCTTCTCGGTGGCGTCCAGGTCCCGAGTCACCCACGCAATCTGGACAGGTGTCTGGGCGGGCATCGCCTCGAGAATATCTCCGGCGCGGCGCCCTGGCTAGAACGTGTTCTAGTTTATTCCTCGCCGAGGTACGCCTTAATGCATCGATCGGCCAACGCACGCGCCGCCGCGGGATCCTCTCCGAGGCCGACGTTCGCGGTGTACCACTCGTCGCCGGACAGCGTCAGGAAGCGACGACCGTCCTCGGTCCCCGTCCACTGCTGCCCGAACGACGGGTCGATGGATTCGCCGGTAACCAGGTGGATGGCTAGCCCGAGCAACATGGAATCCCAGCCGATCCCGACGGCGCCAGGGCCGAACTTGCGCCAGATCTCGTCGTCCACGTGTGTGATGTGCTCGAGTACCAATCGCGCCCGGTCGGGCCCCTCGCCGTTGATGCTGACGTCGATCCAGCTGACGTTGCTGCCGTACTCCCAGGTAGCGGTGAAGTTCTTCGGCGGGTCGCACGTCAGGACGGTTCCGTTGGCTTGGCCCTCCAACTGGTAAGTACCGCCGACCTTCAAATCGCCGGAAATCGGCAGGAACCACCGCGGAATGCGTTCGATATTGGTGACCGCATCCCAGAGGTCTGCCGGGTCGGTGTCGTAGGACTGACTGACGGTGACGACGTGCGCCTCTCCGACGTCGATCGTGCGCGTCCCGACGTTGCGTTGAACCGCCTTGATCTGGTGGTCGACGTCAATCTCAACCATGTTGCCTCCCTTGATTTCTGCGCTGTCGTTTGCCGCGCGCAACCTCGGTGGCCAGCGCGCTGAGATGCGGTGTCCAGAACCGGCGAAACGCGTCGAGCCACTCGTCTACATCACGCAGGGCCGTGGCGTCCACCGCATATAGCCGTCGCTGCCCGTCCGGTCGCACGGACGCGAACCCGTTGTCCCGCAGAACTTTCAGATGCTGCGACACTGCCGGTTGAGTGATCGCGAACTCCGCCTGGATGGTGGTGCCGATGGCTCCCGCCGACATCTCACCGCTGGCGAGCAGTTCCAGAATGCGGCGGCGCACCGGGTCCCCCAAGACGTCGAACGCGTGCACAGTTCCAAATTAAAGCTGACACTTATATAAGTCAAGACTGCATCATGATGCATCGTGACACCCTGCGCCCAACGCGACTTCGACGCCCGCGCGACCTGATCTCCTGCGGTGTGGCCCGAACCGGAGCACATGAGCCAGTGGCTCGTGCCCCGTGGCGTGACCACGCCGCAGGAGACCATCGCAAAGGGCCGGCTACATGCGCTGGACCGTGCCAGCGAGCAGGACGGCACCCGCTACCGTTCCTCGCACTGAGCAGGAGTGAGTTCTGCTCGGGTTGCGGCCCGAACGGTCTTGGCCGCAGCGGGCGGGTGTTCTCCGGTGGACCGGTTCGCATCCTGTGCTGCCGGTGGGCCGGAACTACCGTGCCTGCCACGTGGTCGCGGTGGCAGGCAGGCCTGGTCGGTGGTGTGCCCGCTGCGGTCCACTGTCCGGGGCGGGGTCCTACCGGCCGATGCCCGATCGCCAATACGAGACCACGTCTGCCAATCGCGGCCGCCGCGCCGTTAACGGGTCACGGTGGCCCGATCGGAAGTCTGCTACCAACATCTTGGCAGCCACCACCGACAGCCATCGTCCGCCGCCGGCAACGGTCCACTCTCGGTGATCACAGTGACGTTCGACGAGCATGACGGTGGCACCCGGCTGACGCTGCATCTCGTCGGCCCCGCGGAGATGGTCACCGAGGAAAGCGGCGTCGAAAAGGGCTGGAGCGAGCTCCTCGACAGCCTGGAGCGGTTCTTGGCCAGCCGGGTGCAGCGCCGGTAGTCACGCGGTCAGCGCGTCGATCATCAGCCGGACCTGGGTGTCGAATATCGCCCCAGGTTCGGTGAGCGTGTCGGCACCGTACTGCCCGAACACCTCGAGGCTGATCGCACCGACCAGACCGGCCCACAATAGAAAGCATTTGGCCACCGCGGAGTCGTCGCCGGGGAAGGCAAATTCTTCCCGGAGCCGGTCGAAATCCGCTGACAATGGTTGTGCCGCAGCGACATTCGTCACCGGTATGTCGCCGGCGGCGATGCCGGCCGCAACGGCATCGAACAGCGCGCCTACTACGCGGGTACCCGGCCCGACGGTCCGCTCCCGTGGAGCGCGGTAGCCGGGCACCGGGCTGCCGTACAGCAGCGCCCAGCTGGCCGGCTGGCCAACCGCCCACTGACGTACCGCGCGCGCCATCGCATGCAGTTGATCACGCCAGGATCCGTCGGTCGCCTCGCGAGCGCGGTCGACCGCGTCGGCCAGCTCCGAGTAGGCGTCGACCAGCAGCAGTGTCAACAGCTCGTCGCGGCTGGCCACGTAGCGGTACACGGCCGACGACACCATGCCCAGGTCGCGAGCGATGGCCCGCAGCGACAGCCCCGCGGCGCCGTCGGTGACCAGATGACGCCGGCCGAGCTCGATGATGTGCCCTTCGATCCGGTCGCGGGTTTCCTGGCGCTTGCCCATGCAGCCAGTGTGACACGAAACGAGATCACTGCTCTTGATTTGTTGGCTCCGGTGTGCCAGGCTGAGTTGAGAGCACTGCTCTCGATTCTGGAAGACGACGAAAGGGACTCCGATGACCGTGCGCTACGACGCACCGAATCTCGCCGCGCGAGCCGGCAACGAGCTGATCCGGTGGCTGGCCGAGGCGGGCGTGAGCATCGCCGGCACCCGGGCCCTGCGGGTGCGCGGCAGAAAGACCGGCAAGCTCCGTGGCGTGGTGATCAACCTGCTGACCGTCGACGGCCGCGATTACGTCGTGTCGCCGCGCGGCAACACGCAGTGGGCGCGCAACGCGCGGGCCGCGGGCACCGTCGAGATGGGTCCGCGCTGGCGCACCCGTGAGGTCCGCATCGCCGAGGTTTCCGACGAGACAAAGCCGGAGCTGCTGAAGCGCTACCTCGACCGCTGGTATTGGGAAGTCAAGGGCCACGTCGGCGGGCTGACACCGCAGTCAACCGACGACGAAATGCGTGTCGCCGCACCGTCGATCCCGGTGTTCGAGCTTCTCCGCTAAGGCACTGGGGGTGGCGGCGGCGCTCCGAAGCTTCCGGAAGCAGCAGAGATGACGTCCTCGCGGGCCTGCTGGCTGGCGATCTGCCAGGACACCGCGGCCGGGTACTGCCCCCAGGTGCTGTTGAACATTCCGATGATCGCGGCTCGGCCGTCCGGAGTGACCACAAAGACGGGCCCGCCGGAGTCACCCTTTTGGCTCACCACGCCGTTGGCCATCGTGAACCAGCCGTTGTACACCGCCTGGATGGTCCCGCAGCTCTCCCCCGTGATCACGCCGAAGTGGCAGACCGGCAGACCCGGCGCCGGAACGATGCTCGGGTCCGAGACCAGCTGGCGCCCGCCCGGCAGAATGTCGTTCACCTGAACATCGGGGGCCAGGGCGATCGCTTCCCAATCCGCGATCTGGTGATCGGTGTCGATGGTGGCGCCGTCGGGGGTGTTGTCGCGGAAGAACGCCTGGTTACCGACGAAACTACCGTCCTTATCGCGCACCAGCCCGTCTCCGCGGCAGTGCCCGGCGGTGAACGCGATCCGCATCTGCGGGTCGACGTAGCCCAGCGTGCAGACGTTGGTGCCTTGGAGAACCTCCATGCCGGGGTAGACCAACACGCCCGGGTCGGCCTGTGCAGGCGCCGACGGAAGCGTCAGCGCGACGATCGGGGCGGCCGCTGCCGCAAGTAACCGCTGCCATCGTCGGCGCACTGTCGCCTCCGATCTTCGGGGGTTGAGGGTGTCCAGGGTACCGGTGTGTTGCGGACTGCTATACCCGAGCGACGGAACCTACAATCACCGTCTGGCCAGGGCAACCACTCAACAACAGCACAGATAATTGCTCATCGTCCGGTAGCGCGGCGACGTTACACGCCTGTCCTCTTGCTGGATGCGGCGTGCGGCAACGACGTGTCCATTGCCGCCGCCGAACGACGGCCTGTTGCCGCCGGATTGTCCGATTTGTTCAAGACGACACAGAATTCGTTCGGTACCAACGAAACATGACCGAAAACGATCTGCGGACCCTACCCAATATCGGGCCCGCCGTCGCCAGGAAGCTGATGCGCCTCGGCATCGAGCGGCCCGCCGACCTGCGCGGGCAGAACCCGGAGCAGCTGTTTCGCCGGCTGTGTGACCTCGACGGTCGACGCCACGATCCGTGCCTGCTCGACACGTTCGTCGCCGTCGTCGATCACGCCAACGGTGCGCGGGCGCTACCGTGGTGGTTCTATAGCCGCTTGCGTAAGAGCACGGATCCGTAAAGCAGTGGTGGCCCGAGCCTTTCGGCCCGGGCCACCGTCGAAAATGAGCTACGGAATCGTCAGCACCTGGCCGGGATGGATCAGGTCAGGGTTCGAGACCCCACTGGCGTCGGCGATCACCTTGTACTTGCTGCCGTCACCATAGAAGCGCTCGGAGATGGCCCAGAGCGTGTCACCGGAAACCACCGTGTACGTCCGCGGAGCGGGCGGCGGCGGAGGCGGTGGGGGTGGCGGAGCGGGTGCCGCTTCCGGCTCGGGGGCCGGAGCCGATTCCTCGGCCGCCGCCGGGGCGACCTCCGGCGCAGCGGCCTCGGGCTCGGGTGGCGGCGGTTCGGCGGTTTCGGTCTTGGTCGACCAGGCCGGCCCGCTCGCGGCGTACAGCACCAGGTTCCGGTCGTCCTGCAGGACGAGCTTGACGTCCTTCTTGCCCTTGGTGTCGGTGTGCCACACCGGCTTGTCCGATGTGTAGAGCACGAAGTTGCCGTCGGTCTGCACCTCGGCACGAACCACGTCCTGGCCGTCGGTGCCCGTCGCCCACAGCGCCTGGCCACGCGCGGCCAGCACCAGATTGCCGTCCTCCTGCAACGTCAGCGTGTACGCGCCGTTGTTGGAGGTCAGCGATCCCCCTTCTCAAGCTTTTGTCCCTCGGTAAGTGTGTCTCCCACGCCATTACCCCTTTCTAAGGCGACTTGAACACGACGCCGCTGAGCCTACTCAGCAAGGGTTTGCGTGTATGGCGTTCCGCTCGGCGCAATTCAAACGTATGGCGAACGGTCGGTGCCCATTTGCGTTCGGGCCCAAGGGAGCCCGTCGCTCAGTTACGGGATCGTCAGCACCTGGCCGGGATGGATCAGGTCAGGGTTGGAGATTCCGCTCGCGTCGGCGATCCGCTGGTATTTGCTGCCGTCGCCGTAGAAGCGCTCCGAGATGGCCCAGAGGGTGTCACCGGAGACGACCGTGTACGTCCGCGGGGCGGGCGGCGGTGGCGGTGGGGGCGGTGGTGCAGGCGTCGCTTCGGGTTCGGGTGCGGGCGCGGCCTCCTCGACCGCGGCGGGGACCACTTCCGGCTCCGGCGCTTCCGCGGCGGCCGGTGGCGGCGCCTCGTCGGTCTGCGTGTTCGACGCCCAGGCGGGACCGTCGAACCCGTACAGCACCAGGTTCCGGTCGTCCTGCAACAGCAGTCGAACATCCTTGGCACCCTTGGTATCGGTGTGCCACACCGGCTTGTCCGGTGTGTAGAGCACGAAGTTGCCATCGGTCTGCACCTCGGCACGCACCACGTCCTGGCCGTCGGTGCCCGTCGCCCACACCGCCTGCCCGCGCGCGGCCAGCACCAGATTGCCGTCCTCCTGCAACGTCAGCGTGTACGCCCCGTTGCGGGATGTAAGCGATTGGCCCCGCTCGAGCTTCTCACCCTTTTGAAGCCTGTCTCCCACGTCGCTGCCCCTTTCCATTTGAGCACGGCTGAGCTTACTGATCTTGGATGTCGCCGTGGGCAATACAGCTACGAATCGAATCCGAGCCCGAGCGCGTCCAGCGTGCGCAGCAGTATGTTGCGCCGTCCGGCCGCGTGGTCGGCGCGATCCAGCGACCACCTCGTCGCCTGGATCCCGATACTGGCCAGCGGCTCGGGCGGAAAAGGCAACGGTCGTTTGCGGACCATCTCCAACTCGGTGCGCGGAGTGGGTTTGCCGTCGAGGAGGTCCAGGCACACGTCCGCGGCGAACCTGGCCGCGCCCACGCCGAGCCCGGTGAACCCGTTCACGTACGCGACCCGGCCGTCGCGGGCCAGGCCCCAGTGTGCGCAGAACCGGGTGTTGGTGTCGATGGCGCCGGCCCAGCGGTGGCTGAACCGGACATCGTCGAGCTGCGGGAAGGTGATGAAGAAGTGCGACGCCAACCGCCGATAAGTGGCCGGCCGGTCCTCGTACGCGGCGTTGACCCTGCGGCCGAAGTAGTAGACCGCGTCGTAGCCGCCCCACACGATCCGGTTGTCCTTGGTCAGGCGGTAGTAGTGAAACTGGTTGGCACAGTCGCCGATTCCCTGTCTTTCCCACCACCCGATGCGGTCGAGCTGGGAGTCGCTGAGCGGTTCGGTGGCCAGCACGTAGTCGTACACGGGCACGGTGCTCAGCCGGTTGCGACGCAGCAGGCTGGGAAAGACGTTTGTCGCTAGCACCGCCCGCCGCCCAGTGATGATCGCTGCGCCCGTGTCGACGCGCAGGGCGGCGCCGCCGGAGTCCAGTCGCTTGGCATTGGTGTGCTCGTAGATCCGCACGCCGGCTTCTTGGCAGGCGCGGGCCAGCTCGAATGCCAGTTTGGCGGGATGAACGATCGCGCAGGTGTCGGCGCTGTACAGGCCGGCGAGGTAGGTCGGAGAATGGACTTGGTCGCGGACTTCTCGCAGGCCAAGCAGGCGTCCCTCGCCCTCGGCGGCGCCCTCCTGCAGCCAGTCGACCTGATGCGGTTCTGTTGCCACCGACAGGATCCCGGTGCGCTGCCATTCCACGTCGAGCCCGAGCCGCTCGATATCGGCCTGCATGCCATCGAGGTTCTCCAGTCCCATCACCTCGAGCTTGTCAATCTCGTTGGGCCAGCGGGATTTTCCATTCTGTACGCCGTGCGTCAAGCTGGCGTCGACGAAGCCGCCGTTGCGGCCGGATGCCGCCCACCCGATCCGGTTGGCGTCGATGAGGACGATCCGGTGATCCGGATTGCGCTGAGCGGCATGCAATGCGGCCCACAGCCCGGTGTAGCCGCCGCCGACGACCAGCAGGTCACAGGTGATCGAACCGGTCAACGATGGGTAATCCGGGCGGGCGATGTCGAGCCACATCGAGTCGAAGATGCTTGCCGCAAGCGATCGTTCGACCAGGTCTGGGTCGACGTGGGCATCAAACACTGTCTCCACATGGCGGAGACTACGGGGTGCCGCCCGATCGCGGCGATAAATCACTTGCCGACGCTGAAAAGATGGATGACGTGCTGTTGCTCATTTCGGGCGCCAGTGGGGCCGGCATCTGCTGCTGGCCGGCGATCCGGTCGCGCCGGGTGAGGTGCTGGGGGCGCCGTCGGCCCCGCGCGTCGATATCGCGGTCTGCCTGCTCGACGTGACCGAAGACGCACAAGACCCGACGCATATGCCGCACGTCCTCACCACCGGCGGGTGGCCGGGCATGCGGTGGTCGCGGTTGACCGACCTGTCGCGGGAACGTTGGCGGATAAACATCATCGACGGCTCGGCGATGACCGAAGCCGAAGCGGGGCGCGTTGTGCTGCAATGGATTCGCGACGCTATAGCAGGCCGGGCGCCGGTCTTTCGTCGGGACCCTCTTTAGAGGCGCCTCTGCGAACCGGCCGCGCCCCGCCGCCGGTGAAGCGGGTCAGCACCGGCCCGACGATGGCCAGAATGAACACGTACGGCGTCGCCACCGCGGCGACCTGTTCGATCGACGTGCCGACCAACCCGATGATGACGAGCGAGAACTCACCGCGGGCGATCAGCGCGGTCCCGGCCCGCAGCTGACCGGGCCTGGCCACTCCATCACGGCGGGCGGCGAACTGGCCGGTCAGCACCTTCGTCACCGCGGTCACCGCCGCCAGCGCGAGCGCCGCGGGCAGCATCGGCACCAGGTCGGCGGGATCCACCGAAAATCCGATCGCGAGGAAGAAGATCGCCGCGAAAAGGTCACGCAGCGGGCTCAGCACCATTCGGGCGCGGTCCGCCGACTCACCAACCAGCGTGAGGCCGACGAGGAACGCGCCGACCGCGGCAGAGGCGTGCACGAATTCCGCCAGCGCGGCAACGATCAACGTGAGCCCAAGGATTCGCAGCAGCAGCTGTTCGTTGTCCGGGTGCGCCACCAGCCGGCCGACGTGATGACCCCACCGATACGACGCGGCGAATGCGATGGTCAGTGCGGCAACCGCGATGGCAACGCCGAGCAGGGCCTGCAACCAGGTTCCGCCCGTGGCCAGCACGGCCAGCAGTGGCAGATACGCCGCCATGGCGAAGTCTTCGAGCACGAGTATCGACAACACGGCCGGAGTCTCACGGTTACCGAGCCGGCGCAGGTCGCTGAGCAGCCGCGCGATCACGCCCGAGGACGAGATGTAGGTGACTCCGGCCAGCGCGATGATGCCAACACCGCTGAGACCGAGCAGCCAGCCCGCGATCGCACCGGGCGCGGCGTTGAGGATGACGTCCACCCACGCCGAGGGCAGGTGGCGGCGCAGGCTGCTGGCGAACTCGGCGATGGAGAACTCGAGTCCCAGCGTGAGCAGGAGCAGCACCACGCCGATGGATGCCCCGGTGCTGACAAACTGACCGGCGGCCGGAACCGGCGCCAGACCGCCTTCGCCGAGCGCAAGGCCGACGGCCAGGTACAGCGGGATCGGCGACAGCGCGAACCGGCGCGCGGCTGTCCCCAGCACGGTGAGCACCGTGAGGATGACGCCGAGCTCGAGCAGCAGCGTCGCCGAGATCTGCACTGCTCAGCCTCTGGCCACGATGTCTTCGACGCCGGCGATGCCGTCCTCGGTGCCGATCACCACCAGCACGTCGCCCGCTCGCAGGGTCTCGGCGGGCCCCGGCGACGCGAGGACCTCGTCGTCGCGGACGATCGCGACGATGGACGCGCCCGTGCGGGTTCGCGCCCGGGTGTCGCCGAGCGGCCGGTCGACGAACGGACTGCCCGGCCGGATGGCCACCTGCCCCGCGTTGAGTCCTGGGACCTCCCGGGTCAGGTCGGCAAACCGTTCGGCGATGCGGGGCGCACCCAGAATCTGGGCCAGGGCTTCGGCCTCCTCCTCGGTGAGCCGGAAGACCTGCTGGGCCTGGTCGGGATCGTCCTTGGGATACACGACGACCTCGAAGTCACCGCTGCGCCTGGCCACCACGCCGATGCGGTCGCCGTCGCGGTTCTCGAACTCGAACCGCAGGCCGACGCCCGGCAGCATTACCTCTTTGACATCCATGGGTCAATACTGCTGCGTCGAGCGTCGACTTAGGTGCGAACTTCGGCCGATTCTTCGACCCTGATACGCCGTTCGGCGGGCTCCCAGCCGGGCGGACCGAAGATGTAGCCGAGCTTGTCGCGCCACCGCGTCGCCCGGCGCACGTCGTGGGCGATAGCCACGTACTCGTGGGTCTGCAGCTTCCAGATGTTGTACGTGTCTACCTGCTTGGTCAATCCGTAGTTGGGGCGGACGTTTTCGGCCTGGAAGCTGCCGAAGAACCGGTCCCACAAGATGAAGATTCCGCCGTAGTTCTTGTCCAGATACTGCTGGTCCATGCCGTGGTGCACTCGGTGATGCGATGGTGTGTTGAAGATGAATTCGATTGGCCGCCAAAGCTTTCCGATGCGCTCAGTGTGAATCCAGAACTGATAGATGAGATTGATCGAGAAGCTGGCGAACACGATCCAGGGTGGGACGCCCAGCAGCGGCAGCAGCGCCCGCAGGAAGACGTCGCCGCTGATGTTCCATTTCTGCCGCAACCCGGTGGCGAAGTTGAAGTACTGGCTGGAGTGATGAGCCTGATGCGTGGCCCAGAAGATGCGTACCCGGTGCGCGATCCGGTGATAGACGTAGTAGAGCAGGTCGACGCCGACGATCGCGATTACCCACGTGTACCACTCGCCGGCCGGCAGGTGCCAGGGGGCGACGTAGACGTAGAGCGCGGCGTAGGCCAGCAGCGCGATGAAATTGAGGACCCCACTGGTCCCGACCGACACCAGGCCCATCCAGATGCTGGCCCATGCGTCGGGTTTGAGGTAGGCCCCGGCGGGCGGGCGCTCCGCCTCGACGTGCGCCAGCTTGCGGGCGGCGGCCCACTCGATGATCAGCAGCAGCAGAAAGAACGGGATGGCAAAGGTCACGGGATCGTGCATGAGCGGCGGCAGCACGTCCGAGAAAGCACGTGTCCAGTCCACGCCGGCACCTCCCGGGCAAGTCTAACTTTCGCGTCGGTCTCGCCCTCATCAGGCACAGTGACCACCAGCAACCACACCAAGGTCGCCAGCCCGGTGAAGATGGCCTGCAGCGAGACGACAAAGGTCAAGTACTCGTGCCACGCTTCCAGGATCTCGCCGCACTCGTCACCGCCCCACGGCAGCGTCGACAGCGCGAACACCAGTCCGATCGACATCAACGCGACGGTGGCAGCGGTCGCGGCCCGTTGGGCGGGCTCGCGCAAGGTGGCGCGGAAGAAGCCGAACTCTATGCCCAGCGTTATCAGCAGCAGCGGAATGATCTGGGCGACCTGCTCGAAGTAGGTCGGGTCGACGGCCGGATCGCATATTTCCCGAAGCACGAGCTCCCGTTCGAACAGCGACAGCTGTTCCACCTCCGCCGCGAGCTCGTCATCAAGCGTGCGGACCACATCGATGTTGAAGTAGTCAGTCCACACCGTGGCGCCCACATACGCGGCATAGGTGCCGATGACGAGCGGAACCACCGCCCGGGCGCGCAGCCAGTCGGTCGGCTGCGCAGCGCGTTTGGCGGAGCTGAACAGTGTCAGTGGGTCGGCGTTCAGCGACGACATCATGATGATCGCCATCGCGATGATGAACAGCGTCGATGCTGCGATGTCGAGCCAGACGCTCGCATCCTCGCCGGTCGCCAACAGCACCACGTCGCCGGCCAACACGAGGCTGACTGCGGTCCACCACCATCGCCAGAGCCGGGGCTCGCCGCCGTCGGAACGGGCGATGCTGCGCTTGAGCAGACCGGTGACGCCCAGAACCAACACATCGAAACCGACCACCGCGACGCGCCACAACGCGTGCTCCTCGCGGCCGATAGCCTCGAAGAATCCGGTGACGATCTCCTCGCCGTAGGAGAACACGAACACCAGCAGGAAGACCACGCCGAAGACGGCCCTGTCGATGCGTCGGTCGACTGTCACGGCGTGACAGTAGCGCTGAATTCAGCGGCGGTTTATGGCCTTACTGAAAACTGAGTACCTCGTCGCCCCAGGCCCTTCGCAGGTCACGGTCCAGGTCGTCGACCACGGCGTCCTGCTTGCCGATCACCAGGGCGCTGCGGTCGTCGGCCCGATACGGCCGCCATTCCGGTTGGCCCGCCGGACCTGAGGGCTCGCCGGCGACGGCGAAATTCAGCCAGCGGGCCCGGATTCGCGCCGACACCTCCGTGCCGGCCTTGAGCCCGCCCAGCTTGAACGTCGGATCCTTCGGCCCGGCAACGAGATTGCCCCACACGTACGGCAACTCGGTGGCGTGCGCCGCGCCGAGGCGCAGCAGCCGCAGCATCGGGGTGGCGAAGTCGAAGCGGTACAGGTAGACGGGCGCAGCCGCGCTGTGGCCCTCCGCGAACCAGATGGACGGCATCCGGAAACCGATATCGCGTGCCACGCCCATGCCTTTGACCTTGGCTCGGCCTCGGTAGGCGGTGCCAATCTGGGCCTCGCTCGGCAACTGCAGACTCGGCTGTTCGGCGGCGATCTCGGCGAACATCGCTCTGATCGCCACCGGGGTGATCGGCATAAGCGGCGACTTCATCCAACGGAACAGCGCGGCCTCGTGTTTGTTGGTGCCGATGATCAACGGGACCGCATGCGTCCGGCCTTCGCGGGCCAGTTTGACCGGATAGTCCGGGACGACGTCGCCGTCGACGATCGGGGCGAACGCCAGCGTGCCCGGGTTGCGGACCGGGACCTCGTCGAAGACGCGCTTGGAGGCGGCGAGGACCGCGCCGACCGGCACGTCAGGCAAGCGATGGACGTCGTCCGGGCCGACGCCCAGCCGGTCGAGGAACTGCTCTGCGACGCGGCGGGCGCGGCCGGTGTCGTAGATCGACGTGGCCGGTGAGCTTTGCGCGATCGCGGCGGAGAACAGTCCGGCGGCGGCCGGGCTGCCCAGCAGCGTGGTGACGACACCGCCGCCGGCGGATTCTCCGAACAACGTGACGCGCTCGGGATCCCCGCCGAATGCGGCGATGTTGTCCCGCACCCACCGCAGCGCGAACAGCACGTCGCGCAGCCCGAGATTGGTGTCGAACCGGCCGTCGAACGACGACAGATCGAGGAACCCGAACGCGCCCAGCCGGTAGTTCACGGTGACGATCACGGCCTCACCGCCGGCGGCCAGGACGCGACCGTGGTAGAGCGGCTGGCTCGCCGAACCGAGGATGTAGGCGCCGCCGTGGACCCACACCATGACCGGCTTCCGGTCCCCCGCCTCGGTGTCCGACGATGCCCACACGTTGAGGGTCAGGCAGTCGTCACCCTGCGGCGCACCCAGATCGATGGGGATCCTCGGGTCGGTCGGCTGCGGGCAGACCGGTCCGACCTTGGTCGCATCCGCCGGTTCCGACCAGCGCTGCGGCGGCTGGGGCGCCTGCCACCGCAGCTCGCCGATCGGTGCCGCGGCGTAGCGAATTCCCTTCCAGACCTTGACGGTTCCGTCATCGACACCGCGGACCGGGCCGTTGGTGGTGTCGACGACCGTCACGCCGACTCGCTCTGGGCGGCTCGCCGGTCCACGTCGTAGAGCGCCGTCACTCCCCGCGGCTGCAGGTCCAGCGGCGGCACCTCATCGATCGGGCGGTTCGCATAGACGACGTCGTAGTGGGTGTCGAACTGCGCGAGCGTGACCCGCACGTCGCCGGATTGCCCGCGCTGCTTGCCGATGAATGCGTTGAAGCCGCCTTCGGTATCGGCCTTGATGGTCTCCATCGAGCCGGAGCGGTCGAGCAGGACAGCAATGAGCGAGCGCCGGGGATCCGTCATGGGGGCTCCTTTGATCTGATGGGACGCAACCTCACCACGCTACTCGCGCGCACCGACGATCCCTGTGATCAGCGGCTTCGTCATGGGCGAACAGCAAACGGCGCCGGGTCGCGGCGCAGGGTGGAGCGCGCCGTCGGATAGTTTGGTCGGGTGCGAAAGTGGGCGCTGCTCTTCGCGGCCATCGCGGTCGAGGTTGCGGCGACGCTGTCTTTGCGCGCATCCCAAGACCATTCGGCGTGGCTGATCGTCGTCGTCGCCGGCTATGTTGGCTCGTTCGTGCTGCTGACGCTGGTGTTGCGGACCGGCATGCCCGTCGGCGTCGCATACGGCATCTGGGGCGCGTCGGGCACCGCGGCTACTGCGGTGCTGGCTGCCGCGATCTTCGGTGATCCCTTCACCTGGCCGATCGTGGCGGGTATCGCGCTGATCATTGCGGGCGTGCTGCTGGTCGAGTTCGGGTCACGTTCCGGCGCGGAGCGGTCGACGCCGTGATGTGGCTGGCACTGGCGTGCGCGATCGCCGTCGAGGTCGTCGCGACCCTCTCCCTGCGCGCCTCGGACGGCTTCCGGAGGAAGGCCTGGATCGCGCCGGTCGTCGTGGGCTACCTGGTGTCCTTCTACCTGTTGTGGATCTCGCTCTCGCTGGGCATGCCCGTCGGTATCGCGTACGGCGTGTGGACCGCCTGCGGTGTCGCGCTGGTCGCGATCATCGCCCGAGTCTTGTTCCAAGAACCCTTTACCTGGGTCATGGCGCTGGGCATCGCGCTCATCGTGGCCGGCGTGCTCACGATCGAAACGGCGGGCGTCGTGCACTGAGCGCACCGGCCAGCGCCATCACCACCACGCCCGCCACCGGAACGGACAGTAGCCCGACCCGCAGAGTCGTCGCGTCGGCGATCACCCCGACGATCAGCGGTGCCCCGAAGAAGCCCACCCGCATCAGCCACGTCACCGCCGTCAGCCCGGTGCCCGGGCGCAAGCCGGGCAGTTGGTCGGCGCCGTGCATCGCAGCCGGAATGATGGTGGCGACGCCAAGCCCCGCGGCCGCGAACCCGGCGATCGTCCAGGGGACCGTGGGAAAGGCCAGCGCACATCCCATTCCGGCGGCAGTCACGAAGCCGCCGGCCCGAACGACCGCACGTTCACCGAACCGGTCGACAAGCCGGTCCCCGATCAGCCGCCCGACGAACATGAAACCGACCAGCGCGACGTAGCCAAACACCGCGACCGCCCCCGGAGCGCCAAGACTGTCGCGCAAATACAGTGTGGCCCACGAACTTCCGGCGTCCTCGACGGTCGCCGCGGCGATCGCGATGACCACCAGCGCGAGCAGGGTTGCGTACACGGCGAGACCGGCGCCTCCCCCGCCCGCCGACCGCGCGGACGGATGGTCGTCGTGGTCGGGGCCACGCAGCAGATACGGGTATGCGATCAGGACGACGGCGCTGAACACGACCGCCGCGATCGCCAAATGTGTTGCACGCGAAATCTGCAGCGCAATCGCGGCCGCGCCCATCAACCCGCCGAGGATCGCGCCGACCGCCCACACCGCGTGAAACGAGTTGATGATCGACCGGCCGTAGATTCGCTGCACCCGCAGGCCGTGGGCGTTCTGTGCGACATCCGTGATCGCGTCGGATGCACCGGCGATGAACAACGCCGCGGCGAGGATGACCGGCGAGGAGGCCAGGCCGGCGACGACCACGAACGCCCCGAGGCCGATGGTGCCGACGACCGCCACCCGTGACGAGCGGTAGCGCCGGATCAGCGCCGCCGCGGTCAGCCCGGCGACCAGCGCGCCACCGGAGAACGCCGCGATCGCCGCGCCGTAGACCGCGTTGGACAGCGCAAGGTCGGTCTTGATCTCCGGGTAGCGGGGCAGCAGGTTGGCGAAGATCGCACCGTTGGTCAAGAAGAGCGCGGCGACCGCGATCCGGGCCCGTCGGTTCTGCGCCTCGGCCACGTCGAGCCGTCCGGGCGCCATAACACCGGACATTACCGAAATAGGCTGTGCCGTCTGCTCTTCGCGCAAGCGCTCATCGCCGTCACTTGGCCACGTGGGTCAGCAGCCGTTCGCTGGTCTCCCAGAGGTCAAGCGCCTTGCCGCGGTTGTAGGAGTCGGCCGAGGACCGGATCGGCTTGCTGCCGGCGAAGTACTGGCCGGTGACGCCGTCGAATCGGGCGTCGCCCGCGAGCGCTGCGAGATAGCGGCCGGATGTGCGGGTGCTGCGAACGCCCGGCAGGACGCGAAGGGCGGGCAGCAGGTATCGCCACGCCAGCCGTTGCAGCGGCGGATAGTCACGGGCCAGACCGGAGCCCGGCATCAGGCCGGGATCGAACGCGTTGACGGTCACGCCCTGTTCGCCGTGGCCGAGCCTGCGGTCGAGTTCGTAGGCGAAGAGCACATTGCACAGCTTGGATGTGGTGTACCTGCGACGGCCGTCCCCGGCGGATGCGTCGGCCGGTGGGTGCGCGAGGTCGGCGGCGGAGGTGTAATACGGCGCAGGCATGCCGGTGTGCTTGGCCGGGTCGTGCGTGCCGCTGCTGACGCAGACGATGCGCGCCGGCCGGTCCAGGTCGTCGAGAAGGCCCTGTACCAGTGCGAAATGACCGAGATGGTTGACGCCGAAGGTCGTCTCGACGCCGTCGTCGGTCATCTCGGTTCCCGACACCACTTGGATGCCCGCGTTGCATACGATCGCATGTAGCGGCGGAAGCTGGGCGGCCCGCACGGTTTCCACGAAGCCCCGCACCGACCGCAACGACGCGAGATCCATCTCGAGGACTGTGCAGCGCTCCGGTTCGCCGAGCTCAGCCACCCCGGCCGCCCCGCGTGCCGGGTCGCGCACCGCGAGGACAACGTGCCAGGACGCATCGCTTGCGAGCAGCGCGCGTGCGCACTCGAGCCCCAGGCCAGCGCTCGCGCCGGTGATGATCGCGGTTCTCGTGCTCACTTCTCCTCCAACAGAATCGGGATCATTGCCGCGAGGGCCTGAAACAGCCGCCGGTACATCCGTTCGACGTCCGTCGTATCGGGTTCGAGGTGGTCGGCGAAGAAGACGCCGTCGGACAGCGCTACGGCCAGCGCGGTCAGTTCGGTGACGACGCGGTCGGCCTTCGACGGTGGCGTATCGACCGGAAGCAGATCGGCGATCGCATCGCGGAACCGCGCGACCGCGGTGTGTCGGACCCGCCGCACCACCTCGGCCACGGCCGGGTCGTCGCTGCGCTCCAGCGACAGCACGTAGAAGAGCCGCAGAAAGTCGGGGTGCTGCGACTGCAGGTCCGCCAACACATCCAGCCGTCGTGCAGCGGGGCCCTCGGTCGGGATCGCCGCGAAGAACCGCCGGGCACCGCGCTCCATGACCGCGGCGAGCACCCCTTCCTTCGAGCCGAAATGCCAGTAGATGGAGCTGGGTGGCAGGCCGCACGCCTTGCGAATGTCACTGATCGAGGTGGCGGCGTATCCCCGCGTGGCCATCAGCCGCTCGGTGGCGTCGAGGATGAGCTCGCGCGACTGCTCGCCCTGCTGTTGCCTCTTGGTGGGACGGTCTGTAGGGATCATTACAGACAGACTAGCACCGCCGCGAACGTGCAACCACTGCGAGATTTCGAGAACTTTTTCGCAGTGAGTTCACACTCGACGAACCGGTGGCACTCTGAGCGGATGACGATCCATACGGAGGCGACCACCGACGAGTTGATCGGCCTCTTCCCGCCGGCGACCCGACTGGACAGCGACGGCACCCTGATGGTCGGTGGTTGCCGACTCGACGACGTGGCCGAGCAGTTCGGCACCCCGGCCATCGTCGTCTCGGAGGATGCGCTGCGGCAGCGGGCCCGCGACTATCTCGCGGCGTTCCGCAGTCGCTGGCAGCGATGTGATGTGGCGTTCGCATCAAAGTCGTTCCCGTGCACCGCCGTTCAGCGGGTCATGGTTGAAGAGGGTCTGCACATCGACGTCGCGGGCGGCGGTGAGATCCTGACCGCGATCAAGGCCGGCGCCGATCCGGCCCGGCTGGTGCTGCACGGCAACGCCAAGAGCGACGAGGAGCTCGAGCTGGCCGTCGGGCGCGGCGTGGGGCTCGTCGTCGTCGACAACTTCGACGACATCGACCGACTGGAGCGCATCGTTCCGCCCGGGCAGCAGCAGCCGTGTTTGGTGCGGGTCATCCCCGGCGTCGAGGCGGCCACCCACGCGTCGCAGGCCACTGGCCACGCCGGCTCGAAGTTCGGGCTGCTGCCGGAGGACGCCCGCGAAGCGATCACGCGGATCGAACGCAGCTCCAAGATGCGGCTCGACGGCGTGCACACGCACGTCGGCTCCCAGCTGCTCAACGTCGAACAACTCGCGGCCGCGGTCGAACCCATCGCCAAGCTCGGCACCTTCGAGGTCTACGACCTCGGCGGCGGGCTCGGTGTGCGCTACACCTACGACGAGCAGCCGCCGAGCCTCGACGAGTACGCCGACGCGATGGTGACGCAGGCCCGCGCGCTGCTGCCCGCCGGCGCCCGCATCATCGTCGAGCCGGGTCGCAGCATGGTCGCCACCAGTGCATGCACGGTGTACCGCGCCACGACCATCAAGCGGGGCGTCGTCGTCCATGTCGCGGTCGACGGCGGCATGGCCGACAACCTCGAGGTGTCGCTGACCGGGCAGCGGTTCGAGGCGACGATCGTCGACCGCGTGGGCGGTGGAGAGATGGTCAGCGTGGTCGGCCGGCATTGCGAATCCGGCGACCAGCTCGTCGACGGTGTGCCGCTGCGCGATCCCGCGGTGGGTGACCTGCTGGCAGTGCCGGTGACCGGCGCGTACTGCTACACGATGTCCAACCAATACAACGGGGCCCGCCGCGTTCCGGTGGTCTTCGCGCGCAATGGGAATGCCCGGCTCGTGGTCCGCCGCGACACCTGGGACGACCTGTTGATCCGCGATGTCGACTGAGAACGGGCAAGATTGGCCGCATGACTGAGCTGGCCCCGTCGCTGGTCGAGTTGGCGCGCCGCTACGGCGTTGCAACGGAATACCAGGACTGGACCGGCAAGGACGCGGGCGTGGCCGAATCCACGCTGATCGCCGTGCTTGACGCCCTCGGCGTCTCCGCCGCGACCGACGACGAGCGGGCGGCCGCGCTCGCCGCCCACGACCGCGACCACTGGGCGCGCTCGCTGCCCCCGACGATCGTCGGCCGGGCGGGCACCGCGTCGTCCTTCTGGGTGCATGTCACCCACGGCGACCCGGTGCGTCTTTGGATCCGGCTCGAGGATGGCACCGTCCGGACCGGCCTGCGCCAGCTGGAGAACAACAGGGCCCCATACGATCTCGACGGCCGATGGGTCGGCGAGGCCACCTTCGAGCTGCCCGGCGACCTGCCGCTCGGATACCACGAGTTGCATCTTCAGGTCGGCTCGTTCGACACCAGCACGCTCGTCATCGTGTCCCCCGCGTCACTCGAACTGCCCGCCAGGCTCGGCAGCAATCGCGCCTGGGGCCTGGCCACCCAGCTGTATAGCGTTCGCTCGCAAAGATCCTGGGGCATAGGAGATTTGACGGATCTCGCGGACCTTGCGGTGTGGTCGGCGTCCAGGCACGGCGCGGGCTTTGTTCTGGTCAACCCACTGCACGCCGCGGCGCCGACCGCGCCGATGGAGCCCTCGCCGTACCTGCCGACGTCGCGCCGCTTCGTCAACCCGCTGTACCTGCGGGTGGAAGCGATTCCCGAGTTCGCCTACGTTCGTCACCGCGGCCGAATCCGCAAGGCGCGCACCGAGGTGCAGGCGCGTGCCGACCGGGCCGAACTGATCGACCGTGACGCCGTATGGAAGGTCAAGCGCGCGGCGCTGGAAACCGTCTACCTGGTCGAGCGATCGGCCGGCCGGGAGCTCGCGTACGCCGCCTACCGCGACCGGGAGGGCCGCAGCCTCGATCACTTCGCCATCTGGTGCGCGCTGGCCGAGGAGTACGGCAGCGACTGGCATCGGTGGCCGGAGGAACTGCAGCATCCATCCAACGCCGCCATCGCCGAGTTCGCCGCCGACCACGCCGACACCGTCGACTTTCACCGCTGGCTGCAGTGGCAGCTCGACGACCAGCTCACCGCGGCGCAGGCCACCGCCGTACAGGCGGGCATGAACCTCGGCGTCATGCACGACCTCGCGGTGGGGGTTGACCCGAACGGCGCCGATGCCTGGGCGCTGCAGGACGTGCTGGCGCTCGGCGTCACCGCAGGCGCGCCGCCCGACGAGTTCAACCAGCTCGGCCAGGATTGGTCCCAGCCGCCGTGGCGGCCCGATCAGCTGGTCAACCAGGCCTACGGGCCCTTCCGCGCCCTCGTCAACGCGGTGCTGCGGCACGCGGGCGGGGTCCGCATCGACCACATCATCGGGTTGTTCCGGCTGTGGTGGATCCCGAAGGGCTCGCCGCCGACCGAGGGCACCTACGTGCGGTACAACCACGAGGCGATGATCGGCATCGTCGCGCTGGAGGCGCACCGGGCAGGCGCCGTCGTCGTTGGCGAGGATCTGGGCACCGTGCAGCCGTGGGTGCGCGACTACCTGCGGGAGCGTGGCCTGTTCGGCACGTCGATCCTGTGGTTCGAACTGGATCGCGACCGCGACGGCGGCCCGCTGGCGGCCGACCGGTGGCGCGAGTACTGCCTGTCGTCGGTGACCACCCATGACCTGCCGCCCACGGCCGGTTACCTCGCGGGCGAACACGTCCGGCTGCGCGAACAACTCGGGCTGCTGACCCGTCCGGCCGCCGAGGAACTGGCCAGCGACAGGAGTCAGCAGGGGGCGTGGCTGGACGAGCTGCGCAAGGTCGGACTGCTGGGCAAGGACGAGAGTGACCCCGCCGTCGATCAAGTGGTAATGGCGCTCTATAGATATCTGGGCCGCACGCCGTCGAAGCTGCTGGCGCTGTCGCTGGCCGATGCGGTGGGTGATCTGCGAACCCAGAATCAGCCGGGCACCACCGACGAATACCCGAACTGGCGGGTGCCGCTGTCCGGTCCCGACGGGCAGAACTTGCTGCTCGAGGACGTGTTCCGCGACCCGCGGGCGGCGACCCTGGCCGGCGCCATGAAAGCGCAGATCCAGCCGCCGGTGTAACGGAAAACGGATCGCCACCGGTTTCACAATTGTCACGCCTGCGATATGTTCGCACTGCACCGACTTAGGAGAGATCACGTGAAGAAGATCGTTGTGCTCGGAGCCGGGGCACTAGCGTCGCTGGCTCGGTCGCACTTGATCGGCGCGGGTGTTGCATTGTCGCAGCCGTCGGACATGACCTCGTACAACGTGGTCGGCGAGCCGTACAACAAGGCGTTGCAGCTCCTCAAGAGCCAAGGCGTGAAAGCTTACTTCGGCGGCTCGTTCGGCAGTGCCCTGCCGCAGGCGCAGTGCCTCGTCGATCAGCAGAAGGTGACCTCCGAGGGCAGGATGCTGCTGATGCTCGACTGCAGCCAGGAGGCCGCCGACACGCTGGCCGAAATGGGCCCGGCTGGCGGGCCCACGGTCGGTTCCAACGGCGTGACCACGGTGACCCCGACGCCCGTCGTCCCCATCGAGGGCGCCCCGGGCGCGGGCACCCCGCCGCCGGCCTAGGTCCTTGAGTTTCGTCGCGCCGACCGCCCCGAACCGGCCGCCCCGACGGCGAAGGCGCCGACGACCACGACCGTCGTTGCCCCTCCGCCGCCCCCGCCACCATTGCCGACGCCGACGCCGACGCCTACGACCACTACATCGCCGGCCGCTGCGCCCGTCGCGGTGATCGGCGCCAACTGCTCGCCCGCCGGCAGCATCGGCACGACGGCCGACGGGGCCACCGCCTACTGCTCGACGCTGCAGACCACCGGCGCCTCGATCTGGTCGCTCAACCAGGGCGACATTCCGAGCCCGACGGTCACCACCGCGCAGACGGACGAACCGTTGCCCTTCGAGGAGGAGTCTCCGGTGCGGGTGTGCATGGAGCAGACCGGCCAGACCCGGCGCGAATGCCGTGACGACATCCGCCGCAGCAACGGCTTGCCTCCGCTGCCATGAAATTCGCCGTCGTCGCGCCGGTCGCGGCCCGGGTCACCGCCGATCCCGCATGGATGGCGGCATTCGCGCAGCACGTCGAGGCCTGCGGTTTCGAGTCGATTGCCGTAGTCGAGCACACCGTGCTGATGGCGCAGTACGACAGCTTGTACCCCTATGACGAGTCGGGACGGGTCGAGCTGCCCGCGGACTGTCCTGTGCCGGATCCCCTTGACCTGCTTGCGTTTCTGGCCGGCCTGACGGAGCGCCTAGGACTTGCCACCGGTGTTCTGGTGTTGCCCAATCACCATCCCGTTGGCCTCGCCAAGCGGGTGGCGACCGTCGATGCTCTGTCGGGCGGTAGGGTCCGGCTGTGCGTCGGAATGGGTTGGCTGAAGGAGGAGATCGAAGCGTGCGGGGCCGCGTTCGACAGCCGAGGCCCGCGCGCCGACGAGCAGCTTGCGGTGATGCGCGCCCTGTGGGCGAATGTTCCCGACGGAGTTAGTTTCCACGGTGAGTTCTTCGACTTCGACCATGCAATGTGTTATCCCAAACCCGTTGCGGGATCGGGCTTGCCAATCCACATCGGTGGACACAGCCGCGCAGCTGCCCGTCGTGCCGGGCGTTTGGGCGACGGCTTCCAGCCGCTCGGCGTTGGCGGGCCCGAACTGGCGGCGCTGATCTCGCTGATGCGTGACGAGGCGAGCGAGGTCGGACGCGATCCGGATGCCCTGGAACTCTCGCTGGGGCATCTGGTGACAAAGATCGACGCCGACCGCGCGGACAAACTCGCGAGACTCGGCGCGGACCGCGTCGTGCTCGCGATGCCACCCGTAACCGACGTCGAGGAGGCCAAGGACGTGTTGTCGGCGTGCGCGGAAAGGTTGTTACTGACGCGATGAGCCTGAACGCGTTCGACCGGTTGGCGTTGAGCGACCTGGTTCACCTGTATGCGTCGGCCGTCGACGACCGCCGCTTCAACGACGTGGTCGAATTATTCACCGACACAGCGGAATTGCGGTTGCCAGACCCTCCCCGATCCCTTGAGCCAGTGCGCCATCACCACGGACGCGACGGCGTGCGTAAGGCACTGGCCGCGCTGGCCGCTGTAGCCCGAACCGAACACGCGATCGTCGGGGAAGTGTATGCCGCCGGCGATGATGCTGACTACGCGCTGGGCCGCATCACGTGCATCGCTCACCATTGGACGGTCTCCGACGGGAAGGCCAGCGACCTCGTGTGGCACCTGCGCTACGACGACGAATACCTGCGGACGCGGGCGGGCTGGCGGATCCACGGACGTGCGCTCACCATCAACGCTATCGAGACCCGCCCGGTTCGCCGGCTTCGAGAGCATCCAACAGGTGGTCGAGCAGCGGCCGCTGACCCTTCAGCAGCTTCGACCGCGCCTCGTCGACGGGAAACCAGTCGGCGCGGTCGACTTCGGGATACTCCCTAACGTTTCCTGATCCCTTCGGCCACTCCAGCGTGAAGGTATTGCTGAACGTGCCGTCGAGGTCGAGGTCGCCGCGAACGGCGAACACGGTGACCACCTTGCCGCCCGGCTGCTTGATCAAACCGAGGTCGATGCGCGCGCCCTCGGGTGGCGTCTTACCGAGTTCTTCGAGGAACTCGCGCTGCGCGACGGCCCACGGGTCTTCACCCTCGATGTACTCCCCCTTCGGAACCGACCACGCGCCATCGTCCTTGCGTGCCCAGAATGGGCCCCCGGGATGAACGAGCAGCACCTCGACGCCGTCCCCACCGAACCGGAACAGCAGCAGACCTGCACTGAGTTTTGGCATGGTGACCAGCGTAAAAGAAGGCGCGCCGCGAAATAGCGCACGATTTTCGGTTTCTACTATTACGGTGCATCTGTGCCGCAGATGGATCGTCGCAACATGATGATGATGACCGGGATCGGCCTCTTGGCGGCCGCGCTCCCCATCCCGAAAGCCCACGGACAGCCGCCGCCCAGTGGCCAATCCTCGACCTACATTTTCCAGGACGAGTTCGATGGCCCGCTCGGTGCAGGCCCCGATCCGGCGAAGTGGACGGTGCAGAGCTGGCAGGACGACGTGTTCCCGCCGGTCGCGGGGCAATACCGCGACGATCGCCGAAACGTGTTCCTCGACGGCAACTCCAATCTCGTCCTGCTCGCCACCCAGGAATTCGGCCAGTACTACAGCGGCAAACTGCGTGGCGATTGGAGGGGCCTGATCGGCCAGACGTGGGAAGCGCGAATCAAGCTCGACTGCCTGACCCCTGGCCTCTGGCCCGCGTTCTGGGCGGTGCATGAGGATCCCCTGCCTGACGGCGAGGTCGACATTTTCGAGTGGTACGGGAACGGGAGCTGGCCTGCGGGATCCACAGTCCACGCAGCATCCAACGGGAAGACATGGGAGGGGAAATCAATCCCCGAATTGGTCGACGGCGGGTGGCACAACTGGCGAATGCGGTGGGACGAGGACGGTTTCAAATTCTGGCGGGACTACGTTGACGGTGCGCAACCGTACTTCAGCGTGCCGCCGAAGCCCATACAGGTCTCCGGCAGACCCGACGACTGGCGGTGGCCGTTCAACAATCCCGGCTATTGGCTGAATCCGATGTTCACCCTTGCGGTCGGTGGGCCTGGCGCCGGCGATCCTGCCCTGGGTAACTTCCCGGCGGCCATGCTCATCGACTGGATACGCGTCTGGTAGACGCTTCGGCGCTTATCGTGCCGCCTTGATGACCTGAACCAGGTTGAACTGCCAGCGCTCCAGAAGCCGGAACCCCAGGTCGCGTGGAACCGAGAACGCGGGGGTGCCTCCGAATAGTGGACCGGGCGGCAACAGTGGGTGCTGTTCGTGAGCGGGCCTTGACTTGTCGGCTTCGGTGATGATCCACACGACGTGGCAGTCGCTCAACGGCCCGGCGCTAGCCTCCGGTATGAGGTTGGTGTCGAAGACGTCGTTGCGGTCCGTCGCTCGTTGCCACAGGCTGAGGTCGATCAGCTTCCGGTAGGCGTCAGGGCGCGCCGCCAACAAGGGTCGCATGGGGGCAGGCATGAAGGTCACCGTGTCGTTCACAAGTAGACAATCACCCGGCGCAGCCTTCGCAGTGATCAGATCGGCCACTTGGCTGTAGTCCATTCCGTATTTCGCGTACGGACCGCGTTGCACCAGAAGATAATTCGGTCCTGCGGCCAAAGCGAAAGCAGCCACGATAGCCGCCGCTATCCATGGCCTAACAGCCAATGCGCCAATGCAGACACCCAAAACCAGTGCCATCGCCGGTGCGGCGAAGCACAAGTAGCGAGGCGTGTAGATCGGGTGAACCAACGCCGACCAAATCAGGATAAGCGCGGTCGGTATCACAATCCATGCGATCGCCAAGGTCAGAAGTTGACGATCTGCCTGCGCCAGTTGCGCGGATGTGAATAGCCACAAGACAATAGCCGCCGCCACGACCAGTGCCGACACGATCATGAACGGCGGGCTTCTCTCGAAATATTGTTGAACTGCCACGTCTTCGATCGTCCGGCGCCCAATCGGTGCGACCCAGATGATCTGATGCCTTTGACCGATTGCCTCGACCACAAGCGGCGTCACAACACAAAGCGCCAGAACCGACGCGATGGTGAACCGCACAAGGACCGGTCGCCTGCGCCGGTAGAGGCAGATGAAAACGATGTGCGACAACAACAACAGCACGAGATAAATGTCGAGCAGAATCGACGTCGCTAGGACGATCCCATAAGCCAGCCAGACCCAAGCGTTGTCACCGCGCGCGGCGTGAACGAGCAGCACCGTCAGCCATACGGCGGCCATCATCGAAAATGCATACGGGCGAGCCTCGATGCCTGCCCACGTTGCCCGAGGCAAGATCGCACAGATTACCCCGGAGCTCACCGCGACGGTGCGAGACGAGAACTGCTTGCTCAGCACCACTACGCCGGCCGCCGCGCCGCCGACAGCCAGACCGCTTGGCGCGCGGGACCAGAACTCCGTGGGCGGGAAGACGGTGAACCAGCCGTGCATGAACAGGTAGTACAGGCCGTGCACGGCGTCGACGTTGCTCAACATCTGCCACAACTGGCTCAGAGAACGACTGTATGAGGCCGAAATAGTTGCGGCCTCGTCGTACCAGAAAGACGGACGGCCCGCGCCGCCCAGACTCACTGCGGCGGCCAGCACTCCAACGATGACGGGGTCCAACACAGCCAGTCGCGGTCTCATCAGGACTCCCTGCCGAACACGCCGCTATGTTGCCAGAAGCGAGTTGCGTGCCGGCCAATTCCCTCGAGTATTGGCCGTTCAACTTTCCCGACTGCAAGATGTTTCCGGTGTTGAATCTTGCGGTGAGTGGCTCGGGTGGCGGCGATCCTGGGCCCGGTACCTATCCGGCGGGCATGCTCGTCGACTGGGTGCGCGTCTGGTAAGACGCTCAGTTCCGATTCTGCAGCGCCTGCTGGCCGAACGACCCCATCTCCAGCGAGCCCTCGGGAAGGACAAGCTCACCGCTGTCGATGCGGTTCCGCAGGTAGGTGAACGACTGGGCGGTCTGCGCGAAGAGGTGCTCGCCCGCGCGCAGGGTCGGCCGCATCTTGTCATCGCGAGATGCGAACTGCGGCAACGGCTTCACCTCGGTGTGGTAGTCGACGTTGAAGAACAACGGGAACGAGTATCGTTGCTCGACGACTTTGCGCACCCGATGGCTGGTCGCGACGAAGGCGCCGTTGGTCCACAGCTCCAGCATGTCGCCGATGTTCACCACAAACGTGCCGGGCACCGGCGGCACGTCGATCCACTCACCGGCGCCGTTGAGCACTTCGAGGCCCGGCGCGGTCGGCTTGAGCAGCGTGAAGCACTCGTAGTCGGTGTGCGCGCCGATGCCCTGGCCGTCCTCGGCGTCGGGGTTGTACGGGTAATGCACCAGCCGCAGCTGGCTCGGTGTCTTGGTCGCGTGGCGGGAGAAGGTGTCCGGGTCCTCCCCCAGCGCCACCGCGAACGCCCACAGCAGCCGGTGGCCGACGTCGAGCACCGCGCGGTAGTACTCGGTCACCGCCTCGGCGAAGCCCGGTAGGTCCGGCCACACGTTCGGGCCCAGCATCGGGTTGCCGGCCAGATAGTCGGGATCGTCAGCGGGCAGGTCCAGCGCGGTGTCGAACGCCTCCTTCAGGTCGGGAGTTCCGGTTTCCACCCCCTCCTCGCCGACGGGCACGTAGCCCCGATGGCATTTGGACATCCCGATGTACGACCGCATCTTCTCTTCGACCGGTAGCGCGAAGAACTCTTCGGTCGCCACCAGCAGGCGGTCGAACAACGCGTCGTCCACGTCGGCGCCGCTGACGTAGAGAAACCCGACCTCGCGGGCCGCCTTGCCAACATCGGCCGCCACTCGCTCACGCTCCGCCCGATCAGCCGAGCGCAAACCACTGATATCGACGACCGGTACCGATGTGAATGACGTTGCGCCACTCATAACTGCACATCTCCTTCGCTCTCCTCTACCCTCCATCGGACGCCATTGGCCTCGAAGTCACTGCCGCACAAGCGCGGGCCTATGAACCGGCTCCATTCGAAGACGTCTCCGTGCTGGTCCAGGCGGCCCGCGAATCCGCGCGTGTCCACGTACGCGGTGAGGCCCTGCAGCCAGTGGACCTCCGTGCCGGTGTCGCGCGATCCATCGGCTTCGACGAGCAGGGTGCGACGCCATAACCCGGTGCACTCGACCATCAGCACAGCCATGATTACCGTGTCACCGGTCCGAACCGGTCGTGAAAGTGGCGGGTCAGCTCGGGCCACACGTGCGGATCGTGGCCCGGGATCAGCTGGTAACCCTTGTCGCTGGCCAGCTTCTTGAGCCTGCGGATCGGCTCCACCGTTTCTTCGGGCCTCACCCCGATGTATCCGCCGATCGCGAGTTCGTGCTCGATGTTCTCGGTGAGATCGGCGGCGTCGAAGGCGAACACGAAGCCGTCGCCGCCCACCGACTCGTCCAGTTCCACCACGAAACTCTGGTGTCCCGGCGTGTGCCCGTAGGTCGGTACCGCGGTAATCCCCGGGGCGATTTCGGCTTCGCCTTCGGCAAGGCGCCAGTCGATGCGCGGGTCGTCGAAGTCGATGCGGGCGATCGCGTGGTGCTCGGGCTCAGGGTGATTCGACAGCCCGTATTCGACCTCACGGCGCTGCGCGTGCACCGGCACCTTGCCCGCGAACAACTTCAAGCCGCCGGCATGGTCGTGGTGCAGGTGGCTCACCGCGACCAGGTGGATGTCGTCGATGTCGACGCCAATGTCGTGCAGCGACTCTTCAATCGGCTCACCGGGTCCCGGCAGCACCGGGATGTACTCGACCGTCGGATAGAACCGGCGGTACAGCGCAGGATCGCGGATCAGCGCGGTGTTGAACCCGGTGTCGAGCAGCACCCAGCCTCCGTCGGTCTGCAACAGCACGCCCGGCACCGGTTCGCGCATCCGCAGCTCGGGCGGCGCACCGTAGACCGACACCGCCTTCGGCAGCTCCTCCCAGCCGAGCGTCAGCAGAACGATCCTGCGGACCTTCCCCACTGTCAGCCCACCGACAGTGCGGCGACCCGCAACGAGTTCGGGTTCGACACCGCGTGCGCTTGTTCGACTCCCTTCAGCCACGGCTGTGCAACCACGAAGTCGTCGATGTCGGCGACGTTCAGCCAGCACCCGGTGGCCGCTGCCTCCGTGCCCGCATCCGAGAACGCTTGCGGCGCACCGGTCGGCAGCCCCTCTGCGAGCGCGGCGGAGAGCCGCGGCGACGAGCAGCTCAGATAGTTGATGCCGCCGTCGGGATCCCACGAGATGTGGCCCCACGTGTACGGCGAGGGAGCATCCGGCCATACCAGCCCGGCGTAGATCTCTGGTGCCGCCGAGGCGTTCCCGATCCAGCCGTAGACCTCCGAAGTGGGATAACCCTGCACCTTGGCCGTGATCCCCGCCGAGGCGAGCTGAGTCTGAATCAAGTTGCTGATCAGCTGCATGTCGGGGTTGCTCGTGTCGAAGCCGACGGTCACTGACTTCTGATCGGCCGGCAGCCCGGCGGCGATCTTGGTCAGCGCCGAGGGATCATGTGTCACAGTCTGTTTCCCGTATTCCGCGGCGAGCACGTAGGGCGGATACATCTGCGCACCGACCTTGCCTCGCCCGAAATATGTCTGCTTGACAAGTTGGTCGACGTCGATGGCCTGCATCACCGCCGTACGGGTTGCCTGGTCCTTCATGATGCCCTTGCTCGGGTTGATGTAGACGAAGTTCGCCATCATCGTGGGCAACGAGTAGTGCGAATACTTGTCGTTGTTCAAGTACTGCTCGACCGCAGATGACGGCAGGTCATGCAGAATCGCGGCGAGCTGACCGTTGTTGAACTGCAATTGCATCGCGGATGCGTCGGTGATGACGGGCATCTCGACCTTCTCGAAATACGGCTTTGGACCCCAGTACTCTCCGAACACAGCCATCGCGTAATGCGATCCGACCTGCGCGTCCGTCAGCGTATACGGGCCGGTGCCGAGGTCGTGAGTGGTGAGGTAGCTCTGGGCAAAATCCGAGCCGGCATTCTTTTGCAACCCGGTCGGGCTCAACATGCGCGGGCCGTACGGTGACGCGAGATAGTCCAGGAACTCCGAATTGGGTGACTTCAGAGTGATCGTGACACCGTAATCCCCTTGAGTAGTAATCGATTCGACCTCACTGACCATGTACGCCGGCCCGCCGTTGACGGCCAACCGACGGTCGAACGACGCCTTGACCGCGTCTGACTTGAACGGTGTTCCGTCATGGAACTTCACGCCCTCGCGAAGCTTGAGGGTGAACACCTTGTTGTCGGGCGACGCGGTCCATTCGGTGGCCAGCAGCGGCTCGAACTCCGCCTTCGCCTGGCCCCCCTTGAACTGCAAGAGGCCTTCGTAGATGTTCGTCGTCAGCAGCAATCCCTGCCCGGCGTAGTACACGTCGGGATCCGGCGGCTGGCCCGGGTCCTGCAGGAACGACAGGTGCAGCACCTTGTCGGTCGGCGCCGCGTTCGGCGTGCCACCACTCGAATCCGAACCACTGCAGGCCGACAGGGTCAGCATCGCGACGGCGCCCGCGGCGGCGAAAGTGAGTAGGCGGTTTTTCATCGTGCTGCTCCTTCGAGGAAGGGGTTGGTGGTCGGTTCGAGCTTTTCGAATGCGGTGAGGATCTCCTCGGTGGTGCGCAGGGCACCGGTCTGCAGGTACTCCATGGCGGCGAGCGCGGCGTCGTGGAGGTACTGCGACGAGCCGCCGACACAGTCGGTAACGACGCGCACGTAGTAGTCGCGCTGATGGGCGTCGGCGAATGTGTAGTGCACGCAGACATCGGTCAGCCCACCGATCAGGATCAGCGTCGACGCGCGCAGTCCCCGCAGCACGATCTCGAAATCCGTTCCGATGAAACCGGAGTAGCGCCGTTTGACGATGTGGAATTCATCGGGCTGGGGCCGCAGTGACGGCTCCAGGTCGGTGCCGGGCCGGCCCTCAACGCAATGCACGCCCTCGGTGCCATCGAGTTCGCGCCCGAAGTCCACCCCGCTGGGCCGGTGGACTTCTTGGAAGAAGACAACCGGCACACCCGCGACCCGTGCCGCGGCGACCAACTGCTCGGCCCGCTCGACCCGTTCGGCGTGGCCGGACATGACCGGAATACCGGCTTCTGCCGGCGACATTCCGCCGCCCTCTTGCATGTCGACGACGACCAGAACGGGATTGCCGACGATAAGTCGCTGAGTTGGCACCTAACCTCCTGTGACTGCGATTCGTGGATCTGCCGACGCCTGCAACAGGTCGACCGCGGTGTTGATGACGACGTAGAGCACGCCCAGCATCAGCGTGACGCCGGCGATGGCGGGAAAGTCGGCCACCGGGATGCTCTGTGCGATGTATTGACCGATGCCCGGCCAGCCGAACACCTGCTCGATGACCAGAACACCGGAGAACATCAGACCCACCTGCAGCCCCGTCATCGACAACGCCCCGCCCACACAGTTGCGCAGCACGTGGCCGACCATGACCCGGCCTTCGGAAAGGCCTTTGGCCCGTGCCGTTCTGGCGTAGTCACTGTCGGCGTCGGTCAGCAGACTGGACCGCAGGACACGTCCGATAGCGACCGCCGGGCCGAGCGCGATCACCACCGCCGGGAGGATCAGGTGATGCAGTGCGTCGGCGACGACGTCGAACCGCCCGGAAAGAAGCCCGTCAACCGTCAGCAACCCGGTGGGTCCGGTCGGCGGATCCGGCACGCTGATCCGGCCGTTGGCGGGCACCCAGCCAAGCTTCTGGTAGAACACGATCAGCCCGAGGATGCCGAGCAGAAACATCGGTGCCGATGCGCCGGTGAACAGGATGGCCCGCAACACACCCGCGCCCGGCCACTTCAGCGTCGTACCGAAGGCCAACAGCCCGGCCAGGATCAGCGCCAGGCCGAGCCCGCACAACGCCAGTTCTAGTGTCGCCGGGAAGAAGTCGCCCAGGTCGCTGCTCACCGGGTGCCGGGTGCGGTAGGAGGTTCCGAGATCGCCGTGGACGGCCGCTGTCAAGTAATTCCAAAACTGGTTCAACATCGGCTGATCCAGCCCCAGCGCGTGCCGCCGGGCGGCGACAGCGTCCGCCGACGCGTTTGCGCCGAGTTGCGCCTTGACCGGGTCCATCGGCGAAATGTGCTGAAGCACGAACATCACCGCGGTGAGCGCGACGAGGATGGCCACCATCGCGGCCAGCCGAGACAGGACGAAGTTCTTCACGGATACGTCCTAGCTCGTCTTCATCAGGTTGCGCAGGCCGTCGCCTGCAACGTTGGCGATCAGGGCAAGGACGAGGACACCGACACCCGGCATCACGGGGACCCACCACTGCTGAAGGAAATACGTCAAGTTACGAGCGGTATCCGCCCCGAGCTCCGGCGCGGGTGCGGATTGCCCGAGCCCGAGGAACGACAGCGCCGCCAGGGTGAGGATCAGGGTGCCGATGTCAAGGCTGGCGGCGACCAGCGCGTTGGGCACCGCGCCGGGCAGCAGATGGCGTCCGGCCAACCGGATCGGGCCGACCCCGGCCAGTTTCGCCGCCTCGACGTGCGGACGCGTGGCCAGCTTGGCCACCTCGCCGCGCACGAGTCGGGCGTAGAAGGGCCACCACACGATCGATACCGCGATGAGCGTGTGCACGAATCCAGGGCCCAGCGCGGCAACCACCGCGATCGCCAGCACCGGCGCAGGCAGCGACAGGAACCCGTCGGTGATCCGCATCAGCAGCCCGTCGATCCAGCCGCCGGCCGCCCCGGCGATGAGCCCGACCAGTCCCCCGATGATCAGGCCGACGGCGACAACTACCAGTGCCGCAAACCAACTCGCGCGGACGCCGTACAGCACCCGGCTGAGGATGTCGCGGCCGATGCTGTCGCTGCCGAGCAGGAATCCACTCTTCCCGGGCGCCTGCAACGGCATGCCCACGGGCAGCAGCGGGTCGTGCGGCGCGATCACGGGTACGGCAACCGCGACCACGGTGACCACCAGCACGAGCGAGACTGCGGTCCAGTTCACCAGCAGCGACGGCGATTTCGGCAGCGACAGGCGACGTTCGCGGCCACGCGCCCAGGTGCCTGTCGGTAGGGCGATCGCCACGTCAGCTCGCCTTCCGCTCGATGCACGCGACCTGGTGCGGGTTGCCGGGCGCACCCTCCAGGCGGACGTCGAGTTGGGTGTCGGAGCAGGTGTCGATGGCGACCGGGCAGCGGGGGTGGAATGCGCAGCCGGTGGGCGGGGACAGCGGGCTGGCGGGTTCGCCCGGCAAGACCTGTGATTCGCGGCCGAGGTCGGGAATCGAGTCGACCAGCGCACGGGTGTAGGGGTGCGCCGGATTGTTGATGACGTCGTCGGCCGGCCCGATCTCGACGATGCGCCCGAGATACATCACCGCGATGCGGTCGGCGACGACGCGGGCCACCGATAGGTCGTGCGTGACGAAGACGACCGACATGTCGAGGGATCGGCGCAGGTCGCCGATGAGGTTGAGCACCGAGGCGGCCAGCGAGACGTCGAGCGCGCTGGTGGGCTCGTCGCATAGCAGTACCCCCGGCGGCACTACTGTCGCCCGGGCCAGCGACACTCGCTGGCGTTGGCCGCCGGAGAGCTGGCCCGCACGCGATTTCGCGATGTCGAGAGGCAGGCCCACCCGTTGCAGCACCTCGGCGACGGCGTCCTGTCTTTCACTGCGCGACATATTGTTTCGTCGCAGCCGTTCGGAGATCAGCTCGCCGACCGACAGCCACGGGGTCAGCGACGCGCCGGCGTCCTGGAACACCATCTGTGGTCGCTGACCTCCTGCCAGCTCGACCGTGCCCGAGGACGGCTTCTCCAGCCCGGCGATGAGGCGCAGCATCGTCGACTTGCCCGACCCGCTTTCGCCGACGAGTGCGACCGACTCGCCATGGGCCACCGTGAGCGAGATGCCGCGCAGCGCTTGGAGTTTGCCTCCGCGTCCGACGGAGAAGACCTTGGTCACGTCGTGAACGACAACGGCGGGTGGTTCCGTCGTCGTGCCAGCGTCCGCTGTCTGTTCGATCTCGTCTGTAGTGGTGGTCAGCCGCGAACCGAGTTCGGCGGACACCGCCTCGAAACCCACGATGCAGGCACTCACGCGGTTCGGTGCGACCGCGACCGGATCCGGGGGCAACGTCTCGCATGCCGGCGTAGCCACCACGCAGCGGGGCGCGAACGCGCATCCGGGCAACGGAGTCACCGGGCTGGGCACCGCGCCGGCCAGCGCCGCGAGCTTGTGGTGCCGCGCGGTCGCCAGCGTCAGTCGCGATCGCAGCAGTCCATGGGTGTAGGGGTGGGCGGGCTGACCGAGAACCTGTGCCGTCGGCCCGATCTCGGCGATGCGTCCGGCGTAGAGCACGGCGATGCGATCCGAGACCTGGGCCGCCACCCCCAGGTCATGGGTGATCAGCACGATGCTGCAGCCGATCTCGTCGCGTAGCCGCTGCAGCAGGCGCAGCACTTGCGCCTGCACGGTGACGTCTAGTGCGGTTGTCGGTTCGTCGGCGATGATCAGCTCGGGGTCGCCGGCGATCGCGATCGCGATCATGACGCGCTGCCGCAGCCCACCGGACAGCTCGTGCGGGAAGGCGCGGAACCGGCGTTTGGGCTCCGGTATGCCCACCGCGGTGAGGAGTTTGAGAGCCTCCTCGTCGCTGCCCGCGGCCTCGGCGACCTGCTTGCCGATCCGCATGGTGGGGTTCAGCGATGTCATCGGATCCTGGAAGATGGCGCCCAGGTCGAGGCGGCGGACCTTGCGCAGCGATTTCGTGTCGCCGGCCACCATGTCCGAACCGGCCACCCGCACCGAGCCCTGTACTCGGGCCTGCGACGACAGCAGTCCGAGCAAGGTGAATCCGAGCACGCTCTTTCCGGAGCCGGATTCGCCGACCAGGCCGAGGATCTCGCCCGGCGCGATGTCGAGCGATACGCCGCGCAGCGCCTTCACGTCACGGCCGTTGCGGCGGAAGGTCACATGTAGGTCGGTGATCGCGCCGACGTGCGCAGTCTCGGAGGCCGGGCGCGATGATTCGCGATGCGCGTCGACCTCGGATACTGCGCTGCTCATGTAGTGCTCCCTAGCGACCGGCCTGTCACTTGACAGTTTTCATGGCACCCGCGCGCGGTGGGTGTCGGTCGCGTAACCAATCCGAGGCGCTGCGTAACCGATGCGTGTCTCGCGTTTCTGTCGTGTGACAGAAACTTGTGGGACTGAGTTTCCCCAGCTCAGTGCGCCACGATGGGATGATGTCGATCACTCGTGCGGGCCGCCCACGGCTGATGACCCAACGGCGGCCGGGGGTTACCGCACGCGACGAAATCCTGGATGCCGCCGGCGAACTCTTCACCACCCTGGGCTATGCCGGCACGTCCACGAGGACCATTGCCGAGGCGGTCGGCATTCGCCAGGCCTCGCTGTATCACTATTTCAAGACCAAGGACGACATCCTGTGCGCGCTGCTCAGCCAGACAGTGGCACCGACGCTGTCGTTCATCCCGAGGCTCTTGGGCGCCGACCCGGCGATGACCGCAGCCGAGCACCTGCACGCGCTGGCGACCTTCGACGGCCGCCAGCTTCTCGATGGGCGGTGGAATCTTGGCGCGCTGTACTTGCAGCCCGAGCTTCGCGGCGCGCGCCTCTCCACGTTCTGGGCGGACCGGGAGCGGCTTCGCCTCCACTACCTCGCGCTGAGCAAGGCCGTCGTCGCGGACACCGGCGTGCACCTGGCGGCCGCCGACCTGCCCTTCCGGTTGGTGGAGTCGCTGGTCAACATGTGGACCAAGGAGCCGAGCCCGAAACGCTCGGCGTTACCGGAACACGTTGCGGACGCGTGCATCCGGGTGCTGGGCATGCCCGACAGCGCCACACCCGCCCTCCGTGCCCGTAGTCAGCTCGAATTGACCCGTTATGAGGCCGGCGGCCAGTAGCGTCGTCGTCGTGAGCGACTTGCAGGCCCCACCCGGCGGGAACGGGGGCCGGACCGGATTTCAGCCGCGCTGGCGTCTGAACATCGACGACGACGGCACGATCACCTTCGATTCGACCACGCAGACGATCACCAAGATCAAGACGGGTGAAAGCTGCTACCTCGGGGATTACCGTTCCTTCGCGTTCGAGGAGCCGAGGTATCTGTTCGTGCGAAGCAGCCACGCCCCACCGATCGGGAAGTGGTACGTCACTGACAAGGATTAGTCCGCCTTCGGCATGGGGATGCCTTCGCTGGCCGAGAACTGTGCATCCTCCTGCGACGAGAGGCCGGGGATCGCGCTATGGGCTATAGAGCAGCTTTCCGAACTTCATCGCCAGCCACGGCTTCCTGCCGCCCGGGCGGAGCTGGCCGCGGATGACCGGTGACCACTGCGGGATCCGGCCGTACCCCAGGAGCAGGAACGCGACCGGGTCGGCACTGATGGTGCAGTCGGCCTTCTCTCCTGCCGCGGTGACGACGGCGGTCCCGTCGTGAACCGCAAGGCGATAGCCAACGCCTCCGCGCATGCGCAACTCAAAACTGGCGTGCACACCCGCGGCGCGGTTCGGCCGCAGGTATTGCGGAGCGACGGTCAGCACCCCAGGGATCACCAGCAAGGCGTCGCCGGCGGTGATCGTCCAGGGCTCCTTGGCTGCCCGTGAGATGTCGAGACCATGGATGAGTTGCTCGCCGAGCAACAGGCAGGCCATGGTCGACGGCCCGATGACCAAGCCGTTGGGCGTCGGTATCTCGGCGCCCGGGTCGGCGGCTGCCGCCGCATCCAGGTAGGCGGCCGCCGTCTCCTCCAGCATGTCGGCGAGGCGATGCAGGTTCCGCTCCGGCACCTCGTCCAGGTGGCGGGCGTTCACGCGTGCGCTGAGCCGTGACGGGGACTCGGTCGGCCGATTGGCATGCGTCATATAGCCATGGGCATGGCGTGTCAGTGCCTGGGTGTAGTCACGAAGGTCACCGACGACGTGCGCCGCGGTCTCCGCCGCGGTCCAGACGAGTCCGGGCGCGGGCGCGTCGGGTTTGTCGACAGCGCGCCACAGGTCGGCGCTTCGCGCCACGGCATCCCGTAGCACGTTGAGGGTTGGGCCATAGGCGCGGCGGGTGTCCTCGACCGGCCCGGTGATGTGGACGGGTGCGGATGTCATAGGGCAACTATTTCACATAATAACGCTATGTCAATAGGGTATTCTGGGTCTTACCGCGAAGGAGCACGAGATGTCGGAAGCGACTGAGCAGCCGGCGTCGCTGCGCGCACAGCAGGTCGCCCAGACGCGAGCGGCGCTGGTGGCGGCCGGCCGCCGGCTGTTCGGTGACAACGGCTTTCGCGCCACATCGGTGGAGGACCTGGCCCGCGAAGCGCGGGTGACGACGGGCGCGCTGTATCACCACTTCCCTACCAAGACAGCCCTTTTCGAGGCCGTGTTCGTGCAGGCGCACACCGATTTGCTGACCGCCTCGACGAGCGCGGCGCAGGGCGCGTCAGATGGCCTCGACGAGCTTGCCCGTGGCTTCGAGGCCTTTCTCGACGGCGTACTGCAGCCGGACGTGCAGCGCATCCTCATCCTCGACGGCCCAGCCGTGCTCGGCTTGGCCCGGTTTACCGAGCTGGACGAGCGCTACGCCCACGCCGCGATCATGCACGCGCTGACGTCCGCCGCGCAGGCGGGGGCGATCAAGGTCGACGATCCCGAAACCACCACCCGGCTGCTGCTCGGGGCGCTGACCCGCGGCGCGATGCTCATCGCGAACTCGCCCGATCCCGTGCAAACCCGCCACGCCGTCGCCAAATCGATGCGGGTACTGCTGTCCACCTTCACTCCGCCGCGCGGATAACGGATGCTGGGTGTTATGACGCATCCGCGACCGCTGCGCCGATTCGACCCGTTCCGGCCGATCGACATGCTCACCTCGCTGTGGTCGTCGGCGGCGATGGCGCCGGTCAGCAGCGGTGCGGCGGCCGCCTACCGGACGTTGTTCATCACCGTGCGCCGGCTCGTGGTGGGCCGGCGACTCGCCGTCCGGCTCGATGACGGCGACCTCACGCTGACCGTCACCGAGTTCGATTCGCGGCTCGACGTGCGCGGGTTATCGGTGGGCCAGCTCAACGACGTCCGCTTGGCGGCGCGCGATATCCGTTGGGACGGCAATGTTTTCGACCGTGCCACGGCGGTGCTGCACAACGTGCACATGCGGCCGAGCGCACCGCCGGTGCTGGTGGCCGCGCCCGTGGAGCTGACGCTGGAGATCCCCGCGCCAGTTCTCGACGATTTGTTCCGATGGGCGGCGCCGCGGCTGTCCGGTCAGGTGGGGCCCGACGGGATCGCACGGCTGCGGCTGGCGAGCCGACCGATGATGGGCCATATCGAGGTGGACGCCCGGCTCGACGGCTCCACGCTGTGGCTCAAGCCACGCCGTCTGGTCGTCCGCCGGTCCCGGTGGTCCCTGCCGGCCCGTACACCTGCCTATCCGGTGCGGCTTCCCGAGCTTCCGCACGGACTTCAGCTGACCGCCATCAACTTCGCCCCCGACCTGATGTGCTTGTCGGGCACCCTGCCCGAATGGCGGATGGATGTCCCGCGAAAACGGCTGGAGGACATCATCAATCAGCTCAGCGTTGTCGGGGTACCGCTGAATCTCACCAGGTTGGGACGCCTCTTCTAATCGCGGGCGCACTCGCAGCAAGTCCACGGCAGCCGGTTTGCTGTGACGACGATCACCCCGTCGTGTCAGGGTCGCTTTCTGCCATCCGTCGATCAAATCCTGCCGAGGGAATTAAACCTCTGACCTGGTGGTTTAACCAGTTATGCCGGCCCGAATGCAGTGAGAAGCCGGTACCAGAAGCGTCCGAACCGCGTCATTCGCTCCACGGCTCGACAAGAGGAAAAGAAGGCACCATTATGAAGAAGTTCGGATTTGCCACCGGAGCCGCCACGGCGGCGACATTCAGCACCGCCATTGTCAGCGGGCTGGCCGCCGCAATCATCGGACTGGCCGCACCGGCAGACGCCGCGCCCACTGGCCCCGGCAACGCCCAGCAGACCATCAGCGAGCTGCAGTCACAGGGTTACACCGTGATCGTCAATCGGATCGGCACCACCCCGCTCGACCAGGCCACCGTCGTGGCCGTCCGGCCCGGGCAGACCTACTCTCGCACGGACTCCGGTATTGCCGGAGCTGGCAACGACATCCACACGACCGTCACCAACAAGACGGTCTACGTGGACGTCAAGTAAATCCAAACTGTAAGGAGGGGCATCCAATTGGGTGCCCCTCCTTCGTTTTGGGCGATGCTGCGGCGGTGGCGGAACTGGCGCGGTACCAGGAGGGCCCCTCCACCGCGAGCTGGCCGCGACCGCGGGAGCGTCGCAGGTCGAGGCGGCGCTCGCCCGCTAGAGTCGCGACAGTGACGGGATACTCCCGATATGTCGCGATCGGTGACAGCCAGACCGAGGGGCTCTGGGACGGCGACGGAGAGGGCGGCCTCATGGGCTTCGCCGACCGGCTCGCTGGGATCATCGACTCGCACCATCCCGGCCTGGCGTATGCGAACCTCGCCATCCGAGGAAAGCGGGTGCGCGACGTGCTCGCCACGGTTTCCGGCTCGTCGACCTCTACAACGCGGCCTCGATGGCCGACCCCGACACATGGAGCGACGACCGCGTGCACGGGTCGACCAAGGGCCACATCCTGTTCGCGGCCGCGGCCGCTGAGGCGCTCGGTCTGCCTGGCAGTACCGACGAATGGGCCCGAGCCAGCGATGATGCCCCCCAACCGTCCTTCAGGTCGCGCGCCTACTCCCAGATGCTGTGGACACAGAACATGCTCATGCCGTGGATATGGCGTCACCTCCGCAGCCAGTCCAGCGGCGATGGCCGAGCGCCCAAACGGCCTGCGCTTGAACGCCTGCCTCGGCTAGAAGCCGAATATTGACAGAGGGATCGGAGACGTTCCGCGGCCAACACCATTGCCCCGGCGAGCAGGCCCACGGACAGGGCCAGGGACATTGCGCGTTTGCGGGGCACCCGGGAATCGTACGCTGTGACGATGCCGAAGCCACCCGATGACCATGACCGCCTGAAACCACACTTCGAGGACGTGCAGGCGCACTACGACCTGTCCGACGAGTTCTTCCGGCTGTTCCTGGATCCGACGCAGACCTACAGCTGCGCGTATTTCGAGCGCGACGACATGACACTGGAGGAGGCGCAGATCGCCAAGGTCGATCTGGCGCTGGGCAAGTTGGGGCTGCAGCCTGGGATGACTCTGCTCGACGTCGGGTGCGGCTGGGGTTCGACGCTGCTGCGCGCAATCGAGCGCTATGACGTTGACGTCGTCGGCCTGACGCTGAGTGAGAACCAAAAGGCCCATGTCGAAAAGGTTTTCGCCGCGTCTGACAGCCCACATTCCAAGCGGGTGCTGCTGCAAGGCTGGGAGCAGTTCCGTGATCCGGTCGACCGGATCGTGTCCATCGGCGCGTTCGAGCACTTTGGCCATGAACGCTACGACGACTTCTTCAAGATGGCCTATGACGCTCTGCCCGCCGACGGAATCATGTTGCTGCACACCATCACTGGGCTGCACCCGAACGAGATGGCCGAGCGCGGCATGCCGTTGACGTTCAAGTTCGCCCGATTTCTCAAGTTCATCCTGACCGAGATCTTCCCGGGCGGAAGGCTGCCGTCGATACACATGGTGCAGGACCGCGCGACAGCCGGCGGGTTCACCGTGACCCGGGTGCAGTCGCTGCAGCCGCACTACGCGAGGACGCTCGACCTGTGGTCGGCCGCACTGGAGGCGCACAAGGACGAGGCGATCGCGATCCAGTCCGAAGAGGTTTACGAGCGGTACATGAAGTACCTGACCGGATGCGCGGACATGTTCCGGGTCGGCTACATCGACGTCAATCAGTTCACGTTGGAAAAGTAGCGCCGTCAGATACCGGTCCATGCGGCGTCGATGCTGTCCGCCACGTCGATGATCTTCGCCTTCTGCGAGGCCGGGCTGTCGATCTCACCGGCAACGTGCGCGGCGATGAACCGCCGGATCTCGGCGTCGACGCCCCCGATGATCCGCACCACCTCGGCGCGCAGGGACTTCGACGTCACGTGGATGGCGATGTCCGGCGCACGCGGTTTCTCAAAATCGAGGATCAGCAGCAGCGGCGCGGCGGCGCGCGCGGTGGCACGCAGCGCGATCTCCCCGAACACCATGAACCGCGGCTTGTCGATCCGCAGGTCTACGACCAAGTCGATCTCGAGCGGTATCCGGATGGCGAACGTGATGGTCTCGCCGAGTTCCCGCGTCACCCGAGGGTCTTTAACACTGACCTTGGCGGTGACCTTGGCGATCTTGCCGGGGCCCTGCCCCATCGGGCCCATCTCGAACGCGTCCCCGGCGATGGCGGCGATTGCCCCGCCAACGCGGTCCTCGGTCACGGCGACCTCGAAGAACTTGCGACCGAATTCTTCGTAGGTCATGTAGTCGTCGGCGTCCATCGTGCTGTTACGGTCTCACGTCCGCCCGCCCGGCTAGGGCAACGGGGCCGAAACGTGACCCTCAACCGGATACCGGAGCGTCGCTGAAGACGCGAATGCTGGTGATCACGACGGGCTCAGATCCAACCTCGCCGACGAGCACGCTGCGCTGCCCCGCCCGCTCGGTGGCGGCGACGACCGCGTGCCCGGAACCAATCAGCTTGCGCCACCGCGCGCCGGCGAGGTGTTTCAGCAGGTCAGTCGCGGTGAGCTGGAGGTCATCGCCGCTGGAGATGCGCGCGTGGCCGCCGAGTCGTCGCCGCATGCCGACTTCGTCGCCGGCGCAAGCAGCGTCCAGGAACCTGGCGAACAGGCCCTTCCCGCCGGTGCCGATTCCGCGGAAGCCGCTGAGAAAGCCGAGAGTCCCGGCGATACCCTGGTTGCGCAGCAGACCCTGCGCCAGCTGCATTCCGGCCGGCACTGATCGGACACCGCTGCGCAGAAACTGGCCAACCATCGCCGGCAGCTCCCAAAAGGCATACAGCGCAGCGATTTTCAGCTCGCCATCGTCGTCTTGTACGTCGTAGCGCAGGTAGGCGGGAATCCGCATCGTCAGCGTCGAGGCCATCTTCACCTCGAGGTCCAGATCGCGGATCACCGTCGGGCCGACGACGATGTCGACGTCGCGGTGAAAGGTGATGTCGCGTGGGCCGATGAAGGTGTCGTAGAAGCGGCTGATCGCCGACAAGCCCCTGTGCGGCACGGAGCCGACCGGGTCCTCGATCCGCCCGCCGGATGTGAACAGGCCGACCCAGCCCTCGCGGTCGTGTGCGGCCGCGGCCTCTGGCGACCGCTCGACGGCGGCCAGCACCTCGGCGCGTGAGAAGGCCATAACGATCCCTACCATCCCCGCTTCGTCACAGTCGACTACTTCGCCACCCGCGGGCACACTAGTTATTACCGCAAGCTGCGGTGTACGTGAGGAGGGACCGCTATGAGCAGCAACGGGCCTTTCGGGTTCGATCCCGAAGAGTTCGATCGTGTCGCCAGGGAGGCGGGCGAGGGACTGCGCGAAGCGCTGGATGGAATCAGCAGGTTCTTCACCACGTCCGGTGAACGGGCACCCTGGGCGACCCTCTTCGACGAGTTCTCGCGGTACACGCGGGCCAAGAACGAACCTGAAACGACGGGCGAGACCGGCGACGGTGTATGGGCGATCTACAGCGTCGACGATGAGGGCGGTGCCCACATCGAAGAGGTGTATCCGACCGAACTGGATGCGCTTCGAGCGAACAAGAACAACACTGATCCGACGCGCAAGGTGCGATTTCTGCCGTACGGCATCGCGGTCAGCGTGCTGGACGCGACCGAATAGCTTCTAGCCGACCTGTTCAAAGTGGCGCCGGATACCCGCCAGCATGGCGATGTGCGCCTTGAACGCCTCGCGCATAGTGACGCGCGCCAGCGGTTTGGGGGCTTCGATCTGCATGCGCCCGCTGACCCGAGTGCCGCCGTCGATCCGCTCAAACGTCACCGAGCTGTGTAGCCGCACCCTGGGGAACTGACGCGCCTCGGCGATCACGTCGCCCTCCTCTGGCACAGATAGCCGGGCAACGTAGCTGATCGGCATGGTTAACGGACCCAGCGGAATCCGATCTTGCACCCGGTAGGTCTGCACGTACCCGTCCGCGGTTTCGGTTCGGGCGGTAGCGCGCACCGAAACGACCAGCGGGTGCACGGACATTACTTTGTTCAGATCGGTGTAGAAATTGCGAACGTCGACCGGCGGCGCGGGGACCTCCTCGGTGAGTGTTCGTTCCGCAGACGCGATCAGCCAATTCACGGGGTGGGTGTTGCGCCAAGCACCCGTTGGATGTCGGGTTTCATCTGCTGCAGCTGCTGACCCCAGTAACCCCAGCTGTGGATTCCGTCGGGGAAATTGAACACGCCGTTGTTGCCGCCCGTCGCGATGTAGGCGTCCCTGAACGCGAAGTTCGAATCGATCGCGAAACCCTCCAGGAACCCGAGTCCCGCGATGGGCGCGTCCGGGCTGGCGAGGGCGGGATCCGTCGCGGTGCCATTACCGCAGTAAATCCAGATGCGCGTCCCGTTCGCGGCCAGCCTGCCGGCCTGCAGGGTCGGATCGTTTCGCGCCCAGGCCGGGTCGCTCGGCGGACCCCACATGGCGACCGGGTCGAAGCCGCCGTTCCACATCATGGCAATCCTGACCTGGCCGGGCCAGTTCGCCGCGGACAGATTCAGAAAGCCCGACAGCGAGCCGGCGTAGATGAACTGCTGCGGGTGATAGGCGGCCAGTATCAGCGCCGCGGAGCCGCCCATCGACAACCCCACCACGGCGTTGCCTGTCTGCGGAACGTCCTTGTTGGCCGCCAGCCACGCGGGCAGTTCCTGGGTGAGGAAGGTTTCCCACTTGTAGGTGTACGTCTGGCCGTTGCCGACGGCCGGCCCGTACCAGTCGCTGTAGAAACTCGACTTGCCGCCGACCGGCATGACGACCGACAGGCCGGACCCGTTGTACCAGTCAAACGCCTGGGTATTGATGTCCCAGCCGTTGAAGTCCTCCCCCGCCTCCATGCTGTCGAGCAGGTAGAGGGCGGGAGCGGCGGGACCGCCGCTGAGGAACTCGACGCGAATGTCGCGGCCCATGCCCTGCGACGGCACGTCGAGTTGTTCGACCGGAAGGCCCGGGTTCGAAAACGCCCCGGCGGTGGCCAAGCCACCCGCGACGCCGACCAGGCCGGGCAGCACCGCGGCCGCCATCGCCATGACCGCCAGTCGGTTAACCAAGCCGCGTGTCTTCCGTCCAACGAACGCCATCGCTGCCCCTCCATCGCCACGGCCCCGACCCGGCTTTAGCGGACGATACAACCAATCCGCCCGTCACCAGCGCCTTTTGAACAATTGGAAGTTGCTGGCCCGTCAATATGTCTCGAGCCGCTTCTCCCGTGGAAGGATTGTCGTCCGTGCAGCTTTCAGGTGTGGGTGTGGAGTTCCCAACTGCGCTACGGAAATCCATCGGAGGTGTCCGAAGCAGCGGCGGAACTCGAGGAACTCGGATATTCGGCGCTGTGGATCCCCGACGTGGGCGGACCGGTGTTCGACGCGGTGGAGAACCTGCTGAGCGCAACCAAGCAGACCGTGATCGCCACCGGCATCCTGAACCTCTGGATGCACGCGCCGGCCGATGTCGCGGCGTCGTATGCGTCTTTGACCGCGACCCACGGGGACCGCTTCCTGCTGGGAATCGGTGTCAGTCACGCGCCGCTCATCGACTCCAAGGCGCCCGGACGCTACCGGAAACCGCTGGCGGCGACGCGCGCGTTCCTCGACGCGTTGGACAGTGCGGAACAGCCCGTTCCCGTGACGCGACGAGCGCTCGCGGCCCTGGGTCCGAAGATGCTGGCGTTGGCGGTCACCCGCGCGGCCGGCGCTCATCCCTACCTCGTGACGCCGGAGCACACCGCCACCGCCCGCGATGTATTGGGCACGGGACCGCTGCTGCTGCCTGAGCAGACCGTCATCCTGTGCGACGACCGCGACACCGCCCGCGCGATCGGAACCGATTGGCTGCGCGCCTATCTCGCGTTGCCGAACTATGCCAACAGCCTGCTGCGCATCGGCTTCTCGCCGGACGATCTGGCATCGGTCAGTGACCGACTTTTCGACGCGATCATCGCATGGGGAGACGAAGACGCGATCCTGCGCAGGGTCGGCGAGCACCAGTCGGCCGGCGCCAATCACGTGTGCATCCAGGCGCTCGAGGCGGACGCGTCGACGTTCCCGCGCGAGCAGTGGCGCCGCCTCGCCGCCGCACTGAAATAGCAACGGAGTCAGTCGAGCTGACGCGCCGCCTCTGCTCGCGCTTCCTCGATGTGCTGCATGAAGTGCTCGACGAGGTGTACGCCGGACTGTCGTTGGCGCCCACCCCGGCTCCGACGACTACCAGGTAACGCCGCACGGCCAAGCGAGTGAGTTGGGCGCTCCGACAGACGAGCGCGCTGAGACCGACCGCCAGCGACGCTCCCTCGGCAACGTGCCCGTCCGCATCGATGATTTGCATGACTGTTTGCTAAAAATAGCAGGATGGCGATCGAAACCATCCAGCAATTGCTCCGGGACCGCGCATCCTCCGCCACGGTTGCGGTGAAGTACGGCGAGAAGAGCTGGACCTGGCGCGAGCATCTGCGTGACGCGTCGGCCCGGGCCGCGGCCCTGCTCGCGCTTGCCGACCACGACCGACCGATGCATGTGGGCGTGCTGCTGGGCAACACCCCCGAGTTCCTGGACCAGATGGCGGCGGCCGGGCTCGGCGGGTATGTGCTTTGCGGGATCAACACCACCCGCCGGGGCGACGCGCTGGCCGCCGACATCCGACGAGCCGACTGCCAGATTGTGGTGACCGACACCGAACATGTGCACCTGCTCGACGGGGTCGAGCTCGACGACGTGCAGGTGCTGGCGCATCCCGTGTCGAGTGGGCGCGCCTCGTCGACTCCGCCGGTGAATTGCGGCCATACCGCGAAGTCGGCCCGATGGACACCTACATGCTGATCTTCACGTCGGGCACCAGCGGTGAGCCCAAGGCCGTGCGGGTGTCGCACTTCATGGTGCTCATGTCGGGCCAGAATCTTGTGCAGAAATTCGACGTCACCGCCGACGACACGTGCTACCTGTCCATGCCGCTGTTTCATTCCAATGCTCTGGTGGCGGGCTGGGGGGTGGCGGTCGCGACCGGCGCGCCGATGGCACCGGCGAAGTCCTCCGCGTCGGCGTTCCTAGACGACATCCGCCGCTACGGCCCCACCTATATGAACTATGCCGGCAAACCACTGGCCTACATCCTGGCCACCCCTGAGCGACCCGACGACGCCGACAACCCACTGCGCGTGGCGTTCGGCAACGAGGCAAGTGACCGCGACATCGAAGGGTTCCAGCGCCGGTTCGACTGCACAGTCTGGGATGGCTTCGGCTCGACCGAGAACGCCGTCATCGTCACTCGCGAACCCGGCACCCCGAAAGGCTCACTGGGCAAAGGCTTTCCGGGCGTTGCGGTTTACAACCCAGACACCATCACGGAATGCCCAGCGGCGCGCTTCGACGAGAGTGGCGCGCTGATCAACGCCGACGAAGCCGTCGGTGAACTGGTCAACACATCGGGAACCGGCTTCTTCACCGGTTACTACAACGCCGAAGACGCGACCGCCGACCGCATGCGGCATGGGATGTTCTGGTCCGGTGATCTGGCGTACTGCGACGCCGACGGCTGGCTTTATCTCGCCGGCCGCAGCGGCGACTGGATGCGCGTCGACGGGGAGAACATGGCGGCGGCGCCGATCGAGCGCATCCTGGTTCGGCTGTCCGACATCAACCGGGTGGCGGTCTACGCGGTCCCCGACGAGAACGTCGGCGACCAGATCATGGCCGCAGTGGTCCTCAACGACGACGCCACGCTCACTCCGGCGGGATTCGAGTCGTTTCTGGCCGCGCAATCCGATCTGTCGCCCAAGGCGTGGCCGAGGTATGTCCGCATCACCGCGGACCTGCCGACGACCGCGACCCACAAAGTGCTCAAGCGCGAATTGGCCGCGCAGGGCCCGACAGCCGGCGACGGCGAGCTGTGGATCCGCGAGCCCCGCGGTACTCGTTACGAACAGGCCTAGAAATCAGGGAGGAACGATGAACAACTGGATCGACGAGCTGGCGCGCACCCTCGGCGAGCAGCCACTGACGTCCGCGGAGACGGCGCAGCTGCTGGACGCGGCCCGCGATGTCGCGCACCGGGTCGAGCGCAAGATGACCCCGCTCTCCGCGTTCGTGATCGGCTGCGCCGTCGGGCGCGAGCTCGCAGGCGGCGCGGACCGCGCCGAGACGATCAGCAGGATGTTGAGCCAGCTCGAGGCCGCGCTCCCTCCGGAAACGCCGGCCTAGAGCGCTACCTCGACCGCTTCGAAATGCCCTGACAGTGACCTACCCGCACCGACCAAGCGGTAGTGACCAGCAACACGATCACTTGAGCTAACCTAGTGCCAGATGAGAACTTATACGGGCTAAGTTAAGCGCTGTTGAACTGCAGATACGAAACCAGAGGGCTCATATGGGTGGCAAGGGTCGGGGGCGATCGTTGTGATCGGTCTCGCCAAACGTGCGTGGATCCCGCTGGTCATCGTGATCGTGGTGGCGGTCGCGGGTTTCACGGTCCAGCGGATCCGCGCCTTCTTCGGTGCCGAGGGCATCATCGTCACCCCCAGGGTCTTCGCCGAGGACCCCGAGCCGTTCGACCCCAAAGTGGTCAAGTACGAGATCTGGGGATCGGGGTCGTACGCCGACATCAATTACCTGGACCTCGATGCGAAGCCGCAACGCATTGATGGCGCGGCGCTGCCGTGGTCGCTCACGCTGCAGACGACAGCGCCATCCGCTGCGCCCAATATCGTCGCTCAGGGCGACAGCGACACCATCACCTGCCGCATCACCGTCGACGACGAAATCAAGGATGAAAGAACCTCCAACGGCGTGAACGCTCAGACCTTTTGCTTGGTGAAGTCCGCATGAGTAGCCCAACGAGCGAGGTCCCTACCGACGCTTTCCCGCCGGTCAGGCACGCGGCTCGCCCCTTCCTTCCGCGCTTGATCCGGCGGCTTGCGATACCGATCATCCTTGCCTGGATCGCCATCATCGCCGTCCTCAATGTCGTTGTGCCGCAGCTGGAAACGGTTGGCCAAATGCGCGCGGTTTCGATGAGCCCCGACCAGGCGCCGTCGATGATCGCGATGAAGCGCGTCGGCCAGGTGTTCGAGGAGTACGACTCCGACAGCGCGGTCATGATCGTGCTGGAAGGCCAGCAGCCGCTCGGCGACGACGCCCACAAGTTCTACGACCAGATGATCGACAAGCTCGAAGCCGACACCAAGCACGTCCAGAGCGTCCAGGACTTCTGGAGCGACCCACTGACCGCCGCGGGCTCACAGAGCAACGACGGCAAGGCCGCGTACGTCCAGGTGTACCTCTCCGGAAACCAAGGCGAGACCCTGGCCAATGAGTCCGTCGAAGCGGTGCAGCACATCGTGCAGAGCCTGCAACCACCGGACGGGGTGAAGGCCTATGTGACCGGGCCTGCGGCGCTCGTCGCGGACCAGCACATCGCCGGCGACCGAAGCCTGCAGCTGATTACCGCCCTCACGTTCGTGGTGATCATCACCATGCTGCTGTTGGTCTACCGCTCGATCGTCACGGTGCTGCTGACGCTCGTCATGGTTTTTCTTGAGTTGGCGGCCGCGCGCGGCGTGGTGGCATTCCTCGGCTATCACGAGATCATCGGGCTCTCGACGTTCGCGGTCAACCTGCTGGTGATGCTGGCGATTGCCGCGGCGACGGACTACGCCATATTCCTGACAGGTCGATATCAGGAGGCGCGCGGGCTTGGCGAGGACCGAGAATCCGCCTTCTACACCATGTTCGGCGGAACGGCCCATGTCGTCCTGGGTTCCGGCCTGACCATCGCCGGTGCGACCTTCTGCCTGAGCTTGACCAGGCTTCCCTACTTCCAGACACTCGGCGTCCCGCTGGCGATCGGCATGGTGATCGTGGTCCTCGCGGCGCTCACCCTGGGTCCGGCGGTAGTAACCGTCGCCAGCCGTTTCGGCAAGATTCTCGAGCCCAAGCGACAGATGAGGGTCCGGGGATGGCGCAAGATCGGCGCCGCGGTCGTCCGGTGGCCCGGGCCCATCCTGGTCGCGACGATCGCGCTGGCGCTGGTCGGCCTGCTGACCCTGCCCGGGTACCGGACCAACTACAACGACCGCAACTACATGCCCGCCGACCTTCCCGCCAACGAGGGATACGCGGCCGCCGACCGGCACTTCTCGCAGGCCCGGATGAACCCCGAGCTGTTGTTGATCGAGAGCGATCACGATCTGCGCAACTCGGCAGACTTCCTCGTCATCGACAAGATCGCCAAGGGCGTGTTCCGCGTGCCGGGAATCTCTCGCGTGCAGGCCATCACGCGGCCTAACGGAAAACCGATCGAGCACACGTCGATCCCATTTCAGATCAGCATGCAGGGCACCACCCAGCAGATGAACCAGAAGTACCAGCAGGACCTCATGGCCAACATGCTCAAGCAGGCCAACGACATGCAGACGACCATCGACACCATGACGAAGATGTCCGCCCTCACGGCCGAAATGGCGGCGACCACCCACTCCATGGTCGCCAAGATGAAAAACATGACGGTCGACGTCGCCGAATTGCGGGACAACATCGCCAATTTCGACGACTTCTTCCGGCCGCTCCGCAACTACTTCTACTGGGAACCGCACTGCTACAACATCCCGATCTGCTGGTCGCTGAGGTCGGTATTCGACACCCTCGACGGCATTGACACCATGACCGACGACATCCAGGACCTGATACCCGAGATGGAGCGCCTGGACCAGCTCATGCCGCAGATGGTGACGTTGATGCCGCCCATGATCGACACCATGAAGAACATGAAGAACATGATGCTGACCATGTATGCCACGCAGAAGGGCATGCAGGATCGGGCGGACGAGATGCAGGAGAACTCGTCCGCCATGGGCGAGGCGTTCGACGCGTCAATGAACGACGACTCGTTCTACCTGCCGCCAGAAGTCTTCGACAATGCAGAATTCAAGCGCGGAATGGAGAACTTCATTTCGCCGGACGGCAAGTCGGTGCGCTTCATCATCAGCCACGAGGGCGACCCGATGACGCCGGAGGGCATCGAACGTATCGACGCCATCAAACAGGCGGCCAAGGAAGCCATCAAGGGTACGCCGCTGGAAGGCTCCAAGGTGTATCTGGCCGGCACTGCCGCGGTCTTCAAGGACATGCAGGACGGCTCCAACTACGACCTGCTGATCGCCGGAATAGCCTCGCTCTGCCTGATTTTCATCATCATGCTGATCATCACGCGCAGCATCGTCGCGGCCGCCGTAATCGTGGGAACTGTGGTGGTGTCGCTCGGCGCCTCGTTCGGGCTATCCGTGCTCATCTGGCAGCACATCCTCGGCATCGAGCTGCACTGGATGGTTTTGGCGATGTCGGTGATCATCCTGCTGGCCGTCGGTGCCGACTACAACCTGCTCTTGGTGGCCCGGTTCAAGGAGGAGATCTACGCCGGGCTGAACACCGGGATCATCCGGGCGATGGGTGGCACCGGTTCGGTGGTGACCTCGGCCGGCCTGGTGTTCGCCTTCACCATGATGTCGATGGCGGTCAGCGAATTGATCGTGATCGGGCAGGTCGGTACCACCATCGGCCTGGGCCTGTTGTTCGACACTTTGGTGGTCCGGTCGTTGATGACGCCGTCCATCGCAGCGCTGCTGGGCAAGTGGTTCTGGTGGCCGCAGCGAGTGCGAGCGCGGCCGGTCCCGGCCCCCTGGCCCAAACCGCAGCGGCTACAGATGGAGCCGGCGGAAGGAGTACGCCGATGAAGCGAGCTCTCGCCGGAATCGCCGTCGTAGCAGCGGGACTCACGTTCGCCGCGCCAGCGCATGCCGACGTCGACACCGACTTCGCCAATGAGCTGCACACGTATGGCATCTACGGGCAAAGGGACTTCAACGCGTGGATCGGAAAGATCACCTGCAAACGGCTGCGTAACGGCGTCGACCCCGACGCCTATAAGTCGGCCTGGTTCATCCAAACGAATCTGCAGAAGGACACCACGACCGAGCAGGCATGGCAGTTCCTCGGTGCTGCGCTGCGCACTTATTGCCCCGAGAAGCTGCCAATCCTGGACCAAGTAGCGCAGCAGTAAGGAGTCGGAAATGTTAGGTAAATCGAGCATCGCAATGGCCGTACTGGGTTGTGCCGCAATGGTTTTTCCGGGGGTCGCCGCTGCGGACGCCACAGACGACTATCCGATCCCGAATCGGATACTGAAGACCACCTGCACAGTCGACCAGTACATGGCGGCCGTGCGCGACACCGACCCGGTGTACTACGAGCGGTACATGATCGACTACCACAACAGGCCGGCCGATGTTCAGCAGGGCGCCCGCGACCGGATCTACTGGTTCTTCTCGCTGGACTACGCGGGGCGACGGCAGTACTCGGAGGACACCGCGACGAATATCTACTACGAGCAGATGGCAACCCGGTGGGGCAATTGGGCCAAGCTGTTCTTCAACAACAAGGGCGTCGCAGCCCACGGCACCGACATCTGCGCCAACTACCCACCGAACGACCCGGCGGTGTGGAATTGGTAGCAGTGCCGCCGCGCAGGAACCTGAACGAAACGGTCACGCGGTTTTGGACCATAGCCGCCCCCGTATACGACTTTCAGTTCCTCCAGCACTGGGTCTACCGTCCGGCGCAGGACGAGGTGATCGCTGCGCTCAAAGCCAGTGGCGCTCGGCGTGTTGCCGATATTGCCTGCGGCACAGGCATTCTCGCAGACCGAATCGAGCGTGAGCTGCATCCCGACGAGGTCTACGGTGTCGACATGTCCGACGGCATGCTGGCCCAGGCCAAACGGAGGTCGTCTGAGGTGCGATGGTTGAAGGGCCCGGCCGAGCACTTACCGTTCGAGGACCAGACCCTTGACGCGGTCGTGACGACCTCGGCGTTTCATTTCTTCGACCAACCCGCCGCGCTGCGTGAATTTCACCGCGCGCTGGCTCCCGGAGGTTTCGCGGCGGTCGCGGCGTTCACCGGCCCTACGCCGCCACTCCCCCTACAGTGGCTGTCGGCAAATATTCAACCCTTCGCACAACCCGTCACCGGCTGATATGCGTACGCTCTTCGAACGCGCCGGCTTCCGCGTCAGCGACCAACACCGTGTCCGACGGCCGGCCTGGACGCGGTTGTTGTCGGACCTGATCACCGTCGGCGTCAAAGACTAGAAACACCGGGCACGGGCCGCGTCATGGCAACGCACCGAACAGCGGGCTCAGGACTGCTGCAATAGGGTCCGGCGGCGGTGGAGGTGGCAGGCTCAAGACGCGGCGCTCTCGACTCAGTCGGCGGGAGGTTGGCGCGACCCGTCAGATCCGCTCAGTTCCCGTGGTCTATCCCGTCGCGTCAACTTTTGATGACGCTCGCCAGCCTCGACCTGGTCTCGACGATCGGACACGACCGCCGATTCAACCCAGCGGGGCTCTACCTTCGCGTCGGTGCCCGCGGGGCCCTGATGGTCCGGCAGCTCACCGCTCTCCTCCGAGTGGACGGTCACCTTGTGGCTGCGCTTGAGCGTGACGTGAATCTCCTCGGTCTCCTCGAACACCTGGCGCCCGGCGCGCAGCGGCTTGGTGGCCGTCTCGATCGCGCTGGCGATGATCGGCGGCACGAACGGACGGATCCACCGAGCGGCGGCCTTGGTGACATCCGGAATGGTCGGGATCAGCGGGGTCGCGCTCTCACGACGCGGCTCGACATCGCCGCCCGATTCCACCCGTGCCGGCAGATTCTCCGATGTGTCCGGTTCGGCGGCCTCCCGGCCGGCAGGCAACTGGGCCACCGACTCCGCAACACGCTCCGACTGCACCGGCGTCGGTGCCTCGAGCGCCTCGATGACCCGACGGCGCTGCTGCTCCCCGTCGATTTCGGTCTGCGCCTCGACGGCGACTCGGGCGCTGGCCAATTGCTGCTCCGCCCAGAGGATTTCGGTGGCCGCGCGGACCTCGGCGCGCTTCACCGCGATGGCCGTCTCGGCCTCCAGCTCGGCGCGCTCTCGTTCCGCGCGGGCGGACGCGCCACGATCATGGGAGGTCTCGCCACGCCACAGCTTGACGATCAGCGGCAAGAGAGTCAGCAGCGCGAATAACCCGATTGTCAGAAGTCGCAGAACCATCGCAGCGGGGCTGGCCAACGTGTGCTCGTTCATCGCCGTCCAGCGCGCCCCAAGGCCACGATCCGCATCGGCGATCGCGGTCCGGCGGTTCTGCGCGATCGCCTGCTCACGTTCGGCGATCTGGGCGTCCAGCTCCGCTCCCCGGCTGTCACGGCCGGCCTGTGCGGTATCCAGCTCTCGCTGCGAATCCGCGAGATAGTCATTCGCCGTCCGATTTTCGGGCCCAGGGCCCGGAACGCCAGTGATATGAGTCTGCGGGCAGCCAGGCGAGGGGTTGAATTCGCAGCGCGCGATGACCAGAGCCTCGTCGCGGCGTCGTTGGGCCTGCTCCACCGCGTCGTCGAGCGCGGTTCGCGCTTCGCGCATGCGGTCGAGGTCGGCCGAAGCCTGCGCGACGGCGGGCACAGAGTCGGCAAGCCGTGCGGCCTCCTCGTCGAGACGGCGATCGATGGAGCCGGAGAAGAGGGCAAGGGCGGCCAGCTCGCCCACTACGACGCCGACCGCGATTGCGATCGCTGCGCGTCCCACGACGCCGGACCAGCCGCGCACCGGCCCGCTAGCGACCGCGCGGCTCACCGCGCCGACCAGCAGGCCGAAGACGAGCGTCAACGGGACGATGGCCGCCATCGGCCAGTGCGTCGCTTCCGTGATGACGACGGCCGAGATCAGCCAGGCCAGCACCGAACCAAGGAGCACCACCAACCCGGCGATCGCGTGGTTGGACCGCTCGTGGCGCTCACCGAGCTCGTGCCACTCTGCGCCGGCAAGCCAGGTGAGCGCCGCAGCAATTCTGTTGGCCGACATGGGAACTCCAAACGTCTACGGGCTCAGGCCAGCGTGACAGAACGCCCGCCGATACACCGACCTTCAATGAGTTGGTGTGTTGTGGTCAAGCGGAACGAAAACCCCCGGGGATCGCGCCGTCACGCCGGTGCGAATCACGTACATCCTCTCACATCGCCGGTCGCCGCGCCCTGTCGGATCAAGCCCGAACGGTGAGGACGCCACTGCCATACCAATGACAGAGCAGCAACGCGACTTCGACGTCGAGCCGACCGTCGCTGATCGGTCGGCCACGACGTTCGATCGCCCGTTGCACGCGATATTTGACGGAGTTGGAATGTAAATGGAGTTCCTCGGCAGCGGCTTTGAAGCTCGAGCCGGTGCGCAGAAAGACGATCACGTTGCCGCGGTGGCCGTCTTCGGAAATCCAACGGGTCGATTTGTGGGGGCGCCGCTGACTGCGATCAGCCCGCTGTACGGGGCTAAAGCCATTGACTTGTGTATGCCGGGAGATCCGGTTTGCTCCCCAGGCAGCGGTGTGTCGGTGCCATTGCGTGATGAGATGTTCTCCGGACCGCACGTTTCCTACGTGAAGTCCGGGATGGCCAATGAGGGCGCGACTTTCGCCGCGGGTCGGCTCTAACCATCACAGCGAACCCGGCACGCCACCTCCCTTCCTTTGCGCGGCGCCGGAGGGCGGCCGCCAGCTGCGTCCGTGGTTGATGTGACGTCAATGGGTTGTTGTACGACATACCAGCATGGAGACAATGACCGCGTACTCAATCACGCGCATCCTGGGGGCTGTCGTGGTGACGGCCGGCGCACTGCCAATCGCACTCATCGACCTCCCCGCTGCCGCCGCTGCGCCATGCCCAGACGTTGAGATCGTGTTCGCTCGTGGCACCACCGAGCCGCCTGGTATCGGCGGGATCGGACAGGCTTTCGTCGACTCGCTTCGTTCACAACTTGGTGAGCGTTCTGTCGGGGTGTACGCGGTCAACTACCCGGCCAGCAGAGATTTCGTCAACAGCACGCCCGCCGGTCGTGACGATGCGAGCACCCACATTCAGTCGATGGCCGCGAGCTGTCCAAGCACCAAGATGGTGCTCGGCGGATATTCCCAAGGTGCTGCCGTCATCGATCTGGCCACCACCGCAATGCCACCTCAGGTCGCCGATCACGTCGCTGCGGCCGCGGTCTTCGGGGGTCCGTCAAGTACCTTTGCCGACTCATTGTCACCCGGCCCACTACCGACGATCGGCCCGCTCTACGCTGCCAAGACCATTGACTTGTGCGTTCCCAACGATCCAATCTGCTTCGAAGGGGGCTGGGACATGCGGGCCCACGGTGCATATGTCCAGTCGGGGATGGTGAACCAGGCCGCAGCGTTTGCCGCGAGTCGGCTCTAGCGATGTTGCATCAGCGGCGGAGACGATTGCCGTGCGCGAGCCGAGCACGTAGGCCTGATCAAGTCGGGTACCGATCGCTAAACGTCGGTGCGACGGGGCGGTTGATCTCGCTCGGCTGCGGGCGTCGGCAATTCAGTAGGCCCGGGCGACATAGGCGAGCGCACCCGAGTCGTCGTCAGTCTCGGGCAGCGATCCGTCGCTAAGTTGCAAGCACCTCACCCATGAGGTGGTCCAACAGAGCTCGGTCGAGCCCTCGGCGCTGGAGTAGCTGATGTTGAAGGCGCGGCTGAACCTTTGGCCAAATTCGTGCGACGTGCCCATCTGCAGTGCCTTGCCGTCACGCATGATGCCCTCACAGGTCATGGTGTTCTGCGCCCCGGCGAAGCGCTCCTTGGCGGTTTTGCGGCCAACGATCACGGGCATGGCCAGGACGTTGCGCATGAAATCCTCGTATACGTCATGCAGGATGCGGCGCGCATACTGCCACGCGTCGGATGCCGTGATGTGGGCGGTGTGGCCTTCCTGCCACAGAAACTCCGTGGTGCGCAGGAAGATTCGCGGCCGTAGTTCCCAGCGGACGACATTGGCCCACTGATTCAGGAGCAGCGGTAGGTCGCGGTAGCTGTCGACCCATTTGGCCATGTACTCACCGATAACGGCTTCGCTGGTAGGACGGATGGCAAGCGGCTCGGTCAGTTCCTTGCCTCCGCCATGGGTCACGACGGCAAGCTCAGGACTGAATCCCTCGACATGCTCAGCCTCGCGTTCGAAGAAGTCCATCGGAATCAGCAAGGGGAAGTAAGCGTTCTGCGCTCCGGCGGCCTTGATCCGCCCGTCGATCTCCCCCTGCATTCGCTCCCAGATCGCGCAGCCGTTCGGCCGGATAACCATGGTTCCGCGCGCTGGACCGTTCTCGGCCAGCTTCGCCTTGGTCAGCACATCTTGGTACCACCGTGGAAAGTCTTCGTGCTGAGGAGTCAGCACCGCCATCTGGTTGCCCTCTCCTTCCCTGATGTCGACCCGGCGCGCGGCACATCCACCGAGAGTTGACCTGGCCGATCGTACTGAGCCCTGGCAGAACCACGGCGTCCCGCCCACTACCGTTGGCTCTGTGGCTGCCGGCGCTAGCGAGTCGTCTGCCGGAACGGAGGTGGGTCAATGCAGAACCGGTTCCCCGCATGGCAGTTCGACAACGATCGCCTGCGGCCAGATCTGCCACAGATTCTTCAGTTGCTGATCAATAGAAGTAAACTTTGGACCCGCCGGGTTCCTGATGGACCCTTGCTCTGCCCGCTGGCGTGATGTCCAGCCCGAACGTTGCACGCTGATTAGTCCGGATGCTCGCCAGCCTGAAATAGCCAGTGAAGGTGAAGTCGTCCGGCGATGATCCTCCAGAGGGAATAATCGAGAATTCTTCGGAATGGTCGACATTGCTTGGCGCACAGGTGTAGAGATATTTGTGGCCCTGAGGTGTCACCAGCGTGTTGCTGGCGTGGAGAAGGCGGCCGAAAGCCTGATTGGTAAGCGACTTTCCACTGCCAAGTTCGTTGAATGACCAAAGGTCCGTCTTGTCATTATCGTCTCGGAGGGGGAGACGATACACCTCGAAGTTCACCGGATTCGGTATACCGGCCGGAATGGTCTCGGTGTTGCTGGCATGCAGGCATTCACTGGTGTCATCCTTGAGAATGTAGACCGCTCTGTTGTCAGGCAGCCCGGCACAGAGATAACCGGCCGATTCGGCCAGCCGTAATTGCTGCCGCACCGTCGCAATCTCTGACGCAGCATTGGGCACGCCGACCCCTGCGAGTATTGCCTCCATTTGATCGATCATTGGTTTCAGCTTTGTCTGTTGAGTCTCGCGGCTGAACACGGTGTCCCGATACGTCCGGATCTGGTCGATCAATTGCGTGCGGCGTGCGGCGTCGTTGCGGACGAGCCTCGCGATCAGCCCATCAGCGCCCAACCTGAAAGGCCTCTGAGGTTGGAAAGTCTGATCAATACCCCAAGGGATCATTTTGAACTTGACGTTGTCAACCCCGGGCGCCGCTACGGCACTCACGTCATTATAGATATAGGTGTTATTGGTGTTGTCGGCATAGCCATCCCAGTGCTTGAGGAAAAACTCCATAGCATAGACCTTGACGAACTGGTCCAGATCCAGCATCTGGTTCGCGCCGGCGAGCTTATTCGCGGCGATGTGATCGACGGCGAACTCGAGATCGGCCTTATCCTCGAATTTGGAAAGCGACTCTACCGAGATGAACCGCAAGCGGTCCCTGACGAAATCATCGTGGTGTTCAATCTCGTACAGATTTCCGTCCATATTGCCATTGAAATTCCGCTCGATATAGCGCTTCATGATCGGTTCGACATTGACGTAGATACCCGGACTATTAACGCCCCCAAACCCTTGGCCAATCAGGGTGCCATTCACAAACACTCTGGCAAAATTGCAACGCGAATGGGGCAATCCAGCCATGGCGAGCAATTTGTAACCTAACGGCTGCCGGATATAAGACCGGTCCTGAATGGAATTGTTCAGCGTCACATAGCGTGACCCAATCAGGGCATTGATCCCGGGGACGTTGGCCTCGCTGAACCTGCCGAAGTCAATGTGTAGGCACGGCTTTTCGCTGTTGAGTGAGCCGCAGAATGATTTCTTCTTGACGCCCACATCGGTGAACGTGGTCCGCGCGGGAAAGCTCGTACCAGATATCTCGACCGAAGTTGCCTTACGCCACGTGAACCGGGCGCCGCCGGTCCATTCGAAGTTGCACACGCCACCGGCTGGCGGCTCGGTCCGCACCGCATCCCAATCACCTTGCGGCATCGTGATCTTGATCGTTAGCACATTGTCGATTGCATAAAGGGAATCGAGTGCTTGTTGCTGCTGGGCGCTCATCGTCATATCTCCGTGCGCTTGTCGATGGATCTCGCCGGGGACAAGCGGTGGGACCCCGTTCCACACGGAGCTCGGGACAACCTCGGCGGGGTGAGTTGACCATCCGAACGCTGCGCCGCCGTGGAACCTGGTGACGATCCAGCGAGCATCAGGCTGCGCTCACCTCGTCAGTCTGCACGACGGATCCGCGGTTTCGGCGATTTCACGCGACATCCGATAGTTCGGCGCAGGCTCGTCGGGGCTTGGTCGCGGGCAATGTAGGCGAGGACTTTCGCGGTCGACGTAGTGGTCGCCACTGACCGCGACGATGCGCCTTCGATCTTGCTGCTGACGAACGGCAACGGGGCGGTTTAGTCGGTCGCAACGCCTGCGCCGCTGTCGTTCCCGACGCATAGACCGTCGCCGGTCGGGGGAAGTTGCCCGGTTGGGTCATGGTTTCGGTGTTGGCCACCGCGGCTCGCCGACGGCGCGGAAACCCAGTCGTGGCCGACTGACTTCCAACGGCGACGAGTCGGCTCACATCCAGCTCGGCGGTCTGATCGAATTCGCCAGATCGACCAGGGTGTAGCGATGGCGCCGCCGCGCCGAGTGCCGCGCCAGTTCCCGAAGCGCCTCCTCGATACCCGCGCGCAGACCCTGCTGGTCGAAGGAGTGGCCGAGGATCGGATCGGCGGCGGGCGTCGCGCCGCACCGTAGCCAGTCGAGGGCGGTGCCGAGCACGAGCGCCCGCATCTGCAGGGCGCGGGGCTCAGTCTCGGTCAACTGGCCGACGCGCCGCGCCGCGTCGCGCAGGTCGGCCTCGGTGATCTCGGCGATGGGCCGTCCGTCGAGCAGCATCAACACCGACGTCAGCTGAGCCTCGGCGTAGTGGCGCGAGGTCAACGGGACCTCGTCGAGGACGTCGATCGTGCCGGCCCGATCGGCACGGGCGGCGAGTCGGCGAGCCAGGCCGAACGCCGCGCTCACCATCGAGTGGTCGGTGCGCCACAACGTCCGGTAATACCGCTCCGCCGATTGCCGCAATCGTTCGGCGTTCGGCGCGTCATCTGCATCGAGCATCAGCTCAGCCGTCGCTGCCGACGCCAGCTTCGGTCCGGCTTCGCCGGGGAGCGCGGCCACCACCCGCTCGAAACATGCCAGTGCTGACCGGAGAACTCCGGAATCGAGCGCGGTGATCGCGTCGTCCCAGTCCATTCGCCAATCGCTTTCCGGGTCCTCTGTCGGAGCCGGTGCCGGCAGTGCCCCGGCGACATCACCTGCCCTCAGCCGGACGTCGTGTCGGCGGCCATCGACGAACACGTCGGTGCGCTGCAGCGCCAGGTCCGCCCCGAACGCCGAGCGTGGCATGCTGAACAGCACTGATGTCCCCGGGCGCGGCACACCCGTCTGCTCCGCGAGGATTTCGCGCAGCACTCCCCTGCACTGGGTAGCCATCTCGTCGGCCGACGAGAACCGTTGGGCCGGACGGGGGTTCGTCGCGCGCACCAGCAGCCGGTAGAACGACTCGTACCGTTGGAACAGCGGCACGTCATCGGGGTCGGGCAAGGTCTCGGCGTACCGGTCGCTGGGCATGTCGACGGTCAGATTGGCCAGCGTCCGGCCGACGGTGTAGATGTCGGTCGCGACCGTCGGGCCGGTGCGCACGATCTCGGGTGCCTGAAATCCCTTGGTGCCGTAAATGTATCCGAAGTCGCCGATGCCAGACACCGCGCCCATGTCGATCAGCTCGACATTGTCCTCGGTGAGCATGATGTTCTCGGGCTTGAGGTCGTTGTAGACCAGACCGAGCGAATGCAGGTAGGACAGCGCCGGCATGACGTCGAGCACATAACCGATCGCCTGTTCCACCGGCATCGTCGACGTCGGTTCGCCTTCCGGGGCCTCCGCCCGCTGCGTGGCCAGCATGGCCTGCAGCGTCGTGCCGCCGACGTACTCCATCACGATGTAGCCGATCGGGCGACCGTCGAACCCCGGGTGTTCGACGAAGTTGTAGATCTTGACGATGCCGGGATGGTTCACCATGGCGAGGAATTGGCGTTCGGCGACGGCGATCGCCTGCGACTGCTGTCCGCCCGGCTGGAGCAGACCCTTGAGTACCACCCACCGATCGCTCACGTTGCGGTCGATCGCCAGGTAGATCCAGCCGACGCCACCGTGAGCGATACAGCCCTGGATGTCGTACTGGCCGGCCACCAGCTCGCCAGTCTCCAGTTGTGGTGAGAACGAGAACAACGTGCCGCAATGCGGGCACACACCTTCGCTGGGACCAGGCCGGCCGCCAACACCCCGTCCGACCGGCCGCCCGCACTCGCTGCAGTCCCGTTTCGATTCGGCGAGAACCGGATTGGTGAGGACCGCACTGGCGGGCTCGATGTCGTGGCGAAACGGAATCTCGACTAGTCCGTCGCCGATACGCCGCCCTCCGGTGCGCAGCCGCGGGCGGGTGGCCTCGACCTTGACCGGTCCCGATTCGGTCACCAGGACGGCGCGCGTTCCCTCGTCCCCCGCCATGTCAATCCCGATACTTCGGTTCTGGTGGACTCGGCGCCGGGCCGAGCACGGTGAGCCACTTCTGGTACAGCGACAGCCACGTCCCGTCGCGTCGGATCCGTTCCAGGCTGGCGTTGACCGCGCGGACGAGATCCTCCTGAGACTTGTTGACTCCGATACCGTACGGTTCGGCCTCCAGGCTCGGCCCGACGATCTGCAGGTTGGGATCTTGTACGGCCATGCCGGCCAGGATCGAGTCGTCGGTGCTGGCCACGTCCGCCTGACCCTGCTGAAGCGCGACCAGGCAATCGTCCATATTCTGAACGCCGACAAGGGTTGCCGTTGGCGCGACCCGGGCCAGGGTCGCCAGAGATGTGGTGGCCAGCCCTGTGCACACCCGTTTGCCGGCCAGGTCGGCCGGCCCCCGCACCGGCGAATCCTTTGGCACCAGCAGCCGTTGGCTCGCTTCGAAGTACACCGTGGAGAAGGCGATCAGCTCGGCACGTGCGCAGGTGATCGTCGTCGCCTTCGCGAGGATGTCGACGCTCTGGTTCTGCACCGCGGAGATGCGCTCCGGCTCCGACAGTAGGCGGAAGTCCGCTTTGTCGGGATCGCCGAGCAGGTCCCGGGCTATCTCGCGGGCGATGTCGACGTTGAAGCCCTGCAATTCGCCCGACACGGGATCGCGAAAGCTGAACGGATTGGTGCTCTGGTCCACACCGACAACCACTCGGCCCCGGCGCCGGATCGCCTCCACCGTGGGTCCAGGCTCGGTGGACGGTCGCAAACTCGCGGTGGCATCGCAACTCTCGACCGCCGCGCCGGACACGGACGGCGCCACCTCGGCCCCGCTGGGCATCGGCAGCGTGGTGAGCGATGGCGACAACTCAGCGAGTGGCTGCACCGTGGAACATCCCACGAGCAGGACGACTGCAAGCGCGAGAACCGTTGGGATCGCGCGCATCAGTGGTACTCACTCAGTCGTGGTGCGATACCGGCAGCCACCGCCAGCGCCGCCAGCACACTGATGACCGCTGCACCGACCGGGAGCCCATTCAGCGCGGTGTAGGCCTGTGCGATCCCGTCGCGCTGCCGATCGCGAAGTCGCGCGATGTCGTCCCGTAATGCAGTGTCCAACCGGGTGAACTGCACCGTGGAGTGCTGCGGCGCGTCATCTCGCGCGATCGCCACGGCGCCGCCATAGTCGCCGCCGGCCAGCTTGCGTCGGATCTCGTCATGGGAGCGCATCCAGCCGTGCAGCGCGTCCGCCGCCCCGTCAACCCGGTGCTCGTCGAGCAGCCACCCTATCTGTGCGGTCCGCTCATCGAATCTGATGTCGGACAGGGGGTCGGAGCCCCGTTTGAGCAGTCCGAGGATTTCTTCCGCCCGGGCCTGCTGAGCGAGGATCCGCGCGCTCACCGCGGTGTCCAGCGGCCCACCGCCGTGCGTCCGCGCACTGGTGGCGGCATGTGTCGACACCAGCCCGGCCACTGTCAACCACACCACGAGCACCGCCATCAATACCGACGCCAGCACCAGACCGGGATTGAGCCGACGATGGCTGCGCCGAGCCAGCGCCGCCTGCGCGAGCACCAGCAACACCAGCACGAGGACGGCCGCCGCTAACACGACGCGAGACGGACCGACGGAGCGTCCCGACGCGATGACGGCATCGGATTGACTCGCGTACAACCGTTCGGCGGCCGGCAGGATGCCCTGCTGCATCAAGGCCGACGATTCGCTGAGGTATGCGACTCCGATCGGGCTACCGGCGCGGTTCTTGGCCCGGGCAGTGGCGACAATCCCGGTGTACACCGCCAGCTGGTTGGAGATGTCGGTGAGCAGCGTCAGCGAGCGAATATCGTTGGGCGACACGCCGTTCGAGGCGGTGACCATTCCGGCGGACGCCTGTCCGATGGCGGCGTCGTAGCGATCGCGGACGTCGTGCGGTTCGACGCCGCCGGACAGGAACGCGGTGGCCGCGGTCGTGTTGGCAATCGAGAGAGCGCCGTAGATCCGTTGTGATGCATCGGCCAGCGGTTCGGTGTGCGATCGCAGGGTCTCCAGCTGGCCCTGCCGGTCGAAAACCGTCTTCGACGCGGTCGCACCGACGGCGAGCAGTGCCGCGACCAGAACGACGGCCACCAACGCCATCCGGCCCGGCGTGGCTCTGAGGAAGTCGATGACTGGGCGGTCTGATTCCTCCGGATCGACGAGCACGGACTCGTCGAGCGTGTGTGTCCGCTGGCGCGCCGGCTCACCGCTGTGCACTCGACATCACCTCGTCGCAGGTTGGGCCGGATCAGCGGCACCGGACTCGATCCAACGCGGATGAATCGCACGGTAGCCCTCTGAAACGCATTGCGGGGGTGGTTGCCCCACTCCAGTATCCCGCTCGCACCGGAAACCTTCCGTTGCTGCGGCCCTTGCCGGCGAACGGTCGCCGAGCGGCGGGTCAACAGCAGAAACATGTTCTCGTTCAGGTGTGCTGGACGTCACGCTGGAGAACGTCAACGCCGACGACGTGGAGTGATGAACCCGTGGTCATGCCCCCATTCAGGTGCTCGTGGAGACCTACCCAGATCAGTCGCAAAACTGAACCCGCGTGAAGTGCTCCCGTACCTATCATCGCAGTTCAGACGCTATTTTGCTCTGGTCGGGCTGACAGGATTTGAACGTGCGACCACTTGACCGCCAGTGTCATATTTCGCGTTCGTTGGAGTTATTGGGTGACCTGTTCACACAGGTCAGACGGCGTCTGTCGGTGCCAACAAACAGCCACGAATACCCACGGATCGGGAGCCGTTGCTATCCACCAAGATCCCCTCGCGCCGTCGCACGGTGGCGGCCACGTAGACCTCGGCTACGACGAGTTCCTCAGCAAGACAGGCGATTACCGACCTGACGGTCGGACTCGGACCCACCCGGGCGTGTCGGCGCCACCAATCGCGTCCGCGCAAGACCGGGATGCCGAACCGGCGCTCACCCGCGCGGCCGCAGCCGAAGCGAGGAAGCATCCGAGCGTCACCCACCCCGCGAAACCGGTCAGCCCGTTCTTGGCCAGAAGCACCAGCGCTACACCCGCGAGGCATACCAGCACGCCGGCAGCGGTCGACCGGGCGCCGGTGACCCGAACCGGCGCGTCCCACCACCGCAGCCGGCGATGCTCAAGCGGTGAGAGCAATCGGAACGCCACGGCCATGACGACCGCGAACACGACCGCCCGTAGCGCAAGGAGACCCCAGAACCCTGGCGCATTCACGTCGTATGCGTCGAGACCGACGGCGTTCAGGGCGAAGGCGGCCACCGCGATCGCCGGGATGTGCCAGAGGTAAAGCGTCATCGCTCCCCCATTGCCCACTGCGACGACGTGCCAGACTCGCGGCCGGGCGGCCCACCGCCGGATCGCGCCCGCAGCAGCCACGAACACGCACGACATCCATGTGCAGTGCAGCGCAAGCAACAGTGTCGGCGGCGACACGTTGGACATCTGCTCAGTGCCAGTCACGACGAGGGATACTTCGTACGTCCCAGCCACGGCGAGCGCGACCTGCGCGGCGAAAGCGGTTGCGGCTGCGACGAGCGCCGCGCGGGGACCGATCAGTCGGCGCGCGTAGGCGACGCCGATCACCACCGGGATCAGCCAGACGATCAGGAAGTTGGCGACGCCCGCCTCAGGCGTGCCGACGGCGATCCGAATCCCGTCGAACGCCGTCGCGGCCGCGAGGAGGGCCGCGACCACGACGGCGATCGCACGCCCCGTACGAAGCCGGGTCAGCGCCGGGACGAAGGCGAGCACCACGAGGTACACGCCGAGGAACCACAGGAGCGCGACGGCCTCGCGCCCGAGCCCCGCTGCGGATTCCGCTCCAAGGATCGTGCGTGCGACGAGCAGCCCGACCGACCAGGCTGCGAGGTACCAGAACACGGGCCGGCACAGTCGCTGTGCCCGGGTGAACAGCCAGGTGCCCCAGGGCGTACCGGGACGCCAGCCATAAGCGCCCGCGGCGCCGCCTGCTAGGAAGAACAGAGGCATGACCTGCAGGATCCACGTGATCGGGGCGATCGCGGGCAGCTCGCCGAGCAGGTTGCCGATCCGCAGACCGTCGGAGTCGACGGAGGCGAGCAGCAGAGCGCAGTGCCCGAACATGACGACCACCAATGCGGCGAGTCGGGCGACGTCAACGGCGCGGTCGCGGCCGGGTGGGGTGTCGTCGGCGACCCTGCGCGCGTCGGGCACGGACTTGGTGAGCGGCATGAGTTCAGCATGCCGGGCCGCGGGACTAAGCGGATGAGTAGGACTACGCGCTTCGCACGACAACCTTCCGTACTCGCGAATCTTTGCTGGGACCTTCGACAGCGTCAAACCCGGTCGCCGTCGGCTTCACTCCCCTGCAGCTGACAACCAACAGATAACGAAGATTCCCACACCGCGTGGGACGCGACAGTAAGGTGCTGTTCGTGGGCAGAGACCTGTTAGCCAACGGCCGGGGCCGCTGGTTGGCCCTCGCGGCGTCGGTCGTCGTCTCTGGCGCCATGCTCTACGCCCAAGGCACAGAGTCTCCGTGCTGCGTTGAGATCCCGGCAGTAACCCCGACAGACCAGGGATCGGCGCCGGCCGGCGCGCCGTACATCGCCAGTCCCGCGGCGGCGGAATTGTTGGCGGCAAGCGCGCCTGTCGGTGACCGGGAAGTCCCGTTCGCGTTACCTGTTGGCGTCGCCTCGGAGAAGGGGTTACAGGTCAAGACCATCTGGGCGGCCCGTGCTATCAGCGTGATGTTTCCCGAGATCACCAACATCAGCGGGTTCCGGCAGGATCCTTTGAAATGGCATCCCAACGGGTTGGCGATCGACGTGATGGTCCCGAACCATGGCACCGACGAGGGTATCGAGCTCGGCAACCTCATCGCCGGGTACGCCTTGGCGAATGCGAAACGATGGGGAGTGATCCATGTGATCTGGAGGCAGGGCTACTACCCGGGCATCGGCGCGCCGAGTTGGACGGCGGACTACGGATCGGAAACCGCCAACCACTACGACCACGTTCATATCGCCACCGACGGCGGCGGATACCCGACCGGCCACGAAACCTACTACATCGGATCCATGCGGCCTACGCCGCCAAATTGATCAATGCTCGCTTAGGCGATGCGTTCGATGGTGTCAAGCTTGCCGGCCGGGCGGTCGGGCTACTACTACCTGGCGGCAGCAGTCATTTGCGGCGTGATCGCGATGTCCATCGGCAGTTCATGGACCACGGGGGGCACCATCGGCGTCGGCCTGGTCGCGATCGCCACAATGCTGTGCGTGTCGACCGCCATCACCGCGGGCGGGGTGATTTCCGGCGCCCACCTGGGAGACAAGCTCTCGCTGCTGTCGGAGCCACCATTTTGGCTGCGCAGATCGCCAAAGTTGATATCTATACCCATATCCGAAGCCAGGTGTGGACCTCCGTGCCCGCGTTCGTGCTGGCAGCCGCGGCCTTCACGGTTCTGGGCACCGGACAAGTGCAGTCGAAGCACTTAAACACGTCAGCATGGTCCCAAAATGGTCGCAAGCTTCACGTCGTGTGATCTGCGAGCCACCGGATCTCTGCAGGTCACAGCCTGTTTTGTCGGTCGGGCTGACAGGATTTGAACCTGCGACCACTTGACCCCCAGAAAATAGCGGTGACGCGTTTCCGCATGTCGCTGACCGTCCCAGCGGTTGGGGCGCCGTGCGGCACGTTTATAGACGCGCAGGTCGTTCACCATCGCGCACGACGCGTGGTCCCAAAGTGGTCCCAGGTGGACCACTGCCTGTGGTTTCTCGCTTGACGGCAATGCAATGTACTGCCATTGTGAGTACATGACTTCGATGAAAGATGACCGCCTGCAGCTACGCGTCGACGCGGCGTCCAAGCGTCGGCTGGAGGACGCTGCGAGCGAGGCGCACCTGAGCGTATCTGCGTTCGTGCTCCAGGCTGCCAATCGCGCCGCCGACGACCTGCTCGCCGAGCGGGAGGTAATCCACCTGTCCCCCGACGCGGCGGCCGCGTTTACCGAAGCACTGAACCGTCCTGCGCACGTCAACGAGCGGCTGGCGGCGGCGCTGAAGAGATCGGCGAAGTTCACCTGGCTCGACTGAGGTGCAGTTCTACCGGCCGACGTTGCTCGATCTCAATAAGCACCAGCGCGATGGATTCACCTCGGGCGAGCCGTCGCTAGACGAGTGGCTGGGCCGCTATTCGGGCCAAAACCGACGCGGGAACACCGCAGCGATCTGGGTGATCGCCGACCACGACTACAGGGTGGTCTGTTACGCAACGCTATCGATGACCTCGGTAGATCGATCGGCCAGCCCCGCACGCTTGGCCAAGGGCGCCCCGATACACGTTCCCGCATTGCTCGTAGGTCGGCTGGCCACCGACACGCGCGTGACCGGGCTTGGGCTGGGAACACAAATGGTCAAGCACATCCTGGCGACCGCTGTCGAGCTCAACACCAAAGCGGCATGCCGTGCCGTCGTGGTCACCGCACTCAACCCGGCCACCTTCAGATGGTGGCAGTGGTTCGGCTTCGAGCCGTTTGACGCCAAGGACCCGACAAACCTGGACCTCTACCTGTTGACCAAAGACATCGCCGCCACGCTCGCGAGGCTCTGACCCAGACGATCCCGGCAGGCAGACTATACGTCGTGGAGGAGCGGTTTCCGGGCGAGTTGGAGACGTTGCGTGCCGACAATGTGCGCTTGCGTCGTTTGCTCAAGCTCAGCGAGGAGCAGGCCCGCGCGGCCAATGCCGATCAAGCAACCCTGACGGGTGCGCCGAATGCACCTGTGGACATGCAGTCGCCACCAGATGACAAGATCCGCTTCTACCTCGGCCTTTTTCGTTGTCGCTCAGATATTTACGCCGTGTGTTGGGAGAACAAGCGCGACGGGCGGTCTGGGTGGATGCCAGCTATCCAAGGCTATTGGCGAAAGAGTATGAGCCGGGTGGAAGCACCGTATCTGCCGCTGACGCCCGACGTTGTCGACCAGCACCTGCGCGGCGACCTTCACATCGGTCTCTACCCGCTCGGCGACGACGATATGTGTTGGTGGGTGACTGCGGACTCGATGATCAGTGGGCCTACCTGTCCAGCAACGGGCTGGTGTTCACCAACGAGTTCGGCGGGCCGGTCGAGCCGCGCAACCTGTTGCGGGTCATCGAGAACGCCGCGAAGGCCGCCGGAGTACAGGGCGTCGGCGTGCATACGCTGCCGCACTCCGCGACGGTGGCGTGGCTGGAGGCCGGTGTCCACATCAAGGCGGTCGCCGACCTCCTCGGGCACAGCTCTATCGCCATCACCGGCGACGTGTATGGGCACACCAGCGACGACACAGCGCGGGCCGCTGTCGACGGCCTGGCTGGACCGTTGGGGCTGGGAGACCTCGCTAACCGTTAGGGGGCGTAGGGGTCGCTGTATTGCGGGTATTGCGAGCGATAACCACGCGCGCGAGCAAGAGGTGCCAAGACGGTGAGTAGTCCACGCGTGGCCGTCCCGGCGACTCCCGGTGCGCCGATCTCGTCACGAAATTCGTGGAATAGCACGACGGCCTGAAGGAAGCTAGGGAATTGCGTCTTGGTGTTCAACTTCTCATCGCGCGCGAGTCCAAACAAGGTCTCGAAGAATGTCTCCATTCTGAGTGCTGGGCGGAGTGTGACCACGACCGTGGCCGGATCGTCGAACGGGTTGCCCCAGACGTGGCCAGCGCCGCGTGGAACTATCACGGTCTCGCCTGCCTCAGCTATACGGGACCGCCCGGACGTCTTGATTTGTACGCGGCCGGTCGCAACCTCAAACCGTTCCTCTGCGCGAGGGTGGGCATGGGGTCGCGGCAGAAAGCCCCCGGGCGCCATTTCCAAACTGATCTTCAGGTGATCACCGCTCGTCGTTGCGGCGGTCTCAAGAAAGGTGAGCCGCTCGCCTGTGAGCGGATGCTCGATCGTTTCTCCAACGTGAGCCATATCGACCCCTCTACTTTGGCGGCCCGACTGCGCAACGGCTTCTCAGTATTCCGTCGGCTGTCGGTGCCGCTGTGCGGAACGGAGCAAATAAGCGGGCGAGCGCAACAGTGTGGTTGTCGTACCCGTTGTCGTACATACGCTGCCCGGGTATCAAGAAGGGCGGCCCGGATCTCTCCGAAACCGCCTGTGAACTGCTACTTCTCTGGTCGAGCTGACAGGATTTGAACCTGCGACCACTTGACCCCCAGAAAATGGTGGTAACACATGTCCGAAGGTCACTGGCAGCGTTGTGGCAATGCGAGGCGTTCACAGACTCGCAGGTCGTTCACCATCGCGCATTACGTGTGGTCCCAAACTGGTCCCAGGCTTGGGTGCCCACGGGTGCCTGCGAGCCTCGAGTCAGGCAGCACAGCTAGTGGCGTCCATATGTATATGTATCTAGTGCCCGACCTCTTTGCCAGCGTTCACCTTCGGGCGATCCCGTGGACTACCCGGGTCGTGGAGACTACGACGTGCCTGCGTGTTAGGCGATCCTCTCCGTGGAGATCCGATGAATCTTGCGTAGGTTGTCCTTGAGGCGCAGGCGCGCTACTTCGGCCGGTCGTGACTGCGCGAAGGGCAGAGACCGCGTGGCATCGCAGCCCGGGCGGCGACCGCGTCCAGAACATGGCGTCTGCGCCGGAAACGGACAGCCGCAGATTTGCACGAACAGAGAGAGGCGATCATGGCAGCACCGAGTCCTGGATACTCCATCACAGTCCGGGTTGAGGCGCCGGCTTCGTCGAGCGCCACCGGTGAGCTCACCGCGGCGATCGGCGCCGTTGGCGGCGCGCTGACCGCACTGGATGTGGCCGAGTCGCATCACGACTCAATCGTCGTCGACGTCACCTGTGACGCCGCGGACGTCGCGCACGGCGACGCCATCACCGACGCGATCGACGCGCTGCCCGGCTTTCGCGTCCGCAAGGTCAGCGACCGGACGTTCTTGATGCACTTGGGTGGCAAGCTCGAGGTGGTGCCGAAGGTGCCGCTGCGCCACCGTGATGACCTCTCCCGGGCGTACACCCCGGGCGTGGCCCGGATCTGCCAGGCCATCGCCGCCAATCCGGAGGACGCCCGCCGGCTGACGATCAAGCGCAACACCGTCGCGGTGGTGACCGACGGCTCGGCCGTGCTGGGCCTCGGCAACCTGGGCCCAGCGGCCGCGCTGCCCGTGATGGAAGGCAAGGCGGCGCTGTTCAAGCGGTTCGCCGACGTCGATGCGTGGCCGGTCTGCCTGGACACGCAGGACACCGATCAGATCGTCGAGATCGTCTGTGCGCTGGCCCCGGTCTACGGCGGGGTCAACCTCGAGGACATCGCCGCACCCCGGTGTTTCGAGATCGAACGGCGCCTGCGGGAGCGGCTGGACATCCCGGTGTTCCACGACGACCAGCACGGCACCGCGATCGTCGTGCTCGCTGCGCTCATGAACGCGCTGCGAGTGGTCGACAAGAAACTGCCCGACCTCCGCGTCGTCATCTCCGGCGTCGGTGCCGCAGGATCGGCGATCATCCGACTGCTGCAGGCCCAGGGCGCCTCGGACATCGTCGCCGCCGGTCGGAATGGCGTCCTGTCGCGCGACGAAGATTATGCCGATCCGACCCGCCGGTGGATTGCGGAGAACACCAATCCCCGCGGCGTCATCGGCTCCCTCAGGCAGGCGCTCGCCGACGCCGATGTCTTCATCGGAGTCAGCGCGCCCCGGTTGCTGGACGGCGACGATATCGCGACGATGGCCGACCGGGCGATCGTGTTTGCCCTCTCCAACCCCGACCCCGAGGTGGACCCGCTCGAGGCGCGTAAATACGCCGCGGTGGTGGCCACGGGGCGCAGTGACTTCCCCAACCAGATCAACAACGTGCTCGCGTTCCCCGGGTTCTTCCGTGGACTGCTCGACGCCGGGTCGCACGAGATCACCGACGACATGATGATCGCTGCGGCGAAGGCGATCGCGGACGTCGTCACCCGGGAGGAGCTCAACCCGAGCTTCATCGTGCCCAGCGTGTTCGACAGCAAGGTCGCGCCCGCAGTCGCGGCCGCCGTCAGCCGGGTCGCGAGCGAACCTGACCGGGATTCCGGTCTTCAGCAGGGGTGATCTCGGGGTCCGGGGCCCGCGTGGCGGCGACGTTCAAGTTGCGACGCTGCACGATTGCCCACAGCGTGTCGCGCCGGAAAGACACTTCCTCCAACCGTCCGATTGAGCTTCTGACAGCTGTCCACGAGGTCATGCCAGGCGGCGATGATCGCGTCGTCGGCCGCCAAGTTCCATCGAGTCGGTCGGTCCTTGCGTACTCACGCCGACGACGCCGAACCGCTCGTGTCCCCGGGCCTGCGGGCCGGTCCCGGCAGCCTGAGACGACACACCACAACCTTCACTCCGACCGGCAATCCGTCCCGCGCCGGGCAAGCCGCTGTCGCGGCACCTGTGGCCCCAAAGTGGTCCCAAGCTCCACGCGGTCTGATCGGCAAGTACTAGATCGCCGCAGCTCAGACACTATTTCCTCTTGTCGGGCTGACAGGATTTGAACCTGCGACCACTTGACCCCCAGAAAATAATGGTAAGCATTTCCCCAGGTCACGTGCCGGTTGTCGGATGTCTCGGGTAGTCCGAGACGTTCACAGACGCGCATGTCGTTCACCACCGCGAATAACGTGTGGTCCCAGATTGGTCCCACGTCGACACCCGTGTCGGTTCGCTGTTGCACATAACTTAGAGGTTATATTACCCTCGTGTCCTGGGAAGTGATTCTGCTTGAGGAGGTCGATCACTGGTACTACGCACTCGACCAGGAAACGACGGTTGCGGTGTCCGGTGCGATCGACCTGCTGGAGCAGGAAGGTCCGACCTTGGGCAGACCGACAGTAGACAAGGTCAGTGGGTCGAAGTTCCACAACATGAAGGAACTCCGGCCCGCCGGCACGAGCATCAGAATCCTGTTCATCTTCGACCCGAACAGGCAAGCGATCCTCCTGCTCGGCGGCGACAAGCAGGGCGACTGGAAAGGCTGGTACGACCAGAACATTCCGATCGCCGAGGAGCGTTACGAAAACTGGTTAGCGAGTGAATCAGGAGGTGGATGACCATGGCTCGCACGTGGCGTGAGGTTCGCGCTGAGGCTGTTGCGCAGGGCCGGCTCGACCCGCAGCGCGCTGATAACGCGCGCAAGGAAATGCTGGAAGCTGTTCGCGCCCACCGTCTCGCGGAGATCAGGAAGGCGCACGGGCACGCCCGGCAAAGCGATGTCGCCGCCCTGATGGGTGTGTCCCAGGCTCGGGTATCCAAGCTGGAGAGCGGCGACCTGTCGCATACCGAACTGGGGACGCTCCAGTCGTATGTTGCAGCACTTGGGGGGACCCTGCGGGTGGTCGCCGACTTCGGTGACAGCACCGTCGAACTGAGCGCCTGACCTCCCGGACGGGCCTAACAAGTCGGTGAGTGTGAAGGAGCAGTTTCCCGGCGAGCTCGAAACCCTGCGTGCCGACAATGTGCGCTTGCGCCGCCTCCTGAAACTGAGCGAAGAGCAGGCCCGCGCCGCCGATCCGGATCAAGCTACCCTGACCGGCGCGCCGGAGTCGCCGGTAAGCATGGGGTCGACGCCCGAGGATAAGGTCCGCTTCTACTTCGATCTGTTTCGTTGTCGCTCTGATGTTTACGCGCTGCGTTGGGAGAACCGCCGTGACGGGCGATCCGGTTGGATGCCGGCCATCCGCGGCTACTGGCGCAAGGGCATGAACCGCGCCGAGGCCCCATATCTTCCGTTGACTCCTGACGTCATCGACCAGCATTTGCGCGGCGAGGTGCATATAGGTCTCTATCCTCTTGGCGACGATGACACATGTTGGTGGGTGGCTGCCGACTTCGACAAAGAGTCCGCAATGCTTGACGCCCTGGCCTTTATGAAAGCAGCACGCGCCCACAAGGTTCCGGCGGCATTGGAGGTGTCACAGTCGGGTCGTGGTGCGCACGTGTGGATCTTCTTCGCCCAAGCAACGTCGGCGGCAGTAGCACGACACATCGCCACCAGCCTGCTCGGCGAGGCATTCCAGTTACGCGGAAGTATGCACCTCAGTAGCTATGACCGATTATTTCCCTCGCAAGACGTCCACACTGGCCGCGGGATGGGCAGCCTCATCGCCGCACCGCTAAACGGGAAACGCCGCCAGCACGGCACAACGGTCTTCCTTGACCCCGCCACCCTGGAACCCTTCGACGACCAATGGGCCTACCTGTCCAGCATTGCCCGATTGTCGGCCAATGACGCTGCCACGTTGTCTCGCGCACTGCCCGATCCGCAGATCGGCCATCGTGTGCGCAGGCTACAGTTACCCACATCATCGAAAATCGTGCCCCGGCCCGCAGCGATCATCCGGGCGACGTTTGCATCCCGAATTACCTTGACCGCCAACGATCTCGGGCCGGCCATGATCTCGGCCATCAAACATGCAGCCTCCATTCGCAATCCGGAGTTCGATGCGCGTCAGCGGGCACGCCGCAGCACCTGGGACACGCCGCGCTTCCTCTACAGCTACGACGAGACCGCCGAAGGCGACCTTGTCCTTCCTCGCGGCCTGCACGCACTTCTGACTGAGCTGGTCGACTCAGCCGGAAGCGCGCTGCGGATCGACGACAACCGCTCCGCTGGCGATCGTTACGAATTCACCTGTTCAACCCAACTCAGAACCGAACAGACCGCTGCGGTACGCCAACTCGTTGAGCAAGACGCTGGTGTCCTGATCGCACCACCCGGAACCGGGAAGACCGTAATTGCCTGCGCTGCAATCGCTTTACGCGCCACCTCTACGCTGATCCTTGTTGACCGCAAAGCACTGGCCGATCAGTGGCGTGACCGGCTGCAGAAGCACCTTGGATTCAAGTGCGGTCAGATCGGTGGCGGGCGATCCAAGACAACTGGCATTATCGATATCGCGCTCCTGCCGACTCTCGCTCGCAGGCCAAGCGTCGAAGACATCACCGCCAATTACGGATTCGTCATCGTTGACGAATGCCACCACGTCGCCGCGAGCGCATTCTTCAACGTCCTCAACCGAATTCCGGCCAGGTACTGGCTTGGACTCACCGCGATGCCCGAACGCCGCGATGGGCTCGAGGATCTCATCTACCATCAACTCGGATCACACCACGTCACGCTTGAAAGCCCGTCAGCCGGACAGCTTCCCTCAACGGACACTGACGTGATCGCGCCATATCCGGTTCTGCACCTGCATGCCACCAAGTTCCGCTACACCGGAGACGCCGACCCAACCGCCCCAGGCGGAATGGCCGAGATCTACCGCGCGCTCATCGCGGATGAACCCCGACTGGACCAGATCGTCACCGACGTACTCGCCGCCCACGACGAGGGCGCCAACATCCTCGTGCTGACCACGTGGATCGACCACCTCAATGCGATCGCCGAGCGACTCGACCACGCCATGAAGACGGTTACTGTTCTGAGCGGTCAAATGAAGGCGCGCCATCGTCGGGAGGTCACCGAACAACTCGCCACGCACACCGCCGACGCCGAACCACTGCTCATCGTCGGCACCAGCTCATTTATCGGCGAGGGGTTCGACTGTCCCTCCCTGGACACGCTGTTCCTAGGGCTTGCTGATATTGGCGTGTCTGCGCTGGTAGGAGCGGCGACCGGGGCATTGTTCGGTGTTTGTGAAGACAATCGAATACGCCGCGGTCGCCGCGGCTCATAGCGTAGACCCTGACCGGTGGTGGGCCGAGTTTTCGGCGGTGATGGATCGGATCGCGCCGCGTTTCGCCCGTTACGAACCCTTGCGTCATGCCAGTTCGTTGATGCTGGGCATGGTTGCGGGCCTGGACCGCAAGAATTGCTGGACCATCGCAGAGCACCGCGGCGCGGCCAGTCCCGACGGGCTGCAGCATCTGTTGGCACGAGCCAGCTGGGACGCCGACGCTGTGCGCGATGATCTGCGCGACTATGTCATCGACGCGTTCGGCGATCCGGGTGCGATCCTGGTGGTCGACGAGACCGGCGACGTCAAGAAAGGCACCCACTCGGTAGGCGTGCAACGCCAGTATTCGGGTACGGCGGGCCGGATCGAGAACTCGCAAGTGGCGGTGTATCTGACCTACGCCGCCCCGCGCGGGCACGCCTTGATCGACCGCGCTTTGTACCTGCCCAAGTCCTGGACCGAAGATCCGGAGCGCTGTACCGACGCCGGAATCCCCAGTGATCAGCGCGGTTTCGCGACCAAACCGACACTGGCCACAGCGTTGATCGACCGAGCCGTGGCAGCGAAAGTTCCCGCCGCGTGGGTGGCCGGCGACGAAGTCTATGGCGCCGACCCGAGACTGCGCGCGGTGATCCGCGGCCATCACCTGGGCTATGTGATGGCGATCGCCGCCAACCGACGCGTGCCCACCCACGCCGGCCCGATCCGCGTCGACACGCTGCCCGCCCTGATACCCAAGCACGCGTGGCAGACGCACTCCGCCGGCGCCGGGGCGCACGGCCTACGGCTGTACTCGTGGGCCTGGTTTCGGCTGCTGACCGAAGACGACACCGACACCGGTATGCACCATTTGCTGATCCGCCGCAACGACACCACCGGCGAGTACGCCTACCTACGCTGCTACAGCCCCAAGCCCGTCCCGTTGCGCACCCTGGTCGCCGTAGCTGGGCAGCGCTGGCGCATCGAGGAATCGTTCCAAGCCGCCAAAGGACTGGTCGGCCTCGATCAGCACCAGGTCCGGCGCTGGACCTCCTGGCACCGCTGGACCACCCTGGCCATGCTCGCCCACGCCTTCCTGGCCGTAGCCACCGCCATCGAACGCGACACCGTTCCCACTCCGGCCGGTCTGATCGCGTTGACCGTCAACGAATTCCGACGACTCTTCGACGCACTATTGCTTGTCACCGGCCACACAGTCGCAAGTCTTCTGGCCTGGTCACGATGGCGACGACAACACCAATACCGAGCACGCCAATCCCACTACCGACGACGCCAGAACCAATGACCACGATCTACGGCTGCAGTACTAGCGGCCCCGATCACGTTCAAGAACCGACTCGTGCAGTACATCGGACGCGTCACCCGGGCCCACCCCGGCAAGACAACTGCAACCGTGTACGACTACCACGACGAACTCACACCCGTGGTCGCGTCATCGCTGCGCAAACGCGCACCCGGCTACACCAAGTTGGGCTTCCCCGACCCCAGGAAGCTGGTGCGATAACCACCCGCTAGTGCCAACCCAACACGATTCATTCGCCTCACCAGCTGGTCCGATTGGTGGCATATCGGGTCGTGACGGATCGCGGGCCCGACGTGCATGTCGATAAGAAGAATTCGGTAGCGTCCGTGCAGGCCGACCAGCCAGAAGCGACTGAGCTTAACTTCAGTAAGACGGCTTGAGGCCGTCACCCACTTGACCAACGGACAAGAGGTGTTCAGGTACCTACGACCGGCACCGTCGCCCCAAACGGCAGCGAGCCACTCTCCCACGACATTCGCCTAGAAACCGATTACCGCAGGTCAGGCACTGTTTCCATCGGTCGGGCTGACAGGATTTGAACCTGCGACCACTTGACCCCCAGTCAGCCATGAGCCGTTCCCACCCGTTCCACGACGGCGCTGAAATCACCCTGAGCAGCGAAAACCGTCTCCCGCCGTCTCCCCCGGTACCAAGCTGTTCCGCCCGTCTTGTGACAACGTCGTGACAACCCTCGGCTCATCAATAGGACCGAGATCGGAGCCGACGCCTGGGCGGCTCGGCTCGCTCGCGACCTGGACCTTGGTGAGCGCTCTTCATATTGCCCTGGCGCAGGCCGGAGTCGGCGCTTTTCGCCACCGTGACGATTCGGCATCAGCTGGTGGCCACCTCGGTGTTGACCATTTCATCACTTCGAGCAACGTTCGTTCGTTGGCGTTCGGCGCAACAAGCCGAGCCGACGAGTCCGGCGACTGCCCCCACTGCAGGACCAGCAAGCCAGCCAACGCGTGATCCACACACGATAGTCTGCCTGGCAATCACGCCCAAAAGGCGTGTCTTTGGCGCCAGCCAGCTGGCGGTGGCACCGCCAAAACGCCGGGACTGCTGCGGATGGTCCGGATCTACCGCGACTATGCCCACGACGCGAACGTCAGCTACGGGCAATACGGTAGGGCGAACCAGTTAGAGATCGTGCCGCTTCTCACCGAGGACCGCGGCAGCGTCGAATTGCCCGGCGTATGGGGCCATTAGCCCATCAGGTGTTGTCGAACCGCATGAGCAACAGTACTTTTTGCAGGCCATGTAGCTATGTCGGAAGTCATGTCGCCGTCCGCGTCCCGGTGATAGTGGCGCTGACGAGGGCCCGGGTTCCGCGGTAGGGCCTAATGCCCGCCGACTCGCCTGGCGCAGGAGACGATGCGACGCGGTCGTATCGCACATCGGTGCAACGTGTTTGGAATAGCGGCGGTCGCTGCTGGTGCCTACGATCGCAGCTCGGCTGATCCGTAACGAACCTCGATGTGCCCGCCAACTGCGGATGCCGACGGGTTGGCGGAGGCGATCACCGAGTTCATCTGGCTCATGAAGACCTTGATGACACGCTGCTCGGAGCCGTCGCTGAAGCGGCATGTGTGCATGTCGTCCGCCTCGTGAAGCAGGTAAGGGACTGGCGTCGTGCGGGTCGGATCCCGGCGGTCCTCGATCGGGAACGCTCTGCCCGAAGGGCGTAGGCGATCAGCAACCAGCGCCCAGATGGGCTCGAACAGATCCGGAGGGACATGGGATAGCCAGGAAATGCGAGTGCCGCGAGATTCCCATGAGTTCGCGTTCACGTGTCTGAGTCGGGGATCATAAGACTGTGCGCCCTAACAAGGCGGCAGCGTGATTGCCGATAACGACGATCAACCGCCAACTCCCACGGGTGACCTCGTCACGCGGTTCTATCACCGGCTCTGGAACGAATGGGACGACGGGGCGGTCGAGGACACGCTTTCACCAGACATCACTTTCCGAGGCTCACTCGGGCAGACCACCGTCGGCCGCGACTGATGGCGCGGGTACCGAGATCTCGTCCGGCGTGGTGCGCCGGACTTTCACAACGAAGTGCTCGACCTGATTGCCACCGACGATCGCGCGGCGGCCCGATTGCGGTTCACCGGCACACACCGCGGACCGCTGCTCGGCATCCCAGCGACTGGTCGCACTTTCACCTACGCGGGGGCTGCCTTCTTCACCAGCGCAAGCGGCCTGATCACCGACATCTGGGTCATCGGCGACGTCGACGCACTATGTCAGCAGCTTACCGGGGTGAGGGAGAGCGGCGATGTCCAAAACCATTGAGGCCCAATCGAAAGTGGCCGAAAGCCACCGCCGCCTGGAAGGGGCGCCACCCACGCATCTGCTCATTCGGTTCTGATCGCCGGCGCCGCAGTCGTCGGGGTCGGCATGTTGGCCGCCTCGCAGACCGCGGCACCGCCTGCGTTGCCCACGGTGGAGGTTCCGCACGCGTAGCAGTCGTCGCTCAACCCATCAAATTTCGTGGTCGAAAACGCCCAAATCCTTGGCAGCGGAGTCCTGAAATCGGCGGGTCTCGCCGGAAACACCGTGGTTTTCCAGGCCAAGTCGCATCACCGGGCCGCAGCCGCCGAGCGCCCTCTTCGTCGACGCCGGTCTGCCTGCCCCCAGCGTGATCCCGGAGTCCGGCTCCCAGCCCCTCCGCTCGCCGGAGGACTGGTGGACAACCGCGCTCGGTATGGGTTTTCGCGCCACGGTGGATGCCCTCGACCCGGATGCTGGCGAACGCGTCCGCCAGGCCAACCTCACCTTTATCCGCAACGCGAATGTCCAGGCAGTCGAAACCATCGTGATCTACGCCACCCTCACCAAGGGCCGCTGACCGTCTCGCGGTAACCGGTGTTGCGCCTCCGCCGTCGCCCGGTCTAATACGGCCGCGCTCCGAATCGCCCTTTGACTCGGGGCGTGGCAATTCAGACGGGAGGGCACGGCGGCAGGGCGCGACGGATCATCCCGGCGTCCCACCTCATCGCTACCAGGATGGCGGCCAGCGCCATCTGCAGGATGGCGTCATCGTCACCGAGGGGCACCAGATCGTCCACGTCGGCCCGGCCGGCAGCTATACCGGCGCCGCCGACGAGACCCTCGACCCCACCGGCAAACTCGTAACCCCGGCGTGATCAGCACTAGAGAAAGAGCCAGCGCTGGATGCGGCATGAGACCACTCTTCACGACCAAGCGTCCGCGGGATGATGGTGGAACCATCGGAGGTGACCGACATGGACCTGTACTTGATGCAGCACGGTCAGGCGACGACCGAAACAGAGGATCCCGAGCGACCCCTCACGGATGCCGGTCGAGCGGCGGTGCAGCGTGTCGCTCAAAGAGCCCGGGCTGCCGGGGTCCGGATCAGCGGCTGCCTGCACAGCGGAAAGCTGCGCGCAGAGCAGACTGCGCAGCTGCTTGTGAGGGAGATCGGCGTGGAGCCGAGCGTCGAGGCTCGACCGGGTCTTGCGCCGAATGACCCGGTGGCACCGGTCGCGCAGTGGCTTCGAGCGGGGACCGAGCAGCAGTCGCTTGCGCTCGTCGGCCACATGCCTTTCCTCGGCAGGCTTGCCTCGTTGCTGGTCGTAGGCGACGAGCAGGCCCAGGTGGTCGGCTTCCAGATGGGTGGCCTGGTGAAGCTGGAACCGAAGGTCGATCGGGACGGGTTCTCCGTGGCGTGGGCGCTTCCGCCCGACCTCGCCTGACCATGCACCCAAAACTGGACGGCGCCATGCATCACCGAGAAGGGTGCCGCGATGATGGCGACGACCCGAGCAGCAGTGCCGTCTCCACCGCAGCCGACGCGTAGACGTCTTCGCACTCATTTACGCCAGCTCGGATGGCCGCGGCGATGGCGCGGGTGTGTCCGGCGGCGCCGCGCACGTCGGCCAGTGGGCTGGCCCGGGTCGCTGCATCGCGCCAAGTATTCGGCCCTTTCGGTGGCGTTGGTACCCAACCGCATTTGCGCAACGCCCGGTATGAGAAACGGATCCGTGCCGCCGAAATCGCAGGCCTTCCGCTGACACTCTGGTGATATATCCCGGCCCCTTGTCCGTCGAAGCGGCCAGCGGCGTGTGTCGTCTGCGGCCTACCGACATCAAACAAGCCCTCCCGCCGCCCGCGACAACGTTGAGGACATCCACAAAGCCAGCCAAGTACCCGCTGGACCTGCCCTGACATCGTGCGGTCGGCGATGACAAAGGTGCGGGTTGGCGCGTGCCGGTGAGCCGACCTCACAGGACTAAATGGCAACCGCGGTCCTGATGCCCCTCACACCAGGCTATGGAGCGACACCGCTCGAGCTAGACGCATTGTTGGCCGGTGCTGCAGCAGCGGTCACACGAGTACGACTGGCAGCTCATTGAGGCGTCTCCAGAACGGGACGGGCGCGAATGTCAGGTCGGTGGGTTCGACCGCCAAGCGCAGGTTGGGGAATCGGGTGATGAGGTTCGTGATCGCGACGCGCGTTTCCATCCGGGCGAGGTTGGCGCCCAGGCAGAAGTGCGCTCCTTTGCTGAACGCGATGTGGTGATTCGGGTTTCGGGTGATGTCGAAATCGTCCGGTCGATCGAATACCTCGGGGTCGCGGTTGGCCGAGGCCAGCAGCGGGATCACCGGTGCTCCCCGCGGAATCGTGACGCCACGCAGCTCCACGTCCTCGGCAGCATAGTTGGGTTTGGTGCCACCGATCGTGCCGGTGTAGCGCAGGATCTCCTCCACGGCCGACGTGATTAGGTCTGGATGCGCCTGCAGTAACTCCAGTTGCTCCCCGTGGGTCAGCAGGGTGGCGATCGCGTTGGTGATCAGGTTGTAGGTGGTTTCATAGCCGGCTACGACCAGCAGGAACACCATCGCGACGACTTCGTCGTCGGACAGGGTGTCGCCGTCCTCGGAGGCGTGGATCAGCCCGGTCATAATGTCCTCGGCCGGGGCGGCCCGGCGGCGTTCGATCAGCTCGCGGACGAAGTCGATCAGGCCCTCCATCTTGGCCGCGGTTTCCTCGAGCCCGTATCTGGCCACTCCGTCCATGATGAGTTTCATGCCGTCATGAAATTGCGACCGGTCGGCTTCATCGACGCCGACCATCTCGCTGATCACGGTGACCGGGATGGGCAGCGCGTAGTCGTCCTTCAGCTCGATCTGTTGGCCAGGTCGGAACCTGCCGAGCAGCTCATTGGTCACCACGTCGACGCGGTCGGTCAGCCGGGCGACCGACCTGGGAGTGAAGGCGTGGCTGACCAGCTTTCGCAGTCGCATGTGCGCGGGATCGTCCTGCAGGATCATCATTTCGGTACTCATGAACCGCAGCGCCTTCGGCACTGGTACCGGCTCACAACCCTCCACCGCGCGACGGAACCGGTGATCAGTGGTCAGGTCGACACAGTCCCGGTAGCGCGCCAATAGGTAGAACTCTGCGTCACCGGCGTAGCTCATGCGGGCGCGGCAGACCGGCGCTTCTCGGCGCAATCGGGCATAGAACGGAAACGGATCGGCCAAGAATTCCGGGGTGTTCAGCTCGATCGACTCACCACTCGACGCGTATGGAGCACCGCTCATCTGCTGGCTCCTCAGTTCTGACAGACAAGCCCAAGGCTGGTCCAGGTTTCCACAGTCAATGTAGTTTCAGAGTGCAGCGAAAGTTGTGAACGTCAATGAGGGCGCCGACGACACGGATACCAACCGCCGACATCATGGACTTCGTCGAGCAACTGGGTGGGTACTTCGAGTCCAGCGGCCTGACCCGGCTTGCCGGCCGACTGCCGGGCTGTACGCCCGAGCGGCAATCCTCTGAAGAGCTGGCGATAATTCGGCGCGCCTCGCTGGTTGGACGAGCGATGACCGCCGGGAGTGACGCCGGCAACCTCGTTCGCCGCTGCGCGGTCCCCAGACTGCACGCGCTGCCCGGACTTCGATCGCGAGTGCTCAGTAGTGAGACGCTGGCCCTGCATAGATCCGCGCCGGAGTCCAACAGCTCGCCGGCAAGCTGTGCCCCCATGCACTTCTCGATAGTGGACAGCGGCTTGACGACGTCGTCGGCGGGTAATTCGCGACCATGACGATGACCATCCCGACCCCGGGAACACGCCGACATCGCCCCGCCGCGTTGTGCCGGTCATCATCGCGCGCTCGGGCACCGACCTTCACCGGTGGCTCGGCCGAGCGCATGTGAAAGCCGTCACCTGCATCTCCGGAAGCCGTTGGCGCACAACATGCGTCGGCTCGGTACAACCCGCTAGAACCGTCACTGTGAATCTCAATGAGATTGTCATCCCTGAAGGGGCGGGGCGCTGTCAACAGACTGTTCACCAGTGGTTTTGCTGGTTTTCAGCCTTCGTGTAGGCAGCGCCGGGCAAGGGCCGGGGTCAAGACGGAGCGCCCGCAGCGTAGCGAGGACGAACGGTCTTGACGCTGGGTCGGCCCGGTGCATGTTGTCGGCGGATGCCGGAGGACCAGCGACGGGATTGTGTGGTTGTGGGCCTTCTCCACGCCGTGATGGCGCAGATAAGTTGGGGCAAGGCCGGATTAGTCCGGCTGCCGGTCATCCCTTCGCCCAGCTGTGTGGGCATGGAGCGGTCCGGAGGCAACACACGGGGTCGATCAAGCGGACGACCACGCCGATCGTTGGGGGATCATGACAAACGGCGGCCGCGCGGTTGCGTCCGGAGTGCTCACGCCGCTCTGGCCCGGTCGAGCGCGCGAATCTGGCCGTCGCGCAGCCCGTAGAAGACCAGCGTGAGCAGTTTGCATGCCGCGGCGACCCTGGCGATGTTCTTGCCGCGACGAGCTTCGATGCGGCGTTTGTCGGCCGCGATCTTGGCCGTCGTGGGGTAGCGCGCTGCACCGCCTCGATCGCCGCCCAGCGGACCGCTTCAGCCTGCGCCACAACTTCCCGACGAAATTTGCGAAAATTCGCACCACGACCGGAACAACCGGGCCACCCAAATCGGCATCGCCGCAACGCATTCCCGTACTTCCTATCCGGGCATACACGGTCCGCCGTCAACATGAGCTCCCTGTTGCGGCCCACCGCCACCGACCCGATCAACACGAAACAGCCTGGCGCTCACAGTGACCAGCGACCACAGCAGCACCTGGACCACCCTGCCCACCACCAACCTGCGAAGCGCCGACATCGCCATCTCCGGAGCTTGCCGTCGTCATCGTGGTACCGCGAGCGCTCGTTGCCGAGATCGCCGTCGCGGTCGGCCACCAGCACCTCACCCGGACACACCGCCACCCCGCGTACCCGATCGGCACCTGCAAGTCGACCACGTGGTGCCAGGTCGGGGATTTCACGAGCCACCGCGTCCCTGGTCATTCGCAATGCCTCCGGTCCCAGCGTGCAGCCCCGTGAACGCGTGCTGCGCCGCGACCGAATTCGGCTACCGCCCCGACGCAACGCACAGCTGCTACGCCGACGGCAAAGCCGCAGCAGCAACGCCGTCGAATCCGAAGCCCATGCCGTCACCGAAAACCACCGTGGGCGCCCTGTCATTGCCAGCAGTCATGCCGGGAAGCGTCCAGGCGGCCACCTGTTGCGTGACCTCCGACAGCAGCGTCCAGGATGGCCGTAACGATCGACGGCGTCGCGCCCACCCACCGCCCAAATTCCTGCTGCGCAACGGTTTCGCGCTATCTCGTTCTCGCCCGTTGCCAGTCACCACAGCGTCGGTTCCGTAATGCCGAGCAGCGCTGCGCTGATGGCCGCGCTGTCCCATCCGTGCCGTATCGCCTCACGTAACGCGACTGACCGCGCACGCCGTGGAGGCAAACCGTCCCGCCGAACCACTGGCCGGGCGCCGCCACGGCCGGGGTCGCCATCCGAACCATGTTGTCCCGCTGGGTGCCCGCTACGACGTGCTGGCGAAGAGCGACCAAGGATCGCTACGCCGCAGCCGGGACTTCGCCCGGCGGCGGTGGCCCTTCGGGCGGTTTCACCTCACGAGCGCGGGTGGTTTCGTAGGTTGGGCTGGGTGTCCAGCGACGAGTTCAGCCTGCGGTATTCGGATCTGGTGACCGGCAGCTATGACTGCGTGGATCGGATCGTGCTCAACGCGTTCTTCCCGCTCGGGCACAACCCGGGCGGGTTCCGCACCTGGTGGCGGCGCTGGCACGGCGACAGCGACGCCGAGCTGGACAACACCCACCTGATGCGGATGGCGGGCCGGTTCGCGCGGCGGGTCAAGGCGTGGGGCGCGGCCAACGGGGTGCCGGTGATCTTCTGCAAGGCCGGGGAGCGCAAGCACCGCATCGCCGAGGCGTACCTGGCCGGTCATGAGGTCGGCGTCGGGGTGTTTTTGGTGCTGGTGGCCAAGGCGCCGGCGCCGGTGTGGAAGGTGGCGCGCTCGGCGAAGACCGCCGCGATCGTCAACATCGAGAGGAGACGCGAATACGTTAACCACTATTCGTTTCACATCATCGACCCCGAGTGGGGCCACGTGACGATCAAGATGTCGGGGCATCCGCCGTTCGGCGCGCAGATCATCCTCAACGGCCACGAGTTCGTGGCCCGGCAGGCGGCCGCGGCGGGGATAGCATTCGGCAAGGCCGGCAACTGCTTCACTGCGGTCGCCGACCCGGCGGGCCTGGCCCGGATCGCAGATGCCTTGTCGCAGGATGCGGCTGTAGGGCGGCTGGGCCAGGTCTGCCAACGCTGGATCTACACCTCGTGCCTGTGCTTCGGGCTTGATCTCGACGAGCAACACCGCAGCGGATTCGGCTACGGGTTCGCCGTCTATCAGCTCGAGTACAGCCGCAACCTGATCTTCGCCGACGGCGCAACGATGCAACGGGTCTTCGACACGGTGGTGGATCGCACCCGCTCCCGGCTGGACGTGCCCAAGATCCGCACCGTGTTCGGCACCGCGCAGCGTCCCCGCCGCACCCGCAAGCATTCCTCAATGATCGAGGCCGCGATCGAGACACCTACGTTTGACCTGACCGTGTTCAAGCTGCACTTCGGGCGGTTGACCGGCAAGGCCTACACCAAAGGCGAACGCGTGCTGCGGTTCGAGGCGATCGCGCACAACACCGCGGAGTTGCGCTGCGGCAGGATGATCGAGAAGTTTCCCGAGATCGTCACCCGGCTCGCCGGCATCGTCGAGCGGTTCGCCACCGCCCTGGACTGTGTGGACACCGGATTCCTCGGCGACGACATCCTCGATGAGCTGCCCACCGGCGTCCGGCTGGGCGCCACCCGGGTCGGCGGTGTCGACCTCAACAAACCCCGCATGCGAGACGCGCTGCGCGCCGCCCTGGCACTGGCCCCGGCGCCGAACGGATTCACCGTCGCCGAGTTCACCGCCAAGGTGCACGCCCTCACCGGTGTCGATCACTGCGGCTACACCGTCCGCCAGGCCGCCTACGACCTGCGCAAACTGCGGGGCAAACACCTCGTCGACAAGCCCGGCCGGACACGCCGCTACCACGTCGGGGCACCCGCCGCACGCACCATCGCCGCCCTGCTCACCCTCCGCGACCAGGTCATCGCCCCGATCCTCGCCGCGGTGCGCAGCCCGCGCATGGGACGCAAACCCGCGCACTGGACCCGCGTCGACCGTGACTACGAACGAATCCGCATCGATATGCAAACGCTCTTCAGCGATCTCGCCATCGAAACGCCGCTAGCCGCTTGAGGATTCGGCACAAGCCAGCCATTCCACATCACCAACAAATTGTCGGAAGTCGATCCTCAAGCCTCAAATTGTCGGAAGTCGATCCTCAAGCCTCTAGTTATCCGCAGAGATCCGTCGTCTCGGCGATATCGGAGGGCAGGTCGTCAAACGGCGCGAGATACGAGGTCTTCTTTCGTTCCACGTCTTTCCCCCAACGACCAGCCGTCGGCGATACGCTCCTTGATCCAGCGTCGTGTTCGGCGATCGCGAGCTTCTCGACTTCTTCGTCGGCAACACGAAACCGGTTACGGCCCAGTCACCTCAAGGCACGATTTCGCATCCGATGCTGTGCAGCTTGTCCCAGATATCGCGCGCCGCGGCACGACTGGATTCCTTGCGCGCGCGTACAGCGGCGAACACCCGAAAACTGGAATCGTTGCGCCACCCGTTGCGCTACCGACGGCGCCGGCGCCGGCCGGCGGGGCTAGCATTCGGCCGTGGTCCAGCGACGAAACGGCCGAGTCGGTCGCAATCGACGTCTGGTGCCACGCCGAGGCAATTAGTGTGACCCTGGCTACCCACCCGGCGACGCCGCCGGGGCGGCCCATGCGCGCGGGTCGCGTACGGCCGCGACCACCTGCTGGATAGCGTCGATCACCAGCCCCGGCTGGTCCTGGTGGATGTTATGCCCGCTCTCGGTGGCGATGACCAGGCGAGCGTCCGGGACGAGCTGGGCGAGATCCTGCTGCAGCGCGAACATGATCCCTTCCATCTTGTCACTCGGCCAGCCTGGAAACGGGTCGCCAAACGGGATGCCATGGGCCAGCACGACCAGCGGCATCGGGCGCAGGGGCGCATCCTTGCGCGCCTGGCGTACCTGGCCGGTGGTGGCGTCGTCCCCCAACGGGGCGGTGAACCACCGCTCCGCCTCCGGATAGGCATCGAGGAGGTCTTGGTTGGTGACTGTGAGCGCTTCGAACTCCGCCCACTGGTCCGGCGGCAGGGCCTCCTGGAAACGCAGCCACACATCCTCGTGGGTAGAATCCAGCAGCACCATGCCGACCACCTCGTCCGGGTACTCGCTGGCATAAAGCCGCACCACCAGACCGCCCGCGGAGTGGCCGACCAAGACGTAGGGACCGGGGATAGCTGCGGCACCCAGCAGCGCGTGCAGGTCGTTGACCCTGTCTTGCGTGGTGCGAGGCTGAGGCACCGGGTCGCTGCGGCTGGGGAAAAAGAGCGGCCCATACGGATCGAGGGAGGGATTGCGCTCAGTGAGCGTGCCCGGACGGTCATAAGCACAGACGCGGGTGAACGCCGCCACGCCGGGTAGGACCACCGTTCGCGTGCCCTCGGGCTCCTCCAGATCCCGGCTCCAGACGTCGGCCCGGCCGCCGGCGCCGGATTCCAGGATCACCGTGGGGCTGCCCTGGCCGCGGCACTCCAAGTAGAGCGATCGACCGCCAATATCGACCAGACCCGAAAAGTCCCCCGGTGCCGCCGGCGACGCCGTGGCTTTCGGCGCAGGGCCGACGGCGAGGGTGCCAACGATGGCGAGCACGATGGCCAGGACGAACGCGGCGACTCTGGGAAGGCGATCCATACCAATCCTCCTTGGCAGGCACCGCCTCCGACCATCAGCGACGCGCAGCTTCGCGGAGGGGAGCGGAGCTCTATCGTGCACCAACGATAGAGCCCGCGGCACGGTCGGCGGTCATCAT
>CAWKCR010000019.1:0-69413 GCA_963848185.1 uncultured Actinomycetota bacterium
CACCGTCAGGTGGGGGCAGTTCAAGCCGTCACAACCGCCACGGCGTGTCGGCGAATGGGGCCCAATCAGACCGTCACAACGACACCCCGCCACCACACAGGTGGCGCCACTTCGAGCCGTCCCCCTGGGGCCAACTCCGGCTGTCACAGCCACTCATCGACCTCATCGAACACGGACAACACCCGAACCCTCCGGAACCGAGACATCTCCGGCCGTGGATGAACCGGGAGAGGCCGGCAAAGACCGCTGAGGCGTCGGCGGTGGTCCCTCCGCGCGACAGCGGTGCCCACCCGCCAGGCGCTACGGTCAGCTATGGCCGCGACCAATGTCTCCACGCCGACGAGTCGGGGCTTCGCCGACGAGATTGCGATGCATGCGCTAGCTATGCTGCCCGGGCCGTACCTGCCCTGGAGCGCAGGTACCATGCGACCGGCCGGGCTCGTGACCGTCTGCAACGACATCGTCCTGAACGACCGGCGCCGCATCGTCGAGCTCGGCAGCGGAATCAGCACGGTCCTACTTGCCCGTCTGCTGACCCAGCGCGCACTGCCCGGCGGCTTCCTGATGGCGGTCGTTGAGCACGACGACTTCTGGGCGCAGTGGGTCGGCGAGCAGCTCGACCGCGAAGGTACAGGGACCGACCTGACGGTCGTTCGGTCAGCCCTGACACCGCACCCCCGCGCCGAACGCGGCCTGCGCTGGTACGACGAGGCCGCCCTGGCCGACGGACTACGCGAAGCCCTGCAGGGCGATCCCATCGACCTGCTGGTGGTGGACGGCCCACCCGCTCACGCCGTTGGCCACGGTTTGGCCCGCTATCCCGCTCTGCCGGCCCTCGGAGACCGCCTCGCTCCTGGAGCCACCGTCGTCCTCGACGACGCCGAACGCCCGGGTGAGCAGGAGGTTCTGCGCCGGTGGGAGCGGGAGACGGGGCTCAGCTTCGACAGTGGCGCCGAGCGTGGAGGTGTGGCGGTGGCCAGGATGCCCGCCGAGGGCCCGGACGCAGGCAATGGCTGACCAGCCCTCGACGGGGTCGCGGCTCAACGTCGTTCGGGTGATCGGGGTGCTCGAGCGTGGCGGAGCCCAGCTCTCCGCGCTGCGCTTATCCGTCGCCCTGCGGTCCCACGGGATCGTCACCCGCCTGTACGCGGGGGACGCCACCGCCGAAGGGCTCGCGCTCGCAGCCGCCTTCGACGTGCCCGCCGAGGCATTCGCCCAGCAGGCGCACCTGCAATGGGTGCCGTCGACCGATTTCGCCGAATGGCTGCGTGCCCGTCTGGCAGACGCCGAGCTCGTCCACGCCCACATGTTCGGCGCCTGGTGGGCCGCAGCGGTGGCCGCGCCCGACGGGCTGCCGCTCGTTGCGACCGAACACAACGCCGTGACCTGGCCTTACGGCGACTTCGTCATCGAGGCCCGCGCCGCCGTTCCGCGCGTTGCAGCCTTCTTCACCCACGGCCCCGCTGCGCGCACCTTCGCCGACTCGCTAGGCGTCCCGGCCGAGCGTCTGCTCGAGGGACGGTCGATTGTCGAAGGGTTCGATGCGCGACCGCTGCCCGGGCTGCCCAGCCCGAGGGTGACCTTCGCCGGGCGCCTACATCCGGAAAAGGGCCCCGACGTGCTGCTCGAGGCGCTGGCAATGCTTCCTGATCCTCCGGCGACGCTGCTGCTCGGCGACGGTCCGTTGCGGGAATCCCTGACTGCCCGGTCGATCGCCCTCGGCCTGGCCGATCGGGTGCTCCTGCCGGGTTGGGTGCGCTCGCCGGGCTCTTATATAGCCGGCGCCAGCGTGCACGTCGTCCCGTCCCGGGAGGAAGCCTGGTCGCAGAGCGCCGTCCTTGGCTTAGGTCTGGGGGTGCCGGTCGTCGGCACTGCTGTGGAGGGGCTGCCCGAGACGCTGGGGGAGGGCCGCGGCGTGCTCGTCCAGCCCGAGAAGCCTGAAGAGCTGGCGCACGCGATCGACGAACTCCTTCGCGGTCGCGGGGTTCCCGACCCGGCACTCGGGCGCAGATACGCCGAGCAATTCACCAACGAGCGGATCGCCCCGTATTACGCCGACGTCTACCGGCGGCTCACGGTACGCGGAACGACCCACTTGACAGGGTGAACGCACGTCAAGTGAACCCGACCACACCCTCGAATCCCGATTCCGCGACCCCCGAGTACGTACACGTTCAAGCGACCGCATGACTCGACTCTGATGGTGGTCCAGGGGTGCCGTGCCTATAGCCAGCGGCGGCGTTTGAAGGCCATGTAGAGCATCGCCCCGGTGAGGATCATCAGGACCAGGGCGAGGGGTATCCAAACGTCCACCCATGAGGGCCGGGCCTGTCAACGGGCGCGTTGATCTTCCCGGGTCGGTTGGTGACGTTCCCCGGTTGCGTGGTTGCGGCTTGTTCGTTGAGGGCTTCCTCGTCGTGGCCGGTAAGGGTTGTCGCGTGGGAGGTATCAACGTGGAGCGCCCGCAGCCGCGTGAGCGATGTGATCGTCACGGAGACGAATGTCGATACACCGGTCACTGTGCATACCGCTCCCGTTGGGACGCCTCTCCCAACGGATCTCGCGGATCTCGACCCACAGCAGTGGAGCACTGTACCCAGGTTTCTCGCCGACAACTTTGGGACCGACGATCAGTAGCGGCACCCACCGTTACGCGGTCGCGTCGCCATCGGAGGTTGGTTGGGTCGGGGGCTGGCGCGGTGCCCGCGAGGTCGCCCCGACCCGGGGTAACTCCCCGGGCGGGCAAAGGAGCCCTGGGCACTGGGTGGCCAACGAGCCGGGAACGAGGGGGGACATGACCGGTCACCGGGTAGATGGGCCGCAACCAAGGCGACATCGGCCCCCATCATCGCTGCCAGCCGCGCCTGCCGTCTCGCCGTGTCGTACGGTCCCCCGTATTGTCCTGTGGCGCTCGCCAGAGTCACCACTCGGCATACTCGAAGGCGTTTCGTGTCATCGCGTTCGCATCCTGCGGCGCTCCGCCGTCGTTGTTGCGACAAAGGTGCCGAATCCCGGTCAGCGCCTTCCCAATTCACGTCCAATACTGCCAACCGGCTTCTTGCCACTTGCTCTTGTCTAGGCACATCCGGCCATCAATGACCACTCGCCGCCTGACAGCTTCACCCATCATCCGCGGGTCTATTCTTAGGAACTCGTCCCACTCGGTTAATACCAGAAGCACGTCCGCCTTGTCACACGCGGCTCTCGCCGAGTCGGCATAGTTAAGCGTTGGAAAAAGGCTTCGTGCGTTCTGGTTTGCCTTCGGATCGTAAACCGTTACAGATGCGCCCTGGAGCTGGATCTGACCAGCCACGTTCAATGCCGGTGAGTCCCGCACGTCATCGGATTCCGGCTTGAAGGCTGCTCCCAGAACGGCGACTCGTGCTCCGAGCAGTGAGCCGCTGCAGGCTTCTCGCGTCAGCTCGACCATCCTTGTCCGCCGACGCATATTGACGATGTCGACCTCGCGCAGGAACGTTAACGCTTCCGCCGCGCCGATTTCACCGGCGCGCGCCACGAAGGCCCGAATGTCTTTCGATAGACAGCCGCCACCGAAGCCCAATCCTGGATTCAAGTATTTTCGTCCGATACGTGCGTCATAGCCTATTGCGTCCGCGACGGCCTTCACATCTGCTCCCGCCGCCGCGCAGACCTCAGCGATCGCGTTGATGAAAGAGATCTTGGTGGCCAAAAAGGCGTTAGCTGAAGCCTTTACAAGTTCAGATGTTGCGGTGTCAGTCACGACGAAGGGTGTACCTTGGGCCAGGACCCTCGCGTATACTTCACGCGCCACAATCTCTGCTTTGCCGCCTTTCGTCTGACCCAATACCAGTCGGTCGGGATGCAACGTGTCCTCGATGGCGAAGCCTTCACGAAGAAACTCAGCGTTCCACGCGATCTCTACAGTAATGTCCTTCGCCAGCTCGTCAGCGCGTTCGGCCAATCTCTGTGCGGTGCCGACGGGAACAGTTGATTTTCCGAAGATGACCGCATCCCGCGTCAACAGTGGAATCAACTCGTCGATGACTGCGTCGACATAGCGGAGATCCGCGCCGTATTCACCCTTTTTCTGTGGGGTTCCTACTGCGATGAAGAAGACGTCACCCAGTCGGCTGCTTCCGGGTATGAGGCAGTAACCTTAAGGCGGCCCGATTCGATGTGCTTTCTGAGCAGCTCCGTTAATCCGGGTTCGTAGAAAGGAACTTCGCCCTTTGCAAGCCTCGCAAGCTTGTCCGCGTGTACCTCAACACCAAGGACTTCATGCCCGAGTTCGGCCATACACGCCGCATGAGTGGCGCCGAGATACCCCATCCCGAGAACCGTCAATCGCACGATTACTCACAGTTCCCCGATGGATCACTGTCCTTCAACACACTCTCCTCAAGCCCCGACTGTTGGAGAGGCCGTAAGCTGGCGAGTCGGGATTCATCCAACGTTACTTCTGCGCAAGCACACGCCGGCAGAGAAGTGGAGCCGAACGCCCGGCGACAGTCATGTAGGTCCACGCCACTCTATGGCCTCGCTGGTTAGAATACGGCACTACGGCAGTTACGCAGCGGCGGCTGCCATCAGTGGATGCTCCTGTAAACCGGTCTCGCGCAGCCGGCGCCCCATTCGTCCAGTCCACGCTCCCTCGTCGCAGCTAATATCGACATCGCCGCACTGTTGCTGCGCCGCCAAATCAGCAGTCGCCCTGAATGAGAGCCTTCGCTGTCGCCAGGAATTGGTACTTGAAGGCAGACTCGGCGAATAGCGGTACCGGCCGATAGAGTGGCGCTTGTCTTTGCCCGCGCTGATTCGAGGGACTAATGGACGTCGTCGACGAATTCATGACTCGATACGTCAGGGAGTACGACTTCTACGATCAGACAGGTCGTATCGTCCGAGACAAGTTGGAGCGTGATCTGCAGGAAGCTGGCGTACGGTGCATTGTCACGAGCCGCGCAAAGTCAGTTTCCCGGCTAGAAGCGAAATGTCGACAACGAAACGCCAGACAGCCTTACTCCTCGGTGGAGCAGATCTACGAAGACATAGTCGATCTGGCTGGAGTCCGAGTGACGCTCTACTTTCCTGGAGAAAAGACTGTCGTTGGAAACCGAATCGAGAAGCTGTTCCGCGTACTCAAGGCTAAGTCGTTTCCGGAAGAAGTCGGGCCTGCAACCAAACAGCAACAGGCGATTTGCGGGCTACTTCGCCCAGCATTATCACGTTCGTCTACGCGAGGAGGATTTGGGCGAAGGCGACAAGCGCTATGCGACTGCGAAAGTTGAAATCCAGGTCGCCTCAGTCCTTATGCACGGATGGGCAGACGTCGACCACGACCTCGTTTACAAACCTCAGGGCGAAACGCTTTCCGACGAAGAGCATGCGAACCTTGACCAACTGAATGGCCTGGTCATGACGGGTGAAAGTCTGCTCGAAAGCCTTCAACGGGCGCGAGAAAGACGAATAGCAGAGGACACCCGTAAGTTCGGTAATCACTACGAGCTGGCCGCCCACCTTCTCGGACAACCCGCAGTCGTATCCGATAGGCCTGTGACCGAGTCCGGCTTAGGAGGATTGGATCTTCTCTTCGAGTTTCTGACTGAACTCGGTATGGATACCCCAGCCCAACTAGAAAATTACCTTGATGGGTTACATGGAAATCTGGAGTTGCGCCCTCTAGCGGAACAGGTCGTGGACGCACTCATGGCTGAAGATTCTTCGAGGTATGACGTATACCTCAAGATTAATATGCGTCAGTCCAGTTTTGACCAGGAGCCCCCTGATTTGCACGCGCAAGTGGGCCGGTTCTTGTCCAGCTGGATCAACTTGGAGAAGCTCGAGCGCGAGCTAGTTCCACAATCAGCAGACGTGAAGCGGATTCTGCCGACAGGCCGCGAACTAGATCGAAGTGGTTACTTAACCGCAGATACACGTGGCGAAATTGAGTTTCTACGACGAATGCGCAATCAACTCGTGCATGGAATCCACAATCAGCAGACGTGAAGCGGATTCTGCCGACAGGCCGCGAACTAGATCGAAGTGGTTACTTAACCGCAGATACACGTGGCGAAATTGAGTTTCTACGACGAATGCGCAATCAACTCGTGCATGGAATAGAGACCCCATCCATCGGTGATCTCCAACTCGCAGCCGACCGTCTGGATGCGATCGTCGCAGAGATTCGCGGCCGAACCGCCTCGAATCCGGTTCAATGAGGTTCACTTCGCGCGGCCCTTGCTCAGAGTCCGGCAGAAGCTCGTATCGGTCGTAACGTCAGCATGCGTCGTATATAGGTCATTTCACGACTGGACCTGTGCACGCAAATCATCTTCACTCAGGGGCAGTCGCCTTAAGATCGCCTTTACTGCGGAGGCTTCTTCGGGCCGTCCATCGAGCCGCTTAACCCAGTTTGGCGCCAGACCGGCGACATCCAGCTGCGCCAGTAAGCGATCAAAGAGATCTGGGTCGAGTGAATCGACTTCTTCGATGAACTGTGGAAGGCTTTCCACGCTGTACTCTGAAGCTAGGCCGAGCTCCTTCAAGATGACATGGCGGTTCGTTTCAATGAGGGTGAGTGCGGCTGAGGTGTTAATCGTTGCAACCGATTTGATCGCCTCAGCACACTGCTGCCAGTCGAATGAAAAGCGGCGGTCTTGCAAGTGCGCCCGGCCCTCGGGAACAAGTTGAACGGCCAATTCAGGGACGACCATGATGGCCCATGGCGGTAGGTGTGTGATGTCGGTCGCGTGGCGTGACAACAGCGTTTTCTCTGGCTCCATGTCGGTCGACGCTGACAAAACGAGCATAGCCTCGCCGAGCCTCCAGATGTTATCTCCCCAGCAGTGCTGACAGCGTGCGTCGAAAGAATTGACATTTACACTGTGGCACATTCGATCCAACTTAGTTGGGTCGAGCATTTTGAGCAGACGGGACAGCATTGAGAAATTATGAAATTCCTCGGGATGGACGTTGGAAAGAGAGACGTCCAACTCGCGTCCAATCGACTTTGTTGATCCAATTGAGAATGAGGCCACGGTATAGAGAGATCTCTTCTGCGTATTCGGCCGCGTCTTCTCCATATTGTTCCTCCTCCACGAGAAGGTGAAGAAAGCCGAAATACCATTCGATTATGTCGCTGTTCGTTTCCACAGGAGTCGTTTCCAGTCCATCGATCAATCGTGGTGTTAACTCCTGGACGATCACTTGGACCATGTGGCTCGAGCATGTCCACAGGACTTGAGACAAGTCCACCCAACCGCGCAGGTAGCGTGACTGCGGCACCTCCCGGGCGACCCACGCGTCGAACTCTTGTAAGTCCACGTCGGTGCTGATTGTCGACGCCCAGGCTCGCCATGTGGCGTAGTCGACTTGGCCGAGTTCGGAGACGAGACCCTCCCAGTTGCTTACGTAGTCGCCGGTCGCTGTCGCGATCATTCGATTAATGAGCCGAGCTATGCCTACCGCGGTACTGACCGCCTGTTGTTCTTCCCGCCTCTTCCCTCGGAGGGCATTCAGAAGCCAGTGGATCCCGTACACGGATTGATCGGTCGCTTTGAGAATCCATGTGGGCAGTAGGTCACTGATTTGATTCCAGACTTGTTCGGGGAGCTCGTTCCACCACCGGTCTATCGTCCAGAGAAGTTGCGGCTGTAGACCGAGCTGGTTCTCCATCGACGCGAAGCACTTGTCTACCAAGTGGTCTCGAACGACCTCGTCCACGTAGTAGATTCGAATAGCGCAAGGGCTCAGGCTGAATCGAGTCGAGCAACCAGAACCGCCCGCGGTCGCTGATGTCTGGAGATAGCAATGCCTGACGTGCCAACTCGAGGAGTTTCGGCGCGGGACCGGCTGTAGGAGTCCGAAGCACGTCGATTAGGACTCGGATCGCAAAGCGGATATGTGGCGTGCGGACACGGCCATCTCGAACGAAGACGAGCCGACGTCGTCTTAGCTCCGCCAGGGCCCCTGCGACCCAGCCGGAGTCGAACCCAACCTCGCCTGCATGCATCGGAAGCTCTTCAGTTGAGCATCCTTGGTCAGTCGAAACCACCTGCCCGAAGGGCAACGATCCCGAGAAGAGTATCGAAATCGTCTTGTCGTAACTCTGCTAGGACCTCCCCTAGACGGCGCTCTCCGCCTGAAAGCGTATGCATGAACTGCCACGGGAACTCGGCTGCGCTCGCCACCTCGATCCGGCGCTCAATGCGTTCATCACCCATGCCATAGCCAACGCGGCTGTCGAGTTGTGCAACCAAACCGGACAGTTCCTCTGCGTGAGCAAAGCAGAAGCTGGCCATGTATTCCACTGCATGCCTGGCAACGAGTTGGACCTGCTCTGCGGGAGATTCCCAAGACGTCGTGCAGAGAATCACTGCGTGATCTTGGGATGTCGCTCGTTCGAACCCGCGGGATAGTCACAGAGTCGATTGATTGCGCGTCGTCCACGACCGCTAGGACGGGACCCGGATGAGAAATGAACTCCTGGACTGAGCTCTCGTCTGCTGTACCAGGATTCACTAGTTCGAGTACGCTCCAGCCTTCTTCGTTCAGGCGGTACGCCGCCTGGAACGCCGAGATTGACTTTCCCGAGCCACTCACACCGGTTATGGCTACGAAGCGCGCTGCCCTCAACCTCGTTACCGTTCCCTCGACGCCGGGCAGCTCGGGGCAACTGCGGACATCATTGGGTCCGAGGCGGTAGCCCATTAAGGCGGCGCTCAAACTCCGTTGCCTATCAAAGGTCACACTTCTCCATCGTCGAGCACCGATGTCTAGATCCAACTCGCGAAGAAGCGCGGGAAGGGCATCGTCGGCAATCCCTTGAATTGCTTCTGGGCCTACGCAGCTCGGTCCGATCCTGACAACGGGCCAGCTTCCTTCGAAAGGCTCAATTAGTTCGGAGACGACGGTGGGGTCGGATCCGGAGTAACCGACGATCATGAACACCCTGGGATGACTTGCCGCCATTTCGCGGAGGTGCGTCATCACCTGCGGAAGCACTACACCCTCTTCGTGGGGCAATACCCACTCAAGGTCAGGCCGACAGGCGTCACCGTGAGGTTTGACCAACGTATCGGGAGGAATCGCGACCCCATAGAGGTGCTCGTACGCTCGCTCTAGTGCGGTGTCCCAATTGAACGAAATCACATACTCCAGCACCCCTGCGCGAATCATCCGTGCAAGTGCAAGGTGAGCGGGGGTGGGTTCACGCTCAAGATCAAGATCAGCGAATGCGTCCTGGAAGGCGCGTCGGGCCGGGACAGACTGTGCAATCTCACTCCAGGCAATCCGCAGCGTGTCGGTTCCCGAGCCGACCAGGATCTTTGCTCTGCCATCTTGGCGGCCAAGGCGCGTCGCTACCTTGTTACGAGTGACCGTATGCGCATCCAGTGCTGCCCAAACCAATGGAGGAATCTGGGCCGTCATGGGGTAGCGAGAGGCCGACAGGCCAGCGCCCAGAACGGCAACCGCGTGATGACTGCGTATTTGGCCGGCGGCGTCTTCTTACCTGCGTCGGAGAAACTACCGCACGTGATCGATCGCCAAAGAAGTCACTCACTCTAATCGCGGCTCTCGAAACTCACCGCATTTACTCCTGTCGAGCGACGAGAACATCCAAGGCGCGTAACGAGCAGTCCGCAGCCAGTCCGCAGAATACGAGCCAACGCTAAGCAACTCTCACCAACTGGTTATGTGCCGGGCAGGCCACAGATTCAAGGCTCGCCAACAACGACCATATTTTACAAACGGCATGATCCCTGCGTGTCAGGCTGAGTTGAGTCCACTGGTTCACAGCAAATCGACCTGACGCAGGGCGAGATACGGATCGGTACAGCATGACCAGTTCCACGATTTCCTCGGTGAACGAGAATGGGCGGATGGATCCATCCCACCCGAGATCTGACGGGCCGCGGCGGCGTCGCGCGTTCACCGCGTCGGACAAGATTGCGCATCTGTTGGCCTACGAGCGGGCGTGCGAACACGGTGAGGGTGGCGCCTATTTACGGCGGGAGGGCTTGTATTCGTCGTTGATCAGCGAGTGGCGCAAGCAACGTGACGCCGGGGTGCTGGCGGGTAAACGGCCTGGCGAGAAGGTCGGCAGGCTGACCGCCGAGCAGGCCGAGATCGCCCGGCTCAGGCGGGAGAACGCTCGGATGAGCAAGCGGTTGACTACCACCGAAGCCGCGCTGGACATCATGGGAAAAGCACACGCTCTCTTGGAGACTCTTTCCGAGAGAGCGGATTCCGACGAGCAGCGCAAGAAGCGATGACGCACGCCTATGTGTCGCTGATCGCCGCTGGTGTCTCGACCAGGCGCGCAGCGGTGTTGACCGCGATGGTGCGCTCGACGGCGACCCGGCGGCTCCGCGCCGCCACCGCACCCACGCCCGCGGTGTCGGCGCAAACAGCGCCCGCCCCGGTCAACAAGCTGACTGATCTGGAACGGCGCCGGGTCCTGGAAGTGCTCAACAGTGACCGGTTCGCCGATCTGGCACCGTTGCAGATCTATGCTCAGCTGCTCGACGAGGGCGTGTACCTGTGTTCGGTGTCCACGATGTACCGGGTGTTGGGAGAGCACACCCTGGTCACCGAACGCCGCCGGCTGGCGCGGCACCCGGCCAAGGTGTGCCCGGAGCTGGTCGCGACCGCGCCGCAGCAGGTGTACAGCTGGGACATCACCAAGCTCGCGGGCCCGGTGAAGGGCAGCTACTTCGATGCGTACGTGATGATCGACATCTACTCCCGCTACATCGTCGGTGCCCACGTCCATGCCCACGAATCCGGTGTGCTGGCCAAGGAACTGATGGAGCAGATCTTCACGGTGCACGGTGTACCGCAGGTTGTGCACGCCGATCGGGGCACGTCGATGACCAGCAAGACCGTCGCTGCGCTGCTCGCCGATCTCGAGGTCACCCGGTCGCATTCGCGGCCACGGGTGTCCAACGACAATCCTTACTCGGAGTCGCTGTTCAAGACGTTGAAGTACGGGCCGGAATTTCCTGAACGATTCGGATCACTCTGCGCAGCAAGGCAATTCATGGATACCTTCACCAATTGGTACAACCACGAGCATCGTCACACCGGAATCGGGCTACACACACCCGCCGACGTGCACTTCGGGTTGGCCACCGACAAAGCTGCCGACCGGCGCACGGTACTGACCGACGCCCGCGCGCGACACCCGCACCGTTTCGCCACGACCCGCGCACCCAAGATCCTCGACCTACCCGACACCGTCTGGATCAACCAACCAGCCCAAGACACCACCGCGGAGGCCGACACGCCAGCCGCCTAACACCCACTGGACTCATCCACCTTGAAAAATTCCGTGATCGACGATCTTTTAATCCGTGATCTGGAATCGGTATGTGACCGACGAGCACCCGGCCCGGCGTGAGCTGGTGCCTGCGCGGCCAGGGTGTACCCAGGTTGCTGTCGGACAACGACTGCCCACTTACCCGAAAGTCCACAACAAATGACCCTTATCAAGAGGGCGGTGCCTGCCGCGCTGATCCTGGCGGCACTCATCGCCACAGCGCTTTACGTTGGCGCCGCGCCGGCCTGGGCTCATGTCGAAGTCGAGGCCAATAACACTGCACGCGGCGGCGAGGCGATCCTGACCTTCCAGGTGCCCAACGAATCCGACACCGGCGCACTGACTACCCAGTTCAGCGTCGCCCTGCCAAACGTGACATCGGCGGCCACCGAACTGATGTCGGGCTGGACCGCCCGGCTCGACCGCGACACCGCCGCGGGCACCACCCGCTCGGTGACCTGGACGGCCGCACCGGGCGTCGGGATCGCGCGCGACCAGTTCGCGCTGTTCCGGGTGGCGGTGACGCTACCCAACACTGACACGGTGAGCTTGCCGGCCACGCAGACCTACGACGACGGCACCGTCGTGCACTGGGATCAGCCCCCCCGTGCCCGGTGGCGGCGAGCCCGAACACCCGGTGCCGATGCTGACGCTGACCCAAGCCGCGCCCGAGGGCGCCAGCACCACCGCCGCTGCCGCACCGGCAAGCCTCCCGGCCGCGCCGGCGCAGGCTTCGTCGCGGCCGGCGCCCGACACCACCGCCCGCTGGCTGGCCGGCGCCGCACTGCTCGTGGGCGCGCTCGGGGTCGGGCTGGCGCTGGCCAGACGGCGACGGTCATGAGGACCGCGGCGGCGGCGCTGCTGGGCGCGCTGCTGGCGGTCATCGCGCTGGACACAGCACCGACGGCGTCGGCGCACGCAACCCGCATCGCCACCGACCCCGCGGTCAACGCGGTGCTGACCACCGGCCCGTCCCAGGTCAGCGCCACGTTCAACGAACATATCCAGCCGACATTCGCCGCGATGACCGTCGTGGGTCCCAACGGCAACCTGTGGTCCACCGGCCAGCCGCGGGTGCAGGGCGCGGTCATCAGCATCGACGTGCTGCCGCTGGGTCCCGCCGGCACCTACACGGTCAACTACCGCGTGACCTCGGCCGACGGTCACGTCGTGTCGGGTTCGTGGCCGTTCCAGTTGACCACGGCCGGCACCGGCCGGCCCGGACCATCTGCCGCCGCCCCCGCCGCTTCCGGCGGGATCCCGGTATGGCCGTTCCTGGCCATCGGCGTCGTGCTCGTCGCCGGCGGTGCGTGGTGGGCGTTGCGTCGTCGCCGGCCGAGAAGCGGCTGAGCTTGGAAAACCTCCGTACCGAGCCTACCGCGAGCGCCACGTTCCGCCCCTCACTTTTCGGCCATAAGGGGTGATCCCTCACCCCACCAAACCGCCGGTGCGCCAACCGACTTTCGCGTCGACAGCGACCTACCGCGCGCGATCGCTACCGACACCGCGGCGGCTCGAGCCGGCCGCAGCCGTGATCGCCTTACGCCGCAACGACTTTCGCGACGGCAGATCGCTGAACCGCAGTGTGTATCAACGACTTTCGCGTGGTGCGCAACGCACCGCCACATGCCCGACCTGGCCGCGCCGCGCGTCTCACGCATCGGCGTACACGAAGGCAATGCCGGGTTGAGCTCAGGTCGCCGGCACCTGCACACGCACCACTCCGTCGGATGTGTAGACGTACCAGCGCGTCTCGGCACGACGAGGAAGATTGGCTGAGGCTGGCGACCGGTTGGGCGTAGTTGCAAAACTAAAGATTTGACACGCCGTTGGTGGAAGCCTTTGCACGTCGGCAACTCCCAGGTGAGGCAGTCTCAGAATATGCTTCAAAACTAGCGTCTCAATATTGCAGAGTTCTACGATTTATGAGACACTGAACGTATGGCACTCAATACGACATCGACCGCGAGCGGCACACAGCTTGGGTATGCGCGCGTGAGCACCTGGCACCAGTCGCTTGACCAACAGGTTGATGCACTGACCGCAGCGGGCGTTGACCCGGATCGCCTCTACAGCGACAAGCTGTCGGGAACGTCTACGCGGGAGCAGCGCCCCGGCCTTGCCTCGCTACTGGATTACGCCCGTCCTGGCGACGCCATCGTCGTAGTTGGGATCGACAGGCTAGGCCGCAACGCTGCCGAGGTCATGACGACAATCCGCGAACTCGGCGAGCGGAGTATCGTTCTGCGGTCGTTGCGGGAGGGGATCGACACATCGAACGCCACAGGGCGCATGGTGGCCGGCGTCCTGGCCAGCCTCGCCGAGCTTGAACTTGAGCTAGGACGCGAACGTCGAGCAGCGGCACGCGAAGCGCGTCGGGCACGCGGCCAGTCAATCGGACGCCCAAAAGCTCTCGACAAATCGAAGGCCAACCTCGCCCGCCGCATGCACAGCAGCGGCGAACCGGCAAGCACCATCGCCGCCACTCTTGGAGTCAGCCGAGCGACGGTCTATCGGGTGCTAGCTGAGGATGCGGACACGACCGACTAGCCAACTTTCTCCGTAGTTTCGACGACTCTTCGCACCTCGTCGGCTAGACATGTCACCGTGAGCGACGAACGGCTGAGGTGTCGCCAGAGGGTGAGGAACCCGTCGGCATCGAGGTGACACGGCGTTGTGAACGGGTGCAGGCCATGCTGTTCGCCGACATTCTGCGCAAGGAACTTCGCGAGATTCGGAAGGCCGCGGATGCAGCCCAGGCGCGTTGGTCGCGCCGTCAAAGGGCCGATGTTGTTGCAGCACCGCCAGAACGCCTAGAGCGATTACATGGGCGCATTCAGGAGGCCAACAGGCTGCTGGAGAGACTGAACGCCCGCTTCTTAATCACCTAGATGCCCGGCGACTGGCCTGTGGTGACCTTCCTGCACACCTAAACGAGCACTGTCTTTTACGTTCAGCGTTGGTGTTTCGTCCCCTCTATGGTTGTTGCATGCGCACGGCCTTCCACGAGCGGCTTGAGTCGCTAACCACCGCGCTGGGGCAAATGTGTGGCCTGGCTGGAGCTGCGATGGATCGTGCGACCCAGTCCTTGCTACAGGCCGACCTGGTGCTCGCCGAGCAGGTCATCACGGATCACGAGCAACTGCTGCTGATGCGGACAAAAGCCGAAGAGACAGCCTTCCTCCTGCTGGCGTTGCAAGCGCCTGTCGCCGGTGACCTCCGGGCCGTTGTCGGCTCGATGCAAAGTGTCGCCGACGCCGAACGGATGGGTGGGCTTGCACTGCACGTCGCCAAGATTGCGCGCCGTCGCCATCCACTGCACGCTCTGCCCGAAGAGGTGAATGGGTACTTCGCGGAGATGGGCAGGATCGCCGTGGACCTCGGCAACAGCGCCAAGGCTGTGGTCCTGTCCGGTGACCCGCATAGAGCTGCACAGATTGGCGACGACGACGATTCGATGGATGAACTACACCGGCACCTGTTCACCGTGCTCATGGAGAAGGAATGGAAGCACGGCGTGGCATCAGCCGTCGACGTGACCCTTCTAGGCCGGTTCTATGAACGGTTCGCCGATCATGCCGTCGAAATTGGGCGTCGCGTTGTCTTCCAGGCCACCGGAGAACCACTGTCCGAGTAACGCGCCGCCATTTAAGGCGTGCCGCTCCGTCCTCAACGAAGGGTGGGGGGTACCCCCATCGGCAATCTGACCAGCGCCTCGATCAGCCAGCGTCCTCTCTCTCCGCAGAATGGCCGCCGGAACGATCCGCGGTCCGCAGTCCGTCCGCAGTAGTTCAGTGCAACCCCCTCACTCACCAACGGTCCCAACCCATTGAACTGCGGGTTTCCTTCGTGGCCAACGCCGTAAACGGCGACAAACGCCCAAGTCGACTCGTTCGCATCGAGTAGGTCGGTGTTCGAGTCACTTTGCTGCCAGTAGCCGCATCGCAGGGTGGCGCGTCGGGCACCGGCAAGTCGATTCGCCAGGACACGTCGGAGGATTGGCGGTCCGCCACACGGACTAGCCGCGATATGGGATCGCGGATACGTCGACCGGGGCATCCCCGTAGCCGTGCTGAAGGAGAAGGCCCTCGATTTCTGCGATTTCAGCATCGATGTCTGTTGCATAGCGAGGCCCGATCCTCACCCGAAGGATGGGAAGCCGCGGGGCGTTGGTGGTCGAATATGTCGCGGCGTCCGCCTCAGGGCCTGCCGCCGCAAGTTTGAGATAACTCGTGCGACCAGACTCTGCATAGCCGCCGGCCCTTTCAAAGACATATTCGTCAAAAGGCGGTTCCGGCAACGCGATACGTACCTCTTCTTCCTCCGCATAGCCCTCGTGCTTGTGGAAGCACACAGCAGACAGGTAGACGCGCTCTAGGTGGTCATACATCGCTTCCCGATCACGGACCGCGCCGTTACGAAGGGCATTGAAGCAATTCAACGCCCCTTCTATCACCGACCCCAATCCATGTCGGTAGAAGTCGGTAAATGTCGGTATGTACCGCTCATAGGTCACGTCTCGCCACCATGGCACGGGCGCAAAGTCGGGGATGAAAAGTTTCGGCGCGCCAGCAGGGCCGAGGATGCGGAACTCCTCGTCTACGTCGAACTGAATCGAGTAGCCGGTTCCACCTCCATACGCCGACCAGTGGTGGAGTTTGTCGCCGCCAGCGCAAGCTGAGACAAAGAAGAAGCGTCGGCGGCGCGTCAGCTCGCCGATCTGATGCAGCCATGTTTCCACCTCGTGGGCGGGGGCCTCCGGTTTCAGCTCACTGCGTAGGGACTGCCAGATGGCCCAAAGGTCATTTACGGCACCGGTAACCTCACTGGGGTCATTAAGCCCGCCGCTCTCTCCTGCCCAGATAACGTGGCTCGATAAGATTCCTTCCAGACCAGTTCGGTTCGTGTAGTGCCAGGCCTCGAACAGCCAACGGCGGTATACGTATTCGACGGGCGAGGCGCTCGGCAGAAGCCACTTCTGTGTCCGATCAGAATCCACGATGCTGGACTTTCTACTCGCTGCGCGCCATCGAACCGCCAGCGCCCGCTCTCTCCCAACGGCGGCCACCTATCCGGCTATCAAGGTTGCGCTAAGGGTGCAAGGCGCTCGTGCCAAGGAAAAGATCGGAGGCAAAAACACCCTCCGACCTGCGGGGTGGCTGACGGGACTCGAACCCGCGACATCCAGGATCACAACCTGGTGCTCTACCAACTGAACTACAGCCACCATCGCCGCCGAGCCGGTCGGCACATGCGGCGTCGTCGATACTAGCCGCTTCCACGCTCCGCAGCCGAATCGATTGCCTCTTCCTGCGAGCCATTCGGTGTGCCGATTTCCGCGGCGATCGCGGCGATATCACTGGTCGGGGGGCCCGGCGGCGGGACGAACGCGGTGCGACGGTAGTACTTCAATTCGCGGATCGACTCGTGGATGTCGGCCAGCGCACGGTGCGCGAGGCCCTTTTCGGGCTGGCCGAAGTAGATCCGCGGGTACCAGCGCCGGCACAGCTCCTTGATGGAGCTGACGTCGATCATCCGGTAATGCAGATAGTCGTCGAGCTTGGGCATGTCGCGGGCGATGAACCCGCGGTCGGTGGCGATCGAGTTGCCGGCCAGGGGAGCGGTTTTGGCCTGCTTGACGTGCGTGCGGATGTAGTCGAGGACCAGTTCCTCGGCCGCGGCCAGGTCGATCGTCGAAGCGCGCACCTCCTCGACCAGGCCTGATCGGGTGTGCATCTCGGCGACGACGTCGATCATCGAAGACAGTGCCTGGTCGTCGGCATGGATGACCACGTCGATGCCCTCACCCAGAATGTTGAGGTCGGCGTCGGTGACCAGCACCGCAATCTCGATGAGCAGGTCGGTCTTCAGATCCAGGCCAGTCATCTCGCAGTCGATCCAGACAAGTTCGTCACGCACAGCGCTCACAGTAAGCCCACTACCGACAATCCCCCGCAAGCGGGAGGTGCCCCCAGGCCGCCTACACACACCCTCCCGGGTACTGATGGTGGCAAGTAATGTTTCGGGCCATGACCACTGAGTCGCCAGCTACCCCAGCCCAGCAGATCGCCGCAGGTTACGCCGCCGAGGGACAGGCGTTGGAGCTGGGGACCGTCGTCGTCGACGGGGTCTGCGACCCGACCGCACAGGTGCGGATTCCGCTGGCCACCGTCAACCGACACGGCCTGGTCGCCGGCGCCACCGGCACCGGCAAGACGAAGTCACTGCAGGTGATCGCCGAACAGCTGTCGGCAGCAGGCGTCCCGTGCGTGATGGCCGACGTCAAGGGCGACCTGTCGGGATTGTCACGTCCGGGCGAGGCCAACGACAAGACCGAGCAGCGCGCCAAGGACACGGGCGACGCGTGGACGCCAACCGCCTATCCGGTCGAGTTTCTGTCGCTCGGCACCTCGGGCATCGGGGTGCCGGTGCGTGCCACGATCTCCAGCTTTGGGCCTACCCTGCTGTCAAAGGTCTTGGGACTCAACGCTACCCAGGAGTCCACCCTCGGGCTGATCTTCCACTGGGCCGATCAGAAGGGCCTGTCGCTTCTGGACCTCAAGGACCTGCGGGCGGTGATCCAGTACCTGACCAACGACGAGGGTAAGCCCGAGCTGAAGGCGCTCGGCGCGGTGTCGCCGACGACGGCGGGCGTGATCCTGCGGGCGCTGGTCAACCTCGAGGCAGAGGGCGCCGACACCTTCTTCGGCGAGCCCGAACTCGAGCCCAAGGACCTGCTGCGCGTCGACGCCCAGGGCCGCGGCATCATCAGCCTGCTCGAGCTGGGCAACCAGGCCGCGCGGCCGGTGATGTTCTCGACCTTCTTGATGTGGGTGCTCGCCGATCTGTTCACGACGCTGCCCGAGGTCGGTGACGTGGACAAGCCGAAGCTGGTGTTCTTCTTCGACGAGGCCCACCTGCTGTTCACCGATGCGTCCAAGGCCTTCCTCGAGCAGGTCGAGCAGACCGTGAAACTGATCCGCTCCAAGGGAGTTGGGGTGTTCTTCTGCACACAGCTGCCGACGGACGTGCCCAACGACGTGCTATCCCAGCTGGGCGCCCGCATCCAGCATGCGCTTCGCGCGTTCACCCCCGATGACCAGAAGGCGTTGGCCAAGACGGTGCGCACGTATCCGAAAACCGATGTGTACGACCTGGAGTCGGCCTTGACGTCGCTGGGCATCGGCGAGGCGATCGTCACGGTGCTCTCGGAGAAGGGCGCTCCGACACCGGTGGCATGGACCAGGATGCGGGCGCCGCGCTCGCTGATGGACACCATCGGGCCCGACGCGATCGCCGTGGCGGCGAAGGCCAGCCCGCTGATGGCCGAGTACGGCCAGACCATCGACGGTGATTCGGCCTATGAGCGGCTGAACGCCAAGTATCAGTCCGCCCCGGAGGCGCCGCCTGACGCTGCCCTACCGCCCCCACTGCCCGTCGACTCAGCGGGAGCCAGCGCCGAGGGCGCGGTGACAAAGCGGGGGGCCGCCGAGCCGGGGATGTTGGAGAAGATGATGGACAGCCCGGCCTTCAAAAGCGCGATGCGCTCTGCGGGCACTGTTATCGGCCGCGAGATCACGCGGAGCATCTTCGGCACCGGCCGCCGACGCCGCTAGCTTTCGCCGAAACTGTATTCCAGCTGCTTGTGCCCTTCCTGGGGACGCCTCGTAGGCGTGAAAATCGCATCAACAGCACCATCTGCCCCACTTGTTACGTATTTTCCGGTCAGCAGGCCGTTACTCGAACTTTCTCGGACGGAATACAGTTTCGGCGCGAGCGCGTTTAGCCGCCGCCGAGCTTCTTGTAGACCGCGCCGACGATCGGCGTCACAATTGCGCGAGGGGCGTAGCCGCTTGCCACCGACATCGCCTTGGACGTCACACCCGGCACGACGCGCATCTTGTTGCGCTCCAAGCCATCCAGCGACAGCTTCGCGGTGTATTCGGTGGATATCCACAGGATGTCCGGTATCAGCTTCTCGACGAGCGACTGGTCGCCCGGATCGGGCAAGGTCTCGCGCACGGGGCCGGGCGCAAGCAGCGTCACATTCACACCGGCGCGCTTGAGCTCGCCGCGAAGCGACTCGCTGAACGTGTTGACGAACGCCTTGGTGGCCGCATAGGTCGCGTTGTTGGGGATGGGCGAATTGCCCGCCGCCGAACCGGAGATCAGGATGCCACCGGCCTTGCGCTCCACCATTCCCGGCAGCACGGCAAGCGCAAGGTCATGCACGCCAAGGACATTCAGCTGGACCTGGGCCTTCTCATCGGCCGGATCAAGAGAGGCGACCGGGCCGAACGTCGCGGTGCCGGCATTGGCGCACAGGATCGAGATGTCGCGGACAGCCAGTTCGTCGCAGAGCTTGGCGCGTTCGGTCGGGTCAGCGAGGTCCACCGGACGCACTTCGACAGTCACCCCGTACTGCTCGGTCAGCCGCTTTGCCAACGCCCTCAGCACATCCTCGCGGCGGGCCGTGACGATCAGATGGTGTCCCCGGGCAGCTAGCTCGGTGGCCAGCGCTTCGCCGATGTTCTGCGAGGCGCCGGTGACGACGGCACGGGCATCCGCGCTGGGAGCGGGTACTGGCATGGGCCGGACTATATCGTGGGCGATCATGAGCGATCCGCGGCCGCCCGCGCAGACCGCGGGCCGGTCGCGGGTGCTGGCCTGGGCCATGTGGGACACCGGTTCCACCGGATTCAATGCGATCGTCGTGACCTTCGTGTTCTCGGTCTACCTGACCGGCACCGTCGGTGACGACCTGCCGGGCGACGCGAGTCCGGCGAGCTGGCTCGGGTGGGCGTTGGCCATGTCCGGAGTCGTGGTCGCGTTGCTTGCGCCGGTCACGGGGATCTGGGTCGACGCCCCAGGGCGGCGACGCCGGGTGCTGGCCGCGCTGACCGCCGTGGCGGTGGTGCTTACGGCGGCGATGAGCCTGATCCGCGATGACTACCGCTATTTACTGCCGGGCCTGGTGCTGCTGGCGGGCGCGGGCGCCTGCAGTGAGCTGGCCACCGTGCCGTACAACGCGATGCTGCGTCAGCTGTCGACACCGCAGACCTCGGGCCGGATCTCCGGATTCGGTTGGGGCATGGGGTATTTCGGCAGCGTCGTGCTGCTGCTGATGGTCTATCTCGGCTTCATCACCGGCGACGGGGACAGCCGCGGCTTGCTGGACATCCCGATGGCGGACGGCCAGAACGTGCGGGCGGCCATGCTGCTGACCGCCGTTTGGTTCGCATTGTTCGCGCTGCCCGTTCTGGTCATGGTGCCCGACCACGCGCCGGCACCCGAGGAGCGAAGCCGAGCGATCGGTTTCGTGGGCGCCTACCGCAACCTGTGGTCGGAGGTCGTCGGCGAATGGCGTCGGGACCGCAATATCGTTTACTACCTGCTGGCCAGTGCCGTATTCCGCGACGGGCTCGCGGGCGTCTTCGCGTTCGGGGCGGTGCTCGGCGTCAACGTCTACGGCATCTCCGAGGGGAACGTGCTGCTGTTCGGCGTGAGCGCCAGCGTGATTGCCGCGATCGGTGCGGTGCTTGGCGGGCTGCTCGACGACCGGCTCGGCTCCAAGCCCGTGATCGTCGGCTCGCTGGCTGCGATGATCGCGGTCGGGCTCACGCTGATGATGCTGTCGGGGGCGCTGGCGTTCTGGATCTGCGGGCTGCTGCTGAGCCTGTTCGTCGGCCCCGCCCAGGCTTCTGCACGGACGCTGATGCTGCGCATCTCGCACGACGGCAAGGAGGGTGTGGCCTTCGGCCTGTACACCACGACCGGTCGCGCCGTGTCGTTCCTGGCACCGGTGCTGTTCGCCACCTTCATCGATGTGTTCGGCACCGACCGTGCCGGCATGGGCGGGCTATGTGCGGTGCTGGCCGCCGGGCTGTTGGCGATGCTGGCCGTGCGGGTGCCGCGCCAACCGGCGATGCGTTAACCCGCCGCGCTGCAGATGGTCAGCCCGGCGCCGGTGCGCTGCTGAACCTGAACGCCGTTGACGGTGACCGTGCAGGTCACCTCGCGACCGACGTTGATGATGCTGATGCTGGCCGAATCCTCGGCGGGCTGGGTCAGCTCGACTTCCTTGCTCCACGGCAGCATCACGTTGAACTCGGTCTGCAGCACTCCGCCGGAGTCGACGTAGGTGATGTTGATGGCCCGGCCGTCGCCGGTGACGTCGTAGACCACCGTCTCGGTCGCGCCGGGCGCCGTCGGCGCGGTGGTGGACGGCAGTGTCGGCAGGGTCGGCAGCGGAAGGATCGGAGTCGGCGTGCGTGACGTCGTCGTCGGCGTCGGTGTGGTGAAGCCCGGCTCCGGCAGCGACGGCAGTGGCGCGACGACGGTTTGCTGCCGCGAGCTGTTGACGATGACCAGCGCGATGACCAATCCGACCACGGCCAGCACCGCGACCCCGGCCAACAACCACAGCCAGCGCGGCGACTTCGGTCCCTCCGGCGGTGGCGGCTGTTGCGGCGGCTCACCGGGTGGATACTGCGGACCATATTGCCCGGTCGCATACGGGTCGTAGCCATACGGTGAATACGCCGGCAGCCGTTCGGTGGGAGCCGGTGCCTGGTAGGTGGGGCCGTGGGGTGCCTGGCTCGCGTACGCCGGATCTGTGTATCCCGGGTAGCTACCGCCGAGCGGTTGGGTTGGTTCGGTCCCGTCGCGACGTGGTGAATCGGTCATACCCACCTCATGGCTGCAGGGTACCTGCGTAGGTTTGTTGAACGGCTCTTTACGCGCGGCGACCGATTTCTGGCGAAAGAAACCATCGCAGCGTTTACCGGCAACGGCCGCGGTTAACACCGACGTAACTACGCGTCAATTACGGTGGCGAAATGCGAGGCGTCATGCCGCGAACAATGGGCGTCGAGGAGGAGTTCCACCTCGTCGACCTGAAGACCAGGCGCCTGACAGCCCGGGCACCAGAGCTGCTCGGCGAGTTGTCCGACAGCTACGTCGCCGAGTTGCAGCGCTGCGTGGTCGAAATGAACAGCGGCGTGGTCGACACCCTCGACGGACTGCGCGCCGATCTGCAGGGCCACCGTCAGGTGCTCGTCGACGCCGCCGCCAAACTCGGCATGGGCGTGGTCGCCGCCGGGGCCGTGCCGCTGTCCGTGCCCGCCGAAATGCAGGTCACCCAGACCGCCCGCTACCGGCAGATGCTCGCCGATTACCAGCTGCTCGCCCGCGAACAACTCATCTGCGGCACCCAGGTGCACATCGGTGTGGACGACCGCGACGAGTCGGTTGTCGTGGCAAATCGGGTGTCTGCGTATGTGCCGACACTGCTGGCGCTGTCCGCCAGTTCGCCATTCTGGTCCGACGGCTCCGACACCGGCTACTCCAGCGTGCGAACCTTGGTGTGGCAGCGCTGGCCGACGACGGGGCTGGCCGCGCCCGTGTCCTCAGCCGCCGAATACGACAAACTCGTGGCCGAGCTGGTGGCAAGCGGTGCAATCACGGACGGCGGGATGGTGTACTTCGACGTCCGTCCGGCCGTCGCCGCGCCCACGCTGGAACTGCGGGTGTGCGACAGCTGCCCCTCGGTGGACACCATCGTGCTGATCGCCGGGCTGTTCCGGGCATTGGTCGAACGCGAGGTGGAGGGGCTGCGGGCGGGCGTCCCCGCCGTCGAGGTGTCTCCTCCACTGGGCCGGGCCGCCCTGTGGCGTGCGGCCCGGTCCGGTCTGGAGGGCGAGCTGGTCGACATCGACGGTCCGGTCACCCGGCCGGCCGCCGAGGTGGTGGCCGAACTCGTGCGGCTGCTGCGTCCCCAACTGGAGGCGGCGGGGGACTGGGACATGATCAGCGAGCTGACGCGGCAGGTCCTGATCGCCGGGACGTCCGCCGCACGGCAGCGCCGCGCGCTGCGCCGCCGAGGCCGCCTCACCGACGTAGTCGATCAGTTGATCGACGAAACGGCTGGCAGCTGGCCGGACGCCGCGGCGGCCGTGGTGGAGGACCCTACGCTGCTGTTGGGCTACCACCCGCATCGCGAGTACGACACCGCCGACAAGAACGCCGCGGTCAGCTACGACGAGGCGGTCGACACCGGCGGTCGGCCACGGCCCCGCTACGACAAGATCCTGCACACCGTCGCCGATCTCGGTGTGGCCGCGCTGCGTTCACGCGAAGGCGAGATCGAGCAGGACCAGCGCGCCGAGAGCATCACGTTCAGGGTCAGTGGCCAGAACCGCGCCCAGGTCTTCCCGCTCGATCTGATGCCGAGGCTGATCGCCGCCGACGAGTGGGCAGCACTCACCGCCGGTCTGGGTCAGCGGGCCAAGGCGCTCAACGCGTTCCTGCGCGACATCTACTCCGAGCAGGCCATCCTCGCCGACGGCGTCATCGGGATGCACGCGCTGGACCGGGCACCCGGATTCCGCTCGACGGGTCGGCTGTCGCGCGGCCCGGTGCGCGCCCACGTCAGCGGCACCGACCTGGTGTGCGACCGGGCCGGCAACTGGATGGTGCTCGAAGACAACCTGCGCATCCCCTCGGGCACCGCCTATGCGATCGCGAACCGGCGGCTGCTGACCAAGAACCTGCCCGAGCTTGACCGGCCCGCCGACCTCGGCGACGTGGACCAGGTGCCGAGGATGCTGCTGGAAACCCTGCGTGCCGCGGCGCCGCTGCGGGCCGGAGACGAACCGTCTGTGGCGCTGTTGTCCGCGGGCTGGGAAGACTCCGCCTGGTTCGAGCACACCTTCCTGGCCGAAGAGCTGGGCATCACACTTGTGCAGTCCTCAGATCTGTCGGTACGCGACGGAAAACTGTTCCGCCACATCGGTTCTGACGTTCACCCTGTCGATGTGCTGTACGCCCGGATGGACGAGGACATGCTGCTGTCGTCGACCGGGTACCACGGCGCCGCATTGCGGCCGGGCCTGCTCGAGGCGGTCACCAGCGGGACGCTGACGATCGCCAACGCGCTGGGCAACGGCATCGCCGATGACAAGGCGATCTACGCGTACGTGCCGGCGATGATCGAGTACTACCTCGGCGAGAAGCCGGCTTTGGCACAAGTGCCGACGTGGATCTGCGCCGAACGCGCGCAGCGTGATTTCGTGCTGGACAACCTTGCCGAGCTTGTGGTCAAACCGATCGACGGGTTCGGCGGCAGCGGTGTCGTGATCGGACCGGAGGCCACAGCCGAGGCCCTGGAGGTTCGCCGTCGCGAACTGCAGACGCAGCCCGAGCGCTACATCGCCCAAGAGGCGATCGCGCTTTCCACCCACCCGACATTTGACGGCGAGGGAATGTATCCGCATCACGTCGATCTGCGCGCGTTCGTACACCTGCGGCCCGGGCCCGACGATTCGGTGACGGCGCACGTCATGCCCGCCGGGCTGACCCGGGTGGCGGCGCGTGGATCCCGCATCGTCAACTCGTCCTCGGGCGGCGGCAGCAAGGACACGTGGATATTGACCGACCAAACGGCGCCGTAGGGAGCGAACGACAACATGTGTGGTATCTGCGGAGAGATCCGCTTCGACGGGCGGTCGGCCGACGTGGCCGCGGTGACCCGGATGACGGGCGCCATGGTGTCGCGCGGGCCCGACTCCGACGGCGTCTTCGCCCACGGCCCCATCGCGCTCGGGCACCGGCGGCTGTCGATCATCGACCTGTCCGCGCGCGGAGCGCAGCCGATGGTCGACAGCGACCTTGGGTTGACGTTGGTCTTCAATGGCTGCATCTACAACTACAAGAATCTTCGTAAGGAGCTGGAAGCGGCTGGATACCAATTCTTTTCGACCGCTGACAGTGAGGTGGTGATCAAGGCGTTTCACCGCTGGGGCAGCCACTGCGTGGACCGCTTCAAGGGCATGTTCGCTTTCGCGATAGCCGACCGCGAAACCGGCGTCGTCACGCTCGCCCGGGACCGGCTCGGCATCAAGCCGCTGTACCTGGCCGAGTCGCCGGGACGGCTGAGGTTCGCCTCGACGGTGCGTGCCCTGCTCAGCGCCGGCGACGTCGACACCGAACTCGACCGGCACGCGCTGCACCACTACATGAGCTTTCACTCCGTGGTGCCCGCGCCGCGCACCATCTACCGGGGGGTGCGCAAGCTTCCGCCGGCGACCGTGCGGGTGATCCAGCCGGACGGTTCGCACACCGACACCGTCTACTGGACACCGGTTTTCGAGCGTGACCCGTCGCGTGCCTCCTGGTCGGTCCGCGACTGGCAGGACGCGTTGATGGATGCGCTGCGCACCGCGGTGCAGCGACGGATGGTTGCCGACGTCCCGGTCGGGGTGCTGCTGTCGGGCGGCATCGACTCATCGATCGTGGTGGCGCTGCTGGCCGAGCAGGGCCAGCACGGCCTGGCCACCTTTTCCATCGGCTTCGACTCGGTGGGCGGGGAGTCCGGCGACGAGTACTTCTACTCCGACATGATCGCCAAGGCCTTCGACACCGACCACCACCGCATCCACATCGACAGCTCGCGGCTGCTGCCCGCGGTGCCGAAAACCATTGCGGCGATGAGCGAACCGATGGTCAGCCACGACTGCGTGGCGTTCTACCTGCTGTCGCAGGAAGTCAGCAAGTCGGTCAAGGTGGTGCAGTCCGGCCAGGGCGCCGACGAGATCCTGGCAGGTTACGACTGGTACCCGCCGCTGGCGACCGTGGCACGCGACCAGACAACCAAGGCGTACGCCAAGGTGTTCTTCGATCGTGGCCACTCCGATGTGCTGGCGATCTTCGCACCGGAGTACGGGATCGATGTGGATGCCAGCCGCGAGTTCGCCGCCGCACACCAGGTAGCCCCGGGCGCCGAGACCGCAGTCGACGCGGCGCTGCGCCTCGACACACAGGTGATGCTCGTCGACGACCCTGTCAAACGCGTGGACACCATGACGATGGCGTGGGGCCTGGAGGCCAGGGTGCCGTTCCTAGACCACGACTTCGTCGAATTGGCCGCCACCTGTCCGGCCGAGCTGAAACTGGCATCCGGCGGCAAGGGCGTGCTCAAGGACGCGTCCCGCGCGCTGCTGCCGGGAGAGGTGATCGACCGCACCAAGGGCTACTTCCCTGTGCCTGGTATCCGCCATCTGCACGGCGAGGTGCTGGACATGGTGCGCGACGCGCTGACCAACGACGCCGCCCGGGCCCGTGGGCTGTACCGCAAGGACACTGTCGACGCGCTGCTGGCCGCCCCCAACGAGACCCGCACCACGCTCGGCTCCAACGCGCTCTGGCAGCTGGCGGTGCTCGAAATGTGGTTGCAGAGCATGGAGAATTAGTCGCGTGGGACAGCAGGTGCGCGCGATCTACGGCGCGTCGCTGTCGCCGGATGCGACCGCGTTCGCCCATATCGTCGACGACGGCGGCTACCCGCGTGCGGTCCAGCGCTTCTTGCGGGGCTGGCATGCCAGCTCGTCGCGCGACGTCGATCTGCCCGTCGAGGGCCCCGTCACCCGGGTGATCCACTCCGCCGACGGGTACTGGCTGGCCTGCCAGGTCGCACCCGAAGGCGGCACTCGCAGCCAAATCTGGGTGGTGACAACCGATCCCGACGATCGTTACGCCCATCGCATCGACTGCTGGCCCGCCGGTGTCCCGGAGGGCACCGCGGAACTGATCGGCTGGGACGGCACTCAGGTGGCCGCGATCCTCACCGGCGAGGACGGCGTCGGCAGCTCGTGTCTGATCAACCCGGCCGACGGCGACACCATCGTGGTGGACCGCCGTTCGGGCGGCCGGCTCGTCGACGCGTGGGCGGGCGCGTCGCTGGTGCGGGTCGGTCCGCGTGGCTACCGCGACCTGATCATGCTGCACGGCCTGACCGAAATCGCTTTGCTTCCATCCGATCCGGGATCGACCACCGACGCCGGTGTCATCCTTGACGACCACTATGCCCGACGTCTGCGGTACGGCCCGGACGGCGAGTACACCCGGCTGTATCACCCGGCAAAGCACTACGGACTCAACAGCGCCCGCGGGTTTGTGCGGGCGCTGATCCGCAGCGACAACGGTGAGGAGCACGCTCGGCTCATCGAGGTCACCACCACCGAGGACGGCGTTTCCTATCATGTGGTCGCCGAACGCCCGGGATACGACCTGGACGAGTTCGCCGTCAGCGACGACCTGTCCACGGTGGCGTTGCTGTGGAACATCGACGGCCGCAGCGAGTTACAAATCCTCGTGTACGCCGACAAGACATTGAGTGAACCGATCCCGCTGCCGGGCCCGGTGGCCACTGAGCTGAGCATCAGCGCCGGCGGGTCGATGTTGGCGATGACCGTGCAAGGCCCGTCGATGCCGCCGACCGTCGAACTGGTCGATCCCCGGTCCCGCGAATGGGAGCCCATCGACCGCGAGCCCAGTCGCGGTCCTGTTACCGCCGATCCCACCCTGGAAACCGTCACCGCCCGGGACGGGCTGGAGTTCACCGGCTGGCTGTTCCGCCCACCGGCGGGCGTCGAGCCGATCGGCGCAATGCTCTTCCTGCACGGTGGCCCCGAAGGTCAGGGCCGCCCGGGCTACAACGAGTTCTTCCCGCCGCTGCTCGACGCGGGCATCACCGTGTTCCTCCCGAATGTGCGCGGCTCCGGGGGATTCGGGCGTTCGTTCATGCATGCCGACGACAGGGAACTGCGCTTCGCGGCGATAGACGACGTCGCCGATGCGGTGCGGTTTCTGGTCGACAGCGAGCTCGCGCCCGCGGACCGTATCGCCTGCTGTGGATGGTCATACGGCGGCTATCTGACCCAGGCGGCGCTGACCTTTCACCCGCGCCTGTTCGTCGCGGGCATCAGCATCTGCGGGATGAGCGACTTGAACACCTGGTACCGCAACACCGAACCCTGGATCGCGGCGGCGGCCTATCCCAAGTACGGCCACCCGGTCAGCGACCGAGAACTGCTCGAGCAGTTGTCGCCGCTACAGCGCACGCACGCATTGACCGCACCGCTGCTTCTGGTTCACGGCCTCAACGACACCAACGTCCCACCCAGCGAGTCGCAGCAAATGTTCGACGCATTGCGCGCGCTGGGTCGTCGGGTTGAACAGCTGGTTTTCGACGACGACGGTCACGAGATCGACAAGCGGGAGAACCGGTCTGTGCTGGTCAGGGCTATGAACGATTGGCTGATCGCGGCGTTCGCGCCGACACCCATTCCGTGACCTGTGCGTCGCTACCGTCAGGTTTGGGGAAAATATCCGCCGGGTAAACATTGCTGCGCGCCAGTTAGTGGTGCAGACACGGATGGAGGCGCAGCATGCGAGGTGGCGGAATTCTCGGCGTCCTTGTGCTCGTCTGGTTGCTGATCGGGGTGCTCGCCGCCTATCAGCGCGATTACTTCAGGACCAGTGAAAACAGTTGCGCCACAGCGGGGACCATCGCGCTCACGGTCGTTGTCGGTCCGCTGAACTATGCGGGTGTCAACCCGAAGGTGACCGATTGCAATCTGCCTGAGCCCAGTCAATAGCCCACTGGCAGTGAACAATTCAGCAGAAATGGAGTAGTCATGATTGTCCTCGGAGCCATCCTGCTCATCCTTGGGCTGATATTCGGCATTTCGATCCTGACCTACATCGGCGTGGTGCTGCTCGTCATCGGCGCCGTGTTCTGGCTTCTCGGCCGTGCCGGGCGTCCGGTCGGCGGCCGACGCGTCTGGTACTAGCCCGTTAGTCCGGGCCGCGACCGGCCGAGGTCAGCGCCGCGACCGTCATTGTCCGCAAGACGGCGCGCGAGCCGGCCTCGGCTGTCTTGGCTGTGCCGGGTTTGACGCTGTGCGGCGTCGAGTTCAACAATCCGAACGCTGCGTGCGCCATCAGCCGGGCGTCGGCCTCACCGAGCCCGCCATCCAACTGCCGTAGCGCGTCCACCCAGATCTCGACGTATTGCCGTTGTGCCTTGCGGACTTGCCGCTTGGCGGTGGGGGGAAGGTGGCCGAGGTCGCGATCCTGGATGCGGATCAAGTCGGATTCGCCCAGGGCGAAGTCGAGGTGAAAGTCGATCAGGCCGTCCAGCGCGGCCTCGGGGTCGGTTGCAGTGGTGACGACGGCGGTAGCGCCGGCGAGCAGCCGGGTGCTGATGCCCACCAACAACTCGACCAGCAGCGCTTCCTTGTTGGGGAAGTGCCGGTAAATCGCGGGCCCGCTGACCCCCGCGGCTGCGCCGATGTCCTCCAGCCGCACCGCCAGGTATCCGCGCTCGGCCACCAGCCGCTCGGCCGCGCCGATGAGCTGACTGCGGCGATCCGACTTAGCCCTGCTCCGACGCGTTGCGGCAGGAGTCGACATCTGCGTCGCCATTGGCGCCCTCCAGCCAGTAGTGGACATTTCGGTTAATCGTGACTAACATACCACGAGTTAGTCGTCATTAACTCAAACGAACGGGTTTCAGCAGTGACACCGAGGGCATCACATCGCGACGAGCACCTCGCGTTGGTCGATCAGCTGCGCACAAAGCTGGCCACCGCGGCGCTCGGCGGTCCCGCGCGAGCCCGCGAGCGACATGTCAGCCGCGGCAAGCTGCTGCCCCGCGACCGGGTGGACGGCCTGCTCGATCCCGGCAGCCCCTTCCTGGAACTTGCGCCGCTCGCGGCCGACGGCATCTACGACGACGAATGCCCTGGCGCCGGAATGATCGCCGGCATCGGCCGCGTGTCGGGCCGCGAATGCATGATCGTGGCCAACGACGCGACAGTCAAAGGCGGCACCTACTACCCGATCACTGTCAAGAAGCACCTGCGCGCCCAGGAGATCGCCGGTCAGAACCGGCTGCCGTGCATCTATCTTGTCGATTCCGGCGGAGCGTTCCTGCCGCGCCAGGACGAGGTGTTCCCGGATCGCGAGCATTTCGGTCGCATCTTCTACAACCAGGCCAACCTCAGCGCCGATGGCATTCCTCAGATCGCCGCCGTGCTCGGCTCGTGCACTGCGGGCGGGGCGTACGTGCCTGCGATGAGCGACGAGGCCGTGATCGTGCGCAACCAGGGCACCATCTTCCTCGGCGGACCGCCCCTGGTGAAGGCCGCGACCGGCGAGGTGGTGACCGCCGAAGACCTCGGCGGCGGCGACCTGCACTCGAAAATCTCCGGTGTCACAGACCATTTGGCCCATGACGACCGCGACGCGCTGCGGATCGTCCGCCGCATCGTCGCCACGCTGGGGCCCCGCGAGCCGCTGCCGTGGGAGGTGGCGCCGACGGTTGACGCGGTGGCCGATCAGGCCGAGCTGTACGACGTCGTGCCGGTTGACCCGCGGGTGCCCTATGACGTCCATGAGGTGATCACACGCATCGTCGACGGCGGTGAGTTCGCCGAGTTCAAGGCCGATTACGGCAACACGCTGGTGACGGGTTTCGCCCGCATTCACGGCCACCCGGTGGGCATCGTGGCCAACAACGGGGTGCTGTTTTCCGAGTCCGCCTTGAAGGGCGCGCATTTCATCGAGCTGTGCGATAAGCGCATGACGCCATTGCTGTTCCTGCAGAACATCTCCGGTTTCATGGTGGGCCGCGACTACGAGGCAGGCGGCATCGCCAAACACGGCGCCAAGATGGTGACCGCGGTGGCCTGCGCGCGGGTGCCCAAGCTCACTGTCGTGATCGGCGGTTCCTACGGCGCCGGCAACTACTCGATGTGCGGGCGCGCGTATTCGCCGCGATTCCTGTGGATGTGGCCCAATGCCCGGATCTCGGTGATGGGCGGCGAGCAGGCCGCCTCGGTGCTGGCCACCGTCCGCGCGGGAATGAGCGCACAGGAGGAAGAGGAGTTCAAGGCGCCGATCCGCGAACAGTACGAACACCAGGGCAACCCCTACTACTCCACCGCCAGGCTCTGGGACGACGGCGTGATCGACCCGGCCGACACCAGAACCGTTCTGGGGCTGGCACTTTCGATTGTCGGTCAGGCTCCGCTCGAGTCGGTCTCCTACGGCGTGTTCCGGATGTGATGATGAACTTCGACACCGTTCTAGTTGCCAACCGCGGCGAAATCGCCGTGCGCGTCATCCGCACGCTGCGGGCGATGGGTATCCGCTCGGTCGCGGTGTTCAGCGACGCCGACGCCGGTGCGCGCCACGTCGCAGAGGCCGACGTCGCGGTGGGCATCGGGCCCGCGCCGGCGCGGCTGAGCTACCTCAGCATCGACGCGGTCGTCGCGGCGGCCCAACGCACCGGCGCACAGGCGGTCCACCCCGGATACGGGTTCCTTTCGGAGAACTCCGAATTCGCCGCCGCCCTACAGTCGGCCGGGATCGTGTTCATCGGGCCGCCGGTCGCGGCGATCCAGACCATGGGTGACAAGATCGCGGCGAAGGCCGCGGTGTCGGCGTTCGGCGTGCCGGTCGTCCCCGGCATAGCGCGACCCGGCCTCACCGACGCCGACCTGATCGCGTCGGCCGACGAGATCGGCTATCCCGTTCTGGTCAAGCCATCGGCCGGCGGCGGTGGCAAGGGCATGCGCGTCGTCGAACGGCCATCCGACCTTCCCGCTGCGCTGGCCAGCGCACGGCGAGAGTCGGCGGCGGCCTTCGGCGATGACACGCTCTTCCTCGAGCGATTCGTGTTGAACCCCAGGCACATCGAAGTGCAGGTGCTCGCCGACGGCTACGGCAATGTCATCCAACTCGGCGAACGCGAATGCAGCCTGCAGCGGCGACACCAGAAGGTCATCGAGGAGGCGCCGTCGCCGCTGCTCGACGTGCCCAGCAGGGCGCGCATCGGCGCGGCGGCCTGCGACACCGCGCGCAGCGTGGACTACACCGGCGCCGGCACGGTCGAATTCATCGTCTCCGCCGACCGCCCCGACGAGTTCTTCTTCATGGAAATGAACACCCGCCTTCAGGTCGAGCACCCGGTGACCGAGATGGTCACCGGCGTCGACCTGGTCGAATTGCAGGTGCGCATCGCAGCGGGGGAGAAACTGCCGATCGGGCAGGACGACATCTCGATGCGGGGGCACGCCATCGAGGCCCGCATATATGCGGAGGATCCCGGCCGCGGCTTCCTGCCCACCGGCGGTGAAGTGCTCGACCTGGCCGAGCCTGACGGTCCCGGCGTCCGGGTGGACTCCGGCCTGGCCCGCGGCACCGTGATCGGCAGCGACTACGACCCGATGCTGTCCAAGGTGATCGCGCATGCCGCCGACCGGCCGGCCGCGCTGCGTGCGCTCGACCGCGCCCTGGGCAGCACCGCCGTCCTCGGCGTCACCACCAACATCGAGTTCCTTCGCTTCCTGCTGGCCGATTCCGACGTCGCCGCCGGTCGCCTGGACACCGGACTGCTGGACCGCCGAACCCCCGACTTCGTTCCTGCGCCGCCCGGCGACGGCGAATTGATTGCCGCGGCGGCGTACAAGTGGCTGCGCAACTGGCCAACCACGGGCGGCGACCTGTGGGAGGTGCCGTCGGGATGGCGGCTGGGCGAGCGCGCGCCGAGCACGTTCAGGTTGCATGCCGGCGAACGCACCGACCACGTCTACATCACGGGCACCCCGAAAACGGCGACCGCGGGGGTGGAACACGGCGAATCCCATTCGCTCACAGCATCTCTCGACGATGATCGGCTCGCGGTCACGTTGGACGGGCTGCGCACCGAGTACCTCGTCGCCGCCACCGACGGCCAGATCTGGCTGTCCGGCGCCGGCCGCACCGCGGTCGTCGAGGAGGTGCGAGAAGCGCCGGTCCGGCCCGACGATGAACACAGCGGTGACGCCGAACTCGCCAGTCCGATGCCGGGTTCGGTTGTCGCCGTTGGCGTTGCGGATGGCGAGCGCGTCGACGCCGGCGCCGTCGTGGTGACCGTCGAGGCGATGAAAATGGAACACGCGTTGACCGCACCGGTCGACGGCATGGTGGAACTACTCGTCGCCGTTGGCGACCAGGTCAAGGTGGGCCAGCCGCTGGCCCGGATCACTGCAACCGAGAAAGCAGAAGAGTCATGAGCGATTTTCTGGCGACTGGCATGCTGCCCGACCATTACGAACAGCTCGCCAAGACGGTGCGCGACTTCGCGCAAAGCGTGGTGGCACCTGTGGCCGCCAAGCATGACGCCGAGCATTCGTTTCCGTACGAGGTCGTGTCGGGCATGGCCGACATGGGGCTGTTCGGGCTGCCGTTCCCCGAGGAGTACGGCGGCATGGGCGGCGACTATTTCGCGCTGTGCCTGGCCCTGGAGGAGCTCGGCAAGGTCGACCAGAGCGTCGCGATCACGCTGGAGGCCGGGGTGTCGCTGGGCGCCATGCCGGTGTACCGGTTCGGTAACGACGCACAGAAGCAGGAATGGCTGCCGCAGTTGACAACTGGGCGGGCGCTGGCAGCGTTCGGCCTCACCGAACCCGGTGGCGGCACCGACGCCGGAGCGACCAAGACGACCGCACGGCTTGACGACGGGCACTGGGTGATCAACGGCAGCAAGCAGTTCATCACCAACTCCGGCACCGACATCACCAAGCTGGTCACCGTCACGGCCGTCACCGGGCAAAGCGGCGGCAAGGGCGATGAGCCTCTCGGGCGAAGAGCATCGAACAAGGAGATCTCAACCATCCTGGTGCCCGTTCCGACACCGGGATTCACGGCCGAACCTGCCTACAACAAGGTCGGCTGGAACGCGTCGGACACCCACCCGCTGAGCTTCGACGACGTGCGTGTGCCGCAAGAGAACCTGCTCGGCGAACGCGGCCGCGGCTACGCCAACTTCCTTCGCATCCTCGACGAGGGGCGGATCGCGATCGCCGCGCTGGCGGTGGGTGCGGCGCAGGGCTGCGTCGACGAGAGCGTGACGTACGCGAAGCAACGAGAGGCGTTCGGTGCGCCCATCGGCGCCAACCAGGCGATCGCGTTCAAGATCGCGCGCATGGAGGCCCGCGCGCACACCGCCCGCACCGCGTACTACGACGCCGCCGCCTTGATGCTGTCCGGCAAAGAGTTCAAGAAGCAGGCCGCCATAGCCAAACTGGTGGCCAGCGAGGCCGCGATGGACAATGCCCGCGACGCCACGCAGATCTTCGGCGGCTACGGGTTCATGAACGAGTTCGCCGTCGCGCGGCACTACCGGGACAGCAAGATCCTCGAGATCGGGGAGGGGACGACTGAGGTGCAGTTGATGTTGATCGCGCGGCAGGCCGGCCTGTGAGCGATACCGAGCGGAAGGTCATCGTCCAGCGGGGCCTGTGGTTCGAGGAGTTCGAAACCGGAGTGCTCTATCAACATCGGCCCGGCCGAACCATTACCGAAGCCGACAACGTCTTGTTCACCACATTGACGATGAATACCCAGGCGCTCCACCTCGATGCGGCGTTCTCCGACGCGCTGCCGCCGTTCAACCAGCGGCTGGTCAATTCCATGTTCACGCTGTCGACGCTGGTGGGACTGTCGGTCGCGCAGCTGACACAGGGCACGATCGTCGGCAATCTCGGCTTCGGTGAGGTCGCCTTCCCCAAGCCGCTCTTCCACGGCGACACGCTATACGCCGAGACCGAGGTGACTGACAAGCGGGAGTCCAAGAGTCGTCCCGGAGAAGGAATCGTGACCTTCGCGCACACCGGCCGCAACCAACACGGCGACATCGTTGCGACAGCATCGCGAAAGACCATGGTGCGCAAGCGCCCCGACAGTTCGACGGAGCGCCTGATGCCGCTGAATCAGACGGGGCCGGCATGGTTGTTCTGCCCCGCCGACCGTCCCGAACGGTTCGAAAAGGCTGCCGCGGCCGCCGATGTGGTGATCCTCGACCTCGAAGACGGTGTGGCAGCACGCGATAGGGAAGCGGCCCGCACGGCGTTGGTTGACACGCCGCTGGACCCGGCCCGCACCGTCGTCCGGATCAACCCCGGCACCACCGCCGACCACGAACTCGACCTGAAGGCGCTGTCCCGCACCGCCTACAGCGCCGTGATGCTGGCGAAGACCGAATCCGCCCAGCAGGTGAGCGCGCTGGCGCCGCTGGATGTGGTGGTGCTGATCGAAACACCGCTGGGCGCGCTGGCCGTCACCGAGTTGGCGCGAGTCGACAATGCGATAGCGCTGATGTGGGGCGCGGAGGATCTATTCGCAGTCCTCGGCGGCACCGCCAACCGCGACGCGGATGGGGAGTATCGCGACGTGGCCCGGCACGTGCGGTCGCAGACCCTCCTGGCGGCCAAGGCGTACGGACGGATGGCGCTCGATTCGGTGTATCTGGACATCAAGGACCTCGACGGCCTTCGTGACGAGGTCGACGACGCAGTGGCTGTCGGCTTCGATGCCAAGGTCGCCATCCACCCATCGCAGGTCGCGGTCATTCGGGCCGGATACGAGCCGACCGCCGACCAGGTCGAATGGGCGCGACACGTGCTGGCGGCGGCCCGCGATGAGCGTGGCGTGTTCCAACACCAGGGCATAATGGTAGATGCCCCAGTGCTGCGGCGAGCAGAGCGCATCGTCCAGCTAGCGCCCCACCCCGGCAGTTAGCTGACAGCCTCTCACCAGGGGTTTTGCTCTGACCGCCTCCGCGCTGAGCACCTCGCGGTCTGACGGCGGAACATGCCGTCACCGAAAAGGAGGCGGTATGGCTGAGGTATCTGCGGCGACTGACGTGCCACTGGCCGTCGACATCGAGCCGGTGCAACTCGTTGCCCCCGATGGGGCCGCGACGTCTGAGTGCCGCTACAGCCGGGATCTCCCACCCGAAACGCTTAGCTGGCTCTACGAGATGATGGTCCTCACCCGTGACCTGGACATCGAGTTCGTCAACCTGCAACGGCAGGGCGAGCTGGCGCTATTCGCATCGTGCCGCGGCCAGGAAGCCGCCCAGATCGGTGCTGCGGCGTGCCTGCGGAAGACCGACTGGCTGTTCCCGCAATACCGCGAGATCGGCGCGTTCCTGCTGCGTGGCATCACGCCCGCACAGATGAGCGCGGTCTGGCGGGGTAAGTGGCACGGTGGGCTCGGATTCACCGAGAAATGCGTCGCCCCGATCGCCATCCCGATCGGCACCCACGGACTGCACGCGGTGGGCGCGGCGATGGCCGCGCAACGGCTGGGCGAGGACTCGGTGACCGTTGCATTCCTCGGGGACGGCGCCACCAGCGAGGGCGACGCGCATGAGGCGCTGAACCTGGCTGCGGTGTACAAGGCGCCGTGCGTGTTCTTCATACAGAACAACCAGTGGGCCATCTCGGTGCCGGTCAGCCGCCAAATGGCTGGGCCGTCGATCGCGCACCGCGCCATCGGCTACGGGATGCCAGGCATCCGGGTGGACGGCAACGACGTGCTGGCCTGCTACGCGGTGACGGCCGAGGCCGCGCAGCGAGCGCGCGAGGGCGGCGGTCCGACACTGATCGAAGCGGTCACTTACCGGTTGGGTCCGCACACCACGTCCGACGATCCCAGCCGATACCGGTCGCAGGCGGAGCTGGAGCACTGGCTGGCCCTTGATCCCATTCCGCGGTACCGCACCTACCTGCGATCCGCCGGGGTGTGGACCGAGCGGTTGGAGGAACGGGTTGCGGCCAAATCGAAGCGGCTGCGAACGGAGTTGCGCGAGTCGGTGGTCGGCGCCGACGACATCGACATCACCGAGATGTTCGACACCGTCTACCACGACATCACCCCGAATCTGGCGGTCCAGCGGGACCAACTGCTGGCCGAATTGGCGAAGGAGGCGTGACATGACGCAGATCATCGAACGACCTCCGACGCACGGCGACGACGCGCCGGAGCCCCGGGGGCCGATGCTGACTGCGGTGCCGCCGGCGCCGAGTCTGACGATGGTGCAGGCGATCAACAGGGCGCTGCACGACGCGATGGCCGCCGACGAGCGGGTGCTGGTTTTCGGCGAGGACGTCGCGAAGCTCGGAGGCGTGTTCCGGGTCACCGAAGGCTTGACCGAAACCTTTGGTGAGCAACGGTGTTTCGACACGCCACTGGCCGAGTCGGCCATCATCGGAATCGCGATCGGGATGGCCATCCGCGGTTTTGTGCCGGTCCCGGAGATCCAGTTCGACGGATTCTCGGCGCCGGCGTTCGATCAGATGGTCAGCCACTTGGCGAAGTACCGGATGCGCACCCGCGGTGATGTCGACATGCCGGTGACCGTGCGCATTCCGTCGTTCGGCGGAATCGGTGCGGTGGAACATCATTCGGAGTCCACCGAAAGCTACTGGCTACATGCCGCGGGCTTGAAGGTGGTGGTGCCATCGACGCCCTCGGATGCGTATTGGCTGCTGCGGCAAGCGATCACGAGCCGCGATCCGGTGATCTACTTGGAACCCAAGCGACGATATTGGGCGCGCGAAGCTGTCGATACCAACGCACCCGGACTGCCGATCGGACGCGCGGCGATCCGGCGCGTCGGCGACGACGTCACGGTGCTGACCTACGGCTCGCTCGTCGCGACCGCGTTGAGTGCCGCCGACCTGGCCGCCGAGCAGCACGGTTGGAGCCTCGAGGTCGTCGACCTGCGGTCGTTGAACCCGCTCGACTTCGACACCGTCGCGGAATCGGTGCGCAGGACCGGCCGCGCGGTGGTGATGCACGAGGGCCCGCGTACGCTGGGCTTCGGCGCAGAACTGGCGGCCCGCATCCAGGAGGAACTGTTCTACGACCTGGAGGCACCGGTGTTGCGCGCCACCGGATTTGATACGCCCTACCCGCCGGCGCGGCTGGAGAAGCTGTGGCTGCCGGGGCCGGACCGGCTGCTGGACTGCGTCGAACGGGCGATGGAGCGGCCGTGACTGGCGAGGGCGTGAAGGACTTCCTGGTCCCGGACCTGGGCGAGGGCCTCGACGACGCGACGATCACGAGCTGGAACGTCGCGGTCGGCGACGAGGTCGAGCTGAACCAGACGTTGTGCACAGTTGAGACCAACAAGGCCGAGGTCGAGATACCGAGTCCGTACGCGGGCCGGATCGTCGAAGTTGGTGGCGCAGAGGGGGACACGCTGAACGTCGGCTCGGTACTGGTCCGCATCGCGACCGACGCGCCCGCCGCTACCTCATCACAGAACGGCAAGGGGTCCGCGCGGAAGCCCGTGCTGGTGGGCTACGGCGCCGACGACGAGATGGACACCAGCAGGCGAACGTCGTCGCCGGGCGACGCACGACCCCGCGCCAAGCCGCCGGTGCGAAAGCTGGCCGCCGAGTTGAACGTTGACCTGACCGAAATTGCGCCCGGCTCCGGCCCCGACGGCGTGATCACCCGTGAGGATGTCCTCGCGGCGGCGGGCAGGTCGGAGCCCAGCGCCCGACATGGTGGCGGTGCGTGGTGTTCAGGCCGAGATGGCGCATCGAATGGCGTTGTCGCGCAGGGAGATACCCGATGCGCATGCCGGCGTTCAGGTCGACTGCTCGGGCCTGCTGCGGCTGCGGGACCGAATGCGCGACGCCTCTGACGAGGAGGAATCCCCGATCACGCCGTTCGTGCTGACCCTGCGACTGCTGACGATCGCGCTGTCGCACCACCCGAAGCTGAACTCGACGTGGGTGGACACCACCGACGGTCCGCAGATCCACCTGCACTCGGCCGTGCATCTTGGATTCGGCGTGGCCGCACCGCGCGGGCTGCTCGTGCCCGTCGTCAGCGATGCGCAAGAAAAGACCACCCGCGAACTGGCCGGCGTAATGGCGAGGCTTATCCGGGATGCCCGGGCCGGCACGCTCAAGCCGTCGGACCTGCACGGCTCGACCTTCACGGTGTCCAACTTCGGTGCGCTGGGGTTGGACGAGGGCGTGCCGGTGATCAACTACCCCGAGGCCGCGATTCTCGGGATGGGCTCGTTGAAGCCCCGGCCGGTCGTTGTCGACGATGGGGTGGTCGCACGTCCGACGATGTCACTGACTTGCGCCTTCGATCATCGCATCGTCGATGGTGCGCAGGTGGCGGCGTTCCTGGGAGAGCTTCGCGAGCTCATCGAGTCGCCGGAGCTGGCGCTGCTCGATCTGTAATTCGGCGTTGCAACCGATTGCGATTTGGTCTCTTCACCGACGGGCACAGCGCCGGGCGGTAGCCTGACCGCAGACGCTCGGCCAACCACCGGCGCACCGACTGCGAGGACCACGACAATGCCACGACGGGCGACCATCGACGACGTGGCGCGCCTTGCGCAAGTGCACAAGGCGACGGTGTCCCGCGCGCTCAACGCACGAACCCGGCATCAGGTCAATGTCGAGACTTTGAAGCGGGTGAAGCGTGCTGCGCGCCAGCTCGGCTATGTGCCCAACGCGATGGCGCGGGGGTTGCGGACGAGTCGGTCGATGACGATCGGGGTGATCATTCCCGACTTGATGAACCCGATCTTTCCACCCATCGTCCGCGGCATTGAACATGTGCTGCGGGCGCGTGGCTACACCGTCCTGGTCGCCAACACCGACACCCACGACGACGTGGAGATCACGGCATTCGAGTCATTGCTGCAGCGCAGGGTGGACGGGTTCATCCTGGCCACGGGCCGTCTAGACGACCAGCCGATCATCGAGGAGGCGGCTACGGCAGGCGTGCCGGTGGTGCTCGTCAACCGCGACTCAGGCGCTGGCCACTACCCAGTGGTTTCAGGCAATAATGCAGATGGAATCCGTTGTGCGGTAAAGCATCTGGTCGACCTTGGCCATCGCCGAATCGTACATGTCGCCGGGCCGTCGAACTATTCCACCGCACGTAACCGTGCCGAGTCCTTCGAAGCTGCGTCGCTCGCGGCGGGCGTCGACCACTACACCATCTACGCGGAATCGTTCACCATCGACGCCGGCGAGAAGGCAGCCGAGGAGTTGCTCGCCGGCGCCGGTGATCTCCCGACCGCCGTCGTCGCCGGCAACGATCTCGTCGCACTCGGCGTCATCCGCCGATTGCGCGCGAACGGGTTGCACTGCCCTGAAGACGTGTCGGTCGTCGGTTTCAACGACATGCCCTTCGCCGAGGACTTCTGGCCACCGTTGACGACCGTCCACATGCCGCTGCGCGAACTTGGCGCGGAAGCCGCAGTCCTGCTACTCCGCGGGATCGAGGAGGGCGAACAGGAGGCGGCGACGCTTACCCTGCCGGTTTCGCTGGTGGTCCGCGGATCAACCGGACCCGCCCCTCGCTGAACCGCGGCGGGCGCCTTCATCCCCGGACACCAGCCCGAAACAATCCACCGTTGACACACCCACTTCCCCGTGGCAGCGATTCACTGCAATCGATTGCAGATGACGCACGCGACATCTGGCCGCGGCAGCGCAATCGGTCTGACAGGGAGGTTGGACAATGCGCATCAGCCCTTCGCTTCGCGCCATCGTCGGCGCTAGCGGCCGTAGCACTCGCCGTAGCCGCGTGCACCGCGGACACCAAGTCGAACGACGACACCATCACCGTCGGCGCCTCGCTGCCATTGACCGGTGAGTTCAGCCAGGGCGGCCTGGACACGCAGCACGGGTACGAGACGTGGGTCGAAATAACGAACGAGAACGGCGGCCTGCTCGGCAAGAAGGTCGAGGTCATAGTCAAGGACGACGCCACCACCCAGGACACCGCCGTCAGCAATTACAACAACCTGATCGCCAAGGACAAGGTCGACCTGCTGCTCGGCAGCCAGTCGTCGCTGCTGAACATCCCGGCGTCGGCGGTGGCGGAGAAGAACAAGATGCTCTTCGTCTGCCCGTCGTGCGCCTCACCCGACATGTTCAGCCGCGGCTTTTCCTACATCTTCTTCTCGCAGCAGGCCGTCGCCACCGATCAGGCCAAGGTCTTCGCCGAATGGATCGCCAACCTGCCTCGCCGACAAGCGACCGAAGACCGCCGCCTACCCGTCGCTCGATGACCCGTTCGCTGGGCCGGCGGTCGAAGGCGCCGAGAGGATCCTGTCCGCGGCCGGCATCAAGACGGTTTACAGGGACGAGTACCCGGCGTCGACCAAGAACTTCGACTCGGTGGTCAATGCGATGAAAGACGCCGACGCTGAAATGGTCGTGCAGGGCGCACAATTCGAGGACGGCGTCAACATGATCCGGTCGATGAACCGCGCCGGATACAAGCCCTCGATCGTCTTCCAGAGCTCCTCGCCTACGTACGGACAGCAGTATCTCGACGGCGTCGGGGAGCAGAATGCCGAAGGCGTCTTCTCGTCGACGAGCTACAGCCCGATCGCGAATACCACGGGTAACGAGGAGTTCGTCAAGCGCTACGAAGCGAAGTTCGGCACCACCCCGCCCGAAGACGCCGCCGACGGGTTCGCGGCGGCCCAGGTGCTCGCCGCGGCGGTGCAGGCCGTCGGGTCGTATGACGACCAGGCCAAGCTCGCCGACTGGCTCCGCTCGAACACCGTGCCGACCGTGCTCGGTCCGCTCAGCTGGAACGCGGACGGCAGTCCCAAGGGCGAGTTCCTGGTCGGCCAGTGGCAGGGCGGCGTGTCTCAGGTCGTGCTGCCGCCCGACGTCGCGACGACGGACCAGATCGTCCACTGGCAGGGCGGCGGCGGCTTCTGACGGCCGGACCGTCGGCCCGCAGCTAGGAGCAGAACGATGATCTCCCTCGTCCAGACACTCATCCTCGGATTACTCGTCGGCGCGCTCTACGCGCTGATGGCCTCCGGACTCACCCTGATCTTCGGCGTCATGCGCGTGATCAATCTGGCCCACGGCGCCTTCGCCATCCTGGCGGCGTTCCTCACGTTCACGCTGTGGCAGCGACTGGGGCTGGATCCGATCCTGTCCATTCCCCTGGTGATGGCGGTGATGTTCGCGATCGGCTGGATCGTCTACGTCCTGGTCATCCGCCACGTCCGCGGATCGCACGTCAGCATGACGGTGCTGGCGACGTTCGGCATCGCGCTGCTGCTCGAGGGGATCATGGGCTTCATCTGGGGCAACACCTCTCACTCGGTGCGCGCCCCCTACACCGACGCATCCATCTCGCTGGGACCCCTCTACGTACCGCAGGTGATGCTGATCGCCGCCGTCATCGCCGTGCTCGTCATCGGTGGGCTGTACCTGCTGCTCAACCGCACCTGGACAGGGAGGGCGATCCGCGCCGCGTCGGTGAACGAGAACGGCGCGCTGCTGGTCGGTGTCAGCGTGGCGACCATCGCCGCGCTCACCTTCGCCATCGGCGTCGCCACGCTTGGGGCCGGCGGGGCGATGCTCAGCACGATCTATCCTTTCCTGCCAGGTTCCCACTACCAGTGGATCGCCCGGCTACTTGCCATCGTCGTCCTCGGCGGGCTGGGCAGCCTGCCTGGATCGATCATCGGCGCCCTGGTCATCGGAGTCGGCGAGATCGCCGCCACCAACTACATCGGTGCCTCGTGGCCGGTGGCGGTCCCATTCCTCGTCATCATCGTCGTGCTGATTACCCGACCGCAGGGCATCCTCGGCGCACGGTTGCGAGAGGACGCGGTCGTATGACCACACTGCTCGACGCCCGACTGTGGAAGCTCGGCGCGCGCCTCATCGTGGCGATCGCCACGGTCTTCATCGTGCTGTTCCCGCTGTCGCCGAGCGTGTCGGCGCAGAACACCATGATCCTGGCGCTTGTGCTGGCCATCGGGGCCAGCGGGCTCAACGTGATCACCGGCTACACCGGTTATCTCTCTCTGAGCCAGGGCGCGTTCATCGGCATCGGCGCCTACGTAGGCGCCCTGCTCGCGCTGAGATTCCCAGACGTGCAGCCGCTGCTGTGGGCCCCCCTCGGCGGCGTCGTGGCGGCAGTCGTCGCGATGCTGCTGGCGTTGGTGACCTACCGGTCCCGCGGGCCGGCGTTCGTCATAATCACAGTCGCGTTTCTGTTTCTGGTGCAGTTCGTGGCGATCGAGTGGGTCCAGGTCACCAACGGCACTGGCGGCCTTACCCTTCCGCTGCCTGACTGGCCAGAGGCGTGGGGCAACTGGCCCTTCCACCTGGCCCTGGTCGCACTTCTCGGACTGTCGTTGTTGATGACGTGGTGGATTCGGCGGACGAAGTTCGGCATGGGCCTGATTGCGATCCGCGAAGACGAAGGCAAGGCGGGAACGATCGGGGTGAATGCCCCCTTCTACAAGATCCTCGCGTTCGGTGCCAGCGCGTTGTTCGTCGGGATGGCCGGTTCGGTGTACGGCTACTACCTGTCGTTCGTCGACCCGCTCGGCATGTTCTCCATCATCACCAGCGCGCTGATCGTCTTGTCGGTGATCCTCGGTGGCCGGGGCACCCTGTTCGGTCCTGTGCTCGGCGCCTTCATCATCCAGCCCGTCAACACCTTCGCCAACGATACCTTCGGCGGTGGCAACGCACGCCTCGTGCTGTTCGGTGGGCTGCTTGTGCTTCTGGTCATCCTGCTGCCGAAGGGCATCCTGCCAACGGCGGCCGAACTGCTCGAGAAGGCGCGTAGCAGGGGCAGCGTCGGCCTGTCGGGTGCGCGGCTGAGCCCGCTGGACCGTCCGTTGGAGACGACACAAGTCGAGCGGCGTGCGCCGACCGGCCGCACCCTGCTGGAGGTGCGCGGCCTGCACAAGAGCTTCGGCGGCAACCACGCGGTCAACGACTGTTCGTTCACCGTTCCAGAGGGATCCATCACCGCACTGATCGGTCCCAACGGTTCGGGCAAGACCACCGTGTTCAACCTGATCTCCGGGACGATGACTCCCGACCGCGGCGAGATCGTGCTCAATGACGAACCGATTCAACAACTTTCGCCGTGGTCACGGGCGCACCGCGGGATCGGACGGACGTTCCAGATCACCCGGCTGTTCCGCGAGATGACCGTGCTGGAGAACGTGGTGGCGCCTCTGCGCGACTTCTCAGTGCGCCAGCTCGGGCTGGGCGCGGTCAGCGGTTCGGAGGCCGCAAGGGCCGAGGACCTGCTGGAGTTCGTCGGCATGTCCGCCTACCGCGACGCGCGCGCCGGCGCCCTGTCCTACGGGCAACAGAAGCTCGTCGAGCTGGCCCAGGTGCTCATGCTCGACCCGAAGCTGATCCTCCTCGACGAACCAGCCGGCGGCATCAATCCGACCTTGATCGAGCGGATGGGCGACCTGATCCGGCACCTCAACGCCCAAGGGAAGACCTTCCTGCTGGTGGAGCACAACATGCCTTTCGTCGTCGGGCTGTGCGATCCGATCCGGGTGCTGGCGCGCGGCGCGGTGATCGCACAGGGCACCCCCGACCAAATCCAAAGAGACCCACTGGTGCTCGACGCCTACCTCGGCGACGACTACCTGCTCGAGGCGCCTTCGAAGGCGTCGGCCGTCCGCGTCACGGAGGGAAACCCAGCATGATCGGGCTCGAGGGAGTGGTCGCCGGCTATGGCGGCGGCAACGTATTGCAGGGCGTCGACCTGGAGGTCGGAGCCGGTGAGCTGGGCTGCATCGTCGGCCCGAACGGCGCCGGAAAATCCACCGTGCTGCGGGCCGTCAGCGGTCTGCTCAAACCCAGCGCGGGTCGGATTCTGCTGGACGGCGAGGACATCACCGGCCTGTCACCGGACGCCGTGCTCAGTTGCGGTGTCACGCAGGTGCCCCAGAGCAACGGCCTGTTCCCGACCCTGACGGTCCGGGAGAACATCCTGATGGGCGCATACGTCATCCGCCGCGAGCGCGCGCTCGTGCGCCGCCGCTACGACGAAGTCCTCGACATGTTCCCCCTGGTTCGGGACAAGACCGGCGTGCGGTGCGGAAACCTCTCCGGCGGCCAGCGTCGGATGGTCGAGTTCGCGCGCTCGCTGATGCTCAACCCCAAGCTCGTTCTGCTCGACGAGCCGTCGCTTGGACTGGATCCCAAGTCGCTCACCGTGATCGACGAGGCGGTCGCGACGATGCGCAGTAACGGCAAGGCCATCCTGATGGTGGAGCAGAACGTCCGCTTCGGCCTGCGCATGGCCACCAGCGGCATTGTCATGGAAAGCGGCAGGGTGCTGCTGACCGGCCCGGCCCAATCGGTACTGGCCAATCCCGAGATCGCCGATCTCTACTTCGGTGGCGCCGTTGCGGCGCCGCCGTCGGACAACACCGCCACGCGGCCCAGCGCCACGGCCCAACAGTAAGGAAACGACATGTCTGCATTGCCGTCCACCTCGCACCCGAAGATCGGCTGGATCGGCGCCGGGCGCATGGGTGCCCAGCTCGTCACCCGGCTGCTCGACGCGGGCTACGACGTCACCGTATACAACCGGACCGCTTCGAAGGCACAGGCACTGGCCGACCGTGGCGCCACCGTTGTTGGTCGGCCCGTCGACCTAGCCGACCGTGACCTCGTGTTCAGCATGGTGTCCTCCTCGAAAGACCTGGAGCAGGTCATGCTCGGCGACGGTGGTCTGCTCACCGGCAGCGCCTCACCACGGGTCATCGCGGATTCGTCGACGGTCTCGGCCGAGGCGAGCGAGTTGATCCGCAGCGCCGCGAACTCGCGCGGTGCGGACTTCCTCGCCACACCGGTCAGCGGCAACCCGAAAGTCATTGCCGCGGGCAAGCTCACGGTAGCGGTGTCGGGTCCGCGTGAGGTGTTCGAGTCGATAGAGCCGGTGCTCAATGTGTTTGGCCGCAGCGTCACCTACGTCGGCGACGGTGAGGTCGCCCGGCTGGTGAAGATCGCGCACAACGTGATGCTGGGTGTGGTGACCCAATGCCTGGCGGAGATCACCGTGCTGGTGGAGAAGGGCGGCGTCAGCCGCGCCGACTTCCTGGCGTTTCTCAACGACTCGGTGATGGGATCGGTGTTCACCCAGTACAAGTCGCCGGCGTTAGTCAACCTTGACTTCACCCCAACCTTCACAATGCAGTTGCTGCAGAAGGACTTCGACCTCGGGCTGGAGGCCGCGCATCAGTTGGAATCGCCGATGCCGATCGCCTCGGCGACACGGCAGATCATCGCGCAGGCCGTCGGCGCCGGGCACGGCGACGATAAGGACTTTGCGACGCTGCTGCTCGAGGTGGCGCGCGGTGCGGGGATCAGCCTGCAGCCCGAAAACGTCGCGGTGGATGACGGTCTCGCGCCGGTGCACACATGACGGCCCCGGTCATCGCGCCGGTCAGCGTGCGTCCGCTCGAGGCGCCCGGGCATATGGGCGTCGACTACGAGCAGCGGGTCGACTTCGGCCGGCTGCGGGACTACCGCATCATCCGGGCGAAGGCGGCACTGGAGGCCAGCGGTTGCGGGGCGTTCCTTCTGTTTGACTTCTACAACATCCGCTACACCACTCAAACCTGGATCGGCGGGGCGTTGGGCGACAAGATGATTCGCTATTGCCTACTGACCCGGGGCGGTGACCCGATTCTGTGGGACTTCGGCTCGGCGGTGCGCCACCACAAGCTGTACTCGCCGTGGCTGCCGGATGAGAACTGGCGGCCCGGGTTCCTCGGCTTCCGTGGCGCGGTGGCGCCGGACGCCGGACTCATGCGCGACGCGGTCACCGAGATCAAGGGCATCCTGACCGACGCCGGGGTGGCCAACGCGCCGGTCGGCCTTGACATCGTCGAGCCGCCGTTCCTGTTCGAGATGCAGCGCCAAGGGCTCAAAGTCGTTGACGCGCAGCAGCACATGTTGGATGCTCGGGTGATCAAGTCCGACGATGAGATCATGTTGCTCAACCAGGCCGCGGCCATGGTGGACGGTGTCTACCAAGACATCGTCGATGTCCTCAAGCCCGGCGTCCGCGAGAACGAGATCGTCGCACTGGCCAACAAGCGGCTCTACGAGATGGGCTCCGATCAGGTCGAGGCTGTCAACGCCATCTCCGGTGAGCGGTGTAATCCGCACCCGCACAACTTCACCGACCGCATCATCCGTCCAGGCGACCAGGCGTTCTTCGACATCATCCACTCGTACAACGGTTACCGCACCTGCTACTACCGCACCTTCGGCGTCGGCAGCGCGACCCAGAGCCAGCGCGACGCGTACAAACAGGCGCGGGAATGGATGGACACGTCGATCGCGGCGATCCGCCCCGGCGCCGGCTCGGATGAGATCGCCCGGCTGCTGCCCAAAGCGACCGACTTCGGCTTCGAGAACGAAATGGCGGCCTTCGGACTGCAGTTCGCTCATGGACTCGGGCTCGGACTGCATGAGCGGCCGATCATCTCGCGGCTGACTTCACTGGAGAACCCGGTCGAATTGCAGGCCGGGATGGTCTTCGCGATGGAGACCTATGCGCCGGCATCCGACGGCTTCTCCGCCGCGCGGATCGAGGAGGAGGTCGTCGTCACCCACGACGGACCGGTGATCCTGACCAAGTTCCCGGCGCAGGAACTGTTCGTCGCCAACGAATACTGACGACTGGACGGCTGGTGTCAGGCCCTCCACACCGTCTTCAGATTGCAGAACTCGCGAATGCCCGCGCTGGCCAGCTCGCGGCCGTAGCCGGAGTCCTTCACCCCGCCGAAGGGCAATTCGGGGTAGGAGACCGTCATTCCGTTGAGGAACACCGCCCCGGCGTCGAGATTGCGGATGAACCAGTCCTGCTCGTCGACATCGTTGGTCCAGACCGCCGAGCTGAGTCCGAATGTGGTGTGGTTGGCAACCCGTGCCGCCTCGTCACGGTCGGCCACCTTGTAGAGCGACGCGACCGGGCCGAACGCCTCCTCCATGACGATGCGCATGCCGTCGGTGAGGCCCGCCAGCACGGTGGGTAAGTAGAACCACCCGGGCCCGGCCGGTGCGGAACCGCCCGCGAGCACCTCGGCCCCGTTGGCCACGGCGTCGTCGACCAATTCGGCGATATCGTCGCGACCCGATGCGGTGGCCAGCGGGCCGACATCGGTCGCCTCGTCCATCGGGTCGCCGACCACCAGGGCGCTCATCTTGGCCGCGAACTGCCGGGCGAATTCGTCATATATGTCGGCGTGCACGATGAAGCGTTTGCCGGCGATGCAGGACTGACCGTTGTTGGAGACGCGGGCCTTGACCGCCGTCGTCGCGGCGGCGTCGATGTCGGCACTGGGCATCACGATGAACGGGTCAGAGCCGCCGAGCTCGAGCACCGCCTTCTTGATCTCGCGGCCCGCTTTGGCCGCCACCGACCGGCCGGCCGGTTCCGAACCGGTGAGGGTGACGGCCTTGACGCGGTCATCCGCGATTACGGCGGCGACCTCGGCCGAGCCGATCAGCAGGGTGCGCAGCGATCCTGCCGGGAATCCGCCCTTTTCGAAGAGGGTATCGAGGTACAGCGCCGCCTGCGGCACGTTCGAAGCGTGCTTGAGCAGGCCGGTATTGCCGGCCATCAACGCCGGGGCGGCGAAGCGGATCACTTGCCACAGCGGGTAATTCCACGGCATGACGGCGAGCACGACCCCGAGCGGCTGCCACACAGTCCAGGCCTGCGAGGCCGACACAGCGGAGGGGTTGGCCAGCGGCTCGTCGGCGAGGAAGGACTCGGCATGCTCAGCGTAGAAGCGCATGTTTCGCGCGCACTTGAGCACCTCGGCCCTTGCCTGCGCGATCGGCTTACCCATTTCCAGGGTGAGCATCCGGGCGGCGTGTTCCACGTCGGACTCGAGGATGTCGGCGGTCGCGATCATCCACTCCGCACGGCGCGCGAAGTCGGTACCCCGCAGCGTCACTGCCGCCGCGGCCGCCTGCGCGATCCGCCGTCCCACCTCGATGCTGTTGTGCGGTTCGAAGGTCTCGATGGTCTCTGCGGTGGTCGGGTTGACGGTTGCGATTGCCATGGTGGATGCCCCTGCTGGTCGCCAGATTGGATGCTATATCGTCGATCAGCCAAGCGTGACCGCACAAATTCCAACTCTAGTCTGCCAATTGGATCCAATCAAGCTCTAGGCGAACACCTCGGGATGTCGCGCCAGCCCTAACCGGGTACGCCGGATATGCCCGAACAGCACCCGCTCGGCCTCATCGGCATCGCCGTCTCGGATCGCGGCGACAAGCATGTGGTGCTCGTCGTGGAGGATCCGGTTGCTGTCGGCGTCGAGCAGCCGAGTGAAGGCGCGACGGTAGTGCTGGGTGGTGTTCCACAGCCGTTCGATGCTCGGCCCTAAGTAGGTGGTCGAGGCGCCGGCGTAGCTGCCAAGGTGGAATTCCCGGTCCATGGCGAGGAACTCCTCGACATCGCCGGCGCGCCGCATCATCTCGGCGAGCTCGGCGAGGCGGTCGATCTGCTCGGTCGTCAGGTTGCCCATGCTGTAGCGCAACAGCAGCGGCTCGACGCGTTCGCGAACCTGGTACAGCTCGACGCACTCGTCAAGGCTGAGCCGGGCGATCCATGCGCCGGTGTTGGCCACAGTGGTGACCAGTCCCTCGGATTCGAGGATCCGCAGCGCCTCACGAACAGGGACGCGGCTGGCGCCGTAGCGGGTGGCAAGTTCCTCCTGCCGCAATCGCGTTCCAGGTGGATGGGCGCCGTGCAGGATCGCTTTGCGCAACTCTTCGGCGACGCGCGCACCGGTGACGCCGTCACGTACCTGCGGTTGCGGCACGGGAGCCTCCGATCCGTTAAGCGCTTACTGTGCCGGAGTGTTGGGATTCCATAGCAGCACTTCGACGTCTTTCTCGTAGGCCTTGCCGTTTGGAAAGCTCACCAGCTCGAACTGCATGCCCCACGGGCTGAGAAAGTACACCCAACGCTGCCCCTCGCTGGCGTTCCGGCTCGCGGTTGGTTCGCCCAACACGCGAACGCCTTCGCCGCGCAGGTATCGCACGGCGGCGTCAAGGTCGTGGACATAAAAGGCGATGTGGTGACCTCCGATATCGCTGTTACGAGGGATGGGCGCCTGGCCGTCGGCGGGCTCGTACTCGAACACCTCGAAATTGGCGCCGGTGGCGCACCGGTAGAAGCGAAGCTGCCGCATCACGGTGCGCGGATGCACGTTGAGGTGTTCGCGCATCCAGTCGTCAGCGTGCTCGTACGGGCCGAGTGTGTACACGTGCGTGCAGCCCAACACCCTGACGAGGAAGTCGTGCGCCTCTTCGAGATCGGGAACGGTGAACCCGATGTGATCGGTGCCGACGAGCCCTGGCAACGGCAAGTCAATCTCCTTTTGTGGATCCAATCTGGCTCATTTATGGATCGGATCTTCGCAATATACTCGACATACTAGCCAAAGTGGATCCAATCAGCGTAAGTTGAAGCCATGCCACGCCAACGCCGCCTCGAGACGGGCGCCACCTGGGTCGAACTCACCGCGACGGCGGCGGACTGGACGAACGCCGACCCGGCGCTGCTCGGCACCATGCTCAGCGAACTGCATTTGATTCGCGCCTTCGAGGAGACGGTGCTCGAACTGGCTGGTGAAGGTTTGGTGCACGGGCCCGCACACTCGAGCATCGGGCAGGAGGGCGGTGCGGTTGGATCCATCGTCGGTCTGCGTTCCACCGATGCCGTGAACGGTTCCCACCGTGGGCACCACCAGTTCTTGGCGAAGGCGCTGACGCACGTCGCCGGGGGCCAGATCGACCCGGCGGCACCCGTCACACCGGCGATCCAGACGGTGCTACAGCGCACCCTGGCCGAGATCCTCGGCCTGGCGCAGGGCTACTGCCGCGGGCGCGGCGGGTCCATGCATCTGCAGTGGTTCGAGGCCGGTGCACTGGGCACCAACGCGATCGTCGGTGGTGGCGTGCCGATGGGGGCGGGCAACGCGTGGGCGCAGAAGCACAGCGGCACTACCGATCTCACGATCAGCTACTTCGGCGACGGCGCCAGCCAGATCGGCTCGGTGCTCGAGACGATGAACCTGGCCGCCGCATGGAAGCTGCCGTTCTGCTTCTTCATCGAGAACAACCTGTATGCGGTGTCCACCCGGGTCGACGAGATCAGCGCCGACCCGCGATTGTCGGTGCGCGGCCAGGGTTTCGGCATTCCAGCGTGGCGCGTGGACGGTATGGATCCCCTCGCTGTGTACCTGGCCACCCAGCAGGCTGCCGAGCGGATGCGTGCCGGCGACGGGCCCGCCGTCATCGAGGTCGAGGTCTACCGGTTCTTCCACCAGAACGGCCCATACCCCGGTAGCGCTTTCGGGTATCGCGGCAAGGAGGAGGAGCAGCAGTGGCGCGCGCGTGATCCCTTGGACAAGGTCGCGGGCGAGATGATCAAGCGCGGTGCGATCGACGACGCCGGCGTCGAATCGCTGCGCAAGCAAGCTCAGGCCGCGATGTCAGCGGCGGTCGATGAGCTCCTCGAACCAGATCCCGACGCGCCGGGCAAACGGCGCATCCGCCCACAGCTGTGGCCCGATCCAGGTTTCGTCAATGTCGGCGTTCGCGGGGACGCGAGCGAGCTCGAACCGCTGACCGTCCTCGAGCCGCGGGACCACCCCGGTCCTTGGCGCAACGTCAAATTCGTCGAGGCGGTGGCCGGTGTGATGGATCGCCGAATGGGCCGTGACGAGCGCATCGTGGTGTTCGGTGAGGACGTGCATCGGCTCAATGGCGGCACCAACGGCGCGACCAAGGGGCTGGCGAAGTATGGCGAGAACCGGTTGGTCGGAACCCCGATCAGTGAGAACGCCTTCGCCGGGCTGGGAGGTGGCCTCGCCCTTGATGGTCGCTTCCGGCCCGTCGTCGAGTTCATGTACCCGGACTTCATGTGGGTGGCCGCAGACCAGGTGTTCAACCAGATCGGCAAGGCGCGGCACATGTTTGGCGGCGCCAATCCTGTCCCGTTCGTGCTGCGCACCAAGGTGGCGATGGGTTCGGGATATGGCTCTCAACACCTGATGGATCCGGCCGGCATCTTCGCGACCAGCCCCGGCTGGCGCATCGTGGCGCCGTCGACCGCGGCCGACTACGTGGGATTGATGAATGCCGCTCTGGCCCTTGAGGATCCGGTGCTGGTGATCGAGCACGTCGACCTCTACGGCACGGCAGGCCAGCTACCCGAGGGCGACCTCGACTACATCATTCCGCCGGGCCGGGCCGCGATCCGCCGGGTCGGCAGCGAGGTCACCGTCATCAGTTACCTGTCGATGGTCAACCACAGTCTCGAGGCGATCGAAAGTTCCGGCATAGACGCCGAACTGATCGATCTGCGCTGGCTCGACCGCGCATCGATCGACTGGGACACCATCGCCGCGAGCATCCGCAAGACCAACGCGGTGCTGATCGTCGAACAGGGGGCGCGCGGCAGTTCGTACGGTGGTTGGCTGGCTGACGAGATCCAGCGGAGGCTCTTCGACTGGCTCGACCAGCCGATTGAGCGGGTGTCCGGAAGTGAGGCCTCGCCGAGTATTTCGAAGGTGCTGGAACGGGCTGCGATTGCCAAGACCGAGGAAGTCGTCGCGGGGCTGGAGCGGATCCGCGCCGGAATGGGACAGCGCTGATGGCCACCGTGGTGCGGATGCCCGAGGTGCTCGCCAACACTAGCGAGGCCGTCCTGAACACGTGGTTGGTCTCGGTGGGCCAACAGATATCAATCGGCGATCCACTCGCCGAGATCGAGACCGAGAAGGCTCTCGTCGAGTACGCCGCCGAAGTGGAGGGCATGCTAGCGAGGCTGATCGCGGAGCCCGGGGCCACCATCGCCGTCGGTGACCCGATCGCGGTGGTACTCGGCCCCGGCGAATCCGAGGCGGACGTCGATCCCAACCTCAACGGCGCGGTAGCGCCCGCACCGGCCACCGAGTCCGTCGGCGCGCCGAAAAGCGTCCTGCAACCTCCGTCCGCCGTCGACGGGCGAAGGCTCTTCGCGACGCCCCTCGTGCGGCGGCTCGCCAAGGAACGCGGCATCGCGCTGGAGACTTTGACCGGCACCGGTCCCGGCGGGCGGATTGTCCGCCGAGATCTCGATCGGCAGCCAGCAGCCGAGTCGGCCTCGGCGCCGGACACCGCGGCAGCAGTGGCGGAAGTCTCAGCGCCACAAGCACTTCCGGCACCGTCGCCCGCGGAATCCGGCTATTCCGACATTCCGCTCACGGGGATGCGCAAGGCCATCGCACGCCGGCTCACCGAAAGTAAATCCACGGTTCCGCACTTCTACGTCACCGCCGACTGCCACGTTGACCGGCTGATCGAGTTGCGACGCAACGTCAACGACGCCGCGAACCGGAAGATCTCTTTGAACGATTTCGTGCTCAAGGCCGTGGCGGGAGCTCTAATCGAGGTGCCCGAGTCCAACGCCGTCTGGAACGGGGATTCGATCCGCCGGTTCGACGGTGTCGACATCGCGGTGGCGGTCGCCGTCGACGGCGGATTGCTGACCCCGGTGGTGGTCGGCGTCGACACCTTGGCGCTGTCCGAGTTGTCGACGCAGGTCGCCGACGTCGCCGAGCGCGCCCGCGCCGGACGGCTCCAGCGGCGCGAATTGGAGGGCGGCAGCTTTTCGGTCTCCAACCTCGGGATGTACGGGGTGGCCGAGTTTTCGGCGATCCTGAATCCGCCGCAGGCGGGCATCCTCGCGGTCGGCGCCGCAACGCAGCGCCCCGTGGTCGTCGATGGGCAGCTTGACGTCGGCAACGTCATGACCGTCACGCTGTCGGCGGACCACCGGGTCATCGACGGTGCGGTGGCGGCTCGCTGGATGGCCGCATTCGTGCGGCGCATCGAGAACCCGCTCAGCATTCTCGTCTGACGGCCTGCTAGTGCGCTGGGCGGCGGCAATTCGCTGCTCGACCTCTAGCGAAGGGCTTCGATCCGGCTGGCCAGCATTGCCGTCCACTCCGAGATGTCACCCGGACCGCGCCGATCGCGATCCCGTGCTGGCCGGACCGGTGACCTGGCGTGATATCCCGGCGATCCGCGGACCGCTCAACGTCCCGATGATCTTCCACAGCTAGGAAGCGCTGGATTCACTTCCGTTGCGCGGCCCCGAGGCGCCGGGCGAATTCCGGAGACAGGATCGAAGCGGCCTGGGGCCCGAGCTCGGTGTCAACTGCAATCCGGTGCTGGTCGGTGTCGACGACGCCGGGATTGGCGGTCGCCCGCATGGAGGCCTTGGTGGCGATGACGACCTCGCGTGGTGCGGCAGCCGGGCCGGCTGCCAGCTCGCGGGCCGCGGCGACGGGATCGTCGGCGACCTTGAGCGCCAAGCCGTAGCGCACCGCGGCCTCGGCGTCGAACCGCATGCCGAACAGCAGCGACGCGCGGGCCACTTGCGGGCCGACCGCGCGCTGCAGCATCCATGTCGCGCCGCCGCCGGGATGGATGCCGAGTTTCTGGAAACGGGGATCGAACAGCGCCGTGTGCCCGGCGATGCGTACGTCGGCGGCCAGCGCCAGGTTCAGGCCAGCGCCGACGGCCGCGCCGTTGACCGCCGCGATTGTCGGCAACGCGCAGTTGGCGACTGCAAGGAAGCCGTCGTAGATCCCGCGCAGACCGTCCTCGGTCGCCGTGCCCAGCGCGGTGAGGTCCGCGCCGGCGCAAAAGGCCTTGCCGGCACCGGTGACGATCAGCGCGTGGACGTCAGGATTGGCTTCCGCAGCGTCGACGACCGCGCGTAGGGCCGCCGAGATCTCGGCCGTGACCGCGTTGCGGCGTTCGGGATCGTTGACGGTGATGAGCGCGACGCGGTCCTCGACCTGAACCAGTACCGGATCGGACACGCGCCTCAGCCTAAGAGGTGACCCGTGATTGGCTGCATGTTTTGAGGTTCCAGGGTCCGGCGATGATTTGGAGGCTGTGGTTGATGGCGTGGCCGTGTCGGCGGCGTTGCCGGGGTATCTGCCGGTCTTTGAGTCGGGCGATGACGTGTTCGACGCGTGTTCTGATACGGCGGTGAGTCCGGTAGCGGTGGTCGCGGATGATGCGGCCGGCGCTATCTGGCAGGGGTGCGGTGATGGCGGCGATTCCGCGGTCGCCATCGTCGCCGTGGATGCGGCGCTGGCCGGTGAGTAGGTGGGCTGCGGTCGCGCGGGCGACGACAACCTCGTTGCGGTCGCCGGGCCAGCATTTGCCGGCGACGACCACGCGGCGCCGGTGGGCGCAGATGATGATCTGGGCGTTGACGCTGCGGCGGTAGTTGTTGCTGATGGCGGTGATCGGCTGATCGTGCAGCGTGGTCAGCGTGCCGTCGATGAGCCACGGGTGGCTGCTGTTGTCGGGATCGGGTCGCAGGGTGCGGGCCAACGCTGGCACCAGGTGGTAAATGATGCGGTCGACCGCCGATTGGCTGCTATCGAAGTGGGTGGCCGGGGCCGGGGATGTCAGGTTTGTTCGCAGGTGGATGAGAACGAGCAGCAGCCGTGCGCTCAGTGGTAGTGCCCAAGGTCGGCCGGCGGGCGGTGGTTGGCGGTGGCGGGTCAGGGTGTCGACAGTGTGGATCTGGCCGGCGGTGAGTCCGGTGAGCGGCACCAGGTTTCGCCACCGGTGTGGGCGGCGGGTCGATGTCGGTGGGTGATGGTTTCATGATCGCCATGGCAGCCGCGTTCACCGACGCCACCACCGCTATCGGCGGTGATGTGGCGCCGCGGCGGCGCGGTAAGTCGAAGGCCCCGAATTTCACCTACGACGGGCCGGTGTCGGTGATCCGCCTGGAGCTTGACGTCAGCGACGCAGGTGTGCGCCGGCGCCTGGAGCGCCAGTGGGCGGCGGTGTTTCGGCTGCGGCGGGCGGCACAGCGTGACGCCGCGGCGCGTTGTCGTGCCTATTGGGCCGCCCATCATGAACGCCGGGCCGATGCGAAGGCGCTGCGGCCGCGGCTGGGCTTGTCGCGCAAAGGGATCGAGGCGGCGGCGAAATCCCATATCGAGGCCAGCGGGTGGATGCGCGATCACCTGACCAAGGCGATCGGTCTGCATGTCGCCGACGAGGTGTGGGAAACCGTGGATCGGCACCTGTTCGCCGACTCCTCGGGGCGCCGGCATGGGCCACCGCGGATCGGGTCGTGGTCCGACTTCACCCGCATCCCCGGGCGGGCCCGCTCACACACCAAGGCCACGCCGGTGTGGGAAACCTACCGGCTGGTCGGCACCCTGGACGGGCATCTGGGCGCTTACCGGCATCCGGGGCTACCCGGAGCGGTGAGCACCGCGGTGGAGGCGGCGGGCCAGCCGGCGGGCACCTCGGTTGTGGCCCAGCCGGCCCGGCTGCCGGCCCCGGTCCGGCCCGGCTCGGGGTCGTGGGCCGATCACACCGGGACGCTGGCGGTGGTGTTCACCGGCCTGCCGGGCGGGGATGTGGTGTTGCCGGTGCGCCTACCCCAAGGGGCGGGCCAGTGGGCGCACCTGAGCCATTTCCTGGCCGACCCGGCCGTCTGGCACAAGATCGACCTCGTGCGCGTCGCCGACCGCAAAGCGCCCGGCGGCTGGCGGTACTACGCCCATCTGCTGACCCACCAGCCCGGCTACCAATCCGCGGCCACCCGGGCCCGGCGCGCCGAGATCCCCACCGGGCGGCGCGCGGGTGTGGATGCCAACGTATCCAACCTGGCGCTGGCGTCGTTCCCCGGCGGGCATCCCGAGCGGCTGCACGTCGAGCAGGTCACCTGCAGCGAGGACCAACAGAAGGCTGCGGCGCGGGCCGCGAAGCGGGCGCGGGCGCGGCAGCGGGCATTGGATCGGTCGCGCCGCAACACCAACGCTGACCAGTACGGGCCCTCGGCGCGCCAGGGGGCGCGGGCGGCACGCCGCGCCGAGCGCGGGTTGCCGGCCAAGCAGCTGACTAATCCGGGCGGGCCTCGGCATGCCCGCGTCGATGGTGTGCCGCTGCGGGCCTACCGCCACGACAGGCTCTCGGGCGGCTATCACCGCACCCGGGTGGACCAGGCCGCCCAAGCGCGGGCAGTCAGTCAGGCCAAGCACGCCCGCGCCCACCACGTCGCGGCGCGGATCGTGGCCACCCACGGCATTCGATCATCGTGGAGGATTGCGCACATCTCAACCTGGGCGCGGTTGTGGGGCAAGCGGATCGCCCTGTTCAGCCCCGGGATGCTCGTTGCCGCGCTGGCCCGCGAGTGCGCCGCCGCCGGCGGCGCGCTGCAGCGCGCGGGCACCCGCTCGACCGCGCTCAGCCAGCACTGCCTGTGCGGGGCCATCTCTACAAACCCGGCTCGGCCTGCCGCAGCTACCTTGCACGCTTACGCGCCCGGTATCAAAACGGCGAGCTTCGTTGCGCATGGTGATGTTTTCCAGCCGATGTGGTCGTTACAGTACGGGCGGCCGCGTTCAAGATTTCGGCAGCCGTTGTTGACTAGCCTCCCGATATGACACTCCCAGCATGGGCGCGCATTAATGCGGACGGGTTGGCAATGCCCGCCCTCGATCACCTTGTCGTTAACATGCGGGTGGTCATTCTCGAACGGTCACTGGCTGGACCGCCCACGCAACTTCGTGGCAACCACGTAGCGACGGCGGTGTTCGTGAATTTCTGCCGTCTCACCGACAAGGCGCTGCTTGAGTATGAAGCGGCGCGGGCCGACTTCGACAGTTACGTATCCGGCGCCGGGTCACCCTTGCCCTACCTGCGCGGCATCGACCACATGGAGGACTGCATTGACGCGACGTACCGAGCCGTGCGCCATGCGGAGGCGTTGCGCTTACTCAAAATCGGACGCGGAGCACCGGCCCCGACCAAGGCACAACGAGATGGGCTCAAACAAGTACGTGATGCAGTCCAACACTCTGAAGATCGGCTACTCAAGAACAGCAAGGGGCCGCGCAGGCCGCAAATCAATCAAGGCCAGGCATTCGCCCTATTCCCCACCAACACCCGAGTGGTCATCGGCGAACACGCGCTCGGCTACAGGCAACTAGCCTCCGTGATAACCAAGTGCCATCGCATGATCGAGCGGATACGGGGTGCCCCCACCGCGATGCCGACCACTGACCCCACTGCCCGGGCTTCAGGATCACTTGCGGTCACAATCACCGCCGACGCACCGACTGCAGGATCATTCACAATTTCGCAGTACTTTCGGGAAGTCTTGCGGCTGAGCATCACGCATGCCTGACCGCGTGGCTGAGGCGATCGTACCTGTTCGCCTGTCTCCGTTGCCTTTTCGAGTGCCCGGCACGCTGCGGCGCTCCACTAACTCGACCCGAAGATTCAGGGCTTCAACCGTGCGAGAGACGAAACACGGCAATAAGGCTGGCGATCACCCTGGCCAGCACCTATGTCAAACGCTGGCCTGGCAGTGTTGACACGACAGCGTGCCGAGAGTCTTAGGGGGCACCTGGGGGAAAACCCCCAGATGCCTTACCCACCTGGCCGGTCGCGTCGTGACAGTTGAAACAAAAGTGGTGCAAGTGATTTCGCGATCTAGTTGTTGGCCCACCGCAAGAGATAGCGGTAGTACAGCGCTCGTCGCACCGATGCCCCGGGCAGGATTTCGTCCACGGTGCGCCGTATGTCGTCGAGTCCCTCCTGCGGGTCGGTGATCACGACGCCGACGTTGCGAGTCTCCGAATGCAACCACGAACCCAACCGAGCGCCAGGCACGCACAGCACGGCCCAAACCCAGTCGCGCACGGTCTTGTTGGCCGAGAGCCCGACGACCGCGATCTCACCGGTCGGTGTCAGCAGATTCCGCGCCTTCAAAAGAGCCGTCCGCAGATCCATGTGGTGCAAGCTGGCGACGAACGTGATGAGGTCGAACCTGCGCTGCCCGGGCTGGTAGGAGTCGAACGCATCCGGCGAGACGATGACGTGCTCGTGCGACGCTAGCCGATCGGTGGCTCGTTGCACCGCCGCCGCATCGGGATCGATGCCAACCACCGACCGCGACACGGGGGCGAGCCGCTCCGCGAGCAGTCCGTCGCCGCAGCCGACGTCTAGAACGTCGCCGCGGTGTTGCGCGGCGATGTCAATCAACCATGGGTGATAGGCGGTGTTGTGGTTCCAGTACTGCGGGCTACCGGGAACGGCCATACCGACGACTGTGCCCTAGGACTCGCCGTCGCTGTCGTCACCGGTGTCGTTCGCGTCGTCCGGCTTCGTACCGAAACCGCCCACGACGTTCTGCACCCTTTGGTTGAGGTTGTCGATCACCGACTTGATCACGGTGCCAACCGGGTCGGTGCCGTTTGTCGACGGGCTGATGCTGCCGACCGATCCCGGTACCGCCTTGTCGCTCTCCCGCACCACATTGGTCAACGGCTTCGACCCTCTCACCGGAGGGGCCGGGCTCGGCGATTCCTCGTCGATCGACGCGACGTCGGTGGTGACCGTGCTCGTGGGCGATGGATCGTCGGTGGCCGCCGTCAGCCCTTCTTGGATTGCTCCGGGGATCTGTGCCGCCGCGGTGGCGAGCTGAGACGGAGGCGGCACCAGTGTCGCCGGGGTGTACTTGCTGGGATCGGAGGGGATCGGATTGTTGTCGGGGTAGGCCGCGTTGACGATCACCGTCAGGACCGGCTCGGTCACATCCGCGATCAGATCGCCGAATACGGGCACGAAGTCGCGCAGTGGTTGGACCAACGGCAGGCCGTCGGTCGTATACGTGACGTAAGTGGTGTTGCTGCCCTCACGCTTCATGACGTACGCGACGATCCTGTCGTCGGCCGGGGCGGCGCACCGGGCGTCCGGGCAGGGGATCGCCGGGTCGTCGCTTTCCAGGACGGCGCAGGTGTCGTTGCCGCAAGTGACTGCCGGCGTCCCGTCGGGATTGACCGGCAGTTCCAACGTTTCGTGATTCAAGCGCGTGTACGTCCATGCGACGAGCGAATTGAGATGCGCCACAACGTTCACTAGATCCGCCGGCGCGTTGGAGTTGTAGTCGTACTGATACCCGATATCCACGACGGCCAGGGCGCCGGTGTCGGTCGGGGTCGGGATCGGATTGATTCCGATGAAGGCACCTGCCGGATACCGCGTGCCGAAGCCGCCGTTTGCGCGCGACACATTGTTGTCCAGCACCCACACCATGTTCGCCAACGCGGGATCGTTCCGTGAGTCCAGATGCGTGAGGAGCAAACTGGCATTCGCGGCGCCCCAACCAGACGCGAGGACTAGGTTCTCGGGGTCGTCCGAGTTGGCTTGCAGGGCTTGGTTGATCCCGGAGGGGCCGGTGAGGAAGTTGACGTGGACAACGCCACCGGTGGTGTAAGGGGGCTGATTGAACTTCCCTCCGTAAAAATTCTCGTTGCCGCTGCCGTCCCAGTGCGTTGAGCTGCCGACGACGATGAGTGCGGCCAGATCGACCAGCGGTGCCGATATCGACTCAGGCTGCGTTGCGGCGACCGCCGCGACGCTCGTCACGACCCCGACCGCCGCGACGCCCTTCGCCACGTTGCTCATGCGCTTCTTGCCGGCTTTGCACATTCCCGGTGTCCTCCCCAGGGTTCGCGTAGCAACGTAACGCGTTCGCGAGGTGCCAGCAGTGCAGTTTACTGCGGCTGAGGATTGTGCATTTACCGTTTCAACAATATTTGCTTTCGAACGCAAGTAACTCTGCGTGGGTTTGGTAGCGGCCGTGGCGGTGTGATGCGCACAAAGTGCTTGGCGCCCATGTGATTACGGTCAGGCGAATACGGCCCATGATGAGTGCCCCGGCAGGAATCGAAACTGCGACCTCGGGATGGCGAAACCGGAGATCGCCGTGATGCCAGTTACTCGTGTTTCCCTGTGCGACAACGGGCTTGGCACACAAAGAGTCTGACGAGAACCTGGCGTTTCCGATCAATTCTCGGTCGTTGGCGATGAACAAACGATGGCGTCGGAGGGATGTGTTGCGACTTCTCAGGACTTCCCCTTGAATTCGCCCGAAGCGGCGTTTGCCAGCAAGTCCTACTTCTCCGCCCGCTCGACGAGGCGGCCGCCGCGCACCTCGTAGTGCTCCATTACGTGGCCGATCGTGGCGGTGACTGGGTCCGTGTTCACGGCGTCGGAAGCCGGCGCGACCTCCTGCACGTCCGCCTCGATCACTGTCGTCTCCGCGTCGGGCGCCTCGATGCCGCCCTGGCGGCTCGTTCCAGACGGGGCGAAGACCGCGCGGATCGCTCCCGCCTTGTCGTGGAGAACCTGGATCTTCATGGAGTTCCCGTGAAGAAGATGTAGCGCTGCGCAGTATTCACATTCGCCGAACCCGTGCTGATGTTGGTCAGCGAGTAGAAGAACGCGGGCTTGGAGTTGCCCGGGCCGGGGCCCTTATGGTCGATGACCCCGACGCGCATGGCATGAACCCCATCGTCGAAGCCGAACGTAACCGTGTGGTCGATCACCGGAGGAAACTCGTTAGGGAACAGCTCCCAGCCGACTCGGACGGTCTGGCCGGCCGCCAAGGTCAACTGACCTAGGTTTTCGAATTTCATCGTGACCGGCATACGAGGGCCCTTCCCCAAAGGCGTCTGCCAAGCGAACTCGGCAAGTATATCGGCGAACTTTTCGCATTGTGGACGTTTCCATACGGATGCCCAACTCGCGGGGATTTCTCTTGCGGGGTTTTCTAGGGTGCGCCTCTAGCTCGAAAGTTTCACCGGCTCACGGCAGGGCGCGGGCTTGCTGTTCGGGCCGGAGGCCGCCGACTGCCGACACAATGTCGGGACATGGCCAGCCACGACTACGGTAGCAACGCTGATCGACGACGCCGGGACTGTCGGCCCGGATCGGGGCGAACCAGCTCGGTCACGCCAAAGTCTCTATGACACAGGACCGCCACATGAGCCGGGGCCGGGTGCACGCTCAGGTGGCTGACCCGCCAATCCGCGCTAAACGGGGCGGATGCGTTGCTGGAGTGGTATGTCCAGCAGGTGCGGCCGGAATGTGACGGCGAGCGGTTCTGGTCGCGTCCGGGTGCGCCGCTGTTCTGTTCGGAGCGGTGCAACGGTGACGGCAGCGCCAAGCGGGTCGCGGCGTCGTCGCTGCGCACCGGCCTGACCGACGCGGTGGCGCGCTATGCCCCGGCGGAGTGGCAGGGCAAGATCACTCCACATGTGCTGCGACACTACTGCGCGTCGGAGCTGTATCGCACCGGTATGGATCTTGTTGCTGTTCAAGAGCTTTTGGGCCACGAGTGGGTGGCTACCACGATGCGGTACGTGCATGTGCAGCGCAATCACGTGGAGAACTCTTGGCTGCAGGCTTCGGCGAGAACAGCCCGTCGGCTGCAAGGAGCATCGTCGTGATCTGGAATTTGCGCGGCGGCGAACCGGGGCATCTGGAAGGCCAGCGAACTGCACCGGCTGCTGGCTGCACGTGGACTGGTGATCAGCGCCGGCAAGATGTCGGGTCTGTGGTCGGGCAGGCCGGCGAGCGTGAAATTCGACGACCTCGATGTCATCTGCGACGTGTTGGGGTGTGGAGTCGAGGAGCTCATGATTCCCGAACCGGTCCCGGCCGTCGGGAGTGAGCCGGGTACCGACACCGGTGTTGCGGCGGGGGAGCCGTCGCGGTTCCGGCCGCAGCGCCGTCGATCGGCCCGGTCCCTGCCGCCGGAGTGATTGTGGCGCAGTGGGTTCCGCGCTCGTGTCGCTGTTGCGAAACGAGGCCGATCGCGGGCCGCGTCGGCGACACCGGGTCGTACGGGAAGAAGGGGTATCTGTGTTGGTGGTGCGCTTTCCCGGGCCGAGCGGCGCCGCCGTGCAAGGTGTGCGGCAGCAAGGAGTTCTGGACCGCGGGCTATTGCAGCAATTGCCACCCACGGGTGAGGTGCCGTAGCTGTATCGAGTGCTTTTCCTGGGGCTCGGCGGTCTCCGGTGACGGCAGGCGCCAGGCGTTCGTCGGCGGTGTGTGCCGCGGCTGCTACAAGTGGAAGTTGCGGGCCGACCAACGAGGACGGTGCCGATTTTGTGGGCGGACGCTGCCGTTGCGGTCGGGAGCGTGCCGGTTGTGTCACGTCGAGGCGCATCGGCGGGCCGGTGCCGGGGACCATCATCAGGTGCTGCGCTATCTCGAGGCCGATCCTGCGCACCAGTTGTTCCTTGCGGGGATGCTGCGCAATCTCCAGCACACGGCCGGGTCCGGCGCGGCCCCGGTCGCCGGGCCGGGGCCGTGGTCGCCGCCGGATGGCGTGCAGATGCAGTTGTTCGAGCAGCCTCGGGACCTCACCCTCGGCGGTCCGGAGATCACCTTGGCCGCCGCAGACGAGCGCGTGAGGCATGCGTGCCGGCTCGCGCGGCGACTCGGCGAGCGGCGCGGATGGGCCGCCGACACCGTCGGAGGCGTTGTTCGCGCGGTGACGGTCGCGCTCACCGGTCAACCCGATGACGGCAACCCGGTACGTTACCGAGATCTGACGTCGCTGGCGCGCAGGGGATTGCCCGTTGAGCGCACCTCGGAGGTACTGGCCTCGATGGGACTTCTGCTCGATGATCACCCCGACCCGCTGCAAGCGTGGATCGACCGCCGGCTTGCCGACCTCGATCCGTGGATCGGCGCCGAGGTTCGGCACCCGACGATGGGGCTGCGGGGGTGCCTACCCCGAACTCGTCGCCGCGACGACGCCACCGTGCGCCGCCAGGTGGCTTACCTACTGCCCGCGCTGACAGCGTGGTCGCAGCGTTACGACTCGTTGCGAGAGGTGACTCGCAAGGATATTGAGGCCGCGATCGGTAACCGCGCCGACAGTCTGGAGAACCGCAAACGAACGTTGACGGCCGTGCGGTCATTGTTCGCCCTGCTCAAACGCGACCGCCGGATCTTCCACAACCCCACCAACCGTCTTGCCTTGCCCGCCGTTGGACCACGCATCTGCCCCGAACCATTGGCCGACGACCAGCTCCAGGCCGCGGTGACCTGGGCCCGCAGTCGACCCGAACGGCAGATACTCGTCGCACTGGCCGCAGCCCAAGCATTTCTGCCTGCGCAGATGCTCGCGCTCAGGCTCGATGACGTCGATCTCGGCGAGCGGCTGATGTTCATCAACGGCTGGCCCTGCCCCCTGCACGCGCTGACCTATCAGGCGCTGGTCGGGTATCTCACCTACCGCCGTGACCGCTGGACCGATACTGCGAACACGCACCTGCTGATCACCCAACAGACCGCTGCCGAGACCGGACCCGCGAGCAGAGGCTGGCACAAGCGAATCATGCGGCCGCTCGGTATCACGCTCGAGCAACTCCGCCACGATCGGCTACTCGACGAAGTACGCGCTCACGGCCCGGATCCGCTGCACTTCCAGGCAGTCTTCGGGTGCTCAACCAGCATGGCCATCGAATACGCCGCCATCACACGATAAGCACGCCACAAGCCGCGAACATGGAACCCGCACCACCCTCACCGACACAGCACTGTTCCATGTTCATCATGAAATGCCTTCAGTTCGCGTGAACTTCGGCGGGGTGCCCCCGGCAGGAATCGAACCTGCGACACCGGCTTTTGCAAAGGTACCTTTCCATCCGTGCCCGTTACCCACCGAAAGCGCCCTCCTGCCAGGCACTCTCACATACCGACCTATCTGGTACCTTCCCGCGGTTTCCCAACGATTTTCGTCATTAACGATGAATAAACGATGGTTTGGTGCCCCCGCCGCAGGTGCTCCGGTGACTGCGGTGTGCATCAAACCAGCATCAAACCCAGGACGGTTCAGACCATCTGTTTGGCACTGATGGGACCACGCGGCTGGCGGCTTTGCCAGTTATGGGACCACCGTGGCGTGGCTGTGGGGTTTCGGATTGCTGGACGCTGTATTGTCCCGACGAGCTACCGGGAAGCGTCGGTGTTTGGCCCGATGCGCTCGCTGATTCTTTTCGAGCTCACGCCAGCTTTCAGGGCGCCGGCTGCCGTATGAGTGGCGTAGTGCCATGGAAGGACATGCGAGGGAGCGCGGCCGCCGCGGCGAGGCGGTCGAGCCTGCTGTCGGATCGTGTCCGGATGTGGAGGGCGTCCGTGTTCGAAGGTGAACACTTAGTGATCTCCGATATAATTACAGTGACGTAATTACGTCCCACACTTTCGCACCGTTACGTGTCATGGTTCCCTCGAGGGGGAAGCACATGCCACGTAACTAGTCCATATCGCCTCACCCTGACCGATGCCGAGCGCACCGAGCTGCAAGCCCGCGCCCGCAGATATACGTCACCGTATTCAGAAGTAGTCCGGGCCAAGATCGTGCTCTACGCCGCCGACGGGCTGGGCAACGACGAGATCGCTGCCCGCCTAGACACTCCCCGCCAAGTTGTATCCAAGTGGCGCAAACACTTCCACGAGCACCGCCAGCCCGGACTGGCCGATCAACCCCGGGGAGGACGACCCCCGAGTTTTTCCCCCTGACGTCGTAGTCGCGGTCAAGGCGCTGGCGTGCGAACTGCCCACCACCGCCGGCGTACCGCTGGCCCGCTGGCACTGCCCGGATCTGGCCCGCACCGCCGTCGAGCAAGGCATCGTCGCGTCCATCTCGGGCACCACCATCTGGCGCTGGCTGTCGGCGGATGCGATCAAACCCTGGCAGCACCGGCATCGGCGTAAAATTCGGACGGCGCCTTGGGGCGGTCGGGGCCATGTCGGTGACGTTCGAGCACGAGCGGTCGTTGCGCGGTGATGGTGGCAATGCGTTCGGGGGGCGCCTCGTTGGTCTCAGCAACCACGAAGCGGGGCCGACGCGAGGGATCCCCGATAGTGGAGACCCCTCGCCTTCTTCGGCCGTTCAGCCGACGTTGATGGGCGGTTCGGACGGTTCGTCCGTCAGACCTGCTCCTCCACCCATTCTTTAATCGTCTTGAGCGCGGCTTTTGTTGCCTCTTCCCAAATAACGTCGCCGAGATGCTCCCAGAATCCCGGACTCGAGGTCCACCCAATGTCTTGTCCCAGCACGCGCTCGAAGTGCACGAGGAAGTCCGGATCGGGTCGAACCTTGTCATTTAAGAGAGCAACCTGCGTGTTTTCGGGAATTGGAGTTCCCATCTCGCTGTCCGCCCCGAAGATCCGCCACTCGAATTTCGGTTGCTCCGACCACTTGAGATTAATACCTACATCCCGTTCTGCGTAATAGAGAAACGCTGGACTGCCGCCAATCCCGAGTGCGACAGACTCACCTGAGAGTATTTCTCTTTCTTGCCCATCGGGAAGCCGAAAGTGAGTCTTGTTATCTCCTTGAGGTTTGTAGACCAGGTTAATTCCAAATGTCTGATGACCGTAAGTCAAATACCTTCCATTAGTCCCGCATAATAGATTGTAGCCCTGGTTGTTAGTGTAATTGTTCCAAGAGCGAACATTCGCCTGGTCGACGCCAATCGTCCAGACCCTAACCCCCTCAGGGACATTGATACTGGTCATAATTTCTTCTCCTGTCCTGGGAATTCGAACCGGCGACCGGGTTGTCACCGTGCTATCGACGCTAAGTGGGTAGCGGTCCTGCGGAAACAGTCGAGTTCAGCGGGTGGCCGCGAGTGTCGGCTGCGCGCTGAGCAGGGCCCGTACCGGGATGGGTGTGGATGAAGCGACCTGCGTGTTTCCCGCTGCCAACCTGCCCACCCTGATCATTCAGCTCGAACACCACGCGGCATTGGATTCCTCGATGGCCCGCTACGCCTCCACCGACGCACGACGCTTCAGCGCGCGCATGTGGTGACCGCTACGGCGACCTCGGGGATCGAAATCGCACCGACCAATGCCCGGCATACACGCGCACGCGTTAGGCGGGGAGCCGGGAATTCGGCGACGGTGATGGGACCACACAACGACCGATGTCCCAGCGGCGCAAAAAGATTGGCGCCGACGCGGACGGCGGGCTGACGAGTTGCGGGGCGGGTGCCGGCACAACCGCGGACGGGTCAATGATGCCGCTGACGCCTCCCAAGTTCAGTCCTGCTTGATGACGTGCAGAGTGCTCAGCGGGCCCCCGAGTTGCATCAATCTGCCACCGTCGCGCAGGCCGCCCACTCGCACCGGTGCAAAGCCGAGTCGGCTGATCAGCTGGTCGAATTCTGCGCAGGCAGTGGCGTCATCGCCGGCGTGGAACACGACCTGGCGGCCGTCGTGGTGGCGTGGGTCGGCGGATAGGTAGGTGGCATACATCGCGTTGAACGCCTTGATGATCGTCGCACCTGGCAGGTGGCGGGCGACCCACTCGCTGCCGGTTTCCTCGCCGAGGTCAACGTAGCCGCGGTAGGCCGGGGTGTATTCGGCGAACTGGTTGGTGGCGTCGATGACGATCCGCCCCGTCCAGTCCGGCACGACTTGGGCGAGTTCAGGCACCCGCACGAACGGAAGCGCCAAGATCACGACCTCGGCGGCGGCCGCCTGCTCCACGGTCACGGCATGGGCTGTTTCACCGAGTTGTGCAACGAGTTCGGTCAGGCTGTCCGGGCCTCGGCTGTTACTGATGAGCACCGGTATCTGCGCGGCGACCAGGTGGTGCGCCAGCGCCTGGGTGACGGGCCTGAGCCGATAAATCCGACGTTTTTGAACATGGTCGTGCTCCTGTCGAGGATTGACGCGAGAACGTCTGCGCCGCACCAGGTTTTTGGTACGCGCGCTTCCGGCTGCGAGTCGTCTTGGGTCACAGTTTGACCACCACGGTGCCGACCTTGCCGGGTTGGGACACGTGGCGCACCGCGTCGCCGATTCGCTCGAGCGGGTAAACCGCTGCGACGTCAAAGTGCTGCGGCAGAACCGTTGCGATCGCGACCGCGCTGGCCAAGTCGGAGGCGCGTTGCTCGGCAGATACGGCCGTGAGCCAGCGATTGATCGTCAGCCCGCGTATGGCAAATGCCGAGTGCAGGACCGTGGCGGCGTGCAACGGAATCGGCTCTTGGGCCAGTTCGCCGTAGACGATCAGGGTGCCGCCGGGCGAGAGCGCGGACAGCAGCTCGCTTGCAGTGGCGCCGCCGACGGGGTCCAGGGCGACCGGTATTGGTCGGCTGCCGGCAGCCGTGCGCACCTGCTCGACCCAGTCCGGGTCGGCGGTGGAAACCACTGGCACCGTGGGGAAGCGGTCCCGTAGCTGTTGCGCGCGCTCCTCGCTGCGCACGATGCTGATCGTGGCAATCTGGTGGTGTTCGGCAACGGCGGTGAACAGTCGACCCACCGACGAAGCCGCAGCGTTGTTGAGCACCACACCGTCGTATCCGACGGCGAAGTGTTGCTGTGCGGCGCGGCGCAGCATCACCGCGGTGATCGGGTTGCACAGCATTTGGGCGGCCACCTCGTCGGGCACCGAGTCGGGTACGGGGACGACGTTCGCAGCGTCGACGTTGGCGACTTGGCGCCATGCGCCTGCATAGGGGAAGAACGTGACACGAGTACCTGGGCTTAAGCCGGTGACCCCGGCGCCGACTTCGGTGACAACTCCGGTTGCTTCCACTCCGGCGATCAGCTCGCTGCCCGGAGTCGCGGTAGCAGATATGACCAACACGTCACCGGGATGGATCGGGAACGCGCTGACCCGTACCTGTACCTGACCGGGCCCGGGCGGTGAAGGTTCCCCGATATCGGTGACCTCGAGTATCTCTGCTGGGTCCCCGGAGCGGCGGTAGGTGATTGCCAGGGTCATGAGTTGCACTCCTTGATGTTTACGTTCCCAACGGCACGGGTGTCCGGGCGCAATTCATGCCGCGCACGGCCACATCCTTTGGATCACAGTCACTCCCGTGATCGACTCCCACAATAACGTATTATGTACTGAATAGTCAATAACGGACCCGGCTCAAATCTCGACGATCGCTCAAGTCGACTCGCCAATGCGTAACGGCCCTGGTGCACAGGGGATTCGCCCTGCCCGTCGGGCGTGGCTAGGGTGCGACGGGCGCGCGGGGCAGCAGCGCGATGGCCTGTTCGCCCGCAGCGGTGATCGTGGCGCCCGACGCTCCCCCTTTGCGTAGCGCCTCCATGCCGCGCAGTACGGCGAGCACGAGCACCGCCATATCGCGCGGGTTCACCCCGCTGTCGATGTCACCTTCGCGCTGGGCGGCCGCGATGGTCTCCGTCAGTTCGGCCTGGTAAGCATTGATGAAGCGTTTGACGCTGCGGGCGACCGCCTTATCGGTGGCCGCCAGTTCGGCGGCACTCTTAGCCGTCAGACAGCCGTACCGCTTGGAATCTGTGGCGCTGGCTCGCGCCATGCTGCGGATATGGCGAACCAGCCGATCGTAGGCCGACTCGGCCGAGTCCCGGAGCTCGGCACGTACTGCGGCCATCGTCATGTTGGAGTAATCGTCAAGTGCCCGCATGAAAATGGTGTGCTTGTCACCGAAGGAGCCGTAGAGACTGCCGCGCCCCAGACCGGTCACTGCGACCAGGTCATCGAGCGATGTGCCGGCATACCCGTGGGCCCAGAACTGATCGCGGGCGGCCGCAATGACTTGATCTTCAACGAATTTCCGCGGTCGAGCCATGCCACCATGCTAACAAGTTCTTAACTACTTGTTCAAAAACCCATCGATGCCCTACCCGCCTCGCATTCCGGGAGCATCGGCGATGATGAGAAGTACTCGGGCGCAACAACAGTCCGAGGCTGCGGGCGCCGCCGCGTGATCAGCGGCACA
>CAWKCR010000020.1:0-373742 GCA_963848185.1 uncultured Actinomycetota bacterium
ACCAGGCGGTGAACAGGCGGTTCAGCTCGGCCAGCGACGCGACCTCGCGCCCCGCGCCGGCCGGGTCGATCTCGACCAGGAACTGGTCGCGCACGGTGCAGTTCCACCACCTCTCGATTTTCCCGCGTCCCTGCGGTTTTCCGGGCTTGCTGTGCACCAGTTGGATGTCGAGCGCCGCCGCCGACCAGGCCAACTGGTGGGAGCTGTATGCCGCGCCGTTGTCGCAGTACAGCCGGGCCGGGCAGCCATGGGTCTTGACCGCGTCGTGCAGCGCCACCTGCATGCCCAGGGTGTCCTCGCCATGGCCCCAGCGGTACCGACCACGTAGCGCGATCATCGTCGACCAGCGCGAACAGCGCCGCGCGCTTCCCCTCGATGATCGGGCCGTGCAGCCCGTCGCTGACCCACAGCTGGTCGGGTTCGCCCGCCTCGAACCGGCCAAATGCCTTCGGCGGCATGCCATCCGGTCGGGTGCCCAGCTCCAGGCGGGCGAAGTGGCGTTGCAGGGTGCGCGGCGAGGGCGCCCACCCCTGCTGGATTCGATGATCCGGGCGATGTGCGCGGCGGTGCGGGCCGGGCGTTCCCGTTTGAGCCGGGCGGCCAGCTCCAGCACCTCGGTGTCGGTGCGCGGGGCGACTTGGCGTTCGGCCGGGAGCAGCGCGTCGAACCCGCCGGCCCGCCACGCCCGGATCCAGCGGTCCAAACTGGCCCGCGACACCGTCGCCGGCTGCCCGGACGGGCCCAGATGCACCTGCGCGGCCAGCTCCCGCACCAGACGGCCGCGCTCGCTCGGCGACAGGCCCGGATCGGCCAACGGCCGGATCAACGAATACCGATACAGCGCGATATCCCGCGCCCGATCCGCCCGGGACTTCTTCTTCGGAGTCGACATCGACTACACCCCACCGCTTTCCGTGATCGACGACAGTGACGCGTCGACCCTGACGCGCCGCGGCGATCGATCACAGACGCGGGCACGTGTTGATCGACAACGCCGCGACCGTCGGCGGGTGCCCGCCCAGCAGCCAGCCGCCCGAACACGCCGCCACCATCTCCGCCGCCGACACCTCGAACACGGCCGGACCCACCGCGCGGCGCACCGCCGCGCACCCGGCGCCGATCTGCGCGACCGCGTCGGCGACCGAATCCGCGGCCGGGACCAGACGATCCATGTCGCCACCGGTGTTCGCGGCGCGCTCGAGCCGCGCGAACCCGATCCGGATCGACTCGGCATGCGCGGCGAACCGCGACAGCCACCCGCGCACCGTCGAGGCCGGGCGGTCCGCCGCCGCACAGATCCGCCGCCAACCCCAACCCGCCGCCCGAGACACCAACGCCGCCCAGATCACGCTCACCACATCGACCCGCCGGCCCAGGCAGAACCGCGGCAACAGCACGTGCGAGCGGCCGCACCCACCCGCCCCCGAGCAGATCCCCCGCCGCGGCCGGATCCGCCGCACCGAGCCGCCGGCCTCACGCACAAACCGCGGCGCAGCATGCCCCCACGGCGCCAACCGACCGCCGCAAGCCGGGCACGCCAGCTCACCACAGACCAGCTGCGTTTCGACACGGACAGGATCAGGACCTACGCTGAGCAACGGACCGCCTCCAGGCGCGTTCGAACGGCCCTTCCCGGCAGCCTGTCAACGCATGCGGGAAGGGCCGTTGACTATCAAGATCAGGCCGAGCCTATCGGGCCGTCCTCACCATGACGCGACCATCCGGCCAACCCAGCTACCCCACCCACATCCCCACCGACAGTGACGCAAAACCCCTCGGTCATCGCCAACTCAAGAGACGCCTAACAGCGGTCAGCAGGGAGCGCTACCGCCCGGCGGCGAACTCGGCGAAGACAACATCTGGATCATCGAACGCCGCCGCGAGATCACCTCCCTGCACGCCATCATCGAGCAGCCTCCAACCAGTCACCCCCACAGCCAGAATTTCGTGGCCGGCGCCGGCACCGCCAAACGACTGCCGCTGCTACAGATCCAAACCCGCGGCGCTCACCAATCCGCGCTCGACAAAGCCCGCCGACCCAACAACGGACCGGCAGTGAGCACACCCCGCTCCGTTGACGGCCTCCGCCGCAGCATCAACAACGCTCCACCGCCACCCGCCGCAAGATCACCAAGCGCTCCACGAGATGCGCAAACAACGCCTCGCGATCAACCCCCACGCCCTGGCCAAATACGCTCTGGCGTCGCCCGCAAGAGCGTCTACAACCACCCCGACCTTCTCGAACAAATCCGCGCCGAATCCACCAACCCCACCCCAAGACCCGCACCCGCGGCACCCGAACCCGCCAACGAATCCAGCATCGTCGCCGCGCAACGTGAACAACTCCGGAGCCCAAAAGCAGCGCTACGAAACCGAAATCGCCGACCTCAAGACCGGAGAACAAGAGGCTCGAACGAGCAGCTCGCCGCCGCCCATGGCGAACTGCACCGCCTCGGCCTCACCGGCACCTCAGACACCAGCCAACGTCGGTGACACCGTTACAGATAACACTGTCCCCCACGACGAAAACCCACCCCCAAACCCACGTGGGTAACAGTCCTGTACACCCCTCAACCCGTTACAGATAATGCCGGCGCGGCAACCGTCATTGATCGGAAAACACTGGCGTGTAAACAGTTTCGCCACATCTTACTGGTGGAGAGGCGAAATTTCCGGCCCCGCACTATTCCCCGTCTTCTCCGGACTTCTTGTCCTGTTCAGCGGCTCGGGCAGCGAGGTAGTCGGCCCAATCACGTCCGGCGTATCTGACCCATCGGATTGCAGTGTTGATGTGCATGCCCAGTAGGTCAGCGATGATCGCGGCGGGGAGATCGGCCGCGAGGGCCATGAGGGCGCCGTTGCGGGCGGGGCGCCGCGCTGCTGCCGTGCCGGTTGAGCCGATTGGTCAGGCTGTGGTTGTCGATGGGCTGTCCGGGAACTCGGCCGGGGAACAGCCATCGCGGAGCGTCTGTTCCGTGGTGGATCATGAGCCGGGTGGGTGGTCGATGGAGCAGCTCTGTCATGATCGCGCCGAGGCGGGGCGGCAGAAGGATCGGATGCTTGCCGGTAGTCGAATAGGTGTTGCCATCCTGTGCCACGGCACCTGGCTGCAGGTCGGTCGGCTTCCCGGGCGGGTGTGGTTCGAGGTCGACGCACCGGCGGGCGAGCCATCGAAGTGGCTCACTCTCTATCAGACAAGAGTGTTCGCCTGGTGGCACTCCGAGGCCTCCGATCTGTGACCTCCCCCCGCGTGGGTTACCGGGAGCCCCAATTGATGGGCCAGGACCCAGCGGGACTGACCTGGCTCACGGCTGGCGTCTCTACGCAAGGACCGTGGGCGGCAGAGTTTTTCGATCAACGCTCGTTTGCCGGCGAAAAAGCGACTCGGTCGGCGGCCAGATAACCAGCCAGATCTTGCTGAGCTCGCTAGCGAATTGTCTTGACGCCCTTACAGTTAGTCGTCCGTATCGGATTCGGGCTGACAGAATCTGATTGTGTTGGAGAAAGGGTCGTAAACCTCCATAGTCGGCCCGCCGGGTGCATCGGTGTCGATACCCGGACGCATTTTAGAAGTTGTAGGGCTTGGCCAGAAGCTCCTTCTGCAGTGTCTCCACATCGTCGACCGGCACCCAGATCGTCGAGCCAGGTGTGCCATCGCCATGATGCTCGGACAGATCGATAACCAGTTGGCCGCGTCGCAGCCGCATGTACAGAGGCGAGTTCGGCTCGAATCGGTGCTCCCACTCGATCGTGAAGCCAGAGAAAGCCCACGTAGAACTCCCGTGCGCGTGCCTCGTCCAAGCTCCGTAGCACCGGAACCGGAGAGCCCAGGCCAGTACGCGCCTGAAGTCTGGCAGATGCCGTGTTCCAGTCCGGATATCCGAGCTGTTGCGCCACGATCTCCAGGGCTCTGGAATGAGTGAGGCCGGTTGCGGAGAGCTGCTCGCGCAGAGCGCGGGCCGCGCGCTTGGCGCCGTTGATGGTCATGTCCATGAGTTCACCTACGTCCGGTGCCCGTGTGCATTCAGTTGCCCGCGTTGCTGAGTGTCGAGGCACCGTTTCTCGTAGATGATCAGGTGACCGAATCGATGTGTTCACCATGCCACAGTCGGCGCGGGCGGCAGGTCACATCGAACCTGGAGTGCACGATACCTCGACAGGCAATCGGCCTCGAGCGACGAGAGCCATTAGGAGGTAGGAAACGACACCAAGGGACCAGCGCTGCGACTTAGCATGCCTGACATCACGACTACCGGCACGAGCCCCGCGCGCGGCGTGACAAGAGCTCAAAGGTCCGATAAACCGAGGTGTTCAGCTACCGGAATGACGGCCGTCCGCACTAAGAGGCTGTTAATAAATAACACGCTGGTTTACGGCGGGCCGTGGGTGCGTTGTGAAACGAGCGTGTAGTTCCATTCGCCGTGGAAGTCGTGGCGGGTAACGCGCGTTGTTCGAGGTCGTCCATCTGCTGGTCGGTGATCTTGATGCCCTTGGGGTAGCTGCGGGTGTCGAGTTCGGCGTGCACGGTCAGCCCGGCGCGGGTGGTGGCCGCGGCGATGGTGTTGACGATGACTTCGTGGCTGGTCAGTGGTCGCCGCGCCAGTTCATCGAGATGTGGGAGAACAGCCGGTGCTCGATCTGGGGTGAAATGCAAACCGCACGCTGAGGTTTCGGGGCGTACATCATCGGCAGCGGTGCTGGCCGGCGCCGCTGATTCAGATCACACCAGCCGCGGTGCGGATATGTGGGGTTGGTTACGCGGCGGGCGGCGGAGGGTTGGTGAGAGCGACGTCGTAGCCCAGCGCCTCGAGCTTGCCGGACGAGGCGCTCGGCCTCACGCTGCGGATCCCGACGGCGCTGGAAGTAATCGGCACCGAGGTCGGTGTAGCACACGCCGGTTGTGAGCAGGTGCCAGACGAGATCACTCAGGCTGTGCGCGACAGCGACGGCCGCCTTGTTCGGGCCCCGCCGCCTGGCGATTTGCCGGTACTGCGCCCCGAAGTAGCTGCCCTTGCTCCGGGCCGCGGCGTGGGCGGCTTCGATCAGGGCTCGCCGCAGCCATCGATTGCCGGGGACGACGCCCACACGGCGGCGTTTCCCGGCCGATTCGTGGTTTCCGGGGCTCAGGCCTGCCCAGTTCGCCAGGTGGCCGGCGCTCGGGAACCTCGACATGTCGGCGCCGGTCTCCGCGATCACCGTGTCGATGACGAGCCGGTCGAAGCCGGGGATCGGCGCCAGCAGGCGCCGTGCGGCTTCGTAGGGCCGCATTCGGACGTCGATCTGCTCGGTCAAGGTCGCGATGCTGGTGTCGAGGAAGTCGACATGGCCGAGGATTCGTCGAGCGGCGACCGCGTGGTGGGCGCCGAAGTGCCCGTTGAGCGCCTCGGTCAGCTGCGGAATCTTCGGGCGCAGCTTCCCTTGGCCAGCTCCGCCAGCGCAGCCGGGTCGTGTTGCCCGGCGATGAGCGCCTCGACCATCAGTCTGCCGGACTGGGTGAGCACCTTCGAGGCGACCGAGGTCAGCTTGATCCCGGCGTCTTCGAGCAGCTTCTCCAACCGCTGGATCTCCGCGGTCCGCGCGTCGATCTGCGTCTTGCGGTAGCGGGTCAGGTCGCGCAGCTGGCGGATCGCCGGCGGCGGCACGAAACTCGGGCGGACCATGCCATGCGCGGCCACCTCGGCGAGCCACTCCGCGTCGGACACGTCTTCTCCGAACTAAATTGATCTTGATCATTGAGTTTGTGTTCTGGTGTGTCAGAACTGATTTCGGTTGTCTGCAGGCTCGGTGGTGCGGCTGGCGGTGTCGGTGAAGCTGGGGATGCCGAGTTGGACGGCGTGGGTGCGGCGGGCGGTGATCTGGTCCATCTGGGCGAGTTTGGCGTTGGCGCCGGCGAGGCTGACCTTGAGGCCCTCGGCCTCGCCGTACCAGCGGTGGGATTCGGCTTCGGCGATGCGGGCGAGGAGGTTGTCGCGGATCTGTTCGAGGCGGGCCGGGCGGCGGGATCGGGTCGCAGCAGCGGGCAGCGCAGACAGCTGTGTTCGTGGATGCAGGGGGTGTCGTAGGAGCGGCCGCAGTCGCCGACGGCGACCTTGCGGCGTTCGAAGTGGCCGACGAACTCGGCCCATTCCTCGTCGGTCGGGGTGCGGTATTCCTCGCTGGGGCGCAGTGCGCGGCGGCGGGCGATGTATGCGCGGTGGCCGTTGATCACCTCTTCGGGGTAGACGGCCTTGTATCCCATGGTGGTGTTGATGTCGCGGTGGCCGGCGACGAGTTGGGCGATGTGTGGTGGCATGCCGTGCACGATCGCGTCGGTGATGAACAGCCTGCGGAAATCGTGGAAGGTGTAGCGCATGGCGCGCCCGGCGGCGTCCTTGACGCCGATCGCGGTGAGCGCGTGGTCGAGGTAGGTGCGCAGCGCCCGCTCGGACACCGGGCGGTTCTCCAGCCGTCGGCGCCATTGGAACAGCAGCGGCAGGGGTGGGTTGTAGACGCGTTCGTTCTTGTCGTAGGAGACCACCAGCGGCACGTCGGGCCGGTCGCCGCGGATGCGGGCGACGATGGTGGACAACGCGTCCGCCAGTTCCGGTGAGATACCTATTGACTGAACAACGACACGCGTTTGCCCTGGTTGACGGGCTGCAGCCGTTCGGTCGGTTATGGTCTCGACCCGTGATGGAAGACGACGAACGGACCCGGGATCTGGCGATGCTGGCGGTCCCGTTGGCGGGTGCGGTTGAGGCCACGGGTGATCCGTGGTTGCCGTTTCGAGTGACCGATCCCTGTGGAGCGGTGGTGGAATCGGTGTCGGCGTATTTCCGAGACTTGCAGGCCGCGGGTCGATCGGATGCGACGCTGCGCTCCTATGGGATGGATCTGCTGCGGTGGTTCCGGTTTCTGTGGGCGGTCGAGGTCGCGTGGAACCGGGCGACACGCATCGAGGCCCGCGATTTCTGCCGCTGGATGCTGGTGTCGGGCAAGCCTTCTCGCCCGCACTGGCGCAGACCACACGAGGTGCCCGACCGATCGTCGACCGCGGTGGCCTACGCGGCGTCGGTGCGGGCGCACGCCGAGACGGTGCTGCGCGGTTTCTACGAGTTCCATCTCGCGGCGGGCAGCGGGCCGATCGTCAACCCGTTCCCGCTGCATCGGTCGCGGCGGCGCCAGCGGGCGCACGCGCATCACAACCCGATGGAGCCGCACCGCAAGGAGCGGACCGGGTTGTATCGACCAACGGTGCCGTCCCGGATTCCGCGCAGCATCCCCGACGAGGAGTTCAACGAGATCTTCGCCCGGCTGCCCTCGAACAGGGACCGGGCACTGGTGGCGTTCTACGTCTCGACCGGCGCCCGCGCGTCGGAGCTGCTGTCGGCCACGCGGGGCGATGTGGATCCCGGTCGGCAGGTGATCGCGGTGGTGCGCAAGGGAACCCGCGCAATGCAGGAGCTGCCGGCCTCGACCGACGCGTTCGTGTGGTTGCGCTTGTATCAGGTCGAGACGGACGGTGTGGTCCCCAAGGGAAGACGCCAACCGTTGTGGTGGACGTCGCGAACGCCGATGCGGCCGTTGACCTATCACGCGGCGCATCGGATGTTCGAGCGCGCGGCGCAGCGCGCCGGTAGTGCGGCGACGCTGCATGCGCTGCGGCACACCGCGGCCTACCGGATGGCCGAGGATCCGGCGTTGCCGCTCACCGATGTCCAATGCGTCCTCGGGCATGCCCTGCTGACCACGACGCAGATCTACCTGACGCCCCGCAAGGAGGAAGTGATCCGCCGGGTACTGGCCCACCATGCCGAGCAGACTCGGCAGGCCGCCGAACGGGCGCGGCCGGCTCCGGCTCCCGGTTATCGGCCCGAGACGCTTCAGGTGCTGTTCGGGAGCCGAACGCCATGACCGGGCCGGACGTGCTGAACGAGGTCATCACGTTTCCGGGTGTGTCTTCTCGTCCGTCCAAGGCCCAGCGGGAGTCGGCGCGCACCCGATTTCCCCCACGGCCGGTGGTCACGGACTGGCCTGCCACCGGGCACGACCGCGGTGCGGTGTGGGAGCGGCTTACCAGCGGGATGTTTGTTCTCGACAACGCCAACAGCCAGGACCGACGCGTCCGCGGGCTGGCGTGGCTGCTGGACTGGCTGGCCGACCAGCCGGGCCAGACCTGGCAGCAACGCTGGATGGCCAGCGGCGCCGATGCCGCCGGCGGGGCGTGGCGAGACCTGCCGATCGCCTGGCAGCAAGCGCGTGGTCGAGAGTCACGATGGCTGCGCGCCGAGCTGTCGGGAGCGCTGGTCGTGGCGATCTGCGGCGATCTCGTCCGTCCCTCGCTGAGCTGCCTGGTGGCCGGCGCCGCCGGCAAGGGCTCCCTGACCCGCAACCTGGCCCGCACCCGCGACCCGCACGGGTTCGCGCGTCTTCGAGCGTTGTGCGACGCCGATCCCCAGGTGTCCGGCTTCGCCGCCGCCCTCACGCTGCGGCGCAGCGCCGAAATCCTCGCCGCCAAGGGCGGCACCCTGGCCGACGTCACCGTCGGCGACGCGTTGGAATTGATGGACCGCGAAGCCGAATCCTTCACCTGCCCGACACGCGATCACAAGGTCTTCTACCGGATGCTGCGCGAACTCGGTGTCTTCAGCGACGACGCGCCGCAACGACTGCGAGCGTTCCGCACCGCCGGCCAGCTCACCCCGGAGGAACTGGTCGACCGCTACCGGCTGCAGTGTCGCCCGGTCCGCGACCTGCTCGTGGACTATCTGGCCGAACGCCAGCCGGCGTTGGACTACACCAGTCTGAAGGGCCTGGCTTACTATCTGGCGCAACGGTTCTGGGCCGACCTCGAACAGCATCACCCCGGCATCGACAGCCTGCACCTGCCCAGCGACGTCGCCGACGCGTGGAAGCAGCGTCAGCGGACCAAACCCCGGGTGATCACCTCAGCCCACGGCGAGAAGTCCGTCGTCATGGTGGAGCGAATCGGCTACCGAGACTGCCTGACCCCGGTGCGGGCCCTCTACCTCGATCTGTGCCAGTGGGCGATCGAGGATCCCAGCCGGTGGGCACAATGGGCGGCTCCCTGCCCGGTCGGTCAGGAAGAGATCAGTCAGCGCAAATTCCAGCGCCACCGCAAGGCGCGGATGGACGCGCGGACCCGGGAACGACTACCGGTGCTGCCGGTGCTGGTACGGACCGTCGACGCGCGGCGCAGGAACGCCATCGCGGTCCTGCACGCCGCCCGCGATACCCTTCCCGGCCAATCGTTCACCGTCGCAGGCGAAACGCTGACCCGCTCGATCACCAGGACCACCGAGATGGTGTGGGCCGATGACCCCGCGACCGGCAGCCGCCGCGACCTCGGCCATGAAGAAGACCACGCGTTCTGGGCGTGGGCCGCCGTGGAAATCCTGCGTCTCACCGGTTGCCGGGTCGAAGAACTGCTGGAGATCAGCCATCACAGCCTGATCCAGTACCGCCTGCCGACCTCCGGCGAGATCGTGCCGTTGCTGCAGATCGTCCCCTCGAAGACCGACGAGGAGAGACTCCTGGTCGTCTCCCCGGAGTTGGCGGACGTGTTGTCGACCGTGATCCGCCGAATCCGTGAACCCGACGGGACAGTCCCGCTCGTTGCGGTCTACGACCGCTACGAATGCGTCTGGCGGCCACCGGCTCCGGTCTTGTTCCAGCGTCGATTTCCCTCCGAGATCCGGGCGATCAGCGACAGCTCGCTGCGGACCATGCTCAACGCCGCTTTTGTCCACACCGGCCTGAAGGATCCCGCCGATGGACGCCCCCTGCATTACGCGCCGCACGACTTTCGAAGAATCTTTATCACCGATGCCGTCATGAACGGCCTGCCACCGCACATCGCGCAGATCATCGCCGGCCACCGCGACATCAACGTCACCCTTGGCTACAAGGCCGTCTACCCCGACGAGGCGATCCAGTCCCACCTGGCGTTCCTCGCCAGGCGGCGGGCGTTGCGCCCCACCGACGAATACCGGACCCCCACCGACGCCGAATGGCAGGAATTCCTCGGCCACTTCGAGCGCCGCAAGGTCTCCATCGGCACCTGCGGTCGCGCGTTCGGATCCGCCTGTATTCATGAACATGCTTGTGTGCGTTGCGCATTGCTGTGGCCCGACCCCACCCAACGGCCCCGTTTGGTCGAGATCCGCGACAACCTCGCCGCGCGCATCGCCGAAGCCGAACGCGAAGGCTGGCTCGGCGAGGTCGAAGGCCTGCAGGTCAGCCTCGCCGCCGCCGAAGACAAACTCGCCCAAATCGACAAACGATCGAGAACGGCCCCTGTCGCACTCGGCAACCCCACACTTCCCGCCAATTCCTGACCCACCAAAGCGAATCAACAAGCAGCCCCGGCTAGTTCAGAGAATCACCAGCAGCCTCTCGGCGTCGGTCTTGGAGGGGGTGATCTGCAGCAGCGGGATCAGCTCCCCGGTGGCCGGCAGCCGGTATTGGATGAGGCTGTGGTGTGACAGTTCGGTCAGTTCCTCGATCCGAATCCCGGTGTGGCGCAATACTTCTACCACGGCCCAGGTCCAGAACCCGCGGTGTTCTTCGAAGCTGAGGTCGCGGCGCCGACCGGTGTCGGGATCCTCGGCCCACAGGCGCCCGGTCGTCTCGGTCTTCATCACCGACCGGCGCAAGGTCACCCCGGCGGAGGTGAACGGTTCACCGGGCCGGGCCTGCTCGGCGGCGGCGAGCAGCTCGGCGGTACGGGTGCGTTCGGCCGCCACCCAGGAGACCAGCGCCGGCAGCACCGGAAGCCGTTCGCGGGTGCGCGCGTCCATGCGGGACTTGCGGTGTGAGCGGTCCTTCTTGTGTGAGGCGTCGCTGGCGCTGACCGGGCAGCGCACCGCCCAGGGGCCCCATCGGGACGGGTCGTCGTCGGCCCACTCGGCGATGTCGAGGTAGAAGGCTCGGACGGCGGTGAGCACGCTGCGCCCGTCCAATCGCGGCGAGGTCATCGTGACCTGTTCCCGGTCGGGTGTGGTCGTGGTGCGGGTACGGAACATCACCCGTTGCTTCCACGCCGCGGCGACATCGCGGGACAGTTGCAGCGAGTCGATACCGGGGTGGTGGGCCTCGAGATCGGCCCAGAACAGTTTGCCCAGCAGGTAGGCGTGGCGTTGCAGCGAGGAGAAGTCCATCGACGGCTGACGTTCCCGCAGGTAGTCCACGAGCACGTCGCGCACGGGCCGACACGCGATCCGGTAGCGGTCGATCAGCGCCTCGCAGCTGGGCTGTCCACGGCCGGAGAACATCTCGATCGCGGCGGGTGCATCGGGACCGAGGTCGCCATGCGCGCGCAGCAGTTGATAGAACAGCGGGCTGTTGAGATGTCTGGCGGTCGTGGCCCGGGTGCGGGCGACGGTAGCGAGCAGCTCGACGCAGTCGCCGACCCGCACCTGCTCGACTGGGCCGCCCTTGGCCGCCATGATGATCGCAACATTGGTCAGTGCCTGCTGCTGGCTCTGCAATCCGACCCGGCCGCTGCGACACAACGCGGTGAGCGCGGTGAACGCACCCGAGGGATCACGCGTGCGGGCCATCTCGACGGCAAGGTTGTGCCGCGCCGGCGCGAACCGCAGCAGCCAGTCCAGGCTGGGCCGGATCACATCGGCGCAGATCAACACCAGCAACCCGGGGCTCAGGTGCGGCGGCGGCTTCGCCGGGTCGGTGCCGACCAGCCGGCGCCAGTCCGGCTGATCCTCCGCGCCGCTGGCCCGCCACCGCTGCTGCCAGCTCTCGCCGGGCTGGGTGCGCAGCCAGCCCAGCACGGCCAGCACCCCCAGCCGCCGGGTCTGCTGACTGAGCCGGTTGTCCAACGCGAACGGCGCGGACAGCACCCGGGCGAGCACCTCGGAGCGGGTCGCCTCGGTCGCTGGCCACGACGACGCGACCGGTCGGGGCGGAAACGACGCCGCCAGTTGCGCCCCGGTCGGGTTCGCCGATCCGGTCACCGCGGGCGCGGTATCGGCGGCTCGCGTCGACAACACCTGCGAGTCGGCGGTCACGACCGGTCCTCGCCGAAGAGGATCGCCAGGCTCTCCGCGCGGTAGCCCGCCGCCGGCGGCGCGGCCGGGTCGCGGTCGCGTTGGCGGGCATGGAAGGCCAGCAGACCGGCGATCACGTCCTCGGTGACCGGGTTCAAGTAGCGCTGCGTGGTGGACAGATGGGCGTGGCCCATCACCCACTGCACGTCGGTCAGCGGCATCTGCGGGTCTCGAGCCATCCGATACGCCGCGGTATGCCGCAGATCGTGCAACGACCAGTTCGACCCCAACGCGGCGTTGGCTCGGGTAAACATCGCCCGTGCCGCGTCGTATCGCAGCGGCCGAAACGGGCGCCGCAACGTCCACCACAACGGCTCGTCCCGCCCGGCCGGCACCAGACCGGCCAGCTGCGCCTGATACAGCCGTAACCAGACGAACGCGTCCGGTGCGGCCGGCAACGGCTGCAACGCACGAGTTCCCTTGCGGATCACCGTGATCAGCTGCTGTCCAGGGTCGGCATCGGCGACCGTGGCGCCCAACAATTCCGAGGCCCGCGCCCCGGTCGAGACCCACAACGCGACCAGTGCCCGGTCACGGTGCGAACCCAGCTGCGCGAACAGCTGGTCGAACCTCTCGTCCGGGATGCACCGCGGCGCACGGCTCACCAGCTTCGGCCGATATCGGCCGCTGCGTTGCCCGGCGAAGGGCTCCATCGGGTTGTGGTGGGCATGCGCGCGCCCGCCGCTGCGATGCCGAGACAGCGGGAACGGGTTGACCATCGGCCCGGTGCCCGCCTCCAGATGAAAGTCGTAGAACCCACGCAACACGGTCTCGCAATGCGCCACCGTCGCGGCCTCGTAGCGCTCACCCCGACCCGCCTTGCCGGTCACCGCGTTCACCCCCGGCGCCGGACGCGACCGACCCGATCGCGCGAGGTCATCGTCGGGGTGCCGCCAATGCGGCCGGGTCGGCTTGACCGCTACCTGCAGCCAGCGGCAGAAATCACGAGCCTCGACCCGAGTCGCCTGGTCCCAACCCACCCCGATCGCCCACAAGAACCGGAACCAGCGCAACAGATCCATCCCGTAGGACCGCTGCGTCGTCGCAGGCCGCCCACACGCCGCCAACTCGGCGAAGAACCCGGCGACCGGCACGACCACCGCGCCGTCACCATCAACAAGCCGATACGGCTCGAACAGCTCTCCCGTCGCCACCAGCGAACCCCGCCGCGGCACCACCAGCCCGGACAACTCCCGCGGCACATCCGCATCGCTGCTCACGAGCTGCGAACCTAGCCAGCCGCGCCCGGCATCGCACGCACCCCCGCCGAGACGAGGCCGATAGTTCGGTCAACAGGTCGGTCTTGACCCGATCCCCAGCCGGGCGTTGCAACTTCGAGGGTGCGGCGACCAGGCATTCCATCCCGGCCTCAGTGATCGCCCGCGCTAACCCGAACCCCGTCGGACCGGCTTCATAGGCCACCCGCACCGGGGCCCGCAGCTGATGCAACCAACCCAGGACCTCGCCGTGATCCGGACACAACCGTGCCCGCGCGATCTTGCCTGTCTCCTCGTCAACGGCGTGCGCCACCACCGAAAGCGCGTGCACGTCCAACCCGACACTCGTACCCTGAACAATCACCGGAGGCCTCCTGATCTGCAAATGTGGCTCTACCAGCGTGAGTGTTCACCCACGCCGGCAACCCACGAATCGTTTTGCAGCACGAGGCCTTCGGCCTCAGCTAGCCCCCATACCGTCTACAGGCGAATGCCGCGAGCTGCTGACCATCGGCCTGTACATTAATGATCCTAATGAATATGTAGAATCATTAGCTGTACTGATGCTGCCGACGGCCCTAGCGTCGATGCCATGAGCTCTCCCTTGGTCGTCGGCTTCATCGCCTCCTTCACGCTGATCGCCGCGATCGGCGCGCAGAACGCGTTCGTGCTGCGCCAAGGTATCCGCCGCGAGTACGTGCTGCCGGTGGTCGCGGTGTGCACGGTGTCCGACATCGTGCTGATCTCCGCCGGCATCGCCGGGGTCGGCGCACTCATCAGCGTGCATCCGAGCGTCGTCACCATCGCGAAGGTCGGCGGCGCGGTCTTCCTGATCTGCTATGGCCTACTCGCCGCCCGGCGCGCATGGCGGCCGTCGACGTTGACGCCATCGGACTCCGCGCCCGCCCGCCTACTGGAAGTCGTCGTCACCTGCCTGGCGCTGACGTGGCTCAACCCCCACGTCTACCTCGACACCGTCGTTCTTCTCGGCGCGCTGGCGAACGAACACCGCGACGAGCGCTGGCTGTTCGGCGTCGGCGCGGTGACCGCCAGCGCGGTCTGGTTCGTCAGCCTCGGGCTGGGCGCCCGGCGGCTCGCCGGCCTGTTCGCCACCCCGCTGACGTGGCGCATCCTCGACGGCCTGATCGCGGTCATGATGATCGGACTGGGTGTGTCGCTCGCGGTGTCGTGACATATTTGCTTCATGGGGGCGACGATCCAGAGCCTTGGCCTGCGCGAGCGCAAGAAGATCATGACCAGGGAGACGATTCAACGCGAGGCGTACCGGCTCTTCGACGAGAACGGCTACGCCAATACCACGGTCGAGCAGATCGCCGAGGCCGCCGAGGTCTCACCAAGTACGTTCTTCCAGTACTTCCCATCCAAGGAACTCGTGCTGATGGCCGACGATCTGGATCGTGTGACCGTCGAGGCGCTGGCCCGGCAACCCGCCGACTTGTCGCCGCTGCGGGCGTTCCGCCGCGCGTTCGACATCACGATGGCGACCGTGTCGGAGGACGAATGGGAACTGGAACGCACCCGGCAGCGGCTGGTCTTCTCGATACCCGAACTCAAGGCCGCCCAGTTCGACGCGTACGGCCGGATCATCCGGCTGCTTGCCGAAGCCGAGTGTCAACGCACGGGGCGCGCCGGTGACGACTTCGAGGTGCGCGTCTTTTTCGGGGTGATCGCCGGAGCGTTGATGGCCGTGATCGACCGCTCGCCGGGCGCGGTAGATCAGCTCTACCGGGCGCTGGACTTCATCGAAGCCGGTATGCCACTCACCTGAGCGCAGGAGTCGGCGCCGATTCCACTGTGGGCAACGACACCGACGATCAGTCGGACGATACGACGAATAACGACGGCGCCGAAGGGGAGTCAGAAGGCGCAGAGGAGTAGCCGCACCGCCGATATGGTCAGGGGGTTGGGGGAAGCCCACAGCGGTCGCGGAAGGCGACCGATGGTTGTCGGATCGCCTGAAGGTCGTTCCGAACCCCCGGGTTGGCGTCTAGATAGACCTGTACCTGCTCCCCGATCTGATCCTTGGGTTGGCCCTTGAGGCTCGTGAAGAAGTCGTTCACGTCGGGGTGGGTGGTTAGGTAGTTCGACGTGTCGAACGTCACGCCTGACATCACGCGCGCCAGTTCGGCGGCCGTGCACGGCGGTGGAACTGGGGGCGGCTGGGCCGTTGCAATGGCGGCGGCACCGAAAAGCATTGCACCGGCCATGGCGCCGGTGCCGATCGCTCCCGTTATCGCGCGGCGCGCGGGGCGTGCTGAGGGCAACATGTTGGCTCCTTCATCGAGTGGTTGACGGGTCATGGTGTAGTTGCTCAACGTCGTGGTCCGATGCCACCCGGACCGCCTATGCCGGGACGGCCCGGATCCCAACCGATGTCGAGATCCCAGTCGGTGCCGCAGTACCAGTCGTTCTCGCACGGATACGGGACGTACGGAGTCGCGGCCCTCGGCACCCCGTCCGCACCGCGGACCTCGCCCTGCGCACATACGGTGGCCCCACCGGCGTAGTTGCAATCGGCTGCGGCCGGGGGTGCATTGAACACGATCGCGATGGGGGCGGCCGCCGTCGCCAATCCCAACACCACGTAGCGCTGTCTAAATCGCACGGCTGCTCCGTCTCTCCAGTTGAGTAGGGCTCAACGGCCCATACGGGGGAGCATAAATCTGCTTACCAGCGCACGTGCGCGTATTTGCACATTAAGATGCCGTTCTTGATCGGGTTTGTACCGATACACTTCGGGTGTACTCGCGGGTAATTGAAAAGTGCGCAAACAATTTCGTTGCCCTAGGGAAATAACGTGCTCGTCAAACATAGCGCAGCCTGGCCTTATCCGCCGCAGCACGTCGGCACAGCGCGGTTTCATCTTCGCAATCCGGTCGACTGACGGCATTTTCCGATGTCAAATAGCCCGTGGCAGCGACTGCACCGGAGTACGGTCCGTCCCATCGGGTTCGAGAAAAAGGAGCCGCCATGCCGAAAAACAATCAAGACTGGACGCATCCGGCGGCGACCGCCATCCCCCAAGAGGGCTATTTCGAGTTGGAACGCGGGCGCTATGGCCCGATCTACCCCCGAACGCCCGCCTGCTACGGCTTCTCGATCATCGCCAAGGTGAAGGAGGGGCGCGAGGAGGCGGTGCGGGCCTACGGGAAACAGATCGAGGAGGCCATCGCGGGGAGTCCCGACGTGCTCGCCCCACTGCGCCTGCACTACCTGCGCTGGGTGCTGTTCGATGTGGGTTCCGGTCTGCACTTCCAGTACCAAGGCATCTTCGACACCGACTTCGACAAGTACACCGAGGACGCGGTCGCCTTGTTCAGCGCGACGGGCATCACGACGGTATTCACCAATCTCGAGGGGTTCCCCGAAGATTGGAAGGAGAACCCCGAAGCGTTCGTCAAGTTCGTCCGCGAGCACCAGTACCCCAGCTTCCTCGAGTACGGCGAGTACCCGTACGTCACGGCTGACGAGATCAAGAAGGCGCTGCGGCTGAAGGCGGCCTTCTCGAACATGCTCGACCAGATGCAATGACCGCGCACGGGTGCGCGCTTCATGCTCGAACTTGATGACATTCAGCACATCCTGCTGACGCGGACGCCGGCGATGACGGGCCGGTACGAATTTCTGTCGTTCGGCAACCCGGCCGGCGGCAGAGCGTGGCTGACCGGGCTGCTGGATCGGGTGCAGTCCGCCGCGGATGCGCAAGCCACGATGGACGCCTCGCAGCGGTGGATCACGTTGGCGTTCACATGGAACGGCCTGCGGGCGCTCGGTGTGCCGGAGGAGTCGCTGGCCACCTTTCCCGATGCGTTCCGCGAGGGCATGGCGGCCCGCGCCGACATCCTCGGCGACACCGGCGCCAACCATCCCGACAACTGGGTGGGTGGCTTGGCGGGTAGCGACTTACACGCGATCGCAATCCTGTTCGCGCGCACGGAGGCCGAACACCGGCGCGCTACCGCCGTCCACGACGGGCACGTCGCTCGGTGCGACGGCGTGCGGAGCCTGTCGGTCCTTGACCTGAACGCCACGCCGCCGTTCAACTACGCCCACGACCACTTCGGCTTCCGGGACCGGTTGTCGCAGCCGGTGATGAAAGGATCCGGCGAGGAACCAACCCCGGGCTCGGGAGCGGCGCTCGAACCCGGGGAGTTCATCCTCGGCTACCCCGACGAAGACGGCCCGCCCGCCAATCTTCCTCAGCCCGAAGCCTTGTCGCGCAACGGCAGCTACATGGCCTATCGGAGGCTTCAGGAACATGTCGGCGCCTTCCGCGACTATCTGCACGAGCACGCCGACACACCCGAAGGCCAAGAGCTGCTCGCCGCGAAGTTCATGGGCCGCTGGCGCAGCGGCGCCCCACTCGTGCTGGCTCCGGAGCGCGACGACCCCGAGCTGGGCGCCGATCCCATGCGCAACAACGACTACAACTACAAAGAGATGGATCCGCACGGATACGCGTGCCCGCTGGGATCGCACGCGCGTCGGCTCAATCCGCGCGACACCGCCCACAACATGAACCGCCGCAGAATGATTCGCCGCGGCGCCACCTATGGACCAGCCTTACTGGAAGGCGCTCCCGACGACGGGGTCGACCGCGGCATCGCGGCGTTCATTATCTGCGCCAGCCTGGTCCGGCAGTTCGAGTTCGCCCAGAACGTCTGGATCAACGACAAGACGTTCCACGAACTCGGCAACGAGCACGATCCGATCTGCGGCACCCAGGACGGCACCCTGGACTTCACGGTTCCGAAGAGGCCGATTCGAAGGGTGCACAAGGGCTTACCGGCGTTCACCACCCTCACGGGCGGCGCGTACTTTTTCCTCCCCGGCATCAACGCTATGCGCTATCTCGCCACGCTCGGCAACGAAGGATCATCATGAACACACTCGCGCGGGCGCGCACCTACAACCAGAGTCACACTCCTCGACCGCATACCGGCGGTCGACGCATCAGCATCTACTGGACCTGGAGCTATCCCTGGGAAGCGCAGCGGGACCCTGCCGCAATGGAGAACCGCTTCTCCACCATGACCGAGGTGCGCAACGTCCTGTGGCCCTCCTACGAGACGCCGGAGTACGACGCGGCGAACTTCCTGCAGGGCATCGCCGGCACGCTCGAGCTGTTCCACCGGTCGGCCCTGGCGTTCCAAGAGCTCGCCGAAGAGGCCACCGGCCACCCAGTGGCAGTCTTCCAGCGCATCGACCAGGCGGGCTACAAGCTGCCGATCGACGAACGGATCCTGGCCGACACCGACACGCTCATGGTGTTCGGCCTCGACCATCTGCTCTCCGAACAACAGGCCGCCCCGGAAGAGGTCGCCGCAATCACCGAGTGGCTGCGGCGGGAGGGCACCTGCCTGCTCCTGGCACCCCATCACGACGTCGGTTTCACCGACGACTACGACCAACGCCAGGTCGAATACGAGCACCACGGCGACCGCCTTGTCCCCCGCCAGCAACGCTTCGGCCAGTACACCCGCTCACTGATGCGGGCGCTCAATGTGCCCGTGCACAACATTTGGGGGCTGCGGCCCGCCGTCGTCGAAGGGACCAAGGAAATCGCACCACTTAACGCGATCCGCGACCTCGACACCCCTCGGCTGCTCGACAACGTCACCACGTTCAACTTCCACCCGCACCTACCGCACTACCAACTCACCGCGCCGGAAAGCGACGAACTACGGGTCCTCGGACGCCAGCGCGTCGACCCGAACAGACCACATCCGTTCACGGCGGCGGGCAACACGGAGTTCAACGCGCTGATCTGGATGCCGCCGAGCGGGCAGCGCGCAGGCGACATCGTTCTCATCGACTCCACGCACTTCACCACCCTGTTCGGCGGTACCGACAGCCTGCGCAACCTCTGGCACAACCTCGCGACGATGAAGTAAGCATGACGTTGTGGTTAATGGGAAGGCCGTCTTCATCACCGGCGCCGCAGCAGGAATCGGCCGTGCGACCGCGCTGACGTTCGCGCGCAACGGTTTCACCGTCGGCGGTTACGACATCGACGAGGTCGGCCTCAAGACGCTGGCCGACGAGATCGAGCAATTCGGCGGCACGGCGATCACCGGACACCTCGACGTCACCGACTCCGACGAAATGGCGCAACGGGTCGGCGAATTCGCCGAGGCCGCGGGCGATCGGCTCGACGTGATGATCAACAACGCCGGCATCCTGCTGGCCGGCCGCTTCGAGGACCTTGACGTCCGCGCTCACCTCAAGGAGATCGACATCAACGCCAAGGGCGTCGTCAACGGCCTGCACGCGGCGTTCCCGTATCTGCGCGAGACGCCGAACTCGGTCGTCGTAAACCTCGCCTCCGCGTCGGCGATCTACGGCCAGGCCGAACTCGCCAACTACAGCGCGACGAAGTTCTTCGTCCGCGGCATCACCGAGGCCCTCGACATCGAATGGCACCGCTACGGCATCCGCGTGATCGCGATGTGGCCGCTCTACGTGCAGACCGCGATGACCGACAACATCAAGACCGGCACAACGGAATCACTCGGCATCCGGTTGACCGCCCAGGACGTCGCGGACGCGATCATCAAAGCGGTCGAACCGTCCTGGCTGCGCCGGGCCATCCATCAGGTGCACTTCCCGGTCGGTTCCCAGACCAAGGTCATGGCGGCGGGTTCGCGGTTCTCGCCCGCGTGGCTGACCCGGCTGGTCAACAAGCGGCTGGCACACTCCTGACATGTTCAGGATGACCGTCCAGGACGTGTTCCTCATCCGCAATCGCGGCGTCGTCGCCACCGGTCGGGTGGAAAGCGGCGTGCTGAGGCCCGGAGACACCGTGCACATCAACGGCGGGCCCGGTGTCACCGTCGACGCCATCGAGAGCTTTCGCAAGGAACTCGACGAGGCGAACGTCGGCGATAACGTCGGCGTGCTGTTCAAGGGCATCGAGACACGCCAGATCAACCGCAGCGACGTCATCACGGCATCGGGCGAGTTTCCGCCCATCGAGAACACGACCGTCATTGTGTGACTGGCTGGCGCCTACTCCTTCATCTCAAGCACCGGTGTCGGGCGTCGGAATCCGCGGGTTATCCCGAGAAGCCACACGAATCCCACGGCTAGCCAGCACAATCCGATCACCAGGGTGAGGCCAGACAGGCTGGTCCACAGCCAGACCATGAGGGCGAAACCGATCAATGGCAACAGCAGATTGTTCACCACGGCGCCGCCAGCACGTTCACGCCGGTCGACGAAGTAGTGTTTGATGACGGCGAGGTTCACCGCCGAAAAGGCAACCAGCGCACCGAAACTGATGAGCGAGGCGAGCGTAGCCAGGTCAATCACGATAGCCAGCAGCGACACCAGACTTATCACCAGGATGGCGTAGTCCGGGGTGCTGAAACGGGGCGACACGTGACCGAACACCGGTCGCGGGAGGATGCCGTCGCGGCCCATGGCGAACAGAATTCGTGCCACCGAGGCTTGGGAGGTGATCGCGGAGCCGAGCGCCCCTGCCACGTAGGCGGCCGTGAAGAACGTGTCCAGGAACTGCCCGCCCGCCGTCGTCATAACGTCGAGCGCCCCCGAGTCGACGTCGGCGAATTCGTTTGACGGATACACCAATTGCGACACATACGACAGACCGATGAAGATCAACCCGGAGACCACCGTGGCGATCATGATCGCGTTGGGCACGGTGCGTGTCGGATTCTTGGCCTCCTCGGACAACGTCGACACCGCGTCGAAGCCGAGGAACGACAGGCACAGGATCGCCGCTCCCGCGAAGATCGGACTCATCCCCGTGGCGCTCCCGTCACCGGTGAACGGCGCCATCGGGTCCACGGTGCCGCTGCCAGACACCTTCACCAAGGCCAGCACCACGAACGTGACGATGAAGATCGCCTGCACCGCGATGATCAGGAAGTTGGCTCTGGCCACCGACACGATGCCGACGATGTTGAGCACGGTCACCACGGCGATCGAGACCAGGACGAACACCCACGCCGGTATTGCGGGAATCGCGACCTCCAGATAGATGCCGACGACGAGGTAGTTGATCATCGGCAGGAAGAGGTAGTCGAGCAGCAGCGACCAGCCGGTGAGGAAGCCGATTGGTGCGCCAAAGGACTTCTGCGAGTAGGTGTATGCCGAGCCGGCCACCGGGTAGGCGGCCGACATCCTGGCATATGAGCGCGCGGTGAACACCATCGCGACCAGCGTGACGAGATACGCCACCGCGAGCCGGCCGCCGGTCGTCTCGGTGACGATGCCGTAGGTGGTGAACACGGTGAGCGGCACCATGTAGACCAACCCGAACAGCACGAGGGACGGCAGCCCGAGGACGCGGCGGAGGTGACCCTCGCCCGCCTCGACTACCGGGTACGGAGCGGTGGAATCCGACGGCGCTGTCGACGACACGGCATTTCCTTTCAGTTCGTGGCCGAGTGGACCGGCTTGCCTTGCAAATACGTGCGGCGCACATCCACCGCCCGGATATCAAGAGGGGGCATGGTCCGGAGATCGGAGTCCAGCCAGACCAGATCGGCGCTTGCGCCGGGTGTGATCTGTCCCCAGAGTCCTTCGGCGAACGCCTGATACGCCACACCTGCCGTACCCGCGAGCAGCGCTCGATCGACCGCGAGGATCTCGTCTGGGGTCCATCCGTCCTGCGGCTCTCCGTCGACGGTGCGCCGCGACACCGCGACGGCGATGCCGTCCAGCGGCGCCCCCGAGGAGACGGGCCAGTCCGAGCCGAATGCCAGCCGCGCCCCCGACTCGTCGATGGTGTGCATCCGGTATTGCTTGTCGGATCGTTCGGCGCCCAGCCGCGGGATCGTCAGCACCGTCATCAACGCGTCCATCTGGGCCCACAGCGGCTGCATGTTTGCGATGACGCCGAGTTCGGCGAACCGGCCGATATCCGCGTCGTCAACGAGTTGCGCGTGAGCGATGACCGGCCGCCGATCCCGGGGACCGTTGCGCTCGGCCACATGCTGGATCGCGTCGAGCGCCTGGCGAACGGCAGCGTCGCCGATCGCGTGAATGTGGATCTGCAGGCCCAGGTCGTCGACCCGCCGCGCCGCCTCGGCCAGCGAGTCGCCGTCCCAGATCTGCATGCCATGGTTGTGCAGCGACGAGCAGTACGGCTTCAGCAGCGCACCGGTCTCGTTCTCCACCACACCGTCGGCGAAGAACTTCACCGTGTGCGCGGTCAGCAGCGGAGACGCAATCTCGTCGACGCGGCGCTGCGATTCGGCGAAATGCTCGATCTGCGAATCGAAGTGGCGTGGGTCGGCGTAGAAGGCCAGGTTGAACCGCAGGCCGAGGGCGTCTCGGCGGGCGGCCTCGAGGTAGGTGTCGACATCGGCCGGTTCGACCCACGCGTCCTGCACCCACGTCACTCCTCGTGCGAGGTAGTAGTCGGCCGCCGTACCGATCGCCGAAACCCGCACATCCTCGTCGCGTGCGGGCATTACGGCGGTCATCAAATCCGTGGCACCCCACTCGCGCAATGTCCCGAGGACCGAGCCGTCGTCGCGACGCGGAATCTCGCCGAGCACCGGGTCCGGGGTGCTGGCCGTGATGCCCGCGCGTTGCAGCGCCAGCGAGTTGCACCAGAAAGTGTGGTAATCCCACGCCCGCAGCACCACGGGGCGGTCGGGCACGGCTGCGTCGAGACAGCGGGCGTCGAACAAACCTCCCGGCGCGAGGCTGCCGTCGTAGGAGGCGCCGACGATCCACTCGTCGTCCGGGTGCTCGACGGCGAATTGCCGTACCGCTTCGACGATTTCGTCGACCGAACTGCACGGCCGTACCGGTGGCCCGACCGACTCCAGCCCGCCGTACAGCGGATGCGCGTGACCGTCGCCGAACGAGGGCATCAGGAAGCCCCCGTCCAGGTCAATTACATCGGCGCCGGCCGCCGACGTCCGGGCCTCGTCGCCCAGTGCCTGCACGACACCATCGCCGATCAATAGCGCATCGGTGGTCGACGTGCCCGTCCAGATCACGCCGTCCCTGAACAGCGTCGCAGTCACTTCACCACGGCCGTCGCGCGGTGGCCGTCTCCGTAGGGCTGAGTCGCGTCGACCGGCGCGGTCAGCGCTCCGTAGGTATCCGAGCGGCGAGTGAGCAGAAATGGGAACAGCTCCAGCCAGTCGCGGCGCTGGTCGAGATCGAGGTCGGCGACCAGCACGGCCTCCTCGTCGCGCGGTGCCTGAACCAGCACGCGGCCGTACGGGTCGGAAATGAACGACGATCCGTAGAAGGACAGCGCGCCCTCGTTGCCGGTCCGGTTGGGCACCACCATGAACAGTCCGCTGTTGATGCCGTTGGCCACGATCACCTGTTGCCACAACGGCTGGGTATCAAAACCGGGAAAGACCGGCTCCGAGCCTATGGCCGTCGGATAGACGACGATCTCGGCACCGCCCAACGAGTAGTTGCGCGCCACCTCAGGAAACCATTCGTCCCAGCACGTCGGCATCCCGATGCGTGCGCCCAGACCGGCGGGCTCATACACCGGGTAGGGGTTGCCGTCAGCCGGCCCGGGCCGGAAGTACGTGTCCTCGTAGTAACCCGCCGAGATCGGAATGTGCAGCTTGCGGGTGCGCGCCACCAACTCACCGGACGGCGACACCAGGATCGCGGTGTTGTATCCCAGCCCGTCCTCCGCAGGCGCCTTCTCGTAAAGCGATGCGTGCACGAAGATGCCGTGGGCGGTCGCCGCTGCGGCGGCCAGGGCGAAGGTTGGTCCCTCGAGCACGTCCTCGGCTGCGGCACCGGGATTTGGTTCCGCAGGGGTGTCGGCCGGATACCGCAGCAGCGTGATCTCCGGCAGGAAGACCGCCGTCGCCCCCTCGCCGGCGGCCCGGTCGATCCCTTCCCGCAGGGCCGCCGTCAGTTCCCTGGCATCGGCGCGCCACCGGTGCTGAACCAGCCCCACCCGCAGCGGCGGCCGCTGCGATGCCGTAGAACGCGACAACGGCTCGGGAGCGGTGGCCGTCAATGTGATCATCGAGCTCCTAAAACGAATGCAATTCGTTTATTGTGACCGGAGACACATTGTTTGGCAAGTGTGGGGAGGACACCGCATGGGGCGACCACCGGTACCCATCCTGTCGGTCGATGGGATCGCAAGTGCTGCAATGGATCTGGTCAATTCGACGGGTGGGTTCACGATTCCGGAGCTGGCCAGGAAACTCAAGGTCAGCCCGTCGTCGCTGTACAACCACGTGTCCGGCCGGGAGCAGATCGTCGAGCTGCTGCGGGATCGGGCGATGTCAGAAGTGGAGTTGCCCGAGGACTCCCCCAGCCGGCCCTGGACGGACGTTGTCGTCGACATAATGCGGTCCTACCGGCGCAGCTTCGCCCGGTATCCGCGGTTGATCCCGCTGCTCACGCTCCATGCGGTCAACAGCACGCACGCCTTCACGATGTACAACGCGCTGGCAGCGACGCTGCGTCGGGCGGGTTTCGATGCCGCCGACACACTGCGCATCATCACCATGTTCGACTGTTTCGTGCTTGGTTCGGCATTGGATCTCGCCGCCCCCGAGGAGCCGTGGGAATCAGGTGCCGAGGTTGGCCCCGAACTGGCCGCCGCCCTGGCCACCGGTGCGCCCAAGCCCGACCGGGCCGACGACGCCTTCGAATACGGGCTTGCCGTGCTACTGCGCGGGCTGTCCTCCTGACGGCGCCAATGAGTGAATTTGCCAGCGTGATGTGGGCTACTGCATTCGACGTTTAGAACAGGTCTCGTGCGGCTATATGTCCGTATAGCCAGGACGTCGGCAACGTCCGTGCATGTTGCTTATGTCCACAGGGGGCATACGAAACGGCGTCCGCATACTGCGCAATCGACGAAAGGATGCGTGGCGTGACGTCCTCAATTCACGATCAGTGTGTCTGTGGGCATATGCACCCGGAACACACCGCATGGGGAACGTGCCGCGGCTGCATTACATGCCTCACTGACGACCGTTCCGACCATCCATACAGACCATGCATGTGCCGCAGCTTCACGTTCGATTCGCGCCGATCCGAACCGTTCAGAACCGACGAGGTCGGCGCTAGCCCGTGAACGACTTGCGCACCTGGTTCCTGATCTTCGCGTTCGTGTCGATCGGCCTGGAATTTTCGCTGACGGGGCTGCGGGAAGCGGGTTGGCGGCCGATCGCGGTGTTCGCCTCGGCGACCGTCGTGAACATCGTCGTCCCGCTTGGCCTCGCCGCCGTGTTGTTCGGCGGGTTCGAGGTCAGTTAGCTTTACGCTCGCCGCGTGCCCAATGCGTGGTCCCGGCGGAGTTTCCTCGCGATGACTGCGGGCGTGGCGGTCGTCGCCGCCTGCGGGTCCGAGAAGCCGGGCACGGTGGCCAAGGACGGCTCGGTCACCGTCAAGCACGTGTTCGGCGAGACGAAGATCCCGGCACCACCCAAGCGTGTGGTGAGCGCCGGCTTCACCGAGCAGGACGATCTGTTAGCGATCGGTGTCGTGCCCATCGCCGTGACCGACTGGTTCGGCGGCGAGCCGTTCGGCGTATGGCCCTGGGCGCAGCCCAAACTCGGCGGCGCGCAACCGGTGGTGCTCAGCCTCGCCGACGGCATCCAGGTGGACCAGATCGCGTCGCTCAAGCCCGACCTGATCGTCGCCACCAACGCCGGTCTCGACCAGGACACCTACACCAAGCTGTCCGCCATCGCGCCGACGATCGCACAGTCCGGCCAGGACGCGTTCTCCGAACCGTGGAAGGACCAGGCCACCACGATCGGTCAGGCCGTGTTCAAACACGACGACATGCAGAAATTGATCGCGGGCGTCGACGAGAAGTTCACCGCCGCGGGCAAGAACAACCCGCAATTCGCCGGCAAGAAGGTACTGCTGCTGCGGCGGCACGCTGCGCCGCGATGGCGTGCAGGTGATGAGCGCCCGGCTGGCGCACCGACTTCCTCACCCAGATGGGGTTCACGATCCCCGACACCGGCGGCGAGTCGATCCCACGCGACCGGATCGTGTCCGTCCTCGACGCCGCCGACGTGCTGATCTGGACCACCGAGAGCGACGAGGAACAAACCGCGCTCCTTGCCGATCCGGCCGTTGCGCAGTTGACCTCGAACCGCAACCTCTTCACCGGCAAGGAGCTCGCCGGCGCCATCGCGTTCGCGTCGCCGCTGTCGTACCCGTGGTGGCCGACCAGCTGGCGCAGGGCATCGCGCAGGCGCTGGCCTGACAAGATGTCCGGGTGACCAGCACCAGCACCCAGACCAGCACCGCGGCTTCGCGACGATCGGCTCGGCCTATTATCCGACGCTGGTCGCGGTCTTCACGGGCCTGGTGCTGATCTCAAACGTCACCGCGACCAAGGGCGTCGCGTTCGGTCCGATCATCGGCGACTGGTCGCTAATCCTTGACGGCGCATTCATCTGTCTTCCCGCTCACCTACGTCATCGGTGACGTGCTGTCCGAGGTGTACGGCTTTCAAGGCGGCCCGCCGCGCCATCTTCATCGGGTTCGCGATGGCAGGTGCTGGCCGCGCTCATGTTCTGGCTGAGCCATCGAAATGCCGCCGCTGGACGCTGGCTACCAGGCCGCAGTTCGAGGTGGTCCTCGGCCTGTTCCCCACGACTGCTCATCGCCGGACTTGCCGGATTCCTCGTCGGCCAGACGGTGAACGCCTGGGTGGTGGTCCGGATCAAGGAACGCACGAAGGAAAGGCACCTGTGGGCCCGCCTTATCGGGTCGACCGTCGTCGGCGAGTTCGCCGACACACTGGTGTTCTGCAGCATCGCCGCCGGGGCGATCGGTATCAGCACCTGGCGCGACTTCATCACGTACGTCGCGATCGGCTGGATCTACAAGACCGCAGTCGAGGTGATCGTACTGCCGGTGACGTACCGGGTGATCGCGTTCATCAAGCGCCGCGAACCCACCTATCAGCCCGCCGTATGAGCCTTCGTTAAGGCTCCTCTGGCAAGGCTCATAGAGCCGCAGCTTTGATTGCTACTCGCGGGTAGGTTCGGGGTATGAGCATCACAACCGACTTAATGGGCCCGATGGTGCTGGGCACCGTCCACGATTACGGCGACCAGGCCCTGCTGCTTGAGTTCGACAGCACCGCCGAAGTATTGGCGTGGACCGACGCGCTCCGCGAGGCCGATCTGCTCGGCGTGCTGGACATCGTCCCGGCGTCGCGCACCATCCTCATCAAACTCAACGGGCCCCGATACCAGGCCCCCACCCGCCAGCGGCTGGCCAAGCTCCGCGTGGCGCCCGAGGCGGTGTCGGATGCGACCGCGCCGATCGACGGCCGCGCCGACGTGACCATCGACGTGGTCTACGACGGCGCCGACCTCGAGGAGGTGGCCCGGCTCACCGGGTTGACTATCGATCAGGTGATTGCGGCGCATACCGAGATGCCGTGGCGGGTCGGATTCGGTGGATTCGCACCGGGTTTCGCCTACCTCGTCGGCGGTGACCCGCGGCTCGAGGTTCCCCGGCGGTCCGAGCCGCGGACCAAGGTGCCCGCCGGTTCCGTCGGCCTGGCCGGAGAGTTCAGCGGCGTGTATCCGCGGGAGGCCCCGGGCCAATGGCAATTGATCGGGCACACCTCCAAGGACACAGCCGTGCTGTGGGACGTCGACCGCGACAAGCCCGCGCTGCTGATGCCGGGCATGTGGGTCCAGTTCCGTGCGGTCCGTTAGACAGGGGGCAATGGCATGACAACGACATTGGAGATCCTGCGCACCGGGCCGCTGGCGTTGATCGAAGACCTCGGCCGGCCGGGGCTCGCAAACATGGGAGTCGGCCGCTCGGGCGCCGCCGACCGCCGGTCGCACGCGCTGGCCAACCGGCTGGTGGCCAATCCCGGCGACCGCGCCACCATCGAGGTGACATTCGGCGGACTATCCGCGCGGGTGCGCGGCGGCGACGTCGTACTCGCGGTGACCGGTGCCGACACCGATCCATCCGTCAACGGAAAACCGTTCGGCACCAACAGCATTCACTACGCCCACGACGGTCAAGTGATCTCGCTGGGGGCGCCGCATTCCGGCCTTCGCACCTACTTGGCGGTGCGCGGCGGCATCGACGTGTCACCGGTGCTCGGCTCGCGCTCCTACGACGTGATGTCGGCGATCGGCCCGCTGCCCCTTCAACCGGGTGACGTGCTGCCGATCGGCGAGCACACCGACGACTTCCCCGAGTTGGACCAGGCGCCGGTGGCCGCCATCGAGGAAAACGTCCTCGAACTGATGGTGGTGCCCGGTCCGCGCGACGACTGGTTCATCGATCCCGACGTGCTGATCCGCACCAACTGGCTGGTCACCAATAAGAGCGACCGGGTCGGCATGCGGCTGATCGGCATGCCGCTGGAGTACCGGTGGCCGGACCGGCAACTGCCCAGCGAGGGCGCGACTCGCGGAGCAATTCAAGTGCCGCCGAACGGATTTCCGGTCATTCTCGGCCCCGACCATCCGGTCACCGGCAGCCATCCGGTGATCGGCGTGGTGACCGACGACGACATCGACAAGGTCGCGCAGATCCGGCCTGGCCAGACCGTGCGGCTGCATTGGTCGCGTCCGCGGCGGCCGTTCCACAACGGCGGGTGAGAATGGCGCGCTCTGTGTTGACTTTGCGCACAGGGCGAGAAAGTGCGAGCGACCCTCGCCCTCACCGCCGTCTCGACGCAAAGGGCGCCAGGCACTGGTAGAACGGCAGTGTGCACACGCAGGATTTTGGTGCTCCTCGCGTGCGCGGGGTTCACACCGCCCGCCTGGTCCACACCGCCGATCTCGACAACGAGACCCGCGAGGATGCACGCCGGATGGTCATCGAGGCCTTCGGCGGCGAGTTCACCGACGCCGACTGGGAGCACGCGCTCGGCGGCATGCACGCCCTGATCTGTTACCACGGGGCCCTGATCGCGCACGCCGCGGTGGTTCAACGTCGGCTGCTATACCGCGACACCGCCCTGCGCTGCGGCTATGTCGAAGGGGTGGCGGTGCGCGAGGACTGGCGCGGGCAGGGACTCGCCCGTGCGTTGATGGATGCCGCGGAGCAGGTGCTGCGCGGCGCCTACCAACTCGGCGCATTGAGTTCGTCGGAGGCGGGGCGGCACATCTACACCTCCCGCGGCTGGCTGCCGTGGCTCGGGCAGACGTCGGTGCTGGCGCCGGCCGGACTGACCCGCACCCCCGACGACGACCGGTCGTTGTTCGTGCTGCCCGTCGCCCTGCCAGACAACCTGACGCTGGACACCACCGCCGAGATCACCTGCGATTGGCGCGACGGCGATGTCTGGTGACGGGCGTACGTTGGTGAAGTGACCACTCCCCAATCCCCGCAAGCATTTCGGCCGAGCCCCGAAACCTTCGACAAGCTCTATCGCGGCGAGCCCACCTTCGACGGTGCGCCGGCGCCCACCGGCATTCCCTGGGACGTGCATCAGGCACAGCCCCGGCTGATGGAACTCGAGGCGCTCGGCGGCATCGCGGGGGAGGTGCTCGACATCGGCTGCGGCCTCGGCGACAACGCGATCTATCTGGCTTCGCGCGCATACTCGGTGACCGGGCTCGACGGCTCACCGGCCGCCATCGAGGAGGCCCGCCGGCGCGCCGCGGACGCCGGCGTCTCGGTGACGTTCGAAGTCGCCGACGCGACGAACTTGACCGGTTATGACGGCCGATTCGACACCGTGATCGACAGCGCGCTGTACCACTGCCTCGACGACGACGGTCGTCAGGCCTACATCGCCGGCCTGTATCGCGCGACCCGGCCCGGCGCACGTCTGCACCTGTCCTGCTTCTCCGATGGCAACGTCAACGGCGTGATCGCGCCGATGGGCGCGGTGCCCGAGTCGAACATTCGCGAGACCCTGACGGCCAACGGCTGGCGCATCGACTTCCTCGGCCCCACCACATATTTGGGCAACGCCGTCGGCTTCTCCGGCTTTGATGCCGACGACAGCTTCCCCAAGGCGATGGCCGAGCAGATGCCGCCGGAGGCGCTCGAGCAGATGCGCGAAGTGGCCGAACGGTTCGCCAAGATCGCCGAACTGCTCGACGACGACCGGGTGTATCTGCCGTTCACCGTCGTTCACGCGCATCGCGTCGACTGATCGATGCGGTAGCTTCACAGTCGACGTGATAGGGCCCGACGATCGACTGTATCGACTGCTGAGACCGCTGATGCGGGTGCTGTCGCTGCGCACCATCGTCATCGTCGCCGCGCTCTCGGTGGTCGGTCTCGTCATCACCCTCGGGACCTGGGTGTGGGTCGGCGTGACCAACGATCAGTACAGCCAGCTGGACCGGCGGCTGGACTCGGTGAGCAGCCTGGGCGATGTCAGCACCCTGCTCAGCAGTGCACAGCAGGGCACAACCGATCAGCCCACGCCGGACGGCAACCTGGTGCGCACCGCACGAATTGGCCCCGCGACCGTATCGGTGCCCAGCGAGATCGTGCTGCCGCGGTTGGACAACGGCTACACGAACACCACCATCGACGGCGTCGAATACCGCGTCCGCACCTTCGCCGCGGGACCGGCCTCGATCGCTCTGGGTGCGCCGCTGGCCGAGACCCAGCGACGGATCGATGAACTGCACCTGCGGGTGCTGGCCATCTGCAGCGCCGTCATCGTCGGCACCGTCGTTGTCGGCTGGGTGATGTGGCTGATCATGATCAACCCGTTCCGGCTGCTCGCCCAGCAGGCCCGCGCCATCAGCGCCCAGTCCAACCCCGACGAGGTTCAGGTGCGCGGGGTGCGTGAGGCCGTGGAAATCGCCGAGGCGGTCGAGGGCATGCTGGCGCGCATCGGCACCGAGCAACAGCGCACCAAGGCGGCCCTGGAGTCGGCCCGCGACTTCTCCGCCGTCGCCTCACACGAGCTGCGCACCCCCTTGACCGCCATGCGCACCAACCTCGAGGTGCTCGCCACCCTGGACCTGCCCGCCGAGCAGCGCAAGGAACTGATCGACGATGTGGTGCGCACCCAGAGCCGGATCGAAGCGACGCTGACGGCGTTGGAGCGGCTGGCGCAAGGCGAATTGACCACCGCCGACGATCATGTGCCCCTCGACATCACCGAGCTGCTGGACCGCGCAGCGCACGACGCGCTGCGCAGTTACCCCAACCTGCGTGTGTCGTTGGCGCCGTCGCCCACCGTGCTGATGCTGGGGCTGCCCGCCGGACTGCGCCTGGTGATCGACAACGCCATCAAGAACGCCGTCAAGCACGGCGGCGCTACCGAAATCCGGCTCAGCGCAGTCAGTTCCGCCGACGGTGTGGAGATCGCGGTCGACGACAACGGTGCCGGTGTGCCCGAGGAGGAACGTGCCGTGGTCTTCGAACGGTTCAGTCGCGGGTCGACGGCATCGCGTTCGGGCTCCGGCCTGGGGCTGGCGCTGGTAGCCCAGCAGGCCGAGTTGCACGGCGGCACAGCGTCCCTGGAGGCCAGCCCGTTGGGCGGTGCGCGACTGCTCCTGCGGTTACCCGGCGCGCACTAGCGGCCGGACCTCACACCGCCACCGTCGCACCGGTGAGCGGAAGTTCACGGCGGGGTTATCGCGAGGCACTTTCGGGCAATAAAGCCTTCCTAGCGTGGTCGGCATGTCACATCGCATCATCGACTGGGATCCCGAAGACGCCATGGCCTGGGAAGCCGGTACAACTTCTATGTGTTGGCCTCGGCGGTGACCTGGGTGATGTATGTGCGGCGCCCGTCGTCGACCCCCGAGGACGTGGCCGAGCGGACACCTGCGCCCGACTTGGCCCGGACGTGACCCCCTTCACGTTCGGTCAGGGTCGCAGGGCAACAACGTCGTTGCCCTGTTCCCCCGGTGGGACATTTGCCTCGACACGTCGCGGCAATGGTCGGGTAATCGCTTGGAAACACGACGCGTTTACACATGTGACATGAGTGAGCCTGACTGGGCGCCGCTCACCGGTTTTCGGGTGGCGGTGACCTCCGCCCGACGCGCAGAAGAGCTGGGTGCGTTGCTAGAACGCCGTGGCGCACACGTGACCAGCGCGGCAGCGATCACCATGGTGGCGCTGCCCGATGACGACGAGCTGCGCGAGCACACCGACGCGCTGATCGACGTGCCGCCCGACATTGTGATCGCCACCACAGGCATCGGCTTCCGAGGCTGGGTCGCGGCTGCCGACGGCTGGGGGTTGGCCAACGACCTGATCATCGCCCTGGGCAAGGCGCGCATCGTCTCGCGCGGGCCGAAGGCGACCGGGGCGCTGCGCGCCGCGGGGCTGCCCGAGGAATGGTCGCCGGAGTCCGAGTCGTCCCGCGAGCTGCTGCACTACCTGCTCGAGGGCGGCATCGCCGGCCAACGCATCGCCGTGCAGCTGCATGGCGCGACCGACGACTGGGATCCGTTCCCCGAGTTCCTCGACGAGCTGCGCGCGGCAGGCGCCGAAGTGGTGCCGATCCGCGTGTACCGCTGGCATCCGGCGCCCCGCAACGGAGACTTCGACCAGTTGGTCGCGGGCATCGCCGAGGAGAAGTTCGACGCGGTGAGCTTCACGTCGGCGCCCGCGGTCGCGTCGGTGCTGATGCGCGCAACCGAGATGGGTATCGAACACCGGGTGCTCTCGGCGCTGCGCACCTCAGTGCATGCGATGTGCGTGGGCCCTGTGACCGCGCGGCCGTTGGTGCGGCTGGGGGTGCCGACGTCGGCGCCGGAGCGGATGCGGTTGGGCGCGTTGGCCCGCCACATCACCGACGAGCTACCGCTCCTGCAGGCACGCACCGTGCGGGTGGCGGGCCATGTGCTCGAGATCCGCGGCACCTGTGTAATGGTCGACGGCGCGGTGAAGGCGTTGTCGCCGGCCGCGATGGCGACGATCCGCGCACTGGCTCATCGTCCCGGCGCGGTGGTGTCGCGCGGCGATCTGCTCGGCGCGCTGCCCGGCAGCGGCACCGACACCCACGCGGTGGAGACTGCGGTGCTGCGCCTTCGAACGGCGTTGGGCGACAAGAACATCGTGTCGACGGTGGTGAAGCGCGGCTACCGGCTGTCGATAGACGAACCAGCCGACGAGTTAGCGCACGCGCTGTGAGTCTGCTGCTGGTGGCACACGGCACCCGCAAGCAGCGCGGCGTGGAGATGGTCGGCGACCTGGCGCAGCGGGTGTCGGCGACGCTGGGACAGGACGTGCACGTTGCCTTCGTCGATGTGCTCGGCCCGACGCCGTCCGAGGTGCTACGCGGGATGCCCGACAAGCCCGTTGTCTTGGTGCCGGCGTTCCTGTCCCGCGGTTATCACGTCAGCACCGACATTCCCGGACACGTCGCCGCGAGCGGGCATCCCGACGTCACGGTCACCGAGGCCCTCGGCCCAGGCCCGCAGCTGGTACGGGTGCTGGCCGACCGACTCGTCGAATCCGGCTGGCGGCGCGACGATTCGGTGATCCTGGCGGCCGCGGGCACGTCTGACCCCGCGGCGCAGCGGGACCTCCACATGATGGCGACGTGGTTGTCGGCGATCACCGGTTCGCGCGTCGAACTCGCCTTTGCCGCCACCGGAACACCGCGGGTGGCCGACGCGGTTTCCGCGCTGCGGCACCGTAGCGCCCGCCGGGTGGTGGTGGCGTCATACCTGTTGTCGGAGGGCCTGTTTCAGGACCGACTGCGGGCCAGCGGCGCCGACGTGGTGACCGAACCGCTGGGCATGCATCCCGGCCTGGCGCGGCTCATCGCCAACCGGTTCCGCCGCGCCCGGCTGCCGGTGCCGGCCTGATCTTTCCGCGAAACTGTATTCCAGCAGCGAAAGTTCGAGTAAGGACCTGCTGACCGGAAAATACGTAACAAGTGGGGCAGATGGTGCTGTTGATGCGATTTTCACGCCTACGAGGCGTCCCCAGGAAGGGCACATGCAGCTGGAATACAGTTTCGGCGATTACTGCCGCTTAGGCGCCGACCTCGACGTGGCCGTCGGCGGTGACGCGCGTCGCATACACCGGCAGCGCCTTGTCGGGGTCGTCGAGGCAGCTGCCGTCGTCAAGCGCGAAGGCCTGCTTCTTGATCGGCGACTGGACGGTGGGACGACCGCCGCGGTCGCCGACGATGCCGCGTGACATCACCGCCGCCCCCGAAAACGGATCAATGTTGCCGACCGCGTGCAGTGAGCCGTCGTCCAGCCGGAACAACGCGACCTGCGTGCCGTCCGAGAGCAGCACGCCCACGCCACGGCACGGGATGAGATAGCCATACGCGCATGCGGCCGTCCAGACCTGGATGTCGTTGAGCAGTGTCATGTTTCGACTACCCCCGTACCTTCGGCATACCGATGGGAACTTTGCGACCGGACCGTTCGGTGAACGTGACCGTGGGGTCGGCGACCTCCGGCGCGTTGACGAACGAGACGAAGCGCGACATCTTGTCCGGGTCCTCGATCACGCCCTTCCACTCGCACGCGTAGCCCTCCACATGGCGGGCGATCGCCTCCCCGAACTCCGCGGCCAGCCCCAGCGAGTCATTGCAGACCACGTCGCGCAGGTGATCCAGGCCGCCGTCGAGCCCTTCCACCCACGGCGCGGTGCGCTGCAACCGGTCGGCGGTGCGGATGTAGAACATCAGGAAGCGGTCGATGTAGCGCACGAGCGTCTCGTCGTCGAGGTCGCCGGCCAGCAGCTGCGCATGCTTTGGCGTCATCCCGCCGTTGCCGCCCACGTAGAGGTTCCAGCCGGTCTCGGTGGCGATGACGCCGACGTCCTTGCTCCGGGCCTCGGCGCATTCGCGTGCACATCCCGAGACACCCATCTTGATCTTGTGCGGGGCTCGCAGCCCCCGGTAGCGCAGTTCCAGGTTGATGGCCATCTGCACCGAATCCTGTTGGCCGTAGCGGCACCAGTCGCTGCCGACGCAACTCTTCACCGTGCGCAGCGCCTTGCCGTAGGCGTGGCCGGACTCCATGCCGCCCTCGACCAGTCGGCGCCAGATCTCCGGCAGCTGATCCACCCGCGCCCCGAACATGTCGATGCGCTGCCCACCGGTGATCTTGGTGTACAGGTTGAAGTCACGGGCGATCTCGCCGATCAGGATCAGGTGCTCGGGCGTGATGTCGCCGCCGGGCACCCGCGGAACCACCGAGTAGCTGCCGTTCTTCTGGATGTTGGCCAGGAAGTGGTCGTTGGAGTCCTGCAGCGAGGCCTGCTCACCGTCGAGGATGTGCTCGGAACTGGTGGACGCCAGGATCGACGCGACCGCGGGTTTGCAGATATCGCAACCCTTTCCGCTGCCGAAGCGTTCGACCAGCCCGGAGAACGTCCGGATCGACGTCGCCGAGATGATCTCGAACAGCTCGGCACGCGACTGGCTGAAGTGTTCACACAACGCCTTCGATTGCTCGACGCCCTCGGCTTCCAGCAGCTGCTTTAGCAGCGGCACACACGAGCCGCACGAGGTGCCGGCCAGAGTGCACTTCTTCAGGCCTGCGACATCGCAGCAGCCGCCGGCGATGGCGTCGGTGAGGTCGCCCTTGGCGACGTTGTTGCACGAGCAGATCTGTGCGGCGGCCGGCAGCGCACCGACACCCAACGTGCCGCCGCCTTCGGATCCGGCCGGGGCGATCAGCGCCAGCGGATCGCCGGGCAGCGCCTCGCCGACCATCGGCCGCAGCACGCCGTACGACGAGGCGTCGCCCACCAGGATCCCGCCGAGCAGCGTCTTGGCATCGTCGGAGAGCACCAGCTTGGCGTAGGTCTGGTTGACCGCGTCGTTGACCACCACCTCGAGGCAGTCCGGGGTGGTGCCCATCGCGTCACCGAAGCTGGCCACGTCGACGCCCAGCAGCTTGAGCTTGGTCGACAAGTCGGCCTCGGGGAACTCGGCGCCGCCGCCCAACAGCCGGTCCGCGACCACCTCGGCGCTGGTGTAGCCGGGACCCACCAGCCCGTAGCAGCGGCCCTCGATAGCGGCCACCTCGCCGACCGCGTAGATGTTGGGATCCCATGTCGCACAAGACAGATCGGTGAGCACACCGCCACGTTCGGCGATCTCCAGTCCTGCTGCGCGGGCCAGCTCGTCGCGCGGCCGCACACCGGCCGCGAAGATGACCAGCCCGGCGTCGATGACATCGCCGTCGGACAGGCATACCCGCACCGACGTGGTGCCGTCGGCGTGCTGCACGGATTCGATCGCGTCGGTGCCGACGTCGACGTGCACCGCGATGCCCAGCTCGGTGACCATCCGGGCCAGCAGCGCACCGCCCGCCTCGTCGAGCTGCTGGGCCATCAGCCGTGGCGCCATCTCAACGACGTGGGTATGCAGCCCGAACTGGCGCAGCGCGTTGGCGGCCTCCAACCCCAGCAGCCCGCCGCCGATCACCACGCCCACCGGGGCATGGCCGGCGTCGAGCGCACGAAGCGCGTCGGCGCGGATCGCATCGAGATCGTCAAGGGTGCGGTAGACGTGGCAGGCCGGCAGGTCGTGGCCGGGCACCGGCGGCACGAACGCGTACGAGCCGGTGGCCAGCACCAGGGCGTCATAGTCGACCTGGGCGCCGTCGGCCGTCAGGACCGACTTCGCGGCCCGGTCGATCTCGGTGACCCGACTGCCCAGCCGCAGCTCGACCCGGTCGTCATCGCGGTAGGCGTTGCCGGGCAGCGCGAGCAGGCCGCGGTCCCAGTGCTCGGTGTAGCCGGTGAGCCCGACCCGGTCGTAGGCGGCGTCGGCCTCCTCGGCGAGCACGGTCACCTGCCAGGCGCCGTCGGCGTCGCGCGAGCGCAGCGCCTCGACGAACCGGTGACCGACCATGCCGTGGCCGACGACCACGACGTTTGATGTTGACCGCATGCCGCAGAGGTTAAGCAGCCGATATTGCCGCAATGTCGCCTTGTGTGAAGCGCCTATCACGGTGTGCTCACTGTCGGGTCCGGCCGCGTGTGAGCCGGACGAGAAGCGTTCACTTTCGGCGAACGCGCAGCTGGAACATGAGCGCGGTCGACTCAAGTTATTGCGGTAGCGGGCCGGCGTGGTGCCGGCCTCACCGAAGCAAGGAGTGACAAACGATGAGCAACGTGACGCTGTGGGCTCGACCCACGTTGGAGATCGACCGTTGGGTGCGGGACTTCTTCGGCCCGGCGGCGGCCAACGATTGGTTCGCCGGTGACTTCACCCCCGCCGCGGAGGTCGTCAAGGATGGCGACGACGCGGTGGTCCGGCTCGAGCTGGCCGGCGTCGACGTCGACAAGGACGTCAACGTCGAGCTGGACCGTGGTCGGCTGGTGATCCACGGCGAGCGCCGCGACGAGCGCGCCGAAGAGAACGACGGGCGCACCCTCCGCGAGGTCCGCTACGGGACGTTCCGCCGGTCGTTCAAGCTGCCGGCGCACGTCACCAGCGACGCGATCTCCGCGTCCTATGACGCCGGCGTGCTGACCGTCCAGGTAGCCGGTGCCTACAAGAACCCAGCCGGAACCCAGGCGCAGCGCATTGCGATCGAGAGCAAGTAACGCTCACGACGCCGAATCCGGTGGGGCCCTTAGGGTTCCACCGGATTCGCACGTCTGGCTAAGTCAGGCTGGTAACGACTTCGGACGTGTAGAAGTCGCCGATTACCTGACCGGGAGGCGGCGGCGCATCGACTGACACCCAGACACCGGTGGTGCCTGACTGGATATCGCCGGAGAGGGTCACCTGTCCGGTTCCGCTTGCGTCTGTGTTCAGGACGGCGGCCGCCGTGCCCGAATCTCCCGCGTTGCAGGTGCGGTACGACGGGCGGGGTACCTGGATCAGCCGGACGTGGTACGGCGTGTTCGGCGTACCTAGCGCCAGGTGTACCTCGGCGGTCACCTTGTTCGAATCAGTGCCGATGAGCGCGAAGCCGCTGCCGTAGCCGCTGGCCGACACATACCCCACTTCGCCGAAATCGCAACTCCTGTAGATGCTGCTCAGCGGCACCATTGTTGCGTCAGAGGGAGCTGCGCCGGCCGATGCAGTATCGACCGCGGGCATCGCAGCTACGGCTGCGGCCGTCAGCGCCGTCGAGAGTAAATAGCGTTTCGCTTGACTCATTGCATCAAGACTAATTGACGAGCACGACAACGGCCTAGGTCCAGCGGGCCAGCATCTCTTTCGCGCGCTCGGCCAGCGCGAACTGAAGGAATGGGCCGAAGCTGACGCGCGCCACGCCCAGCGGTCCGAACGACGCGGGGTCGGACTGATCGGGCAGCGCGATCGCGTTGATCGGCAGCGGCAGCTCGGCGGCCAAGCGCCGCAACGTATCCGGATCGTGGCGCGCCACCGGGTACAGCACATCGGCGCCGGCCCCGGCCGCTTCCGTCAGCCGCGCGATCGCGCGATCGACACGGTCCGATTCCTCGCCGTCCTGGCGGATGAACAAGTCCGTCCGCGCATTGACGACGACGTGCACGCCCGCGGCGTCGGCCGCCGCCCGCAGTGCGCCGACGAATTCGGCGTGCTCACCGGCCGACCGCAACCGCCCGCCCTCGCTGTGCACGGTGTCCTCGATGTTCAGCCCGACGGCGCCCGAGTCCAGCAGGCCCTCGATGAGGCGAGTGGGCGGCTCTCCGTAACCGGATTCGATGTCGACGGACACCGGCACGTCGACGGCCGCGGTGATCTGCTTCACGCGGGTGAGCACGTCGTCAAACGTCATGCCTTCGTTGTCCGCCTTTCCGATCGAATCGGCCACGGGATGGCTGCCGACCGTGAGCGCGGCGAATCCCGCATCGACCGCCAGCCTCGCCGACCAGGCGTCCCAAACCGTCGGCAAAATCACCGGGTTGCCGGGCTGGTGCAGCGCCAGCAGAGCCTCGGCGCGCTCCTTCAGAACCTCGTTCGACATCGAGCTACCTCCGTTTCTCCGACGTGATCTGTCTCACTGCTAACTCCATGATGTGGCTAGCATCGGGTGTCGTACTGTGATCCGAGACACCCTTCAGCCCAAGGAGGTCAAATGCCTAGCACGACCGAACTTACCGAGCTGCACGAGCTAATCGGTAGCCTGCGGCGGTGCGTGACATCGTTGGCGTCGAAGTACGGGGACACCCCCGCCACACGTCGCATCGTCAATGACGCCGAACGCATCCTCAACGACATCGACCGGCTCGACATCGACGCCGAGGAGCTGGAGCTCACCCGGGGCGTGAGCCATCGCCCCCATTCCGGCGAGACAATCCCGATCCCGGACACCCCGTATGACACCGGCTTCTGGGGCGATGAGGACGACAGAGGAGTCGCCGGCTAGCGCAGCGGCTGTCGAATCGGGATACAACCACACCGAAAGGGAACAGTGAGCGCACCCACCGCCGACCGCACGGCGACCGGCGTCTTTTCGCCGAGCCGTGCCCAGATTCCACAGCGCACCCTGCGCACCGACCGGTGGTGGATGCCGACGGTGCTCACCAACCTCGGTTTGGCCGCGTTCCTCATCTACGGTCTCATCCGGGCGTCCTGGCAGAGCGCCTATTGGGTCGAGGACTACCACTACTTGACGCCCTTTTATTCGCCGTGCATCAGCGCATCCTGCGCACCGGGGTCCAGCCACCTCGGTGTGTGGTTCGGTGAGTTCCCGCCGCTGGTTCCGCTTGCGATCGTCACGCTGCCGTTCCTGCTGGCCTTCCGCGTGACGTGCTACTACTATCGCAAGGCCTACTACCGCTCGGTGTGGCAGTCCCCGCCGGGATGCGCTGTGGCCGAACCGCATTCGCGCTACACCGGCGAGACCCGACTGCCGCTGATCATCCAGAACAGCCACCGGTACTTCTTCTATGCCGCCGTGGCCATCTCGGTGATCAACACCTACGACGCCATCGTGGCGTTCCACTCGCCATCGGGCTTCGGCTTCGGTTTGGGCAACGTTGTTTTGGTGGTCAACGTCATCCTGCTGTGGATCTACACGCTGTCCTGCCACTCCTGCCGGCATATCGTCGGCGGCCGGCTCAAGCACTTCTCCAAGCACCCAGTGCGGTACTGGTTCTGGACGCAGGTCAGCGTGCTCAACACCCGCCACATGCTGTGGGCATGGATCACGCTGGGCACCCTGGTGCTGACCGACTTCTACATCATGCTGGTCGCCAGCGGCACCATTTCCGATCTGCGATTCGTTGGCTGACAAGCACTCTCATAACGGTTATGGCGAATAGGCAAGCGAGGGTATATGGCTGAGGTCGAGCGGCACCAGTACGACGTGATCGTGATCGGTGCCGGCGGGTCGGGGTTACGAGCCGTGATCGAGGCGCGCGAGCGGGGTCTGCGGGTGGCCGTGGTGTGTAAGTCGTTGTTCGGCAAGGCTCACACAGTGATGGCCGAGGGCGGTTGCGCGGCGGCGATGGGCAACGTCAACGACAAGGACAACTGGCAAGTCCATTTCCGCGACACCATGCGTGGCGGGAAGTTCCTCAACAACTGGCGGATGGCCGAGCTGCACGCCAAGGAGTCCCCCGACCGGGTGTGGGAGCTGGAGACCTACGGCGCGCTGTTCGATCGCACCAAAGACGGTCGGATCAGTCAGCGAAACTTCGGCGGCCACACGTACCCGCGGCTAGCCCACGTGGGTGACCGCACCGGCCTGGAAATGATCCGCACGCTCCAGCAGAAGATCGTTTCGCTGCAGCAGGAGGACAAGGCCGAGCTCGACGACTACGAGGCCCGCATCAAGGTGTTCCACGAATGCACGATCACCGAGCTGATCAAGGACGGCGACCGCATCGCCGGCGCGTTCGGCTACTGGCGGGAGAGCGGACGGTTCATTCTGTTCGAGGCGCCGGCCGTGGTGCTGGCCACCGGCGGCATCGGCAAATCGTTCAAGGTCACGTCGAACTCGTGGGAGTACACCGGCGACGGGCACGCACTTGCGCTGCGCTCGGGCGCGACGCTGATCAACATGGAGTTCGTCCAGTTCCACCCGACCGGCATGGTCTGGCCGCCCAGCGTGAAGGGCATCCTCGTCACCGAGGGTGTGCGCGGCGACGGCGGCGTGCTGAAGAACTCCGAGGGCACCCGGTTCATGTTCGACTACATCCCGCCGGTGTTCAAAGGGCAGTACGCCGAGACCATCGACGAGGCCGACCAGTGGCTCAAGGACAACGACTCCGCGCGCCGCACCCCCGACCTGCTGCCCCGCGACGAGGTGGCCCGCGCCATCAACTCCGAGGTCAAGGCCGGGCGCAATTCACCACACGGCGGGGTGTTCCTCGACATCGCGTCGCGGCTGCCCGCCGAAGAGATCAAGCGCCGGCTGCCGTCGATGTACCACCAGTTCATGGAGCTCGCCGAGGTCGACATCACGAAGGAGCCCATGGAGGTCGGGCCGACCTGTCACTACGTGATGGGCGGCATCGAAGTCGATCCCGACACCGGCGCGGCCAGAACGCCGGGACTGTTTTCGGCGGGCGAATGCTCGGGCGGTATGCACGGCTCCAACCGGCTGGGCGGCAACTCCCTGTCGGACCTGATCGTGTTCGGCCGCCGCGCCGGGCTGGGCGCCGCCGATTATGTGCGCGCGCTCTCCGACCGGCCGGCGGTATCTCAGGACGCCGTCGACGCGGCCGCCAAGCTCGCGGTGGCCCCATTCGAGGGCCCGACCAACGGTGCCAGACCGGAGAACCCATACACCCTGCACACCGATCTGCAGGAAACCATGAACACCCTGGTCGGCATCATCCGCAAGGCCGGCGAGGTGACCGAGGCGCTCGACAAGCTCAGCGAGCTGCGGGAGCGGTACAAGAACGTGCAGGTCGAGGGCCACCGCCAGTTCAACCCGGGCTGGCACCTGGCCGTCGACCTGCGCAACATGCTGCTGGTCAGCGAATGTGTGGCCAAGGCGGCGCTCGAACGCACCGAGAGCCGCGGGGGCCATACCCGCGACGACCACCCGTCGATGGACCCGAACTGGCGCAAGACACTTCTCGTATGCCGCGCCGGCGGTGGCGATCCCGTGGTACCCGACGTCAGCATCACCCGCGAGAACCAGGTTCCCGTGCGACCGGATCTGCTCGAGTTGTTCGAGATCTCCGAGCTGGAGAAGTACTTCACCGACGAGGAACTCGCCGATCACCCCGAACGGAGAAGCTGAATGACCTACCAGGCGAGCCTGCGGGTGTGGCGCGGCGACGACGAGGGCGGCGCGCTGCACGACTTCTCCGTCGAGGTGAACGAGGGCGAGGTGGTCCTCGACATCATCCATCGGCTGCAGGCCACCCAGGCGCCCGATCTGGCGGTGCGGTGGAACTGCAAGGCCGGCAAGTGTGGGTCGTGTTCGGCGGAAGTCAACGGCCGGCCAAAGCTGATGTGCATGACCCGGATGTCGACGTTCTCCGAGACGGAGACGATCACGGTGACGCCGCTGCGGACGTTCCCGGTGATCCGCGATCTGGTCACCGATGTGTCGTTCAACTACGAAAAGGCCAGGGAGATCCCGTCATTCACCCCGCCGAAGGACCTGCAGCCCGGCGAGTACCGGATGGCCCAGGTGGACGTGGAACGCTCGCAGGAGTTCCGCAAGTGCATCGAGTGCTTCCTGTGCCAGAACACCTGCCACGTGGTGCGTGATCATGAGGAGAACAAGAAGGCGTTCGCCGGGCCGCGGTATCTGATGCGCATCGCGGAACTCGACATGCACCCGCTGGACACGCTGGACCGTCCGGCGTCCGCGCAGCAGGAGCACGGCCTTGGCATGTGCAACATCACCAAGTGCTGCACCGAGGTGTGCCCCGAGAACATCAAGATCACCGACAACGCTCTCATCCCGATGAAGGAGCGGGTGGTCGACCGCAAGTACGACCCGGTTGTCTGGTTGGGCAACAAGCTGTTTCGGCGTTAGGGACCGCCGTATGGCGACGAGTGGCCAGTTATTGCACTCGATTTGCAGGACCGCGTGGCATAACTGGCCACTCGTCGCAAGTTAGGGACTGCCGTATCCGCCCCCGCCGGGAGTTTCGATCACCAACGAGTCGCCGGGCCGGACTTCCGCGGAGTCGCAGCCGCCCAAGTCGACGGTGCTGCCGTCGGCGCGTTCGACACGGTTGCGCCCCAGCGCCCCGGGTGAGCCGCCGGCCATGCCGTACGGCGCGACACGCCGATGACCGGACAACGTGCTCACTGTCATGGGCTCGCTGAACTCGATACGGCGGACGGCACCGTCACCGCCGCGCCATCGTCCGGCACCACCGCTGCCGAGCCGAATCGCAAACTCCCGCAACAAAACTGGGAAGCGCCATTCGAGCACTTCAGGATCGGTGAGCCGGGAGTTCGTCATGTGCGTCTGCACCACCGACGCTCCGTCGAAACCGTCACCGGCCCCGGAGCCCGATCCGACGGTTTCGTAATACTGGTGTCGTTCGTTGCCGAAGGTGACGTTGTTCATCGTCCCTGCGCCTTCCGCCTGCACCCGCAGCGCGGCGAACAGCGCGCCGGTGATGGCCTGTGAGGTTTCGACGTTGCCGGCGACAACCGCGGCTGGGTCGGTCGGCGAGAGCATCGTCTGATCCGGGATGACGATGTACAGCGGACGCAGGCAGCCGTCGTTGAGCGGGATATCGTCGGCGACCAGAGTGCGGAACACGTAGAGCACCGCGGCCGTCGCCACCGACGACGGCGCGTTGAAGTTCGTGCCCAGCTGCGGCGAGGTTCCGGTGAAGTCGATGGTCGCGCTGCGGGTGGCGCGGTCGACGATGACGCGCACGGCGATCGTTGCGCCCGAATCCATTTGGTAGCGGTATTCACCGTCGTCGAGCCGGTCGATGACACGGCGGACGGCTTCCTCGGCGTTGTCCTGCACATGGCGCATGTAGGCCTGGACGATGTCGAGGCCGAAGTGGTCGATCATCCTGCCGACCTCGTCGACGCCTTTTTGGTTGGCCGCGATCTGCGCGCGAAGATCGGCGAGGTTGGTGTCGGGATTGCGGGACGGGAACGGCGCGTCGGCAAGCAGGCGCCGGGTCTCGGCTTCGCGAAACCGTCCGTTGTCCGCGAGTAGCCAGTTGTCGAAAAGCACGCCCTCTTCGTGGATTTCGCGGCTGTTGGCCGGCATGGAGCCCGGCGTGATCCCGCCGATTTCGGCGTGGTGTCCACGCGAGGCGACAAAGAACAAGACGCGCTCTCGGTGGCTGTCGAACACCGGGGTTATGACGGTGATGTCTGGCAGATGGGTGCCGCCGTGGTACGGGTCGTTGACCGCATATACGTCGCCGGGCTTCATATCGTCGGAGTGCCGGCGGATCACTTCCTTGACGGTCGTGCCCATCGAGCCGAGATGCACCGGAATGTGCGGGGCATTGGCGACGAGGTCGCCGTCAGGATCGAACAGCGCGCACGAAAAGTCCAGCCGCTCACGGATATTCACCGATTGGGCGGTGGATTCCAGCCGGAAGCCCATCTGCTCGGCGATCGACATGAACAGGTTGTTGAAGATCTCCAGCAGCACTGGGTCGGCTTCGGTGCCGGCATCGGGCTGCGCGGGCGCGACGACTCGCTCGGCGAGCAGGTGCCCGGAGTCGGTGATCGTCGCCCGCCAGCCGTCATCGACGACGGTGGTGGCGTTGGCCTCTGCGATGATCGCCGGGCCAGTCACGGCATCCCCTGGCCGCATCCGCTCCCGGTGACGCAGCGGGGCGTCGCGCCACGATCCAGCCGAGTAGACCCGGACAGTTCCTGACGCGTCGGCGTCGCCCGCGACCTGATCGCCCAGGTGAGTTAGGTCCGCTTGCTCGGTGAGCCCAGTCGCCTCGACCGAGACGGCTCCGGCGATCAGCGGACGGTCCATCAGGAACGAGTACGTGGCGCGGTGGTTGGCTTCGAACGCGGAGGTCATCGCCTCGAGCCCGGCCAACTCGACCGGCACCGCGGTGTCGGTTCCGTCGTACCGCAAATGGACCCGGCGAACCGCCCGGATCCGCTCGGGCGGGACGCCCTCGTCAAGCAACTCGGCGCGGGCGGTCTGCTCCAGGGAGTCCGCGACATGGGCCAACCTGTCCATGGCGGCGGCCTCAAGCCGGATCTCGACGGACTGCTCCCGCATCGCGGTGGTGTCGGCCAGACCAATTCCGAGCGCGGAGAGCACACCGGCCATCGGCGGGACGAGCACCGTGCGGATGCCGAGCGCGTCGGCCACCGCACACGCGTGCTGTCCACCGGCGCCGCCAAACGTGGTCAGCACGTACCGGGTCACGTCGTGGCCCTTTTGCACGGAGATCTTCTTGACCGCGTTGGCCATATTCGCCACTGCAATCTGCAGAAACCCCTCGGCGACCTGCTCGGGCGACCGGTCGTCAGCCGTGGCCACCCGGATGTCGGCGGCAAGCTCTGCGAAGCGACGCCGCACGATCTCGTCATCGAGCGGCTCGTCGCCGCCGGGACCGAACACCGCCGGGAAGTGCGCAGGCTGGATCCGGCCGAGCATCACGTTGGCGTCGGTGACGGCGAGTGGGCCGCCGCCGCGGTAGCAGGCCGGGCCCGGGTCGGCGCCAGCCGAGTCCGGGCCGACCCGGTAGCGGCTGCCGTCGAAATGCAGGATCGACCCACCGCCCGCGGCCACCGTGTGGATGTCCAGCATCGGAGCGCGCAGCCGCACCCCGGCGACCTGGGTGGTGAACACGCGCTCGTATTCACCGGCGTAGTGCGACACGTCGGTCGAGGTGCCGCCCATGTCGAAGCCGATGACGTGGTCGAAGCCGGCCAGTGCCGACATCCGCACCATGCCGACGATGCCCCCGGCCGGGCCGGACAGGATCGCGTCCTTGCCGCGGAAGTGGCCCGCCTCCGCCAACCCGCCGTTGGACTGCATGAACATCAGCCGCACACCACGCATCTGGTCTGCCACCTGGTTGACGTAGCGGCGCAGCACCGGCGACAGGTACGCGTCGACCACGGTGGTGTCGCCACGCGGGACCAGCTTCATCAACGGGCTGACCTCCGACGACAGCGAGACCTGGGCAAAACCGATCTGCTCGGCCAGCTTGCCGATCTGTCGCTCGTGTGCCGGGTACAGATAGCTGTGCACGCACACCACCGCGACCGCGCGGATCCCGTCATCGTGGGCCTGCCGCAGGTACTCGCCCAGCGTTTCCAGATCGGGCGCGCGCAGTACCGTACCCTCGGCCGTGATCCGCTCGTCGACCTCGACGACCCGTTCGTAGAGCATCTCCGGCAGCACGATGTGCCGGTCGAAAATGCGCGGACGGTTCTGGTAGGCGATGCGCAGCGCGTCGCCGAAACCGCGGGTGATCACCAGCAGCGTGCGCTCACCCTTGCGCTCCAACAGCGCATTGGTCGCCACGGTGGTGCCCATCCGCACCGCCTCAACCGACGCATTGTCGGCGGTCCCGAGCAGCGCACGGATCCCGGCCACCGCCGCGTCGCGGTAGCGCCCGGGGTTCTCCGACAGCAGCTTGTGCGTCAGCAGGCGCCCGTCCGGCCGGCGCGCCACGATGTCAGTGAACGTGCCGCCCCGGTCGACCCAGAACTGCCACCCCGGACCAGCCACCAGGACTCCCTTTCACGGCCTCATCGGTTCCGAACAGGGCCGCCGTCGCGTGCCTCATCGCGGCAGGCGCCGGACGAATCGAGTCGACCAGCCGCGCACTCGGGCCTTCGAGCTCCTGGGCCTGCGCTTGCTGGATCGGTTGACCCCCCTGTTCGCCGCCCGCCACGGGAAGTAACAGTACCCGCTGGCCAGCGCCACAATCCGGCTGTTCGGTGTCACGCCTCCGTCATTCACTGACGACCACAGGCTCGACACGGTTGCCGCGCAGCCCGAGCAATGACCGCTCGGGCGAAGAACATAGGTTGGGGCCGCTAAGCACCTATAGATCACGGCAGATCCGGGTAGCCTCTATGAGAGCCGCAACCGACTGCCGGTCGCATTTGCGCGCGTGCCACAAACCGGAAAGGCAGCGTCAACGTCATGCGAGAAACCCACAGCGTCAACGACATTCGTACCGCGATCCGCGAGCTGTCCGTCCGCGCCGATCTTGCCCGCAAGGAAGGGCGGCCTGAGGACGCCGCCGAGATCGAGCAGCGCATTCAGGGCTACCGGGAAGAACTTGGCGAGCTGCCGTAGCGGCGTCTAATGACGAGCCGGTTAGCCGCCCAGCCGGCGGAAGGTGCTGCGGTGAAACACAATTGGCGGCACGTCCGGATGCACGGTGATGTCGCTGACCCGCAGAATGACGATGGTGTGATCGCCTGCGGGGATCAGCTGCTCGATCGAACTCTCCAGCCACACGCTGGTGCCCTCGACGAACACGGCGCCGCTGTCGGTCGACGTCGTCTGTAGCCCCGCGAACCGGTCGCCCGTCTTGGCGGCCAGTGTGCGTGCGGCCTCGTCATGCGACTCGCCAAGGACGCTGATGCCCAGATACGGCAGGTCCTTGAGCTTGGGCCACGTGGTCGAGGTGTTCTGCACGGCGAACGAGACCAGCGGCGGCTCCAGCGAGACCGGCACGAACGTGCTCGCAGCCAGGCCGACCCGGATGCCATCCACTTCGGCTGCGATCGCGATGACACCGGCGGGGAAATGGCCGAACGCCTCCCGTAGCGAGGTGGGGCTGAGATTCGTGGGACTCATGTCAAAATCCATCTTCACACGTATCAATGCGCCGCGGCCATCCTCGCGATCGGCGTTAGCGCATTCGGACTGTCGCTCTGCGACGCGTCACTACCGTCACACGAGCCACTGGGGATACCACTACCCAAAGTGCCCACCTAGTCGCGACTTTGCAGCGACAACCGCCGCAAGCGCCGCGAGGCACCACGGCCAGACTGCGGTGGTGACGGGACGCCGCCGTCACAGCAACGAATTTGTCGCTGAGAGGCGGGCAAAACCAGCATGGTCCCGGCCAGAGACGACTGGGGCCGGTGTGACTCTTGTTGCCTTGGCTGGCGGGGTCGCGGCCCTACTCAGCCCAGCGCTGCGCTTCCACCTCGGCGGGCAACGGCGGATGCAGCCGCACCTCGATGCCGTCCTAGATGCCGGGTTTCTGGGTTGCCAACCAGTCGATAGCCCCGAGCGGCCGGTTGGCCGGTCGTCGTATTGCCGCCGTCGGCTCGGGTGCCCACGGCATATTTCCTGTTCCCCAGACCGCGACACGAAGCACCCGACCACCCTAACGGGCGGCCCAGTGACCATCATCACAGCACCGTGAAAGCGCAGCTCAGACACGCGTCAACTGCGGTTTCGCCCGCCCGACCAACCACCGGGTTACTTAGCTCGTGGAAATTGCTCACACCTGCTTGGTGTTGAAGTTACCGAGCGGTATAGTTCGGGGCAGTTACTGGTGGGTAACTTATCCGAAGTACCCAACCACAAGTGGCGTTCTCGACGAGGAGGAAAAGTGAGCCACTACAAGAGCAATGTCCGTGACCAGGTATTCAACCTGTTCGAGGTCTTCGGCCTCGACAAGGCGCTTGGCGAGGGCGAGTACGCCGACCTGGATGTCGACACCGCCCGCGAAATGCTGGGCGAGATGGCTCGGCTGGCCGAGGGCCCGATCGCAGAATCGTTCGTCGAAGGCGACCGCAATCCGCCGACCTTCGACCCCAAGACATTCTCGGTGACGCTGCCCGAGGCTTTCAAGAAGTCGGTGCGCGCCGTGCAGGACGCCGGCTGGGACCGCGTCGGCCTGGATGAGGCGCTCGGCGGAACCCCGATGCCCAAGGCGGTGATGTGGGCGCTGCACGAGCACATCCTCGGCGCGAACCCGGCCGTGTGGATGTACGCCGGCGGCGCCGGATTCGCCAACATCATGTACCACCTCGGTACCGAAGAGCAGAAGAAGTGGGCCGTCATCGCCGCCGAGCGCGGCTGGGGCTCCACCATGGTGCTCACCGAGCCCGATGCGGGTTCGGACGTCGGCGCCGGCCGCACCAAGGCCGTCAAGCAAGACGACGGTTCCTGGCACATCGACGGTGTCAAGCGGTTCATCACCTCGGGTGACTCCGGCGACCTGTTCGAGAACATCTTCCACCTGGTGTTGGCCCGCCCCGAGGGCGCGGGCCCGGGCACCAAGGGTCTGTCGCTGTTCTTCGTGCCGAAGTTCCTGTTCGACTTCGAGACCGGCGAGATCGGCGAGCGCAATGGCGTGTACGTCACCAACGTCGAGCACAAGATGGGCCTCAAGGTCTCGGCCACCTGCGAGCTGTCGCTGGGCCAGCACGACGTCCCGGCCAAGGGCTGGCTCGTCGGCGAGGTGCACGAGGGCATTGCCCAGATGTTCGACGTCATCGAGCAGGCCCGCATGATGGTCGGCACCAAGGCCATCGCCACGCTGTCGACCGGCTACCTCAACGCTCTCGAGTACGCCAAGAGCCGCGTGCAGGGCGCCGACCTGACCCAGATGACCGACAAGACCGCGCCACGGGTGACCATCACGCACCACCCCGACGTGCGTCGGTCCCTGATGACCCAGAAGGCCTACGCCGAGGGTCTGCGTGCGCTGTACATCTATACGGGCACCTACCAGGACGCCGCGGTGGCCAAGGCCGTGCACGGCATCGACCCCGAGCTGGCCGTCAAGGTCAACGACCTGCTGCTGCCAATCGTCAAGGGCGTCGGCTCGGAGCAGGCCTACGCCAAGCTGACCGAGAGCCTGCAGACGTTCGGCGGTTCGGGCTTCCTGCAGGACTACCCGATCGAGCAGTACATCCGCGACGCGAAGATCGACTCGCTGTACGAGGGCACCACCGCCATCCAGGCGCAGGACTTCTTCTTCCGCAAGATCGTCCGCGACAAGGGTGTGGCGCTGGCGCACGTGGCCGGGCACATCGAGCAGTTCGTCAAGAACGAGTCCGGTAACGGCCGGCTGAAGGCCGAGCGGGAGCTGCTGGCGACCGCGCTGACCGACGTGCAGGCGATGGCGGCCACGCTGACCGGCTACCTGATGTCGGCGCAGGAGGATCCGGCCAACGTCTACAAGGTCGGCCTGGGTTCGGTGCGCTTCCTGATGAGCGTCGGTGACCTGGTTCTCGGCTGGCTGCTGCAGAAGCAGGCCGCCGTGGCGGTCGAGGCGCTCGACGCCGGGGCCAGTGGTGACGATCGCGCCTTCTACGAGGGCAAGATCGCCGTGGCGTCGTTCTTCGCGAAGAACTTCCTGCCGCTGCTCACCAGCACCCGTCAGGTCATCGACACCCTCGACAACGAGGTGATGGAACTGGACGAGGCCGCCTTCTAAGGCTCCGCGAGAAGACGCAAAAGCCCCCATTTCGCAACGAAATTGGGGGCCTTTGCGTCTTCGTCATGATAGTTCACCACGCAAGTCACAGCGGTGATGCGCCTGGACGGCGGCAGATCAGCTTGGTGAAGATGGCCGAGACGTGACTTCTCGACGGCGCGCTCGGTGATCGAAAGATAGCTGCGCCACACCGCGGCCACCAAGCCTTCGTCGGTGAAAGTCGGCGATGCGGCCGACGGCGACGTCCAGCTTGCACTCGTCGAAGCCACATCCGCAGTTCGTCGGCGGTGCCGGATTCTGGCCACCACCTCGTGCCCGTCGCTCAGTGACTGCGAAGCCGTCCCGCGGTCGCGCTGCCTCGGCGATGGCCGCCGGGTCACTGCTCGGCTCCAGGCGCACCACGACGGTGACGATGGTGGGACCACCGGCCCTGTCGATTCCAACGAGCATCGCCAGGCGGTCCCGCAGCCCGGTCAGCCCCGACCCGTTGCCCACCTGTACGCCGCCGGAACCGTTGTCCTCCACGGTGATCCGCAGTTCGTGTGCGTCGCTGTCGATCCGCACGGCGGCGCGGCTCGCTCCCGAGTGCCGCGACACGTTGGCCAGCAGCTCGGCCACGCAGAAGTAGGCCATGGTCTCCACCCCAATCGACGGTCGCACCGCCAGGTCGACGGACACGTCGACCGGGATCGGGTTGCGCGCCGCCAGCGTCTGAACTGCCGGCCCCAGGCCGAGATCGAGTGCGGGCGGGCGGATTCCGCGGACCAGATCGCGCAGCTCGGTCAGCGTGTCCTTGGTGTTGGCCAGCGCGTCGGAGACAAGTTCGCGGGCCCGCGGCACATCGGACGATCTCGCCAGGTGCTCGTCGGCGCGAGCCAGCGCCATCGCCACGGTGATCAGCCGCGCCTGGGTACCGTCGTGCAGGTCGCGCTCGACGCGGCGCAGGGTGGCGGCGGAATCGTCGACGACGTCGGCGCGGGCCCGCTCCAGCTGCACCAGCCGCCGCTCCCGGTCGGTCGGGCCGAGCAGTGTCCCGGCCAGCCACACGTGTGCCCGACTGAGGCCCAGCATCACCCAGCCCAGCAGGTACAGCGCGACCACGCCCGCGACCGCAAGCAGCGAGTACGCCCATAGTGAATCGACCGGTTCGCCGAATGAGACGAACGGCTCACCAAACGCCAGCCACACGAAGGGTGAGACTCCATGCGCGCCCGCTCAGCACCACCCCCGCCAGCAGCGGAATGCCGACCAGCGTGACGATCAGTAGTCCGGATGCGAGCCCGGCGCAGAAGATGAATACGACACCGATGATCGCGAGCACGCTGATCAGCACGAAATACAGGTAGGTGCGCCACGCCTGGGCGCGCAGCGGAGTGAGCAGCGTGCGGGTCGAGTCGCGTTCGGCGGAGACGGCGGTCGGCGCCGCGGTGGTCGTGGTCACGTGAACCATCGTGACGGTCGTCCCGCCCGCGATCCATGGTGGTGCCCGGCACATCTCAGGTGTGGCTAGCCGCACCCCTTCAGGCACAAAAAGGGCGGGTCCGGGAGGACATTTGGGTGCGTCTTATTAATCTCGCGCGTCCGGCTTTCATCCCTTATGCCGGCTCTTTGGATCAGTCACTCCCGAACCCGTCGTGCGATCGATCGTACGCCGCGTGCACCCCCCGCGCCAGAGGAAATTTGCATCTTCAGCCGTCCTTTTTCCGCAGCAGGGCTCGGGTGCGGGAGCGCACTTCGGCGGAGGCATCGAAGACCGCACCCACGAACTCATCGACCCCTGCCGCGCTCAGCTCGTCGAGGCGATCGGACACCGTTTTCTCGTCGCCGATGATCGCGGCGTCCTCGGGCCCGGCGAACCCCTCCCGGTCCAGCATCGCCCGGTACGACGGCAGCTGCCCGTAGATCGCGAACTCCTTGGCGGCCTGGGCGCGCGCGCCCGCGACGTCGTCGGTGACACTCACCGGCAGCGAGGCCGCGACCCGCACGGCGGTCTCGGCGCGGCCGGCTTCGGCCGCCGCTTCGCGCAGCGTCGGCACGACGTGTTCGGCCAGTGTCTTGGGCCCGGTCATCCACGTGAGCGTTCCGGCGGTGCGCCTGCCCGCGAGCCGCAGCATCTGCGGGCCCAATGCGGCGATGTACACGTCCGGTGTCGGCGCGCCGGGGATCTGCACCGACCCGCGCGTGGTCCACACCTGTCCTACCGCCTCGGCGGGTTGCCCGGCCAGCAGTGGCATCAGGCCGTCGAGGTACTCGCGCATTTGGCGCAGCGGTTTGTCCCAGGAGACGCCCCACATCGTCTCGGTGACCATGCGGTGGCTCATCCCGATGCCAAGGCTGAAGCGGCCACCAGCGATCACGTTGAGGGTGAGGGCACGCTGGGCCAACTGCATCGGATGCTGAACCTGGATGGGGATCACCCCGGATCCCACCTCAATGTGTCGACCTCGCGCAGCGCCACCGCGAGCAAGGTCAGCAGGTCGGGGTCGTAGGGCAGCTGGGCCATCCAGACTCTGCGGAAGCCGTCATCCCGCAGCTGGGCAAGGTTCTGCACGAACGCGTCGACAGGCGAACGGCCGCTGGTGTCACCGAGTAATCCGACGATGCTGAGGCTGGTCTGCATGCTCACCATCGAAGCATCCGGAGCACGAAAATAAGAGCCCCGTGCTGACGTCGGGTCGGGGGGTCAGACGCCAACACGGAGCTATCCGATGTATCGACGGCCCCCGGACGGCCGTTACAGGCCCTGCGAAGATCCCATTCCGGAGCTTCTCATTGATACGGCGCGTGAGGCCGCTTAGGCCTCGAGGATGGCGGTGACGCCCTGTCCGCCGGCCGCGCAGATCGAGATCAGCCCACGGACCGGCTGGCCGGTTTCCGGTTGCTTCTTCTCGGCGAGCTGCTTGGCCAACTGCGCAACGATCCGCCCACCGGTGGCGGCGAACGGATGGCCGGCGGCCAGTGACGACCCGTTGACATTGAGCTTCGACCGGTCGATCGAGCCCAGAGCGGCGTCCAGGCCCAGCCGTTCCTTGCAGTACTCCTCCGACTCCCATGCCTGCATGTGCGCGAGCACCACCGACGCGAACGCCTCGTGGATCTCGTAGAAGTCGAAGTCCTGCAGGCTCAACCCGTTTCGGGCCAGCAGCCGCGGCACCGCGTAGGTGGGCGCCATCAGCAGGCCGTCCTTGCCGTTGACGTAGTCGACGGCCGCGGTCTCGCCGTCGACCCAATATGCCAGCGGCTCGATTGAGTGCGCGGCGGCCCACTCACCGGAGGCGAGCAGCGACACCGAGGCGCCGTCGGTCAGCGGCGTCGAGTTGCCCGCTGTCATCGTCGCGTCACCGGCCCTCACACCGAATACCGGCTTGAGCGTGGCCAGCTTCTCGGGCGACGAATCGGGCCGCAGGTTGTTGTCGCGGTACAGGCCCAGGAACGGGGTGACGAGGTCGTCGAAGAAGCCCCGGTCGTAGGCGGCCGCCATGTTGCGGTGGCTGGCCGCGGCGAGCTCGTCCTGGTCGACGCGCTTGATGCCCATTTCCTTGGCGGTGATGGCTGCGTGATCACCCATCGACAGACCGGTGCGCGGTTCGCTGTTGACCGGGATCTCCACCCCAAGCGCCGCGGGCAGCTTCCCGACGAGCTTCAGCCGGTCGACGTTGGACTTAGAGCGCCGCAGCCCGAGCAGCACCCGCCGCAGGTCGTCGCCGAACGCGATCGGCGCATCCGAAGCGGTGTCCACTCCGCCGGCGGCCGCCACCTCGTACCGTCCCGCAGCGATTCCGTCGGCGGCGGCGATGGTCGCCTGCAGCCCCGTGCCGCAAGCCTGCTGCAGGTCGAACGCCGGCGTGTACGGCGACAGAGAGCTGCCCAGCACGCATTCGCGCATCAGGTTGAAGTCGCGGCTGTGTTTGAGCACCGCGCCGCCGATCACCGCGCCGAGCTGCTCGCCGCTCAGGTTGAACCGGTCGATCAGCCCGCCCAGCGCTGCGGTGAACATGTCCTGGTTGGAGGCGTTGGCGTAGGCGCCATCCGACCGGGCGAACGGAATTCTGTTGCCGCCGAGGATGGCGACCCGTCGGGAATTGCTTGTGGCCATGGGCCCATACTACCCACCGTTCTTACTCTGGAGTAAGTTCATGTCATGGCTACCGACCTGTACTCGCAAATCGTCCACTCGGCGCCCGGGTCGTTCCTCGCCAAGCAGCTCGGCATCCCACAGCCCGAGACGCTGCGCCGCTACCGTCCCGGCGATCCGCCGCTGGCCGGCACGCTGCTGATCGGCGGCGAGGGCCGCGTCGTCGAACCGTTGTGCACGGCGCTGGCCGAGGACTACGACGTGGTCTCGAACAACCTCGGCGGCCGCTGGGCAGACTCGTTCGGCGGGCTGGTGTTCGACGCCACCGGCATCACCGAACCGGCTGACCTGAAGGGGCTCTACAAGTTCTTCACCCCGCTGCTGCGCAACCTCGGGCCGAGCGGGCGAATCGTCGTCGTCGGCACCACGCCGGAGGAGACCGGAAGCGTGCACGAGCGGACCGTGCAACGCGCGTTGGAGGGGTTCACCCGCTCGCTGGGTAAGGAGCTGCGGCGCGGGGCGACGGCGGCACTGGTCTACCTGTCGGCGGAGGCAAAGCCGGCCGCGACCGGACTCGAGTCGACCATGCGGTTCCTCCTGTCGGCGAAGTCTGCCTATGTCGACGGGCAGGTGTTCCGCGTCGGCTCGGCCGACTCGGCGCCACCGGCGGACTGGGACAAGCCGCTGGACGGCAAGGTCGCGGTGGTGACGGGTGCCGCGCGCGGTATCGGCGCCACCATCGCCGAGGTGTTCGCGCGCGACGGTGCCAAGGTGGTGGCCGTCGACGTCGAGGGTGCCTCCGACGCACTCTCCGAGACCGCGGGCAAGGTCGGAGGCACCGCGCTGACCCTCGACGTCACCGCCGACGACGCCGTCGAGAAAATCACCGAGCATTTGCGTGAGCACCACGGCGGCCGCACCGACATCCTGGTCAACAACGCCGGCATCACCCGCGACAAGCTGCTGGCCAACATGGACGAAGCGCGCTGGGATTCCGTCATCGCCGTCAATCTCCTTGCGCCGCTTCGGCTTACCGAGGGCCTGGTGGACAACGGCACCCTGGGTGAGGGCGGTCGCGTCGTCGGGCTGTCGTCGATGGCCGGCATCGCGGGCAACCGTGGGCAGACCAATTACGCCACCACCAAGGCCGGCATGATCGGGCTCACGGACGCGCTGGCGCCGGTGCTGGCCGAGAAGGGCATCACGATCAACGCCGTCGCACCCGGGTTCATCGAAACGAAGATGACCGAAGCGATCCCGCTGGCCACGCGTGAGGTGGGCCGCCGGCTCAACTCGCTGTATCAGGGCGGGCAGCCGGTCGACGTCGCCGAGACCATCGCCTACTTCGCCAGCCCGGCGTCCAATGCCGTCACCGGGAACACGATCCGGGTGTGCGGCCAGGCCATGCTTGGCGCCTAGGGTTTAGACAATGACGCAACCCAGTGGGCTGAAGAACCTGCTCCGCGCGGCGGCCGGCGCGCTGCCGTTGATGCCGCGCGGCGACACCCTGCCCGACCGCACCCTGACCGTCGAGGACCTGTCCATCGACCCGGCCAACGTCGCGGCATACGCGAATGTCACCGGCTTGCGGTTCGGCGACGCGGTGCCGCTGACGTACCCGTTCGCGCTGACCTTCCCGACCGTGATGTCGCTGGTGACCGGATTCGACTTCCCTTTCGCCGCAATGGGTTCGGTGCACATCGAGAACCACATCACGCAATACCGGCCCGTCCTGGTGACCGACGCCGTCTCGGTGCAGGTGCACGCGGAAAACCTGCGCGAGCACCGGCGGGGGCTGCTGGTCGACATAGTCACCGAGATCAACGTCGGCAACGAGACGGCGTGGCACCAGGTGACGACATTCCTGCATCAGCAGCGCACGAGCCTGTCCGACGAGCCGAAGCCGCCGCCGCAAAAGCAGCCGAAGCTGGGGCCGCCGAACGCCGTGCTGCGCATCACGCCGGGCCAGATCCGCCACTACGCCTCGGTGGGCGGTGACCACAATCCGATCCACACCAACCCGATCGCCGCGAAGTTGTTCGGGTTCCCGACCGTCATCGCGCACGGAATGTTCACCGCCGCAGCGGTTCTAGCGAACATCGAGGGTCAGCTGCCGGACGCCGTGAAGTATTCGGTGCGCTTCGCCAAGCCGGTGGTGTTGCCGGCCCGCGCCGGGCTCTACGTCGAGCGCATCTCCGCCGGCTGGGAGCTCACGCTGCGCCACCTCACGAAGGGCGACCCCCATCTCAAGGGCACGGTGACGGCGCCCTAATCCTAATTGCGCCGAGACTGCGCACAGATCGCGATTCCGCGGGATTTCGCGATCTCCCCGCAGTCTCGGCGACCATTGCGAATTACTCCCAGATTAAGACGTTGGGAAGCGAAGGGTCGACCCGCCGCAACGCGGTGTAGCCGACCCCCGAGACGCCGCGGAACAGGCCGAGATTGAACCGGCTGGTCCCGTTGCTCCACCGGTAGTCGCCGGTCGACCGGGCGGTTTCCACCACCTCCTGCAGCCACAGCGACGCCCGCGCGTGAAGATCGCTGCGCCCCACCACTTGCACGGCGGCGTGTCGCCACCGACACCACGCAGGTCCGACCAGTTCTCGTGCTCGGCATCGAAGGTTGCGTCACGTCCTCGAACACGAGGTTCCCGTGCACGTCGCCGAGCGGGACGGCGTCCGCGGGTTCCCGAACCGAGGGGCGGGTATCGAGCAAGTCGTAGGTCGAGGCTGCGTTCGGCGCCACCGACTGGTATGTGGTGTACGCGCCCATGACCCGTTGGACCGCCCCGAACATCGTCGGCACCATTCCGGCGAACACCAAAAGGCCGGCGAACGTCAGACCAAAGTTTGAGCTAAACCCGATGCCCACCAGCAACACCACGACGGTACTGAGAGCGATGAACACCTGAGACCCGTTCGCCGTGGCCTGCATCCACACCACGGAGGACGCCGAACTCTTCGCGGCGTCCTCCGACACCTCGTGAAATCGCTTGCTGCGTAGCGACTGTGCGTTGAACATCTGGATCTCGGCGATCCCGCTGACCGTCTGCTCAAGCTCGGCGGCCATCGCGCGGTCTGCGTTCATCTCCCGTCGCACCGCCGCCTGGACGTGGCCGCCCGCGAATTTCAGTGTGATCAAGGCCAGCGGCGTGAGGACCAATGCGGCGACCGTCATCTGCCACGAGATGGCCAGCAGGTAGCCGATTGCCACGGCCAGCACAACCGTGTCGATGAGCGGAGGTAGGAGGCAGCCTGTCAGAAGGCGTTGCACGCCAGCGGATTCGGTCGTTACACGCTGGATGAGCTCGCCAGTGCGCGACCCGACGAAGAAGTCCAGGGACAGCGACTGGAGGTGGTCGTGAACGCGTTGCCGGATGTCCAGAGCAGGACCACGATGAGGCCACGCACCGCCCGCAACATGCCCAGACTGCGCCACACCAGACCACGAGACGTCGTCTGGTGCTGGATCTTCGTTTCGGCCATCTGAGTCCACCTCTTCCAGGCAATGCCTGTGCTTCGATGTCTTCCAGGTCAGGATGCTCCGAAGCGGCCTTCAAACGTGGGTGGCGACGAGGCGACGGCTCCCCCGGGTTTGGACCTAGCCGGCGGCCGCGGGGTGCGCAGGCTGATCGGACGGCGTGCCCTTCAGGCCGCGCCAGAACAGGTTGATCATCAGCTCGGCCGCCTCGTCGACGTCGGCGTCGCCCGTGCTGACTCGGCTGGCCACCGCCTCGCCCGCACCCACCAACGCGACCGCCATCATGTCGAAGTCGGTGTCCGGCTCGGGATGGCGCGTGCCCGACCGCAGCAGCCTGCCGACGAGATCGATGATCCGTTCGCGGCCTTCCCGCACCGTGTGGGCGAACGCCTGCGAGCTGGTGGCCTGCATGTACAGCACCATCCACGACGCCCGGTTCGTGTCGATGTAGGTCAAGAACGACAGAACCGCGTTGCGCAGCAACTCTTTTGGACTCTGCGAGAAATCGATCTCTGCCCGTACAGCGTCGACGAACCGGGTTAGCTCGCGGCTCAGGCAGGCACCAAACAGTTCTTCCTTCGAGCCGTAGTAGAGGTACAGCATCGGCTTGGAGATCTCGGCCTCGGCAGCAATCGCATCCATTGAGGTCTCGTGATAGCCGTTGACCGAAAATATCTGCACCGCGGCGTCGAGCATCTGCTGCTCACGCACGGCGCGCGGCAAACGCTTCGTTCCACCTGCCATTACTCCAGAGTAAGCAACGGGTGACCGGTCAGCGTCCGCAGCGCGGATTCGGGCCCTTGACCGCGGCCATCCGCAGCACCGACGCATCCACGCCCGACATCGTCAACTCACCGGCCGCGAGCGCCTTCTCCAGCCGGTCCAGCACCGCGGGCACCTCGTCGGTGGACACCCACAGCGCGGTGTCGGCGCCGGCCTGCAGCCCGCGCAGCGCGGCCTCCGCGACGCCGAACCGATCGGTGATGGCCCGCATGCTGGACAGGTCGTCGGTGAACACCGGCCCGTTGAACGCCGGGCCGCCGTAGTCCCCCGACCGCAGCAACGCGTAGGCGGCGGGGCTGAGGCTGGCCGGGTCGCTGCCCGTCAGTCCGGGCACCTGCATATGCCCGACCATGACGCCGACGGGCGCTTGGGCGTCCAGGGTCCGGTACGGCACCAGGTCGTTGTTCTGCAGATCCGTCACCGGCGGGGTGACGACGCTGCCCGCGTGCGAATCTCCCGAGCCGTGGCCGTGCCCGGGGAAGTGCTTGAGCACCGGAAGCAGACCGGCGTCGCGCAGCCCGCGCGCGTACGCACCGGCGTAATCGGTGACCGTGGTCGGATCGGATCCGAACGACCGGTCGCCGATCACGGTGTCGTCGGGAGCATCGGTGACATCGACGACCGGGGCGAAGTCGATGGTGATGCCGAGCTGGCGCATTGCTTGGCCACGCTCCAGCGCGATGCCGTACACCTCTTCGGGGGTGCGAGTCTGCGCCAGTACCCGCGGCGACGGTTGGCTTCCGATCAGGGCGGACAGCCGCGACACCCGACCGCCCTCCTCGTCGACGCTGACCCCCAGCGGCAGCGGGCCGGCGGAGGCGGCGATGTCGGCGACCGAGCCGTCGGACAGCATCGACAGGTCGGTCCAGCTGCCGATCATGATCCCGCCGACGTGGTGAGTGTCGACGACGGCACGCGCGTCGGCGGCGCCGGTGACCCCGACCATCAGCAGCTGCGCGAGCTTGTCGCGGGTCGACATGCCGGCCAGCATCGTCTGACCGTCACCGCACGCCGCTGCAGGCGGAGCTGCGGGCGCAGGCGCGGCGGTCGCGACGATGGTGGGACGTGCGATGGACGTCGAGGGCGGGGCGGGCTCCTGCGCTGCGGGCGAGCAGGCCAGCAAGAGCCCGGACAGCGACGCGAGTAACAACAGGGTGCGGGCCATGGGCCTCGACCCTAGTAGGTGCGGAAGCCGCGTTCTATCCCTTGCTCGTCGAGCCAGGTCCGCTCGCCACGCGCCATGATTTCGTCGACGTGCGCACACCCGCACCGCCATCGCCGTAACCGACCCACACACAGCACGTCCCCGAACGCCAGAACACGCGTTCATCAGCGGACATGCCGCGTCTGCTACGTTGACCGGCATGGACCGGTTTGTCGTGCCCGCTGCGGCCAGCATTGTTGTCGGCCTGTTGCTGGGCGCGGCGGCGATTTTCGGTGTGACGCTGATGGTGCAGCAGGACAGCAAGCCTCCGCTGCAGGCGGGCGATCCGGCGTCATCGGTGCTCAACAGGGTCGAGTACGGCGACCGCAGTTAGCTCTTCCACGCCGCTGTCGCGGCGCTGGCTATGGGTGGTCGCTGCGGCCGCGCTGATCCTGACCTTCGCCCAGTCACCCGGACAGATCTCGCCCGACACCAAGCTCGACCTCACTGCGAATCCACTGAGGTTCCTGGCCCGCGCGTTCAACCTATGGAACAGCGAGCTGCCCTTCGGCCAGGCGCAGAACCAGGCCTACGGCTACCTGTTCCCGCATGGGACCTTCTTTCTGGCCGGTGACCTGCTGGGGCTGCCGGGCTGGGTGACGCAACGGCTGTGGTGGGCGCTGCTGCTTGTCGTCGGGTTCTGGGGTCTGCTGCGGGTGGCCGAAGCCCTGGGGATCGGCAGCCCCACGTCACGCGTCATCGCCGCCGTCGCATTCGCATTGTCACCCCGGGTGCTCACCACGCTCGGCGCGATCTCCTCCGAGACGCTGCCGATGATGCTGGCGCCGTGGGTGCTGCTGCCGGTCATCCTCGCGTTGCGTGGTGAGCGCCCGGTGCGCGTCATGGCCGCCCGTTCGGCGCTGGCGATTGCGTTGATGGGCGCGGTCAACGCGGTGGCCACGCTCACCGGCTGCCTGGCGGCGGTGATCTGGCTGGCCTGTCACCGGCCCAACCGGGTGTGGTGGCGCTTCACCGCGTGGTGGTTGGCGTGCGCGATGCTGGCGGTCGGTTGGTGGGTGGTCGCGCTCGTGCTGTTGGGCCGGATCAGTCCGCCGTTCCTCGACTTCATCGAGTCTTCGGGCGTCACCACACAGTGGATGTCGCTGACCGAGATGCTGCGCGGCACCGACGTCTGGACACCGTTCGTCGCGCCCACCGCCACCGCCGGTGCCTCGCTGGTGACGGGATCGGTCGCGGTGCTGGCGACGACGCTGGTCGCCGCCGCTGGACTGGCCGGGCTGGCGATGCGGTCGATGCCTGCCCGCGGTCGGCTCATCACCATCCTGCTGCTCGGCATCGTCTTGCTGGCCGCTGGATACTCCGGCGGGCTGGGATCGCCAGTGGCACAACAGGTTCAGGAGTTCCTCGACGCGGGCGGCACCCCGCTGCGCAACATGCACAAGCTCGAGCCGCTGCTGCGGCTGCCGCTGGCGCTCGGGCTGGCGCATCTGCTGGGCCGCATCCCGCTGCCGGGCAGCGCGCCGAGGCGGGTGTGGGTCAACGCATTCGCCCACCCCGAACACGACAAGCGCGTCGCGGTGGGTGTCGTGGTGCTCGTCGCGCTGGCCGCGGCCACGTCGCTGGCGTGGACCGGGCGGCTCACGGCGCCGGGCGCATTCAGCGCCATCCCGCGCTACTGGCACGACGCCGCGGACTGGCTCGACGACCACAACACGGGCGACCCCACACCGGGCCGCGTGCTCGTCGTGCCGGGTGCGCCGTTCGCCACCCAGGTGTGGGGCACCAGCCACGACGAGCCGCTGCAAGTGCTGGGCAGCAGCCCGTGGGGAGTGCGCGACTCGATTCCGCTGACGCCGCCGCAGACCATCCGTGCGCTCGATTCGGTGCAGCGGCTGCTCGCCGCCGGACGCCCCTCGGCGGGGCTGGCGGATACGCTTGCCCGCCAAGGTATTTCATATGTCGTTGTGCGCAACGACCTGGATCCGGAGAACTCGCGGTCGGCGCGGCCCGTGCTGGTACATCGGACGATCGACGGTTCGCCCGGCTTGTCGAAGGTGGCGCAGTTCGGCGAGCCGGTCGGCCCCGGCACGCTCGCAGGATTCATCACCGACAGTGGGCTGCGGCCGAAGTATCCGGCGGTGGAGATCTACCGGGTGGATGCCGAAACGAATCCGTCGGCGCCTTACCTGGTCGACACCGATGCGATGGCCCGCGTCGACGGCGGACCCGAGGCGCTGCTCCGGCTCGATGAGCGCCGCCGGCTGCTGGGCCGGCCGCCGTTGGGGCCGATGCTGCTGACCGCCGACGCGCAGCGCGCGGGCCTGCCGGTACCGCTCGTCACCGTCACCGACACCCCGCTGGCCCGCGAAACCGATTACGGCCGCGTCGACGACCATTCGTCGGCGATTCGCACCCCCGACGATTCCCGGCACACCTTCAACCGCGTGCTCGACTACCCCGCAGGCGGCACCGAGTCGGTCTACGGCGAATGGAATGGCGGACGCATGTCGGTGTCGAGTTCGGCGTCGGACTCGACGGCGCTGCCCAACGTGTCCCCCGCGGCCGGACCGGCGGCCGCCATCGACGGCGACTCGTCGACGAGCTGGGTGACCAACGCGTTGCAGTCGGCGATCGGTCAATGGCTGCAGGTCGATTTCGACCACCCGGTCACCAACGCCACCATCACGATCACCCCCAGCGCCACCGCCGTCGGCGCGCAGGTGCGCCGGATGGAGGTGTCGACCGTCAACGGCACCAGCACGCTGCGGTTCGACGAGGCCGGCGAGCCGTTGACCGCGGCGCTGCCCTACGGCGAGACGCCGTGGGTGCGGATCACCGCCGTCGCCACCGACGACGGATCGCCCGGCGTGCAGTTCGGCATCACCGACTTCACCGTCACCCAGTACGACGCGAACGGCTTCGCCCACCCCGTCAACCTGCGCCACACCGTGGTGGTGCCCGGACCACCACCGAATTCGGCTGTCGCGCAATGGGATCTGGGTACCGAACTGCTGGGCCGGTCGGGCTGCGCCGAGAGCCCGAACGGCATCCGGTGCGCGGCGGCGATGGCGCTGTCTCCGGAGGAACCGGTGAATCTGAGCCGTACGCTGACGGTGCCGGAGCCGACGGCGGTGACGCCGATAGTGTGGGTGCGGGCGCGGCAGGGCCCCAACCTGGCCGACCTGATCCGCGCGCCCGGCACCACGCGGGCCACCGGGGACGCCGACCCGATCGACGTGCAGGGCTCCGCGTACGCCGCCGCCGACGGCGATCCCGCCACCGCGTGGACCGCCCCGCAGAGCGTCGTTCAGCACAAGGCGCCGCCCACCCTGACGCTGAAGCTGCCCACCCCAAGTGAGGTCGCCGCGGTGCGGGTGACACCGAGTTCGTCTGAGCTGCCGGCACATCCGACGCTGGTGGCCGTCGATCTCGGCGACGGCCCGCAGGTGCGCCCGGTGGCCGGCGACGGCGGTGTTCAGACACTCGAGGTCAAGCCGCGCGTCACCGACACCGTCAAGCTGTCGATCCTCGACTGGGACGACGTCATCGACCGCACCGCGCTGGGCTTCGATCAGCTCAAGCCGCCCGGCCTGGCCGAGGTTGTGGCGCTCGACTCGCGGGGAACGCCGATCGCCGCCGCCGACGCCGCGCGCAACCGCGGGCGCGCGATCAGCCTGCCGTGTGGCCGCGGCCCGATCATCGGCGTCGCAGGCCAGTTCGTGCAGACCTCGGTCGCCACCAGCGTCGGTGCGCTGCTCGACGGCGATCCGATACCTGCCCGGCCGTGCCGGGCCGAGCCGATCACCCTGCCCGCCGGTCAGCAGGAGTTGCTGATCAGCCCCGGCGCGGCGTTCGTCGTGGACGGGGTGCAGCTGGCCGGACCGCTGGCAAGCCAGTTACGCAGGGCCGCAACGGTTCCCGCCGAGACGGGAGCATGGAGCGCCAACCAACGCCAGGTGGACGTTCCGTCGTCACAGGCATCACGCGTGCTGGTGGTGCCCGAAAGCGTCAACCCGGGTTGGACCGCGCGCACCGGCGACGGCTCCGCGCTGACGCCGGTCACCGTCAACGGCTGGCAGCAGGGCTGGGCGCTGCCGCCGGGCACCGCCGGAAACGTCACGCTGACGTTCGCGTCCAACACGCTCTATCGAGCCGGGTTGATCGGCGGGCTTGCGCTGCTTCCCGTTCTCGCGCTGCTGGCGTTCTGGCCGGTTCGCCGGCCGCGCTCACCGGACGAGCCCGCACGACCGTGGCAGCCGGGGCGGGTGGCGGGAAGCGTCGCGGTGCTGGCGGCAGGGGCGGTGATTTCGGGGGTGGCCGGCGTCGTCGTGGTCGGGGCCGCGCTTGGCGTGCGCTATCTGCTGCGCGGGCGGGAGAAGCTCTGTGAAGCGGTGACGGTGGGAACTGCGGCGGGCGGACTGATCCTGGCCGGCGCGGTGCTGAGCCAGAATCCGTGGCGATCGGTCGACGGCTACATCGGGCACTCCGCAGGAGTGCAACTGCTGGCGCTCATCGCGGTGGGAACCTTGGCGGCCTCGTTGGTGGGGGTCGCCCAACCTGAGGTTATGCGCGAAGAAACGCCAATTCTTCGAACACAAGCTCAGGTTCGGCAGGAACCGTCCTAGCATCGGCGGGGTGCCGACGTTGAACACCGCACGAGGAGCGATCGATACGGCAGATCTCGGCGTCACGCTCATGCATGAGCACGTCTTCATCATGACGACCGAGATCATGCAGAACTATCCGGACGCCTGGGGCGACGAGTCCAAACGCGTGGCCGACGCGATCACCCGGCTTAATGAACTGAAGTCCCGCGGCGTGGACACCATCGTGGACCTGACCGTGATCGGGCTGGGCCGGACGAGCAACTCAGCGCGATGCTCGTCGATAACCCGCGCAAGATCTTCGAGAACCAGGGCGGCTACTGACGTGACCGAAACAACTCGGCGTCGGGGTCGGCGGTGCGCGACGAAGTCATCGCGCGACGGGCTCGGGCACGTTCCTGACCGCGCTGTCCAACGGTGGCACCGACCGCTTGATGCGATACTCCCAGCGCCGCAACGCGACTCGGCACGGCGACTCGACCAGCGCGTAGCTGACGGCCGCGATCGCGAACCCGAACACCACCGTCAACACCAGTACGACGGGCATGTGGCCGTTGAACGCGAACTCGCCGATGATCGGGAACACCATCGCCAGCGCCGCGAGGTGCCAGATGAACAACCCGTAGGACCACCGCCCAAGCGTCACCATCGTTGTGTTGCCCAGCAATCGGTGCGGGGTGTCGGGCCGGTCCAGCACCAGCGGGGCAATCAGGGCCGCGGCCACCACCGCGCCCATCACCGTCTTGACGGTGAACTGGCTGATCGTGCCGGGGGTCAGCCCCTCCGGACCGGCCAACGGCGATGCCGCGACCAGGAATGCCGCCACCGCGACGACCGCCATCAGGACGCGGCGCCTCGCCAGCCGGTGTGGCCACCCGATCGGCGTAACCGTCAACTCCGCCAACAGCATCCCCGCCGCGAACCAGGAGAAGAAGGCCGGCGGCCAGTTCAGCGGGTTGACACCGTACGGCGCGTCGAACGGGATCAGCGCCCACCCGAAGCTGACGACGGCGGCAGCCGCGATCGCCGGGATCCGGGCGCGCACCGGCACCCGTCGCACCAGCAGCGCCATGAGCGGCAGCGCGAGATAGAAGCTGACCTCGACCGACAGGCTCCACATTTGCGTGAGCCCCGCGGTCAGCGTCAGCGGCACATAGATCTGGGTCAGCGACAGATTCGCCAGCCATACCGTGAGGTCGGCCTTCGCGTCGGGCAACAACGCCAGGATCACCACGACCGCAACCAGATAGCCCGGCATGATGCGCACGATCCGCGACCGCAGATAGTGCCCCGTCGGCGGGACCGGCCGCAGACCGCGCGCCGCGGCGGCGTGGCCGCGCCACAGCAGAAAGCCCGACAGCGCGAAAAACACCGCGACGGCGAGGTCGAACCGGCCGAACAGGCGGCCGGTTATCCCGCCGGTATGACCGGTCTGAAATGCGACGTGGGTCACGACGACGCCGACGGCCGCGCAGGCGCGCATCCCCTCGACCGCGGGCAGGAAACTACGCGTCCCGCCGACACCGGAGGATTCCGTCACGACGACCAGTGTGCCGGGCGGATCCAAATGCCCCAAACCGGTAGTCACGCAGCCGTCAGTGGATGCGCTGGTAGTTAGACACGCCCCTTAAATTGTGCTGTTAGGGTCGAACGGGTTTGCCTCCACTGCTCCCCCGCACGCGGGGGGTACCCCCAGGTCGGGCGCGTGGCGGCGCAGCAATGGGTCGCCCAGGCCGAAGGAGGCACGGTTTGAACCGCGCAGTGGCGCTGCGTATCGCGGCGTGCGGAATCATGGGGCTGGGAGCTGCCCTGCTGATCGCCGCGCTGTTGCTGTCCACCTACACCACGAGCAAGATCGCCAAGATTCCGCTCGATATGGACGCCACTCTGGTCAGCGATGGAACCGGATCGGCGTTCGACCCGGCATCACTGAACGGCGACCGGTTCATCGTGGACCGCAATGTTCCACTGGCACTGCAGCAGCAGATCAGCGTGGAGTCCCCGTCGAACGCTGACGTGGTGACCCTGCAGGTCGGTAGCACGCTGCGCCGCACGGACCAGCAGCAGGACAACGGACTGCTGCTGGCGATCGTGGACACCGTCACGGTCAACCGCAGGACCGCGATGGCCGTCGCCAGCGAAAGCAATCCCGGCGGCGCGGTGCAGAAACCGCGATCGATCGAGGACGAGAATCCGCCCACCAACGTCGCTTTGCCGCACGACGGGCTGGCCTACAGGTTCCCGTTCGACACCGAGAAGAAGACCTATCCGTTCTTCGACCCGATCGCCCAGAAGGCGTATGACGCGAACTATGACGGAGAAGAGGACGTCAACGGCCTGACCACCTACCGGTTCACCCAGAACGTCGGCTACGACGCCGACGGCAAGCTGGTCGATCCGGTCAAGTATGCGTCGCTATACGACGACGACGCGGACAGCCAGGTCACCGCGCGGGCGGCGCTGTGGGGCCTGCCGGGCGACCCCGAGGAAGCGATCACAATGACCCGCTATTACGCCGCCCAGCGCACCTTCTGGGTGGACCCGGTGTCGGGGACCATCGTCAAGTCCAAGGAGCACGGCTACCACTACTACGCCCGCGAGGCGCTCAAGCCGGAAGTGACGTTCGTCGACTACACCGTCACCTCCAACGAGGAGACCGTCGAATCGCAGGTCGCCAGCGCCCAAGACGAACGGGACAGGGTTGCGCTGTGGGGCCGCATCCTGCCGATCACGTTCACCGCGATGGGATTGGTGGCGCTGGTCGGTGGCGCGCTGCTCGGGTCGTTCAGCCTGCGCGCGGAGTCCGCGCTGATCGACCCCGGTCTGGACGAGGCCGATCACCGCTTCTTCGGGCCGCGCGGGCCGGGGGGTGAACCGGTGCCGGGCGCCGAGGCCCAGACCGAGAAGTTACCGGCGCCCAGACCGTCGGATCTGCCCCCGGACAGACCCGTCTGATCGCCCGCTTCACGGCGCCGGCGTATGCGCTGGCGCTGTCCCTGTTGGTGACGGCGCCGCTGCTGGCGCCGGGGTATCTACTCCTCCGCGACGCGGTGTCGACGCCGCGCTCGCACCTGTCCGATTCGGCGCTCGGGTTGTCGGAGGCCGCGCCGCGGGCGTTGCCGCAGGACTTCGCGGTGGCGCTGGCGTCTCGGGTGCTCGACGGCGGCGTAGTGGTCAAAGTCCTGCTGGTGGCCGGGCTGTTCCTGGCCGGCTGGGGAGCGGCGCGGCTCGCGGCGATGGTGGTACCCGAGGCCGGCGTCGCCGGCCAGTGCGTCGCGGTGACGATCGCGATCTGGAATCCCTATGTCGCGGAACGTCTTTTGCAGGGCCACTGGAGTCTTCTGGTCGGTTACGGCTGCCTGCCGTGGGTGGCGACGGCGATGCTGCGGCTGCGGACGTCGACAGCAGCGCCGTGGGCCGGGGTCTTTGCCCTCGTCTTCTGGATGGCACTGGCCGGGCTGACTCCGACGGGGTTGATGCTGGCCGCGACCGTCGCGTTGACGTGCGTGTTCGCGCCGGGTGCCGGGCGGCCGCGGTGGCTGTGCGCATCCGTAGGCCTGGGTACCGCGGTGCTGGTGGCGCTGCCATGGCTGGCCGCCGCGACGGTCGCCGGTTCGTTGTCGTCAACGCAGGCTGAGGGTGTGACGGCGTTCGCGGCCCGGGCCGAGCCCGGCATCGGCACGCTGGCGAGCCTGGCCAGCCTCGGCGGAATATGGAACTCCGAGGCGGTACCCGCTTCGCGGACAACGCTTTTCGCCGTCGTAGCGGCGGTGGTGTTACTCGGCGTCGTCGCGCTCGGACTGCCGGTGGTGCTGCGTCGACCGATCGCGGTGCCGCTGCTCATTCTGGCGGCCGTCGCGGTGGTGGTGCCTGCGGTGATGGCCACCGGGCCCGGGCTGGCGATTGTCGAGGCGACGATCCGCACGTTGCCGGGCTTAGGAGTGGTGCGTGACGCGCAGAAATGGGTGGGGTTGGCGGTGCCGGGCTACGCGCTGGCCGGTGCGGCCGCCGTCGTCACGTTGCAGCGTCGCCTGCCGGCCGCCGCGACGGCGGTGCTCTGCTGCGCCGCCTTGCTGGCGACGCTGCCGGACCTGGCCTGGGGAGTCGGCGGCAAGGTGTCAGCCGTGCAATACCCGCGGGGCTGGGCCGCCGCGGCGGCGATCATCAATGCCGACCCGCGACCGGTCGCGGTGCTGCCGGTCGACAGCATGCGACGCCTTGCGTGGGCCGGGCCCGATCCGGTGCTCGACCCGCTGCCCCGCTGGGTGAGCGCCGACGTCCTGACGACGGGTGACCTGGCGGTCGCCGGGCGCACGGTGCCCGGCGAGGGCGGCCGCGCCCGCGATGTGCAGCAGTTGCTCCTCACCGGCGCCGACCGTGAGAAGCTGGCGGATGCCGGCGTCGGCTGGGTGGTCGTCGAATCCGGTGACCGCACAACCTCTTTGGCGTTGCCGGTGGCCTACCATGACGCCCACCTGACCGTGTATCGCGTCGGCGGTGACCATCCGCCAGCATCGGGCCGCGGGTTGGTGCTGGCCGCGCACTTGGTGTGGCTGGCGGTGCTCGTCGCCGGCGCGGCCGGACTGCTAGCCCGCCGAGTGCACGGTTGTTCGCGCCGCAAGTCGTGATTCGTGTACAACAAGCGTGCACTCGGCGCTAGATCACGCCGCTGACCCGCTGTCGGGCGTGCATCGACTCCAGCACGACACGCATCGCGTCCGCGCTTTGGCGCCAAGAGAATTCGCCGCTGCGGGCCTGCGCTTTGACGCCGAGCTGCTCGCGCAGCACCTCATCGGACAGCAGCCATTCGAGCCCGTCGACCAGTCCCTTGTGGTCGTCGACCAACAGGCCGGTGACCCCGTCGACGATCGAATCGGTCAGCCCACCGGAGGACCGATAACCGATGGTGGGCACCGAGTGCTGCGCGGCCTCGGTGACGGCCAACCCCCAGCCCTCCTTGCGTGACGGCAGCACATGCACCCAACAGCGCTGCAGCACATGGTGTTTGGTGTCGTCGTCGACGTGTCCATGAAACGTCACCGCGTCGGAGATGCCCAGCAGCGCGGTATGGTCGACCAGCCGCTGTCCCCACCAGCCGCCGCCGACGACGTCCAGATGCAGGTCAGGCATCCGCGGCCGTAGTTCGGCGATGGCGTCCAGCGCGTCCTCGATGTGCTTGTGCGGCACCAGGCGCGACAGCACCGCTACCCGCGGCGAGGGCGACCGCGGCGCGGCCAGTGTCGGCGCCGGAGCCTCGTCCAGCCCGTTGCGTACCACCGCGATGTGACTGGGATTCACACCCAGACCGGTCAGGTCGCGTGCCGACGGCAGCGACACCGTGACGTATTGGTTGCGCCGGTGCACGCGCGGCGACACCTTCGATTCGACGTACCAGCCGAGCCGGCCCATCACCGGCCCCGCCACCGGCCACTGCTCTCGGTGACAGTGATGCACCAACACGGCCACCCGTCTGCCGAACACGAGGCGGGCCAGGAACGGCAAGCCGTTCTGGGTGTCGACCACCACGTCGGGGCGCGCCCGCCGCAGCGGACCCAGGCCGATGCGCGCCGCGGCCATGGCCAGCAACGCCCACACGTACACCGAGTAGCGGCCGCCGCCACGGCTGATGTGCAGTCCGTCGACCACTTCGCGCCGCAGCGCACCCGGATACCGCGCGGTGCGCAGCGTGACCTTGACCCCAGACTCGGCTAGCTGTGCGCCGATGCGCTGGAGGTAGGTTTCGCTGCCGCCGCCCTGCGGGTGGCCGGTGTCGCGCCAGCACAGCAGCAAGACGGAACGAACGGAACGGGCAGACATCCGTGCCAGAGTAGCCGCTGCGTAGGGTCGGCCTAATGGCCGTCACCGATGTCTTCGCCCGGCGGGCGACGCTGGCACGGTCGCTGCGGTTGCTCGGCCAGTTCCGCTTCGAGCAACGTGATCCGGCCCGGTTCTACGGGGCGCTTGCCGAGGACACCGCCGCGATGGTCACCGATCTGTGGCGGGCCGCCTCCGGCACCTCGCCGTCCGGCCGGACCGTGCTCGACGTGGGCGGCGGGCCCGGCTATTTCGCCGCGGCCTTCGCCGACGCCGGCATGCAGTACATCGGTGTCGAGCCCGACCCCGCCGAGATGCACGCCGGGCCGGCAGCGTTCGACAGAACCGGAACCTACGTCCGGGCGTCGGGTACGGCGCTGCCGGTCGCCGACGCCAGCGTGGACATCTGCCTGTCGTCAAACGTCGCCGAGCACGTGCCGCAGCCCTGGCGGCTGGGCCGCGAGATGCTGCGCGTCACCAAACCGGGTGGGCTGGCAGTGCTGTCCTATACGGTGTGGCTGGGACCGTTCGGTGGCCACGAAATGGGGCTGACCCACTACCTGGGCGGGGCCCGCGCCGCCGCCCGGTACGCCCGCAAGCACGGTCATCCCGCGAAGAACAACTACGGATCTTCATTGTTTGCGGTGTCGGCCGCCGATGGGCTGCAGTGGGGCGCCAGCACAGGCGCCTTGCTCGCCGCATTTCCCCGCTACCACCCACGATGGGGCTGGTGGATGACGAATGTGCCGCTACTCAGGGAGTTCCTGGTAAGCAATCTGGTACTGGTTCTTTCGCCCCGATGACGTTCTTACTGGAACAGGTTCTCGTTTTGTCTTGTGATCGGTAGTGTGACGGGCATGACACCGAGCGTGGACACGGCTTACAGGACCGAGTACGACAAGCTGTTCATCGGCGGCAAGTGGGTCGAGCCGTCGACCTCCCAAGTCATCGACGTGTATTCGCCGGCGACCGGCGAGAAGGTCGGGCAGGTGCCGCTGGCCGCCGAGGCCGACGTCAACGCCGCCTGCGCCGCCGCGCGCAAGGCGTTCGACGAGGGTCCCTGGCCTGCCACGCCGCCCGCCGAGCGGGCCGCGGTGATCGGCCGAGCCGTCAAGCTGATCGAGGACCGCGCCGATCTGTTCAAACATCTGCTGAAGCTGGAGACCGGCCAGCCGGCGACGATCGTCGACATGATGCAGTACGGCGCCGCGCTGTCGACGCTGCAGTACTACGCCGGTGCCGCGGACAAATTCACCTGGAGCGACATCCGCGACGGCGTCTACGGCCAGACCCTGGTCAGGCGCGAACCCATCGGCGTCGTCGGTGCCGTGGTCGCCTGGAACGTGCCGCTATTCCTGGCGGCCAACAAGCTTGGCCCGGCCCTGCTGGCCGGCTGCACCATCGTGCTCAAGCCCGCGGCGGAAACCCCGCTGTCGACCAATGCGCTGGCTGAAGTGTTCGCCGAGGCCGGCCTGCCCGACGGTGTGCTGTCGGTGGTGCCGGGCGGCCCGGAGACCGGTCGCGCGCTGACCGCCAATCCCGAGCTGGACAAGTTCACGTTCACCGGCAGCTCCGCGGTCGGCAAGGAGATCGGAAAGCTGGCCGCCGAGCGGCTCAAGCCCTGCACGCTGGAACTGGGCGGCAAATCGGCGGCCATCCTTCTCGAGGACACCGACCTGGACGCCACGCTGCCGATGCTGGCGTTCTCCGGGGTGATGAACAGCGGGCAGGCCTGCGTTGCCCAGACCCGCATCCTTGCGCCGCGGTCCCGTTACGACGAAATCGTCGAAAAGGTGGCCGGTTTCGTCTCGGCGATGCCCGTCGGCCTGCCTGATGACCCCAACGCCGCGATCGGCCCGCTGATCTCGGAGAAGCAGCGCGAGCGCGTCGAGGGCTACATCAAGAAGGGCGTCGACGAAGGCGCCCGGCTGGTTACCGGCGGCGGCCGTCCGGAGGGCCTGGACAGCGGCTGGTTCGTTCAGCCGACGGTGTTCGCCGACGTGGACAACTCGATGACCATCGCCCAGGAAGAGATCTTCGGGCCGGTGCTGGCGATCATCCCCTACGACACCGAGGACGACGCGATCCGCATCGCCAACGACTCGGTGTATGGCCTGGCCGGCAGCGTGTGGACCACCGACAACAAGAAGGCGCTGGAGATCGCCGCCAAGATCCGCACCGGCACCTACGCGGTGAACATGTATGCCTTCGATCCGGGCGCGCCGTTCGGCGGCTACAAGAACTCCGGAATCGGCCGCGAGAACGGCCCGGAAGGCATCGAGCAGTACGTCGAGCACAAGAGCGTGCTACTGCCGTTTGGTTACACGCCCGAGTAGCCCGCCAACAGACGCAGGGATCGCACGCCTTTCGCTGGGGTCAGCGACTCACCGTGGGGCTGTGGCCAACAGATGAACGCGGCCTGGTGCGCGGCGGTTGGTTCTGCGCGAACGAGATGCAGGTTCCGAGGTGTCCAGCAACACATGGCACACCGTTCATCGTCGGTACCGGCCCACCGGACACCACCGTTGGCGCTCCGTTGTATCCGTTGTTGTCGGCCGGCTCGGCGTACGCGGTCGGCGCTGCGATGACGGCCGCAGCGCACAGACCGACCACCAGCGACCTGCACAAATACAAATGGCCGGCCATGGCGGACCCGCTCTCCTTGACTCCGCGGTCAGCCTACGGCCCCATACCGGCGCTGAGCTGGGATCCCGCAATTATGATGCCGCCCATAATCGAGTGTTGGTCGGCGATCGGGCGCTGGCGGCTACCTATGAGCGTTCACCTGCTATTTACCTGAATGGGTCATGTGATGGGGAATACACTTATTGCGCACGTGTGTTACCAGTTCTATGCTGTTTGTCATAGATAGGGAGGCACACGATGTGGATCGTTGAGGTCAACTTCGCCGGCCACCAGTTCACGCACCGTGTGCATGGTCGCCGCCGACCGAGCTTCCGCTTCAGCCCGCGCTACTTGCACTGGCGGCCGTCCCAGCTGCGCCAGCAGCGCGCGGCCTGACGGCTCTCGCACCCGTTGGAGGTTTGTTCTGTCTGCCACCACGATCAAGACCCGGACCAAGCGCGGCTCGACGCGAACCAAGATGTTGATCAGCGCCGCGGAGGTGCTGCGTGAGCGCGGCGCCGCGGGCGTCACGATCGACGAGGTGCTGGCCCGCAGCGGCGCGCCGCGCGGCTCGGTGTACCACCACTTCCCCGAGGGCAGGAATCAGATCCTGACCGAGGCACTGCAGTACGCCGGCGAGGCCATCACGGAGGTCATCGACGAAGCCGCTCGAAAGGGCGGGATGCATCTGGTCCGCCAATTCGTCGACTTCTGGGAAGACCTGCTCATCGAAAGCGACTTCACCGCGGGCTGCCCGGTGGTGGCCGCCGCGATCGGCTCGGCGGACGACGAGCCGCAGCTGACCACCGTCGCGGGCGGCATCTTCAGCCACTGGCGCGACGCCCTCACCCGCGCGTTCGTCAGCGACGGCTTCGACGAACCCGACGCCGCGTCGCTGGCCATCATGTGCATCGCATCGCTCGAGGGAGCGGTGGTGCTCTGCCGGTCCACCCGCAGCGTCGACCCGCTGCGTGACGTCGCCCAGCAGGTCGAATTCCTGGTCAAGTCAAGGGAATTCGTCCGCCGCTACGGTCTGCCCGAACATCGTTAAGCCTTGCGCCATCGGGCGCAGACGAAGTCGCCGTTGACGGCCGATTCGGCCAGCGTCCACTCCGAGCGGATCGGCAGCAGCCGGGAGCCACCGCCCAGCGAGCACGGCGCATAGGTGACGATCATCTCGTCGATCAAGCCGGCCGCCACGAACTGCGTGGCCGCATCGCCGCCGCCGACCACCCACACATCCTTACCGGCCGCCGCGGAAACCAGCTTCGGATGCAAATCGGCGACGTCGCCGTCGAACGTCTGCACCGGATGCCCGGCGGCGATGATGTGCGGGCGGTGCGTCAGCACCCAGGACGGCTGCTCGTAGGGCCACTCGCCGGCATGGTTGCGCAGCATCCACTCGTACGTCGCCGATCCCATCACCAGCGCGCCAACGGATTTCGCGAACGCCTGGTACCCGAACGGTCCGTCGGCGTCGACGGCGCGGGAGGTCAGCCAGTCCAGGCTGTCGGCCTCGTCGACGATGTAGCCGTCCAGGCTGGACGCGGTGAAGTAGACGGTCGCCATGTCAATTGCCTCTCATCCAGTCGAGCGGGTCGCCCCGTCCGGTGCTGACGCCGTGCCGGGCCAGCATCGCGCGGGCCAGTTCTCGGCGATGCGCCGAATAGGTCAGCACATGCGCGACGATGCCGTACAGCTGAAACGACTCCGGGGGATCGCACAACGCGTCGATCACGGTGTCACCCAGCCGCCCTTCCGCCGCATACTCGGATACCATTGCGCTCCAGCGCTTTCCGAGGTCGTCGTGGTGAGCGGCCAGCTGCGCTGGTGTGGTCGACTCCGGCTGTGTCGACTCCCGCCGAGGGAAGTCGCGGCCGTCGATGGTGGCCAACCAGACTTCCTTCGTCCACACGATCGCCCCCAGTACCGCGCCCACACTGGACTCCGGACCGTCCCACTCGAGGATGACCTGTCCAGGTGAAATATCGTCTGTCCACTGCTGTTTCGACAGCTGGTTGGCCTGGTGGATGAGGTAGGCGGTATCGGCGATGTCGTGCGCCACCATCAGTTGCGAAATGTCGGGCTCCTTGCTGTCGCCGTCGCTATCGAGCCACAGCGAATGCGGGAGATGGAAGTGCAGGCCGTTGGGGGCCGGCAGGCGGAACTGGACGTCGGCCGCCCGAGATGGCGGCACCCCGAAGGTGCGAGAGAACGCGCGGGAGAACACCTCCGCCGACGACCAGCCTTCGTCTGCGGCCACCGTGGACACACTCTCGCCCCGATGCAGTCGCCAGGCCGCGCGCTCGCGGAGCCGGTATGGCTCGTGGCGGGTGCGTTGCACCGGACCGGCCTCCAGTCGGATCGGGGACGTCAAGGTTTGCCCGCACGTCAACCATGACGCCATCCTGCGGCCTCAACCGTGGTTCAGGTCAACCGGGGGTGGGACACTTGGGGCATGGTCGCGCACTTGACCGAGGATCTGCGGGAGGACCTGCTGGCCCGCTGGTCGGAATCGCACCGCAAGCATCACACCGTCACCCACCTGCACGAAATGCTCGATGCGGTCGCGGAGCTGGACGACGCGGGCATCGAGTTCGAGCGGGAGGCGGTGGAGCTTGCCGCCTGGTTCCACGACGCCGTCTACGAGATCGGCGCCAACGACAACGAAGAGCGCTCCGCCGAGCTGGCGCGCGAGCTGCTGGCGTCGTCGCCGATCCGCGATGAGGTGGCGCGCCTGGTGCTGGTCACCAAGACGCACAAGGTGGCCGACGACGACGCCAACGGCGCCGTGCTCAGCGACGCGGACCTGTGGGTGCTCGGCAGCGACGCCCGTCGGTACCGCGCGTATGCCGAGGCGGTCCGCGAGGAGTACGCGAAGATTCCCGACGACGTGTTCAAACCCGCTCGGGCACAGGTGCTCACATCGCTACTGGCCGGACCGATCTTTCACACGGATTCCGGCCGGGCGCGGTGGGAGGAGCGTGCGCGCCGCAATGTCGCCGACGAGATTCGCGAACTCGCCGGCGAGTGATCAGGTGCCGGTCCAGCGCGGCGGCCGCTTCTCAGCAAACGCGATCGCGCCCTCCTTGGCGTCGTTGCTGCCGAACACCGGCAGCAGGATCTTCATCTGCTCGGCGAACATCGCCTCCGGGCTCCAGGCGCGCGACTCGGTGACGATTCGCTTGGTCGCGGCCACCGCCAGCGGCCCATTGGCGGTGATCTTCTCAGCGAGCGCGATCGCGGCGTCCAGCGCCGACCCCGGCTCGGCCAGCACGTTCACCAGTCCGAGCTCGTGGGCCCGCTCGGCGGGAAGGTTGTCACCGGTCAGCGCCAGTTCCATCGCGATCGCGTATGGGATGCGCTGCGGCAGCCGCAAAAGCCCGCCGCCCCCGGCGACCAGACCGCGCTTCACCTCGGGGATGCCGAACGCGGAGTCCTTCGAGGCCACGATCAGATCCGTGGCCAGCGCCAGTTCGGTGCCACCGGCTAGGGCATAGCCCTCGACGGCCGCGATCAGCGGCTTGACGGGCGGACGCTCGGTAAACCCCATACCGCGACCCTCGACGACGACGTTCTCGCCGCGGGCGAACGCCTTGAGGTCCATGCCCGCGCAGAACGAGCCCCCGGCGCCGGTCAGGACCCCCACCGAGAGGCCGGCGTCGCCGTCGAGTCGGTCCATCGCGTCGGCCAACCCGCGACTCACCGCGGCGTTCACCGCGTTCTTGGCCTGGGGTCGGTTGATGGTGATGATCAGGATCCGGTCGCGCTGTTCGACCAGGACAACGTCTTCGCTATTGGCTTCTTCGCTCACGTCGGAGATGCTAGCGACCAGTGGCCGCCCGGCTGCGACTACCAGGTACCATAGAAAACTAGAACACGTTACAGTTTGCCCCAAGGGAGACACATGGCCGCGACCGATATCGAGCCGTCGGAGATCACCAAGTGGGATCCGGGCCTCACCGTCAGTTGTACCTGTCCCGCGGCGAATGGCTGGCCAAGACGCTGCGGCTGGACAAACTCATGCGATCCAAGATCCTGCCCATCTCGTTCGGCTTCCCGTTCGGGCTGTCCGCCGTGCTGCCGGTGAATGTGCCGCTGCCGACCAAGATCGTCATGCAGGTGCTGCCGCCGATCGACATCGTCGCCGAGTTCGGCGAGGAGCCCGATGTCGACGAGGTCGACGGCCATGTTCGGCACGTGATGCAGCGCGCACTGGACGAACTCGCCAAGGCGCGCCGGCTCCCGGTGCTGGGCTAGGCGCCTCATGGCTATTGCGGACCGGCTCGCCGAAACGCTCGGTCTGGTGGCGACGATGAGGCGAGCCCGGCTGATCGCACCGATGCGGCCCGACAAGTACATTCGGATGGCCGCCGCGATGCAGCGCGAAAACATGGGCATCACATCCGGATTCGCCAGTGCCGCGCAACGCTGTCCGGATCGACCCGGTCTTGTCGACGAACTCGGCACCCTGACCTGGCGTGAGATCGACCAGCGCGCAGACGCATTCGCCGCCGCACTGCAGGCACTGCCCGGTGGCGAGCCGAAAGTCATCGGCATCATGGCCCGCAACCACCGGGGGTTCGTCGAGGCGCTGATCGCCGCCAACCGGATCGGCGCCGACGTGCTGCTGCTCAACACTTCAGCGGCGTGCGCGGCCGAATCGCGTTGGTGCTCACGGCGATCGCATGGGCACTGCTTTGGCTGGTTCACCGCCGCAACGTCAAGTCGGAACCGTATTTCGAAATCCCGCTCCGCGATGCGCTTGGGGACGATTTCGAATCTGTCGCCGCACAATCGCAACCGGCGCCGCGCCGCCGCCTGGTCGGGGTTCCGCCCAACGAATTGATCCGCCGGCGCTACGTCGAGAAAGCGGGCACTGTCCGGTACGGCCCGCACTCCCGGGTGAACTTCGCCGACATCTGGAGACGCGGCGACCTGCCCCGCGACGGAAAGGCGCCACGGCCGCAAGGAGTTCATCGCTTTCCTACAGAAGTTCGTGGTCAAGAAGCCGTTCGCCGAGCACAAGCAGGTGTATGTCGACGCGTCACCGATCGAGCGGTTACGCCCAGACGCACCACCGTTTTTCATTCTGCATGGCCAGGACGACTCCATCATCCCCGTCCCCGAGGGCCGGGAATTCTACTCATGACACGTTCAAGATCAGTTGTGAGCTGGATCACATATACGTGGCCAGGGTTCGGCAGGTTACCTTCAGTTGACGACCGTCAAACATCCGCCCTTTTCAAGAGGACTTCCACTGTGAGCAAGTCAGCGCTAGCAATTACCGAGGAACACAACGACCTGGCCGACGCCGCGATTGGGCAACTGAACCGGCTGAACAGCCGCGCCGCGGCCCGCGCCACACTCGAAGGCGGGTCTTCTCATCCGGCCGACTTCTGGTCGGCGGGGAAGGACCTCGGGTGGAACGGATTGGCCATCGCCGAGGAGCATGGCGGTTCGGGCTTTGGCCTTGCGGAACTGGCTGTCGTCCTCGAGGCACAGGGCCGCGATTTGTGCCCCGGGCCGTTCTTGCCGAGCGTGGCGGCGGCGGTGGTGATCGACCGCTGCGCACCGGATTCCGTTCGTGCGCAACTCCTTCCGGGGCTGGCCGACGGAACCACAGTCGGGGCGTTGGCCTTGTCGGGCAGCGTGACAATCGGTTCTGACCTGGTCGTCACCGGTGAGAGCCCGGCGGTGCTGGGGGCCCCTGACGCCCAGGTGCTGGTGCTGACCGCGGGCGACGACGTCGTAATCGTCGACGCCGGCGCCGACGGGGTCGCGGTCACCCCGCTGCCCTCCATGGACACCACTCGCAGCGTCGGATCGGTCGCGTTGCGTGGGGTGACGGTCGCGGAGGACCGCGTGCTGCGCGGCGCCGCGCGCAAGGCGCAGACCGTGTTCCGGATCCTGGCGTCGGCCGAGGCCGTCGGCGTCAGCTGGGCGTGTTTGGACATGGCGGTCGAGTACGCGAAGGTGCGCGAGCAGTTCGGCCGGACCATCGGCACCTTCCAGGCGGTCAAGCACCACGCCGCCAACATGCTGGTGAACGCGGAGGAGACCACCGCGGCCACCTGGGATGCGGCCCGCGCCGACGATCTGGACAGCGCCTGGTTTGCCGCTGCGGTCGCCGCGTCGCACGCCATTCGCACTCAGATCTTCAACGCGCAGAACAACATTCAGCTCCACGGCGGCATCGGCTTCACCTGGGAACACGACGCGCACCTGTACTTGCGTCGGGCCCGCACGCTGGCCGCGCTCATGGAAGACGGCGGCGACCCGCTGCTCGATGTCGTGGAGGGGCAGCGCAGCGGCCAGGCCCACGGCGCCTCGTTCACGTTGCCGCCCGAAGCCGAGGAGTACCGCAACCAGGCCCGCGAAGCCGTCACCACGCTGCGGTCTCTACCCGCCGACAAACAACGCGACTTCCTGGTCGACTCCGGCTATTTGGTGCCGCACTGGCCGAAACCCTGGGGCCGGGCGGCTGACGTGCTCGAGCAGCTCGTCATCGAGGAAGTGTTCAGCGGCATCGAACGACCGGACATGGGCATCACCGGCTGGGTGGCGCTCACCATCGCCCAGGCCGGAACGGACGACCAGCGAGAACGCTGGGTCGAACCGGTGCTCCGCGGCCAGGTCATGTGGTGCCAGCTGTTCTCCGAGCCGGGCGCGGGTTCGGACGCGGCCGCGGTGCGCACGGCGGCCAAGAAGGTCGACGGTGGCTGGCGGGTCACCGGGCAGAAGGTGTGGACCAGCCTCGCCCAGATGTGCCAGTGGGGGCTGGCGACGGTGCGCACCGATCCCGACGCACCCAAGCATGCCGGCGTGACCATGATGGCGATCGACATGAAAGCCCCTGGCGTGACGGTCAATCCGCTGCGCGGAATCACCGGGGATGCCCACTTCAACGAGGTCTTCTTCGACGACGTCTTCGTCCCGGACTCCGATGTGGTGGGCGACGTGAACAAGGGCTGGCTGGTAGCGCGGGCGACGCTCGGCAACGAGCGGATCTCCATCGGCGGCGGTTCGGGCGGCGCGGTGGGGTTCACCCCGGACGACCTCATCAAGCTGCTCGACGCCGCGCCCGCCCCGGCCAACTATGTTCGCCGGGCGGGTGAGGCCATCGCCGAAACGCACACGCTGCGATTGCTCAACCTGCGCCGGGCCAGCCGGGCGATCGCCGGCGCCGAACCCGGGCCGGAGGGCAACGTGACCAAGCTCCTGGTGGCCGAGGCCGGCCAGCACATCACCGAACTGGGCATGGAGCTGGCGGGTACGGCGGCGGTGGTCGGACAGACTCCGAAAATGATGCGCAGCTATCTCGGGAACCGGGCCATGACCATCGCCGGCGGCACGTCGGAGATCACGCGCAACACCATTGCCGAACGGATTCTCGGGCTGCCGCGCGACCCGCTGCTCAAGTAGCGGCGTCGATCGATGAGGTGCTCGCGGTGGCCGAACGCGTGCTGGCACAGAGGCTTTCCCGATGAGCTCGCCGAGGGTGACGCTGTACCGCCCGAGCGTGAACTGGCGGCGCGGTTCGGGGTGTCGTGCTGGGCACCACGACGGCAATGCCCGCGCTGCTTCTCAACCGGCGCACGGTTGACACCGACGGCCGGCCGATTGAACTCGTCCGCGCGCTCTGCCGGGGCGACCGGATCGCTTTCGAAGCCCTATTGACGTATCGATAGCGGCCTCTGTAACTCCACCAGAGGACCACCACTCCGGGGTCGTCAACATTTGATGACGGATTTCCCGAACCATGCACTTACCCTGTGGCAACCCGCGGGTGCCGTACCTCCGGTCGCACGCAGGTAATACTGGTCGAGTGCCGACCACTACCGACTTTCATCCCGATCTTCGCCGCATCGCCCGTTACATCCCGAAGCAGGTGGTCACACCAGTGACGCTGCCGATCATTCGGATGGTCACCCGGCTTCAAGGCCGCCATGCACCCGACGACATCGAGGTACTGACCCTGACATCTGGTGTCGGAGTCCGGCTGTTTCGTCCCGCGGGGGTGTCGGGGGCGGGTCCAGCGTTGCTATGGATCCACGGTGGCGGCTACGTCATCGGCAGCGCGGCGCAGGACGACGAACTGTGCCGCCGGTTCGCCCGTGAACTCGGCGCAACGGTCGCGTCGGTGGATTACCGGTTGGCGCCGGAGTACCCCTACCCGGCACCGCTGGAAGACTGCTACTCGGCGTTGACCTGGCTGGCCGGCCTGCCCGCGGTGGATCCCGCGCGGATTGCGATCGGTGGTGCCAGCGCGGGCGGTGGGCTGGCCGCCGCGCTCGCTTTGCTGGCCCGCGATCGGGGCGAGGTGCCGCTCGCCGCGCAGCTGCTCGTGTATCCGATGCTCGACGACCGCACCGTCGAGCGGGGCGGGCTGGACAATCCCGGGCATCGGCTGTGGAATCAATCGAGCAACCGGTTCGGCTGGGCGTGCTACCTCGGAGACGCGGATCCCGACGTTGCCGTTCCGGCGCGGCGCGAGGACCTCAGTGGGCTGCCACCGGCGTGGATGGGTGTCGGCACGCTGGACCTGTTTCACGACGAGGACCTGGACTACGCCGAGCGACTGAAGGCAGCCGGTGTGCCGTGCCAGGTCGAGGTGGTCTCCGGCGCGTTCCACGGTTTCGACGGGATCGTGCCGAAATCCGAAGTGTCGCAGTCGTTTTTCAAAAGCCAATGCGCTGTGCTCCGGGACGCGTTCGCGCCCGCGGCGGCCTAGCCGGAGTCGGGGACCGTCAGGTCCAGCAGCGTGCGAACGTCGCCGAGCTCGAGGATCCGCCAACATGTCTCGGCAACCCGTTCCGCACATGCCGGACCGACAACGGGCGAGGCCAGGGCAAGGAACTTGTCCGCGAGCTGCTGGTCCGTCATCGGGTTGTCGGGCGTGCCGAGATTGTGGGCGACGTGACGTTCGAGCGTCCGACCGTCCCGCAGGGACAGCACAACTCGAGCTGAGTCCTTGTTCTGCTCGCGGTCGGTGTGGACACGAACACGCTCACGGAGCCGCGCCAGCACCGGGTCGGCCACCCGCTAGTCGGTGAACTGGTCGAGGAAGGCAGCACCGTCGGCGAGCGCGACCGCCAGGACGTGGTAGATGCTGAACTTCCCCTCCAGCCCCGTGCGTGGCTCGGCCAGCCCGGTCGTGGTTCTCACGTAGTCGTGCACGTAGGCATCGATGGAGACGACGTCGTCTGCGGTGAGCCCGTGCTCAGAACGCAGCTCGAGAAGAGCCTGCGCCGGCGGGTGGGTGAGCGAGCCGCAGGCGTAGGGCTTGAAGCCGTCGCGCGGTAGGTACCAGACCTCGCCAAGACGCTCGACCGCACGCTCGGGCGCGGGCTCGGGAGCGAACAGGTGAAGGAATCCGCGATGGCCCTCGATGGGCTCGGTGCTGGAGGTGAACCCTTCCCGCGCAAGGAAAGCGGAGAGCATCCCGTCCATGGCGGCCTTACCCGCATGGAGGGACTTGCCCATCGACCCGTAGACGACCTTCATGCCGGCCGCCTGAGTGGCGCCGGTGCCGAGCGCCGCGAGGGTCTGCGCGGCCGGGAGCCCAAGCAACCGTGCGGTGGCGACCGCCGCGCCGACGTGTCCCACCGTGCCGGTCACGTGCCAGCCGGCGTCGTAATGTCCTGGCCCGGCGGCGATTGCGACCCGGGTCTGCACCTCGAAGCCCGCGACGAAGGCTTCGACGGCGAGTTTTCCGGAAACCGGGACCAGTTCGCCGGCCGCGGCGATGGCAGGCCACAACGGAGCGCTGCCGTGGATCGTGGTCCGGTCGGGGTTGAAGGTGTCGTCGAAGTCCAGCACGTGTGCCGCGATCCCGTTGGCCAGCGCCGCGTGGCCGGCCGAGGTGCGCAGCCCTGTGCCCACGATGCCGGCCGTGCGCGACCCGTCGGCACCATCCAGGGCACGGATTCCCGCGTGGACCCGGCCGCTCTCCGGTGTCGCCGAGCCTGCGATCGTGCAGCCGAGCCAGTCGACGAGGCAACGGACCGCCTGGTGCACAACATCCGAGGGGAGGTTCTCCGTCCGCACGCCTGTTGCGAACGTGGCCAATGCGCCGCTTACCGAATGATCATCGGTCACCGACCCACTCCAGTCTGTAAGACGGAAAGAAATTCTGTTATACAGACTACATGGGAACAGACGTGCTGACGTACGACGATCGGACTTCCGCCGAGACGCGTGCCTTGCTCGACTTCGTGTCGCATACCGGGGCCGACGACGTCCCCGCCGACGTGCTGCACGAGAGCGCCCGTTGCCTGCTCGATCACCTCGGTCTGGCCATCGCCGGCGCCGAGGAGCCTGCCGCGCGGATCACCAGGGAACAGTGCCGTCTGCTCGGCGGTGAGGCGCAGGCCAGAGTGCTCGGCACTTCACACCGCCTGCGGGTTACCGACGCGGCGCTGGTCAACGGAATCTCTTGCCATGCACTGGATTTCGACGACACCCATGTACCCACGATCCTGCATCCGACGACACCTCTGTACGCCGCCGGCACGGCACTGGCCGAATGGCGCGGCAGCCGGGGAATCGACCTGCTGGCCGCACACGCTCTTGGGTACGAGCTCGCTGCGCGCACGAGCAATGCGCTGTACCCCGAGCACTACGACGCGGGCTGGCATATGACCGGCACAACCGGCACCCTCGCCTCGGCCGCGGTTGCCATCAGGCTGCTCGACCTCGAAGGGGCAACCGCGACGCACTGCCTGAGCATCGCGGCGACCCAGGCCGCCGGTCACCGCGAGCAGTTCGGCACCATGACCAAACCGTTCCACGCCGGCCGGGCGGCCCAGGCGGGTGTCTGGGCAGGTCTGCTCGCGGCTGGAGGGTTCACCGGTGCACCAGACCCGCTGCAGGGACGCCGGGGGATGTTCGCCGTGATGTCGTCGGCCAGCACCCCCGCGGATCTCGTTGAGGGCCTTGGTCAGAAGTGGCAGATCTTCGACAACGGAGTGAAGCCCTACGCGTGTGGCGTGGTGATCCACCCGGCCATCGACGCGGTCCGCGATCTCGCGGTACGCCGCGGGCTGAATGCGGACCGGATCCGCAAGATCACGCTGCGGGTGCACCCGTTGGTGCCCGAGCTGACCGGAAAGACCGATCCGCGCACCGGCCTGGAGGGAAAATTCTCGGTGACGTTCGCGTGTGCCATCGCGCTGCTGTCGGGCCGGGCGAGCGAGTCCGAGTTCTCCGACGCCGCGGTCGCCCGCCCCGACGTGCGAGCGGTGATGTCGCGCATCGAGGTGGTCCCGGACCCCGCCGTCCCCCACACCCAGGCCGGGGCGACCGCGCTCACCGACAGCGGTGAGACGGCAGAGACCTGGGTCGATCACGCGCGAGGCACCCCGGGCAACCGACTCACCGACGACGCGCTCAGGGAGAAGTTTCACGGGCTCGTGGACCCCGTGATGGGGCGCGACCGCGCGGCGAGGCTGGCCGATGCCACTTTCTCGCTGCAGGAAACCGGTGACGTCGAGACGGTGCTCGCGCTCACCACGCCGTAGGTGCAGCGCTCACAACAGAGCCGTCGCAGTCGACGCGGACGACGGTCCCGGTAAACTCCGCCGCCTCGGCGAAGGCGAGGCGGGCGACCTGCTCCGCGATCTCGTCCCGGCACCGATCAAGCTCTGGACCATCGGAATCCACGCCCGGCGACACGGCGTTGACGGCGACGCCGTCCTCACGCAGGGCCGCCGCTAGCGCCACGGTAAGACCGAGCAGCCCATACTTGGCCGCAGAGAGGTGAACTCGCTCGGGGTCGCCGCTCAGTGCGTTTCGGCCGAGGATGTTGACGATCCGGCCGCCCGGGCGCAGCGCCGGCAGGGCGCATCGGATGCACCGGAATGCGCCGTCGAGGGTGACCGCCCGAACGCGCTCCCAGTCCTCCTCGGTGATCGTGTGAACCGGCTGCCGGGGACGGTAGGACGCGTTGTTGACCAGGACCCGCAGCGTGCCGTGGGCGGCGATGGTCTCGAACATGCGCTGCACCGCTGAGGAATCGGTGACGTCGGCGGTGATCGCGAACGCGCGGCCGTTGGCGGCGCGAATCGCCGCGACCACTGCGTCGGCCTCCTCGGCGCGGGCGCGGGTGTTGACCGCCACGGTAAGCCCTTCTCGCGCAAGGCGTTCAGCGATCACCGAGCCGAGACCACTGCCAGCGCCCGTCACCAGCGCGACGTCAGCCATCAGCAGTTGGAACGGTCTGCGAGAGCAGCACCGAGACGTCGGCGAGCTCGTCGACCCGCCAGCACGTAGCCAGCAGTTGCTCGGTGCGCTCTGGTCCGAGCACCGGGCCGACCAACTCGCGAAACTTCGCACCGAGTTCGTCGTCGTCGAGCGGAGCCGAAGGGGTGCCTCGATTCCCGCGAACCTGGGTGACCAGCGTCCGCCCGGAGGCCAGCGTGATCTCGACGTCGGCGTCCTGCTTGCCGAGCGCCGGGTCGGCGACGACCTTCACACTGTCGCGCAACTCGATCACGTCGGGACGCGCCAGGATCTCGTCGGACAGCTCTTCCGTACCGACCCTCCGGAAGATCACCGCCGCCGCCGCGCAGTGCCGCAGGCTGAACTTCGCCTGCATGCTGGTTGTCGGCTTGGGCACGTCGGTGAAGCGCGCCGCGGGCGGGGAGACCCGGACGTCGATGACCGTGACTTCGGTTGGGGCAACGCCGTTTTCGGTCACCAGAGCGATCACGCCGTCGATCATGGGATGCGTCAGGGAACCGCTCGGATAGAGCTTGTACCCGTTGGCGGTGAGGTTCCAGGTCTGGCCGAGCCCGGCGCTGATCCGGTCGGGCGCTGGATCGGCGCTCATCACCGCGAGGTAACCGAAGGCGCCCTCGAGCGCCTTCGGACTGGCCGTCAGCCCGCGCCCGGCGAGAGCGGCGGCGAGCACCCCGTCCATCGCGGCCTTGCCGGGATGCATGCTCTTCAGGTCGCTGCCCGCCATGATGCGCAGCCCGGCGGCCTGGGTGGCCCCGGCGGCGATTGCGTGCTCGACCTGCTGGCAGTCGAGGCCCGTCGTGCGGGCGGCCGCTGCCGCCGCCCCGACGTGACCGGACGTGCCCGTGACATGCCAGCCCGCGTCATAGTGCGTCTGCCCGGCGGCGTGTCCGACCCGGGTCTCCACTTCGAATCCCAGCGCGAAGCTCGCCAACGCCTCGCGCCCGGTGACCGGCCGGGTGTCGGCGACGGCCAGGATCGCAGGCCACACCGAACAGCTCCCGTGCACGGTTGTCCCCGGCGGGTTGTACACGTCGTCGAGGTCGAGCACGTGCGACGCGAACGCGTTGAGGAAGGCAGCGAACGGCGGCGAGACCCGCATCCGGTCCCCGACCACCGTTGCGCGCCCGCCGCTTTCGCTGGCCGCGACGGCGTCCCGTGCCCGACGGGTGGCATCGTCGGTCGAGCCGGCGACCGTCACACCGATGTGGTCGACCAGGGCGCGCCGCGCCGCGTGGAGGACCGGTTCGGGGATCTCATCGCAGTCATGCTCGGCAACGAACTTGGCCAACAGGGACGTCGGATCGCCTGCGGTCACTGATCCTTCCTCAGGCCGAGCCCCTGCAGCAGGTTGCCGACGATGGTGGTCTGCTCCTGCAGGTAGGCCGTGAGCTTGTCGTCCTGCAGGTTCTGGGTCACCAGGCCGCTGTCCTTGGCCAGGGTCTTCCAGTCGTCGGTCTCGACCATCTTCGAGAGGTCGTCCTGATACCTCTGCACGGCGTCCTCCGGCATCTCGGGCGCACCCATGACGGCGCGGAACTGCACGGGCACGTTCGAGGAGTCGATGCCCTGCTCCTGGGTGGTACCGACGTCGGGGAAGATTTCGAGACGCTCGGACCCGACCACCGCGATCAGCTTGAGCTCTCCGGCCTTCACCTGCTCGGCGAAATCCTCGGCGCTGCCGAGCATGATGTTGGCGTCACCACGCAGCAGGGCGGTGATCCGGGAGCCGGTGTCCTCGAAAGAGAGGAACTTCCAGCGTGCGTCGACGGTGTCCTGCAAGACCAGCCGGGTGAGCGCGTCGTTGGCGGTGCTGGAGCCACCGCTCTGGACGAGGGTGTCCGGACTCTTCTTGGCGGCATCGACGAAATCGGCGAACGTATTGAACGGCTGATTGGCCCCCGTGACGATGACCTGCGGTTCGGTGGCGACCAACGAGATCGGGGTCAGCTGGTCGAGGCCGACCTGTGCGTTCTCGACCGTCATCGGCGTGGCCAGCCAGGTCGGTGTGACCTGAGCGATCAAGCCCGCGTTGCCTTTTCGGTCGATCATGTACGACATCGCGCCGATCGAGTCACCGGCTGGCACGTTGCGGACCGGCCACTGCGTGTCGATGATCTTGTTCTCATACATCACCTTGATCATCTGGCGGGTGAAGACGTCGCTACCGCCGCCGACGGCGTTATGCGTGACGACCTCCACGGGTCCCGACGCGCCCCCACGCGATCCGGAGCCTCCGCACGCGGCGACCGCGGTGAGCGCCACGGCCGCGACCGCGACGGTGAGGAGCTGCTTTGTACGGATCATGGTCCGCTTCCTTCCTTTGGGGATTGGGCCGGAAATAGGCGATCGCTCACGCGTCGACCTCGATCACCTGCTCGCGCACCTTGCGTGTCCGGCCGAACGTGAGGACGACGAGCAGCACGACCGCCAGGCTGATGAGGACAGCCGAGATCGGCCGTTGGAGGTAAATGATTGGGCTGTTGTCCGACAGCAGCAGTGACTGCCGGATCGCGTTCTCCGCAATCGGCCCGAGCACAAAGGCCAAAACGAGTGGCGCGGGCGGAATGTCGAGCTTGCGCATGACGTACCCGAGGAGTCCGAACACGACCAACAGGCCGACGTCGAAGACCGAGAAGTTCACGCTGTAGACACCCACGACCGAGATCAGCAGGATCGCCGGGTACAGCACCTTGTACGGCGTGTTCAGCAGTTTCGCGAAAAGCGGGACCATGGGCAGATTCATCACCAGCAGGGCGATGTTGCCCAGGTACATGCTGGCGATGATCGGCCAGACAACGTCGGCGTGTTCGTGGAAGAGCAGCGGCCCCGGGTTGAGGCCGTAGAGCACCAGGGCACCGAGAAGCACTGCGCCCGTTCCGGATCCGGGGATGCCCATGGTCAACAGCGGCACCATCGCGCCACCGGTCTCCGAGTTGTTCGCCGCCTCTGGTGCCGCGACGCCCTCTATCGAGCCCTTCCCGAACTCATCGGGCGTCTTCGAGGTCTTCTTCGCGATGATGTAGGAGACGAACGAGGCGACCGTCGAACCGGCGCCCGGCAGAATACCGATCAGGAAGCCCACGATGCCGCCCTGCAGCATGGCCGGCGTCGACTTCGTGATGTCCTTTCGGGATGGAAGCAATTCCCGAATCTTGTTGGGTACCTTGAAGAGTTGCTTCTCGGTCTTGTCCTCGATGTTCACCAGCACCTCGCCGACGGCGAAGATGCCGACGCTCAGCGCGATGAACTCGATGCCGCCCGCGAGCTCGATCTGGTCGCCGGTGAACCGCGGTTGGCCGGAGAACAGGTCGGTGCCGATGGTGGACAGGAAGAGCCCGATGAACATGGCGATGAAGCCCTTGAGCATCGAATCGCCGGCCAACATGATGACGAGCAGCAGCGCGAACACCATGAGCGCGGAATACTCCGGCGGCCCGAAGTTGACCGCAACGTCGGCCGCCAGCGGAGCGAGGAAAGTCAGCCCGACCACGCCGATGGTGCCGGCCACGAACGAGGCGATGGCTGCGATTCCCAGGGCCTTGCCGGCGCGCCCCTGTTTGGCCATCTCGTAGCCGTCGATGCAGGTCACCACCGACGAGGACTCGCCGGGGATGTTGAGCAGGATCGACGTGGTCGAGCCACCGTACTTGGCGCCGTAATAGATGCCGGCCATCATGATCAAGCCGGTGGCCGGGTCGAAGCCGGTGGCAAGCGGCAGCAGGATCGCGATCGTGGCAGGCGGCCCGAGACCCGGGAGGATGCCGACGAGTGTGCCGAGCAGGCAGCCGACGATGAGCCAGAGCAGATTCGTCGGGGTGATCGCGGCCTGCAGTCCGTTGAGCAGGCCGTCAACTGCGTTCACCGGCGGTCTCCCGCGTCGCCGAGTTCACCAAAGTGGTTCAGTACCACAGGGTTCCTCCTGGGAGTTGCACCTCGAGCAGGGTGTCGAACAGGAAATACATGGCCGGCGGTAGCAGCACCAGCGTGATGATCAGGGGGATGGACCGGATCCGCTCGATCACGACGATCACCAGCAGAACCAGTACCTCCCCGGCGATTAGGAAGCCGAGCGGCTCGATCAGCAGCGCGCAGACCACCAGCGCGAACCACACCAACAGCGCGCGGGCCATGCGCCGCGGCTGAAGCGAGAGCGTCGGCGCGTTGCCGTGGCGTGCCCTGGGGCCAAGCAGCCAGACCGCCGCGAGGGCCAGCCCCAGGCCGATCAGACAGAGCGTCAGCAGCACGGGAAGGTAGCCGGGCCCGGGCTCGTTATTCGGACCACGGAAGTCCAGCTCGGTCCGGCTCCGATACAGCAGCCAGGCGCCGAGACCGGCTACGACCAGCCCGAGTGCCACGTGGACCCGCCGGGTCAGCCGGGCCTCATGCTGAAGGTCGGTGTCGGTGTCCCGGGTGGCGCGGTCGTCCTGTTCGACGGCCGCCTCGGTGCGCCGATCGATGTCCTGATCCATGCAGACCCTCTTAGCTGAATGTCTTCAAGATGGAAATATCTTCTGGTTATAAGAAAACCTAGAAGGCGCAGCAGAGATGTGTCAAGCGTCACTTTCCAGGACGGGCCGCTAAACTTCTTCTATGCAGAACATACGACCGGAGAGCGAAACTGGGCCGGCCTATCCCATCGCCTCGGTGAACAACGCGCTCCTGCTGCTGCTGCTGTTTCGCGAGCAGCCGAGGGTTCGGCTCACCGACGCATGCAAATACCTGGGGGTCGCCCACTCGACGGCGCACCGGCTGCTCGCCATGCTCGCGCACCACGGTTTCGTCCAGCAGGAACCCGTCACGAGGGCCTACATTGCCGGCCCGGCCCTGGTCGAGGTGGGGCTGGCGGTCGTTGGCTCGCTCAACGTTCGCGAACAGGCCCGACCGGTGATGGAGGAGCTGGCCGCCGAGACCGGTGAAACCGTTCACCTCGGCGTCCTGGAGGGCTCCCAGGTCCGCTTCGTCGACGCGGTCGAGTCCGAGCGCGCCCTCCGTGTGGTGGCGCGGACGGGAACCCTTGTGCCGGCGCACTGCACCTCGCTGGGCAAGGCGTTGCTCGCGCAAATGACCGATGAGCAGGTGGCCCAGCTGTACCCCACGTCGACCGAACCGTTCGCCACGCGTACCGAGAAGTCGATCACGACACAGGCGAAGCTGTTGAAGGAAGTGGGCCGAGCCAGGGCACGTGGGTACGCGGTCAATTCGGGTGAGACCGAGGAGGACGTGGGCTCGGTGGCCATCGCCTTTCGTGACTTCGCGGGACGCCCCGCCGCCATCGCGGTGGCGGCACCGACGAGTCGGCTTAGCGCGCAACGAATCTCGCGCATCGGCGACCTCATGATCGAGGCGATCGCCCGAACGCCGGTGGCGCCGGTAACCGCTCAGGCGCCCGCGGAGTAAGGGTCGCTGCGGCCGCTGGCGATGCCTGCTCCGGCGGTGGCGAACATGACGACCGCCAGCAGCGCGAAGGCTGCCTCGACTCCCCACACGCCTGACACCGCGCCGGCCACCGCGAGGATGAAGGCCTGCCCGACCCGGTTGGTCGCCACGCGGAGGCCGAGCGCGGAACCGCGGCTGGTGGCGTCGACCAGGTTCACGACCCAGTCCATGGTCGTCGTCTGCGACAGGCCCAGCGCGAAGCCGAGCACCGACATCGCGACCATCATCGGCGCGAGGTTGTGACTCCCCGCAAGCACGAGCAGACAGCTCGCCGCGACCACTGTGGCGACGACGGTCAGCCGCAGCGTCGGGATCCTGCGCACGAAGAACGGGGTCGCGGCCCGCGCCAAAAGGGCACCACTGGAGCTGATGCCCAACAGCATCCCAACCTGGGATGACGTCAGGCCGACGACGGCGCCGAGCAATGGCACGTAGACCAACAGCAGGTCAATGCCGCTCTTGGCGGAGAAGCTGGTCATCAGCGCCGCCGGCATCCCCCGCCGGCGGACAAGGCGCCACACCCGCTCGGCGCGGCCCGTACGCACGGTCGACGCCTGAATTCGGGTTCGAATCGCGAGAGCGGCGACGGGTACACCGCCGACGAACACCCAGGCCGCGATCAAGAGAGCCGAGGAGGTCGACTCGAGACTGGGCTCTTCGCTATGGCCGATGATCACGCCGCCCAGCACCGGCCCGACGATCTGCCCCAGCGCCGAGACGGTGGTGAGCGTGCCGAACCTGTTGATGCGCGCGAGCGAACTGTGCGCCTGCGCCATGATGCTCTGCCCGCCGATGGCGCCCGACATGTGCCCGATGCCGAGCGCCGTCGTAGCCACCGCCATGGCCGGGATCGCCTCTGCTAGGACGAGAACGAACGCCGCAAAGGCTGCGACCCCGAGACCGAAGACGAGCAGGATCGCGGGGTGGTGTCGCTCAGTCCACCGTCCGAAACCGACCGCAAGCAGCATCGGCGGGACGGCGAAACACGCGGCGGTCAGGCCGAGCGTGACGCCGTCGGCGCCGAGGGCCAAGAGTCGATAGGTGGACACCGGGCGCGCCAGCGTGACTGCGACCTGCAGCAGAAAGATGCTGGCGACGGTGGCGACGAGCCACGGCGGCGGGAGGGAGCGATTCGCTCGCGTGGCTAGAACTTCCAGCCACGCTCCGGCGTGGCGACGTCCACCTCGACACCGTCCGGATCGCGGAACTTGAAGAATCGGGGCGGATCCGCGGCTTCCGCGCCGTAGACCTCGATGCCGCGTCCCTTCAACGCAGTCACCACGGCACCGGTGTCCTCAATGGTCACCCCGATGTGGTTGGGGCCCATCGCCCCGTATGACCACGAGGAACGTTCGATCGTCTCATTCGGCTGGAGCAGTGAGTAGTTGACCTCGCCGTCGCTGAGATCGAGCGCCTTGCCCGGGTAATGCCCTGGGGTTCGGGCATCTCCCAAACGCTTGAACCCGAGCACGTTCTCGTAGAACTCTGCGGCCCGCTCGAGGTCCTGGACGACGATTCCAAGGTGTCTGATGCGCACCTGCGGCCTCCCTATTTCTGCGTTGGTCTCTGACTTCTTCCGTAGTGTAGAAACTATTTCTGCAAATCAGACTGTAAGCCCGCGGAGTGGTGACAGTCAATCTGGTGCAGCAAGGGAAGCGGCCTAGGCCGACGGCACTGGCGGTAGCCGGAAACCGCCGAGATCGCCGCCGAGCGTCGCCGCGCGCACTTCGGTGACCTGTTTGTGAGGCTGGCCGAGGTCGACGCGGCTGGCCTCGCCGAGGCGGGTGTAGATGTCCGGGCCGAGCTCGACGTCCAGGGCGGCGAGGTAGCTGTCGAGCTGTTCGACACTGCGCGGGCCGATGATCGGCACCACGCCCGTCGGCGAGCTGCGGGCCCGCTCGAGTAGCCACGCCACCGCGACCTGCGCGGCCGGCACTCCTAGCTGCTCGGCGGCGTCTAGCACCGCATCGACGGTGGCGGTTTTGGTGGCGTCGTCCTCGGTGTGCACAAGCCGGTTCCAGTCGGACAGCCGCCCGTCGCTGCCGGTGCGATATTTGCCGGTAAGCAATCCGCCGCCCAGCGGCGACCACAGCGCCGCACCGAGACCAAGTGCCTCGGCCATCGGAAGGTTCTCTCGGTCGCCGCTGCGTTCGACGAGGCTGTGCTCGAACTGTACGGCGGCGATCGGCGTCGTGCCGCGCAGCTCCGCCAGCGTAACCGCGCGCGCTGTCATCCATGCCGGAAAGTTGGACAGCCCCGCATAGAGAATCTTGCCGGCGCGCGCGAGATCGTCAAAGCCCCGCACGATTTCGTCGATCGGCGTGACGAAGTCGGGAAAATGCACCCACAGCAGGTCGATGTAGTCCGTGCCGAGACGGCGCAGGCTCGCGTCGACGGAGCCGAACATGGCCCGCCGATTATTGCCTGTTTGCAGGACGCCGTCGCCGTCGGCGCCCCCGATGGCGAACTTGGTGGCGACGGTGAACTGGTCGCGCTTGCCGGCCAGCATGCGGCCCAGGCTCTCCTCGGACTCGCCGACCTGGTAGCTGGCGGCGGTGTCGATGAAGGTGCCGCCCGCGTCGGCGAACTTGTCGAAAATCTGTTGTGCGGTGTTGGCGTCGGCGCCGTATCCCCACTTGGTTCCAAAGGTGCCGGCGCCCAGGGCCAGCGCCGAGACACGCAGGCCGTTATTGCGGCCAAAGGTGAAGTGCTGCATGCAAGCAATCAAGCCGGTACGGCCTGGGTTTATTCCGCAGTACTCAGGTATCGGCGAGTTCCCGGGGCACCACGAACACGTCGACCAGCGCTCCGTTGCGCCAGACCGTCATCTCGATCCGGCGGGCGATCGCATCTTCGACCATCAGCTTCTGAATCGCGGTCGCGGTGACGATGTTGTGCCCGTCGACGCTGACCACGATGTCGCCGCGACGCAGGCCCGCCTCGGCGGCCGGGCTGCCCTTGACGACGCTGGCGATCTGCAGTCCGTTGCGGGTGCCCAGTTTGGCAGCCAGTGCCGGAGCCACTGGGATGTGCGCGCCCGCGATGCCGAGCCACGCCCGGCGCACCCGTCCGGTGGTCATCAGCGCGGCGATGATCCTGTGCGTGGAGTCGTTAACCGGAACCGCAAGGCCCAGACCGACTCCCGCGACGGCGGTACTGACGCCGACCATCCGGCCCCGCCCGTCGGCCAGCGCGCCGCCGCTGTTGCCGGGGTTCAACGCGGCGTCGGTCTGGATCACCTCGTCGACCACCCGGCCCGCCCGCGTCGGCAACGATCGCCCCAGCCCCGACACGATCCCCGCGGTGACGCTGCCCGCCAAGCCAAGCGGATTGCCGACGGCCACCACGAGCTGGCCGACGCACAGATCCTCGGCACGCCCCATCGCCACCGGGGCCGGCACGGCATCGCGCGCCTTAAGCACGGCCAGGTCGGACAGCACATCGCGGCCGACCACGTCCAACATCACGGTGGTGCCGTCGGTGAACGCCGCCTCGGCGCTATTCGCGCCGGCCACCACGTGCGCGCTGGTCAACAGGTAGCCGTCGGGGGTGATGACGCTGGCGCTGCCGCTGCCCTGGCCGCGCGACGAGCGGACGGCGAGGCCGGCGACGCTGGGCAACACGGCGCGCGCGACCGCGGTGACCACGGTCGAGTACGCATCCAGCGCCTCGTCATCGCCGGGCAGGCGGTCTTCGGCCATAACCCAGTTAGCGCCATCGGGCCGCCGGCTATGCCGCGGTTCGCCACCGGCAGAACTCACGCGCGTGAGCTCTCGAGACTGCGGAGAGATCGCGATCGGCGGACGCGATCTGTGTGCAGTTTCGAGGTGGAGCAAATAGTCAGCCGGCTTCGAACGCCACCACGCCGGCGACGACGGTGGCGGCCACCATGTCGGATTGCAGCTCATTCAGCACCTCGGCGGGCGGCGCCGCGAGCACACACAGGTCGCCGGGCTGGCCGAACTCGACGGTGCGTAGCTGGGTAGGACGGTCGGGCTTGCCGAAAAACATCGTCAAAGCCTCACGCGCCGGGACACATTCGTCGGCGCCCAGCACCGCGCCGCCCGCGGTTGTGCGGCGGACTGCCGCGCGCATCGTCGCCCACGGGTCATCGCCACCGAAGGGCATGTCGGTGGACAGCGCGACCGGCACCCCTTTCCGCAGCAGCGAGGCCACCCGCCACAGCTCGTGTTGGTCGGTGGCGGGAATGTCGGTGAGGTACTGGTCGCCGCGCTCGGCGACGAAGTTGGGCTGGGTCACCACGGTCACGCCGAGGCCGGCCAGGTCGGTCAGGCTATCGTCGGGGACTACGGCCGCGTGCTCGATGCGGTCCTGCGGGTGGCCACCGGCCGACCGCAGCGCGGAGAGGGTGACGACGAGTTGGGCGGCCGTCACGCAGTGCACGGCAACGGGGGCGTCGGCGGCGTGCCGGTCGGCGATCCACGCGGTGAGCTCATCGAGGTCGAGGTCGGCGTCGTGCAAGATCCGCTTGCCCGGCGCCAGACAGTTCACACGCTGACGGAGCTCACCGTGTCGATGTGCCTGCATCAGCTTCACGATGTCGCCGACGTCGAGATCCGGTGTGGCGTCGGTGACGCCGGTGACGCCGTAACCGCACAGCCGGAGGCTGACTTCGGCCAGACTGGCTTCGTTGCGCTGCAGCGTGTCGGACCAGCTTCGGTCCGCGCTGCGCAGTCGACCGTCGGGGTGATCGGCCAATCCGACCCGGGCCAGCCCCGCCGAGTTCAGCGTCCATAGCACACCGCTGCGGTGCTGAACCCGGACCGGCACCGGCGGCGAAACTTCGTCCAGTACAGCGCGATCGAGCGGCCCGGCGACCACCTCGTGGTAACCCACCGCCCGGATCCAGCCGTCGCTGCCGACCTCGGCGCCGGCCAGCGCGCGGGCGAGGTCCTCGCGGCCCTGCACCTCGGCCGGACCCACCCGCGCCGACGTCAGCGCCGCGGCGGCCGAGCGTAGGTGCACGTGGTGGTCATGCAGACCGGGGATGACCGTTCCGCCTGCGGCGTCGAACACCTGCTCGCCTGGCTGAGGCGTCAGCCCGTCGGCGACCTCGACGATTCGCTCATCTACCCGGATGTCGGTCGCTGTGCCGTCGAGTAGCACCGCACGCTGAATCAGCATGACGCCAATCGCCTTTCGGCAACCAACCGCTCGACGATGGCATTGTCGGCACCCAGGCTCGACGCCGGTATCGACGGCAGCGGTGTTGCGGCGCAGCTGGTTTCGGATCCACGCGGTAACTCCGCGTAAGTGGAGGCGACGGCGGCCATCGACAGCTCGATCAGTTCACCGCCGCCACGACGCAGCGACTCCACCACCGCCAGCGCGGCGTGCAGGCCCGTCAACGGGTCGGCGATGGCGTCGCCGCAGAACACCGGACCATCGTCCCCGGCGTCGACCAAGCCGCCGGCTACCGCGGCGTCGTCACCGAATGCCACCCAATCGGCGCGCTCGCCGTCGGTGCCGTGGCCGGTGACCCGCAGCCAGACCCGACCCTCGCGCGGGGCCACGCCCATCGGACCGAGACCGCGGCGATTCAATGCCGCTGGGCGAGAGGACTCGATCACGACGTCGGCGCCGGCCAGCAGCTCCCGCAATCCGGCTGGGTCGTCGAAATCTGCCGCATACGAAAGCTTTCCGCCGTTCATCCAGTCGAAGAACGCCGGCGGCCCGGACCGGGTGCCGTCGGGACGGCCGGGGCGCTCGACCTTCACGACCGTGGCACCGGCGCGCTCCAGCAGCCGCCCACACAGCGGGCCGGCCCACATCGAGGACAGATCGACAACCAGCAGATCGGACAGGCCACGCGGCGGGGCGGGCGCGCCGAGCGGATGGACTTTCGGCGGGGCCGCGGAAGTTTCACCGAGTGCGGCGGCCGGTAGGCCTAGCAGGCGGGCGCGTTCGGTGACGGCGGCGGCGTCGCGGTCGGCCACCCAATGTTGCACGGGCGGCCACGGGTCCTCGCCGACGGCGGCTGATTCCAGCAGTGCCGGGACGGCGTCGACGTCGTCGGGCCGCGAGAGCGTGATCGCACACCAGCCGTCGCGGCTGGCCATCAACCGCGTCGCCCCACCCGCAGAGATCCGGCCATGCAGCGACAGGCCGAGCAGCGCCGCCCGGCCGGTAAGGATTTCGCCGGCGTCGACCGCGACACCGGTGAGCGCACGGAATGCGTCGGCGACCCGCCGCGCCTGCGACAGCACGGCGACGGGGATGCGCAACGACGTCACATGCTCATTGTGCTCAGAACTGCAGGGCGGTGAACCGGAAGTCCAGCACCTGACGGTCCGGTGCGCCGTCATCTTTGCTTACTGCGTACACCAACGACCGCAGCTTGAGAACGCCCCCGCGGCCGTCCGGCAGCGGTGCCGCGCCGTCGATATGCAACTCGTTGTAGAGCGTGTCGCCCTCGTGCACCGGGCCGGTGTGGTCGCACGACTCCCAGCCCAACACCGTCGCCAGGTTGGGCAGCAACCGGGTCGCCTGAGCCAGCGCCAGTCCGATGGTGTGCCCCCCGTAGACCAGCCGCTAGCCACCACCCCGCCAATCGTGGTGTGTTGCAGCTATATTCAGCGTCAGCCGGGCCAGCTCGGGAGCGCTGCTGACGACGTCGGCGCTGCTGCGTAATACCGATCCCGCGATCCCGGGGTCGAAATGCGGACCCGGAACGCGGTCCCGGAAAACGTCGCCTTTCCAGCCGTCCGACCCGGCTTGGCAGTGTTCTGCCGCAGGCCGACGACCTCGGTGCGGGTGAACAAGCTGTCCCCGATCACCGGAAACCGGAGGAACACCAACCCGCGGTAGAACAGGTTCGCCTTGACGTGGCGGGTGACCAGCGTCGACTGCCCGATCGCGACATCGCACACCAGGCCCGGGTGCGCCAGCGCCGTGGTCGCCCCGGTCACCGCGTAGGACAGGTGCGAATCCAGCGGCAGCCGCAGTCGATCGCCCAGGATGGCCTGATGCGCGGCGGCCACGCCGGCGGTCAACGTCATCGACGGGGCCGAGTCGAAGACCTGACCTACCTCCAGGTCGTCGAAATAGGGCCCGCCGGGAATATGGCCGTACAAAGTCACAGCTGCTCATGCTGGCATTGAGCACGCCAACGAATACCCGGAGGCGTGGATCGAGCAGATGAAGCGCATCGGCATCTACGGCCTGGCGATACCCGAGGAGTACGGCGGCTCACCAGTGTCGATGCCGTGCTACGTGCTGGTGACACGTCGAACGCTACTTCCGCGACGCGCCGCTGATGATCGTCGGGGAGGGCACCAACGAGATCGATGGCCAAGATCGCCGCACCACGCACCAGCTGCGACAGGCTGCCGATCATGCCGCCGCTGCGGCGGTAGAGGTATTCGTCAAGGCGCATCAGGCTGCCGGTGCGGTGGCGGTGCAGGCGCAGCAGGGACTCCAAAATGGCGATCAGCGCACGCCACTGCCCGCGTTGGGCGCCGGTGCCATAGGCAAAGGGCGCGGCCGGGACGACGGTGAACCGGCCGGCGATTTGGCGGCCGCGCACACCGGCGAACAAGCCTTGCACCTCCAGATCGATGCCGGCATAAACGAATGTGGCCGGCAACCGTTCGGCGAAGTACTTCAGCTGGTCGGACACCTCCGCCCCGCTGCGGGTGGCCAGATTCAGGTTGTGCAGCTCATCGACGCAGACCAGCTCCACACGGGTGTGGGCGGCCCGGATCAAGCGTGGTGAACGGCAGCCGAGACAGCACCCCGACGCGGATGGTGCGGTCGGAGCCGGGTTCGGGTGCGGCGCCCTGACGGTGCCGAGTGCCGCCGAACCGATCGGCGACGTCTTGGAGCGCAGCGCGGTGCAAACATGCATTTCCGCTGCTTCCGGCGACTGCGCGCCGGCCGACTGGACTTTACCCGCGGGTAACCTACGGAGGCGTAGGTTACGCTAGGGTAGGGAAGCGACTGCAGAAAGGCAGGATAATGGCGATTACAGATGTAGAAGAATTTGCACATCTCACCGAAGCCGACATCGAGAGCCTGGGCGTCGAGCTGGACGCGATCCGGCAGGACTTCGAAGACGCGCGCGGCGAACGCGATTCCCGGTACATCCACCGCACCATCGCCGCACAGCGCGCGCTGGAGGCGGCCGGCCGGGTCATGCTGGCGGCCAGTTCACGCCGCTCGGCGTGGTGGGCCGGCACGGTGACGTTGGGCGTGGCCAAGATCGTGGAGAACATGGAGATCGGCCACAACGTCATGCACGGTCAGTGGGACTGGATGAATGATCCCGAGATTCACTCCTCGACATGGGAGTGGGACATGAGCGGGGCCTCCAAGCACTGGCGCTACACCCACAACTTCATGCACCACAAATACACCAACATCCTCGGCATGGATGACGATGTGGGCTACGGCATGCTGCGGGTCACCCGTGATCAGCGCTGGAAGCGTTTCAACCTTGGAAACGTGCTGTTGAACACCATTCTCGCGCTCGGATTCGAGTGGGGAGTCGGGTTGCAGCACCTGGAGCTGGGCAAGATGTCCAAGGGTCGCGACGATCGCGGGGCCACCCGGGTCCGGATGCGCGAGTTCGCCGCCAAGGCCGGGCGGCAGGTGGTCAAGGACTATGTCGCCTACCCGGCGCTGACGTCTGTGTCGCCGGCGGCCACGTACAGGTCCACCCTGACGGCCAACGCGATGGCCAACGTCATCCGCAACGTGTGGTCCAACGCGGTGATCTTCTGCGGGCACTTCCCCGATGGCGCGGAGAAATTCACCAAGTCGGACATGGTGGGAGAGTCCAGGGGCCAGTGGTATCTGCGCCAGATGCTGGGCAGCGCCAACTTCGACGCCGGCCCCACCCTGGCCTTCATGAGCGGCAACCTGTGCTACCAGATCGAGCACCACCTCTATCCGGACCTGCCGAGCAACCGGCTCTCCGAGATCGCGGTGCGGGTGCGTGCAGTCTGCGACAAGTACGACTTGCCTTACACCACCGGCTCATTCCTGCTGCAGTACGGCAAGGCGTGGCGGACCATTGCCAAGCTCTCGCTGCCGAACAAGTATCTGCGCGATACCGTCGACAACGCCCCGGAAACCCGCAGCGAGCGGATGTTCACCCAACTCGAGCCCGGATTCGCCCGCACCGACCCGGCGACCGGCCGTCGCCGCGGGTTGAAGACAGCCATCTCAGCGGTGCGGCAGTGGCACCGTGACAGTGCTGCCAAGCGGCTCGCCCTGACGGCTTAGGCATCGGTCAGCACCGCGAGCAGCCGTCGGGCAGCCGCGACGCGGCCCGGCGGCGGGTCCGGTCGACCACCCAGGACGCCGCTGATTTAGTAGCGCGGTTTCGGCGTGCCTGAACCGGGTTGGTTGGGTGTGCCGAGAAGATCGGTGTGTGGCGTTGGGGCGTGAGGATCGGCAGGGCCGATTCGATGACGTGTTGCTGCTGGTGGGCGATCAACTGGTGCAGGGCAGCGTGTATCGGCTGCTGGCCGAGCACGGTGATGCGCTGTTTGGCGATGGTATTTCGCCGATTTGTTCAAGCGCTCGACGTTGGGATGCCCGACGGTGCCGGCGCGGGTGGTGGCCACGGTGATGTTGCTGCAGGCCTATGAGGGAGCCCAGGCGCATTTCTGCGTCGGTTATCTCCTGCAGAGTTCGGTGTCGATCACCGTGGGGCAAGTTCGCCGTAAAAGTAGGAGGCGGTCACGCCACCGTCCATGAGGAACTCACTGCCGGTGATGAACGTGCCCTCGGGGCCCATGAGCAGCGCGCCGACGGCCCCTACCTCATCTGGGGCGCCGCCACGCCCGACCAGAGACAACTCGATCATGCGCCGGTATCCCTCGCCGCGGGGTCCGGTCAGCTCGTCCTTGGCGAGCGGGGTGAAGATAATGCCGGGACCCGCCGGGCGATTGCCTGACCGATCTCGGCGCACTGACCGCCGAACAAGACGCCGCCCTGGCCACGACGCCGACCGAGGAGCTGCTGGGCCTGCCCATGCTCGCGGACAGCCTCGGCCATCAACCACGCACCTTCGCCGCCTGGCCCTCCGCCTCGACGTGTACCGTCGCGTCACCCAGCCGCAGATCGGTCAGCGCGACACGGCCCCAGGCCCGCGGCAGCAGCGGGGACACGACGAGCCGGCGGTGCGGCACATGCGGGTGCAGCCCGAGGAAGGAGCGCACCAGCAGCAGCGGCGCAGCGCTCGCCCACGCCTGCGCCGAACATGACGTGGGATAGGGCACCGGACAAGCGAACTGAGATCGCGGGAAGCCGCAGAAAAGCTCCGGTAACCGGCCTCCGAAGGCGTCGCCGGCGTCGAGCAGTCCGATCGCGAGTCGTTCGGCGAGCGGCACCGCTCCCGGGACGTGCCGATAGCGCAACAAACCCGCGACCGCGATCGCCGTGTGCCGGGTGACGGCGTGCAGCCGCTGCCGGTGGGCCGGACCGGAACAACCGGAAGGTCCAGCGGTGCTTCGCCGCCCATGGTGTCCAGCCGCACCCACGCCAGTACACCGTCGTCGTGAGCGGGCAGGGTCGTCCACCCGAATTCCCAGTCGCCCGCCTACCGCAATCCGTGCCACGGACAGATGAGGGGTGCCGCAATCCACGGTGCCGGTCGACAGGTCAGCGCCCGAGTGCGGGCGCACGCCCGGCCCGACATCCAACCCGATGCCCGCTGTCCCGCTAGGCGACGATCTCCGTTCCGCCGACGCTCGTGCCGAACGGGCGGTCGGCACAGATGTGGTCGCTGGCAGCGAACGCAAACCAGTTCCCACTGGCGCGACGGGTCGGGACCGGTGTAGCGCCGCGTCGATGATGCCCGGTTGCGCGTCGCGAACGGTGGGCCGCTGGCGCACTCCGCTACAGGTCATTCCGCGGACACAGTGGGCCAAAGGCGCTCGACATCGAACGCATCTAGCGTATCTCGTGCGACTGGTCACTCCCGCCGCCCGCACCACTCAATGGCGCGAGCGGCTGATCCCGGTCACAGCCATAGCGCCGCCGCCGTCACCCGGTCTTCGTCGGGCAGCCACCCTAAGCGGTGATACGACGCTACCTCGTCGTGCGCCTCGATCAGGTCGTCGTCTGACGCAACGCGCAGTTGCTTGATGGTCAGCGCCATTCAGTGATGATTGCCGCGGTCGGCCGCCGGGGACATCTCGGCGCGCCGGGACGGTCCATTTGAACCGGCGCGTGGCCGATCTCGTCCTCGTGAGTAAAGACGGCATCTCGTCGTCTACGGGAGAGACTCGTGCCCGGCGGCAGCGCCTCAGTCAGACGAGGAGGGAACCAATGTCCAGCTTCGATATCGACGTCACCCGCGACGGCGGCAGGTGGACGGTCCACATTCGCGAAGTCAACGGACCCGCGCAGGGCCGCACCAGTAGCGAAGCCGAATGGACGGCCCGGCAGATGATTGCTCTGGCCACCGGGGTGCCCATCGACGACATCGCCGTGCGGGCCGCCGGCCTCGCAGCGCTCAAAACGGCATCCGGCCAGGTGGGCGAGCAGCTCGTCGACCCGGCGCTTCTTCAGCGCCAGGCTCTCTGAAGCGTCTACCTGTGTGTTCGTGCCGATCTGGGGTCGCGTGACCTCAACATGAACTGAGATAAACCCTCACAGTCCTCCCGGCAGGCGAAATCCCCGCCGCATCGAAGCCGGCGAAATCACCCCCCGAACTGGAACCGGCCGCGCAGCCGAAGAAATGACCGCCAGCGGTCGGCGCGAACAGATGGAGTATCTAGATAATGATAAAGCTGGCACTAACGGCGCGCCGCGCCCCCGGACTGGCCGCAATATCTGCGAGGTATGCGAGCGCGCCCTAGCTCGCACCGACACCGGCATGTGCGACTTCTGCACCGTCAAGCAGCAGCGCCAGGCCGGCGGTGTCGCGTGAACCGCGCGCAGCGCCGCGCCGCTCGAAGCGTGCACTTGCATGGCTCGACAATCTTCCGCCCGCCGGGCGTCCACGCGGCGTAGTCGCCGGGCGCATCATCATCATCAGCAGCGCCCGCAGGAAGGAACAACAACCATGACCGACCACGACGACCAGACACCGACCCGCGCCGACTTCCGCCGCGCAGCCGCGCTCTACCTGCACCGCCGCCACCACGACCACGCCGGCGTCAACACCATCCTGGCCGACGCCCACAACCGCCAACGCTGCTCCGCCCTAGTCCTCGCCGCCATCGACCTCGCCTTCCAATCCCCCTACGCACTCGCCAGCCCAGCAGGCATCGCAGGCCTGCAGCGCGTAGCCGTACACATGGCCCAAGACGACGACGACGAGCATCACCGCAGGTAGGGGGGCCATTCGCCGCCTAGAACCATTTTGAAACAACCAGAACGGGCGCGAAGTAGGACGGGCGAAGGCTATTAAGCGCGATGCCCGCGTAAAACTCTCATCGTCAGAGTTTTTACCCCCGACCGGACATAGACCCATAAAGGTGCATTTGCAACCCAACTGTGCAATGCACCAAAACTGTGCAATGCACCAAAACTGTGCAATGCACCAATTATGTTGTGTCCCTTCATAGTTCACTTGATAGGCGCTAGTCTGCCAATCATGACCACCACGACGTACAACGTCCCCGAAGCACGGGATCAAGTCCAACACCGTGCTTCCCCTCGGCTTCTCGCGGATGGTGACTGAAACTGTTGGTGACCCGAAAGCGTTGGAAGCGATGGGATTTCTCAAGGTCATCAAGCCGGAGCTTGTGGTTCCGATGGTCACGTTTCTGGCGAGTGGTGACTGTGATCTGACCCATCAGAACTTCTCGGCGTGCGGCGGCAGATTTGCGCGGGTGTTCGTCGGACTTGGCGAGGGTTGGCTAGCCGATGCTGAAAGTGAACCCACCGCCGACGATGTCGCTGCGCACTTGTCGGAAGTGACGGCAACCGAACCCTTCACCGTTCCCGGTTCGATCTTCGAGGAAGTGTTCGCCATCTGTGAGCGACTCGGAGTGAACGCTTTGCAATGAATGCTCGGCTGCCCCGCGTCGGTTCAATCAGCATCGCCATTGCACCATGACAAAGTGCTCAGTTGTCGCTACTGCCGAGCACGCGATAGACCGTGGCGCGGCTGACGCCAAGCGTCGTCGCAATGGTGGTAGCCGATTCACCGCTGGCGTGCATGCGCTGCGCCAGAGCGGTCTTTGACTGATCCAACGCTCTGGGTCGACCGATGGACTGGCCACGTGCTCGCCGTGCTTCTCGCGATGCGGTGCGACGCTCCCGGCCCAACTCCAACTCAAGCTCGGCCAGACTAGCGAGCACACCGGCCACCATGCGACCTGTCGCATTGGACGTGTCAATGCCCTCACGCAGCGACCGCAGCACGATCCCCCGCTCTCCAAGCTCGCGGATGGTCGTCATTACCTCGGCAGCGTTGCGGCCCAGGCGGTCGATGCCAACAACCACAATGGCGTCACCTTGCCGCGCATAGTCCAGTAGTGAGGCGAGACCGGGACGCTGCTCCCGCGTCGAAGTGCCCGACAGTTTGTCGCTGTAGACGCGAGTCGCGTCAACGCCCGCTGCAGTCAGCGCATCGACTTGTTGATCCAGGGACTGATGCCCGGTGCTGACGCGGGCGTATCCGAGTTGGGTTCCAGTCGCGGCGAGGGCGGTGTCGAGTGCCATACCAATACTGTCTCAAAAGTCGCATAACTTGTCAATATGAGACTGGACTTTTAAGTCATCTTTTGAGACTCGATCACCTGGCAGTTTCTGTCGCACACACCAACCCGGCGCGCACATCTCAATTCTTTAGTTTTGCGACGACGCGCACCGATCTATCGTGCACCCGTCACCCAGTCCTCTGGCGTGGTTCGAGGGTTACCCGTTGACTTTGCTGAGCCACGCCGGTCAGCTAGCCCGCCGGGCTAACGAGCTGCAGTGATCGGCGGCTGCGGCCGGATCGGCGAACCAGTAGTAGGGCCTCGGTCGCCGATCCCATGGCGGGAAGTAGCTTGTCGTGATCTCCCACTCGAAGTAGCCGGTTCACCGCGTGACTGGCGATCAGCGCCCATGTCGTGCCGGCGCGGGCACATTCAATGTTGAGCGCGAACAGCGCACGAAGTCCCTCAATGGCGATGAAGTCGACCTCGGCCAGGTCGACTATCAATGCGCCGCAGTCGGATACCAGCTCGCGGACGTGGTGGCTCACGTCGTCGACGTTCGAGGCATCGATCTCGCCGCTGATCGAGATCACGGTGAATCCGGTGTCGGTCTTCGCCCTCACGCGAGCGCGGCGGCAATCGAAGAACGCGGTGCCGCTGCGAGGTGGTGAAGCATCGTCGATGTCGATGTGTATTGCAGTCATGTATCAGCCCTCGCCGATTTACTGCTGGATGGCGGAAAACGCCGCGCACACGAACGGGCCTGGCATGCAGCCACCTTTGGTGGACGCAGCGCATTTCTCAGGCTGGTATCTCAACCCCAAAATGAATTTATCGCGGCAGGTGGTCAGTGCACCATCCCCCATCTGGGTGATCGACAGTATTAGTCCGTCCCCCCTGCCGGCCGCGGGTTAATTCCGTGGGAGCGAACAAATCACTCGGCCCGGGGAACGTCCCGACGCGACAACTGGGGCGCAGCCCGCCGCCGCATCCGACAATCACCACGGCATTGAGCAGTACCATCACGCTCGCGTCATCTCGAAAAGATCGCTGTCCTGTGCGCCGTACACCACAGCGTGATCGCTCAAATGCGTAAAGACGGCGACGATCTCGGCGAATTGAAGCGGTAACCGGCAGACCGGCGCCGCTGCTTGACGCCGAGGTTGCATCCGACGGTCACCTAACGGAGAACACGGACGCAACCCAGAAAGCACTCGCCGCTGCACGCTGTATGCCCGATCGATACAAGGCCCAACCCGCTCCTGGGCGGAAGCTTCCTAGGCCCTCCATGATGGTCGGCCCGCCACCCAACCAGGATGACGGGCCGACGTGTCGAGCCACGGATCAATGAACTTCGGGCGAGTTGTGCCCGTCGCGGGCTCTCGCCCGCCGGAACTGGTCAGACGAGTCGTCTCCAGGTTGCGGCTTGGGTCGGCTTGGGTCGTCCCGTTCCGACTAAGCGGCGAAGTCGCGTCGTGGGCATCCAGTGGATGCGGATACCCAAGTAGATCCACGCGCCAACGACGGGCGTAGCAAAGAGAACTAGCAGCCCCAACGTGCTGGCCACGGACGCAAGACTACGCCGCACTAACACACATAGCGAACTTTCCGAGCTTAGCTAATTGGCATGTCAAGATTGCGGTGCGATCGAATCGGGTGGGCGTAGAACAGCATGAGTGTGACCTTTTGACATCGCGCTGGCGGCGGCGGTGCTCTCGGCGCACGGCAAGTCGGCGTGGGAGCGGCTGGAAAAGACCGTGCTGCTCGGTGAATTGGCGCTCGACGGGCGGGTGCGACCTGTCAAAGGTGTGCTGCCGGCCGTGCTGGCCGCCAAACGCGAGGGATGGCCCGCTGTCGTGGTCCCTGTCGACAACCTCGCCGAGGCCAGCCTCGTCGACGGTATCGAGGTGTGGGGTGCGCGGACGTTGCGCCAACTGCAATCCTGGCTCGCCGGAAAGGCACAACTGGACGGCCGGATCGACACCCCATCGTCGGCGCCGGAGCCGTCGGTCGACCTCGCCGATGTGATCGGCCAGTCTCATGCCCGCTTCGCGGTCGAGGTCGCCACCGCCGGCGCCCACCACTTGATGCTGACCGGCCCGCCCGGAGTGGGCAAAACGATGCTGGCCCAACGGCTTCCGGGCTTGCTTCCCCCGCTGTCGCACAGCGAGTCGCTGGAGGTGACGGCCATTCATTCGGTGGCCGGTCTGCTGTCGGGCAGCACCCCGCTGATCACCCGGCCGCCGTTCGTGGCGCCGCATCACACGTCGAGCGTGGCGTCGCTGGTCGGCGGCGGCACCGGGATGGCCCGGCCGGGCGCGGTCAGCCGAGCTCACCGGGGAGTGCTGTTCGACGAGTGCGCCGAGATCGGCGTGAGCGCACTGGAGGCGCTGCGAACTCCATTGGAAGACGGGGAGATTCGGCTTGCTCGCCGAGACGGGGTGGCGCGCTATCCGGCGCGTTTCCAGCTGGTGCTGGCCGCCAACCTGTGCCCGTGTGCGCCGGCAGATCCCCGCGACTGCATCTGCGCACCCATGGCCAAGCGCCGATACCTCGGCAAGCTGTCGGGCCCGCTGCTGGATCGGGTCCGACCTGCGCGTCCAGATGCACACGGAGCGAGCCGGTGCGTTCGCCGCCGAGGAGGCCGAGCCCACGGCACGCGTCCGCGAGCGGGTGGAGGCGGCCCGGGTGGCCGCGGCGCAGCGCTGGCAGCCGCACGGCATTCACACCAACGCCGAGGTCAGCGGCGCCCTGCTGCGGCGAAAGTTCCGACCGGTCGCCGCGGCCATGGAGCCCCTTCGAAGCGCGCTCGACCGCGGCCTGCTGAGCATCCGGGGCGTCGACCGGACTCTGCGGGTCGCGTAGGCGCTCGCCGCCTTCGCCCCGCCGCGCCATGCTCGCCGGCCTATAGGTTTGCGAAGCAGGGGTCCTGGTTGTCCTTGTTCCCTTGGTTGCCCTGGTTGCCCTGGTTGCCCTGCGGGATCGACGTGTCTCGGGTCGAAAAATGTGCTGTCACACCGTCATAGGTGATCTGCACGCTATCGGCATGGATACCGAGCGGATAATTCTCGGTGAGATGGGTGGTGAACGCGTCTAGCGCCGACTGCACCATCTCGCTGGGCAGCAACAAACCCAGTCCGGTGACATCGACCACCTGCAGCGCCACTCGTCCGTCTGTAACCTGCGGCGTGGTGGTGATACTGCCCAGGTTGCCCTGCAGCTTGATGGTGCCGTCGTCCGGGTTGGTCTGGACCCCGGTGACCAAGCCACGCAACAGCGGGATCGCTTCCTGGATGCTCTGCTTCATGCCGTCGGCAGACCAGGTGATCATGGCGTCTAGAGCTCCCACGGTGCCCATGGCGTCGGCGTCGCCATCCAGCCGGACATCGTCGATCCGCACGTCGGCCTTCATGCCTCGGGCGTTGCCGATCCGATTGCCGGCCGTGTGGATCGAGATGTTCCTGTAGTGGCCGGTCGCGAGCTGAAGCAGAAGCGGCGTCGCGCCGAACGACACACTCGCCTTATCCTGCACCACGCATTCGGTGGCGGCGGCCACCACGCTCTCGGCGCGGTGACGGGCGTACAGCTCACTGGCGAGCAGGCCGGCGGCGACTAAGCCGATCACGATCACCGCGATCAGGACTATCGACAGCGGGTTGCGCAGACGGACGCGGCTCAGTCGGGAACCCTTCGATGTCGGGGTGCCCGGCGGTGGGCCGTAACCGGGCTGGCCCGGTGGCGGCGGGGGATGCGCTTCCATCCCTTTATCGTGGACCCGCTCAGCCGACAGCCTCGTGTTGTGGCTGGCCAAATCTGCTAAATCGTCGTCTTTGTAGTCGCGTGGACGCTTGCTGACCTGGCAGAGCCGTCACTGCTCACGGTCGGACGACGCGGCACCACCCCGAGTGCGTGGATCAGGTGCCACCACCCGGCGAACAGATCCTCAGCACGCCGCGTGGGGATCAAGATCGCCGACAACCACCGCGAATACCCGCACACCATCGTCAACACCGGAAGCTGCATCGGGGTGCGCCTCTGGCCGAACCCGACCGGCACCGTGATCGGGGGAAACCACAAGTCGCACTGCGCGATATCCCCGGCCTCATAGCTCGTCCGACTCGCCGGGTCCGGCGGCAAGTAAGCCGCTGGCGCACTCCGCTACAGGTCATTCCGCGGACACAGTGGGCCAAAGGCGCTCGACAGAGGACGGTGCCGCGATGAGCAGTTCGACGCCGCCGAGATGTGCCGCCATTGCTGCCGATGTAACCGGCCAAGGCAGGCCACACCACCCCCGACCACCCAATGGATCCAGGTGTGGAATTTCCGTACCTGCCTCCAGCGCTCATCGCGCACGGTACGGCGTTGCGGCACAAGCATGGCTGGGACTGATGGATGGTCCCTCGGTTAGGGACTGGAAACGATGGTCATCAGTAGAGGTACTGAAAGATGGTCGTCAGTACCACCCGTCGCATCCGGCAAGCTAACTGGTAGTCGTTGCAACGCAACAACATTGGGGCGACTCAATGCGTTGCAACGCAACGGCATTCGATTCAACTGCATCGTGATCACATCAAGATCAGCAAACATCATGAAACGCAAACGCGCAGGCCACGCGGGCAATCGCGCTTTTTAGCAGCCACACTTGCCAGCGACTCCTGTGTCCGAAACTTCCCGCGCTTATGCAAATGAAATCGTTTTCCGGCAAAGAATCGAGGAATGGTGACGAAAACACCTGCGAAACAAACGAATTCAGCCATGCGCACAAGAACGAAAACACCTGCGCGCCAAGCGCTCTCGGCGGGAGCGCAGTTGCGAGCTCGACTTGATCGCGAACTCGGCGACGGCCTCGTGTGGGATCATCGTGAGCTCGAGGTTCTCGACCGCGCCGCCGCGATGGCCGACGTGATCGCGACACTCGAGGCCGCGGTGGAGCGGGACGGCCTGGTTGTTACCGGGTCGACCGGTCAGCCGCGCTTGCATCCGGCCGTCGCTGAATTACGTCAGTCCCGGCTGGCGCTGCTGCGGATGCTGGAGTCGCTGAAATTGCCTCAAGATTCGGGCATCGTCCGCTCGGCGCGAAATGAGAAAAAGGCCCGCAACGCCCGCGCTCGCTGGGGTCGGGGTGCGTGATGGCGCGCCCGGTCCGACCTGACGACGATCCATGGCCGCCCGAGCTGGCCGAGTACGACCCGGAGCAGTGGTCGAGTCGCGCTGCGTGGCACTTGGCGCGGGCCGACGCGGCGCCGACAGGGCGCGACTGGCTCAACGAGATCCGGGGTCCATGGGGGTGCCGCCGCTGCCCGTTTGGCCGGGGGGTCTGGCGCCCGCTGCGCGGGCGATCAGGCGACCGGGTGCGGGTTCCTAACGCGCTGCTGCGGGCCGGCTGGCCGCGACTCTGGACACGTTGCACAAGCACCAGGTGCGGTGTGGTGGCCGGCAGGCCGCGGTCCGGACCAAGATAGTCAGGTGTCGCGGGGTGAGGCACCCGACGCCGGGTGAGTGGGCAGCGAGTAAGGGGCCTCAGCGTGGCCCCTTCACCGAGACGCTGAGGTTTTGGAGACCGTCTGGCGGGGTACCCAACCGGGCGAGGTGCGGTACGACTTACGACTGTTGTACCTCCGGTCACGAGTGGCCGCATTTTTGATAGCACGGCCGGATCACGGGTTCTGTCAAAGTAATTCGCGCTGCCTCCGGGGTAGCAGCATCCGATTCATGCGAACGACACACTTCGCGACACCGCACCAGTAAGGAGCACTAAATGACCACCACCAATACTCCCGATTCCGTACAACGCACCGACGACCCGAACACCCCTGGCGACGCCGCGGACGCACAGCCCAGTCGGGTCAACCGCCCGGCGCACGGCAGCGAGACGAAGGCTTTTTTCAAGACGACCAAGTTCATCGTCTTCATCGTCGCGACCGTCGGGGTGCTGCTTGCGTCCTACTTGGTCAAGGCGTCACGTAGGTAAGGGGTCCGGACTCTTCTAAGCGACGCCCCAAGTCCTCGACGTTGTCCCGCTCCCGCGCTGGGCCCGTTTCTCGTTCGCCCGAGTCTGCGACTCCCACAACAACTTGCGAGCTTGGTTCTTCGATTGGATATTGACCACGGCCGCACCCTACGACCCGGCATCACTACCCGACCACCATCACAGCCAACTTCACCTCTCATCAATTTTCGTCCGCCCACGTCACCAAACCATCACCGCACCAGCCCTCCCAACTCCCTCGCCATCGCCTCCACCCTTCTTCAGCAACCACAACAGCTGAGGCCACCCCGTAGAACTTGCCGAGCACCAGGGTGTAGGTGAAGAAGATCGCGTTGTACAGAAACGACTGGCTGATCATGAGCACCGCACCCAGCACGGATCGGCTCGGGTAGTCGCGGAAAAGCACTCGCGTCAGTGCCAGGTAGCCGATCTTTTCGGTGGGTTGCAGCTCGATAGCCTTGCTGTCGTCGACCGCGGGCAGCGTGATACCGGTGGACTCCACCTCGTGTTCAATGTGGGTGATCGTGCGCTCGGCGGCCTCCACCCGCCCGTTCATGACCTGCCAGCGCGGGCTTTCCGGTAGGTTCCGCCGCACCAGCAGGATCACCAGGCCCAGGACCGGGCCGATCAGGAAGGCCAGCCGCCAGCCCAGGCTCAGGTCGATCGCCTTCAGGAAGACGAACGTGCCAAGCGTGCCGAGGATCGCACCGGCCCAGTAGGTGCCGTTGATCGCGATGTCGACTCTGCCCCGGAATCGGGCCGGGATCAGTTCGTCGATCGCCGAATTGATGGCAGCGTATTCCCCGCCGATGCCCATACCGGCGATAAACCGGGTGATGTATAGGTAGACGATCCAGCCCGCGCTATTGCCCAGTGTGAACGCGGTGAGACCGCTCCCAAACAGGTACACACCCAGGGTGATCATGAAAAGGTTGCGTCGGCCGAGCTTGTCCGACAGGCGCCCGAAGAACAGCGCGCCGACCACCTCGCCGGCCAGGTACACGGTGGCGATCAGCCCGACCGCCGCCGAAGACAGACCGAGCGTCTCGGGCTGGGTCAGCGTGTCGGCCACCGCGCTCGCCACGGTGATCTCTAGACCATCAAGGATCCAGGCCACACCCAGCGCGACCACCATCCGGGTATGAAACGGCGACCATGGCAGCCGGTCGATCCGGGCGGGAATGAGACTGCGGATCACACCCTTGGTCTTAGCGGGTGTCGCCAGGACCGCCTCCTCGCGAATCGGCACAAACGGCGGAGCCCTCGTTCCGATCATTCTGTAATCGGAAACCTCTCCACGCACGCGAAAGGGGTATTTCTTGTCAGGACGGTGGTGCCGAACTTCTTGGTGAATTCCAGAAGGAAGTCCTCGCAGCTGTTGCTGCGCGCCACCGGCCCCAGATCGGTCCAGGAGCCAGGTCGGAAATGCATGCCTCAAGGGCAATCTTGTGCGTGTCATCGAGGTCGCGGTGAACGTGGGTGTCAATCGGCTCACCGCAATCAGCCCGACAGCGGAACGCCTCTTCGAGGGCCGTGCCACGACGATCATCGACGGCGGCGCGTCATCGATTCACAATTGCGCCGCCTGGGCCTGCGGCGAAGCGAGCTCGAACACGCGGTGCGGCTGCAAAACGGTAATGCCATCGGTCAAGTCGACTATGGCCGGCTCGAACCCGGCGGGCAGCTGGTGCTGACCCTGAAACACACCGAGCAGGCCGCCACGAAGGCTGACGTCGCCGAGCTGATCGACCGCCTCTGCCGGGTCGAAGAAATACTGACAACCCACCGGTGACGCGGGCAGTAGCTGTGTTCGTCCGACGGGCGCTTGCCGATAAATCGTTGACCTGTGGGTCTGCCGGGTGGGTGATGATGTAGTCGAGTCTCGCCGCCTCGGGCACGCGCCCCGGGAGTGGTGTGGCAGAGGGTGAGGGGCTGATGGGTGCACCTCAGAGAATGCTTGACCGGGTTGACCGGGGGGTCGGTGTGGGTCTTGAACGGTTGGTGCGGGGCCATCACCATCGGCGGCTTCGCCGCTTGGGTCACACGTCGGTGTTCGAGTTCGCGGCCAGATCGGGGCTGTGGGCACTAACCGATCCGCCACCTCGATCGGGTAATGCGGTCGAGGTCTTGGTGGACGGTGAGCGGGTGTGCGGTGCCATCGCACGGGAGTTGTCGGGCGCTCACTCACAGGTCCACATCGCCGGGTGGCATCTCACTCCCGGTTTTGAATTGACCCGTGACGGTGACACAGCCACTGTGCGTGACATCCTCGCCCATCTGGCCGAGCGCGTCGACGTGCGGGTGCTGCTGTGGGCGGGCCCCCCGGTGCCCGCGTTTCAACCCACCCGCAAGATGGTGCGCGCGGTACGCGCGCAGTTGACGGCCGGCAGCAGGGTTGAGTGTGTGTTGGATTTCTGGGAGCGGAGCATGCACTGCCATCACGAGAAGCTGGTGATCGTCGATGACATGGTCGCCTTCGTCGGCGGCGTCGACCTCACCTCGCTGTCGGGAGATCGATGGGACAGTACTGCGCACCACCCTCGCGGCGGTCTCGGTTGGCACGATGTCGCCACCAAGCTGCGCGGCCCGATCGTCGGTGATGTCGCTAATCACTTCCGGCAGCGCTGGCAGGAGGCCGCCGGGCAGGTGCTGCCGGTGCCCGTGGTGCCTGCGTCTGCCGGGGATGTGACGGTGCAATTGTTGCGCACCGTGCCCGAACGCACCTATGACTTCTCGGCGCGCGGCGAGTTCGGCATCCTCGAGGCCTACGGGCGGGCACTGCGGTCCGCGCAGCACCTCATCTATCTCGAGAATCAGTTCCTGTGGTCCAGCGAGATCGCGCAGATTCTTGTCGACAAGTTACGCAACCCGCCGACCGAGCAGTTCCGGATCCTGCTGCTGCTGCCCGCCAAGCCGGACAACGGTGCCGACACCACCCGCGGCCAGCTCGGCTGCCTGCTCGAGGCCGACCGCGGGGCAGGTCGTCTGCTCGCCGTGACCATCCACAGCCACAATCCCAGCAGCACCGAGGCGCTTTACGTGCACGCCAAGGTCGCGATCGTCGATGACCGCTGGCTCACCGTGGGTTCGGCCAACCTCAACGAACACTCACTGTTCAACGACACCGAGATCAACATCGCGACCTGCGATCCGATGCTGGCCCGCCACACCCGACTGGCGCTGTGGGCTGAACACCTCGACCGCGGGTCGAGGAGATCGACCACGACCCGACGACAGTCATCGATGGCCTGTGGAGGCCGATCGCCGAAGAACAGGTGCACCGGCGCAGCAACGGTCTCGCGCTGACACATCGGCTCATGCAACTGCCCGCCGTCTCCCGGCGGGCAGAGCGGCTCGTGGGACCCATGCGAGGCCTACTCATCGACGGCTGACCGGCAGTGTTGTCGTTGTCCAGTGGACGATCGCTGGCCCGCTGCGGCCCAATCGTGGGTGGGTGAGAGAAGCCGTCCTGTCGGGACGGCTTGTCACTACCGCGGTGGTTGTGGTGGGGCGGGTCGGCCCAAGCTCGCCGCGCCGTTGGCGGGCGGAAGCGGTCCGCATCGGGATCAGGTGGTTGGGGGTGATCCGTCCGGGTGGGTGAGGGTTGCGGTCAGGCCGGGCAGCAGCAGATCGAGGCCGCGGTCGAGTTCGGCGGCGCCATCGTAGGTGGCCAGGGCGGGTGCCAGCGCACGTAGGACGGGGAATTCGGTGATCGCCAGGCGGTGCAGACCGAGCCGCAGCACATGGTCGGTTTCCTCGGGCCGCTCGATGATCTCCTGCAATTCGTTGAGGATGTGGCCTTGTTGGGGACGTGGCGGTAGAGCATCACCGGGTCTCGGCCCACTGCGTTGCTGAGGCGGTGCATGGACAATCGGTCCACACCGTCGCGGTCGACGATCGCCAGCGCGGTCTGCAGGATCATCGACCGGCTGAGCTAATCGCTGTCTTGGCCCGGCGGCGACGGGCGGGTCACCGTCATCGGCGCCCGCGTCGGGCCCGGTCGGCTGTCTGGTCATGGCCGCAGTCGTCGACGCAGCACCCAGAGATCGTCGGCCAACATGGCAGTTCAACGGTGCAGGTCAACACTGTTTTATAGTGTTGACAGCCCCGCGAATGGGGCGTGTACTGGAGTTCTAGCACCAGATCAGAGGCGTCGACATGATCGTCATCGTTGGATTAGTTGTTCTGCTCGCCGCGGTGATCGTCGGGTTCACCGGGGTGCTGACCAATGCGGGGGCCGCTCACCCGTTGACGGAGAACTTCTCGGTGTTCGGCTATCACGTCACCGGGTCGACCGGCACGCTGTTCCTGTTCGGGATCGTGATCGGCGCGGTGGGGATGCTGGGACTGAGCGTGTTGCTGGCCGGTGCGCGGCGCACCGCGGGCCGCGGGCGCGACGCCCGACACGACCTCAAAAACTCCCAACGCGAGACCGCGTTTCTGAACCGGGACCGCGACAAACTGCTCGAACAACAGCAGGGCGCAGACACCGGCTCAACGGTGAACCCGCCCGCGGCGGCCACCACCCGCGGCAACAGGGTGCCGCTGCTCGGCCGCTGGTCGCGCGGACGCCAACCGACGGCCACGCACGTCGACAGACCCCGCTAGGCACCCAACCCCGATCACCCCAATCACCGAAAACGAAGGAATCCGCAATGAGCATCGGTAAGAAGCTCGCCCATAAGGCCGAGGCCGCCAAGGGCGCCGCCAAGAAGTTCTTCGGCCGCGCCACCGGCAACACCCGGCTGCGCACCGAGGGACGCGTCGATCAGTTCAAGGGCAACACCAAACAGGCCGGGGAAAAGGTCAAAGACGCCTTCAAACACTGACCCGCCAGCCCAGTCCATCTGTATCGAAACAAGGTAAACGTCATGATCATCCTCGGAATCATCCTTCTGATCGCCGGGTTCGTGCTCAAAATCTCGATCCTGTGGACCATCGGGATCGTCCTTCTCGTCATCGGCGTGGTGCTGATGCTGATGGGAAGGATGGGACGCGCTGTCGGCGGCCGCCGCCACTACTACTAGCCGGCCACACGTAACCAACCGGCTACCCGACTCGACGGACATGATTCACCGCCCCGCGAACACGACCAGACCAAGACCGCGCCGCACGGCGACGGGTATCGAGGGACGTGCCCCAGATTCACCGGGTGGCCCGACGACTCATGTCACGACTCGGCCCTCGGCCACCCTCAGCCCGTCGAATATCCAAGGAGAGATACATGATGCGTGTCGTAGGGCTGCTGGTGATCGTATGGCTGATCGTGGGCGCTATCGCGGCCTTCCAGCGCGGGTATTTCACCCACGCCGAACAGAGCTGTGCCAGCGCGGGCACGATCGCGCTGACCGTGCTCGCCGGACCACTCAACTACGTGGGTGTCAACCCCAAGGTGACCGACTGCAACGTGCCGCAACCCAGTTGAAAACACCCACAGCCCAATTCCAACCGATGTGATCCATCGACCATGCTCAATCAACCCAAGGAGCCGATATGACTACCAACACCATCGTTTTGATCGTCGTCGTCGCGGTCGTGGCAATTCTGCTCATCGCCACCATCGCGTGGGTGGCGCGCAACAAACGCACCCAGCACCGCCGCGTCGAGGCCGGGAACATCCGCGACAAAGCCGCCGAGCAGTCCCACAAGGTGGGGCAGCGCGAAGCGCTCGCCGACGAGACCGCGGCCAAGGGCCGCGCCGCCCAAGCCGAGGCCGACGCCAAGGCCGCGCACGCGACGGGCCTACAACACCAAGCGGAAGTGCGTCGCAACGACGCGGCCACCGCCCGCCACGAGGTCAACCAAGAGTTCGAGCGCGCCGACACGATGGATCCGGACACGCAAACCCCCGACGACACACCGCGACAAGACTCCGAAACCCGCGAGACACCTCGAGGAACCCCCGCCAGCAAGCAAGGCCCACCCCCGATGCCCAGATCCGGGTGAGGTCGCGAACCCCCGACGCCCGGACTTGGCCGGGTCATCGCCGACGGACCCCTGCCGTGGCAGCGCAAATTATGTCTGGGCCTGCGGTCCGTCTTGTGAGTCCGCCGACGGGTGCGTGCACGTCACATGCGACATCTCGCACAGCAGCACCGCCCCTGATGATTCCTCCGGCCGGTTAGCAGCGACCCCCAATGTCTGACCACGCCTCCTCCACCGTGGCACAGGTGGCGCAAAACAGCGTCTTCGAACGATTCGCCCGCGCCGGATATGTCGTGAGCGGCCTGCTGCACCTGGCCATCGGCTACCTCGCCATCCGGATCGCGCTGGGCAGCGGCGGCGGCACCGCTGACCAATCCGGGGCGCTCGCGGCAGTGGCCGCCAAACCGGGCGGCATCGCCGCGCTCTGGGTCGCCGCGGTCGCATTCCTGGTGATGGCGCTGTGGCGGCTCGTCGAAACGGCTCTCGGTCGTTCGACCGACCCGAAATCCCAGGGCGCGTCCTCGGAAGTGCTGGATCGGGCGAAGGCCTTCGCGCTGGCGGTGGTCTATTTCGCGTTCGCGTACTCCACGTTCGGGTTCGCCCGGGGCGCCGGGAAGTCCACCGGTGCACAGAATTCCGGGATCAGCGCACGCCTGATGCAGACCGGCGCCGGCACCATCGCACTCATCGCCGCCGGCGTGATCATCGTCGCGGTGGGCGCCTATCACGTCTACAAGGGAGCCAGCCGCACCTTTCTCGACGACCTCAAAGGCAACTCCAGCGACCTGGTGCGACGACTGGGCACCGTGGGCTACATCGCCAAAGGCCTGGTGATCGCCGGCGCCGGGGTACTGGTCATCGTCGCGGCGAGTCGTTCGGAGCCCAACAAGGCCACCGGACTCGACGGAGCCCTCAAAACACTCGGGGCCCAACCCTACGGAGTAGCGCTCCTCATCGTGGCCGGCCTGGGAATCATCACCTACGGCCTCTACAGCTTCGCCATGGCCCGATACACCAAAATGTAAGTGGGTCTGGCGGACTCAGCTCGCTGGCCGACCCGATGCCACGACCCTTTCCAGGCAGGCGAGCGGACCCGCCGTAGGCCGCTACGTCGACAGTGTCCCGAAGGTGCCGGTGAGGCGGCTTCAGAGCCTTCTGAATTGGAAGTCGACGCTGGCTGCGCCACGGTGCTGATCACGATGCTCGATTCGTCAGATCGGCATGGCCCCGGTGGTGGCGATGAAGTCGTCAAGGATTTCCACCACCGCGGTCGGGGACTCGACGTGCGGGAAGTGCCCGACTCCGGCGAGCACTTCAAGCCGGCTACCCGGCACGGCGTCGTGAGCGGCGTAACCGTGGGCGACAGGGATGATCCGATCCTGATCACCCCAAATCAGCAAGATCGGTAGCCCAGAACTCAGATGCAACTTGTTGATCGCACTGACCGCCTGGCCACGGTAGTCCACCACCGAGCGCAGCGCTCGCAGGAACGCCTGCCGGGTCTGGCCGTCTGACAGCGACGAGTAGGCGTTCCATATCTCGGCGCTCTCGGACGGCGAGCGGACTCCGGCCGACGTGAGCCACGACCCCAGCTTGTTGGCGACATTCAACACCGGCCGCGACGCGACCACCGGCAACACCAGCTCCACCCCGGGCGCCACGCCTGCGACAGCGACACCCGGTGCTCGAGGCCGTCGTCGGTGATGTAGCCGATCTCGAAGCCGCCAACACCGACCGGCTCAGCCGCCCGCCCCACCTCAGGGGGTAACGCAGTCACAGGTCAACATTTGTTCGCCGCGAGCGGTCCGAACCCCGGTAGCGACTCGCAACCTAAATCCGGACGTCGCAAGATCCGTCGCAACCTAAGTGGTCGCTAACATAATTACAGTGACGTAATTAGATCCCACACTTCCATACGGTTACGTGACATGGTTCCCTTGACGAAGGGGAGCGATATGCCACGAACCAGTCCTTACTGCATCACTCTTGCCGATGCCGAGCGCGCAGAACTCGAAGCCCGCGCACGCAGATATACGTCACCGTATTCTGATGTCGTGCGGGCCCGGATCGTGCTGTACGCCGCCGAGGGTCTCGGCAACGACGAGATCGCGGCGCGCCTGGACACGCCACGGCAGGTGGTCTCCAAGTGGCGCAAACGCTTCTACGACGAGCGTCTGGCCGGCTTGACCGATCTGCCTCGGGGAGGACGGCCCCCGAGTTTTTCCCCCTGACGTCGTGGTCGCGATCAAGGCGCTGGCCTGCGAACTGCCGGCGAAGACGGACACGCCGCTGGCTCGGTGGCAGTGCCCCGACCTGGCCCGCGCCGCCGTCGAGTCCGGCATCGTCGCCTCGATCTCGGGCACCACGATCTGGCGCTGGCTGAGTTCGGATGCGATCAAGCCCTGGCAGCATCGGTCCTGGATCTTCCCACGCGACCCCGACTTCGGTGCCAAGGCGGCCCGTGTCCTCGACCTCTACGCCCGCCGCTTCGACGACACGCCGCTGCGGTGCGACGAGTTCGTGATCTCCGCCGACGAGAAGACCTCCATCCAGGCCCGCATCCGCAAGCACGCCACCACCCCACCGGCGCCGCGCCGGGCGATGCGTGTCGAGCACGAATACGCCCGCGGCGGCGCGCTGGCCTACCTGGCCGCCTGGGACGTGCACCGCGCCAAGGTGTTCGGCCGCTGCGAAGACACCACCGGCATCGAGCCGTTCGACCGGCTCGTCGAGCAGGTGATGACCTGCCAGCCCTACGCCTCGGCCCGCCGGGTGTTCTGGGTGGTCGACAACGGCTCCTCCCACCGCGGCCAGGCCTCCATCGACCGGCTCGAAGACCGCTGGCCCACCCTGCGGCTGATCCACCTGCCCGTCCACGCGTCCTGGCTTAATCAAGTGGAGATCTACTTCTCCGTCGTCCAGCGTAAAGTCGTTTCGCCCAACGACTTCCGCGACCTCAGCGACGTCGAGTCCCGCCTGCTCGACTTCCAGCAACACTACGAACAGATCGCCACACCGTTCGAATGGAAGTTCACCAAGTACGATCTGAACGCCCTACTCGAGCGCATCGCCGCCCACGACAACGCCGACCCCGCACTGGCCGCCTGACCACAGCTCGAATACGTCACCGAAATTCCGTGCCAGACCACTAAGTCCGGAGGTCGCAACCTAAATCCGGACAGGACTTCTTCTTTTTTGTCTGTTCCAGTTGAAGGTTGCGAGAGACTGCCCGGCCTGCCTGGGGTTCGCAAAGTAGGTCCGGACAGTTTGACGCGACGTTGTTCAGATCAAGGTTGCAATTTCGGCGCGCGCGCAGGGCTCAACAGTGCCGCGATACCGGCGCTGCGAGCCTTGGATACCGCCGATACCGGCAGCCCCTTCGCAAAGAAGCCCGATGTTCACAACATCCGTCGCAAGGTACGTCCAGACATCGCAACCTTCGCCCGGTCACGACAGTCCGACCTGGATTGTGCGGTGAACTTTTACCGCGATGTGTTCGAATGCCATGTCGCGCTGCACGAGTCGGAGGCGGCGCTTCTCTTGACGCCGGGAGGCTTCCAGAAATATTTCCGAGCACATGAGACTCCGGGACACGCGGCATCGACGATGTGGGCGTCGAGCAGATCATCTGGTCCGCCGGCAGCGAAGCAGAACTGCAACGGATCGAACAACGCCTGCGCACGCACTATCCCAGTACCTACACCAACACCCTGAACGGGATCACTTTCGTCGACGGCGTCGACCCAGATGAGAATCGCGTGCTGATCACCTACCCGACTCCCGAACAGCTACCACGCGAGGTCATCGTTCCGCTGACGGGCCGATCTGAGCGGTTCGCGGATCCATCCGGCGGTTCGATCAAGATAGTTTGTGGCTCAACGACGTTCCGGTCGAGATAGTCCACAATTACGCGTCTGAACTCCGCCGCTGCGGCGACCTGAAGCTCAGCCGGGCGTTGTTTGCTCCCGGGGGCTGAACTCTGAGCGCAGACACCTCCCGTGGCGTGGATGAACCGGCACCGATGGACCGGATGCGCTGTTCGACTCGGGGACGGACAATATTCGAACTGCGGGTATTCCTTTGGTGGATCGTGGCTGACTGCGGCGAGACCCGCGGGGGACGGCTGACAGAAGAAGGAGCGGCCAGCCTGTCGCTGCAATAGCGGGCAGAAACGGGCCTTTCGCGCCACGCTGACAACACAGACCCATCCCGTGCCCAATACCTGCGCCCGTATCTCGTGCGCGCTGTACGCCGGACCGTGAGCGGCGCCTCGTGTAGGACGCGCTCGGCGCCGTCGCTCACACGCGGCGCGCCGCCGCCCCGCCGAGGGTCCCACCGTCTGCGTCGCCAGCGGTGCCGGACCAATCACGCCCGACCATCGCGTGGAGTCGGGACGTCGGTGTACCGGGCTATGAAGTCCCTGGCCTGGTCGAACGTCAGGAACGACTGGTCGTTTCCCGTCGGCATCGGTTCGCCCCTTCTCCAGACGACGAACATCGTGGCGGCAGTCGCGTCTTCGAGGTCTTCTCGGGGTTCACGGAACGCGACGTCTAGGCCCACCCGCCCCGCCACGTCCTTCAGTTCAGCTGTCTGCCGAATCAACTCTGCGCGGTGGTCGTCTGATGCCCGGTCGTCTGGAGTCGTCATATCTGCCAGTTTCTCACGATTCAACCCCGCCGCCGCCACGAGCATTCTTGCCCGTGCACGCTTGCGGCGACTCTTCGCTGGCAAGGCTCCACGGTGCTGAAGAGCCGAGCCAATTCTGGGCTGTCCCATCGAAGCCGGCGCTCGATGTCGCGCAGGGCTTCGAGTTCGTGATCACCGAGCATTCCGCACCTCCTGACCTTCCTGTCGCGGCCGATCCGCCGGGCTGATGTCGCCGGCGGCGCAATGCTCCGCCGTCGGATTCCCAGCGCTGGTGCGCCATCAGTGCGAAACGGCGATCCTCGGCCGCCTGCTTCCCGATCCCTAGCAGTTCGTCGGTTGTCGACGCATCGTCGGGTTTCGCCGCTGTCATCACAGCCGTGTCGCTACGTCGAGGAGCGCGACGGCCGTCGCGCTCACCCCTGGATCATGCGGGTGCCGGGGTGCGCCTCGTGCCACGCGTCCATCGCCGCGTCCCACTCGTCGCCGCCCAGGGCGGTCAGCGAGGCGGGAAAGAGCCCGTCCTCTTCCTTGCTGATGTGCTCGTAGAGGTCGGACACCGCGGTGCGGATGGCCTGCTGGCCCTCGGGTTCGAGGATGTCGACCGTGGCGAGCAGTTCGGCGAGGTCGCGGTGCTCGCGGATCAGCGGAGCTATGTGCTCGGCGAACATCTCCTCGCGGGCCATGACCCGGAACAACCCGGTTTCCTCTCCCTGCCAGTGCGCGGCCAGTTCGGTCGCCATCTCGCCCAGCAGGTGGCGTGCACGGCGCAGGTCGCCGCGGTCGATCGCGCGCACGGCCTCCCCACCGAAGTTGGTGGCACGCTCGTGCTCCGCGATGTAGTCGCGCAGCAAAGGCATCTCCCGGCACCCGCAGTAGTGGCACATTTCCGTTTAGTTAGACACTACCGGTCCTCGGCACCTCTGCGTCGAGGTTGCACCCAGGGTCGCAGATCTCGACCGACCACCGGCCGGCTCACCCGCATACACCGGCGTATCACAGCCGTGCAACGCTGCACCCCGGCTCCAACGGCACCCCGTCCAGCGCCCCGTCCAGCGCATACCGGTTCCCGCGCAACATGATCCGTTCCGCGACAGCGAGCATTCCCAGCCGGGGATCAGCCCCGCGTAGGCATCGATTCGCGAACGCCGTGTAGCCGAACGCGCCATTCGGCACGCCGGTCTTCTAGGGCCGTGGGGATCCTGCGCCGCCCGCCTCGGCGGGGCGCCCCCCACACCCGGTCGAACAACTCCGGCCGCACCGACTTCGAGTGCGGGTATCCATTCGGCATGACAACCTTCAAATCCACGGAAGTTGCACTGACCGTGTGAATCCGCCTCGCTTGACGCGCGTCGCCAACTGCCCTCTGGCGGCGCAACGAACTCGTCGTCACCAACCCCGGCGCTGCGGCGTCGACCCCACCAGATGGTCCTTGGCCGCGACGTCGCGGCTGCGGTAGACGACATAGGGCCGGAACAGATAGCCGATCGGTGCGCTGAACGCGTGCACCAACCGGGTGAACGGCCACAGGCAGAACAGCGCCAGCCCGATCATCACGTGCACCTGGAAATACATGGGCGCCGCCGCCATCAGGTCACCGCGCGGCTGCAGGATCCAGATCGACCGGAACCACACCGACACGGTCTCGCGGTAGTTGTACGCCTCGCCGACGACGCCGGACCCGAGCGCCGTGGCGCACAGTCCCGCCACGATCGCCAGGACGAGCACCACGTACATCAACTTGTCGTTGGCGGTGGTGGCCATGAACACCGGTCCGTTGGTGCGTCTTCGGTAGATCAGCAGCGAGATTCCGGCCAGCGTCGTGATGCCCGCGATCGACCCGAGGATCACCGCCTGAACGTGATACGCGTGGTGGCTCAGCCCGACGGCGTCGGTCCAGGATTGCGGGATCACCAGCCCGATGACGTGACCGAAAACGACCACCAGCATGCCGAAGTGGAACATCGGGCTGCCGATCCGCAGCAGCCGCGACTCGTAGAGCTGCGACGAGCGGGTGGTCCAGCCGAACTTGTCGTAGCGGTAGCGCCACCAGGTGCCGACCACCACGATCGCCAACGTCACATACGGCACGACGTCCCAGAAGATTTCGCCCGCTTTCATGTCACCGGTCTCCTTCGGTACGTCGGGGCGGCACCGTCAGCGTGAACGGTTGCAGGCCAACCGCTTCCGCGGGTGGGCCGGCCTGCGCCAGCCGCTGCGCCCGTCGCACTTCCTGGTCCGTGGCGGCCGGTATCGTCTCGCACACCCCGGAAATGGTGTGGGCGTAGGGCGATCCGCATTCGGTCAAAGCATCGCGCAGCACGTCGATCGGCACCCGGTGCTCGACCAGCAGCCGCCGCCCCGCAACGGGGTCGACGGTCGCCGCGAACTCGAGCACGACCGGCAGGTGATCGGGGGCCTCGTCGACGGGTGGCCGGGAGCCGGCGTCGCGGTAGGCCTGGGCGAAGGCATGCATCTCCCGGCCGCGGTTGCGGGTGTCGCCGGCGGTCCAATAGGTCAGGTACATCGTGGATCGCCGTCGCAGGTCGAAGGTTTCGACGTAATCGGCCGCGGCTTGCATCGGGTCGCGTGCGCGCAACGCCTCGACCGTGCGTGCCAGCATCTCCGCCGCACGCCCGGCGACGGGAGCGCGGAGCTCGTCGACGATGCCGAGCCGCTCGGCGAAATGCTCGTCGGGATAGGCCAGCAGCAGCGAGGCGCACTGCCACACCAACCGGTCCTGCAGCGACCGGGTAGTCGCGTTCTGGCGGGCACCGGTGAGCAGCCTCATCGCGGAAACATCCCCGTCGGCGCTCCCCTGCCGTCCCAGTTCAGCAGGTTCACCCGGGATGGGTTCTCGGCGTTGGCGGCCATGCCTTCGCCGGTCTGCCGCTGCCGCAGCGCGTGGAAGGTTTCCACCGCGACGGGCACCGGTCCGCCGCTGGCCTCGCCGAACGGACCCGACTCATACATTCCCGGTCCGCCGTCGAACGACAGCGCGCACTCGGTGGCAGTCTCCTCGAGCTGGTGGCCTTCGGCGGCGTACGCCGACGGAATGACGTAGCGCTCCTCGTATTTCGCGATGGCGAGCAGCTGGTACATCTCGTACATCTGTTCCTCGGTCATCCCGACCGAGTCCGGGATGTGCGGCTGGGTCTCGCGACCGAGGTTGATGTCACGCATGTACGACCGCATCGCCGCGAGCCGGCGCAGCACCGCCTCGACGGTGCCGGTGTCGCCGGCGGTGAACAGCCCGGCCAGATACCCGATCGGGATGCGCAGCGCCTCCAGCGCGCCGAACAGGTTGCCCAGTTCCTCGCCGTCGTGCCCGTCGCGGCTGACGGCGTCGACCACCGGGGACAGCGGCGGGATGTACCAGACCATCGGCATGGTCCGGTACTCCGGATGCAACGGCAGGGCCACCCGGTAGGTGTTGATCAACGCATAAACCGGGGATCGCTGCGCGGCCTCGATCCACTCGTCGGAGATGCCCTCGGCCCGCGCGCCGGCGATCACCTCAGGATCGGAGGGGTCGAGCAGGATCTGCCGCTGCGCCTCGTAGAGGTCGGTGTCGTTCTCGACCGATGCCGCCGCCAGCACCCGGTCCACGTCGTAGAGGACCAGCCCGATGTAGCGCAGCCGTCCCACGCACGTCTCGGCACACACCGTGGGCAGGCCGACTTCGACGCGCGGGTAGCAGAAGGTGCATTTCTCGGCCTTGCCGGTCTTGTGGTTGAAGTACACCTTCTTGTACGGGCAGCCCGACACGCACATCCGCCAGCCACGACACCGGTCCTGATCGACCAGCACAATGCCGTCCTCGGTGCGCTTGTACATCGCCCCCGACGGACACGAGGACACGCACGACGGGTTGAGGCAGTGCTCGCAGATGCGCGGCAGGTAGAACATGAACGTCTGCTCGAGTTCGAGGCGGACCTGTTCGCCCACCTTTTTCAGGACCGGATCGCCGGGCACGATCTCCGGAGAGCCGCCCAGGTCGTCGTCCCAGTTCGCCGACCACGACACCTTCATCGGCTTGCCGCTGATCAGGCTGCGCGGCGGCGCCACCGGCATGTGCTCACCCAGCGGTGCGGACGTGAGGTTTTCGTAGTCGTAGGTCCACGGCTCGTAGTAGTCGTCGATGCTGGGCAGCTTCGGGTTGGAGAAGATCCGGCTCAGCTTGTGCAGGCGGCCGCCGTCGCGCAGCCGCAGCCGGCCCCGCTTGTCGCGCATCCACCCGCCGCGCCACCGGTCCTGGTCCTCATAGGTGCGCGGATACCCTTGGCCGGGGCGGGTTTCGACGTTGTTGAACCACACGTACTCGGTGCCGGACCGGTTGGTCCACGCCTGCTTACACGTCACCGAGCAGGTGTGGCAGCCGATGCATTTGTCGAGGTTCATCACCATCGCCATCTGCGCCATCACTCGCATCAGTACGTCACCTCCTGGGAGCGGCGACGGACTACCGTCACCTCGTCACGCTGGTTTCCGGTCGGGACCGAGATAGTTGAACGCGAACGCGTGCTGCGCGTACCCGCCGGCCAAATGACTGGGTTTGACCAGCAGCCGGGTCAGCGAATTGTGGATGCCGCCGCGGGTGCCGGTGGTCTCGGTGAGCGGCACGTCGATGGTGCGTTCCTGCGCGTGATAGACGTACACCACGCCGTCGGGCATCCGGTGCGAGACGACCGCGCGGCACACCACCACACCGTTGCGGTTCACCGCCTCGACCCAATCATTGTCGCGGACCGCGATCTTCGCGGCGTCGGCCGGGCTCATCCACATGGTCGGCCCGCCGCGGGACAGCGAGAGCATGAACAGGTTGTCCTGGTACTCGGAATGGATGGACCACTTCGAATGCGGTGTCAGATACCGCACGCTCAGCCCGACCCCTTCGGAACCCACCGCGGGCTCGCCGAACAACCGGGACATGTCCAGCGGCGGCCGATAGGTGGGCAGCTGCTCACCGAGTTCCTCGAGCCAGTCGTGGTCGACATAGAAATGCATGCGTCCCGTCAGCGTGTGAAAGGGCTTGAGCTCCTCGATGTTCACCGTGAACGGCGCGTACCGGCGCCCACCGGTCTCGCTTCCGGACCATTCCGGGCTGGTGATCACCGGGACGGGACGCGCCTGGGTGTCGGCGTAGGTGATGCGGCGCTCCTCGCTGCCCTCGGCCAGGTGTACCAGCCGCCGGCCGGTGCGTTTCTCGAGTTCGGCGAACCCCTCGACGGCCAGACGCCCGTTCGAGGTGCCCGACAACGCCAGGATCACATCCGCCATCCGCTCCGCCGTCGTGATCGCCGGGCGTCCTTGCGCCGGCCCCGAATTCATCACGCCGAACTTGGCGCCCAGTTCGGCGACCTCCACGTCCGGATGCGTCGTCACACCCTTGGTGGTCAGCCCCAGCGTGTCGACGAGCGGGCCCAGCGCGGCCCACTTGTCGGCGACCGCGGCGTAGTCACGTTCCACCACGGCCACCGGGCCCATCGTCTTGCCCGGCACCGGCGTCTCCCCGGTGACACGCCAATCATGCTCGCTGCCACCGGGATACGCCATCGCCCCGGGCGTGTCGTGCTGCAGCGTGCCCAATACCACATCGGTGCGGGTACCCAGATGCCGGGCGGCCAGCGCGCTGAACACCCGGGCGATCGCGCCGAACGCCTCATAGTCCGAACGGGTTTCCCACGGCGGGTCGATCGCCGGGCTGAACGCGTGGATGAAGGGGTGCATGTCCGTGCTCGACAGGTCACCCTTCTCATACCACGTCGCCGCGGGCAGCACCACATCCGACAGCAGCGTGGTCGACGTCATCCGGAAGTCGATCGACATCAGCAGGTCGACCTTGCCCTCGGGAATGTCATCAGACCACGCGACATCGTTGGGCCGCAACGCCTCCGGGGCGGGCTGCGCCTGCAGATTCGACGTGGTGCCCAGCAGGTGGCGCAGGAAGTACTCGTTGCCCTTGCTCGACGAGCCGAGCAGGTTGGCCCGCCAGATGTCGAGCACCCGCGGCCAGTTCCTCGGGTTGTCCGGATCGGTGACAGCCAGCTTCAGCTCGCCCGCGGCCAGCTGGTCGGCGACGTAGCCGGGGATCTCTTTCCCGGCGGCACGGGCCTCGTCGGCGACCTCGAGGCTGGACCGGTCGAACTGCGGATAGAACGGGCTCCAGCCCATCGCCACCGCCGAGGTAAGCACATCCATCGTGTGCTTCCCGCGGAACCGGCCGCGGCCCAGCGGGCTGGCCAGCGCGTCGGCCCGGTACCCGTCGTAGCGCCACTGATCGGTGTGGGTGTACCAGTAGGTGGTGCCGGCCATCTGCCGCGGCGGCCGGCACCAGTCGGTGCCCATCGCCATCGCCGCCCACCCGGTGACCGGGCGGCACTTCTCCTGACCGACGTAATGCGCCCAGCCGCCGCCATTGCGGCCCATCGACCCGGTCAGCAGCAGCAGCGCCAGCACCGCGCGGTAGGTGGCGTCGCCGTGGAACCACTGGCAGATGCCGGCGCCCATGATGATCATCGAGCGTCCACCGGACTCCACGGCGTTGCGGGCGAACTCCCTTCGGCGACGCGGACGGCCTGCGCGGCGGACACCCCGGTGATCGGCTCCTGCCAGGCCGGGGTGTACGGCTCGGCGGCGTCGTCGTACCCGGTGGGCCAGGTCCCGCGGCAGCCCCGGCCGGGCCACCCCGTACTGGGCGAGCATCAGGTCGAACACCGTGCACACCAGGTGCTCGCCGACCTGCCGTACCGGCACCCCCCGCGACAGCGTCTCGCCGTGCCCGTCGACCGTGTCGAAGCGCGGCAGATGAACCAGCGCGGTCTGCCCGTCGGGCCCCGCGACGGTCAAAGCCGGTACCAGGTCGCCGAGATCCAGGTTCCACTTGCCCACACCGTCGTCGCCGTAACGGAATCCCAGCGAGCCCTTCGGCACCGCGACGGTGTCGGTCGCCCCGTCGAGCAGCACCGGTTTGAACGCGGCGTTCTCCACGTCCTGACCGAGATCGGCGGCGGTGAGGTTCTTGCCGGGCACCAGCACGCCGTCGCGTTCCTCCAGCTTGACCAGGAACGGCAGATCGGTGTACTGCCGCACGTAGTCCACGAAGAACGGAACCCGGTTGTGCACGAAGCATTCCGACAAGATGACGTGACCCATCGCCATCGCCAGCGCCCCGTCAGTCCCGGCCGCACACGGCATCCACTCGTCGGCGAATTTCGTGTTGTCGGCGTAGTCGGGGCTGACGCTGACCACTTTCGTTCCGCGGTAACGGACCTCGGCCATCCAGTGCGCGTCGGGCGTGCGGGTGACCGGAACATTCGAGCCCCACATCATCAGATACGACGCGTCCCACCAGTCCCCGGACTCCGGCACATCGGTCTGGTCGCCGAACACCTGCGGCGAGGCCACCGGCAGGTCGGCGTACCAGTCGTAGAACGACGTCATCACCCCGCCGATCAGCTCAACGAACCGGGACCCGGCCGCGAACGACACCATCGACATCGCCGGGATCGGCGAGAAGCCGGCAACCCGATCCGGCCCGTAGGTCTTGATGGTGTACACATGCGCGGCCGCGATCAGCTCGGTGGCCTCGGCCCAACTCACCCGCACCAACCCGCCCTTACCGCGAGCCTGATGGTAGCGACGCCGGCGCTGCGGATCGGCCTGGATATCGGCCCACGCCAGGACCGGGTCGCCCAGCCGGGCCCTGGCCTCCCGGTACATCTCGACCAGCACGCCGCGGGCATACGGATACCGCACCCGGGTCGGCGAGTACGTGTACCAGGAAAACGCGGCGCCGCGCGGACAACCGCGCGGCTCGTACTCGGGCCGATCCGGGCCCACCGACGGGTAGTCGGTCTCCTGGGTCTCCCAGGTGATGATGCCGTCCTTGACATAGACCTTCCACGAACACGACCCGGTGCAGTTGACGCCGTGGGTGGAACGGACCACCTTGTCGTGGCTCCAGCGGTCCCGGTAGAACACGTCGCCCTGCCGGCCGCCGCGGCGGGTGACGGTCCGCAGGTCGTCGGAGAACTCACCGGGGGTGAAGAATCGGCCGCTGCGCTCGAGCAACTCCTCGATCGGCCCGCCGACATGAGCACTCATCTGGCCGTCTCCTCTCCGGCGCGTGGCACCGGTTCGTGGGCGTACAACCGCAGCGCCGTGTACCCGAATGCGACGAGCGCGGTCGCCACCAGCAACAGCAGCCCGATCGTGTAGTTGTTGTCGGCCTGGTTGTAGGTCGCCCCCATCACCAGCGGCGGGAAGTAGCCACCCAATCCGCCTGCCGCGGCGACGATTCCGGTGACCGAGCCGACCGACTTCGCGGGGGTGCGGCGGGCCACCCAGGCGAACACCCCGCCGGTGCCGATACCCAGGAAGAGCGCCAGCGTGATGAACGTCGCGGCCGACCACACGTCCGGCGGCGGCTGGAACACCGCGACCAACGCCATCACGGCGGTGCCCGCAAACGACGCGAGCACCACATACTTCGGTGCGATCCGGTCCGACAGCGCGCCCCCGATCGGGCGGGCGAGCACCGCGGCCAGCGCGAACGCGGCGGTGCGGGCACCCGCGTCGACCGGCGAAAACCCGTAGATCGTCTTGATGTAAGTGGGTAAATAGTTGGCGAACGCCACGAACCCGCCGAACACCACCGCGTACAGGAACGACATCTCCCACGTCACGCGGAGTTTGGCGGCGGCCCTCAGTTTCGGCAGCACCGGGCCGGTGTTCGGGGTGAAGCCGGGTGCGTTGCGCATCACCACCATGCAGACCACGGCGGTCACTGCGAGCGCGACGGCGACGATGACGTGCGTGGGGAACAGCCCGAACCAGCGGACGAAGCGCGGGGTGAAAAAGGCCGACAGCGCGGTGCCGACCATGCCCATGCCGAACACACCCGTCGCGAAACCGCGGCGGGCGGCTTCGTACCAATTGTTGGCGAACGGGATGCCGACGGCGAAAATCGTGCCCGCGATGCCGAGGAAGAATCCGAAGACCAACAGCAGCGGATAGGAGCCGGCCGCTCCGGCGGCCCCGACGGCCAGCACCGGCAGGATCGACGCCAGGGACACGGCGATGAACATGACGCGGCCACCGAACCGGTCGGTGAGCGCCCCGACGACGATCCGGCCGAGTGCCCCGACCAGGATCGGGGTGGCCACCAGCATCGACGCTTCGGTGCTGCTCAGCTTCATGTCGCCGGCGTAGGTGGTGGACAGCGGACCGATCATGTTCCAGGCCCAGAAGTTGATGGCCGAAACCCAGGTGGCCAGCGCCAGGTTCATACCCCGCCGCGTGCCAGTGCTCTGCACTGTGGCCGTGCTCACATTCTCACCGAACCAGTCGAGCGCTGCCGCGGTGTGAATTTAGCGGAAATCCTGCGGCCGACAAGCATATGCATCGGCGTCGTCCCTTCCCCCGCGCCGACCTTCCTGTTGGGCACCGATTACCGTTCGCCGCCCCGCGCGGCTGGGACACCTGGAATCGACGCTTCGTGGCTAGTCGACGCCGCAGTCGTGATGCTTGATGTGGTGCCCGATGATGCCCGCCCACAGTTGGCGAGACGCTTCTCGGTTCACCGAGCGCCTACGGCGTCAAGACCCCACTCATCAATCCGAATTACGCTGGCGGACATCGCCTTTCGAGCTTGATAAGGGGTGTCCCGCCCACCTCTCGAGTGTCCGCATCGGAAGCCAGCCGCGTAGACATAGCAAGAGCCTTCCCTACCGCGGGGTACGGCGAACGCCGCGCGCAGATCGGCCCGGATCGCTCCAAGATCATCGTGCTGTCCACTCGCGGAGACACCAGCCTCGAGGTGTTGCGGTGCGGCGAAGCGTTATCGACCGTGTTGCCCGAGTGCACCGTTGCCGGCATGGCGACGTGCACGCTCACCCATCTGACGGAGATCACGCCGAGCCGAATGGTCATCCGCCAACGCACCCGACAGCGCGGTCTCCCGCAGCTCTTGATACGAGTGGGCACCACACCAGCAGCAGGCGAACAACAACGTCCCCCCACACCCCGACGACCCGTGACCGAAGTTCTGCAGTTCCACAGGTCGCCCTCGCGCTGCCAGCTGCTCCCCCACCAACTACGCGTGCGACCACAGCGATCAGTGCGCTCGACGGGTAGTCAACTTCGCCACTGTGAGACATCCTGATCATGGCTGGAAGTAAGTGGCTATCGAGCACTCGGGGCTACCGTCATGCCATCACAACGCGATCTCTGGCACGCGGGACCGCGTCCGAACAGCGAACGGAGAAAAACCGTGTCCAGCCTCGCCGATGCTTCAAACCCGTCCCTGTTGTCGCCCGAGAACCTCAGCGTGGTCCGGGCAACGGCGCCCGTCGTCGCGGCACATGCCGACCAGATCACGGCTCACTTCTATCCCCGCATGTTTGCCGCCCATCCCGAGCTGTTGCGCGTATTCAACCAGGGCAACCAGGCCACCGGCGAACAGAGCAAAGCCTTAGCCGGCTCGGTTGTCGCGTACGCCGTGCAACTCATCGATCCTGAGGCGCCGCCGTTCGACCACGTCATGCGTCGAATCGCCTACAAGCATGTCTCCCTGGGGATCCGCCCCGAGCAGTACACGATCGTTGGGGAGCACCTGCTGGCCTCGGTCGGTGAGGTTCTGGGCGACGCGGTCACCCCGAGGTCGCCGCCGCGTGGAGTGAGGTCTATTGGCTGTTCGCGGTCCAGTTAGTCGCCGAGGAAGCGCGGCTGTACCAGGAAGCGAAGGTGGACCCCGCTCAGCCGACGCGGCCATACCGCGTGGTGCGCCGCATCGAAGAAACCGCCGACGTCATCACCCTTGTCCTCGAACCCACCGACGGTGATCCATTGCCGGAGATCGCTCCCGGCCAGTACGTGTCGGTGTTCGTCGACCTGCCCGGCGGAGATCGGCAACCCCGCCAGTACACGGTGTCCTCCACCGCCGTACGGACGCGGCTGCAGATCACCGTACGACGTGTCCGCGGCGCGACCGGGGCGCCAGATGGCCGCGTTTCCAGCCATCTGCACGATCGAGTGGAGATCGGAGACGTGCTTGATGTCAGCGCCCCCGCCGGCGATTTCGTGCTGACGCCCACCGAGTCGCCGATCCTGCTGGCCAGTGCGGGGGCGGGCATCACGACGGTGCTGCCCATCGTCGAACAGATCGCGCGTACCCAGCCCCAGCGGACCGTCATCGTCGCCCACGCCGACCGCCGAGCTCAAGATCACGCCCTGCGGGAAACCGTTCTGCATCTCGGACGAGAGATCGACGACTTCACCTCCTATGCGTGGTACGACACCGTCGATGACGGCGACACCCGCTCGCGCCAGGGATTCATGGACTTGACCGACATCCCGCTCCCGCAAGACATTCAGGTCTTCACCTGCGGTCCGCTGCCGTTCATGAAACACGTCAGGTCGACGTTGCTTTCACGCGGTGTGCCAGCGGCCCGAATCCGCTACGAAGTCTTCGGACCCGACCTGTGGGCCGCCCAAACCTCGTCCGATTCGGGGAGCTGAACCGTCTGTAAGTGTCAAAGTCTCGGCACCTGCGCGGGTTTCCACGTCGGTGACAACGTCGTGAACCATTACCGCCGCGTCGCCGAGCACCTGAACCCGGACGGCGGAAGAGACGCAGCCGGTGACCCGGAAGCCGTCGTCCCGGACCCATCGATCCCACAGCTGCCGGTACGCGTCTACGGACTCTAGGTGCTGCGGCGTGGTGTAGAAGACAAAGGTCGCGTCATCGGCAAAGCAGGCGAAGTAGTCGTCAAGCCGCCCGGAACCGAACGCGGCCACCAGGCGCTCGGCCGCCGCCCGAACCTGGACCTCGTCGTCTCCCATAAGGGCCTCCTTCCCGTTGCCGCCAGACCGGGCACCATTGTGGCAATGAGATAAGCAGTGTGCTAGACGGTATCCGGCCAGCACGTTGGTTGCAGGGTTCGACGACGGCCGGGGTGGCGCACATCAGGGTGACGCCATTTGTAGCTCGACGCGACGTAGTACTCCGGTGCCGTCGACGGTGCGCCAAGGCCCTTTGGCGCGTACTCGGCGGCCAAAGCGGCGCTGCGGCAGTTCGTTCGGGTGTGGGCTGTGGAACTCGCCGACCGAGGGGTCCGCGTCAACACCGTCAACCCGGGACCGATCGAGACAGCGGCACTCAAGAAGCAGGCATCCGACCCGGCCGATGTGCAACGCGTGCTCGACGCCGAGATAGCCCGTGTGCCACTGCACCGGCTCGGCCAACCAGCCGAGGTAGCCGAAGCGATACTGTTCCTCGCTTCAGACCGCGCGAGCTTCGTCACAGGCGGTGAATTGTTCGTCGACGGCGGCCAAGGGCAGGCCTGACGTCTGTGGCCGCCACGGACCCATTCCCAGCCAACCCCGACCGTGCGGCGCTGCCGACAGTGACACGTCACCACGTCGATTGAGCACGCCCGCCTGTGGTGTGGCCCGGAGGGCGTCAAATGCGGCCAGCGCCCAGGAGGCTTTCGACCGGTTGCGGCGGATCAGCAATCCGAAAACGTCGAACTCGCCGTGATCGCGCAATGCCTAGTCCAGTAGGCGGTGCGCCGCGCCCATGCCCACCACCGCGACTCCTGACCGCCGCACGTCACGATGCAGGCGCCCCCATCATCTGCGTCATCGCCGCCAGGATCGTCTGGCGGGCCTCGGGTTCGGTGATCAGGCGACGAGACAGCTCGGTCAGGTGATCGCCGTGGGTTCGCGCGTGGCGGCGCAGCAGCGTGAAGGCATCGTCCACCGACACCTCTAGACGCTGGGAGAGGAACCCCTTGGCCTGATCGACCACGATCCGGCTGGTCAACGCGGCGTGCAGGTGAGGGAGCACAGTCGCCGGGGTGGCGGGGTGGTCCTGCAGGATCGCCACGCAGGCAATATGTGCCAACGTCTGGGCCACCAGCCGATCGGCGTCGTTGAGCTCCCCGACCCCGGTGCCGAACAACCCCAGGGCACCCAGCACGGTGCTGGCCGCGCGCATCGGCACCGCGTGCACCGAGGCGAAGCCCGCCTCGGTGGTGGCCGCGGCGAACCGCGGCCACCGCGCCGCCTCGGTCTGCATGTCGGCCACCGAGATCGGCTGCCCGGTGGCATAGCAGTCCAGGCACGGGCCCTGGTCAGCCTGCAGCTGGAACAACTCCAGATCGTGGATCTTCTCCGAGGTGGCAGCCATCAGCTGCAACTGGCGGCGCGGGGTGGCGAGCAGCAATCCCGCCGCCGCGACATCCAGCAGCTGCGCGCACTGCTCGGTGAGCTCGGTGAGCAGGTCAACAACGTCGAAGTCGTCGAGCAGACTGTCCACCAGCGAGACGACCGCGTCCAGGACGCGAGTTTCACGAGGTATCTCGGTCACGATCGGCTCCATTCTGCGCCGGTCACCGTCCGGTAGGCAACGGAACCGCTGTCGAGCATGAGATGAGCGCCCATCAGTCGGCCTGCAGGCGTAGTCGGCGATCCAGGATGTCGCAGGCGACGGCGGTGGCGCTGCGGCCGGTGGCAAAGGCGATCCTGTCGGCGTGGCTGAAACGGGCGGCGCGGCGATGCACCGAACGCATGTGGCTGTATCGGCGCCGGGAAGGCGGAGTGTGTGCGGCGCGGCGGTAGAAGATGCGTTTCCCAAATTCAATGAGGACGAGATAGCCGGCCACCATGGCGGCCAGCGCGACGAAGAACGTGACCGGAAGCGGGCTGAATCCGAGAGTGTGTGCCAGCGGTGTGGCGGGCAGTGCGGCGCCGACGCCAACCACGCCCAGCGCGGCAATGACGAGCGGCGCGCTGGGATGGCTGCGCAAGAACGGGATTCGTCGGGTGCGGATCGCGAAGATCACCAGGGTCTGGGTGGCCAGTGACTCAATGAACCAGCCGGAGCGGAATTCCGCGGCCCCAGCATGGAAGACCCATAACATGACGCCGAATGTGATGAAGTCGAACACCGAGCTCAGCGGGCCGAAGAAGATCATGAACCGGCGAATGAACCCGATGTCCCAGTGCGAGGGGCGGCGCAGTTGCTCCTCGTCGACGTGGTCAGTCGGAATGGCGAGCTGGCTGGAGTCGTAGAGCAGGTTGTTGAGCAGGATCTGCGACGGCAACATCGGCAAGAACGGGAGGAACAGCGATGCGCCGGCGGCGGAGAACATGTTGCCGAAGTTGCTGGAAGTGCCCATCAACACGTACTTGATGGTGTTGGCGAAAATCCGACGTCCTTCACCGACACCGTCGGCGAGAACGTTCAGGTCTTTTTCCAGCAGGATCACATCGGCGGCGTCCTTGGCGACATCGGTGGCGGAGTCAACGGAGATCCCGACGTCGGCGCCGTGCAGCGCGAGGGCGTCGTTGACGCCGTCGCCGAGGAATGCCACAGCGCCGCCGCTGCGGCGTTGGACACGCACGATCCGGGCCTTATCTTCTGGGCTAACCCGAGCGAACACCGTGGTGGATGTGATCGCGGCCGCTAGTGCGGTGTCGTCGAGTCCGGCGACCTCGATGCCCGTCATCGCTCCCACGCCGAGTCCAAGCTCGCCGCAGACCTTGGCGGCGACGGCCGCGTTGTCGCCCGTGACGACTTTCACCGAAATTCCCAGGACCGCCACCGACCCAAGGCTGCCGCAGCGTCGTGTTTGGGTGGGTCCAGGAACACCAGCAGGCCCGCCAGCCGTAGACCGCGCTCGTCACCGGCCGCCAGGGGCTGCGCGTTGGTGGCGGGGCGGGTCGCGACAGCGACGACCCGGTTACCGGCAGCGAACTCCGCGGCCAACGCCTCGCGTGCCGCGCGCGGCACATCGATGCACCGGTCGAGCACCGTTTCCGGTGCCCCCTTGGTGATCAGGCTGACCTGGTGTGCCTGGTCGCGGACGAGGACGGAAACCATGTTGCGTTCGTGGTCGAACGGCAACACGCCGAGCCTGGTGAAACCGGCGAGGGCCGCGCGCTGTGCGGTCGCCTGCGCGGTGGTCCACAGTGCCTGATCGAGTGGATTCCCGCCGACAGCATGCCCCTGTTCGCCGCCGCTCTCAGTGCATAACAGTCCCCACCGCAGCACCGTATCCGGATCGGTGTCATCGGCGGGGACCGCGCGGTCGAATTCGATGCGGCCTGCGGTCAGGGTGCCGGTCTTGTCGGTGAACAGCACATCGACGTTGCCGAGATCCTCGATGCACACCAGCCGTTTGACCAGCACCTTGCGGCGGCTCATCCGCCGGGATCCGGCAGCGAGACTGCTAGACACGACCGCGGGCAACAGCTGCGGAGTGATCCCCACCGCGATAGCCAATGAGAACAGCAGCGCATCCATGATCGGTTTGTGCAGGACAACATTCATCACGAAGATCGACGTAGTCAGCGCGCCCGCCACATACACCAGCAGCATTGAGAACTTGCGCAAGCCAACCTGGAACTCGGTATCGAGTTGATGGGTGCTCAGGCCCGCGGCGATCTTGCCGAACTCAGTGCGCGCTCCGGTGGCCACCACTACACCACGACCGCTGCCGGCGTTAACTACTGTGCCCATCAGCGCGCACCCGGACAGTTCGGCCAGCGGGGTCCCGACAGGAGCGGTGCCGGTGGTCTTGTCTACCGGCAACGATTCCCCGGTCAGCACCGATTCATCGCAACCCAGACCGATGGCGTCAAGCAACCGGATGTCGGCCGGGACGACCTCACCAAGCCGCAACTCAACCAGGTCACCGGGCACCAGCTCGGTGACGTCGACGGTGGTGGCCTGCCCGTCACGGATGACGACTGTCTCGTGGTGGATCTGATCGTGCATGGCCTCAGCGGCCTTCTCGGCCCGGTACTCGTTGACGAACCCCAACCCGACCGACAAGGCGACGATCACACCGATGATCACAGCGTCGCTACGCTCCCCGACGAAGTAGGACGCAATCGCCGCTACCAACAGCAACGCAAGCAACGGGGACCGCAACTGATGCCAGAGCACCGGTACCAATCGGGCGCGATGTGAGGACACCGCATTCGAACCCCACTGCGCCTGCCGCCGAACCACTTCCTCGCGCGCCAAACCCGTCTCGGCGCTGCTGGCCACCTGTTGCAGGACCTCAGCCGCCGACATTGTCGCCGACGACACCACCCCCACCGCGACAGCGTCCGCCCGCAGCGCGGCGGTGACCCTCATCGACCTCGCCCGGGCACCGCGCAGATGAACATGCCAGCCCCGCAACACCGGACGACACCATTGCCTCTGCGATCACCGTCAACCGAGTCGATCAGCCCCCAGCGAACGGCCTCGTAGTCACCGACGGAAAAAACGCTGACCATGCGGGCACTTCCCGTCGCCAACGTGTTGTGCTCCCAGGCCACCGCCCATGCGCGGGCCGGTAATTGCGAGCACCACCCCGCCGAACATGCCCACGAATCCAAAGACGCTGAGGATCGGGAAGTTTCCGATCATGGTGGCCTTGAAGGCCACACCGGATACCAGCATCGCCACGCCTATCACGAAGAGTGCTGCGCCCTGGAGCCGGCGACCGGCCGAGGGAGCACGCAGACTGCCACCCCGGACGCTCGAGGCGAACTTAGGGTCCCCGGTAGAGAGCTCGCTCTCGATTTGGTCGAGCATGCGCTGCTCATGATCGGAGAGTGGCATCGTCCCTCCTCGCCGCGGCCGCGATCTCGTCCCGGCAGATCGTGGAAGCCTGGAGAATATCCGGCCAACTGACAGTGATAATACGAGGTGAGCCTGAGCCGTACCAGCCAGCCCACTGTCGGTGCGGGGGCCGGGGTGTGCTTTGGGTCGGGCCTGGTAGACCGTGGCGGGGGTGGCTCGGTGGGGCGGTGAGCGGTGGGGGCGGCGGCGCGCGCTGGACTCGACGGCGCTCAACGATGCGGTCGCCACCCAGGGACACGATCACCCAACTCGCAGAGTGCTCGCTTCGGCAAGCAGACCGCTACCGGCCCCGGGAGTTCGGCATACACGAATCGGACGGCTCTCCTGACGAAAGGAGAGCCGTCCGAAGCAGCAACCACCTGGTTACCAAGCGTGCATGATGCGCGGTGAAATGTGGCCTCGGCGTCAGGAGAGTATTTCCCCGCCTGACGCAAGCCCACCGCGCTGTGCCCAGTTGATGGGCCTTGCTTCGCGTGGGTGCCTAGTGCTCGTGCTGGGCGCCACAGCCGAGAGGAGGAAACTTCTCTTCCGGTCCGACCTTGGTCTGCCGTGGATCCGTACCTTAGGTCTACCCCGTTTATCCAGGTAAAGCACAGGTAAAGCAACAGTGAAATGAGTCGGGCCGAGCGTTCAACGGGCAGCTCGCCGACCATCACCAATTCCCCTTCGCCCACATGTTCGGCCGGAGCGCCAGCATCGACGCCGATATCGCCCGACATCGGCGAGCAGATCGAGGCGCGTCTGGCCCCCTTTCATCTGGAAGGCGATCCTGGACACTAGAGGTTCGCATCGCCGACGACCTGGGCGCAGCGCAGCACCCCTGGTGCTCGCCCGGGTGGAGTGCTACACCAGAAGGAGCGCAGCCAGCCGCACCCGTCGCGGTGGCGAGGTGCGGCAACCAGCATGTAGGAGGTGGTTGCTGTGCTTCATCCCGATCCCTTCCGTGACATCGACAGACTCGCCGCGCAGCTGCTCGGCACATCGCCCGGATCCGCCCGAGTCCCACTGGCCATGCCGATGGACCTCTACCGCTCCGGCGATCACTACGTGCTGCACGCCGACCTGCCGGGCGTGGACCCCGATTCGGTGGACGTCAGCGTTGATGGCGGCATCCTCACCGTGACGGCACAACGCAGCGAACGCACCGAACACGACGTGCAGTGGCTGAGCTGCGAGCGCTTCACCGGCGGTTACCTGCGTCGCCTGTCCCTCGGTGCGGACATCGACGCCGACCACATCGCCGCCACCTATCAGAACGGGGTACTGACCGTCACCCTGCCCGTGGCGGCCAGGGCCAAGCCGCACCGTATCGAGATCACCCACGGGGCACGTGAGGAAACAAAGGTCATCGAGCCCAGCGGCTCATCCGACCAGCACACCACGACCTAACCCCTATTCACCCCGACGGGGTCCAGGCGGGTCATGCCGCCGGGCCTCGGCAATTGGTGATGCCCATTTCGGATCGAGCCAACAGCACCCGGAGCTCTTCACCGGGGCCATCGTCCCCAGCTCGACAGGGTGACCGGGGTCGACGACGCCGTCGGGCCTGGATCGGGCACTGACCTGGATCACCCGTCACGTGGATGAGCACGCTGCTCTGGTGGTCATCGAGGGTGTCGGATCCTACGGTGCGGGGTTGACCGGGCGTGTCGTCAACGCCGGTCTGACGGTCGTCGAACCGGCGTCGATGGCAGCGGCGCAGCGGCGCGCTGTCAGTAAGACCGATGCAATGGACGCTGTCCAGATCGCCCGATCGGTGCGCGCGGTCGATACCTCGCGGCTGCGGCTACCTCGCGCTGCGGTGTCGCGCGAGGTAGTTCGGGTCCTGGTTGTGGCTCGAGAGCAGATGGCCCGGTGAGCGGACACGCGCTGGAACGCGTTGACCGCATTGCTCCGGACGATCGATCTGCGGGTCGATGCGCGTAAAGCGTTGACTCACACTCAGATCGGCATCGTCACGATCTAGCGTTCCCGCGCTGAAGGCACCGCGTTGCGTACCTGCCGGCAGGAGGCCATCCGGTTGGCGAAGCGGATCACCGCGCTTGACGCCGAGCTGGCCGACAACCGCCAGGCGCTCGACTCCGCCGTCAACGCCCAGATCCGCACCCAGATCACCGACCGCACCATCGGAACCGCATTCCGCGATGAGTGGCAGGGCGATTACCCGTCGAGGATGGAGTTTCTCGAACCGCTGTTGGTCACCGGCGCGGGTTCCAACGACGTTGACTACTCTCACTCTGGGTTCGACGCGGCCCTGACTGCGGCCGAAGCGGCGCCTGCGCTGCCGGAGTCGTGTGCGCTGACCAACGCCGCGCTGCGAGTCTTGTTGCGCGACATGCCTGTCGTACCGCTGTGGGACTACATCAGCGCCGCTGCCCGACTACGAGCGCATCGTCAAGAGCTGACGTGACGTCGTTTGTTAGCTACTGCGACCTGAAAAACTCTGGGGCGTGGCGTGTCCCTGAGATGGGGTATCCGGACGAAAGGATGGCCTCAACCCCTTGGGAAGCGATCACCGACCTATTGTTGGCCGGGCGGGGTCAGCTGATCACCGAGCGCGAGGTTTTGATCGGTGAGCTGTCGGCCTGGGCTGGCTCACCGAGCGCGGCGGGTAGCGACTCGTAGCGCGACGAAGAATCAACTCCTCGGTCAACTCGACCGTGCTTTTCCAGGGTTGACGTTGGCGCTTGCCGGATGTGTTGGGCACTAGGATTGGGCGGCTGGTCGCCGCCGAATTCGCCGACCGGCGCGGCTGTCCGCTCTGGGCGTGAGCCGGCTGATCCGGTTCGCCGCCGTCCGCGATATCCAGCTGCGCCGTGCAGTCGCCGAACGTCTGGTGACCGCGGCTCGAGAAGCGCTAGACGACCCGCGATGGCGTCGTGGCCCGTCGGGTGCTGGCCGCCGACTTGGGGTTGTTGGCCGACCTGGACACCCAAATTGAGAACGCCGAGACGCGAACTGGCCGCATTGTTGCCCGCGAGCCCGTACGCCACGTTGACCTCGGTTCCCGGCTGGGGTGTGGTCCGGGTATGCAATTACGCTGCCGCCCTGGGTGATCCGGACCGGTGGCCCGGATCCCGTCAGGTTTACCGGGCATCGGGACTGTCCCCGATGCAATACGAATCGGCCGGCAAACGACGTGACGGAACGATCAGCCGCGAGGGCAGTGTGGCGCTGCGCCGCGCCCTGATCGACCTCGGTTTGGGCCTGTGGCTCACCGAACCCGGCGCGAAAGCCTATGCCGCCGAACTGAAATCACGCGGCAAGCCCGGCGGGATCATCGGATGCGCACTGGCGCACCGCGCCACCCGCATCGCCCACGCGCTGGTCCGCGACCACGCCAGCTACGACCCGTCCCGCTGGGGCTGAACAGCTCGTGGGCTTTCCTCGGTCCCAGCCGTCGGCGCCGGAGACGCAGGAGCTGTCCACCTGCAGCGCCCGCAGCGCAGCGAGGACGAACGACGTGGACAGCGACGAGCACCGGCGCACGCTGGCGCGGACGAGGAAACCGCTCTTCAACCGGACAGGAAGCGACACCACCCTCGAAATTCCTCTTCACAACTCCGGCCGGTAGTGCCACGCTGGAAGGACGACGAAGGGCCGGATCAGATGCCGATTGGGCTATGGCGGACCCATTGAGGTTACGCCGAGACTAGCTTGGCACCCGGCCCTTCGCCTTCACAGCAGCCCGAACGACGCCAGATGACCCACCGACGGTTGAGGTCGCATACATCAGCGTGGGCGCTCGGCACTCCCAACAGCACACGGCACACCCCAAACCCCGGTCAACACTGAACGCCAGAACCTCCTGGCGGCGATGTCCCACACGCAACCCGTGACTTGACACGACCTACAGCCAGCTAGAAGGGATTGAGGCCATCGTGCTCAGAACTGATCTGACGCTACGCAAAGAGATCATGTGGGAATCCGAACGGCTACTGACGCCGAGGTTCGCGCCGTGGAGATGAAATTAATCCGGGAAAACGGTGCTAATGATCCGGCCGTCGGCTGCAACGTCTTACCGCAGTGGCGTCCGAGTTGATGGCTGCAGCCGAGAGGCTAGCGACGAGCAGCCGTGTCAAGGGACATTGGGAATCGCCCGAGCCATAGGGTGGTACGCCTTCGCTGCTGCTCTCCTGAATAAGTGCGACTCACTCAGGACCCGCATCCTCGGCGTATTCTGGTTTGGAGAGCTTTACCGCGAGCTGGTCAAGCGCAGCCTGTAGTTTTTGCCTCTCGTCGGCTTCAGCACTCTTAACGTCACGGTCGGCTTGCCGCCGTCTGGGAAGCACCACCTTTTCAACGTACGTGTTAGCGTTCTCAATCGCGGAGTCGATTCTTCCCAGCACGTCCTCAACTTCGGCAGGACCTGCGACGGCCTCAATCTTGTCCGGGTGGGTTTCTGTTCCGATTATGGTGACCCCATGCCCTCGAACCGTCTGCAGGAAGCAATCCGTCCAAGCAAGGGGCGGTAGCGGCAAGATTTGAAGCCGAATAATAGCTTCCTGCAGTGTTTCGCCTACTTCAAGCTCCAGCTTACCAACCCTGGATATTCCCCACTTCTCTGACATCGCTAGTCCTCTCTGTGATTTCTTGTTGTGAATGGGTCCAGTCGGTCGATTAAGCCTTGCACCCGCGCGACCGGAAGGGATTATCCGCGTACCCGTGCGGGGCCGTTGAACAAGCTGCAACCGTCCGCCAGCGCAGGTCCCTACGAGACGCCACCGGGTCATAGCTCGCCCGCACGAATACGCGATCGTGCCGACTCAAGCCTGCTGACGCCACGCGGTTGGGCGCGAAAAAACCGGACGCGACGGCGAAACCTTCAGCCGGAGCGGCATCTCGGCAAGTGCCGGTCAAGGGAACCCGCTCGCCGTTCTACTGGAACCGGCTCCCTTCATCTGAGCGAGGCTTTCCTCTTTGTGCACACGCTCGTCGTGGCCGATCTGACGGAACACATCGGCGAGGGATTCGAACATTTCGTACGGGAGATCTTCTTACCGATGCTCATTGCGGATTCCTTCGTTTCAGGTGATTACACAGCCCGCGACTGCGGCCTGACAGTATCGACCGGGGTTTGGTGCCTACCGGGGTCCGTCGAGGCGCAGTGCCGGTCGGTTGTCGACCGCGCGACCAGCGACCAAACAGGGGCCGGTTGCGGCCGGTATCGGCCCCCTCCCTGGCTGCGCCGACATGCTGCCCTTCGAGCCGTTTGCCGCGGTCTTGGTTCAGCAGCGCCGTTTCGCGTTGGGAGCGTTTGAGTACGCGCCGGGCGTCGCGCCCGCGGCCCGCGGTGCGCCGAGCACCGGCCAGCAACACACTCAGCCCCAGCATCCCCACCGCGCCGACCACAATCCCGAAGAGGAACAACGTGCCGTCGACCCGGTGACGTGATATCCGAACACGATAAAGTTCTCGGTCAACCTGTGGGCCGCCCCCGCATTGGTCAACACGCCGGTGACCCCGACGATCGCGGCGGCGAGCAGAATAACTAATCCAACGATGACGATCATGTCGACGCCTCTGATCCTGTGTTGAACTTCAGTACACGCCCCTAGGCAACATTGTTCAACAGTGTTAACGTACAGTGTTGACATAGCTGCGGAAGGGCCTAGGGCAGGACCGCCCGCCTGCCTGGCGAGGGTCGGCTAGCAAGCTGAGTCCGCCAGACCCACTTACATTTTGGTACATCGCGCGATGGCGAAGCTGTACAGCAGGTCCAGCGTGCGTGCGGCCTGGAAGGTGGTCGATGTAACTGTCCGCGCAGGCGGAAAACGTGGGAGGCCGGAAGTCCCTAGATCGAAAGCACTTAGCCGCTGAAGTCGTGTGACGATTTCGCTGCCACGTCGCGCAGCAGTCATCAAGCGAAGGTGGATTCGCGGTCCGGCTCGGGACCGAACTTGAACCGCCGGCCGGTGATCTCCATGGCGATCACCCGTACGTAGAGAGGCTTCAACGTCGCGATCCACGGCAGCAACGGCGCTTCCTGGGCCTCTAGGATGTCGGCGTTGGCCGACAGCACATGCGCCGTACCCTTGACGATCACGCTCCACCCCTCGGCGACAGTGTGGTCGTCGGCCTCGAAAGCTACCCGGCCGCTCATCACAGTGCTGAACAGCTTGGTGCCCTGGGCAGTTCGGAACAGCACCGTCCGGCGTTGGGTGACGAAGTTGACCGGGAAGATTTCGGGCTGCCCGCCCAGGATCGTGACTAGTCGGCCTAACGACACGCTTGATAGCAAGCTCCAGCTCTCGTCTTCGCTGAGCACGGTCACCGGATCGTCTGCGGACATGATTCAGCCTAACGCGATGGGGATTTCGGCGCGGTCAGATGCGAAGCCGATGAGTGTCGACCTTCCCAGCGGATAGGGACCAGTTGCCTAGAGGTGTGGGCGGTCAGCCGCATCGGCAATGGCGCAATGACGACATCTGGCACGGATCTCCTGCAGCGAACTCTCGCGGTGATGTGCACGGTTAGCTTGAGTTACCTGTGCGCGCAAATTCTTTCAGCTTGTTGCCCCTCCATCGATGGAAGTCACGTGCGAAGGTGTTGTGGGCAAGCAGGGTTTCTCCACTCTCGGCGGGCAATATTCTCCACATTCGGGTTCGGCCAAGGTGACCTTCCGCTTTGTGGTGCTCATCGGAAGGCGTTGAGCCCGGTGATCGCGCGTCCGACGATCAGGGACTGAATGGAGTCGGTGCCCTCGTAGGTGTAAACGGCTTCGATGTCGGCGTGGTGCCGAGCGACGTGGTGATCGAGCAGGATCCCGTTGCCGCCCAGGATATCCCGAGCCATCGCGCAGACCCGGCGTGCTCCGTCACCGGTGTTCAGCTTGGCGATCGCGGCGTGCTCGATCGACACCCGCCCTCGGGCCTGCAACTGCGACATCCGGGTGCACATCAATTGCATGCCGGTGATGTCGCTGAGCATGTGCGCGAGCTTGTCCTGGATCAGCTGGAACCGGGCCAGTGGGCGGCCGAACTGCTCGCGTCGCAGCGAATAAGTGAGTGCTGCCTCATAGGCGGCGACCGCGTGGCCCAGGGCCTCCCAGGCGACGGTCTGCCGGGACTTGGCCAGCACATAGTTGGTGTCGTCCCAGGTCCGGGCCTTCGTCAGACGGGCACCGGCGGGCACCCGCACCCCGTCCAGGCGGATCTGGGCCTGCCACACGCCGCGGTTCGCTGCTTTACCGACGATCTTCCTGGCGTGATACCCGCGGACCGGGTGCTCCGCGCCGTCCGGGTGTTCCACGACGAAAGCACCGACCTGGCCGTCGTCGTCGCGGGCCCAGACGACCACCACGTCGGCGACGGTGCCGTTGCCGATCCACCGCTTGTGCCCGTCCAGCACCCACTCGTCACCCTGCCGCCGCGCCCGGGTTTCCAACGCAACCACGTCGGAGCCGTGCTTGGGTTCGGTCAGCGCAAAGGCGCCGAGAATTTCACAGGTCGCCATCCGTGGCAAATATTGGGCCTGCTGCTCTTCGGAGCCGAGCATCGCGATGGTCGTCATCGCGAGTCCGGAATGTACGGCGTTCAGGGTGGCGATGCTGCCATCGCCGCGGGCCAGTTCGGCGGCGATTACGCCTTCGGCGAGGAACGACACCCCGGGGCAACCGTTCCCGACGATCGAGGCGCCGGCGATGCCGAGCCGCCCATAGCCCTTGGCCAGTTCGACGGGGAACTCTGCCCGCTCCCAATAACCGGCAGCGGCCGGTGCCACCTCCGTGTCGCACCACTGCCGGACCCGATCACGCATCTCGCGTTCTTGGTCGGTCAGCAGTTCATCCAGACTGTAGAAATCAGTAGCCCGGGAAATCGCAAGATCATCACCATTTGGGAACTCATTCTCGGTGGCCCCAGAATCGAGATCGGCAACGTTCTCGATCACCGGAATACTCGGCGCGTTCATGCTTGGGTCCTGCTTTCATGTTCGAATGGGTGCGTGGGGGTGGACCCTCGAAACAATGGCGGGTTGGGCAGAATCGGCCTGCCGAACGTTGACGCGATCACCCCGGCTAGGCACTCGGCGTGATGCGCCGAATGCTGCTCGAACAGACTCATTGTTGGTCCTCCTCGTTGATGGCATTGCCTGACACGCCTGGCCCCTGTTCGCCATCGGGTGGCAGCACGCTCAGCCTTGGATGCGGCTGCTGTGCCCGGCCCATTCCTTGTCGCGCAGCGCAAACTTCTGCAGCTTTCCGGTCGACGTACGCGGTAGGGACTCGACGAACTCGATCGCCTTGGGCACCTTGAAGCGGGCGATGTGCGACTGCAGGTAGGCGATCAGCTCTTCCTCGGTCACATCAGCATCGGGCCTGCGTACGACGAAGGCCTTCGGCCGCTCTCCCCACTTCGGGTCCGGCACGCCGATCACGGCGACCTCGAACACCGCCGGATGCGCCTCGATCGCATGCTCGATCTCGATGGTGGAGATGTTCTCGCCACCGGAGATGACGATGTCCTTGGCCCGGTCACGCAGCTCGACATACCCATCCGAGTGCTGGACGCCGAGATCCCCGGTGTGCAGCCATCCGCCCTCGAAGGCGTTCTTGGTGGCCACCTCGTCGCGGTAGTACCCGGCCATCACGTTGTTGCCACGCATCACGATCTCGCCCATCGTCTGACCGTCGCGCGGAACATCGTTCATCCGCTCATCGACCACCCGCACCGGATCGGACTGGATCATCGCGACGCCCTGTCGCGCCTGCCGGCGCGCCTGGTCTGCCGGCGACATGGCCGACCAGCCGGGCTGCCACTCGTTGAGGGTGTACGGGCCGTACACCTCGGTCATCCCGTACACGTGCACGATCCGGGCGCCCAGCTCGCGCATCCGCGCGATCACCGACGGAGCCGGCGCGGCGCCGGCCACCGTCGCCACCAGCTCGCGGTCGAGCCGGTGCGCCTGCGGGGCCTCGGCGATCGTCACCAGCACCGTGGGCGCACCGTCGAGATGGGTCACCCGCTCCCCATCGAGCAGCCGCCAAATCACGTCCGCACGTACCGCCCGCAGGCATACGTGCGTCGCACCGATCCCCGTCACCGCCCACGGCGTGCACCAACCGCTGCAGTGGAACATCGGCAGCGTCCACAGATAGACGCTCTCCGGGTCGAAGCGTTGGTGGATGATCTCGCCCAACGCGTTCAGGTACGCGCCGCGATGGGTGTACATCGCGCCCTTGGGCTGGCCGGTCGTGCCAGAGCTGTAGTTGATCGCTATCAGCCCCAGCTCGTCGTCGACCGTCCACGGCAGCGGGTCCCCCGAGCCGCGCGCCATCAGCTCGTCATAGGAAATATGTGCGTGCTCGACGGCCGCGGGCGACGCGGGACCCAGCGGGTCGCTGAGCGCCACCACCTCCTGAACGGTTTGCAGACTGCCTAGCACCGGAGCCAGCGCCGGCAGGTACTCCGTATCGGCCACTAGCAGCTTCGCGCCGGAGTGATCGCAGATGTAGCGGACTTCCTCTGCGGAGAGCCTGACGTTGATCGGCACTATCACCGCACCGGCCAGCGGCACCCCGAAGTTGGCCACCAACATCTCCGGGATGTTCGGGCACATGTACGCCACCCGATCACCACGCTCAATGCCAGAAGCGCGAAGTGCATCCGCCAGATGGGTCGCCGCTGCACCAAACTCGCTATAGCTCAGCCGGCGGTCGCCGTACGCGATGGCGGTCTTGTCGGCGAACACGTCGAGCGAACGCTCGAGAAACGCCAACGGAGTCAGGGCTGTGTAGGAGTCAGATGACTTCACGTCCTGACCGACGGGTAGGTCAAATGTGGGGGCCATGGAGTCTCCAGATCGTTGAAATTGACACATACGGACGTGCGGGCGACGTAGACCGTTGGCGCACGCAGGGGCCCACAGCTCCGGGGAGTGAGAAATCCCGATCGACCGAGCTAGCCTCGTCGACCTCGGGCATCTCAGACCGGTCGTCGCGGTCAGCGTTGTCAGCCGGGCTGGCGGGTCAGTGTTTGAAGGCGTCTTTGACCTTGTCGCCTGCCTGTTTGGTGTTGCCCTTGAACTGATCGACGCGTCCCTCGGTGCGCAGGCGGGTGTTGCCGGTGGCGCGGCCGAAGTACTTCTTGGCGGCGCCCTTGACCGCCTCGGCCTTGTGGGCGATCTTCTTACCGATGCTCATTGCAGACTCCCTCGCTCTCGATGATCACGTTGCTCCGACTGCCGGCGGACAGAACCGACCCAGGCCTACCGGGACCCGTCACCATGCGCGGTGCCCGTCGGTTGTCGACCGCTCGACCAGCGACCGAGCAGGGGAACCCTGGTACGGCGGGTCGTGGCTTTTTCCGAGCTCACCGATGAGCCATTGGCTGCGCCCACCGGCGGGTGTTCGAGGCGTCGGTCGCGGTCCTGGTTGAGAAACGCCGTTTCGCGTTGGGACCTCTTGAGTTCGTGTCGAGCGTCGCGCCCGCGGCCCGCGGTGCGTCGAGCACCGCCGAGCAACACGCTCAGCCCCAGCATCGCCACCGCGCCAACCACGATCCCGAACAAGAACAACGTGCCGGTCGACCCGGTGACGTGATAGCCGAATACGGAGAAGTTCTCGGTCAACGGGTGAGCGGGCCCCGCATTGGTCAGCACGCCCATGAACCCGACGATCACGGCGACGAGCAGAACAACTAATCCAGCGATGACAATCATGTCGGCGCCTCTGATCCTGGTGCTAGAAGTCCAGTACACGCCCCATTCGCAGGGCTGTCAACACTGTTAACGTATGAAGTTGACAGGCACTGTTGAATACGATGTTGACCTAGCTCCTGCCCTTCTGGCTCGATGACGAAGCAGAAGGGCGGCAGGGGTGCTGCAATGACGAGACGACCGGCCATCCACCAACAGCCCGCGTGAGGAATATCCAGCGCGCGGAGGCGTCGACCCTCAACGCCCAACGGACTCAGTGACCGAGCGCCGACGCATCAACGACATTCGCATCGCCCGCGAGTGACGAACCCACGAGGAGTTACACCGACCCGAGTCAATCCCATGCCCTTAAGCATTTCGGTAGTCGATGACGATGCGCCCGTCGATCTGGCCGCGCTCCATCTTGGCGAACACGTCATTGATGTCGTCGAGTCCCGCGCTGGCCACCGTCGGATGGATTAGACCGCGGGCGTAGAAGTCCAGCGCTTCGGCCATGTCCTGGCGGGTGCCGACGATGGAGCCGCGGATGGTCAGACCCTTGAGCACGATGTCGAAGATCGGTGCCGGGAAGTCGCCGGGCGGCAGGCCGTTGAAGACGATGGTGCCGCCGCGGCGGGTCAGGCCGATGGCCTGTCCGAAGGCCTGCGGGTGCACGGCAGTGACCAGCACGCCGTGCACGCCGCCGGTGGCCTTCTGCACCTCGGCGACAACATCGCTGGTGCGGGCGTTGACGACGACTTCGGCGCCCAGCCGGGTGGCCAGCGCCAGCTTGGAGTCATCGACGTCGATCGCGACCACGCGCAGTCCCATCGCCCGGGCGTACTGCACGGCGATGTGGCCCAGACCGCCGATGCCGGAGATCGCCACCCACTGGCCGGGCCGGGTGTCGGTGACCTTGAGGCCCTTGTAGACGGTGACGCCGGCGCACAGGATGGGCGCTATTTCCAGCGGGTCGACGCCGTCCGGGATACGCGGGGCGTAGGCGGCGTTGACCAGCATGTAGGAGCCGAAGCTGCCGTTGACGCTGTAGCCGCCGTTCTGCTGGCTCTCGCACAATGTTTCCCAGCCGGTGCGGCAGTATTCGCAGGTGCCGCAGGCCGACCACAGCCAGGCGTTGCCGACCTTGTCGCCGACCTTGAGGTCGTCCACCCCGGCACCGAGTGCGACGACGGTGCCGTAGCCCTCGTGGCCCGGGACGAACGGTGGCTGCGGCTTCACCGGCCAATCACCGTGCGCCGCGTGCAGATCGGTGTGGCAGACGCCGGAGGTCTCCAGTTTCACCAGCGCCTCACCGTAGCCGGGGGTGGGCAGTTCGAGATCGGAAATCCGCAGCGGAGCGCCGAATTCGGTGACCACCGCGGCGCGCATGGTGTCGATCGTGGTGTCGGTCGTGGTGTCGGTCCGGGCAGGGGTGTCGAGGGTGTGAGTCATGGCTTCTTTCCTAATCGTGAATGTGCTTGAGGGGCTGGGTTACTGGGCCGTGCTCAGAAGAACCCTTGCGCCTTGTTGCTGTAGGAGACGAGCAGGTTCTTGGTCTGCTGGTAGTGGTCGAGCATCATCTTGTGGTTCTCGCGCCCGATGCCCGACTGCTTGTAGCCGCCGAACGCGGCGTGTGCGGGGTAGGCGTGGAAGCAGTTGGTCCACACGCGGCCGGCCTGGATGTCGCGGCCGGCCCGGTAGGCGGTGTTGCCGTCGCGGCTCCACACGCCGGCACCCAGCCCATAGAGGGTGTCATTGGCGATCGAGATGGCCTCGTCGTAATCCTTGAACGACGTCACCGCGACGACGGGGCCAAAGATCTCCTCCTGGAAGACCCGCATCTTGTTATTGCCGGTGAAGATGGTCGGCTGCATATAGAAGCCACCCGACAGGTCGCCACCCAGTTCTGCACGCTCACCGCCGGTCACCACGCGGGCACCCTCGTCCTTACCGATCTCGATGTAGGACAACACCTTTTCGAGCTGATCGTTGGAGGCCTGCGCACCGATCATCGTCTCGGTGTCCAGCGGGTCGCCCTGGCGGACGGCCTTGGTGCGGATGGCCGCGAGCTCCAGGAACTCGTCGTAGATGTCGGCCTGGACAAGGGAGCGAGACGGGCACGTGCACACCTCGCCCTGGTTGAGGGCGAACATCGTGAATCCCTCCAGCGCCTTGTCCTGGTAATCGTCATGGGCCGCCAACACGTCGGAGAAGAAGATGTTCGGGCTCTTGCCGCCCAACTCCAGGGTGACCGGGATCAGGTTCTGCGACGCGTACTGCATGATCAGCCGCCCCGTCGTGGTCTCCCCGGTGAACGCGACCTTGGCGATGCGATTGCTCGACGCCAGCGGCTTACCGGCTTCCACCCCAAAGCCATTCACAACGTTGAGCACGCCCTCCGGCAGCAGATCACCGATGACCGACATCAGGTAGAGGATCGAGGCCGGGGTCTGCTCGGCCGGCTTGAGGACGACCGCATTGCCGGCGGCCAGCGCCGGGGCGAGTTTCCAGACGGCCATCAAGATGGGGAAGTTCCACGGAATGATCTGCGCGACCACGCCCAACGGCTCGTGAAAGTGATAGGCCACAGTGTCCTCGTCGATCTGCGACAACGAACCCTCCTGCGCACGGATCGCCCCGGCGAAATAGCGGAAGTGGTCCACCGCGAGCGGGATATCGGCGTTCAGCGTCTCGCGGATCGGCTTGCCGTTGTCCCACGCCTCGGCCAGCGCGATCGACTCGAGGTTCTCCTCAATACGGTCGGCGATCTTGTTCAGGATCACCGCGCGCTCGGCCGCGGCCATCTTGCCCCATGCCGGAGCGGCGGCGTGTGCGGCGTCGAGCGCTTTCTCGACGTCGGCCTCATCAGAGCGGGGGATCTCGCAGAACACCTGGCCGGTAACCGGGCTCGCGTTCTCGAAGTAGCGGCCCTGCACGGGCGCGACCCATTGGCCGCCGACGTAGTTGTCATACCTGGGCTGAAAGGACATCAACGAACCCTCAGCACCCGGTCGTGCGTAAACAGTCATGGCTTCCTCTCCTGCCATCAGGGACGACAAGAATGTGTTGGTACGAATCTTTTGAGTTCGTGTCGAGCGTCGCGCCCGCGGCGCGCGGTGCGTCGAGCACCGCCGAGCAACACGCTCAGCCCCAGCATCGCCACCGCGCCGACCACGATGCCGAAGAGAAACAACGTGCCGGTCGACCCGATGACGTGATAGCCGAAGTTCTCGGTCAACGGGTGGGCGGGCCCCGCATTGATCAGCACGCCGGTGAACCCGACGATCACGGCGACAAGCAGAACAACTAATCCACCGATGACAATCATGTCGACGCCTCTGATCCTGCTAGGAGCCCAGTACACGCCTCCTTGTGCTATTGTCAACACTGTAAACACAGTGTTGACATACATCATTGGTAGTCGACGTTGACCTACCATTGCTGAGTGCTTCGATGACGGGGCAGAAGGGAAGTGCTGTGGCAATGACGACACGGCCGACCGGGCCCGACGCGGGCACTGACGACGGTGTCCGGTCCGTCGCGGCCGCCGGCCGAAACAACGGTCAACTCACCCGGTCGATAATCCTGCAGGCTGCGCTGGCGATCGTCGACCGCGACGGTGTGGACGGATTGTCCATGCGCCGCCTCAGCGACGCACTGGGCCGCGATCCGGTGATGATCTACCGCCACGTCCCCAACAAAGCCGCCGTGCTCGACGGCGTCGCCGAGATCGTGCTCGCGCAGCTGTCGGTGAACACCGCAGACCCGGACTGGGCCGGCCAACTACGCACCGTCGCACGCGCCTTCCGCCGATTGGCCCTGGCGCACCCGAACGTAGTACCGCTGCTGGTCACTCGACCGTTGGCCACCCCGCTCGGGCAGCGGCCACCGGGAATGCTGCGCCCATTAGAAGACGTCCTCGCGCTGCTCACATCCGCCGGCTTCGCCGGCGCTGACGCCCTACACATCTACCGGGTGCTGTTCGGCTTCTTGTACGGCCACATCCTCAACGAGTTGCAGGAGGTCATCGAACGACCCGAGGAAACCGACCACGTACTCCGGTTCGGTCTGCACCGGCTCCCGATCACCGAATTCCCCGTCCTACGTGCGCTGGCACCCGCGTTAGCCTCCTACGACGGCGCCGCCGAACTCGACCGCGGCCTTGATCTGCTGCTCCCCGGCCTGACCGCAACCCTCACCCACCCCGACGAATCACCCCTTGAGCTCAAGTGATCGCTGCAACACCTGATTTATTTCAGGGTGTTGGTTGATGGGGTTTCGCGAGCCTGGTTGGCATCGGTTGTCGGGGTCGGTGCGTGAGGAGTTCTGGGAGGCGCTGCGGTCGGGGTTGTCGCCCACGGCGGCGGCGACGGTGGCGGGGGTAGTGGATGCGACGGGCCGCAAGTGGGCCAAGGCCGCCGGTTATCAGACGAATACGAAGCACCGTGGCATCCGGTATCCGCGGGCAGTGCGGGACGCGTTCTGGGCGCTGTGCGGTCGGGGTCCTCGCCGACGCAGGCCTCGGTGATCGCTGGTGTGTCGGAGCACACCGGTCGATGCTGGGTCCAACAGGCTGGCTGCGTGCCGAGAACACAGCTCCCTGCGCAGCACGAGATCGACGCGGCGCCGCGGGCACGGTCGCTGTCGTTCACCCAACGGTGCCGGTTGGAGGACCTGCTGGAGGCGGGGTGCTCACCAGCGCGGGCCGCGGTCGTGTTGGGGCGGCACCGGTCGACGATCAGCCGGGAGACCCGCCGCAGCGCGACCGGTTCGGGATACCGGGCGGGTCGGGCAGGACGCGGCCGATAGCCAGGCCAAGCGGCCCAAGACGCGCAAGCTCGACGCCAACCCTGCCCTGCTCGCCGAGGTTCTGCGATGCTTGGAGCAGCGGCAGTCCCGAGCAGATCGCGGGCCGGCTGCGGGAGGACCTCCCCGAGGATCCGGAGATGTGGGTGTCACACGAGACGATCTATCAGGCCATGTACGTCCAGCCCCGCGGGGAACTCGCGCAGCAGGTCAAGGCCGCGCTACCGACCGGACGAACACGACGAAAGGCTCAGGGCCGCAAGGAACCTCCGATCGCGGCCGGCTCAAGGACATGGTCAACATCACCGACCGGCCCGCCGAGGCCGACGATCGGGCCGTCCCCGGGCACTGGGAGGATGATTTGATCATCTGCGCCAACGGCGAGTCGGCGATCGGCACTCTGGTGGAACGCACCACCGGATTCGTGATGCTGCTACACCTGCCCGCTGACCGCACCGCCGCCACGGTCGCAGAGGCCATGACCGCCAAAATCCCCCAGATCCCCGAGGTACTACGCCGGTCCTTGACCTGGGACCAAGGCAAGGAGATGGCGCTGCACACCACCATCACCGAAGCGACCGGCCTGCCGATCTACTTCTGCGATCCCCACAGTCCATGGCAATCCATGGCAGCGCGGCACCAATGAGAACACCAACGGACTACTCCGCCAGTACTTCCCAAAAGGAACCGACTTGTCGTTCCACGGCCCAGGGATCCTCGACAACGCCGCCGCCGAACTCAACGCCCGACCCCGCAAACGCCACGGCTGGCGCCCCAGCCGAAGAACTCGACCGACTACTCTCAGGCCCGTCCGCATTCGTTGCAGCGACCGCCTGAATTCAAGCCCCGAAGCATCTGAGACGACGCAGACCGCATCATTCCTGTCGCCCATGGCTACGCCGCTAACGACGCCCTACCGGATAGTCGACTTGAAGTGCTCCGCGGCATCGAGCACTTCCCCCACGTCGAGTCCCCAACCGTAGTGGTGGACATCCTCGACGACTTCATCCTCACCACAGGAGGCAATGCCGACCTGACGAATCGAAAAACCTGCGCAACGTGATCGCCGCGCAGTTGGTCGCTCGGGGTGGACTCGAGTGAAGACCGAGCCGGCGTATCAGACTCTGCGCGAACAGCTTCGCGACGAGATCGCCGCGGGCCATTACCGCGACGGCGCACGGCTGCCCACCGAGTCCGAACTGGTGGCCCGGCATGGCGTGTCGCGGCAGACGGTGCGACGGGCGTTTGTCGACCTGGTCGCCGAGGGGGTGGTGTACCGGGTGCCTGGCCGCGGCACCTACGCCAGCGAGTCGGGTCGACGCTACCTGCGTCAGCTCGGGTCGATCGAAGACTTGATGAGCCTGTCCGACGACACCACGATGGAAGTGCTCACCGGCCTGCGCCGCCGGGTCGACGTTGACGCCGCCAGCCGGTTGCGGCTGGATGACGACATCGTGTATTCGGTGACGTTCCGTCGCCTGCACGCGCCCATCCAGCGGTGCCGTTCGTACTGACCACGGTTCATCTGGTGCCCTCGATCGCCCGGCCGGTGCTGGCAGCGCCCGAGCTCGCCGATGGCGCGGTCGGCACACACACCGTCATCGGTCTGCTCGAGCCTCATCTTGGCGAGCCGATCGCCGAAGCGGCGCAATCGATTACGGTAGCGGCGGCCGACGCCGTCGTCGCGGACGCGGTGGGGTGCGTGCCCGGTCATCCGATGCTGCGGGTGGACCGGCTGTACTCCGACACGAGCGGTCGGCCCGTCGAGCTGTCGGTCAGCCACTTCCTGCCCGAGCAGTACACCTACAGGGTCACGTTGCGTAGGTCGGGCTGAGCCGGCGGGTAGCAGTTGCGGGCCCATTCGCGCAAATGCTTGAAGTCCTCGGCCTCCGACGGCGCCAGCGCGGGGTCGTCCTGGTATCGCTGATGCGCCCAGATCGGTATGTCGTCGGCCAGCAAGCGTTTGACCGCGAGCAACCTGTCGTCGTAGTCAAGGTCCTCGGATACCCAGTATGTGGCGAAGATGTCGACGGCGCTGTCGTCAACAGGGGTCGGGCAGACAGACACGATCTGCCTTCCCTCGCCGTGGTCCTCACATTTGAAGCCCAAACCGACGCCGTACCACCACACTTCGACGGGATCGCCTGCACCGAACGCTAACTTTGCGTGCCACGTCGAGGCGTTCGACGCCGCAGCAAAGACGGTTGGGCTCAGGGGGACACGATGTACGAACCGGTAGTGCTGTACATCGACGGTGTTCTCGACGACCAATTGCGGAGGCACCGCAATCCCGGGGAAGAACTGCTTCTCATTGGGTCCGACGGGCCGGAAGTAGTGTTGTCCGGCCGGAACGTTGAGCTCTTGGTACATGTCCGGCACCGGCCAGAGCGGGTTGGGTTGGTTCACCCCGTGCCAGATGTAGATGCATTCATTGAGTTCGGTGACCGCCCAGCACCTGACCTGCCGGTCCTCGACAGGGCCCAGTTCGTAGGGAATGCGAACGTTGCGGCCGTCGGCGCCGCTCCACACCCAGCCGTGCAGCGGGCATTGAATCCCTCCCTCGACGACGCAGCCGCCGTGGGACAGATCGGCGCCGAGGTGTCGGCAATGCGCGTCGAGCACACGGGCCGCACCGTTGAGATCGCGGAACGCCACCAGGTCTTCGCCGAAGTAATGGAGCGGCTTGACGTCGCCGACGTCGAGGTCGGCGCTCCAGGCCACCTGGAACCAGCCGGTGGGTCGCATGCTGGGCAAACCCATGCTGCCAGCTTGCCACTCTTGCGGTTTCGGCGCGGAAACATGCGCTGAGCGACCGTTTGCGCGCCGAAATCACTTCACGGCGCCGACCTCGTCGACCAGGCCCCACTGCAGCGCGGTAGTCGGGTCGATTCGCCGGCCGGACAGCACCAAATACGCGGTCCGCCAACGGCCGATGCGGCGGGTGATGCTCACGGTGCCCCCGGCGCCGGGGATCAGTCCCAGGCTCAACTCCGGCAAGCCCAGGACCGCGTCGGCGCTCGCCTGCACCCATCCGCAGTAGGCGGCCATCTCCAGCCCGCTGCCCAGCACCTGGCCGTGCACCTCGGCCCGGCACGCGCGGCCCAGCCGAGCGGTCAGCTCGTCGAGCACCAGCGCTGGGCTGTGCCGGGTGCGGGCGAGATGCGCGCTGGCCGGGTCGGCGAACGTGCCGAACTCGGCGAGGTCGCCGCCGCTGCAGAACGACGGGCCGTTGCCGGACAGCACCACCTCGCTGACCGACGGGTCGAGACGGGCCACGTCGAGCGCCTCGAGCAGTGCGGCGCGGGCATCGGTGGAGAACGCGTTGTGGCGCTGCGGCCGGTTGAACCGGATGCGCAAGGCGTCGCCGTCCCGCTCGGCCTGCACCGGATCCGGAATGTCCGGCATCCGGGCAGGTCCTCGTTCGGTCAGCCAGCGCGCGAACTCCGGTCCCGACTGCAGCGTCGAGTACGCCAGCGACTCGGTCATGACGCCGGCGAACGCGGGCCCCTCGGGATCGACCGCGCGCAGTACGTCGTCGCAGACGGCCGCCGCCTGCGGCCATCGCTGGCATCGTTCGGTGAGTTCGGCCAACGCCTGCGGCACCGATTCGACGGTGACCATCCGACGGTCGTCGCAGTCGTCTTCGGTCAGCGTGAAAGTTGCGTTATCGGAAGGCGATCCGACTGCGACGACCACACCTGCCGCAAGCTCGACGTGTGTCACGAGTACTTCTTTATCAGCTCCTGCTTGTACAGCTTGCCGGTATCGGTGCGCGGCAGCTGAGCCTCGAACGAGATCGACCTCGGACACTTGTAGTGCGCCAACCGCTCGCGCAGCCAGCCCAGCAGTTCCTCGCCGAACTCCTCGGTGGCATCCGCCGGGTCGAGCGTCTGTACGACACCCTTGACGCCTTGGCCCATTTCGTCGTCGGGGATGCCGAACACCGCGGCGTCGAGCACCTTGGGGTGGGTGACCAGCATGTTCTCGGCCTCCTGGGGGTAGATGTTCACCCCGCCGGAGATGATCATGTGGTGCTTTCGGTCGGTCAGGAACAGGTAGCCGTCCTCGTCGAGATACCCGACGTCGCCGACCGTCACCCAACCGTGCCCGTCTCGAGAGTCCGCCGTCTTCTCTGGGTCGTTGTGGTAGACGAACGTGATTTCGCCCATGTCGAAGTAGATCTGGCCGGCCTGGCCGGCGGGCACGTCGTTGCCGATCTCGTCGACGATGTGCGCCACTCCGAACAGCGGCTTGCCCACCGAGCCAGGATGTTTCACCCAATCGTCGGCGGAGATGAACGTGATACCCGCACCTTCCGAAGAGGAGTAGTACTCGTCGACGATAGGTCCCCACCACTCGAGCATCTGCTTCTTGATATCCACTGGACACGGCGCGGCCGCGTGCACAACCCGCTTCACGCTGGACAGGTCGTACGAATGGCGAACGGAATCAGGCAGTTTCAGCATCCGGACGAACATCGCCGGGACAAACTGGCCGTGGGTGACGCCGTAGCGTTGGATGGCCTCCAGGGTCTGTTCGGGATCGAACTTCTCCATCACGACCACCGTCACGCCCATCGCATGCGCAGACATCGACCATAGGCACGGCGCGGTGTGATACAGCGGGGCGGGGCTGATGTAGATCGACTGGCCGTCGACGCCGATCGCCATCAGCAGCGCCGACAGCATGTTCGGCATCTCGGTTGGCGGCAGGTGGGACAATTCGCGGCGAATTCCCTTGGGCCGGCCGGTCGTCCCCGATGAGTACTGCAGCAGATCGCCCTCGATTTCGTCATCGATGGGCGTGATCGGCTGGTCCGCAACGCATTCGGGGTAGCGCTGCCAACCGTCGAGGTCGTCGTCGGCGATCATCAGCAGGCCGGGCAGCCCGTTCGGCAGGTGCTCGGCCAGCCCCTCGCAGACTTTCACCATCTGGCGCGACCCGATGACCGCCTTGGCTCCGCTGTTGTCGACGATGTAGGCGGCCTCGGGCGGGGTGAGATGCGTGTTGATCACCGCGTAGAACAGACCGCTGCGCCGTGCCGCCCACATCACGGTGTGCAGGTGCTCGTTGTTCTCCATCAGCACCGCGACGGTGTCACCCTCGACCAGGCCGGCCTTCCGGAATCGGTGCGCGAGCCTGTTGGCCCGTGCCTCCATCTCACCGAAGCTCACCTGCTCACCCGACGGGTGCAGGATGACGGCGGGCTTGTCGGGGTGGGCTTCGGCGTGCTCGCGAATCTGCATGGGCTGACTTTACGACGCCCAAACTTGACAGGTGTCAAGAGGGTGGCCCACAGACGGATGGTGAGCATCGAGTCCGTGCGCGGATTGCATTACCCGCTTGCAGCAGACGCGCCATCGCCACCACGGGTGCTAGCGGGAGATCGAAAAGTGTTGGGCCAGGCAATAATACGTGGTCACCGGTAGGCAGGCATCTCGAGTCCGTTGTATTCATCTACCTCGAGCGCGCACACTGGGCCATTACGACGACCACAATTCGAGGTGGAGTCTCAGTGCATCATCGAGCTGCGTAAGTTCCATGGGAGAGACTCGGCCGATCCGGTGCAGCAGCCGCTCGGTTGCAACGGACCTAATTTGCTCGGCCTGCGCCTTTGAGTCGACTGCGAGACCGGTCGCCGCGGCCGACAACAAAACCTGGAACGGATAGATCTTGGCGATGTTGCTCGTCACCGGTACCACCGTGACGACACCGCGCCCGAGACGTGTAGCGGTGCCGTTGGCCCGGTCGTTGCTGACGACAACAGCGGGCCGCTCCTTGTTGGCTTCGCTGCCCCGGGCGGGATCGAGCTCGACCTGCCAAATCTCACCGCGCAGCATTGCCGAACCCGTCGCCCACTGTCTCCTCCCAGACTTCCGCCTCGCCGGCTGCCGCCCATTCCGACCACGCGTTGTCATAGTCGTCTTCGAGCGTGGGGTAGCGGAGCATGCGAATCGCACGCTGGAGGCCCGCGGACCGCGACGGCAGTCCGGCCTTCTGTACGTATGCGTCGAGTACTGCAACATCTTCGTCGGAGAGACTGACACTCAACTTCACGAGCCTGATGCTACCAGTATGCTACCTAGGTAGCAGCAAGGTGCTACCTACTTCGGCTTGCCACGGCCGGCCACGCTAAAGGGGAGTGACGTGGCCGTTGTCGAGGCTGTAGTAGCCGGCCAACACCTTGACCTGACCGGCGTTCAACGGACCCGCCAATTCAGATGACTTGGCGATCGAGTCGCGCGACATCTCGGCGTTCACGCGGATGGCGTTCTCCAGCAGGTCGCCGGGCCGCTGCTCGGCGACCTGCACAGCCGGGGTGATCGCGTCGACAAGGGCGGCGATGTGCCCGTGTGGCGCGGTGTGGTGCTGAATGCTCTCCAGCGTCGCTTCCACCGCGCCGCACCGCTCGTGCCCGATCACCACGACAAGCGGTGTATTGAAATGGCCCACAGCGTATTCCACGCTACCCAGCAACGCGGCGTCGACGATATTTCCCGCAACGCGGACCACAAACAGATCGCCGAGGCCCTGGTCGAAGATCACCTCGGGCGGCAGCCGCGAATCCGAGCACGTCAGGATCACCGCGAACGGCTGCTGCCCCTGCGAGACTCGCAGCCGATGCTCAGGGTCTTGCGCCGGGTGCACCATCCGCGCATCGACGAATCGGGCGTTGCCGTCCATCAACTGTTTGAGCGCGACGTCGGGATCGGTGATCGTGGGTCGATCGGCTTCGGTCGTGATTTCTGCAGGGGCAGGCACCGCCACGGTCGTCGTTGCCGTCGATGACTTGTCACCGGACCCGCAGGCCGCCACCACGCCCGCCGCGGATGCGATGCCGGCGGCGCCCAGCCACTGCCGTCGAGTAAGAAATCGATCCATCAGCTGACTCCCTCGGCTGACCCCAGGCGGCAGCATACGACGCCAGGCCCCGCGACCGGACGCAAAATGGCCCAATTTCGGTGCGAAATGGGCGATTTTGCGTCTGCTGGGCGTTACTCGGCCAGGCGGTGCTTCAGTGCGTCGAACTCGTCCTTGATGCCGGTCGGGAGCTTCTCGCCGACGAACTCGAACCACTCCTCGATCAGCGGCAGCTCGTCGCGCCACTCGGAGGCGTTGACGGCCAGCGCCTCGTTCACATCGGCCGGGTCGACGTCAAGACCGGACAGATCCAGGTCGTCGGCGCTCGGGACGATGCCGATCGGCGTCGTGGTGCCGCCCGCCTTCTGCTCGATGCGCTCGATGATCCACTTCATCACCCGGCTGTTCTCGCCGAAGCCCGGCCACAGGAAGCGGCCGTCGTCGCCGCGGCGGAACCAGTTCACGAAGAAGATCTTCGGCATCTTCGACTCGTCAGAGTTCTTGCCGATGTCGATCCAGTGCGCGAAGTAGTCGCCGACGTTGTAGCCAAGGAACGGCAGCATCGCCATCGGATCGCGGCGAACGGTGCCGACCTTGCCCTCGGCGGCCGCGGTCTGCTCGGAACCCAGCGTGGCGCCGATGAACACCCCGTGCTGCCAGTCGCGGGCCTGCGTCACCAGCGGCACCGTCGTCTTGCGGCGCCCACCGAACAGGATCGCCGAGATCGGCACACCCTGCGGATCGTCCCACTCCGGCGCAAGCGTCGGGCACTGCGACATCGGCGTGCAGTAGCGCGAGTTCGGGTGGGCGGCCTTCTCGTCGGAGTCCGGCGTCCAGTCGCGGCCCTTCCAGTCGATCAGGTGCTGCGGGTCGCCCTCGAGGCCTTCCCACCACACGGCGCCGTCGTCGGTCAGCGCCACGTTGGTGAAGACGGTGTTGCCCGCGGCGATGGTTTTCATCGCGTTCGGGTTGGACTTCCAGTTGGTGCCCGGCGCGACGCCGAAGAAGCCAAACTCGGGATTGACCGCGTACAGCCGGCCGTCCTTGCCGAACCGCATCCACGCGATGTCGTCGCCGATGGTCTCCGCACGCCATCCCGGGACGGTCGGCTGCAGCATCGCGAGGTTGGTCTTGCCGCAGGCCGACGGGAACGCGGCGGCGATGAAGTACGCCTTGTTCTCCGGTGAGATCAGCTTGAGGATCAGCATGTGCTCGGCGAGCCAGCCCTCGTCGTGGGCCATCGCCGAGGCGATCCGCAGCGAGTAGCACTTCTTGCCCAGCAACGCGTTGCCGCCATAGCCGGAGCCATAGCTCCAGATCTCGCGGGTCTCCGGGAAGTGGGTGATGTACTTGGTCTCGTTGCAGGGCCAGGGCACGTCCTTCTGGCCCGGCTCCAGCGGCGCACCGATCGAGTGCAGCGCCTTGACGAAGAATCCGTCGTTGCCCATCTTTTCCAGGGCCGCGGCACCCATCCGCGTCATGGTGCGCATCGAGACGACGACGTACTCCGAGTCGGTGATCTCCACGCCGAGCTTCGGGTCCTCCGCGCCGAGCGGCCCCATGCAGAACGGCACCACGTACATGGTGCGGCCGCGCATACAGCCGCGGTAGAGGTCTTTCATGACGGACCGCATTTCGTTGGGGTCCATCCAGTTATTGGTGGGGCCGGCGTCGATTTCCCGCTCGGAGCAGATGAAGGTGCGGGACTCCACGCGTGCGACATCGGACGGATCGGAGAGCGCCAGGTATGAATTCGGCTGCTTCTCTTCGTTGAGCCGGACGAAGGTGCCGGCCTCAACCAGATGTGCGTTGAGCCGCTCCGCCTCCTCCGCGGAGCCGTCGGCGAACACCACCCGATCGGGCTGCGTCAGTTCGGCGACCTCCTGGACCCAGGCAAGCAGCCCCTTATGATTCGTCGGTGCGGTGTCCAGCCCTGGAATGGTCGCTGCGGTCATCAAAATCTCCTGCGTCGGTTTCTGCCAGGACGCAAGCCCGGCGGTCACGGTCGTCCTTTTACAGAGGTTAACGTGGGTGACATACCCGTGGTGAATCGGGAGCATGTCCGATCACTCACAGGAACGATTCAGAAGACCAGTTCTGGCCGTTTTATCGATTCAGTGATCGTAGTTATCCGATTCGTCAATTCGCCGATTCGGTTTTGTCGGCGGCCAACGCGCCGTCGACGGCATCCGATCCATTTCTGGTCTCGGTCGGCGCCTGGCCGTCGAGCTCGGCGCGGACGGTGTCGAGTGCCCGCTGTAGCGAGGGCAGCCGCCGGTCCCGCACCGTGGCCGCACGCGCGGTCGCGATCGCGTGTTCCCGCAGCTCCGCGTCGACCTCCGCGACCCGGTCGGCCGCCGCGGCGCTCTCGACTTCGTCTCGGGCGGCGAGTTCCGATGTGAGCGCCGTTTCGGCGACGAGCACCCGGGTGGCGACCCGCTCCTCGACTGCGGACCGGAGAGCGGTGGTGACATCGGTGACCCAACGGTCGAGCAGCGCCCGGTCGTGCAGCACTCCGCGGATGCCGACCACCGAGACGGTCAGCAGCAGGCCCACCAGCCCGCCGGCCACCAGTCCAGCGATCGTGAGCCCCGGCGCCAAGCCGGCGAACAGCCGGGTCACCACAAGCGCGACGCCCAGCCCGAAGCCGGCCCCGAGGATCATCATCAGCTGCGTCTCCAGCCGGCGTGATTTCAGCGGCGGCGACGGAACATCGGGGCGTGCCGGCGGCGACGGGGCCGGGGGCACCGGGAGGGCGAGCTCGGTCGCGACGTCGCCCAGGTGTTTGGTGACGCCCTCGTCCACCTCGTCGACGACTTCGCCGGCCCGCCTCACTACATACGGCTCGAACTCGCCGAGCCGACGGCGGCCCATTCCCGACACGTCCTCTTGCAGTTCGGCGCGCACCGAGGTGCAGCGGTTGCGGGCGAAATAGGTCAGCTGCACCCGCGCCTGTTGGATCTGGCTACGCATCGCGATGGTGCGTTCGGACTTCGCCAGCCGCCGCCCACGCAGGATGTCGTCGCGGTTCTTGCGCAGCGCGGTCACCCGGGCCTGACGGTCCGATCCGGCACCGTCTGCCTGGTAACGATCGATCACGGTTTGCAGCCGGGTTTCCCACGCACGCAACCGGTTCCGGCGTCTCGCATCGGGATCGGCCAGCCGCTGCCGCAGCAGGCCAACGAGCTCGTCGAGCCTCGGTTCACCCAGATCGGGCGCGGCCGCCGCGCCTACCCACTGCACATGCTGGTACCGCGGCGCACGCGCAGCCAGCAGCGCGCGGTCGGCAGCCAGCACGTCGCGCCAGGTGCGGTGGGCATCGATCTTCGACACCACGCCGACCACCAGGTCGGTGTAGTTGGCCGCGAGATCGACCAGCGCACAGTCGGATTCGGTCAGCGGAGCAATCGCTGACACCACGAACACCACCACGGCGGGCGACTCGGCCGGACCCAGCTCGTCGGCCTCGACGAAGGTGTGCTCGGGCAGCCTATCCCGCAGCGCGGTGATCAGGCCGGTGGTGCCGGCCAGCCACGGGCCCGTCACCAGGACGACGTCGCGGCTCTCCACACCCGGTGAGCTCAGGCTGGGGTCGACGGCCGCCACCAGTGCGTCAGCCGCCGCGATCGGGTCGCTCACCGCACCCGCCCGAGCAGACGCAGCGATCCCCGGCAGATGTCGGCGCCACAGGCGCGGTGCAATGCGTCCACCGGCCCACGGCTATACCGCCGCCAGTGCACCGCACGGCGCAGATGCGAGGCACCATCGTCACCGCGGTCCACAGCCACCCCCGCGGCCTCGACCACATCGACCGCCGCGGCCATCACCGCGATGACGGCGGCGTCGGTCGACAGGAACGCTGTCAGCAGTTCATCGTTGGATTGCGTTGCCAGCGTGCGTAATTCGGTGATCGCCGACTGCAGGCGGCGGTACCGCAGCGGAGCACCGGTGGCGTCGAGCTGCGCGACGACGCGGTCGATGAGGCTGAGCCCCCGCAATAAGGCCGGCAGCGTGGCGGCATCGGCGCCCTCGCCGAGGGCCAGCACGGCATGTGCGATGCCGAACCGATCCAGCGTGTTGAGCAGCCGGCGCCGCAGCGCCTGCGGCAAGAAGTGGTCGGTCTGGATGAACGCGTCGGTCGACGTGAGGTCTGCGGGTTTGGCCACCAGGTCGTGCAGCGCGGAGAGCAGTTCGTCGTCCAGATCCGCGATGGCCAACGGGGCGACCATCGGCACCGTCGGTACCCCGGTGAGCGCGCGGTAACCGGCGGCGCGCCGATGGGCCCGCGCCATCGGCCCGCCTGCGCCGAATCCGGTGAGGTCGGCCTTGTTCAGCACCATCAAGGCCGGCCGGTCCGCCGCTGTAAGCATCGCCCGGTCTTCGGGCTTGAGCGCCTCGGCGATCACCACCACGTGCACGTCCGCCGCCGCCGCATCGAGTGTCACCGACACGCCAGTGGCGGTCAGCGCCGCTGCCACGGTGCCGCGGCCGACACCGTCGCGTCCGAGCACCGCAACGCGCAGCGGGGCAGCAAGACGTCCGATGATCGGCGTCAACCGCGGATTGCGGCTGTGTTCAGCGAATCGCGTCAGCTCATCGACAAAAATCTGGTGGCCTTCCCTAATTCCCACCCGGGTAACCCGGTGCCCCACCGGAATGTTGGCACCTCGGCGGGCGCAGCGCGAGCGGTTGTTTTGGCTGCCTGGGGAGCGGACCTCCTGTACCAGCTGAAGACAACTGTTGGGTATCAATCTGTACCACGATGCGGGTACTCGAGCCCGGATGAGCGACCATGGACGGATGCCTGCGCAGAGCGACGTTCCCGCCGCCCCGCATCTGCATCCTCGTGTCACCAGCTTTCGTGCCCGACGGTCCGCGCTCTCCGGCGGCCAGCGCGCGACGTGGGATCGGCTGTGGCCTGAGCTGGGCATGCACGCGCGCGACGCGGACGGGCCGGCCCCGCAACTGGACACCGAGGCCTGGTTCGGCCGCTCGGCGCCGGTCGTGTTGGAGATCGGCTGCGGAGCCGGTACGTCGACGCTGGCGATGGCGCAGGCCGAGCCGCATCTCGATGTGGTCGCCGTGGAGGTGTACCGGCGCGGACTGGCGCAACTGCTCAGCGGCGTCGACCGCGAAGGCGTCACCAACATCCGGCTGGTCCGCGGCGACGGTGTCGACGTGCTCGAGCACATGTTCGGCCCTGACTCGCTGACCGGGGTCCGGGTGTACTTTCCCGACCCGTGGCCGAAGGCGCGCCACCACAAGCGCAGGCTGCTGCAACCCGCCGTCGTCTCCTTGATCGCCGACCGGCTCGTCCCGGGAGGGGTGTTGCACGCGGCGACCGACCACGCCGGTTACGCCGAGCAGATCGCCGAAGTCGGCGATGCCGAACCGCGGCTGCGGCGTATCACGGCCACCGATGTTGGGCTGCCCATCTCGGTGGAACGCCCCGTTACGAAGTACGAAACAAAGGCCCAGCACGCTAGCAGTGCCGTCGCCGAATTGCTCTGGGAGAAGTGCTGACCATGAGCCTCACCGAAGACATCCAGCAAGTTCATGACGCCCCAGCGGAGCCGTCGCAATCGGTGGCGCCCGCCGAAGCCACCGCCCGGGTGCTGCTGGTGTGGGACGCACCCAACCTGGACATGGGCCTGGGATCGATCCTCGGCGGCCGGCCCACCGCCGCGCACCGGCCCCGATTCGATGCGCTGGGCCGGTGGCTGCTGGCCCGCACCGCCGAACTCTCCGCCGATCGCGCCGACACCTCGCTGGAGCCCGAAGCCACCGTCTTCACCAACATCGCCCCAGGTAGCGCCGACGTCGTTCGACCTTGGGTGGAGGCATTGCGTAACGTGGGGTTCGCGGTTTTCGCCAAACCGAAGATCGATGAAGACAGCGACGTCGACGGCGACATGCTCAACCACATCGCGCTTCGACGCAGTGAGGGACTGGCCAGCGTGCTGGTGGCCTCCGCCGACGGGCAGGCGTTCAAACAGCCGCTGGAGGAGATCGCCCGCGAGGGCATCCCCGTCCAGGTGCTGGGATTTCGCGAACATGCCAGTTGGGCGTTAGCGTCGGATACCTTGGAGTTTGTCGACCTGGAGGACATTCCTGGTGTTTTCCGGGAGCCGCTACCGCGAATCGGCCTTGATTCGCTGCCCGAGCAGGGGGCTTGGCTGCAGCCATTCCGGCCGCTGTCCTCGCTACTGACCTCGCGCGTCTAACAACTGAAATGCGCGGGGTCGCCTAGAGATTTTGTGAGTGTAAGGAGCTTACGTGTTCGCCTGGTGGGGTCGAACGGTGTACCAATACCGATACATAGTCATCGGTGTCATGGTCGCACTGTGCCTTGGTGGCGGCATCTACGGCATGAGCCTCGGCAACCATGTCACGCAGAGCGGCTTCTACGACGAGGGCAGCCAATCGGTTCACGCGTCCCTGGCCGCTGACGCAGCCTACGGCCGCGACACGTCCGGCCACATCATTGCTGTCTACACCGCGCCCGAGGGCGAGACCGTCGACGATCCGGACTTCAAGCAGAAGATTCTCGACAACCTCGAACAGGTGGAGCGCGACCACCCCGACCAGATCCTGCGGTCGATCGGCTACTTCAAGAGCCCCGACGTGCTCAAGAACATGGCGGACGCGGACAAACAACACGCGTTCATGTCGATCCAACTCAAGGGCGACAACGACGACATCATCCTGACCAACTTCAAGAAGGTCAAAGACGACCTGCTGGCGGTCGGCGACGACGGGGTCAACGTGCAGTTGGCAGGCCTGCAGCCGCTGGCCAACGAACTGACCGGCACCATCGGCGAGGACCAAAAGCGCGCCGAGGTGGCGGCCATCCCGCTGGTGGCGGTGGTGCTGTTCTTCGTGTTCGGCGGCGTGATCGCCGCCAGCCTGCCCGCCATCATCGGCGGCCTGACCATCGCGGGCGCACTCGGCATCATGCGCCTGATCGCCGAGTTCATGCCCGTGCACTTCTTCGCGCAGCCGGTGGTCACACTCATGGGCCTCGGCATCGCGATCGACTACGGCCTGTTCATGGTCAGCCGGTTCCGTGAGGAGATCGCCGAGGGCTACGACACGGAGGCCGCCGTCCGGCGCACGGTCATGACGTCGGGCCGGACGATCATGTTCTCCGCGGTCATCCTCGTGGCGTCATCGGTGCCGCTGCTGCTGTTCCCGCAGGGCTTCCTCAAGTCGATCACCTACGCGATCATCGCCTCGGTCATGCTGGCGGCGATCCTCTCGATCACCGTGCTGGCCGCCGCACTGGCGATTCTCGGGCCGAACGTCGACGCGCTGGGGGTGCGCACGCTGCTGCGGGTTCCGTTCTTCCGCAACTGGAAGCCGATGAGGCTCTGGCTGACCTGGCTGGCCGAGAAGACGCAGAAGACGAAGACCCGCGAAGAGGTCGAGAAGGGCTTCTGGGGCAAGCTGGTCAACCGCGTGATGAAGCGGCCGATCGCGTTCGCGGCACCCATCGTCATCGTCATGATCATCCTGATCATCCCGTTGGGCCAGCTCTCACTCGGCGGCATCAGCGAGAAGTACCTGCCGCCGGACAATTCGGTGCGCCAGGCGCAGGAGGAGTTCGACGGAATCTTCCCCGGGTTCCGCACCGAACCCCTGACGCTCGTGATCGAGAGCGACAACGGCCAACCCGTCACCGATCAGCAGATCGCCGAGGTTCGCAACAAGGCGATGGCGATCCCCGGGTTCATCGAACCGGAAAACGACCGGGCCAACATGTGGAAGGAGCGCTCCTACCTCGACGGAGCATCCAAGTCCCCGTCGGTCCGGGTGATCCAGAACGGCCTGGTGAACCGGAACGATGCCGCGGAGAAGATCGAGGAATTGCGGGCCATCCCGCCGCCGCGCGGGCTCACAGTGTCGGTGGGTGGTACGCCCGCACTCGAGCAGGACAGCATCCACAGCCTCTTCGACAAGCTGCCGCTGATGGTGGTGCTGCTCATCATCACGACCACGATCCTGATGTTCCTGGCGTTCGGATCGGTGGTGCTGCCGATCAAGGCCGCGTTGATGAGCGCGCTCACTCTGGGCTCGACGATGGGCATCCTCACGTGGATGTTCGTCGACGGACACGGGTCCGACCTGATGAACTACACGCCGCAGCCGCTGATGGCGCCGATGATCGGTTTGATCATCGCGGTGATCTGGGGTCTGTCGACCGACTATGAGGTGTTCCTGGTGTCCCGCATGGTGGAGGCCCGTGAGCGCGGCATGTCCACCGCCGAGGCCATCCGGATCGGCACCGCCACCACCGGCCGGCTGATTACGGGTGCCGCCCTGGTCCTGGCCGTCGTCGCGGGTGCATTCGTGTTCTCCGACCTGGTGATGATGAAGTACCTGGCGTTCGGCCTGCTCCTCGCACTTCTGTTGGACGCCACGATCATCCGCATGTTCCTGGTGCCCGCGGTCATGAAACTGCTCGGCGACGACTGCTGGTGGGCGCCGCGCTGGATGAAGCGGATCCAGGAACGCCTCGGGCTCGGCGAGACGGAGCTGCCCGATGAGCGCAAGCGGCCCGCGGTGCGCGCGCCGGAGGAGGCATTGGTCGGTGCTGGCGGACCCGCCCCGCGCCAGCGGCCGCCGCATGACCCGACGCATCCCGCAGCGGAGGGTTCTTCGCGACCGGGCGCGACGACGCGCATCGCAACGCCGCCGCGGGTGAATGCCCCGTCGGGTGCCGGCACGACACGCATCCCGACCGCGCGGGGTGCGCAGACCGGCGAGCCGCAGACCACCCGGCTGGCGATGGCCAAGAACGCGGTCCGCAATGTGGTGAACAACGCCACCGCGGCCACGCAACGCACGCACCGGCCGGCGCCCCCACCGCCCCAGCCGCCGCGGGAGGATCGCGAAATCGAGTCGTGGCTGGGCGAATTGCGCGGCACCGGCGCGCCGGCGGGTCAGCCCGCGCCGCCGCAGCCGCAGCGACCGTCGGCCGACGCCACCCGGGCGATGCCGGAGCAGCGGCGGAGGCAACCGCGCCCTCAGCCGGGAAACGAGCCGACGACGGCGATTCCCACGCAGCGTCCACCGCAGCAGAGTGCAGACGCGACGACGGCCATCCCGACACCGCGGCAACAGGATCCGGAAGCGACCGAGAAGATCAACACGCGTGAGGAAGAGGACCGCAAGCGCCGCGGCGGCGGCGTCAGCGCGCAGGATCTGCTGCGGCGTGAGGGCCGGCTCTAAGCGAGCCCACGCATCGACTTACGTAACGCTGTGGCGGGATTTCGACTGATTTCTCGCCACAGCGTTACGCAACGCCGGATCTAACTTCCCGGCAGTTCGACGTCGTCGGCTTCCGCCTTGACGATGGGTCCCTCTTGTTCTTCCAATGCGGCTTCTTCGGCCGCGGGATCTCTGGCCAGCAGCACGCGCACCGCGCTGTTCAGGAACGCCACGATCGGCACGGCCAGCAGCGCTCCGACGATGCCGGCCAGCACGGCGCCTCCGGCGATCGCCAGTACGACGGCCAGTGGGTGGATCGACACCGCGCGACCCATCACGAGCGGCTGCAGGACGTGGCCCTCCAGCTGCTGCACGGCGATGATCAGGCCGAGCGTGATCAGCGCGTAAATCAACCCCTTGGCGAGCAGCGCGACGATGACTGCCAGGAAGCCGGCGATTACCGCACCGACGAGCGGGATGAATGCGCCGAGGAATACCAGCGAAGCCAGCGGCAGCGCCAGCGGCACGCCCATGATGGCCAGGCCGGTGCCGATCCCGACCGCGTCGACCAGCGCGACCAGAAACGTCGCGCGCACATAGCCGATCAGCGACCGGAACCCGGCGCGGCCGGCATCGCGGACACGGTCGCGGACGTTCTCGGGAAAGATCTTCGTGACGAACGCGAAGATTTTGCGCCCGCCGTGCAACAGGAAGATCAGCGTGAACAACACCAGAAGGGCGCCGATGACAATCTCAGTGATGGTGCCCGCGGTCGACAGGGCGCCAGAGGTCAGCTTCTCCTGGTTGTTGCGCAATGCCTCGATAGCCGAGTTGCCGGCATTGTCGATCTGCTCCTTGCTCAGATGCAGCGGGCCGTTGATCAGCCAGTCGCGGACGCCGTCGATGCTTCGGGTCACCTGTTCGACCAGAGCCGGTGCGCCCTCGATGAATTGGCTGATCACAAAGGTGAGAATCCCGCCAACGACGGCGATGCCGCTGAGCAACACCAACGCCACCGCGGCGCCCCGAGGAGCACCGCGACGGTCGAGGAAGTCGACGGCGGGCAGCAGCAAAGCGGTCACCATCGTCGCGAGCGCGACCGGCACCACGATCACTTCGAGCCGGTTGATCACCCAGAGCAACGCGACGATGGCGGCGAGAATGACCAACAGCCGCCACGCCCACGCGGCCGTCTTGCGGACGAGGGGCGTCACCGACTGGTCGGCGACCGAGTCAACAGACGGGCCCGCTGGCATGCCGGTAGCGTAGCGGCCCCTCCCGCCATGCCCGTGGATCTCGGGATTCGGGCTCGACACGCTTTACCCTGTAGGGCGTGTCCCACGACGCGCCGGCAAGCGACGCCCGCAGCCAGGAGCGGCCAGCCCGGAGCAAATACTGGTGGCTGCGTTGGGCCGTCATCATCGTCGCGCTGATCGTGCTGACCGTCGAGCTGGTGCTGGTTTGGGATCAGCTGGCCAAGGCATGGAAGAGCGTGTACTCGGCCAACTGGTGGTGGGTGTTGGCCGCGGTCGGTGCAGCGCTGGCGTCGATGCACGCTTTTGGCCGACTGCAGCGCAAGCTGCTGCGCTCCGCGGGCGTACCGGTGAAGCAGTGGCGCTCCGAAGCAGCGTTCTACGCCGGCAATGCGCTGAGCACGACGCTGCCCGGCGGACCGGTGTTGTCGGCCACGTTCATCTACCGCCAGCAACGGATCTGGGGAGCATCCCCGGTGGTGGCCTCGTGGCAGTTGGTGATGTCCGGTGCCATGCAGGTGATCGGCTTGGCGTTGCTCGGCTTGGGCAGCGCCTTCCTGCTTGGCGCCAAGCACAACCCGCTGTCGCTGATCTTCACGCTCGGCGGGTTCCTCGCGCTGATGCTGCTGGCCCAGGCGGTGGCGTCGCGACCCGACTTGATCGACGGAATCGGCGTTCGGCTGGTGACGTGGTTCAACTCGTTGCGGGGCAAACCCGCCGATACCGGCCTGGACAAGTGGCGTCAAACACTCGAGCAGCTGGAGTCGGTCAACCTGAGCCGGCGCCAATTGGGTGCCGCGTTCATGTGGTCGCTGTTCACCCTGGTCTCCGGCGTCGCGACCCTGCTGTTTGCGACCTACGCGGCGGGAGGAAGGCCGTCACCGGTAGGGGTGGCCGTCGCCTACGCCGCGGCGAGGGCCGTCGGGTCGATCCCGTTGATGCCCGGCGGGCTGCTGGTGGTCGAGGCGGTGCTGGTGCCCGGCCTGGTGTCCAGCGGCATGACGCTGGCCTCGGCCATCTCCGCGATGCTCATCTATCGGCTGATCAGCTGGATCTTCATCGCCGCGATCGGCTGGGTGGTGTTCTTCTTCATGTTCCGCACCGAAAAGGACATCGACCCGGACGCAACCATCGACGAACGCGTCGAGCAGCCGCAGCAGTTCAGCCCCGATCCCGAGGCACGGCACGAACCCGAGCCCGAGCGCGAGCCATAGGAGGGCCACATGACGCCCGGAGTGCGAGCCACCGCAACGGTTTTCACCGCGGTCGCGTTAATCGCTGCCTGCTCGCCGTCGTCGGAGCCGGCACAGGGCACCTCCACACCAGCGGCTCCGCCGGCGACGTCGGCCAGCGCATCACCGGCCCCGGATGCCACCCCGGCGATGCCAACCCCGCTGATAGCCAACGTCATCGCCGCGCCCATCCCCGTGCCGGCAACAGACGGCAAAGTGCACCTGGCCTATGAACTGTTTGTCACTAATGTGATGGCAAAGGAAGTGACGCTGACCTCCGTGGCCGTCCGGGCGGGCGATCAGACATTGCTGAACCTCTCCGGTGACCAGCTCGCCCACTGGACGCGCGTCTTCGGAACACCCGATCCCACAACGAAAGTCGGGCCCGCACAATCCGCGGCCGTGTGGCTCGACGTCGTTCTGGACAAGGGCGCCACGATTCCCGCTCAGCTGACGCACACGGTCGGTATCTCCATACCGCCGCCGTTGCCACCGTTAGTTACCGCCACGATGACCGAGACCGTCGCGCCGGTCACCGTCCAGACCCGCAAGCCCGTGGTCATATCGCCGCCGCTGGCTGGGCCGAACTGGCTGGATGCTGACAGCTGCTGTGATCTAGGGGCACACCGCTCTGCGCTCAATCCGCTCAACGGACAGCTATGGGCCGCCGAGCGGTTCGCGATCGACTACGTCCAACTGGGTCCTGACGGCCGGGTGCTGGCCGGCGACGTAGCCAAACCCGGGAGCTACCCCTACTTCGGCGCCGACATCCACGCGGTCGCCGACGGGCCGGTGGTCACGGTGGTCGACGGTCTGCCCGAGCAAGTGGCCGGACAGCTCCCGACCGGGCTCACCCTCGATCAGTTCAACGGCAACCACATCGTGCAGGACATCGGTGGCGGCAACTATGCCTTCTACGCCCACCTCAAGACCGGCAGCGTCAAGGTCAAGCCCGGTGATCAACTCAAGACCGGCCAGGTCATCGCCGCACTCGGCAACACCGGCAACACAGATGCGCCACACCTGCATTTCCATGTAATGAGCACACCGGACCCGCTGCGCTCCGACGGCCTGCCGTTCGTGTTCTCGTCGTTCAAGCTCGTCAACCGGCTGGCGTCGATGGACGCAGTCGACCCGATGCTGACCGGGCAGCCTGCGCAGCTGCAGCCGGGGTTCGCCCCCCGTGACGAAACCGACGTCAGCCCACTGATTTTGGATGTGATGAGCTATGCCGATCGATAGCGGCGAACGTACCCGGCCGGCCGTGGTCGCCCTGGCCACCGACATCGTCTGCGTCGTCGTGTTCTGCACGATCGGCCGGCGCAGCCATGCCGAAGGCCTGAACGTGGTCGGCATCGTCGAGACGGCGTGGCCGTTCCTGGCAGGCACCGGCGTCGGCTGGTTGCTGGTGCGGGGATGGCGACGCCCGGTCGCGGTGGTACCCACCGGGCTCGTGGTGTGGGTGTGCACGGTGGCGGTCGGAATGCTGTTGCGTACCGCCACATCCCAGGGCGTTGCGCCGAGTTTCGTGGTGGTGGCGTCGCTGGCGACCGCGCTCCTGCTGCTGGGCTGGCGCGCCGCAGCCTCGCTGATGACGCGGGGCTGACTCAGGCCCCCGGACCTGAATTCGTCGTCGGCTCAGGCGAAGTCGACACCGTCAGCGTCGCGCGCAGCCCGCCCAGTGGCCCGTCGGACAGCTCGATGCGCCCGCCGTGCAGCGCCGCCTGCTGCGCCACCAGCGCCAGACCCAGCCCGGAGCCGCCCGGCGCTGCCGTGCTCCCACGTGAGAAGCGGCCGAGCACCGTCTGATGTTCCTCGACCGGGAGCCCACGACCGTTGTCGTCGACGACGATCGTCATGGTGTGGTCATGGCGCTGCGCCGCCAACACGATGCGGCTGGCCTGGCCGTGCGTGACCGCGTTACGCACCAGGTTGTCGACGGCGAGCCGCAGCCCGCCCGGCCAACCCCAGATCGTGCCGAGATCGTCCTCGGCCTCCACCACGACCTCCACCGATTCGCCCGGCCGCATATTCTCCCGCGCGACCCGGTCCAGCATGTCGGTGACGTCGATGAGCTCGCGGTCCTCGACCTGCGCCAATTGACCCGACGCGAGCTGACCCAACGCGGTGATGATCGCCTCCACCCGGCGCTGTGCACGGGACAGATCCTGGACCACCTCGGCCCGCTCCTCGGCGGGCAGGTCGTGGATCCGCAGCGTGTCCAGGTCGGCGCGCATCGCGGTGAGCGGGGTGCGCAACTCGTGCGCGGCGTTGGCCGCGAAGTCCTGGGCGGCCTGCAGCGAGTTGGTGGTCGCCCGCTGCGCGGCGGCCAACCGGCTCAGCATCGCGGTCATCGCCTTGGACAGGTCTTCGGCCTCGCGGACACCGCGCACTTCGGGCATCTCCTCGGTGCCCTTGCCCAGCCGGCCGGTGTGCTCGGTCAGCTTGCGCAGCGGCCGGATCGCCGGGCCGGCCAGTAGCCAGCCCAGGCCTGCGGCGATCAACACGGTCACCACGCCGATCGCCGAATACAGCGGGATCCGCGCCCGGTTCAGCAGGATGCTGTCGGCACGGATGCCGATCGACATCAGCACGTCACCCTGCTGGTCCAGCGGGATGGTGCGTACCCGGTAGTCGACGCCGTTGACTTCGACGGTCTCCGTGCCTGGCGGCAGCGGCGGCAGCTGGAAGCCACGCTGGAACACAACCTGCCCGCTCGAACGGGACCGGCCCGTCGTCAACACGCGACGCGGATCCTGCAGCTGCTCGGGATACATGCTGGCGTCGACGATGGAATCGAGTCGACGGTCCAGCTGTGCGGCATCGTTACTGGCCAGCACGACCGAGGTGAGGATGGTGAACACCGCGACCACGGCGGAGGCCGCCGCCGCGGACGCGATGGCCACCCGGGTGCGCAGCGACGCGGACCGCAGGAATCGTGGAAGCCTCACGGTCTCGTCACCGTGCCTGATGCTCGCCTCGCCGCTGTGCCCGATGCTCGGCTCGCCGCTGTGCCCGATGTTCGGCTCGCCTCACGGCTCGTCTCGCAGCACATACCCGATCCCGCGAACCGTGTGAATGACCCGCGGCAGGCCGTCGCGTTCGAGCTTGCGCCGCAGGTAGGAGATGAACACGTCGGCGACGTTGGTGTCGACGTCGAAGTCGTAGCCCCAGACCAGCTCGAGCAATCGCTGCCGGCTCAGCACGACACCGGCATTCTCGGCCAACACGGCCAGCAGGTCGAACTCGCGCTTGGTCAGATCGACACGCTGCCCGTCGACGAATACCAGCCGTCGAGCGGTATCGATGGTCAGCGGCCCGACCGTCATCGTGTCCGACTGTTGATCGGTATGACTGGAGCGGCGCAGCAGGGCATGCAGCCGCGCCACCAATTCACCCAAATCGAAGGGCTTGGTCAAGTAATCGTCGGCACCGGCTTCCAGGCCCGCAATGCGATCGTTGACGGTGTCACGGGCGGACAGCACGCAAATGGGAATGTCATTTCCCAACGCCCGCAATGCGGTAACCACAGCGACACCGTCGAGTTCTGGCATTTGCACGTCCAGAACCAACGCGTCGTGCGTTTCGTTGGACAGCAGCCGCAGCGCCTCTTTACCGGTTGCCGCGACCCGAACGTCGAAACCCGAATGCCGCAACCCTCGGGCGACCGAAGTTCTGACGTCCGGGTCGTCGTCGACCATCAGCACCATCCGGCCCGCACTGTCCTGCGCGGGCGGCTCAACCCGCACGCGGGTTACGGAAGGTCAGGTGCCGGCGTCGTGCCGCAGCGGTTCTTGAGATCGACCAAGGGCTGGCGAATCCCGGTCAGTTCGGCCTTCGTCTGAGGGTTGGCGTCCAAGTACGTCGTCACGTCGTCGCGGATGTCGTCGCGATGCTGGCCTTCGAGGCTCGTGAAGAAATAGTTGACGTCAGGGTGCGTGAAGAGGTACGCAGACGTCGCCGCCGAGACGCCGGCCGCCACGCCGGCCAGGTCCGCCGCGGTGCAATTCGGCGGCTCAGGTTGGGCCATTGCCGAGGGGATGGCACCGAACAGCATCGCACCGGCAAGCGCGCCGGTGCCGACCGCGCCAGCTACCGCACGCCGCGCATTACGGGCCGAGAGCAACATGGACAAGCTCCTTCATCGAAAGTGGAGAGGTCGTAACCAGTGGCGGTTACCGACACCGCAAAGCTAAGCAGAATTGACGTCGACTTTCTTGCCTTGTGGCTAACCAATTGTGAGAAAGTCTGAATCCGCAGCTCAACGGCCCCACCTGCGGCGGCCCGCGTGCCGCTCCGTGCTAGCCGGTGGTGGCTGTCGCCGGACCGGGAAGCGGGCCGGTGCCCGGCGTGGCCGCCGACGCAGGCGATCGCTGCGCGGGCACCGCGGCCCCGGGAATGCCTACGGTCTGCGCCGCAGGCAGCCCGCCCGGCAAACCTGTGGGCAATGGGGTTCCCTGTTGCTGCGCGGCCTGCATCAGGCCCATGAGCTGAGGAATGGTGATCGGCAGCTTGCACCTGCCGGACAGATTCACCAGCGGCTGCTGCAGCTGTTGCATGTCCTTGCCCACTTGGGGGTTGGCGTCGAAGTAAGCCTTCAGCGCGCCCAGCGACTGCGGACCGCCCTGCTGCTGCGAGATGGTCGTCAGCGCCGCAGGCCCGCGCCGCGGCGCGAGAAGTTTTCCCGCGAGGAGGTTAAGGCAGATTAAGGCGTTGCTGAAGGGTTTCGCGGGACGCGGTACCTTACCGGACGCTGTTGTACGCTCACGCTACGCAACGCCGGGGAGAAAGCGGGGAGATTCGCCATCCAGCAGTTCATGATGCGCTTGAGCAGCAACCTGCGCAGATATCGCTGGGCGGTGTTCGCGGCGTGGCTGCTTCTCCTGGTGCCCGCGATCTATCTCGCGATGAACCAGTCCGGCCATCTCACCGGCGGCGGTTTTGAGGTCGAGGGTTCGCAGTCGCTGCACGTGCAGCGCGAACTCGAAGAGTACTTCCCCGACCAGGGTTCGTCCCCGTTGGCGTTGGTCGCGGCCCCGCGCGCCGACGCATCGTTCGAGGACATGAACGTCGCGGTCGCGCAGCTGGAGCGCATCGCCACCGAGGTACCGAGCGTCAAGGTGGTGCCCAACCCGCAACAGCCGGCGCCCCAGCCGGACCGGCCCTACGTCATCACACTGCAGCTGGACTTCAACAACACGGGCGCGGTCGACGTTGCCAAGCAACTGCGCCAAAAGATCGGCGTCAATGGCGATCAACCCGGTGAGATCGAGAACGGCAAGGTCCGGCTCTACGTCATCGGCCAGGGCGCATTGGGCGCCGCGGCGCAGACCAGCACCAAGCACGACATCGCTCAGGCCGAGCAGTGGAACCTTCCGATCGTCCTGATTGTTTTGCTCGCGGTGTTCGGCTCATTGGCGGCCGCCGCGATGCCTCTGGTGCTGGGCATCTGCACGGTCGTGGTGACCATGGGACTGGTCTATCTGCTGTCGATGTACACCACGATGTCGGTGTTCGTCACGTCGACCGTGTCGATGTTCGGCATCGCGTTGGCCATCGACTATTCACTATTTATTCTCATGCGGTTCCGCGAGGAACTGCGGGCCGGCCGCGAGCCTCAGCAGGCCGCCGACGCGGCGATGGCCACCTCCGGGCTCGCGGTGGTGCTATCGGGCCTGACGGTGATCGCGTCGGTGACGGGCATCTACCTGATCCACACCCCGGTGCTGGTGTCGATGGCCACGGGCGCGATACTCGCGGTCGCGGTGGCGGTTCTGACGTCGACGACGCTGACGCCGGCGGTGCTGGCGACGTGCGGGCGGGCGGCGGCCAAACGGTCGTCGTACCTGCATTGGTCGCGCCGCGCGGAGACCACCCAGTCGCGATTCTGGAGCCGGTGGACCGGCTGGGTGATGCGACGGCCGTGGTTGTCGGCGCTGGCGGCGTCCGCGTTCCTCCTTGCGCTGGCCGCACCGGCGTTCTCGATGGTGCTCGGCAACAGCATGCAGCGCCAGTTCGACCCGACCCATGAGATCCGCGGCGGCGTCAACGCGGCGGCCGAGGCGTTGGGGGCAGGGGCGCTGGGTCCGGTGCGGGTGCTTGTGACGTTCCCCGGGGGCGCCGCGTCCGCAACCCAGAACGTGCCCGCTCTGGATGCGGTGCGGCAGAGGATGGCGCAGGCCCCGAACATCGTGTCGGTGGCGCCGCCCGTGTTCGGGATCGACCATCAGACCGCGCTGCTGTCGGCCGTGCTGTCGGTGGACCCCGAAGACATGGCCGCCCGTGACACTGTCGAGTGGATGCGCGAGCAGTTGCCGCGCGCACCCGGGGTGAACGCGCGGGTCGACGTGGGCGGGCCGACGGCGCTGATCAAGGACTTCGACGACAGGGTGTCGGCCACCCAGCCGGCGGTGTTCGGCTTCGTCGCGCTGATCGCGTTCGTGATGCTGCTGATCTCGATCCGGTCGGTGTTCCTGGCGTTCAAGGGCGTCTTGATGACGGTGCTGTCGGTGGCGGCCGCCTACGGCAGCCTGGTCATCGTCTTCCAGTGGGGCTGGCTGGAGGAGCTGGGCTTCAAACAGATCTCGTCGCTGGACAGCACGATTCCGCCGCTGGTGCTGGCGATGACGTTCGGGTTGTCGATGGACTACGAGATCTTCCTGCTGACCCGCATCCGGGAACGGTTCCTCCAGACGAACAACACCCGCGACGCCGTCGCCTACGGGGTGAGCACCAGCGCCCGCACGATCACCAGCGCTGCGCTGATCATGATTGCGGTGTTCATCGGTTTCGCGTTCGCGGGTATGCCGCTGGTCGCCCAGCTCGGGGTGGCCTGCGCGGTAGCGATCGCCGTCGACGCGACCGTGGTGCGGCTGGTGCTGGTGCCCGCGCTGATGGCCATGTTCGCCGAATGGAACTGGTGGCTGCCGCGCTGGCTGGCCCGCATCCTGCCGTCGGTGGACTTCGAGAAGCCGCTGCCCAAGGTCGACATCGGCGACCTGGTCATCATCCCCGACGACATCTCCTCGCTGGCCGCGCCGGGCTCCGATGTGCGGATGGTGGTCAAGTCCGCAGCCAAGTTGAAAAACCTTGCGCCCCACACTATTACCGTCGCCGACCCGCTGGCGCTCAGTGGCTGCCTGCCGCGGAGCAAGTCCCTGGCCAGCCACGTCAAGGGCGGCGACGAGCCTGCACGGCATACCAACGGCCACCACAACGGCAACCACCGGAACGGCAGCAATGGGACGACCGTGGCAGTCAAGCTGCCGAAACACCCCGTAACCATGTGGCGGGGCCGGCTGTCGGTCGCGCTTGACGCCTTGGAGACCGAGGCCGACAACGACCGTGCACCGATGGAACGGCGCAGCCCGATGGAGACCACCAACGTCCAACTGCCCACGGGCGACCGGCTGCAGATACCGACCGGCGCGGAAACGCTGCGCTTGAAGAGCTACCTGCTGATGTGCCGAAACAGCACTCGGGATTACGCCGAGTTTGCCGAATTGGTCGACTCAATCGAAACTCAAACCGCTGCAGTGGTGCTGGCCGGAATGGATCGGTATTACTGTGGACAACACTCGAGAAACCAATGGGTGGCCACCCAGTTGGTACGCCGCCTGGCCGACCCACAGCCGTCGGACGAGCACGACACCAGGATGTCGGGCGCCGAGGCGGAGGCTGATTGGGCCAAGGTCAGGGAGCGCTGCCTGTCGGTGGCCGTAGCGATGCTGGAGGAGGCGAGGTGACGTTGGCCCCCGATACGCGGGACGCACGCCGCGACGCCGTCTCCGCACGTAAACGCCCTGCGGCGACGCCGCCGGCTCGCCGGCCGCCGGTCGATGACCGGCCCGTGGAGTTCTGGCCGACCGCCGCGATCCGCGCGGCGTTGGAGACCGACGATCTGACCGTCTGGCAGCGCATCGTCGTAGCGATCAAACGCGATCCGTACGGCAGGACTGCGCGCCAGGTCGAGGAAGTGCTGGAAACCGCACGGCCGTACGGGGTTTCCAAGGCGCTGTCGGAGGTGCTGAACCGCACCCGTGAACATCTGGAAGCCAACGAGTGCGCCGAGGTGGCTCGACATGTCCAGCGGCTGCTGGAGCGGTCGGGACTCGGGCTGCAGGAGTTCGCGTCCCGCATCGGCGTGCCCAACGAACAGTTCGCGGCATACGTGAACGGCGATAACAGCCCGCCGGCGTCGCTGATGATCCGGATGCGCAAGTTGTCCGACAGGTTCGCCAAGATGCGGGCCCATCGCCCAGACAGTACCGACTGATCGGCCGATGCCAACCACCTACGCGCTGATCCCCGGTGCGGGTGGCAGCGCCTGGTACTGGCATCGCGTCACGCCGCTGCTGATCGATCGTGGTGCCGAGGTGATCGCGGTCGATCTGCCGTTCGACGACGACTCCGCCAATCTGACCACCTACGCAGACATCGTGTACGACGAGCTGACTGGCGCGCCGGGACCGGTCATCCTGGTCGGCCAGTCGATGGCGGCGTTCACCGCGCCGATGGTGGCCGAGCGGCGGCCCGCAGCACTGATCGTGTTGGTCAACCCGATGGTGCCTGCACCTGGCGAGGCGGCGGGGCAATGGTGGGAGGCCACCGGTCAAGAAGCGGCAAGGATCGACTACTACAAGCGAATCGGCTTGGACCGCACCGAGTTCGACCCGATCGAGGATTTCTTCCACGACGTGCCCGAGCCGGTGAGGGCGGAGGCTTTCAGCCAGCCCGAACCTCGCATGTCCGACACCCCGTTCGCGCAACCCTGGCCGCTGGATCGTTGGCCCGACGTGCCGACCCGCGTGATTGCAGGCAGCGAGGACCGGCTGTTCCCGCTGGAGTTTCAGCGGCGGGTGGTCCGTGAGCGGCTGGGATTGGATGTCGAAGTGATGCCGGGTGGGCATCTGATGGCGCTGAGCCAGCCGGAGGAGTTGGCCGAACGCCTGCTCTCGTCGTCGCAGGTGTAGACGATGGCGATGGACATCCAAGGCATCTTGCAAGCGACCCGCACGGTGGCGATCGTCGGCGCGTCGGCCAATCCGGCGCGGGCCAGCTACGAGGTGTGGACGTATCTGAAGCTGGCCACTGACTACGAGCTATACCTGGTAAACCCGACGATCAGCGAGGTCGACGGCACACCGGTTTATCCCAGCCTGGCCGATCTGCCGGTGGTGCCCGACCTCGTCGACGTATTCCGTCGCCACGACCACCTTCCGTCAGTGCTCGACGACACCATCAAGGTCGGCGCGCAGACGCTGTGGCTGCAATTGGGTCTGAGCCACGACCAGGTGGCCCGCGGCGGGGAGGCGGCCGGCCTGCAGGTGGTGATGGACCGCTGCCTCAAGATCGAGCACGCGCGCTTCGCGGCGTAGCGGCCGGCCTCTGATTCCGTCGAGCCTGCGGACAGATCGCGAAATTCTCGAAAATCCCGATCTGGCCGCAGTTTCGGCGAAAAGGTGTGGGTTGCGCTCAGCGGGAGTGGATCGGCGACACATCGTCGACGAGCCAGCGTCCGCCCTCTTTGGAGAGCCTGACCCGTAGCGCCAGCACCGCGGAGTCGGGCGGCCTGCCAGGCACGCTCTGTGTCCCGCGCAGGATCACGGCGACGCTCGCGGCGTTGGGCCCGATCGCCTCGACCCCCGCCGAGACGGTACTGGCCTGAGCGGACACGTTCTTGCTCGTCAATTCCTTGGCCACACCGGCGAATTCCTTCTTGAACGCCTCGGCGCTCTTCGGCGACATCATCGACATCGCCCGATCGATCGACGCGGTCGGGCTCTGCGGGGTGAACGTCGCAGAGGCCTCCGACACGCTGCTGGCGATCCCCACCACCTCGGCGGTGTCGTTGCGCAGGTTGCGGTCGGGCACCGTCCAGCGGGTGTAGCCGACGAACACCGCGGCCACGACCGCGGCCGACGCCACCGCCACCACCGTCAGCCGAAGGCCGGGGCCGTCGTCGTCGGTGCCGACTGTCACCGCGTCGCGGCGCGCCAGCGCGAAGTTGACGACCACGCCCTCGACGATCAGCACGGACAGCACCGAGCAGACCGACACCCACCACAGCGGCCACGCGAGCGCGATACCGATGTAGACCAGGGCGGCGATCGCGGCCACCGGCGCCAGGACGTCGAAAGCCAGGACGCGCCAACGGTTTCTCATCGGATGGGCTCCAGCCGTGAGATCAGCAGCTGGCCGTCCACCTCGGAGACGTCCAGCCGCAGCGTCCAGCGCACGGTCTGCGGTTTGTCGCCGCCCGCGTTCTCGCTGACCGACGTCGCCACCACCATCACGGTATCGGTGCGCGAAGCGGACGCGGCGAGCTCCGGCTGCGGTGTCGGTGGCGGAGCGCCGTTCGGGCCGGGCTGGGCGTGGTGAATCGACTCCACCGCCACCGAGTCGATCTGACCGGTGGTGCGCGCCTGCAGTGTCTGAACCAGCTGCCGGTACGGCTCGACGGCCGAGTCGAAGTCGGCGTTGAGCTGACCGACGGTGCCCTCGTGCAGTTTCTGCATGCTGGCCTCGACGGTGTCCTTGTTCATGTTGATCAGCACGCTGGTCCAGTCCGCGGCGGCCTGCATTGCGCGGGTCCGATGTCGAAGCTCATCGGCGTCGCTACGGTGCTGGGCCCAGATCAGGCCGGCCAGCGCGATCGCCGCCACCGCGATCACCCCCAGGACCGCCGAGGCGATGCCGTAGCCGGTGATCCGGCCGTCGCCGTCGTCGTCGTCGGGCATGGCCGTGAGGGTACCTGGCGGCTTTCTAGGGAACGGGCCGGTAGAGCAGCTGCTCGGCGCGCCGGAGCCATCTGGCACCCTGTTGGAGTGACGATAGAAGCCACTCGCTCAGGTATCGACCTGAGCCACGTCGACTCTGATGCCCGGCCCCAAGACGATCTGTTCGGCCACGTCAACGGCCGCTGGTTGGCCGACTACGAGATCCCGGCCGACCGCGCCACCGACGGCGCATTTCGGTTGCTGTTCGACCGCGCCGAGGAGCAGGTCCGGGACTTGATCACCGAAGCGGCCGAGTCGGGTGCGCAGAAGGGCACCGACGAGCAGCGGATCGGCGACCTCTACGCGAGCTTCATGGATGAGCAGACCGTCGAGCGGCGTGGATTGCAGCCGCTGCGCGACGAGCTGGCCACCATCGACGCCGCCGAGGGCCCCGACGCGCTGGCCGCCGTACTGGGCGCGTTGCAGCGCACCGGTGTCAGCGGCGGGACGGGCGTTTACGTCGACACCGATTCCAAGGACTCGACGCGGTACCTGTTGCACCTCAACCAGTCCGGGCTCGGGCTGCCCGACGAGTCGTACTACCGCGACGAACAGCACGCCGCGATCCTGGCCGCCTATCCGCGGCACATCGCCGCGATGTTCGCGCTGGTGTACGGCGGCAGCGCCGAGGACCACACGGAGACGGCGGCCCGCATCGTCGCGCTGGAGGCCAAGCTGGCCGCCGCACACTGGGACGTCGTCAAGCGCCGCGACGCCGACCTCACGTACAACCTGCGCACCTTCGCCGACCTGCCCGCCGAGGCCCTCGGCTTCGACTGGGCCGGCTGGGTCACCGCGCTAGGCAGCAGCCCGGAGGCGGCCGCCGAGCTGGTGATCCGTCAGCCCGACTATCTGACCGCGTTCGCCGCGGCGTGGGCCGGGCAGGACCTCGAGGGCTGGAAGGCGTGGGCCCGCTGGCGCGTGATCCATGCCCGCGCGTTCCTGCTCACCGACGACTTGGTGGCGGAGGACTTTGAGTTCTACGGCCGCACACTGAGCGGCACCGAGCAGATCCGCGACCGCTGGAAGCGCGCCGTCTCGATGGTGGAGAACCTGATGGGCGACGCGGTGGGCAAGCTGTATGTGGAGCGGCATTTCCCGCCGCAGGCCAAGGCCCGAATGGACGAGTTGGTGGCCAACCTGCGCGAGGCCTATCGCGTCAGCATCAACGACCTGGCCTGGATGACACCGCAGACCCGTGAGCGGGCGCTGGCCAAGCTCGACAAGTTCACCGCGAAAATCGGCTATCCGGTCAAGTGGCGGGACTACTCGAAGCTGGTGGTCGAACGCGACGACCTGTACGGAAACTACCGGCGCGGGTACGCCGTCGGCTACGACCGCGAGCTGGCCAAGCTCGGCGGCCCGGTCGACCGCGACGAGTGGTTCATGACACCGCAGACCGTCAACGCCTATTACAACCCCGGCATGAACGAGATCGTCTTTCCCGCAGCGATTCTGCAACCGCCGTTCTTCGACGCCGAAGCGGACGACGCCGCGAACTACGGCGGTATCGGCGCGGTGATCGGCCACGAGATCGGGCACGGGTTCGACGACCAGGGCGCCAAGTACGACGGCGACGGCAACCTGGTGGACTGGTGGACCGACGAGGACCGCGCGGAATTCGGCGCGCGGACAAAGGCTTTGATCGAACAGTACGAGGAGTACACGCCTCGTGCTCTCGAGGACGGCCGCCACGTGAACGGCGCGTTCACCGTCGGCGAGAACATTGGCGACCTGGGCGGCCTGTCGATCGCGCTGTTGGCCTACCAGTTATCGCTGAACGGCGACGAGGCCCTCGTGCTCGACGGACTGACCGGTGAGCAGCGGGTGTTCTTCGGCTGGGCACAGGTGTGGCGCACCAAATCCCGTGACGCCGAAGCCATCCGGCGGCTGGCGATCGACCCGCACTCACCGCCGGAGTTCCGCTGCAACGGGGTGATCCGCAATATAGACGCGTTCTACGACGCGTTCGACGTCAGCGAGGACGACGAGCTGTACCTGGAACCCGAGCGGCGGGTCCGGATCTGGAACTAGCTCAGAATATCTGCCAGTCGCTGGCGCCGTCGGGCTTGTTGTAGGTGCCGACGGAGTTCTTGATGACGATCGGATCGCCGCTGCCGAAGTTGTCGTAGAACCACTGCGCGTTGGCCGGGCTGAGGTTGATGCAGCCGTGGCTGACGTTGCTGTTGCCTTGCGCGCCCGTCGACCACGGGGCACTGTGCACGAAAGTGCCCAAGTTGTCGATCCGGACCGCGTCCTGGACCTTCAACCTGTAGCCCTCTGCTGAGTCGGTCGGCACGCCATACGTCGCGGAATCCATGATGATGTCGGGGAATTTCTCGAGCACGTAGTAGGTGCCGTTGGGGGTGTCGTGACCGGACTTGCCCATCGACACCGGGAACGTCTTCTCTACCTTCCCGTTACGGATGATCTCCATCTGATGCGTCTTGTTGTCGATGGTCGCGACGAGCGACTCAGGGACTCGGAAGCTGGACTTGGTGCCCGCGGCGTCGATGTTTACGACCGTACCGGCCGGCCAGAAGTCCTGGGGCCGCCACCGAACCTGGGTGTCGCTGACCCAATAGAACCTGCCGGGCACCGGCGGGTTCGACGAGATATGGATCGCCTGTTCGGCCATCGGACGGTTGGCGATCGGCCGCTGGAAGGTGATGTAGATCGGTTTGGCGACACCGGCTATGGAACCGTTCGTTGGATTGAACGACGGCGGTACGAACGGTGGCTGCCCGACGAACGGCGTCGGATTCTGGCCGGCCGGCGTGCCCTCCGGAATCGGCATCGGCGGGCCCGCCAACGGTTCGGCCTGCGGCGGCGCGAACGGGTCCGCCGGTGGTGGCGCGAACGGATCCGCCGGCGGGGGCGGCGGCGGTAAAGCGAACGGATCCGCCGGCGGCGGTGGCGGTGCGAACGGATCCGGGGGTGGCGGCGCGGGGGCCGCGGCGGGATCGACGGGTGCCGGAGGCGGCGGTGGAATATCGGGTTGTGCCAGCGCGGATGGGTTTCCTAATGCCAGTCCGCCGACCAGTCCGGCCGCGATGATCGCGGTGACCAGTCTTCCCCTCGTCCGCTGCCGCATACGTCACCTCCAGTCACACAATTTCGTCCAGTCTGGCACAGCGCGTCGACCAGCTAGCGACAACAGGGTGCTGTGTGACCCCCGAGGACCGCCCGGCTAAAGCCGCTGAGCTGCAGTGTTCATCGCAGCAGGGCGACGAATGTTACTTCCCGCTGATTGCCGGGGGAACGCTAAACACCTCCGGGGTGACGGCAACGCAGGTCAGCGCGACGACCACACGGACCGCGGACTCAGCCGCCAGGGCGCCGAGGCAGCCCACGACGGAGGCTCTCGGCCACTGATCCAGGGGACGGGCCATCACCGCCATCGACACCAGGCCGGCGATGCCAAACGCGGCCAGCAGCCAGGCCAGGTGCGGACCGTGCACACCGACAACGTCGCGGATGCTGACCACGATGAATGTGTAGGAGATGAAGTGGCCGGTGACCCCGACGAGCGTCAGGACGGAGCACCGTCAGCTGGGCGGCGATGCGCGGGGTCCACGTGCGGGTGGGAGCGTCGACAGTCATGTGGGAAGCAACCGTATCGGCTACGCGTTGCAGTGCGCGGAATCCGAACCGAAAGGATGCGTGATGGTTGCCATTCCGAGTGGCTACGAGACCCTATTGGAGCGCCCGGTGTACGGGCATCTGGCCACCGTGAGGCCCGACGGCAACGCCCAGGTGAACCCGATGTGGTTCGACTGGGACGGTGAACTGCTGCGGTTCACCCACACCACCAAGCGGCAGAAGTACCGCAACATCACCGCGAACCCCAACGTGGCGATGTCGATCAGCGACCCGGACAACCCATACCGGTACCTGGAGGTGCGCGGTGTGGTCGAGAAGATTGTGCCGGATCCGACGGGCTCCTTTTATCTGCACCTCAACGACCGCTACAGCGGCCCCCTGACCGAGCCACCGGCGGACAAGGCAGACCGGGTGATCCTCGTCGTACGCCCCACCGGGTTCAGCAAGCAGTAAACCACCAGTCGCCCTCGTCCGGGTGCTCCCGCAGTCGATCGAGGGTGAAGCCGATGGCCTCGGGGAACTCCGGCCAACCGTTGGGCACCGGACTGCCGATCAGCCGGCCGAACGCGGTCGGATCGGACTGCAGCGCGACCAGATGCTCGACGGTTGCCGGTAGAAGTTGCACGGCGGTCATGTCGCGCAGTGTGTCAGGCTGGCTTTTGTGATTGTGGCCTTCAGTGTCAGTCCGTCGGGCGGTGACGAGACCGGCGGCGTCGGTGCGGCGGTGGCCGAGGCGATCCGTGTGGTGCGCGCTTCGGGTCTGCCGAACGAGACCAATGCAATGTTCACCAACATCGAGGGTGAGTGGGACGAGGTGATGGCGGTGGTGAAGCAGGCCGTCGAGGCAGTAGTTGCCGTGTCATCCAGGGTGAGTCTGGTGCTCAAGGCCGACATCCGCCCCGGCTACACCGGCCAGCTCACGGCCAAGGTGGAACGGATCGAGCGCCAGCTCGACGGCGCATAATTCGCCTGCCTCTGAGTGACAAGCGAGCGACAGATGTCCGTGCACGACACCGACAGTCCGCGCACGACACTGACAACCGAAGTTTGTCGCTGCTTTGTCGCGCAAAGGCGGGCATTAGAAGGTCATCCCGAATCGGGGATGACGCGCTACGAGCGAACCAGCCGCGCGATGGCCGCCGAGGCCTCGGCCAGCTTGGCATCCGCCTGGTCTCCGCCTTCGGCGACGGCCTGTGTGACGCAGTGCCCGAGGTGCTCGTCCAGCAGCCCCAGCGCGACGGACTGCAGCGCGCTGTTGACGGCGCTGATTTGGGTGAGGACGTCGATGCAGTACTTGTCCTCGTCGATCATTTTCGCGATGCCGCGGACCTGGCCCTCGATCCGGCGCAACCGCTTCGCATAGTTCTCTTTCTCCGGCGAATAGCCGTGTGCGGCAGTCAATCTAGCCTCCCAGCATCTGCTTCATCTGACCCATCTCGGCCTGCTGCGTGTCGACGATGGTCTGCGCCAGCCGCTTCGCGTCGACGTTTTCTCCGTTGGCGATTTCGGCCTTGGCCATCTCGATCGCTCCCTCGTGGTGGCCGATCATCGACTCCAGCCATAGTGTGTCGAATTCGGTGCCGTTCAGCGACTCCAATTTCGTCATGGTGGCCTCGTCGACCATGCCCTGCATTGTCGCTCCGTGACCGCCTTGCCCGGTGTTGGTGTCGGGGTTCTCGTTCCACTGCACCAGGAACACCTTCAAGGTGTCGACCTCGGGCTGCTGGGCGGCGGAGATCTGCTCGGCCATCTCGACGAGTTGAGGGTTCGTGGAGCGGTCTGGCGCCAACGCCGACATTTCGACGGCCTGCTGGTGGTGCGGAATCATGTTGGTCGCGAACGCGACGTCATCGGCGTTGTAGCCGGCAGGCTCCGCGGTGATGACCGGCTGGTCGGTGGGCTGCTGCTCGGTCTTGCCGTCGGACGCTTCGCTGGTACAGGACGAGAGCAACAGCGCGGCGGCCAAGGCGGCCATGCCGACGGCTATCCGAGCGATGAGGGACGTCATGAGCCCAGCATACCGGATACCCCACCGGGGTATCGATAACGGTTTGGCCGGGTCAAACGCCGAAGGCATACTGAGACGATGCCCTCATCGCCAGACATCAAGCCACGCAGTCGCGACGTCACCGACGGCCTGGAGAAGGCCGCTGCCCGTGGAATGCTGCGGGCGGTAGGCATGGAGGACGACGACTTCGCCAAGCCGCAAATCGGTGTCGGCTCGTCGTGGAACGAGATCACCCCGTGCAACCTATCGTTGGACCGGCTTGCCAGGGCCGTCAAGGACGGGGTGTTCGCGGCGGGCGGCTATCCCATGCTGTTCGGCACGATCTCGGTTTCCGACGGCATTTCAATGGGCCACGAAGGCATGCACTTCTCGCTGGTGTCCCGCGAGGTGATCGCCGACAGCGTCGAGACGGTCATGCAGGCCGAGCGCCTCGACGGCTCGGTGCTGCTCGCCGGGTGCGACAAGTCGCTGCCCGGCATGCTGATGGCCGCCGCACGTCTCGATCTGGCCAGTGTCTTTCTGTACGCCGGGTCGATCCTGCCGGGCAAGGCCAAGCTGTCGGACGGCACCGAGCGTGAGGTCACGATCATCGACGCGTTCGAAGCCGTCGGCGCCTGCGCGCGTGGGCTGATGCCCCGCGAAGACGTCGACGCCATCGAGCGTGCGATCTGTCCCGGCGAGGGCGCGTGCGGCGGCATGTACACCGCCAACACGATGGCCAGCGCGGCCGAGGCAATGGGCATGTCATTGCCGGGCAGCGCGGCACCGCCGGCGACCGACCGCCGCCGCGACGGGTTCGCGCGCCGCAGCGGCAAGGCTGTCGTCGAACTCCTGCGCCGCGGCATCACCGCGCGCGACATCCTGACCAAGGAGGCGTTCGAGAACGCGATCGCGGTGGTGATGGCGTTCGGCGGCTCGACCAACGCCGTACTGCACCTGCTGGCCATCGCACACGAGGCCAACGTGAAGCTCACGCTCGAGGACTTCACCCGGGTCGGCGCCAAGGTGCCTCACCTGGCCGACGTCAAACCCTTTGGGAGCCACGTGATGACGGACGTCGACCGCATCGGCGGTGTGCCCGTCGTGATGAAGGCGCTGCTGGATGCCGGTCTGCTGCACGGTGATTGCCTGACCGTCACCGGCCAGACCATGGCCCAGAACCTCGCGCACATCGCGCCGCCGGATCCCGACGGCAAGGTGCTGCGGGCGCTGACCGACCCGATCCACCCCACCGGTGGCATCACGATCCTGCACGGCTCGCTGGCCCCGGAGGGCGCGGTGGTGAAATCGGCCGGCTTCGATTCCGATGTATTCGAAGGCACAGCAAGGGTTTTTGAACGCGAGCGCGCGGCGCTGGACGCGCTGGAGGACGGCACCATCACCTCGGGCGACGTCGTGGTGATCCGCTACGAGGGCCCCAAGGGCGGGCCAGGAATGCGCGAGATGCTCGCGATCACCGGCGCCATCAAGGGCGCCGGGCTGGGCAAGGATGTGTTGTTGATGACCGACGGCCGGTTCTCCGGGGGCACGACCGGGCTGTGCGTCGGGCACGTCGCGCCTGAGGCCGTTGACGGCGGGCCGATCGCGTTCCTGCAGGATGGTGACCGCATTCGCCTCAACGTCGCCGACGGCACACTCGACGTACTGGTCGATCCGGACGAATTCGAAGCGCGCAAAGCGGGTTTCGAGCCGCCGCCGCCGCGCTATACCACCGGTGTGCTGGCCAAGTACACGAAGCTGGTCGGCTCGGCGGCTAACGGCGCGGTCTGCGGCTAAGTGCGGGTCGGCCGCAGGTTTCTAACCCAGTGCCTTGGCCAGCAGCGGCGGCAGCTGGTCGGCGACGACGGGCAGGGACAACGGCGACGAGAAGGCGATCGCGCCGGCTAGCTCCTTCGTTGTGAACACGTTCCGGTTCTCGCGCGTAGCCCGCAGAGCGGCGATGCTCGGATTGGCCAGCAGCGCCGACACATCGGTGTCGCTTTCGGTTTTCCACACCAGCACGTCCGCTTCATCGAGTGGCGCGAGGTCGTTGAACGGGAGATAGGCGCGGTCGTCACCGCGGCCAAAGGCCGCTATACCCTCGGGAATGACGAAGCCGATCTGGGTGAGGAACTCCGTCCTCCAGTTGGGGATCGACGCGATCACGCTGTTCTCCCAGATCGCATTGCCCTGCAGCAGGAAGACCTTCTTGCCGGCGAACTGCGGATAATCCTCGGCGACCCTCGCAAATCGCGCTGCGACATCGGAGATCAGCGCCCTCATCCTGTCGGCCTGGAAGACGGCTAGGCCGATGGTGTTCGCCTGGTCCTTCCAGGGTTCGAAGAAGGGCGCAGGGCCGGACTGCGGGATCGTTGGCGCGATGGCCGATAGCCGTTGATAGGTATCGGCATTCACGCCGGCATTGGTCGCGACAATCAGGTCCGGCTTCAGCGCGGCGATTCGGTCAACCTGGATTCCATTCTCCAGACTCAGCACTGTTGGTTGGGCGCCCCCTAGTTTTGGCCGTGCCCACGGCCACACCGCGAACGGCTCGTTGCCGAACCAGTTGGTCGTGGCGATCGGCACGATCCCCACCGCAAGCAGGTCGTCCTGTTCGGTGAAGCCGGCGCTGACGACCCGCTTGGGCGGTGCGGGGACGACCGTTTGGCCGAACGCGTGGGCGACCGTCACCCCACCGCTCGGTTGCGCCGTCGCCGTGCCGATGGAAGCACCACCAGCAGCTATCACCACGCCTGCTGTTCCGGCCATGCCGAGGAAACCTCGCCTACTCAACGGTGGTTGCATCTGCGGAGCTTAACGGCGCATATGCCGAGCTGGATAAGTATCGGGCAAATCGACGTCGATGTGCGGCAGCGACGGTCACCGCGGGGGCGGCGGAGCGCCGACTGGCGTGAGCGAGATCGGCAACCAGTACGTCCCGGGCCCGTCACCCGGGCAGCCGGGCGCGGACCACCCGAGCGGTCTGCGGCTAGCTTCGCGCCGGCCGGGGAGAAGGCGCCCCGGCCGGGTCTGTCGCGCCTGACTAGTGACTTTCGTCGCGAACGCGCATACCGAAGTACACGGCGTACAGGCCGAACACGGTGATCAGCACACCGCAGATCACGTGTGACCAGATCATGCCCGCGGTCGGCGACGCGACGAATATCCACGGTGAGGCGAAGATCCACACACCGAAGGCCGGTAGCGTCCACGTCATGCCGTGGGTACGGTCCAGTGCCGAGCCGAAGCACATTGCCAGGACAGCGACAGTGATTCCTACGATCAGATCGCTGGCGGGTAGCCGCGTGAAGGCGTCGAAGCCGACGATATGCGGTGACAGGACAACGAATACCGCCGTCAGCAACGTCAGGCCGAAGGTGGCCTGCGCGGTCATCGACTCGGCGGCGCGGTCGTAGCTTGCGCGCAGAGCCAATATGTCAGGGTGCTGATCGATTGATGTATGGGCTGTTGTCATTTCGTTTCCTTTCTGTTATCGGGCAAACGTTTTGGGAACTGCGGTACCCATCCATCACCATCCAGATTACGCGCGGCGGAAATTGCCAGCAATCAAGATTGGAATTGCCGATTTGCGCGTGCCCGCCGAACTCGCCGGCCCGGTCGCGGTAACCACACCCTGGCAGGTTCTGGCGGTACCCGGAACGATAGGGCCTCCCGCCGCGATGCCGATGCCGGTTTTGTGGTTGGTGCCGACGTGCGCAGATATGCGTTTGATATGCGTTTCGCCCGACGCTCGGATGCGATCCATACCGTGAAAGTCATGGGCCCGTCGGGCCGTTCGCATCGTCGCGAATCCACTCCGGTGAAGGGACAGCCGATGACTGAACTCGACGAACACAAAGCCCCGGTGGCTACGCCTGGACCGTTTGCGGTGAATCGCAGAACGTTTGTCGGGGCGTCGATCGCGGTCGGCGGAGTGGCGGCCGCGGGTCCGCTGCTCGCCGGCTGCGGCGCATCCGATGACGATAAGGCCCAGGGTCAATCGTCTGTGGTGCGCGTACGCGTCAATGGTGAGGATCGTGAGGTCACGGTGGACAACCGGACGTCGTTGTTGGACATGCTGCGTGAGCGTGCGGGTCTGCCCGGCACCAAAAAGGGTTGCGATCAAGGGGCGTGCGGTGCGTGCACGATCCTTGTGAATGGGCAGCGGATCGTGTCATGCCTGACGCTGGCGGTCATGCATGACGGCGCTGAGATCACCACTATCGAAGGACTGGAGCGCAACGGCCGGCTTCACGCGCTGCAGCAGGCCTTCATCGACGAGGACGCCTTCCAGTGCGGGTACTGCACGGCCGGCCAGATCATGTCCGGCGTCGGCTGTATCGACGAGGGGCACACGGGTTCGCCTGCCGAGATTCGGGAGTGGATGAGCGGCAACATCTGCCGATGCGGCGCCTACACCAATATCGTCACCGCCGTTGCCAATGCGGCCAGGAAGGCCTAGGCGACCGTGTTCACGTTCAGTTTCACCAAGGCGACCGACGAAATGTCGGCGCTCGAAGCGGGGGCGTCGGGTGCGCGCTACATCGCCGGCGGCACCACCCTGGTCGACCTGATGCGCGAGACCGTCGAGCGCCCCGACGCCGTCGTGGATATCAACGCCTTGCCCTATCGGTCCATCGACCTCGGCCCGACCCGGCTGCGTGTCGGCTCCCTTGTGCGGATGTCCGAGCTGGCCGCGCATCCCGGTGTGCGCCAGACCTTTCCGGTGATCGCGCAGGCGTTGGAGCTGTCCGCGTCTGCGCAACTGCGGAACATGGCCTCGATCGGCGGCAATCTCATGCAGCGGCCCCGCTGCCTGTACTTCCGCGACGTGTCGGCGGCGTGCAATCGGCGCACACCGGGTGCCGGCTGCGCCGCGATCGATGGCCGCAACCGCACGCACGCGATCTTTGGTACCAGCGACGCCTGTGTGGCCACCCACCCGTCGGACCTCGCGGTGGCGCTGACAGCGCTGGATGCTCTGGTCATCACCCGAGACGCCAGCGGGGAACACCTCATTCGCATCGCAGACTTCTTTCGTCAGCCGGGCACCACACCCGACCAGGAGCACAATCTGCGCCCGGGCGCGCTGATCGTCGGCGTCGAGGTTCCGATCCGGCCCGAATCGCGGCGCTCGGGCTACCTGAAGGTCCGCGATCGGGAATCGTATGAGTTCGCGCTCACGTCGGCGGCGGTCGCGCTTTACATCCAGGGCACGGTTCGTGCCGCGCGGGTGGCGGTCGGCGGCGTCGGGACGGTGCCGTGGCGGCTGCCCGCGGTCGAGGGGGCGCTGCTGGGACGCCCACCCAGTGCCGACCTGTGGCGAAGTGCTGCAGCGCTGGCCGCAGATCGCGCCAAACCATTGTCGGAGAACGGATTCAAGGTGGAGTTGGTCAAGCGGACCGTCGAACGTCAACTGGCGACCGTGGCGGGCATGCCGTGACTCGGCCAGTTCCAACGGCCCACCTGTCAGGGCAGCCGGTCACCCGGGTCGACGGCCGGCTCAAGGTCACCGGCGCGGCCTTCTACACCGCCGACAATCCGGTCCCGGATCTCGTGTACGCGGTGTTGGTGTGTAGCACCGTCGCGCGAGGCGCGGTCGAGCGCGTCGACACCGCTGCGGCCCAACGCAATCCGGAAGTGTTACGAGTGCTGACCGACTTCCGCGGGGTCAAGCTGCCGTACGATCCTCGGCAGGTCGCGTCGTTTGGCCAACCGGTGGCCATCGTCGTCGCCGCCAGGCTGGAAGCCGCCAACCATGGCGCGTCCCTGGTCGAGGTCCGCTATGGCCCCGGCCCGCAGCCGTTGACGAACATGGATGCGCCGCAGGCGGTGCAGGAGCCGGGCAAGAGGTTTCAGGACTATGCCCGCGGCAACGCCGACGAGGCGCTGCGCAGCGCCGCCGTCGTGACCGACCTGCGCTACTCCATCGAACGCAATAACCACAATCCGATGGAATTGCCCGCGACCGTCGCCAGCTGGGACGGCGACCGGCTCACCGTGTGGGACAAGGTCCAAGGCATCACGTGGGCGTTGGAAGCTTACTCCGAGGCGTTCGGTATCCCCACCGATCAGATCCGGGTGATATCGCCCTTCGTGGGCGGAGGGTTCGGGAGCGCCGGCAAGATCTGGCCGCACCAGCTGTTGGCGGCGTTCGCGGCCCGGCAGATGCAGCGGCCCGTCAAGTTGGTGTTGAGCCGCAAGCAGTTCTACAGCGTGGTCGGATTCAGGGCGACCAGCAGGCAACGGTTGGCGATCGGCGCCGACCGGTCGGGGCGCATCGCCGCGATCGTCCATGAGGGCCGTACCGAGAACTCGCGCTACGAAGGATACGAGGACAATTTCGTCGGTCCGGCGAGATTCATGTACAGCGCGCCCAATATGCGTTCGGTGTGTCGCACCGTGCCGCTGGACATCAACCCGCCGACATACATGCGCGGGCCGGGCACAACCACCGGCGCGTTTGCACTGGAGTGTGCGATGGATGACCTGGCGGTCCGGCTGGGCATGGATCCGATCGAGTTGCGCCTGCGTAACGAACCCGATCACGACCAGTCCGAGAACGTCCCGTTTTCCACCCGACGGCTCACCGACTGCTTCCGGCAGGGCGCCGCCGCCTTTGGTTGGTCGCGCCGAAACCCGACTCCCCGAGCGAGCCGCGACGGCAACCAACTGATCGGAATCGGTACCGCGGCAACCTATTACCACACCTTGCGAAGCGAGTGCACCGTGTCGGCGCGCATCAACGCGGACGGCACGGCCAATGTGCAGACCGCCAGCAGTGACATGGGCCCAGGCGTCTATACAGCGATGACGCAAGTGGCCGCCGACGCCCTCGGCCTGCCACTGAGCAGGGTTCGATTCTCGCTGGGCGACAGCAACTTTCCGCCGGCGCCCGTGCACGGGGGTTCGCAGACGACTGCCAGCGTCGGCTCGGCGGTTGCGCACGTGGGCGCCATGTTGCGCGACCGTTTCATTCGCACCGCGGTGGTCGATCCCGGATCACCGCTGGCCGGCCTGCGCCCAGAGGATGTCGCGGTTGCCGACAGTCGGCTGTTTCACACCGGCGAACCGGCGCGCGGCGAAAGTTACCAGGATCTGCTGCGGCGTCGCGGGTGGGGAAGCCTTGACTCCCAACAGACTTGGACGCCCAACGACGACGTCAAGTATCTGGTCTCCAACCGGGGCGAGTCGCAGTGGGTGAAGAACGTCCGCGCCGATCCGAACGTCACGCTCGGTAGGTCGAAGTACGTCGCCGAGGAATTACCGGTTGAGGACAGGGCGGCGATCCTGGATGTCTACAAGACTAAGGCCGGCAAACCGGTCGAGCGCTTCTTCCGCCAGCTGCCCGACGACGCCGACCATCCCGTCTTCACGCTCACGCCGACGACGTAATCGCCACTGTCACAGCAGCTTTTCCAAGGTGATCGGCAGATCGGTGACACGTTTGCCGGTCGCGTTGAACACGGCGTTGGCGATCGCCGCGGGCACGCCAACAAGAACCAGTTCGCCAAGTCCCTTCACGCCAAGGGGGTTGGCGATGGTGTCCTCGGCGGGCAGGAACGTCGCATCGAGTGCCGGAATATCGGCGTTGACCGGGACAAGATAGTCGGACATGTTGGCGTTGACGATCCGTCCGTCGCGGTGATCGAGATGGGTGCCCTCCAGCAGCGCCATCCCGATGCCACCGACGATGCCCCCGATCGCCTGGCTGTGCGCCAGCTTCGGGTTGATGATCCGCCCCGCGTCATAGCACCCGTAGACGCGGCGGATCCGCACCGTGCCGAGCAGTTCGTCGACGGCGACCTCGGCGAAAATCGCGCCGTAGGCGTGCATCGAAAATCGTTCGTCGTCGTCGTAGCCGAGGGTGTTTAGCAGCTGTGCCACTTCGTTTTTGGCGGCGTTGTCGTCACCGGCGATGGGCAGCGCACTGCGGTCGGGGGCACCGGAGGGCCGGGCGAGGCTGAACAGGTGCAGCAAGTCTATGCTGTTGAACGCCTTGACCACCCGGCTGTCGGCCAGGTGCCGCTGCACCAGGGCGCTGGACGTCAGCATTCCGTGGTCCAGTTCCGCAATGGTGATACTTAGTGTCATATTCGACACTGTAGCTCACTATTGCGAGTGGAGCTCAAATCGCAGGTAGCATCGGGCGGTGACCTCGACCACGCGCGCGACCACGAGGGACATCGCCCGCGCCGCCATCAGAGCCGACCTGACGCAGGTGGCCTTCGACTTGTTCCTGCGCGAGGGCTACCAGAACGTCACCGTCAACGACCTGGCCGCCGCCGCCGGGGTGTCACGCAGCACCTTCCTGCGCTACTTCGGCAGCAAGGAGGAAGCCGTCCTCGGCGCCTTCGACGCCCAGGGTGATCGTGTCGCCGATGCCCTGCGCACCCGTCCGGCCGACGAGGACGACTGGACGGCACTACGCCGTGCGCTGGACACCGTCATCGAGCACTACCTCCAGGAGCCGGCCAAGGCGCTCGCGCTGACTCGGCTCGTCCAGGACACGTCAGCGCTGTGTGCGGGACATCTGGAAAAGCAGAACCATTGGCGCCCCGCCCTGACCGAGGCACTAGCCGAACGCGCGGACTCCCCCCAACCCACGCCGCTGGCCCTTTCGGTGAAGGCCGCTGCCGCACTGGATTGCCTCAACATCGCCGTCAACCACTGGACCGCCTCCGACGGACAACTCGACCTCGTCGGCCTATTGGACGAAGCCTTCGCCGCCCTCGCACCGCGATGACGGTATCGGTCAGCGGTCGATCATCTGCATCTGTTCTTCGTTGTGGTGGTCGCCCTCCGGCGGGGTGAGGTTGTTCAGCGTGTCGATCTGTTCGGCGGTCAGCTCAATGCCGTCGGCGGCGACGTTTTCCTCGACACGCGATACGCGCTTGGTGCCCGGGATCGGAGCGATGTCGTCGCCCTTCGTCAGCAGCCACGCGATCGCCACCTGTGCCGGGGTGGCACCGACCTCGGCCGCCACCGCGGCGACCTCGTCGGCGATGCGCAGATTGCGGTCGAAGTTCTCGCCCATGAACCGAGGGCTTGTCTTGCGCCAATCATCGTCGGCGAGATCGTCCATCGAACGGATCTGGCCGGTGAGAAATCCGTGGCCCAGCGGCGAGTAGGGCACGAACCCGATGCCCAACTCCCGCAGTACCGGCAACACTTCCGGCTCCGGGTCACGGGTCCACAGCGAGTACTCCGACTGCAACGCCGTGATCGGGTGGACGGCGTGGGCGAGGCGGATCGTATTCACACCCGCCTCCGATAAGCCGATGTGGCGGACCTTGCCCTCGGCGACCAGCCCGGCCATCGCGCCAACGGTGTCCTCGATGGGCGTGTTCGGGTCGACCCGGTGCTGGTAGTACAGGTCGATGTAGTCAGTGCCGAGCCGCCGCAGCGACCCTTCCACCGCGGCGCGGATACTCGGCGGGCTGCTGTCGAGCGTGCCCGGGCTGCGGCCAGTGTGCGAAATGAAGCCGAACTTCGTCGCCACCACGACCTCATCGCGGCGACCCTTGAGTGCCCGGCCGACGAGTTCCTCGTTGGTATATGGGCCGTAGATCTCAGCGGTGTCGATGAATGTGACACCGAGGTCGAGTGCACGATGGATGGTGCGGATCGACTCCGCGTCGTCGCTGCCCGCGCCGGTGTAGCCGAAGGACATCCCCATCGCACCCAGGCCGATGCGGGACACGTCCAGATCCCTCAGTTCGATGTGCTTCACAGGTCCTCCAAAGTTGTCGTACTGAACTGGTTTAGCGAGGCAGCAGCTTGAGCGTCGCCACGCGCGCCTCGGCATCACGATGTGGTCTGCCCCGATGCTGTTGCCGTACTTGCGGCTGTATTCGGCGTCGAGTGCGTCGTTCATCTCGCCGTCGACGTCGACGAACGTGACGTCCTTGTCCACCCCGCCGGCCTGGATGTGGCCTTAGTTAGAGCCTGGTGTTCCAGGTACTGCCACAACCCCTCTACGACTGGCTCTGGTCGGTCGCGTCTGCCGTCTCCGGCTGATCGACCAGGTCCTGTGTTGCGGCCCAACTCGCGAGGAGCTTGAGCCCATCGTCGGACGGAGACCCAGGCTCGGCGCTATAGGTGAACATCGTCAGTCCGGGGTCGGCCGGGAACTCCATCGCTTCGTAGTTCAGTTCGAGGTCACCGACGACGGGGTGGTGGATCCGCTTGAGCCCGGTCCGGTGCAGGCGGACATTGTGTGAGGCCCATCGGGTTCGGAAATCGTCGCTGCGGGTGGACAACTCACCGACGAGATCCGACAGACCCCGGTCGTATGGGTGGCGACCGGCCTCGGTGCGCAGGATCGCGACGATGTCGTTCGCCGACCGCTCCCAGTCGGGGAAGAACTCGTGCGATCGAGGCTCGAGGAAGACGAACCGTGCGCTGTTCACCGGCCGAACAGGAGCGGCGAACAGCTCGGAGTGAAGCGCATATCCGAGCCGGTTGGCGGAGAGGAAATCCAGTCGCCAGTTGCGGACCCACGCCGGCCCGGTGATCGAGTCGAGTAGTCGCTGCAAGCCGGGCCGGACGCGCTGCGGCGCAGCCTTCCTGCGCGTGCGTGACGCCGTGCTCGTCGCACGGGCAAGGTCGAACAGGTGCGCCCGCTCGGCCTCGTCGAGCTGCAGTGCCCGGGCGAGCGCCTCCAGCACGCTCTCGGACACGCCGCTGAGATTGCCCCGCTCGAGACGGGTGTAGTAGTCGACGCTGACACCAGCGAGGAGCGCAACTTCTTCCCGACGCAGCCCGGGGACGCGACGATTGCCGCCGAAGGCCGGCAGCCCCGTCATCTCCGGTGTGATCCTGGCCCGCCGAGAGCTCAGGAACTCACGAATGTCGCTGCGATTGTCCATCGACTCAACGCTACGGCCGGATCGATCACCCCGGGGGGTTCTATCACTACCCCTTTGCACCGACCCTCGGACAACCGCCGCACTACTCGACTGGCTCCTTGACGACGGCCACCGCGAAACCGTCCCAATCCTTGGTCCCGACCGTCTGAATCGCCGCCGCGTCCAATCGCGGGTTCTCGCCCATCATCTCGAGCATGTCGCGCACGGCAAGGGCCTGATGATCGTCGGCGGCAGGCTCCAGGACACTACCCATGCGAGCGATGTTGTCCACCACGATGACTGAGCCCAGCGCGCCCAGCTTGATCGCCCACTCGACGTAGGCGACGTTGTTCTCCTTGTCGGCGTCGATGAAGATCAGGTCGAACGGCTCGCCGCGCTCGGCCAGTCGCGGCAGGGTGTCCAGCGCGGCGCCGACGATCACCTCGACTCGGTCGGCGACGCCGGCGCGCTCCAGGTTGGCCCTCGCCACTTCGGCGTGCTTGGCTTCGTACTCCAATGTCACGACACGGCCGCCGGCTCCGACGCCGCGGGCCAGGTTGATGGTGCTGTAGCCCGCCAGGGTGCCGATCTCCAGCACGCGGGTCGCGCGCATCACCGTCGCCAGCAGTGACAGCAGCTTGCCGTGTTGTGCCGACACCTCGATGGCCGGCATCCCCGCCGCTGCGCCGGCCTCACGTGCCGCCGTCAGCGCCTCGTCCTCGGTGTGCAACACCCGGTTGAACAGCTCGTCGAGCGACTTCGGATCCGGCTTCGTCACGCGACAAACGTTACCCCGCTATCGCACACCCTCTTTGGAGTACACCACCCGCAACACATGGGCGACCTCCGGGCCCATCACCGCCTCGGCGAGTTCGCAGAAGGTGGCGACGAACTCGTGCCCGTGCGGCGGCTCGGCATTGCTCACGTGGTGGGCGATCTCGTGCAGCACCACGAGTTCCCGCAGCGCCCAGCTGCCGCGCTGTTCGGGCACCGCAATGGTGGCTGCGTCCTCGGAGAGTTCATAGCACGCCGAGGTGGCCCCGCGGCGGGGCCGTACGGTCAAGTTCCCGGCGCCCGGCCATCGTTGACGGACGGCGGCATGGGCCAGCACGTCGTCGACGTAGCGCTGGACCGCGGGCACCGACGCGAACCGTCCCTCCGGCGGAAGCGTCAGCTGTGTGCCGAAAAAATCGACGGCTCGGTTGCCGTGCTGGCTGGCCCGGTCGAACAGCGTCCGGACGAACTCCTCGGCGGCGTAAACCTTCGCGCGCTGCGTGTCGCGCGACGTCACTTCTCGAGAGCCGAGCGGGCGCCGGCCAGCTCCGAGCTGTTGCTCAGCCGGGCCCGCTGGCCCGCGCGATCGCCAGCGCGCCGCGCCGCCGACGAGTAGCCGGCCGTGGCGCTGGTTGCCCGCCAGGTTCCGCGCGCAGCGGATGTCTGCCGATAGAAGTCCTTCAGCTCGATGTCCTTGTCCCGCAACACGATAGCGGTTCCCGGGCGGCTGTCACGGCCTCTCGTGGCTTCTCGCTGCGCCTCTTCGCGCGCCTGCGACAGCCGCTGCCCGACGCGCGCACCGAACGCCAGCTGGAAGTTGATCCGCGCGGTGATGGTCGGGGTGGGCCGGTGGGCGCCGGAGGAAATGTAGCCCTCGGAAGCCTTCACCATTTGCATCACCAGACCGGCGTAGAGCGCATGGCTGGCGTCGATGTCCTCGGCGAACCCGTACGCGTACACGAACGTCGAGTTCGACGCGACGTCGCACTTCACGTCGTTGGCGTTCGCGATCACCACGAACAGCTGCACATAGGTGCGCAATCCGCGCGAGCCCGCGTTGCCGATGGTGATGGTGCGCTGCACCGGCGTCTGGGCCTTCGTGCGCTTGTCTGAATGCGACCGTGCCACCGCGAGGTCGATCGATGTCGCCGTGGCCAACCGTTGCGCGGCGGCCATGAACGCGTCGGCCTCATGTTGGTTGTCGGTGCCTTCGGCCTGGCGCAGCAGCGCAGCGATGCGCGCCAGCATCTTGTCGTCGGTCATGGCGCCAGATTAGGGCTACTTGGTGACAAAGCCGTCCAGCGCGCTGACGAGTTGTGGAGAAAGCGGATCCTGCTTGGCGTAGTTGGCTACGTTGTCGGAAGGGTCGTCGCGCAGCACATGGTTGACGCCCTTGAGTTCGACGACGGTCAGGGCGGTGTGTTTGAGGGCGTCGATGAGGGGTTGTTCGGCGTCGCACTTGGCCTGACCGTCGGAGTCCGAACACGTCAACAACACCGGCGTGCCTGCGGGCACCGCGGCGGCCAGCGCCAGCGGGTCGATCTTGTCGGCTTCGACGACGGCCTTCACGTTGCCCGGGTTGAGGACCGCGCCCAGCCCCTCGGGCAGCTGGGTGGGCACGGTGCCTTTCGTGCGGACCTGGTCGACGGCGGCCAGCCAGCTCGACAGCGCCGCGGCGTCGCCGCCAGTGCGCACCCGGCTGGTGATGATGTCGAGATAGCGGCCGGGCAGCGGCTGAAACAGGCCCAGCGAGTGGATCTTCGGGGCGCCCGGCGTGGTGTCGGCCGCCAGGGACATCGCGTGGATGGTTCCCTCTCCGAGCGCGTATACCGAGATCCGGGCCTTGTCCGTGCCTGGCTGCTCGGCGAGGAATCGCACAGCAGCGGCGGCGCCGGTCGTATAGGTGGCGCTGACGACGTCCGCCGGCCGCGTCTCGTAGGGGCCGAGGCCGGTCTTGCCGGTGCCGACCTTGTCGTAGCGCAGGCTGGCCACGCCGCGGTCCGACAACAGCTCGGCCAGCTGCCGCATGTTGCCCACCGGACCGGCGACCGCGTTGTCGCCGTTGCGGTCGGTGTTGCCACTCTCGGTGATCAGCAGCGCGGCGGGTCCTGGAGGAGCATCGTGTAGGTGCCGGTAGGAGCCGTGGATGGTCAGCCCGTCCGCGACGAAGCTGACCTCGTCGTCGACCCAGCCGTGTTGCTGTTGTTGGCCCGACGAACAGCCGGCCACCGCCAGGATCAACGAAAGCCAGATCAGGGCAACCACTTTCATATCCGCACCTCGATCCACGACGCGACGTCGTCGAGCACCAGCGTCGCGCTCCGGCTCGTTGAAGACCTCGTGGTACAGCTCGGGATAGACCTTCAGGTGCACGTCTTCGGAGCCAACGCATTCGACGAGGTGCCGACTGCCGTCCACCGGGATCAGCTTGTCCTGTTCGCCATGCACGACCAGCAGCGGCGAGGTCAGCGCACCGGCGTGCTGCGGCATGGTTTCGCCGACGCCGATCAACGCGCGGGCGATGCCGGCGGGCAGCTTGCCGTGATGCACCAGCGGATCGGCGTTGTAGGCGGCCACCACGGCGGGGTCACGGGACACCGCGTCGGTGGGAAGTTGTTCGACGGGCAGGCCGGGCACGATCTTGCCAAGCGACTTGGCGAGGAAGACCATCACCGGCGACACCTCCTGCTGCGCGTCCACCGCCGGGCCCGACAGCACCATCGCGGTGTAGTCGTCGGGGTGCTCGACGCCGTAGGCGAAGACGACGCCGCCGCCCATGCTGTGGCCGAGCACGATGCGCTTGAGGTAAGGATGATCGGCGGCGGCGATGCCGACCAGGGTGTGGAAGTCGCCCGTGTACTCCGAGATGTCCCGCAGGTAGACCCGCTTGCCACCGGAACGGCCGTGACCACGCAGGTCCAGCGCATAGGTGACCAGCCCGGATTCCCCGAATCGCTGCGCGACGTGGTCGTAGCGGCGGGCGTGCTCGGCGTAACCGTGGCAGAGCACGACCACCCCACGCGGGTCGGTGTCCGGGATCCACACGTCGTAGACGATGCGCACACCGCCGACACCGTCGAAGCTCCGCTCGCTGCGGGTAGTGGCCATCAGGGGAGACTATCGAGTGCTTGTCGGCGGGTCTGCGTAAGCTCGGCGACGTGACCGTCCTCGCTCACAGCCTTGATGACGGCAACGCCGAAGACGCGTTTCTTGCCGACGCCCAGCGCTACCGGCGCGAGTTGCTCGCGCACTGCTACCGGATGACCGGTTCGCTGCATGATGCGGAGGACTTGGTGCAGGAAACGTACTTGCGGGCGTGGAAGTCGTACAAGGGATTCCAGGGCAAATCCTCGGTGCGTACCTGGCTGTACCGGATCGCCACGAACACGTGCCTGACCGCGCTGGACGGGCGTCAGCGCCGCCCGCTGCCGACGGGGTTGGGCGCGCCGAGTTCGGACCCGACCGGTGAGCTGACGGAACGTGCCGAGGTGCCGTGGCTCGAGCCGCTGCCCGACGAGTCCTCGGATCCGTCGCACATCGTCGGCTCGCGGGAGTCGGTGCGGTTGGCGTTCGTCGCGGCGTTGCAGCATCTATCGCCGCGCCAACGGGCGGTGCTGGTGATGCGCGACGTGCTGCAGTGGAAGGCCGCCGAGGTGGGCGATGCGATCGGGGCGTCGACGGCCGCGGTCAACAGCCTGCTGCAGCGGGCGCGCGCACAGCTCGACGCGGTTGGCCCCAGCGAGGACGAGAAGCTGGCTGAGCCCGATTCACCGGAGACGAAGGATCTGCTGGACCGCTACATCGCGGCGTTCGAGGCGTACGACATCGACAAGCTGGTGGAGCTGTTCACCCAGGAGGCGATCTGGGAGATGCCGCCATTCGACGGCTGGTACCAGGGCCCAGAGGCCATCGGCACGCTCACCCGGGTGCAATGCCCGGCCGAGGGTCCGGGCGACATGCGCTTCATCCCGCTCACCGCCAATGGCCAACCGGCCGCGGCGTTGTACATGCGGGAAGGCGACAAGCATGTGGCATTTCAATTGCATGTGCTCGACGTTCGTCCAGCTGGCGTATCGCATGTAGTGGCCTTTCTCGACACGTCACTCTTCGCGAAGTTCGGCCTACCACCACACCTGTAGCCGGCGAGTGTGGACTTAAGCCACGGTTCGAATCAAAAGCCGTGGATCAACTCCACACTCATCAAGCCATGAGCAGCCGTGGGCCTGCAGTGCGGCGCAGACTCGCGCGACAATGACATGCGGGCGATAGCGCAGCAGCTCACTGTTGACCCATCGACCCGGTCGAGTGGAAGCGCGATCAGGCGATCAAGTTCGGCGCCACCCACGTCTACCCGTCGATGGCCGAAGCCATCGCGCCGATGATCGATCTGACCTACGGCGTGATGGCGGAGAAGACGATCATCGCGGTCGGCGAAATCCGCGGCGAACACATCGAAGAGGCGATGACCCTGACGGCGAAGACCGGCACCGTCGTGGTGACCGGCATGGGCGCGATGGCCGACGTCGACGTCAAGCTCAACCTGTTCCTGTTCACCATGCTGCAGAAGACGTTGAAGGGCAACATCTTCGGCGGCGGCAGCTCGCACGTCGAGACACCGAAGCTGATTGGCCTGTACAAGTCCGGGCTGCTCAAGATCGACGAGATGGTAACCAGCACCTATGCGTTGGAGAACATCAACGACGGCTATCAGGACATGCTGGACGGCAAGAACATCCGCGGCGTCGTCAAGTTCACCGAGGCCGACTGGTAGCCAGGCCCTGCAGCACCGTCTCGATCGCCGAGCCGAACGCCCGCAGCTGCGCGGCGGACAATCCGTCGAACACGACTGAGCGCACCAGCTCGGCGTGGCCGGGCGCGGCCGCCTGCAAAGCCGCACGCCCGCCGTCGGTGAGCTCGACGGTCGCGCCGCGGCGGTCATCGTCGCTTCCGTGACGAAGCACCAGGCCGCGACCACGCATGCGTCGTAGCTGGTGCGACAGCCGGCTCTGCTCCCACGCCAGGGCCTCGCCGAGTTCGTTGACTCGCAGCTGTCCTCGTTCCGCGAGCGCCACGAGCACGTCGTAGTCCGACAGCGACAGTTCGCAGTCCCGTTGCAGCTGGCGGTTCATCGCTGTCTGCAGCCCGCTCACCATCGTCAGATAGCTGCGCCAGATCTGCTGTTGCTCCTCGGTCAACCACATGGAATACATGACACATCATCTATGTTGTGGCGTCCAGTGGCAGCCGCCTAGGCTGGCGACAACTCCCGAGGAGTGATGACATTGACCACCGGTGCAGCCGTCGACATTCGTCGAGCCGAAGACCGCGCGAAGACCAAGATTTCCTGGTTGGACTCCAAACACTCGTTCTCGTTCGGCAGCCACTACGACCCGGGCAACACGCATCACGGTCTACTGCTGGTGAACAACGACGACGTCGTCAAGCCCGGCACGGGTTTTGATACACATCCCCATCGCGACATGGAGATCGTGACGTGGGTTCTGCGTGGCTCACTGGTACACCAGGACTCCACCGGACACTCTGGTGTGATCTATCCCGGCCTGGCGCAGCGGATGTCAGCAGGCCGCGGCATCCTGCACTCCGAGAAGAACGACTCCTGGACCTTGACAGGCGAGCAATCCCACGGCGAGCCAGTGCATTTCGTGCAGATGTGGGTGGTCCCCGACGAGTCCGGCATCACGCCCGGCTACCAACAGCTCGAGATCGACGACGAGTTGTTGCGCGGCGGTCTGGTGACGATCGCTTCGGGTATGCCCGAACACAGCGACCACACGGCCATCACGATCCGGAACAAGTACGTGGCCCTGCACGGCGCGCGCATGCAGACCGGTGACAGCGTCGAGCTGCCGCAGGCATCGTATCTGCATCTGTTCGTCCCCCGCGGTGAAGTCGCGCTTGAAGGCGCAGGCCCATTGCACGAAGGCGACGCCGTCCGGTTCACGGCGTCCGGGGGCCAGCGCGTCACCGCCACCGAATCCGCCGAGATTCTGGTCTGGGAGATGCATGCGGGTTTGGCTGCGGCGTAACCGAATTGGGTGTGGCCTCGCCGGTGTTGCGCTGCTTGCGGCGTGCTCGACGAGTCCCGCGCCCAGTCCGGGGTCACCCTCTCCGAGCGCACCGCCGGCCGAGGCCGCCGCGAGTCTGGTCCCGGTCACCGTGCAGGTCGATCCGGATCTTGCCCAGGCGCCGTTCGACGAACCACGGCAGGCGCTGGTGCCGTCCGGTTGGACGCTTTCGGTGTGGGCCCGCATCCCCACCGCGAGGCTCGCGGCGTGGACCCCGGACGGTGCGTTGCTGGTCTCCGTGCCGAGCACCGGGCAAGTCGTGCATCTGGAGCCGACCGGCGCCGGACCCCGCGAGTCGGTACTGCTCGACGGGCTCGACCGACCACACGGCCTGGCATTCGCCGGCCGCACGCTCTATGTCGCCGAAAGCGATCAGGTCGACGCCTACGACTACGCCGACGGCACGGCGACCAATCGGCGCACCGTGGCGGCGGGGCTACCCGACGCCAGGAGCCCCGACCTGCGCGGCGCCTATTCACACGCGCTCAAGACCGTCGCCGTCGGCCCGGACGGAGCCGTGTACTTCTCGATCGGTTCCACCGGCAACATCACCGCTGACGACCGCGACGCGAATCCGCCGCGAGCCACCATCATGCGGGTTCCGCCGGGCGGCGGGCCGTCGCGGCCGTTCGCCACCGGTGTGCGCAACGGCACGGGCCTGGCGATCGCGCCCGACGGCTCGGTGTGGACGGCGGTCAACAATCGCGACAACGTGGCGAACCCGCGGAGCGGCGAGGTCACCATGGATTACGTCAACGACCATCCGCCCGAGGCCGTCGCCAAACTGACGCCCGGACGCGAATTGGGTTGGCCGTACTGCAATCCCGACGGCGGACCGGCGAACCTGCCGTTCATCCGCGACGTGCAGACCAACGCCGATGGCAGCAAGCTGGACTGCGCGTCGCTGCCGCCCGTCGAACAAAGCCTGGGCGCGCACGCCGCGCCGCTGGGCATGAGCTTCACCGAGGGCGTGCTGCCGGCGCCCTATGCCAACGGAGCGTTGATCGGGGTGCACGGGTCCTGGAACCGCGAGCCGCCCCGCGCACCCGAGGTGTCCTTCTTTGGATGGCAGAACGGCAGTCTCGGCAACCAGCAGACACTGGTCGGCGGCTTTCAGGCCGATGACGGTACACGTTGGGGCCGTCCGGTCGCCGCGGTGGCGGGACCCGACTGGGCCGTGTACATCACCGACGACTACGCCGACGCCGTCTACCGGTTGGCGCCGCCCGGCCGCTGACGCGGTCAGCTAAGTCCGCGACTCGGCGGATGCCAAACCGTTGCAGAGCTGTGACGCAAGTTGACAGTGTGTCGCCTGTGATTACTGTTGTCTTGTTCTAGCTGGTCTCTCCGAAGGGACGACTGTGCCGACCCCAGCCGCAAACTTCCGGCGCTTCGTGGCGTGTGCCGCGGCGCTGGTGATATGCGCTGCGCTGGCGACGACGGCGGGCTCCCCGACGGCCCGCGCCGCCGACGGACGTGAACTGCTCGCCAACGCCATCGCCACCACCCGCGGGTCGTACCTCGTCTACAACTTCGGCGGCGGGGCCCCGGCACCGATGCAGAATGCCGGCGGCGGCTGGTACGAGGCAAACAGCGGCGGCCACTTGATGATCGTCAAGTCGGCGTCGCAACGGCTTGCACCGCGGCTGCTGGTCGACTCGCACAGCGGGTACCAGGCCCGGTGCGAACGCGATCCCCGGGCGCGGACCGGTGAAGGGCTGTGGCAGGCCTCCGAGATCTTCACACCGCTGCAGGCATGGCAGGCGCTGGGCCAGCCGACGATCGCGATCAACGCCAACTTCTTCGACGTGCGCGGGCAAAAGGGCGGCTCATGGAAGTCGACCGGATGCAGTTCGCCGCTGGGGGCCTACGTCGACAACACGCGCGGGCAGGGCCGGGCCAACGCCGCGGTGACGGGCACCCTCGCCTACGCCGGCAAGCAGGGCTTGTCCGGCGGTAACGAGCGCTGGAAGGCGCTGTCGACGATGATCCTGCCGATCGGCGGCGCACCGTACGTGGTGCCGCCGAAGAGTCCGGACGACTACGACGCGGCGTCACCGGCCATCCAGCGCCTGCTCGACGAGGGCGTCCGGTTCGTCGCAGTCGCCGGCATCGGGCTGCTGGCTCCCGGCGACACCGGACAACTCAACGACGGCGGTCCCAGCGCGGCCCGCACCGCGATCGCGTATTCGAAGGCCAAGGACGAGATGTACGTCTTCCAGGGCGGCAGCTATACGCCCGACCAGATCCAGGATCTCTTCCGCGGGCTGGGCAGCGACACCGCGATCCTGCTGGACGGCGGTGGCTCGTCGGCGATCGTGCTGCGCCGCGACACCGGCGGCATGTGGGCCGGGGCCGGTGTCCCCGACGGCAACTGCGATACCCGTCAGGTGCTCTGCGACTCCCGCGAGCGCGCGCTGCCGAGCTGGCTCGCCTTCAATTGACGGCTCAGTCGGCGTGGCTGGCGTCATAGGGCACCAAATACCGGGTTGCGGCCAGTTCTCGTGAGACGATCGCGACTCGAGTGGACAGAGTTGCGACCGCAGCGCGACCGGCATCCCGACGCGGGGTATCCGCGGGCGGGCGGCAACGCCTGCCGGGCAGCGAATTTCGCCCCGACATTGAGGGTCTGCGGGCCGTCGCGGTGCTAGCAGTCGTGCTGTTCCACGCAGGCTTGCCCGGCGTCGGCGGCGGGTTCATCGGTGTCGATGTGTTTTTTGTGGTGTCGGGATTCCTTATCAGCGGCCTGCTTTGGCGTGAGGTGGCCGATACCGGCGCGGTCCGGGTCGCGGGGTTCTACGGCGCGCGGGCGCGGCGGCTGCTGCCCGCCGCGGCCACCGTGCTGGTGGTCACGTCGGTCGGTGCCGCGGTGCTACTGCCGCCGTTGCAGGCACGCACCGTCCTTGGAGACGCCATAGCCAGCGCGCTGTACGTCGGCAATTACCGATTCGCGCTGCGGGGCACCGACTACCTGGCCGCCGACTCGCCGCCGTCGCCGCTTCAGCACTATTGGTCACTCGGCGTGGAGGAACAGTTCTACCTGTTGTGGCCGGCGCTGATCATCGGCACCGCCTGGTTCGTCGCCCGGCGTGGGAGCGCGGCGGCGGCTCGGTCGGTCACGCCGTACACGGTGGTTCTGACTGTGGTGGCCGCGTTGTCGTTCGCGCTTTCGCTGGCGTGCACGGACACCCGGCCGTCATGGGCGTTCTTCTCGCTCCCGACCCGCGCCTGGGAGTTGGCCGCCGGTGGGCTGGTGGCGCTGACTGCAGTCGGATGGCGTCGGCTGCCACCGGTGTCGGCGGCGGTGGTCGGCTGGGGCGGCCTGGCGCTGATTGTCGTCACGTGCACGCAAGTGGGTGAGTCGACGCCCTATCCCGCGACCGCGGCGCTGCTGCCGGCGCTGGGCACGGCGCTGGTGATCGGTGCGGGTTGCGCGACACCGGATTTCGGTGTCGGGCGACTTCTTTCAGCGCCGTTGATGCGGTCCGTCGGCCGATTGTCGTATTCGTGGTACCTCTGGCATTGGCCGGTGCTGCTGTTGGTGCCCGCATTGTTGGGCCAGGCACTCGGGTTGGCGGGCCGGCTGGCGATGGTCGTGGTGTCGTTTTGGCTCGCGATTCTGACACTGCACCTCGTCGAGAACCCCGGGCGGTTCGCTCCGGCGCTGCGGAGTTCTGCCTGGCGCAGTCTGGTGCTCGGCGGAGCCATCACCGCGCTTGCCGTCTGCGTGGGTGTGGCGCTTCTGGTGTTGCGCCCGGCTCCCGTCGGACAGGGCGCCACGGCCGCGCCGTTGACGGTTGCGCCGGCGCCGGCCACGGCGCCACATCCCGTGTCAGTACACGATCAGGTGCAGGCAGCGGTGACGGCGTCGGCGGAGCTGCGCGCCGTTCCGTCGAATCTCTCGCCATCACTTGCCGAAGCACCATCGGCCAAACCGGAGGTGTTCGTCAACGGTTGCGTGCGGTCGTGGCAGGAGGTCGGCCAACCGGAGTGCGCGTCGGGTGACACGGCGTCGGCGACGACCGTGGCGCTCGTCGGGGACTCGCATGCAGCGATGTGGCATCCGGCCGTCGAACCGATTGCCGTACAACGGCATTGGCGGCTGGAAATCATGAGCAAGGTCACCTGCCCGCTGCAGCCGCTGCCGATCATGAGCCCGTATCTGGGCCGGCCGTTCACCGAGTGTGGGCAGTGGCGTGGGGAGATCCTCTCTCGCCTGGAGAAGGAACGCCCACGGTTGATCGTGTTGGACATGTCGCGGCGGTACGGGGCCGACTTCGGTTTCACGGCGTACGACCAGGCGTGGCTCGACGGCCTGACCCGGTTGGTGCGAAAGCTGCGTGGCACGGGCGCAAGCGTTTTGGTGCTCGGGCCGATCCCGGATCCGCACTCGACCGTGCCGACCTGCCTGTCGGCGCATCTGGACAATGCGATGGAATGCTCGCCGGAACGGTCGATCGCCGTGAACGACAACGGTATTGCCGCCGAAGCCGCGGCAACCGCTGCGGGCGGCGGGCAGTACGCGGATCTGAGCCCGCTGTTCTGCACGACGGATCGTTGCCCGGCCATCGTCGGCAACACGCTGGTCTACCGCGATGACAACCACGTGACGATCGAATACGCCGAGGTGCTCGGGCCGGTACTGGCCGACCTGGTTGACCATGCCCTCGCGGGCGAGTGACCTCAGGTGGGCGGAAAGCCGCCCGTCGTTAGCCAATCCGCAAAGCGCTGGCCGCCGCGGCCCTGGTCTGGCTCGTGTAGCTGCCGCCGAACAACACGACGTGGGCCAACAACGGGTAGAGCTGGTGCAGTCCGACCCGGTCCCGCCAGCCGTCGCGCAGCGGCTGCTGCGACTGGTAGCCGTCGATCACCGCGTCGAGGTACGGGCAGCCGAACAGGCCCAGCATCGCCAGGTCGGTCTCGCGGTGGCCGCCGTGCGCCGCGGGGTCGATCAGCACAACGCCGTGCGGCGCCCACATCACGTTGCCGCTCCACAGGTCACCGTGCAGGCGAGCCGGCGCATCGTCATTGTCGAATTCACCCGCCTCACAACGCGATATCACCGCTTCGACCGCCTCCCGGGTCTCCCGGTCAAGTCGTGACGCCGCACGCTCGGCCATCGGGCCCAGCCGCTCGCGGGCGTAGAAGGCGCCCCACCGGGCGTGACCGGTCAACGACATTGGCAGCGGATGGTGCAGCGGCCCGAAGAAGCCTGGCCCGCTCCAACCGTCGGGCGGCGACCCGAACGCGTCGGCGCCCGCGTCGTGAGTGCAGGCCAGCCGGCGGCCGAACTCGTGAGCCGCCGCACGCATCGGTGCAACCGCTTCCAGCCGTTCCAATGTCAGGCTGGCCTCGTCGTACTCGATGACCCGAGCACACGGCACACCGCCGTCGGCGGCCGAAAGCCATTGCAGCCCTGCGGCCTCACAGGCGAAGAACCCTGCGGGCGCGCCCGGGCTGCGTTTTACGAAGTGCGCCATGCCTAAGGCTGCCCGGACACCCGCCGCAGCACCCCGTCACGGGCGCTGGTGAGCAGGTTCGTCAGCAGCGCCATTTGCACCTTGGGCATGACGCCGACGACGTACCGGGCGCGCGGCCGCCGCGCGGCGAGCGCCTGCTCGACAACGGCCGACACCTTTCTCCGGTGCAACGGCCATTTTCTGGGAGACCGCAATGAACTTCTTCCCGCCCGCGATGTGCTTGGCGTACAGGGTGCGCTGTTCGGGGGTCAGCGCGGCTTCGGTCTCCTTGACCATCGTGTCGGCGGTACGCCACATGTCGGTGTCGGTCTGTGCGGGTTCAACGAGGACCACCGGGATGTGCCCTGGCCGCAGTTCCAGCCGCAGCGCGTCCGCGGCCGCCTCCAGAGCGAACTTGCTGGCGCAGTACGCCCCGATCAGCGGCATCGACAGCTTGCCGTTGATGCTGGAGATGAATACGATCCGCCCGCGCGACTTCCGCAGCCGCGGCAGCACCGCCTGGGTGACGGCGAGTTGACCGATCACGTTGATGTCCAACTGCTTTCGCCAGTCGTCCGGGCTGACGGTTTCCATCGGCCCACTGACGACGATGCCCGCGTTGTTGACGATCGCGTCGAGCCGCTCCGGTAGCGACTCATCCAGCGCGGCGATGTGGCCGGCATCGGCGACGTCGAGGATGACCGGCGAGATCCGTTGCGGATTCAGCTTGGCGACCGCCGCGGCGTCCTGTTCGCTGCGGACGCCCGCGATCACATCCCAGCCACGGGTGGCCAGATTCTCGGCTATCGACTTGCCGATACCGCGCGATGCGCCGGTGACGAGTACAGATGGCATGGCAGCGAGACTAGCGGCAAACCTGTGGATAACTTCTGACCGTGGCGGTGAGAACCGATAGTATTCGAACATGCGTTCGCGCGTGCCGATGGTGCCCGCCGACACCACCGCCGCCACCAGCGGTGATGTGGCGGTGTCGCGGCGGCGGGGTAAGTCGAAGGCCCCGAACTTCAAGTACGAGGGACCGGTGTCGGTGATCCGCCTGGAACTCGACGTTAGCGACGCACGCGTGCGCCACCGTCTGGAGCGGCAGTGGAGTGCGGTGTTTCGGCTGCGGCGGGCACTGCAACGTGACGCCGCGGCGCGCTGTCGGGCGTTTTGGGCCGCCCACCGCGAACGCGGCACCGATCCCAAAGGGCTGCGGGAGCGGCTGGAGCTGTCACGCGAGGGAATCCAGGCCGCGGCCAAGGCCCATATCGAGGCCAGCGGCTGGATGCGCGATCACCTGACCAAAGCCATCGGTTTGCACGTGGCCGGTGAAGTGTGGGAAACCGTGGACCGCCACCTGTTCGCGGACTCCTCGGGCCGCCGACAGGGTGCGCCGCGGATCGGCTCGTGGTGGGAGTTCACCCGCATCCCCGGCCGGGCCCGCTCACACACCAAACCCACGCCAGTGTGGGAAACCTACCGGCTGGTCGGCACCCTGGCCGGACACCTGGCCACCTACCGGCACCCCCAGCTGCTGGCCGCGGTGAGCAGCGCGCGCGACGCAGCCGGCCAGCCGCAGGGCACGTCGATCCTGGCCCAGCCCACTCACCTCGCGGCCCCAGTACGGCCCAGTTCGGGGTCGTGGGCCGATCACGATGGAACGCTGGCAGTGGTGTTCACCGGACTGCCGGGCGGGGACATGGTGCTGCCAGTGCGCCTACCCCAGGGCGCCGGCCAGTGGGCACACCTGTGTCATTTCCTGGCCGATCCGAGTATCTGGCACAAAATCGACCTGGTGCGGGTGCGTGACCGCAAAGCCCCGGGCGGCTGGCGGTACTACGCGCACCTACTGACCCATCAGGCCGGCTATCAGGCACCGGCCACCCGCGCCCGTCGCGCCGAGATCCCCACGCATCGGCGGGCGGGTGTAGATACCAACGTGTCCAACCTGGCGCTGGCATCGTTCCCCGACGGGCATCCCGAGCAGCTGGTCATCGACCAGATCACCTGCACCGACGAGCAACAGCAGGCGGCAGCAGGGGCCGCCACACGGGCGCGGGCGCGTCAGAAGTCATTGGATCGGTCTCGGCGCAACAGCAACCCGGACCAGTACGGTCCGTCGGTGCGGCAGCAGGCGCGGGCGGCCCGCCGCGCCGCCAAAGAGTTAAGGGCCAAGCAGATCACCAATCCGGGCGGGCCTCGCCATGCCCGTGCCGACGGTGTGCCGCTGCGGGCCTACCGCCATGACTGGCTCTCGGACGGCTATCGCCGCACCCGCGTGGATCATGCCGCTGAGGCACGGGAAACCAGTCTGGCTAAACGCGCCCGCGCCCGCGATATCGCGGCGCGGATCGTGGCCTCCCATGGCAGCACGATCACGGTGGAGAACTGTTCGATCTCGACCTGGGCGCGGTTGTGGGGCAAACGGATCGCCTTGTTCAGTCCGGGGATGCTGATCGACGCGCTGGCCGCCGAATGCGCGGCCACAGGCGGTCAGCTGTATCGGGCGGGTACCCGGTCCACCGCGCTCAGCCAGCACTGCCTCTGCGGGGCTCGGGTGCCGAAAACCCTCGCGCAGCGTCTCCATGATTGCCCGCACTGCGGACTGCGTGCGAACCGCGACGTCACTTCGGCGGTGTTGGCGGCCTGCGTCGACTTCGCTGGTCCTGACGATCCCGCGACCGCGCGCGTCAACTTCGAACTTGCCCACGCCCTTCGGGCGGGGCTGGCCTCCCAGCAAGAGGGGGAGGGCTCAGTCAACCGGCACCAGCCACCAGCACCCGATGGTGTTGGACCGGCCAGGACCGGCAGCCACCCTGCGGTGGCCTCTGCTGAGCGAGCAGCACTCGGCCTACCCCCGAACAGACCAGGCCCCCGGCCTGGGCGTCACGGGCCCAGCCGAAAAGAACAGCCCCCCAAGCTGTTCGGCGCTGCATGACACATTACGAGTCAACTCTTACAGCTGCGGCGTCAGATCCAGCGATGTGACGGTCGACATGCGGGTGATCAACCACTTCGCGTCGCGGCGCTCCATTGTCAACCGGTACGACAGGTAGCGCAGCGACGGGATGTTCTTCGTCACCGGGCTGGTGGCCACCGAGTTGGTGTACACGATCGCGGTGGCCTCAGACCCGGTCAGCGACTCCACAGCCGTGCCCTTCACCTCGGTGGTGTTGGTGACCTGGGCCTGCTTGTTGGGCGCGACGATCGCGTCGATGTACTTGCGGTATTCATGGGCGAAGTCGCCACCCAGATAGCTGGCTGACCGATCCGGCAGCGAATCCATGTTGTCCGGCGTGTACGTCCACAACGTGGTGATGGCATTCGGTGGCCGTGCGGGCGACGTCGAGCTTGGTGTGGACCAGCGCGCGGTCGGCCAGGTACGGCTGCAGCGTCGCGCCGGCGAAGGCCGCGGCGGTGACGAAGAGCACTCCCGCGGCGACGGCCGCGATCTTCAGCCGCTTGCCCGCGGGCTGATGCGGAACCAGGACCTGTTCTTCGGCGGGGCCTTCCGCGGGCTCCTCGGTGGACTCTTCCGCGGTTTCCTCAGTGCTGTCCTCGGTGGAGGCTTCTGCGGCTTCCCCTGGTTCCTCGGTAGGAGCCTCCGTGGAGGCCTCTTCCTCGGCACGCTCATCGGCCGGCTCTTCTTCACCGGCCGGTTCCGGAGCGGCCACTGGCTTGGCGGTCCTGCGGGCCTTGCCCACCGGCCTGCGCGGCGCCTGCTTCGCTTCTTCCGGCTCCTCGGTTTCCTCCGTGGTGTCGGCCGAGTCGTCGGCGGTTGAAACAGGGGCGGGCTCAGGGGTTTTCGATCGGCGTCGAAAGAGTCCCCACCGCCACCGGCGACGGCCAGGCTTCTCGTCGGTTGCGTCGTCGGTCTGTGCGGCGTCCGTGGTCAGATCACCTGAATCAGGTTGCTGATCTTCCACTGCTGTCCTTCCTTGATAGCCGTTGCAAGCCAACGGCTTCCACTTTCGACAGTCGACTTGCCGTCCGGCGACTTGGTCGTCGACTTCATCGCGACCAGCACGTCGGCGCTGCCGTTGTCGTTCCAGCGCTCCACGCCGGCTTCCAGCACGGTGCCCGTCGTGGGCTCGGCGCGGGCCACCTGGATCAAGATCTCGTTCTGCTTCTCCCTGAACATCTTGGCGAAGTCGCCGGTGCCCTGCGCAAGTATTCGGTCGGCATAGTCGTTGGCGTGGAACGGATCGAGCGTGGTGTAGGCGGTCATAAATTCTCGGACATAGCCGAGCGCCGCCGCGTCTTTGACCGATGCGCGGCGGTCAGTTTCGTGGCCGATCAACATGAACGTGCTGGCCGTAATCGCCGCGGCGAGCAACAGCGCCGCCACACCGGCGATGACCGGCAGGCCCCAGCGTCGAGGCGGTTTGGGCGTCGACCTGCGAAGAAGTCGGGCTCGTCCGCCGCGATCTTGCGCCGCGGGCTCACTGGCCGGCCGGATTCATCTGCGGCTTCTTCAGCACGGTGAGATTCGCGACGCGCCACTGTCCGTCCTGTGACTTGTCGAAGTCCACCCGCACCGTCGCGGTGATGAACTTCAGATCCTTCGCGTCTGCACCCCGCTGGCCTTGCATCGCAATCAACATCGACGCCTGCTCGGGCGTTACGGACAGCACCGCGCTGCGCACCGCGAATAACTCGTTTGTGGTCGCACCGGCCTGCTGCACCACCTGCTGCTGGGCGATCAATTGTGGCCGGTACCCATCGGTGGTCAGCGACTGCGCGTGGGAGAAGTCCTGTTGCAGCGTGTCGGGGTGGTAGCTCAGCATCTGCTCGACGATCCGGGGGCCCTGTTCGGTGATCTGTTCGCGGGCCGCATCGACGGCCCGGTCGTGGCGGAACACCACCAGATAGCTCAAACCCACCGCCGCCGCGCACACCAGCGTCGCCGCGACCAGCGCCACCGCCGTCGGCCGTCGGATGTCGCGCTGCGGCCGCTCGACGTTGTGCACCTCGGTGCGCAGCAGCAGATCGGCGAACGTGCGCCGACGGCGATCCCACAGCGGCCACAACCACCCGATGAACAACGCGGCGGTGTCCAGCAGATGCGCCACGTCCCGGGCCAACAGCCGCCACACCCCGACGGGAGAGCCGTCCCGCGTCCTGACGGCGATGCCGAACAACGCCCGGCCGAGGCTCCAGCCCGTAATCGTCGGCAGCAGCAGCCGATTCACCGCCATCAGCAGCACAGTCAGCGCCGCCGCTGCGGTGAACACCCACCACAACCAGCCCCGCTGCGGCGCCGTCAGCGTCAGCAACGCCATCGTCGCGATCACCGCGATGCCCAGCAGCACATCGACCGCGAACGCGCCCACGCGGGCCGGCCATGACGCGGGCGTCGCGCCGGGCGCCGTGCCGTCGGCCGCAGCGTCGGGCATCGCGTCGAGAACAGCCGTCACGAGGTGACCTGCTCCAGCTTGGCGACCTTGTAGGTGCCGTCGTCGGGCGCCATCTGTACCCGCAGCCGGTAACCCTGCTCCTGGTCGGCGACTTCCGAATTTGTCACCTTTGTCCTGACCGCCACCAGCACGTCGATCGAGCCATCGTCGTTGTGCTTCTCCACCGCAGCCCGCATGTCGGACACCGCCACCTTGACGTTGGCGGCCTGGTAGGCCTCGGCAATCACACTGGCGTACAGGGGGGCTTGCACACCGAAGTCACCCGTCGAGCACTGGATGATCTTCGACTGCGCCGCGACCATCGCGGCGGTGTCCGGCGCCTGCGTCGCGGCCACACAGTCCTTTGCCGCCTGCAGCGCCGCCGCCTCTGCACGTGCGACGGCCTTGCTCTCGTCGTTCGAGCGCAACGCCAGGTAACCGCCCACCCCGGCGCCGGCGGCCAACAGCACCAGCACCGCGCAGATGGTCGCCACCCACCCGATACCGAGCCGCGACGGGCGGCGAGTGTCGACCGGTTCTTCGACGGGCTCTGGTGATTCCTCGGCGGCGGCTACTTCGGTCTGTTCTTCTGGGGATACTGCTAACGACTCATCCGGCGTTTCATCAGCATCGGTGGGGTTCAGCTGGCGGGTGCCAGCATCTCCTTCCATCCGTCGTCTCCTGGTTTACTCGAATTGCTGACGTTGTACCTGACGCCGTCAGGTCCGACCACCTCACCGCTGGCCGGGCTGTAGACCGCGGTGGAGCCTGGTGGCCCTGGTGCCGGAGTGTAGATGCAGGGGTTGGGTTGTTGTCCACTGCAGGTGACCGCGCCCTGGCCCGGCGGGGTCAGCGGATCGCTCACCGGTGCTACTGATTGCGGCGGAGGCAACTGGTCGGCCGGCAGCGGGTTCATCCCGTTGTTGACCGACGGTGCCGGAATGACCAGGCCCGGTTCGACCGGCTGATCGCAGCGAGCAGCCGGCGCGGGGCAGTTCCGGATCTGGTTCGGGTCGCCGTACCACGGGTTGGTGCCCAGCGGAACGTACGGCTCGTTGCTGCGACACTCCCTTGGCGTCGCCGCCCGCTTACCCGGAACATCCGCGCACGGATAGTTGCGCGCGCCGCGAACCACGTTGGCCTGGAAGTCCTTCGGGATCTTGCAGTACGTGCCCGACGGCAGCGGCGCCATGCTCGTGTCGGCTGGCGACCGCCACTCCGAGGCCGGCAGGAATCCGGTCAGGCACGGCGGCGGCTGGTTGATCGACAGGCCGAAGTGCAGCAGACCCTCGTTCTCGAAGATGGTGCCCGCCTGCACGACCGCGGCGCCCTGCGGGAAGATCACCAATGTCTGCTCGATACCCTTGTTGTAGCGCTTGAGCATGTCGATGACGACGGACAGGTTCGCCAGGGTCTGCGGCAGCGAATCCCGTACACCGCTGAACACGGCGTTGAGCTGATCGGCGGTGGGCGCCGCCTGCTGCAGTCCGCTGCGCAGCGCCGTATCCTGTTCCGCGCTCTGTGCGGCGATGATGTTCAGGTTCCGCGACCACTGCTCGATCGCATCCCCGGACTGGACCTGGCTGTCGAGGATCGGCGCCGAGTTCGCGATGATGTCGTTGACCTGCGGCAGATTGTCCTTGAACCCCTGGGCGAGGTTCGTCGTCGAGTCGACCAGCCGCTGCAGCGCAGGGCCCAGCCCGCCGACGGCCTGCGAGGTTTCGGTGAGCAGCGCGTCGATCTTCTCCTTCGGCAGTGCGGCCAAGCCTTCATTGGCCGCGTCCAACGCCGGACCGACCTCGCTGGGCACCGTGCTCCTGTCCTCGGGGATGGTCGACCCCGCGGCCAGGTACTGGCCCGGGTTGCCCGTCGACACCAGATCCAGAAACTGCTCACCGATGGCCGACACCGAGTGCACGTTCGCCGTCGCATCGGCCGGGATCTTGTAGCGGTCGTCGATGCTCATCGTCGCCCGCGCACCGTTCTCGGTGGGTTCGACCGCGGTGACCTTGCCGATCTGCGAGCCGCGGTATGTCACGTTTGCCGTCGCATAGAGCCCGCCGGACCGGGGCAGGTCGGCCTTCAACTCGTACTGCCCGATTCCGGCCAGGCTGGGCACCCGCAGGTAATACCAACCCAGCGCGACTATCGCGATGATCGTCAGGATCGTGAACAGCACCAGCTGGAACTTGATGAAACGGGTCAGCACGGCTCACTCACCCCTTTCGACCAGCGGTCCGCCCGGCGCGTCGTGCGGGTTCGGCGTGAACCGCACGTCCGGGATCATCGTGGCCGGGTCGCGACCCCAAGCCTGCTCGAGTGCGCGCAGCATGCCCGAGACACCGGTGCCGGACAGGAACCCGTTGTCCAGCGAACTAAGTGTCAGGTCCACCATCAGCGACACGTTGATGAAATCGCCCCGAACCACTTTCGGCACGTTCTCAATGGAGAACGGCGCGGTCAGGATGAGTTTCAGCGCGCCGATCAGGTACGGCGAGGCCCTGCCGAGCTGCTTGAGTGGCCGCTGCAGATACTCCAGGTTGGTGTTCAGGTTGTCACTCGTCGGTGCGAGCGCATTGTCGGCCGCCTCGCTGATCCGGCCCAGCGCCACCACCGCATCGGCGAACAGGTCGCGCGTGTCGGCGAAATGCTTGATGAGCGGCGGGAATTCGGTGAGCACCCGGTCCAGGGTGTTGTTGCGCTGGGCCACGATGGCCAGCAGCCGATCGGTGGATTCGATCGCGCGGGTGATGTCCTGGCGCTGCCGATTCAGTTCATCGGTGAAGGTGTCCAACCGGTTCAGGAACTCCCGGATCTGATCCGCCCGGCCGGTCAGCAGGTTGTTGATCTCGGTCTGGATTGTTTCGAGGTTCTGTATACCGCCGCCGCGCAGGATGGTGGCGATGCTCGCCAGCGTCCGTTCGGTGGTGGGGAAGGCCGAGCTGTTCTGCAGCGGAATCGTGTCGCCGTTGCGCAGCTGTTCGGGTGACGGATCCGGTGGCGGCGCCAGCTCCACGTGTTGCGAACCGAGAAGGCTCGTCTGGCCGATGCTGGCCAGCGTGTTCTTCGGAAGCTTCAAATCGGGCTGCAGATCCAGCGTCAGCGTCGCGACCCAATTCTTCAGCTCGATCGCGCGGACCCGGCCGACGTACACGTCGGCCACCCGGACCCGGCTGTTGACGTTGAGCGCCAACGTATCCGGCATCTGCACGTAGATCGTCGTCTTCTCGTCGCCGGTGCCTGGCCCGCCGGGCAGCGGCACGTTCGCGATGCCCTTCCACGATCCGCACGAACTCAGCACGAGCGCGACCGCGGCCAATGCAACGGTGCGCCGCGCCAGTCGACTCCAGTTACGCACGATCATCCACCTGCCTCAGCTGGTAGCGGCGGGCCGGGCGGCGCGGCCGGCGGCGGTCCGGCAGGCGCGGACCCAGGTACCGGTGCCGGTCCCGACAACAGCGGCGAGCCGCCCGGGTCACCCGGTATCACGCCCGGCGCTGGGGCCGGTGGTGGCCCAGGCTGCACGTACCACGGCGGCGGTAGCGGGTTGCGCTCGTCGTAGGCGTTCGGCGGCCCGGGCAGGTTTCCGCCCGGCGGCACCCCGAACGCGGGCGGCGCGGCCGGCGGCACGATGTCCGGTCCGCCCATCAGCTCGGCGAGCGACTCCGGCGTCAGCATGTTAGCGGTGAACGGCTGCACGTCCACGCCCTGCATGCCGGGCGCGACGATCCAGCCCGGTTCGTGATTGCCGTGCGAGAACAACGTGTCGCGAGACCAGATGCCGGGCACGGTGGTGTCCTTGTAGCCGCCCGGCGGCCGCAGCCGATCCTCCGAGTATGCGATCTGCTTCGGCAGCGTCATCGCGGTCACGAAAGTGTTCAGACCGAACGGCGGGTAATTGAACTTGATCGCGTCGAGGATGGGTGCCAGGTACTGCGCACACAGTTCGGCGGACTCCTGATACCCCAGCCGGCTACCGGCCTGAATTGAGCTGCAGATGAATTGCAGCGGGTTGGCGAAGTTCGCGATCGCCGGCAGGCCGACGATGCCACCCGCGTTGGGCGACGAGATGTTGACGAGGTTCGCCCCGAGGGTCGGGAACACATGCAGGCCGGTCTCCAACCCGTTCAGCGGGTCCGGCTGCAGGATCGCGTTGGTCACCTCGGCCAGGTTGTTGATGTCGTGCGTGAGCACCTCGCTGTTCTGGTCGAGGAACCGGCGGGTGGTGGTCAACAGCTGGTCGAGATCGCGCAGCGCGTTCGCCACTTCCCGGTCGGTGTTGGCGAACGAGTTGGTGAACTGCGCGAGGTCGTCGTTCAGCGCGACGAATTGCTGGTCGCTCTTGTACAGCGCGTTGACGAACAAGGCGAGGCTCTTCACCACGCCGAAGAAGTCGTCGCGGCCCTCGTTGAGGGCGAACAGCGCCTCCGACAGGGCGTTGAGCGTCTTGTTGATCTGCTGACCCTTACCGGCGAACCCGTCGGCGAAAGATTCGATGATGTCGCCGAATGGACCCTTGGGTTGCTCCGGCGTCGGACCGAGGTCCGTCAGGATCCGGTTGATCGAGTCGCGCAGCTCGTCGTACTCGACCGGCACCTGGGTGCGATCGATCGGGATTACGGCGTCGTCCTCCATCACCGGCCCGCCGGTGTACGGCGGTGACAGCTGGATGTTGCGCGACGCCACCAGGCTGGGGTTGAGGATCGACGCGGTGGCGTTGGCCGGAACCTTGTACTTGTTCTCGTAGTGGAACGTCACCTTCATCTTGTCGCCGGCCGGCTCGATGCTGTCGATGGAGCCGACCTTGACGCCCATGATCTGGATCTTGTCGCCGGGATACAGCGCAAGCGTGTCCGGGAAGTACGCGACGACGGTGTTGGTGGTCAGCTTCTTGTACAGATTCCAACCGACGAAGGCGGCCACGATCGCTAGCACCACGACCAGCGCGCCGATGATCACCGAAGCCCGAGACACGCTCGGCAGCTTCAGGTTTCGGACGTTGAAGATTGTCGACATCAGTCAGGCCCCCTACTGTTGGGCCCCGGGCGGGAGGAACGGCGGGTTCCCTGGCAAGGGTGGCTGCCCGGCCGGCGCCAACTCCGGACCGGGTCCGGGAGGCGGCGGCGGGCCGGTCAAGGCTGGCGGCAAGGGCGCGATGCCGGGCGTGAAGTCCGGCGGTGAAGGCAGCGGGCCCAACGGCACCGTGCGCGCACCTGGAGGCGCCTCCGGCAGCGGCACCGGAGCACCGGGCATATCCGGCGGCATCTGACCCGGGATCGCCGCGGCAGGTACTCCCGGGGTGAATCCCGGGCCGTGCGCATTCGGGTCGGACATGGCCACATCCGGCGGCCCATACCCGCCCGGCACCGGTCCGTACGGGCCCTGCGTCAGATGGGCGCACGGCAGCGGGTCACCGGGTCGCGGAAGGCCATCGGCCGGTGGCGTGTACGAGCACGGCGAACCTGGCGGAACCGCCGGCCCGGGATGCTCCGGAGTGCCCTCCAACGGCGTCGGCGCAGGCGCCGGAGCCCCATTCGGGAACCGCTGCGCGTTCGGATCGGGGAACCGGAACGCAGGCAGGCCCGCGTTACGCCAGAACTCCTCCGGATCGATACCGCGCTTCTTGAACGCCGCGTCCACGAACGGCTGAATGATTTGGTACGGCAGCAGGTTGACCAGCATGACCTTGAAGAACGGGCCGGAGGCGATCGCCTCGCCCAGCGACGCGGCGAAGTTGGCCACGGTCGTGAGCGTGTCCATCAGGTCGAACTTGCGCTCACGCAGGACGTCGCTGATTTCCCGGAGCTGCTCCAGCACGTGGTTGAGGTTCGGGTTGTCGTCGATGAAGCCCTTCACCTGCTCCGAGAACGCCCCCACCCGTTCCAGCAGCAGGTCGATGGCCTGGCCACGCGCGTTGATCTCAGCCAGCAACGTTTGCGCGTTGACCAGCAGTGCGTTGATCTGCTCACTGCGGTTGCCCAGGACCCCGGCGATCTTGTTCGCGTTGGCCAGCAGCTGCTTGACCTCGTCGTCGCGCTTGCCGATCGTGTCGGAGAACCGCGCCACACCGTCGAGTGCCGCGCTCAGATGCGGGTAGGTCTGGTCGATGGTCTCGGACAGCACGTTCAGCGACCGCTTCACCGTCTCGGTGTCCCAGCCCGAGGCCGCCTTCGTCACGTCGAAGAACGCGTCGTAGATCTGATAAGGCGTGGTGGTCTGGCCCAGCGGCAGGGTTTCGTTGGCGCGCAACGGTTCCGAGCCGCGCGGCTCGATCTCGACGTTGCGGCGGCCCAGAATGGTGTCGGTGCGGATCGCCGCCCGGCTCTCCGTACCGATCTGAGTGCCGTCGAGCGAGTAGCCGATCTTGACCTTGTCCCCGTCGATCGCCATGCTGCGCACCCGCCCGACGTCCACACCGGCGATGCGCACCTTGTCGCCGGTGTTGATGCCGCCGGTGTCGGAGAACTGCGCGTAGTAGGTGGGCGTCGCGAACAGCATCGGCACACTCGCGAAGCTCTGCCCCACACCGATCACGAGGAGCAGGATGATGATGCCCATCAACCCGTTTCGAACCCGGTTCGACCCCTCCAGCGTTCTCATTGCGGCGTGCACCTACCCGACGGCTGGGATGTGATCTTGACGGTCCGGACCGGCCCTCCGGGCTGCAAGCCGTTCAGCTTGAGCGTGATGTCGCAGGCGTAGAAGTTGAAGAAGTCGCCGTAGATGCCGCCTGCGCGCCCGATGATCTTGAACGCGGTCGGCAACCTGACGAGGATATCGTTCAATTGCGCCTTCTGGTCGACAAGCGGCTGCTGGATGACCTCCAGGTGGCCGACCGTGCTCTGCAGCAGAGGCCGGTTGTCGGCGAGCAGGTCGGCTACCGTGCCCGCGGCGTCGCTGATGTTGGCTGTCGACTCCGCGATCGGATCGCCGCGGTTCTTCAGGCTGGTGATCAGCACCTCGAAGTTGTGCAAGGTCTCGTCGAACTGCTGCTGGTGGCGGACCGTCGTATCCAGCACCGTATTGAGGTTGCGGATCACCTCGCCGATTGCCTGGTCGCGGTCGGCCAACGCAGATGTGAGGGACGCGGTCTGGTCCAGGATGTCGTTGATGGTGCCGCCCTGGCCCTGGAAGATCGTGATGATCGACTGCGCGATGTTGTTGACCTTCTCGGGATCCAACGCCCGGAACACCGGCCGGAATCCGCCGATCAACGCGTCGAGGTCGAGCGCCGGCTCGGTGCGCTCGATCGGAATGGTGCCACCCGCGGGGAGCCGCTTGTCGCTGTCGCCGCGCTTGAGCTCCATGTACCGGTCGCCGATCAGGTTCAGGTACCGAATGGAGGCCGTCGTTCCGTCGAACAGTTGCAGCGAGCGGTCCACGTTGAAGTCGACCTTCGCCTTCGTTCCGCCGTCGAGTAACTCGACCTTGGAGACCTTGCCGACCTCGACGCCGGAAGCCCTGACGAACTGGCCCGCCCGCAGCCCGCTGGCGTTGGAGAAGACGGCCGAGTACCCGGTGGTGCGGTCGAACCGCATCTGGCCGAACACCACGATGATGACAGCGGTGAACAGCAGCAGCACCAGGGAGAAGATGCCGAGCTTGACGGCTGTACCGGTGATTTTCATGGGTTGATCGTGTTCTCCCCGAGCTGACGGCCCCAGACGTATTCGATCCCAGGAAAGAACAGCGGGATCGGTGCTGGCAGAAGGGGAATGAGACAAGGGGGTAGCCCCGCGCAACCGAACGGCGAGGCGAGCTCGATGTGGTTGTACGGCGCGATGGAAGCGCCGGTGTCCATGACCAAGTACGGGTTCGGCCACAGATCACGGGTGACCGGCTGCCAGCAGCCCGGCCTGCCCTCGGGGCCGCCCTTGGCGTTCACCCGCGGCAGGTTATCGGGATAGACATACGCGTTGCTCGCACCGAGAACCAGGGAGTGGGTGCGCAGCGAATAGCCGTTGCCGCCCAGTGATGCGGCGACCCTGGGTTCGACGTCGTGGAAGTTGCGGATGGTGCAGAACAGCGCGGGGCTGTACTCGTCGAGCAGCCGCGACGTGGGAATGAGATCTTCGGCGCCCCGGACCAGATAGGGCCCACCACGCTCGAAGACGTCGGCGCCGGTGTTGCCGAACCCGACCGCGGCCATCAGCGCCTGATCGATGTTGCCCTGCTGCTCGTTGAGCGTGCGTGCGGTGGTGACCGCGTTCTCCAGGCCGTCGAACAGGTCCGGCGCGGCGTTGGCGTAAACCTCGCCCAGTTCGGCCAGTAACTGGTTGTCGCGGCGGAGCTGCGGCATCCGCGGATTCAGGTCGGCCAGGATCTCGTTGCCGTGGATGATCGACTGGCCGAACCGATCGCCCAACCCGTCGAGGGCTTCGGCGGTGGCGGCCAGTGTCTGGTTCAGCTTGACCGGGTCCACCTTCTCCGACACCGACACCACCGTCTCGAACAGCGTGTTGAACTCGGTGGTCACCGACGTCACATCGATCACGTCTGAGGTCGTGATGCGTTGGGGTGACGGATCTTTCGGCGAGGAGAAGGAGATGTACTTGTTGCCGAACACCGTGGTCGCGTTGATGTTGGCATCCACGTTCTTCGGAATCAGCTTGAGGTACTTGGGATCTACGTCCAACGTGATCTTGGCCCGTGGCTCGCCGCCGACGTCGACCTCGTTGACCGCGGCCACCCGGCCGATCTGCACACCGTTGTAGGTCACCTTCGCGCCGGGATCCATCGACAAGCCGGCCCGCGCCGACATCATCGTCAGCTGCTCGCGCGGCAGGAAGTCGCCGCGGAACTGGAAGTACACCAGCACAATCGCCGCGATCGTCAACAGCGTCAACACCAAACCGGCCAGCTTGTATGGCGGTGTCCGGGGCGTGTTCAGGGGTGCGGTCATGGGCTACACCGTCAGGTTGAAGTTCGGGTCCACGCCGTAGAGCGCCAACGATGCGAACAGGACAACACAGACGATCGCGACCAGCGAGGCGCGCATCGACCGGCCCACGGCCTCACCGACGCCGACCGGTCCGCCGCTGGCGAAGTAACCGTAGTAGCAATGGTTGAGCATCACGATGACCGAGATGATGATCGCCTGCACGAACGACCAGAACACGTCCTCGGGGCGCAGGAAGGTCCGGAAGTAATGCTCGTAGGTGCCGATCGACTGGCCGTAGAAGAACGTCGTGGTCACCTGCGCGGACAAAAATGACATGATGATCGCCATCGCGTAGAGCGGGATGATCACGATGAATCCAGCCACGATCCGGGTGGACACCAGGTACGAGATGGACTTGATGCCCATTACCTCGAGTGCGTCGATCTCTTCGCTGATGCGCATGGCGCCCAATTCGGCGGTGGCGCCGGCGCCGACGGTGGCCGCGAGGGCCTGGCCGGCCACCACGGGCGCGGCGATGCGCACGTTGATCAGCGCGGCGAAGAACCCGGTGAACGCCTCCACACCGATATTGCCCAGCGACGCGAAGCCCTGGATGGCGACCAGCGACGAACCGGACAGCGTCACGAAACCGACGATCGCCACGGTGCCGCCGATCACCGCCATCGCGCCGGTGCCCATCCCGATCTCCGCGATCAGCCGCAGCATCTCCTTGCGGTAGTAGCGGATAGCGTGCCCGATCGAACCGACGGCGGTGACGACGAACCAGGCGACGTGCCCGACGCTGTCCAGGCCGCGGGCCGGCGCACCGGCGAACTTCTCGACACGTGCGTACCCCCGCGGGTACCGGGAACGCAGGACCTGAATCGTCACGTCAGTTCCCCGTTCCGAACCGGACACCGACGGTAGTCAGCGCCACGTTGACCGCGAACAGCGCGACCACAGCCAACACCAGCGTCTCGTTGACCGCGGTGCCCACACCTTTCGCGCCACCGGAGACGGTCAGGCCGCGATAGCAGCCCACCAATCCGGCGATCAGGCCGAACGTTCCGGCCTTGACGATCGAGATCACCACCTCGGGCAGGCCAGTGATAAGGGTCAGCGTGGAGACGTAGGCGCCGGCGGAAACGTTCTGCAGATACACACCGAAGATGAAGCCGCCGACCAGACCGACGGTGATCACCGCGCCGTTGAGCAGCACCGCGACGAACGTCGAGGCAACGACGCGGGGCACCACAAGGCGGTGGATCGGATCGATGCCGAGCACCTCGAGCGCGTCGATCTCTTCGCGGATCGTGCGGGCGCCCAGGTCGGCGCAGATGGCCGTCGACCCCGCGCCGGCCACCACGAGAACGGTCACCAGCGGACCCAGCTGGGTGACGGCGCCGATCGCCGCGCCCGCACCGGACACGTCGGCGGCGCCGAACTCCGCCAGCAGGATGTTCAGCGTGAAGATGAGGAGCACGGTCAGCGGGATCGACACCGCGAGGGTCGGCAAAAACGCCACCCGCATCAAAAACCATGCCTGAAGGATGAACTCGCGCCACTGGAAGGGCGGCTTGAACAGAGCCTTGCCCGTGAGCATGCACATGCGCACGAAGCCGCCGACGGCCTCAAGGCCCGGCCTGACCTGATCGCGCACGTAACCTGTCACGCCGGTCGACGCCGTCACCGGTGCACTCCCACGACGAAACCGCGACGGTCGTGGCGCAACGGCAGACCCTGTCGCACGCCCCCTCCTTGCCCCAACCCCGTGTGTGTGGCCACCGTCTCCCTACTCGCGGGTAGTAAGACAGACCACAGGACAATACCCGATCTTGTGGCGGCCGTGGACCGCATCGGCAGGATTGAGCCCGTAACCGTTAGCAAAGCCACCTCCCGGCGCTAATTGTCTTGTGCCCCAGCAGAAACCGTTGGCGGAGTGGATCTTTCGCCAGCGTCAATCGATTTCGCGGCGCCGTAACGCGCGCGCAGTTCAGTCTTGAGTACTTTGCCAGCCGGGTTGCGCGGCAACGCGTCGACGATCTCCAGCGCCTTCGGATGCTTGTACCGCGCCAATCGTTCAGTCAGGAACTCGTCGAGGTCGTCGAGGCCGATGGTGTTCTCGGAGACGGCGCCCAGAGCCACAACGGCGACCGGCACCTCGCCCCATTTCTCGTCGGGCCGCCCGATCACCGCCACCTCGACGATCGCGGGGTGGCCGGAGAGGACGTTCTCGACCTCGGCGCAGTAGATGTTCTCGCCGCCCGAGATGATCATGTCCTTCTTGCGGTCGACGACCCAGACGTAGCCCTCGTCGTCCTGCCTGACGAGATCGCCCGAGTGAAACCAACCGCCTGCGAACGCTTCCGCGGTGGCCTCGGGGTTGTTCCAATAGCCGGCCATCAGGGTCGGTGCCCGGTAGACGATCTCGCCGACCTGGCCGACGGGGACGTCGCTCATGTCCTCGTCGACGACCCGCGCGGCCACCGTCGGGATCACCTTGCCGACGGAACCAAGTTTGCGAATTGCATCCTGCGCCAACAACATACAAGTCACCGGCGACATTTCGGTCTGGCCGAATGCGGCGTAGATCTGGGTGCCGGGGAACGTTTCCGACATATCGCGAAGCAACGTGTCCGACGCCGGCGCGGCGCCCCACGACAGCACCCGCAACTGCAGTTTCCGAGGGTTGATGCGCTGCTCGACGCACACCGCCTGCCATTGCGCCGGCACGAGGAACATCGACGTCACCTGCTCGGCCTCGAGGACGTCGAGTAGTGCGCCCGGGTCGAACGCGCCCAGCGGATAGATGACGGTCGGCAACCCGAGTTGTAGGCCGGAGATCGTGTTGCCGATGCCGGCGATGTGGAACAGCGGGACTCCGATGAACCCGACGTCTCTATTGATGTCGGCACCGATGGTGAACAGGTTGGTCATCGCCTGCCCGGCGATGTTGGTGTGGGTGAGCACCGCGCCTTTCGGGCGGCCGGTGGTACCGGAGGTGTACATGATCAGCGCTGGCGAGTCGTTGGGGATGTCAACGGGCTGTGGCTCGTCGCCGGTCTCGGCGATCAGGTCGTCGTAGCCGACGACCTCGTCGTCGGTGCCGCCGCCGGCGACGATGACGGTGCCCAGCCTCGGGTCGATGTCACGGACTGCGGTCGCGACCTTGGCGAGTACCGATTCGGTGATCACAACCTTGGCGTCGCAATCACTGACCAGGAAGGCGATCTCAGTCGGGGTCATCCGGAAGTTGACCGGGACGGCGATGGCGCCGAGCAAGTTGGCGGCCAAGAACGATTCGATGAACTCGATGCGGTTGAGCATCAGGATCAGCACCCGGTCGCCGAACGCGACCCCACGTCGGCTCAGCGCACCGGCCAGCGCGGTCACGCGTTGATCGAGCTCACCCCAGGTCGTCGTGTGGCCGAGGAACCGCAGCGCCGTGGCATCGGGCTGCATCAGCGCGTGGCGTGCGAGCTGGTTGGTCCAGTTCTGCCGGCGCGCCAGATACGGCTGCTCGGTGCGGGACGGCTCGGCGGTCAACGGCTAGTGCTCCCTCTGTGATGGGTTGCGCGACGTTGATATTTGATCAAACATGGTGTTGCCCCGGTCACACTATGGCCTCGGCGGCTCGGGGACAACCCCAAGCCATGTAGCCGGAGACCCCGGGAGAAACATAGTGAACGCACCCGCAAGACCTCGGCCAAAGCCGCGGCGCGCGGTGCGCCGCGAGCAGCTTTCCGACGAGGTGGCTTCCCGCCTGCGGGCCGACATCATGACCGGGACGCTGCGGCCCGGGACGTTCATCCGGCTCGACGAGACCGCCGCCCAACTGGGCGTCAGCATCACGCCGGTGCGCGAGGCGCTGCGCACGCTGCGTGGCGAAGGCATGGTGCAGCTCGAGCCGCATCGCGGACATGTGGTCGTGCCATTGACCCGCGGCGACATCGAGGACATTTTCTGGCTGCAGGCCACGATCGCCCAGGAACTGGCGGCCACCGCGGCCGAGCGGATCACCGACGGCGAGATCGAGGAACTGGAACGGCTCAATGAAGGTTTGGCCGCCGCAGTCGAGCATGGCGATCCCGAGGGGGTCGCCGCGGCGGAGTTTGCGTTCCATCGGGCGTTCAACCGGGCGGCCGGCCGGATCAAGCTGGCCTGGTTCTTACTGCACGTGGTGCGCTATCTCCCGGGGCACATCTACGCCAGCGACGCTCAATGGGGTGTCGCAGCGGTGGCCAACCATCGGAAGCTGATCGGCGCGCTGCGCCGGCACGACGTTGACACAGTGGTTCGGCTTACCAGCGGCGAATTCACCGACGGCGCGGCGCGGCTGATCGCTCGGCTCGAAGAGATCGGGCTCTGGAGCTGATCGCGGCGAGCTCGGCACCCACTATGCGAACTGCCCGCCTCACAACGACTTTGTCGGTGCTCAACGACTTTGTCGCCATGAGGCGGGCACAACCAGTTATCCCCAGGAGCGCGGCCGTTCACGCGCGACGACCCCGTCGATGTCCCCGCTGAGTGCCACGATCACACCGTGACCAACTCGCTGCTGCTGCGGGGAATCGAGCTCCGCTATGCGCTCACTCTCTATCTGTTCCAGCACGGAGCCACGACCGTTGCCGACCTGATCGAAGCGTTGTATTACCAGGGCTTCGACATTCCTGGACGGGCGTCGAAGACCGTGTCGGATGCGTTGCGCCGGGAGATCCTCAACGGCAGAGTTCGCCGACTCAAACGTGGCCGGTACGGCCCAGGATCGATGCCGCGTGCCACGGAGTATCGGATTCACCGACGCGTACTGGCGCTGCGCGATGAAGCCGCGCAAATGGCCGGGCGCGACGACGACACGTTCTGGGAGTCGCTCGGTGCGTGACGCTACTTGGCTGCCAACTGCTCGGCGCGGGCCTTGAGATTGTCGGCCAGGTACTCCAGCGTGTCGCCGATCGCCTTCTTGACCATCGGCTTGGGGATGGGCAGCTTGGTCTCGACGTCGAGGTCGACGGTCAGCAGCGACGTATCTCCGATGGGCACCACCGAGAACTTCTGCTCCTGCTTCTCGAAATGATCCCCCTGCTGAAGGACCGTGTAGATCTGGTTCTCGCCGGGGTAGTAGACCGCGGTGATAAAAGTGCCGGCCTGGCCTTGGACCACGACGTCGAGCCGCAACTGGCTGGGCCTTCCGTCCTCATAGCGGGCCAGCACCCAGCAGCCCTTGATCTCTTCGTTCCACAGCGGATACGACTCGAAGTCGGCGACGATCGCCATGATCGATTCGGCGGAGGCCGCCACCTCGACGGTCTTGCTCACGAGCGGCATTGGCCGAGCATATCGACTAGCCGACACGCGCCTTTCCAAGCAGTGCGCGGATGGGGTCGGGAATCGCAACGGGCCCAGTCACGGCAGGCTGGTAGCCATGAGGATCCGCGGCGCCGTGCTCGAACAGATCGGTCGGTCGAATCGCTTGTCTCGTCGACGATCACGTTGGACGGCATCAACACCGGCATGGATCGGCTGGCCGATGGCAAGGCTGTGCGGCAGATCATCAGCTTCTGACCAAATCCACTTGTATGATGAGTGCTCTACTTATTATACTAGTTTGTATGTCAGACCAGATCCGTCATCTCAAGCTCTCTCACGTCGTCCTGCCCCTCGAGACTCCGGTCAGTGACGCCAAGGTGCTCACGGGCCGGCAGAAACCGCTGACCGAGACGGTGCTGCTCTTCGTCGAGATCAGCACCGAGCAGGGCTTCGAAGGCATGGGGTTCAGCTACTCCAAGCGCGCCGGCGGCCGGGCCCAGTACGCCCACCTCGAGGAGATCGCGGAGGTCGCGCTCGGTCAGGATCCGTCCGACATCGACCGCATCTATCAGTCCCTGCTCTGGGCGGGTGCGTCGGTTGGCCGCTCCGGTGTCGCCACGCAGGCGATCGCGGCGCTCGATGTCGCGTTGTGGGACCTCAAGGCCCGCCGGGCCGGCCTGCCGCTGGCCAAGCTGATCGGTGCCCACCGCGACTCCTGCCGCGTCTACAACACCTCCGGCGGCTTCCTGCAGGCATCGATCGCGGAGATCAAAGAGAAGGCCACCGCGTCGCTGGAGTCCGGCATCGGCGGCATCAAAATCAAAGTTGGACAACCCGATTGGAAGACCGACCTCGAACGGGTGGCGGCGCTGCGGGAACACCTCGGTGAAACGCCGTTCATGGTGGATGCCAACCAGCAGTGGGACCGCTCCCGGGCACGCAAGATGTGCCGCGAGCTCGAGGCGTTCGACCTGGTGTGGATCGAGGAGCCCGTCGACGCGTGGGACGCCATCGGCCACGCCGACCTGTCCCGCACCTTCGACACCCCGATCGCGACCGGCGAGATGCTCACCTCGGTGCCCGAGCACATGGCGCTGCTCGACGCGGGTTACCGCGGCATCGTCCAGCCCGACGCGCCGCGCATCGGCGGCATCACGCCGTTCCTCCGGTTCGCGACGCTGGCCGCCCATGCTGGGCTGGCGCTGGCGCCGCACTACGCGATGGAGATCCACCTGCACCTGGCCGCGACGTATCCCACCGAGCCCTGGGTGGAACACTTCGAGTGGCTCAACCCGCTCTTCGACGAGCGCATCGAAATCCGCGACGGCCAGATGTGGGTGCCCGACCGGCCCGGCCTCGGCTTCACCCTGAGCGAGCGGATGCGGGCCCTCACCAAGGAGACCGCCGTCTTCGGCACGCGATGACCACGACTCTGGCCCAGCGGGTCGTCGCCGGGCTAAAGGACAAGATCTTCGCCGGCGACCTGCCGCCCGGCGGCAAGCTGCCTTCGGAGGCCGAGCTCATCGAGGAGTTCGGCGTGTCGCGCACGGTCGTCCGTGAGGCGGTGACCCGGCTCCGGGCCGAGGGCCTGGTCGAGACATTCCAGGGCCGCGGCTCGTTCGTGCTCGCGATGCCCGAGCCGTCGTCGTTCACCGTCGAATCCGCCGCCATCCGGACCCACCACGACGTCCTCGACATGATCGACTTCCGGCTCGGGATCGAGAGCGAGGCCGCCGCGCTTGCGGCGGCGCGATCGGACGCGGCAAGCAAGGAAGCGATCCGCGCGGCGCTGACGGCGTTCGTCGACGCCGCGCCGGAGGACGCCGTCGAGGCCGACTTCGGATTCCACCGCGCCGTGGCGGCAGCGAGCGGCAACCGGTTCTACCTCGAACTGCTCGACTCACTCGGTCCGATGATGATCATGCTGCCTCGCACCCGGCTCGGCGACGCGTACTCGCTCACCGACGCCAGCCACGTCGAGCGTGTCCGGCGGGAGCACGACAACGTCGCGGCCGCCGTCATCGCCGGTGACCCCGACATCGCCCGGGCCGCGATGCGCGTCCACCTCGGCAACAGCCGCCGACGGCTCGACGCCGGCCGTTGAGGACTCGGCCTGGCGTCGCCGGAGCAGGTGTCGGACGTTACCGCACGAGCGCCGGCTTCTTGTTGTCGAATTGCCAGCCCGGGATGAGGTATTGCATGCCGACCGCGTCGTCGCGCCCGCCGAGGCCCTTGTCCAAGTACAACTGGTGCGCCGCCTCGAGCCGGTCGAAGTCCAGCTCGATGCCCAGCCCCGGCTTGTCCGGAATCCTTACTTCACCGCCCTCGATCTTCAAGGGTTCCTTGGTGAGCCGGTCGATCCCTTCCTGCCAGATCCAATGCGTGTCTAGGGCGGTGTACGCGCCTGGGGCCGCGGCGCCGACGTGGGTGAACATTGCCAGGGAGATATCGAAGTGGTTGTTGGAATGCGAACCCCACGTCAGATTGAAATTTTGGCAGATCTGCGCGACGCGGACCGAGCCTTGCATGGTCCAGAAATGAGGGTCGGCAAGAGGGATGTCGACGCTGTGCAGCTCCACGGAGTGGTTGAGTTGGCGCCAATCCGTGGCGACCATGTTGGTCGCGGTTGGCAGGCCGGTGGCCCTGCGGAACTCAGCCATGATCTCCCGCCCGGAGAAGCCGTCTTCGGCGCCGCAGGGGTCTTCGGCATAGGCGAGGACGTGGTGCAGGTTCTTACACAGCGCGACGGCGTCCTTTAGTGACCAGGCGCCGTTGGGGTCCAAGGTGATTCGGGCGTCGGGGAAGCGTTCCTTCAACGCGGTGACGGCCTTGACTTCCTCCGAACCTTCCAGCACACCGCCTTTGAGCTTGAAATCCTGGAAGCCGTAGCGTTCCTGCGCGGCTTCCGCCAGTGCGACGATCGCCGCCGGCGTGAGGGCCTCCTCATGGCGGAGCCGGTACCAGGCGATATCGGACTTCTCGTCGCCCAGGTAGTCCAGATCGGTTTTCTTGCGGTCGCCGACGTAGAACAAATAACCGAGCATCTTCACCGAATCCCGCTGCTGGCCATCGGCGCCGAGCAACGCAGCTACCGGAAGTTCGAGGTACTGCCCCAGCAGGTCCAGAAACGCCGACTCGACCGCGGTGACCACGTGAATGGTGGTGCGCAGGTCGAAGGTTTGCAGGCCGCGGCCGGCGGCGTCGCGGTCGGCGAAGGTGGCGTGGACCTGATTGAGGATGCTCCGGTAGTCCGCAATGCTCGCCCCCGTCACGATCGGTGCGCACTCCTGCAGGGTGCTGGTGATGTTTTCCGCGCCCGGCACTTCCCCCACACCGATGTTTCCCTGAGTATCTTCGAGTACCAGGATGTTTCGCGTGAAATAGGGCGCATGAGCACCGCTGAGGTTCAATTCCATGGAGTCGTGACCGGCAACCGGATACACGGTGCACGTGGCAATCCTCGGTGTTCTCATGACCTCCTGGTCCTCTCTGATCGGGGTGCGGTTACGGTCATGCCCGGCTCGTTTCGACCGAGGTCTTAGCGAGGGTTTCGTAGTACTGGACCAACCCGCTGTGGTCGTCACCCGCATGTCCGGCGGTTTCCAGGGCGGTGAGCATCTCCAGTACGGAAGCCGTCAGCGGCAGCGGCGCTCCGACGCCATGCGACGTATCAAGCGCATTCATCAGATCCTTCATGTGCAGCTTGATCCGAAAGCCCGGTTTGAAGTTGTGCTCCATCATCATTGGCGCTTTGGCATCGAGCACGGTGCTGCCCGCCAGTCCGCCGCGGATCGCCTCGAACACAGCGCCGGGGGAAACCCCAGCCTTCTGGGCGAGCACCAGTGCCTCCGACACCGCGGCGATGTTCAACGCCACGATGACCTGATTGGCGAGTTTGGCGATGTTGCCGGCACCGATCTCGCCGACGAATACCATCGAAGCGGCCATCGCGCTGAGCACATCCTTGACCTTGTCGAAAACCGGCTCGTCGCCACCGACCATGACCGACAGGGTGCCGTCGATCGCCTTGGGTTCGCCGCCGCTGACCGGGGCATCGAGCATGGCAATGCCTTTGTCGGCGAGTGCATCGGAGATTTCACGAGCCACCAGGGGGGCAATGGAGCTCATGTCGACGAAAATCAGGCCGTGATGCGTGGCGTCGATGATGCCGTCGGGCCCTAGCGCGACGGCCTTCACGTCGGGCGAGTTCGGCAGCATGGTGATGACCAAATCCGCTTGTTCGGCGATCTGCTTCGGGGTGTCCGCGACGGTCGCTCCCGCGGCGGCGAGCTCGGCGGCCGTTGTCTGGTTGTGTGAGCTGACCACCACCTGGTGGCCAGCGGCGAGCAGGTTTTTGGCCATCGGCTTGCCCATGATGCCCAGCCCGATGAATCCGACCTTCATATGTTGTCCTTCCCTGATTCAGCCATGGAGCGTCCGTCGGTCAGTAACCGTCACACCGACGAAACCAGTTGTCTGCCACGTCGTTTCAGCGCGTCGAGGTCTCCACCGAGCAGCGCGTCTTCGAACAGTGCACCGCTCACTCCGACCGCAACCGCTCCGGCATCGAGGTACTCACCCGCCGCTTCGAGTGTCACGCCGCCCGTGGGCATGATCGCGACGTCGGGCAGCGGCACGCGTAGCTCGGTCAGGTAAGTGACACCACCAACCGGGCCGATCGGTGACACCTTGACCGCCGGCACACCGGTGTTCCACGCCGAGACCACCTCAGTGGGTGTCAGTGTGCCCGGTACATAAGGGATCTGGTGCGCATCCGCGGCGACGACCAACTCCGGGAGGAACACCTGGCTGACCGCGAATGCCGCGCCGACCTGCGCAGCGGCCTCCAGATGCTGCACGGTGCGCACTGTGCCCAATCCGATGACGGCATCCGGTAGCGCCGCGCGAGTCTCGACAAGCGCCTCCACGGCGCCCTCAGTGGTGAGGGTGAACTCGAAGCAGGTGATGCCTGCGTCCCGAAGTACTTCGCACGCGGCGACGAAGTGCTTGGCGGTCGGCGCTCGCAGCACGGCAACCACCGCACGTGGGGGAAGCGGCAATGGTGGGTGTTCGGTTCTATCAGCCACGATGGTTCCTCGATCAAGTTGGCGAATTGGTCTGCGTTGCAATGACAGCTGCGTCGGACGGTGAAGGGCTCGGTCAGCGATCGAATTCGGCCGTGGCGACTGTCCAGGCGTGGGCCTGCTCACTGAGGGTGAATCCAAGGCCGGGCCGCGCGGACAGGTGCATGCGTCCGTCGCGGATCTCGAGGTGCTCATTGAACAGCGGGTCGAGCCAGTCGAAGTGCTCCACCCACGTCCCGTGCGGGTAGGTCGCCGCGAGATGCAAGTGGATCTCCATCGCGAAGTGCGGTGCGAGCTGGAGATTCTTCTGCTCAGCGAGCGTGGCCAGCTTGAGGAATTGGGTGAAGCCACCGATGCGCGGCGCGTCGGGTTGGATGATGTCGACGGCGTCGGCCTCGATCAACCGGAGGTGCTCGCTTACGCTGGCGAGCATTTCCCCGGTTGCGATGGAGGTGTCGAGGCTGCGCGCGAGGTGGGCGTGGCCCTCGGCGTCATAGGCGTCGAGCGGCTCCTCGATCCAGACCAGGTTGAACTGCTCGAGGATGCGGCCCATCCGCATCGCGGTAGGGCGGTCCCACTGCTGGTTGGCGTCAACCATCAGCGGAACATCGTCACCGAGATGCTCGCGGACCTTCTCCAGCCGCGCGATGTCGGTCTTCCAGTCCGGCTGCCCGACCTTGATCTTGATGCCGCCAATGCCACTTGCCAACGACTCCGAGGCGTTTTCGAGCACCTGCTCGATCGGAGTGTGCAGGAAGCCGCCGGAGGTGTTGTAGCACTGGACCGAGTCTCGATGGGAGCCAAGCAATTTCGCGATGGGTAGGCTGGCGCGCTTGGCTTTGAGGTCCCACAACGCGATGTCGATGGCCGCGATCGCCTGGGTGGCGACGCCACTGCGGCCTACGGACGCCCCGGCCCACACGAGCTTGGTCCAGATCTTGGCGATGTCGTTGGGGTCCTCACCGATGAGCACCGGTGCGATTTCCTTGGCGTGGGCGAATTGAGCCGGGCCGCCGGCACGCTTGGAGTAGCTGAACCCGATGCCCTCGTGGCCCTGTTCGGTGCGGACCTCGGCGAACAGGAAGGCGACTTCGGTCATCGGCTTCTGCCGGCCGGTGAGCACCTTGGCGTCGCTGATCGGGTTCTTCAACGGCAGCGTGATCGAGGAGAGCTTGACCGATTGGATCCGGTCCAACGTCGCTTCCCCGGCGGCGAGGGCCTTCAGCGCGGCGTCGGGAGCGGCCAGCGCGCTGCTCGGCCGGTCGGCGAAGGTGTTGACAGACATGGGGATTCCTGAAGCGGTTGTCGAAACGGGGGATGGGCGGATGCGGCTTGTCAGTCAGCGTGTGGGTCAGCGCCTACCCGCTTCCTGGGGGGTGTCGGCGGATTCGGTAGTGCTTCTATTTGCTCGGCGCTTGAGCCCGTAGCGGATCGCGGGCAGCAGCAGCAGCAGGACGAAGATCGCCAGGATGGTGCCCGAGAGCGGCCGGGTGAAGAAGCCCGTCGGGTCGCCGTCGAAGATGAGCAGCGACCGGCGGGTGCTGGCCTCGATGATGCTGCCCAGGACGAAGGCCAGCACCATGGGGCCGGGGTCGAAACCAGCTTTTTTCATCAGGTATCCGACGACGCCGAACGCGATCATCAAGAAGATGTCGAAGGTGGAGTTGTTGATCGTGTAGACGCCGAGGAGGGTGATCAGGGCGGTGATCGGCGCCAGGATCGCGGGGCGGATGCGCAGGATCCGGACGAACAGGCCCACCAGCGGGATGGACAGGATCAGCAGCAGCAAGTTGCCGATGTACATCGAGTTGATGACGCCCCAGAAGATGTCCGGGTGCTCGTTGACCAGTTGCGGGCCGGGCGTGACGCCGAGGATCAGCAGCGCGCCGAACAGCATCGCCAGGGTCGCGTTGGCGGGCAGGCCGATGGTGAGCAGCGGGATGAACGACGACGTGGCCGCGGCGTTGTTGGCCGTCTCGGGGGCTGCCACGCCCTCCACCGCACCCCGGCCGAACCGCTCCGGCGTCTTGGAGCGGCGCTTTTCCACGGCGTAGGCCACGATGGAGGACAGCACCGCGCCGCCCCCGGGCAGGACGCCGAGCACAAAGCCGATCACCGAGCCGCGGCCGATGGCTCCCGAAGACTGCCGCAGGTCTTTGCGGGACGGCCACACGTTGCCGACCTTGGCCGGAATGTGCGGCTTGCCGTGCCGTTGCTCGAGGTTGTAGAGGATCTCTCCGACACCGAACAGGCCCATCGCCACGACGACGAAGTCGATGCCGTCGGCGAGCTGCAGGCTCTCGAAGGTGAACCGGGAGGCGCCGCTGAAGTTGTCGCGGCCGACGGTGGCCAACAGTAGACCCACCGCGCCGGCGATCAGCGCCTTGAGCTTGTTTCCGCTGCCGATGGTGGCCACCAGCAGCACACCCAGCAACGCCAGGGCGGCGTACTCCGGTGGACCGAAGTCCAGGGCGATGCTTGCGACCACCGGTGCCAGCAACGTGAGCCCGATGATCGAGATGGTCGCGCCCACAAAGGAGCCGATCGCCGCGATACCCAGGGCCGTTCCGGCTCGGCCCTGTTTGGCCAGGGCGAAGCCGTCGAAGACGGTGACCACCGAGGAGGCCTCCCCGGGCAGACGCAGGAGTACCGAGGTGATGGTGCCGCCGTACTGGGCGCCGTAATAGATGCCGGCCAGCATGATGATCGCCGATACCGGGTCGATGCCGTAGGTGATCGGCAGCAGGATCGCGATGGTGGCCGCCGGGCCGAGCCCGGGCAGCACGCCGATGACCATGCCGATCAGGACGCCGACCAGGCAGTACAGCATGTTCTTCGGCTCGGCGACGACGGCAAAGCCCTCGAGGAATGCGTTGATGTCCATGGTGGCCTCAGAAAGCGAAGAGGTGGGGCAGCGGGATCCGCAGCCCGTAGAGGAACAGGAAGTAGAAGACCGCCGTGGTCAGCACGCTGATCACGATCGTGCTGCGCCAGCTCTCGTGCCCGAGGAAGCGCAACCAGATCACGCACAGCGCCAGCGCGGGGATCTCAAAGCCGATCACCGGCATCAGCAGGCCGAAGGCGATGAAGGTGATGACGCCGATCAGCGGCAGCGCACTGCTGCGGGTGAACGCCTCGCTGTCGGCGAGTCCACGGCCGGCGACCAGCAGGATCAGCGACAGCGCGGCGATCACGACGCTGACCACAAACGGCCACAGGCCCGGGCCGGGCTCGCGAAGGGAGCCCAGCCCGTAGCCGTAGGCCAGCACCGCCGCACCGACCCCGATGGCCAGCCCGACCAGCGCGCCCACCGCCTGGTAGGCGGGCCCGCCCGCGGGCGGGCGTTCCTCCTCCAGCTCGTGGGCGACCTCGGCCTCGATCTCGGCCAGGATGTCCCGCGTGTGCGGGTGAGCGTGGGGGTCGCGTTCGTCGGTCATCGTTGCTCCTTCGTCCCGAACGTGCCGGTCTCAGTCCTGGCCGAGGGTGATGCCGTACTGCTTGACCAAGTCGGCGTAGCGCTGCTGGTCCTTCTGCAGCTGGGTGAGCACCTCGTCGCCGGGCAACTCCATCGGGGTCAGGCTGTTCTGCTTGTTGAATGCCTTGTAGTCCTCGGTCGCAAAGGTCGCCTTCATTGCTTCGGCGATCTTGTTCTGGACGTCCTCTGGGGTGCCCTTCGGTACGGTCATGAACCGGTACTGGGTCACCTCGACGTCCACACCCTGCTCTTTCGCGGTCGGGACGTCGGGCAGGTACTCGATGCGCTCGGGGCCGAAGACCGCCAGCGGCGTTAGCTTGCCCGACTGGATGTTCTCGATCGCCTCGCCGACCTGAATAGAGGCCACGTCGACCTGGTTGCCCAGCACCGCAGCCAGGGCCGGTGCGCCGCCGTCGAACGGGACCGCTTGGGACTCCACCCCGGTGGACTTGAAGAACAGCGCCGCCGACAACTGCGCGCCGGTTCCCACGCCGGTGGTGCCGTACCGCACTAGGCGCTGGGCGTTCTTGAGGTCGTCGAGGGTGCGGTAGCCGCTGGCGGGATTGGTGACCAGAACGTAGTCGTCGCGAGACACGCCCTGCACGATGTCGAAGCCGTCGATCTTGGTGACCTCATCCGGGCTGACAGCCAGCGGGGTGATGGCAAACAGCGAGGCGTTCTGGATCGATATCACCGAGCCGTTCGGTTCGGCCTTGGCGACCTCGGCCGCCGCGAGAGCGCCGTTGGCGCCCTCCCGGTTGATCACCGGAAACGACCCTCCCAGTTCGTCGGTCAGGCCCTTGGACACGGCACGGCTGATCAGGTCGCTCGACCCGCCGGCGGAGGCGCCGACATACATCTCGACCGGGCCCGACGGCCAGGTGTCGCCGCCGCCCCCGCCGGTGCTGGTCTGGACACCACCGCTGCAGGCGGTGAGGATGAGGCTGGCCGCGGCGGTTGCCACCAGGCCGGCTCGAATGCGGGTACCGCGGAGGGCGGCGTCGGTCACCATGGGATTCACTCCTGAGTCATGCGTTGGGGGTAACACCGGGGCAGCCGGTGTGGCCGCCGTCACTACAAAGTAAGGAGCGGTGGTGATACCTGTCCAACACTGATGCAGCATCGCTTGATACTTTGAGTGCATGGCCGTCACATTGGACCAGGTGCGCTGCTTCATCGCCGTCGCCGAGGAGTTGCACTTCGGGCGGGCGGCCGAGCGGCTCGCAATGACCCAGCCGCCGCTCAGCCGCCAGATCCAGAACCTGGAGCGCGCCGTCGGCGCCGGCCTGCTCGATCGCGACAACCGGCGGGTGCTGCTCACCCCCGCCGGGGCGGCGTTCCTGGAGGACTGCTACCGGATGCTCAACACCCTCGACGCGGCCACCTCCCACGCCCAGCGGGTGGCCAGCGGCTCGGCCGGCACGCTGCACCTGGGCTTCACCGCTGTCTCCGCGATCGGCATCCTCGGCCCGCTGCTCGGCCTGCTGGGCAGTGAGCTTCCCGACATCGAGGTGGTGCTGCACGAGCGTGTGACCGGAGCGCAGGTGGATGGCATCCGGCGCGGCGAACTCGACCTGGGGTTGGCCCGTCCGCCGTTCGACACCTCGGCGCTGTCGTCTCGAATCGTGGCCCGCGAGCCGCTGCGAGCGGTGGTGCCGACCAGTCACCCGCTCGCGGGTGTCACGCGACCGCTTGGGCCCGAGGACTTCGACGGTCTGCCGGTGATCAGCTACCACCCGGTGCAGGCGCGCTACTTCCACGAGTTGACCGTGCGATTCCTGTTCAACGGCCACCCCCGGATCAAGCAGCGCGTCCAGCAGATCCTCACCGCCGTGCTGCTGGTGGCCGCCGGCGAGGGCGTCGCGCTCGTGCCGGCAAGCGCGACCGCACTGCGGGTGGACGGCGTGGTCTACAAGCCGCTCACCGACGTCGGTGGCGGCCACCCCGACAGTGACCCGGCGCGGCCGGTCGAGTTGCACGCGATCTGGCCGCAGCACGGTCTCACGCCGATGCTGCGCCAGGTACTGCAACTGATTCAACGGTCGGCCGAGCACCTGGACGACCTCATCGCCGTCGACTAGAACCAGGCGTCGCGCATGTCGAGTGTGGTGCGGTCAAGGCTTTCCAACAGGTCGAGTTGCGGTGCGGTCCTGGGCAGTTCGTAGCGGAAGAAGTAGCGGGCGGCCTGGCGTTTGCCGTTGTAGAAGTCGCCGTCGCGGCCGTTGCAGGCCAGCACCTGCTCCAGCCACATCCACGCAATGACGATGTGCCCGAATGCCTCCAGGTAGATGACACTGTTGGCCATCGCAGCCTCTATGTCGCCTGAGCCGAACATCGCCGTGGTGACGCCGACGAGGCGCTGCCACACCGAATCCAGCTGGGCGGCCAACTCGGCAGGTTCGCCGCCCGCGGTGGTGGCGGCCTGGGTTGTCTCGGACACTTTGGTGCTCAACGCAATCAGGCTTGCGCCGTTGCGCGCAGTAACCTTGCGGCCCAACAGGTCCAGGCTCTGGATGCCGTGGGTGCCCTCGTGGATGGGGTTGAGCCGGTTGTCGCGGTAGTGCTGCTCGACGTCGTACTCGCGGGTGTAGCCGTATCCGCCGAGCACCTGGATGGCCAGGTTGTTGGCTTCCAGGCACCACTGCGACGGCCAGCTCTTGGCGACCGGGGTCAGGATGTCCAGCAGCAGGCTCGTCGAATCCCGCTCTTCGTCGTTGTCGGCGCTGTGCTGCAGGTCGACGAGCTTGGCGCAGTACAGCGCCAACGCCAGCCCGCCTTCGACGTAAGCCTTCTGCGCCAAGAGCATTCGCTTGACGTCGGGATGCTCGATGATCGGCACCTGCGGGGTAGACGGATCCTTGGACGTCACCGCACGCCCCTGCGGTCGTTCCCGCGCGTATTCCAGCGACTTGAGGTAGCCGGTGTAACCCAGCGAGACCGCGCCCATGCCGACGCCCATTCGCGCCTCGTTCATCATGTGGAACATGTAGGTGATGCCACCGTGCGGTTCGCCCACCAAATAGCCGGCGGCACCGGGCTTTCCGTGGGGACGGAACTTGCCTTCTCCGAAGTTCAGCACCGTGTTGGTGATGCCCCGTTGCCCCATCTTGTGGTTCAAACCCGCCAGCACGACGTCGTTTCGTTCGCCGACCGAGCCGTCGGCGTTGACGAGGAACTTCGGCACGATGAACAACGAGATGCCCTTCGTTCCCGGCGGCCCGCCCGGAATTTTCGCGAGGACGAGATTGACGATGTTCTCGGTGAGTTCGTGTTCTGCGCCGGAGATCCACATCTTGGATCCGAATATCCGGTAAGTGCCGTCGTCCTGGGGTTCGGCGCGGGTGAGGATGTCGGCCAGCGAGGAGCCGGCCTGGGTCTCCGACAGGGCCATCGTCCCGGAGAACCGTCCGGCCAGCATCGGCTTGAGGAAGGCATCGATCTGGTCTTGGCTGCCGAATTTGGCGATCAGATTGGCGTTGGCGATCGTCAGCATGAGGTAGCCCGTGGTGCTGACGTTGGCGGCGGAGAACCAGGCGAAGCCGGCTTCGGCCAGTGTTGCCGGCAGCTGCGCGCCACCGAACTCCTGATCCATCCCCATGCTGATCAAGTCGGCGTGCGCGAAGGCGTCCAGGGCTTCCTTGACTTCCGGGATGACGGTGACCTTCTCGCCATCGAAGGTCGGCTCGTTGGCATCGCTCTTCTTGTTGTGCGGCGCGAAGTAGCGGGTGGCCAGCTGCTCACACAGGTCGAGGACACCGTCGAACGTGTCGCGGGAATGCTCGGCGAACCGCTCCCGCTTCGTCAGCTCGTCGACCCGCAACCACTCGTACAGCAGAAAGTCGAGATCGCGCCGCGACAGCAGGGTGGACTTCACGTATCCATCTTCACCGAGACTGCTGGCAGATCGCGAAATTCGAGCAGACGTCGGCGCTGTCTGGCTACGAACGGATCCAGGAGACGCCGCAGCGTCTGCTGTACCGGCTGCTGTACGCGACGCCGATGCGCAACTACGACGTGCTCAACCGGTTCGCGTTCTAGTGCGACTGGGCGATGTCGACGCCGAGCGGTGACTCTGCGCGGACCGTTTCGTCGCGAATCAGGCCACGTAAGAGCGCCGTACTGAACTCCTCGGCGATCTCCTGTGCCGTGCGCCGGCCGTGCGGCCGCAGCCAGCGGTAGGAACCGAGGGTCATGCCGATGTAGCCCAAGGCCAGCACGTGGGAGTCACAGTCGTAGAACTCACCGCTGGCGATGCCGCGGTCGATGACGTCGCGAATGTGCTCGTAGACCTGAGTCTCGGCCTGCCGGATGTAGTCGACCTGGTCTTCGGTGAACCACTCGGTGATGTACGGGCCCTCCTGGAAGTACACCGCCGCGCGCTCGATGTTGCTGGCAATGCCGACCAGCAGGCGCCGGGTGAAGTGGTAGATCGTCTCGCGGGCCGACGCCGACGGATCATCGTGCACCGCATCCACGGTGAAGTCGGCGGCCCCCTTGTAGATGTCGTAGAGGATCAGCGACTTGCTGGCGTAGTAGTGGTAGACCGTGGCCTTGTTGAGACCGACCGCGTCGGCGACGTCGTCCATCCGGGTGCCGTGATACCCGCGCGCGGCGAAGAGCTTGGTGGCGACGGCCAGCAGCTCATCGCGACGGGACATCCCGTTCGTTGTGGCGGCATCCGATGACATGGCGACTCACTATATGCAGGCCCGGACGCCGTCCGGGCATCAATCAACTGGTTGGACAGTTTAAATGTTGGGGCTGTCGTCGCCCTGATGCCGGGTCTAGACTTCACCGAGAGCCGGCCCGTACGCGAGAGGTGATGACGTGGATCCGAACCCGGACTATGACGCGAGCGACGAAATCGAGTACGGCTTCAACTGGTTCGCCTGGATCCTGCGGGGCGTCTACCCGCCCCCGGCCTATCCACCCGTTTAAGCCATAAAAGGCGCTATGCTGCCGCCGCCTTCCCGGCGCGGCCCACCTCCGCGCGCAGCTCGGTGTACTCCGGCGAGCGTCGCAGGTCGTCGGGGTCCACGCGTCAGTACTTGGCTACTTCGACAATGCGGATGGCCGCACGTCTCATCGCGTCGTACTGGTCGAGAGGGACGACGACGAACAGGTCTTTGGTTATGGATTGTCCCGGCGACAGATTGGCATGGGCGGTGTCGTCCGCGATGCGATTACATGCGGCGTCCACCGCCTCAACGTGAACGCTGAAGGATGCGCTGTCAGGCCCCTTATTTCGCAGCGTCACAGGCAATTTCGCTGTTTCCAGGAGAGGGTTGGCGGCGGGCAAAAACTGGCCGAGCGCGACATCGAGATCGTCCTGCAGAATCTGTTCGGTTCTTTCACGCGTCTTCTCGTCCAGCGAGTCCCCTTGATAGATAAGAGCCCTGTTGACGATGATCACCCCGATCACCGCCAGGACCAGCGCTAGCACGCACAGCACCGTCCCAATGATCGCCATGGCCTTGCCTGAACGGCGGCGTTTGCGTGCGTTCACGATCCCGATGAGGCCGAGGACCAGACCGACAATCCCGAGGGGGAAGGCGATGAATCTGAGGATCGGGATCAAGCCGAGGCACAATGCGGCGATCCCCAGCACCACCGCCGCGATCGCGAACCCATTGCTCTTCTGCGGTTGCTGAGGCTGCTGCCCGTACCCGTAGGGAGGCATTCCTCGCGGGCCGGCGGGAATGGGTTGCCACCCTTGTGGCGGGGGTTGATACGACACGTGGCATCACGCCCTTCACGCTCCGAGCGTTGCCGACTCTACCGACGGCGGGGCGCGCCGGAGACCGCTTCAGTTACAGCAGAGCGTGCCGGCTAGAGCGCCTTGAGTTCGTCGGCGACCTCAGTGACCGACTTCTTCGCGTCGCCGAAGAGCATGGTGGTCCCCTCGGCGTAGAACAGCGGGTTGTCGATGCCGGCGAAGCCTGAGTTCATCGAGCGCTTGAGCACGATGACCGACCTGGACTGGTCCACGTTGAGGATCGGCATGCCGTGGATGGGGCTGGACGGATCGGTGCGCGCCGCCGGGTTGGTGACGTCGTTGGCGCCGATGACGATGGTGACGTCGGTACGGCCGAACTCGTCGTTGATGTCGTCCATGTCCTTCATGGCGTCGTAGTCGACCTCGGCCTCGGCCAGCAGCACGTTCATGTGCCCGGGCATCCGGCCGGCCACCGGGTGAATCGCGTACTTGACCGGAACGCCCTTGTCCTCCAATAGGCTCGCCAGGTCTTTGACGGCGTGCTGGGCCTGCGCCACGGCCAGCCCGTAGCCGGGCACGACGATGACCTGGTTGGCGTAGGCCATCTGGATCGCGGCATCGGCGGCCGAGGTGGCCTTGACGTGCTTGTCGCCCTCGTCGCCGCCACCGACCGCGACACCGCCGCCGCCGAACCCGCCGGCCACGATCGCGGGAATCGACCGGTTCATCGCCTTGGCCATCAGGTTGGTCAGGATCGAACCCGACGCGCCGACGATCATGCCTGCGACGATCATCGCGGTGTTGTTGAGCGCCAATCCCGCTGCGGCGGCAGACAATCCGGTCATCGCGTTGAGCATCGAGATGACCACCGGCATGTCGGCGCCGCCGATCGGCAGCACCACCATCAGGCCCAGCACGCCCGCGGCGGCCAGCAGCCCGATCATCCACCACAGCGACGCTCCACCACTGCCGGGGTGCGCGGCCAGTCCGATCACCACCGCAGCGGCGACCGCCGCTACGAGCAGCAGAATGTTCAGCGGCTGCTGTAACTTGCCGACCCCGATCGGGCGGCTGGGCAGGATCTCCTGCAGCTTGCCGAACGCGATGATCGATCCCCAGAACGAGATCGACCCGACGATCGCGGCGAACAGCGACGCCACCACGATGTGCGCCGTCGGCAACTCGCCGTGCTTGAATGCCGAAAAGCCGCTGGTGTCAATGAACTCCGACAGCGCAATCAACGCGACGGTGCCACCGCCGACGCCGTTGTAGAACGCCACCAGCTGCGGCATCGCGGTCATCTTGACCAGCCGCGCGGGCGGCACGCCCAGCGCCACACCGACCAGCAGACCCGCAATGATCAGTCCCCAGTTCTCGGTATCACGGATCGCGATCAGCGTCGCGATCACCGCGACCCCCATGCCCGCCGCGGCGATCCAGTTGCCCCGCACCGCCGTGCGCGGTCCCGTCAGGCCCATCAGGCCGTAAATGAACATCGCGAACGCGAGGAGGTACAGCACGACGACGAGGTAGTTCATCGCGCTTGACCATTCGTCGAAACGGTCTCGGCCTTTGCCCGTTCGGGTTTCTTACCCTTGAACATTCCCAGCATGCGGTCGGTGACGACGAACCCGCCGACGACATTGAGCGTGCCGAACACCACCGCCACGAACAGGATGATCTGTATCGCCAGCGAGGGGTGCTCGACGCGGCCCAGCACCACCAACGCACCGATCAACACGATGCCGTGGATGGCGTTGGTGCCCGACATCAACGGCGTGTGCAAGGTGTTGGGCACCTTGGAGATCACCGAGAACCCGACGAACCCGGATAGCAGCAGGATCGCCAGGTTGGCCAGTAGTTGGTCGTACATGTCAGTTCTCCCCCCGGGTCACGCATGACGCGGCAACCACTTCGTCGTCGAAATCCGGCGCCAGCTTTCCGTCGGTGATCAACAGGTCCAGCAGCGCGGTGATGTTCTTGGAATACAACTCGCTGGCGTGCTCAGGCATGGTCGCCGGCAGATTCAGCGGCGAGGCGATCGTGACGTCCTCCTTGACCACGGTCTGGCCCGGTTCGGTCAGCTCGCAGTTGCCGCCGGTCTCCCCGGCCAGATCGACCACCACACTGCCGGGCTTCATGCCCTCCACCGCGGCGGCGGTCACCAACCGCGGCGCTTGCCGCCCGGGTACCAGCGCGGTGGTGATCACCACGTCGAAGCCCTTGATCGCTTCCTCGAGCGCCTTCTGCTGCTGGGCCCGCTCCTCGTCGGTGAGCTCGCGCGCATATCCGCCCTCACCCGCGGCTTCGATACCCAGATTCAGCCACTGCGCGCCGACCGAACGCACCTGATCGGCCACCTCCGGACGCACGTCATACCCGGTGGTCCGCGCACCCAGCCGCTTGGCAGTGGCCAGCGCCTGCAGACCGGCCACCCCGACGCCCAGCACCAGCACGCTCGCCGGTTTCACCGTGCCCGCCGCCGTGGTCAACATCGGGAAGAACCGCGTCGACTCCGAGGCCGCGAGGAGCACCGCCTTATACCCGGCGACGTTGGCCTGCGACGACAACGCATCCATCACCTGCGCGCGCGAAATCCTGGGGATCGCCTCCAGCGCGAACCCCTGCACACCCGCCGCCTTGAGCGCCTCAATCTGGTTGTCGGCGTTGCGCGGGGCCAAAAAGCCGATCAGCGTCTGCCCACTGCCAAGCTTGCCGACCTCCTCGGTGCTCGGCGGTGCGACCTTGACCACCACATCGGCCGCCCATGCGTCGCCGATCGTCGCACCGGCCTCTGTATACAGGTCATCGGGCAGCAGGGCCGCCTCCCCGGCACCGGATTCCACCACCACCGCCACCCCGCTGTTGACCAGCGCGGCCACCGCCTTCGGCACCAGCGCCACCCGCCGCTCGTCGGCCCCGGACTCCCGGACCACCCCGACCGTCGTCTGCGTATCTGTCATGACGTTAACGTCTCTACTTCCCCCGCTGGATTCACCCTGCGGTATGCATTGTGCAGAACACTAGTAGGAAGACACCATTCGTATGACTGTCGACCGGTTGCTGCCAACCGACGAAGCTGCCGATTTGATCGCGCTGACCAGGGATATCGCCGACAAAGTGCTCGACCCGATCGTCGACGCGCACGAGAAAGCGGAAAGCTACCCCGAAGGGGTGATGGCACAACTGGGCGCCGCCGGGCTGCTCAGCCTGCCGCAGCCCGAACAGTGGGGCGGCGGTGGCCAGCCCTACGAGGTCTATCTGCAGGTGCTCGAGGAGATCGCGGCGCGGTGGGCGGCGATCGCGGTCGCGGTCAGCGTGCACAGCCTCTCGTCGCATCCGCTGCTGGCGTTCGGCACCGACGAACAGAAGCGGCGTTGGCTGCCCGGCATGCTCTCGGGCGAGCAGATCGGCGCCTACAGCCTGTCCGAGCCGCAGGCCGGCTCCGATGCCGCTGCGCTGCGGTGTACGGCGACCAAGGCCACCGACGGCGGATATGTGATCAACGGCTCGAAGTCCTGGATCACCCACGGCGGGCGCGCCGACTTCTACACCTTGTTCGCCCGCACCGGCGGCGGCTCGCGCGGGGTGTCGTGCTTCCTTGTGCCCGGTGACCTGCCCGGACTGAGCTTCGGCAAGCCCGAGGAGAAGATGGGCCTGCACGCGGTCCCGACCACCTCGGCGTTCTACGACCACGCCCACATCGACGCCGACCGGCTGATTGGTGACGAGGGCCAGGGCCTGCAGATCGCGTTCTCCGCACTGGATTCCGGCCGGCTGGGCATCGCCGCCGTTGCGGTGGGCATCGCGCAGGCGGCGCTGGACGAGGCCGTCACCTATGCCAACGAGCGAACGACGTTCGGCCGCAAGATCATCGACCATCAAGGTCTGGGCTTCCTGCTGGCCGACATGGCCGCAGCGGTGGTCAGTGCCCGGGCGACGTATCTCGACGCCGCGCGCCGTCGTGACCTGGGCAGGCCGTATTCAGCGCAGGCCAGTGTCGCGAAACTGGTCGCCACCGACGCCGCGATGAAGGTCACCACCGACGCAGTGCAGGTGTTCGGCGGCGCCGGCTACACCCGCGACTACCGGGTCGAGCGCTACATGCGCGAAGCCAAGATCACCCAGATCTTCGAGGGCACCAACCAGATTCAACGGTTGGTCATTGCGCGAGGGCTGACGAAGTAGCACTTCCGTCCGACCATGGACCGGCGGTATTACACAGGCGTATAACTAGGCTCATGACTATCGAGACGGCAAGCAACCGGATCTCGTCATGGCAGCACACCTTGAGTACATCGCGGCTGACTTCGGCCGAAGGTCTGCCGCCCGGCCCCCGACTCCCCCGAGCGCTGCAGTCGTTGCTGATCTGGACGCAGCGGCAGCGGTTCATCCCCGCAATGCACCGCCGCTACGGCGACACGTTTACCGTCAACGCCGAGCCGACAGGATTCGGTGTTGTGCTGCGCGATCCCGCCGACCTGCGGACGATCTTTCGTGGCGACCCGGAAGTTTTCCACGCCGGCGAAGGCAACGCACTGCTGGCACCGCTGGTGGGCAGACGCTCGGTGCTGACGATGGACGCGCCCGAGCATCTGATCGAACGCCGGCGGATGCTGCCACCGTTCCACGGCCGCTGTCGCTTGCAGTGCCGTGTGCACCGTCTCGAGCGCCGGGTCCGGGTGTCGTTCGCGCACCTCGTCCAGTTCCAGGCGGGCAGCGAGCAGCGTCTGCAGCGGCCCGTCGTGTAGGTGCTCGGCCACCTCGCGGTTGTGGCATTCGTCGGCCTGCATCGCTTCGGAAACCAGTTGGCGACGGACGCTCAACAGCTTCGTGACACGCGCTTGACGCCGCACCAGCACCAGGCACAGCGCAGTCGTGGCTACCGCCGCCCACAGTAGGAAACCGAAGTGCGTGTACACGATGTCCGGCAGGCCGACGGAATCGTCTCGTTTGGAGTAGACGATCCACACCGCCAAATAGCCAGTGGCGGTGCTGGTTCCGAGGATCGCCGTCAACAACGGCCGGTCCTGGAAGGCCACCGAGATCGGCAGCAGGAAGAACACCGGTAGCAGGGCAGCGGTTGCGCCGCCGGATACCAAACACAGCACCACCAGGACGAGCACGTCGATGCCTGTTGAGCCCCAGTCCGCCCAGCGCGGCACCGGGCCGCGGAGCACAACGATCAGCCATACCACCGCTGCGACCGCGTAGAACCCGAGCACCACCGCGTAGACACCCGGCAACCAGTGGTCGACCTCCCAGATCCACACCAGGACGGCGATCAGTCCGATCAGCGGCAGGCGCAGAAAGGCGGTGACGCGAACGGGTTCCGCCGCGAGGTACTCGGTGATCCGGTTCAACGGGCGAGCCACGCTATTCCAGCAGCTTGCGGCGCATCGCCTCGGCGACGGCGGCGGCGCGATCGCCGACGCCGAGTTTCTCGTAGAGCCGTTGCACGTGGGTCTTGACCGTGGACGGCGCGAGGTACAGCTCCTTGGCCATCGCGGGGATGCTGCTTCCGGAGGCGATCATTTTCAGCACCTCGCGCTCGCGCGGGCTCAGCACGGGTCCCTCGGGTTCGGCGCGACGGCGGATCTCGCCCGCCAGCCCGGCGGCGAGGTTGGGCGCCACAACGTCGCGCCCTTTCGCGCACTCGAGCACCGCGTTCACCAGTTCGGACCTGGTCGACTCCTTGGGCAGGAATCCGGCCGCGCCTTCCTGCAGCGCGCGGTACACGATCGCGGACTCGTCATGTGCGGACACCAGCAACACCCGGGTCGGCAACTCGTCGCGCTGCACCGCCGCCGCGACCTCGGCTCCGTCCATCCCGGGCATGCGGTAATCCAGCAGCGCCACCTGCGGCAAGTGCGTCCTGATGGCCTCGAGCGCGCCAGGGCCGTCGTCGGCTTCGGCCACCACCTCGATGGAGCCGCTCGACGTGAGCGCACGAACGACACCGTCGCGAAACAGCGGGTGGTCGTCACCCACAACGACTCGCACCTTTTCGCTGGTCAAAGCTCCATCACGGCGTTCAGCTTTGCACAGCCCCGGCCGCGGTATCCGCCGATTGGGGGACAAGCAATTCATCCGCATCGCCCCCCAGTCGCCCGACATACAGCGCGGTTGCACTGCGGCAGTCTTAAGCCATCGCCGGAGAACACCGGCGCAGAAAACGAAAAACCTACTCACACAGGAGGATTCAAGGTGAACACCACCATCAACCGCCGCTTCGCCCGCTACTTCGCGCTGCCGGTCATCTCGGCCGGGATCATCGGCGGAGCGGCCCTCGGGCTGGCCGGCGCGGCCAACGCCGGCACCTACCCCACCCACGATCCGGCGCCGCGCCCCGGCATCGTCGCCACGCCGCGCACTATCGCCAGGCCCCCCGTCGTCGTGATGCCGGGCCACCGGTGGCATCACGATCACGGCTTCGTCATCGACATGCCGGCCGGCGAATAGTCACAGTCCACCTCCACAGAGGCCCTCCCCGGGCGGCGTATCTTCCGGGGAGGGCCTCGCCTATTGGGGGCCCGTTTCGACGAGTGTCATATCGTGACGGCATGGACTTCGCGATGTCGGCCAAGGCGCAGGACTACCGCAAGCGGCTGTCCGCTTTCATGACGGAGTTCGTGTTCCCGGCCGAGGCGGAATACCATCGCTACCGCGTCGAGGCGGGCCCGGACGACCACACCGTCCCGCCGGTGGTCGAGGAGCTCAAGCTCCTGGCCAAGGAACGCGGTCTGTGGAACCTGTTCCTGCCGTCGATATCGGGCCTGACCAACCTCGAGTACGCGCCGCTGGCCGAGCTGTCCGGTTGGAGCATGGAGATCGCGCCCGAGGTGCTGAACTGCGCCGCCCCGGACACCGGCAACATGGAGACCCTGCACCTGTTCGCCACCGAGGAGCAGCGCAAACAGTGGCTGGAGCCGCTGCTGGACGGACAGATCCGCAGCGGCTTCTCGATGACCGAGCCCGCGGTCGCGTCCAGCGACGCCCGCAACATCGAAACGCTGATCACCCGCGATGGCGGCGACTACGTCATCAACGGCCGCAAGTGGTGGACGACGGGCGCGTCCGACCCGCGCTGCAAGGTGCTGATCGTGATGGGCCGCACCAATCCGGACGCGGCCACTCATCAACAGCAGTCGATGGTGCTGGTGCCCATCGACACCCCCGGGGTGAACATCCTGCGGTCGACGCCGCTGTTCGGCTGGCAGGACCAGCACGGGCACTGCGAGATCGTCTACGACAACGTTCGGGTGCCCGCGACCAATCTGCTGGGCGAGGAGGGCGCCGGCTTCGCCATCGCGCAGGCGCGGCTGGGCCCGGGCCGCATCCATCACTGCATGCGGGCGCTGGGGGCGGCCGAGCGCGCGTTGGCGTTGATGGTGGACCGGGTGCAGAAGCGGGTGGCGTTCGGCAAGCCGCTCGCCGAGCAGGGCGTGGTCCGTGAACAGGTCGCCCGCTCACGCAACGAGATCGATCAGGCCCGGCTGCTGTGCGAGAAGGCGGCCTGGACCATCGACCAGCACGGCAACAAGGAGGCCCACCTGCTGGTCTCCCAGATCAAGGCGGTGGCGCCGAAGGTGGCCTGCGATGTGATCGACCGCGCCATCCAGGTACACGGCGCCGCAGGCGTCAGCGACGACTTCCCGCTGGCCCGGCTGTACAGCTGGCACCGGGCGATGCGGCTGTTCGACGGGCCCGACGAGGTGCACATGCGCACCGTCGCCCGCGCGGAACTCGGTAAAGAGAAATCCGCGTTCGCCGCGGCCGTGACGCAAGGGACGCATTAGTGGCTATTGGTCCCGGGGAATTGTCGGGGGCGTGGAACTTTCGTGATGTCGCGGACGAGACCGGCGTGCGGCCCGGTCGGTTCTTCCGGTCCAGCGAGCTGAGCCGGCTCTCCGAAGACGGGAGCCGGCGGCTCATCGAGCTCGGTATCACCGATGTGGCCGACCTGCGCTCGCCCCGTGAGTTGGAGCGCCGTGGACCGGGCCGGGTGCCCGACGGCGTCGAAGTGCACCTGCTGCCGTTCCCCGATGTGTCCGCCGTCGACGGCGAGGCGCCGCACGAAGCCACGTTCCAGAAGATGATGAGCGAGAAGCCCGACGACGAGGACGTCGCGGTGGCGGCCACGCGGTTCATGACCGAGGAGTACCTGAGGTTCCCGACGCTGGGCGGTGCACAACGCGCGGTGCGGCAGGTGGTTTCGCTGCTGGCCGACGAGCGTCCGGTGATCACACACTGCTTCGCGGGCAAGGACCGCACGGGGTTCACGGTGGCGACGATTCTCGAGGCAATCGGCGTGGACCGAGATGCGATCCTGGCCGATTTCCTTCGCAGCAACGATGCGGTGCCGCAACTGCGCGAGCGCATCCTGGAGTCGGTCCGCGACCGCTCCGAGACGCCCGAGGTGGTCACGTTCGCCGAGGAGCGGTTGACGGACGCGGTGCTCGGTGTGCAGGAGGACTACCTCGACGCCTCCCGGCGCACGATCGAGGAGAACTACGGCGGGCTGCGGAGCTACCTCGAAGCGGCGGGTATCTCCACCCCTGACATCGCCAAGGTGCGCGAGACGCTGCTCGGCTAGATTCCGCGATTTACGTAACGCTACGGCGGTTTTCGAGCCGATTTTCCGCCATAGCGTGGGCTCGCCGCACTACTGCGTGAGATACACCCCGACCACCCACACCACGGTGGCCAGCAGTGCGCCGGCCAGCTCCACGCCGACGGACAGCGCGACACCCTTGAGCGCATGCTTCGTCGACGTCCACGCGAGCCGCTGGTCTCGGCGGTTGGCCAGCTCGGCCAGGTAGATACCGAGCACGAAGCCGATGACCAAGCCCAGCACCGGGATCACGAAGAACCCGATGATGCCGAGCACTGCTCCAGCCACCAGGCTCCACGTGCTTACGTCGGCTTCCCGCATCCGCCGCATCGGCCACAGGTACTTGATCAGCGTGGCGGCGGCCAGCAGCGCGGTCACCACGCCGACCGTCACCCACGCGGAGACGTTGTTCTCGACGACGGCCCACACCGCGATCGCCCCGAACACCAGCAGCGTCCCCGGCAGCACCGGCACCACGATGCCGGCCAGGCCGACGGCGATGGCGAGCGCAACGAGGACGATCCCGCCGGTGCTCATGCGCTCAGCTTCTCGGCAAGATCGAGGAAATCTGTTGCCGTGAAGTCGAATTCGTCATCCTCGACCGTTTGCGGCCGGCGACCGGGCCCGTACTCCAGCGGCCGGGCGACGAACGCGGTCATCAGTCCGGCGCCGCGCGCCGCCCGTAGGTCGCTGGGATGGGCGGCGACGAGCATCAGTTGATCCGGCGGCACGTCGAGGAGGTCGGCGCATCCGAGGTATGCCTGCGGGTCCGGCTTGTAGTGGTGGAACAACTCCGCAGAGATCACGCAGTCCCACGGCAGTCCGGATCGCTTCGCCATGTTGGTCAGCAGCGAAACGTTCCCGTTCGAGAGTGTCGTGATGAGGAACCGCTCCCTCAACCGCGCCAAGCCACGCACGGCGTCCGGCCACGGGTCGAGCCGGTGCCAGGCGCGGTTGAGATGGTCGATGTCCTCGTCGCCGACCGACGTGATTCCCGCCGTCCGGAGGAGGTCGTCAAGAATCCCGCGATGGAGGTCATCGATTCTCGTCCACGGAAGTTCGCCGCGGCGCACTCGGTCCATCGCGGGGGCATATCCGGCGCGCCAGTCGTCGGCGAAGGTCGGCCAATCCTGTTGAAACCCGTGGATTCGTCCGAACTCCTCGAGCTCGGCGATGATGCTGGAGCGCCAGTCGACCACGGTCCCGAACACGTCGAAGGCCAACGCTCGCGGGCTTGTCACGGCTCTAAGACAACCTTGCCGAGGACTCCGCCGCCAGCCAGGCTCTCGAACGCCTCCCGGCCCTTCGACAGCGGATACCGCACCGGCGGCGGCGGCCGCAGCCCCGCCTTGACCAGCTGAGCGACGCCGGAACCGAACAACGACTGTGCGCCCGGGGTGCGGTTGACGAACTCGCCCCAACCGACGCCGACCACACTGACATTGCGCAGCAGCAGCCGGTTGACCTTGACGGTCGGGATCCCGCCGGCCGCGAAGCCGATGACCAGCAGCCGCCCCTCGGTGGCCAGCGCGCGGATCGCGTCGTCGAACGCCTCGCCGCCAATGGGATCCACCACCAGGTCGACCCCGCGCCCGTCGGTGTGTTCCCGCACCGCGTCCAGCCAGCCGTCGCGCAGCGGCAGCACCACGTCTGCCCCCAACGATTCGACGAATTCCATCGCCTGCGGTCGGTGCACCATCGCGATGACCCGCGCACCCATCGCCTTGGCGATCTGAACGGCCGCGGTGCCGACGCCGCCGGCCGAGCCGAGCACCAGCACGGTCTCACCCGGCCGCAGCGCGCCGCGGCGGGCCAGCGCGAAATACATCGTGTAGTAGTTGCCGAGCAGCGAGGCGGCCGACGCGTCGTCGACGTCGTCGGGAGTGGGCACCACGCTCTCCGGTGCCACCGCGACCCGCTCCGCGAATCCGCCGAGCATGGTGAACGCCGACACCCGCTGACCCGGCTTGAAGGCGGATTCTTCGGGCGCGTCACGCACTACCCCGGCGACCTCCATGCCCGGTATGAACGGTGGCTCGAGCCGCAGCTGGTACTCACCGCGCAGCAGCAACAGGTCGGGGAAACACACTCCGGCAGCACCGACGTCGACGACCACCGAGGTTTCAGCGGCCACCTCGGCTACGTCGTCGACGTCGGTGTACACCAGTCCTGACGGGCCGGAAAGCTCCTGCGCGACAAGCGCTTTCATCCGACGTCAGCGCAGCTTGAAGCTGGCCGCCCGCGCCGCCGACAGGTCGGTGATCGCGCTCCACTTCGCGGCCACGTCATCGACGCTCGGCACGTCGGGGAAGGTGATGCCGTCGTTCTGGAACAGCGCGGTGCGCTGCACCTTGCCACCGCCGACGATGAACACCGACGCCGAGTCGGGCACTTCCTCGCAGCACAGGTAGGCCACCACCGGCGCCACGTACTCCGGCGTCACCTTCTCGAACACCTCCGGCGGCAGGATGTCCTGCGTCATCCGGGTGGCCGCGACCGGCGCGACGGCGTTGGCCTTGATGTTGTACTTCGCGCCTTCCTGGGCCAGCGTGTTGATCAGGCCGACCAGGCCGAGCTTCGCGGCGCTGTAGTTGGCCTGGCCGAAGTTGCCGAACAGGCCGCTGGTCGAGGTGGCGACGACGACCCGGCCGAAGCTCTGCTCGCGGAAGTGCGGCCACGCCGCCCGAATCACGTTGTAGCCGCCGTACAGGTGGACCTTCAGCACGGCGTCCCAGTTCGCGAACTCCATCTTGTGGAACGTGCCGTCGCGCAGGATGCCCGCGTTGCTCACCACACCGTCGACCTTGCCGAACTCGTCGAGCGCGGTCTTGATGATGTTCTCGGCGCCCTCGGACTCGGCGACGCTGTCGTAGTTCGCGACCGCGCGACCGCCGGCGTCCTTGATCTCCTTGACCACCTTGTCGGCCATTGCCGAACCAGCGCCGGTGCCGTCACGCGCACCGCCGAGGTCGTTGACGACGACGCTGGCGCCCTCCTTGGCGAGCGTCAACGCGTACTCGCGCCCGAGTCCGCCTCCGGCCCCGGTGACGACGATGACGCGCTCCTGCACTCCTGGCACTGGTGTTCCTCTCATGACGGGACTGGGTTCTGGCCGGCGATCAAACTAGAACAGCTTGCGCGCCAGCTTCCATGCCTTCTCTGTATACGGGGGATAGATCATCGCCGATAAGTCGGGTCGGGTCGGCTTGGTCAGCACCGACTTGCGGTGGCTGAACTCCTCGAAGCCCCACCGACCGTGGTAGGCCCCCATGCCAGACGGGCCGACACCGCCGAACGGCAACTTCTTCGTAGCGAAGTGGAAGACAAGGTGATTGATCACCATGCCGCCCGCCGACACCTCCTTGATGACCCGCTCGCGGACAGTCTTGGCCTTGGTGAATAAGTAGGCCGCCAGTGGTTTTGGACGGGAGTTGACGAATCTGATTGCCTCATCGAGGGATTGAACGGTCATCACGGGCAGAATCGGGCCGAAGATCTCGTCGGTCATCAACGGCTCGCTTGGATCAGGGTCCACGACGACGGTCGGCTGGATCTGCAGGTTCGACGAGTCCGAGCCGCCACCGACCACGACAGTGCCCTTGGTCGCCGCCAGGGAGGTCGTCAGCCGATCGAAATGGCGCTGATTCACAATGCGTTTACCGGTCTCGCCGGCCTCGAACTCCGTGACGGCTGCCTTGATCTTGTCGACGAGTTCGTCGCGGATCGTGGCGTCCGCTAGCACGTAGTCGGGAGCGATGCAGATCTGGCCGGAGTTGAGCAGCTTGGTCCAGGCGATCCGCTTGGCCGCGACGTCGATGTCGGCGTCTGCCGCGACGATCACCGGGCTCTTGCCGCCGAGTTCGAGGGTGACCGGGGTCAGATGCGGCGCCGCGGTTTCGTACACCTTGCGCCCGATTTCGGTGCCACCGGTGAACAACACCCGGTCGAAACCCTGCTCGATGAGTTCCTGGCTCACCGCGCCGTCACCCTCAACGACCGTGATCGCGTCGGAGTCCAGGTAGCGAGGCACCAGTTCGGCCATCAGAGCCGACGACGCCGGGGCCACCTCGGACGGTTTGAGCACGACGGCGTTGCCCGCGGCGATGGCACCGACGGCCGGTCCAAGCGTCAACGCGAACGGAAAGTTCCACGCGCCGATGATCAACACGGTGCCGTAGGGCTCATATTCGACCCAACCGCGTCCGGGCAGCTGCGACAGCTCCAGCAGCCGGTGCCTGCGGCGCGTCCACTTACCGACGTTCTTCGCCGCGTCGCGGGCTTCACCGGCGGTGCTGGCGATGTCGGCCAACCACGCCTCGAACGGCTTGCGGCCGAGGTCCTGCGCGAGCGCCTCGGCGATGGCCGGTTCGTTCTCGACCATCAACTTCTCCAGCGCCTGCAGCTGCTGCTTGCGCCATTCGATACTGCGGGTCCGTCCCGTCGCGAAGGTTTCGCGCAGCCGGCGAACGGTGGCCGGGATGTCGGGCTTAGGGGTTGTCGCGGCAGCAGGAGCGACGGATTCGGTGGTCATGGTGGGTGTCCTTCCTGACCTGAGGAATACCCGATCCTAACCAACCGGTTGGGTCGCCAGAACGCCCGACTTTAGTGCTTCTCCGCGGTGACGAACGTCGAGAACGCGTCGTCGTCGGCCTGCACACTCATGGTCTCGGCGGCGCGGGCGGCCGCGACGCCCAACGCCGTCGCGCCCACGCTCTCGGTGATATCCCAGCTGTCGCCCTCGGTGCGGACGAGCCGCACATCACTCAAATCAGTCATTTCATTCGCAATGCTATCTAATAAGTTAGCAGAGCTACATGAAATGTGGGCTACCTCACCGCAGGTCGGAGGTTATTCGTGCAAATGCCAGAGCTTGTTGGCCATCAGCAGCTCGAACTTGTGCACAACGGCCCCGAGTTCGTCATGGTTGCCGACGAAGCCCGCGTAGAAGCCCATCCCCCACAGCACCGCCACCAACATCTCGACGAGATGGTTCACATCGGTGTCGGTGGTGAGCTCGCCGCGCTGGATCGCGTCATTCACTGCCCAGGACACGAAGGCCCGTGAGGTTTTCAACGAGTCGTGCTCGTCAGTGCTCAGCTCGGGATGCCGTTGGGACTCCAGCACCGAAGTCACGAGAAAAGCTGCGGCGGAACGGTCTTCGGAATCTGACTGCATCGCCGCGGCAAAGAAGGACGACAGTCGGCCGAGCAGACCGGTCTCGCCCTGTGCCCGCGCCATGCCCACGCTAACTACCTGCGCATTGGTTTGCTCGACGACCTCACGCCACAACACCCGCTTGCTCGCGAAGTAGTGGTTGATCGCGGGCCGGGTCAGATCGGCCCGGATCGCGATCGCCTGGAAGGTGGCAGCGTCGTACCCGAGTTCGCTGAACACCTCACGAGCGGCTTGTATGATGCGCTCCCGCGTTTCGGCGGCCTTCGCTGCGGGGGGACGACCCGGTCCTCGACTCGCCGTATGTTGCGGCACGGTCAAATTGTGCCACACGTCACTTCCTGTTCATGGAAAGTGGCCGAAGGCTGCGACGTCGGCATTTCGCTTCAGCAAATTGCTCCGCCGTTTGACGCAAATTTCGTCGTAGAGATCGGGCGGGTTGACGAACTAGTGTGCCGTCCCATGGCCAGCGTCGTATCCCGCGAGGAATACTTCGAGACCGGCCTCGCCGTGCTGTCCGACCTGGGGTATGGCGGATTGAAGCTGGCCGAAGTGTGTAATCGCCTCGGCGTCACCACCGGGTCCTTCTATCACTACTTCGCCAGCTGGGCCGCCTACACCAGAGACCTGGTCGCACATTGGATGCAGGGCCGCACCGTGCAGGTGGTGGAGGCGGTACGCGCCGAGCCGGATCCACGGCGCCGTGTCGACACCCTCATCCAGGTCGGGTTGGCCTTGCCGCATGGGGCGGAGGCCGCGATCCGGGTCTGGAGTTCGGTCGACCCGCACGTGTACTCGGTTCAGGCGGCGGTGGACCAACAGCGCTTCGACATAATGTACGAGTCGGCCTTCGAGATCCTGCAGAACAAGCGACAGGCGCAGCTATTCGCGGCATGGGGGGTATACCTGCTGGTCGGCTACGAGCAGGCCACCCTGCCGCGCGACACCCACGCGCTGGAGTGGATCATCGGGCAGCTGCTCGACGCGCTCGACTCCGGCCGGTTCGCTTCGGTGCCCGACGGTGACTAGGGCGGCGAGGAAGGCGGCGGCCACCGAGCCGGTCGAGCACGTCGTCTCACTGCTGCGCGAACGCCTCTATGGCGCCATCTCCTGCCTGGGCACGCTTGCCGTGTTGGCCCGCTACACCACCGAGGACACCAGCGCGTGGGCGAGGATCCTCGACGTCGCGGTGGCCACCGGCGGCCTGTGGGCCGCAAGCCTGCTCGCGGATTGGGTGGCCCACCTCGGGGTGTACCGCACCGCCCCGCGCGGGCGGGACGCCCTGCGGATGCTGCAGTCCTCCGGCCAAATTCTGGAAGCGGCGCTCCTACCGATCGTGGTGTTAGCGGTCGCCGGGTTCGGCGCGCTGAGCACCTACACCGCGACGTGGATTGCGGCGTGGATCCTGGTCGCAGAGCTCGGGGTGATCGCTCTGCTCGCGGTCCGCAGAACCCAGCTGCGGTGGTGGCAGCAGGTGCTGGCTGTCGCCGGCCTTGTCGGCGTCGGTGTTCTCGTCCTCGGGATCAAGATCCTTGCCCACTGAGACCGCCGCGGTGTTGCGACATGTGTTGGACCGACTGCGCGCGCGCGACCCCGAATTTGACGCGCTGCGGCGTGCAGCACGGGCCGCCATCGTGCTGCCGATCGCGGCGGCGGTCAGCTTCGCGGTCGGGGGCGACTCGCAGACACCGCTGTTCACCATCTTCGGGTCGGTGGCGCTGCTGATACTGGTGGACTTCCCCGGTAACCGGCCGGCGCGCGCACTCGCGTACTTCGGTCTGGGCTTTAACGGCGTCGCCCTCATCACGTTGGGCACACTCGCCGCGCCGCACCCGTGGTTGAGCGTCGCTCTGATGTTCGTTCTGGGCGTCGTGGTGATTTTCTCCGGGGTGCTCAGCGAGATCGTCGCTGCCGGCCAGCGCGCCACGCTGCTGATGTTCGTGCTGCCCGCCTGCACACCCGTCGGTCCTATCCCGGACCGGCTGCTCGGCTGGCTGATCGCGCTGGCCGTGTGCGTCCCGGCCGCGTTGTTCCTTTTCCCTCCGCGGCATCACGACGAGCTGCGCCGGCACGCCGCGCAGGTGTGCAGAACGATGGCCGACCGGCTGGAGGGCAAGGCGACGGGGCGCGACGTCACGAAGGCGATGAACGCTCTGCATGCCAACTTCCTCGGTGCCGACTATCGGCCGGTCGCGTTGACGGCGGGCAGCCGTGCGCTGGTGCGCGTCGTCGATGACCTCGGGTGGCTGTCCGACCGGATCACCGACGACACCGCCCGGCGGCTCGGAGTGATGAGGGATCCCGCGGTGCGGGTACTCCGCGACTCGGCGGCGGTGCTGCGCATCCCCGACGTTGCCCAGCGGGCAGCCCGCGGCGCCGATCTTCGCGAGGCGCTCAGCGAGCTGCGCTCCGTCGCGCGGGGCCGCTACCGCGAGGACATCATCGAGCTGCTCGGCGAGGCCAACGACGGGGCGGCTGTGGACGTTGGTCGCCGGCTGTTGAACCGTCGCACCATCGCGGCCACGATCGCGGTGACCGGCCGGATCATCAGCAATGCCGCCGCCGCGGACGCCCGACCCGTCTGGGCCCGCGTGTTGGGCCGCCGGCTACCCGAGACCGGTGCGGCTGACTGGGTGATGCCGGAAACCGTTGCGGTCGCTGCCATCACGAAGGGTTTCGTGGCGACGAGGGCGGTGGTGCTGCGAAACAGTCTTCGCACAGGGCTGGGGTTGGCGCTGGCGGTCGCGGTCACGCACGTATTTCCGGTGGAGCACGGGTTCTGGGTCGTGCTCGGCGCGATGTCGGTGTTGCGCAGCAGCGCACTGACCACCGGAACGCGGGTGCTGCGCGCGGTGGCCGGCACCGCGGTGGGGTTCATCTTGGGCGCGCTGCTCATCGAACTGGTGGGCGTGGATCCTGTTGTGATGTGGATGCTGTTGCCGATCGTGGCATTCGGCTCGGCCTACGTGCCCGAGGTGGCGTCGTTCGTCGCGGGGCAGGCCGCGTTCACGATGATGGTGCTGATCAACTTCAACCTGATCGTGCCGACCGGCTGGCAGGTGGGTTTGATCCGTGTCGAGGACGTGGTCGTCGGTGCCCTGGTCGGCGTGGTGGTGTCGGTCCTGCTGTGGCCGCGTGGCGCGACGGCGACGGTGTACAGGGCCATCGACGACGCGCGTGCCGTCGGCGCGAGGTTTCTGAAGGCCGCGGTGCTTCGGGTCACGCGCGGTGCCTCCGAGGCCGCCACCGACCGGGTGATCGCACTCAGTCACGGCGCCTTGGCGGCGTCGCGTACGGTGGATGACGCAGTGCGGCAATATCTTTCGGAAAGTGGCGGTGCCACGGACCTTCGGGCACCGGTGGTGCGGGCGGCCAACCGCGTGATCCGGCTGCGCGCCGCCGCAGAGCTGATCACCGATGTCGTCCCGCCGCCACTGGGTGTCTACCCGCGCACCCGCGAGGTGCTCGAGAGACATGCCGAAGCGATCTGTACACGGTTGACGGGCGGCGATGCGGGCACGACGCTGCCGATCAGTGACGACTTCGTGCTCGCCCTCCGCGCCGAGGCCGCAGGCGACGATCTGGCGGTATCAGCCGCGATGCCGCTGACCGCGGTGGCGGCCAACCTCGGCGAGCTGGAGCTGCTCTACCCGCAGTCTGCGGAGAAAGTGTTGACCGGAAAGGATGTCAAACCCGAAGGGAATGCGGGCAGGTAGCGTCAGCCGGATGAGCGAGGTCGTCGTGCTCGGCTCGGGTTTCGCCGGCCTTTGGGCGGCGCTCGGTGCGGCCCGGCGGCTCGACGAACTCGGCGTCGTGCACGGCGACGTGACGATCACTGTGATCAGCTCGCAGCCCTACCACGACATCCGGGTCCGCAACTACGAGTCCGACCTGACGCCGTGCCGCATCCCGCTGCGGGATGTGCTCGACGTGGTCGGGGTTGGGCACGTCGCCGCCGACGTGACGGCGATCGACCCAAAATCGCGCACCGTGACCACCTCTCTCGGCACACACGCCTACGACCGTCTCGTGATCGCGCTGGGCAGCCGGGTGGTCAAACCCGACATCCCCGGTCTGAATGAGTTCGGATTCGACGTCGACACCTACGACGGCGCGGTGAGGCTGCAGCGGCACCTTGCGGCCCTGGCCAGCGGCCACTCACACGGCGGCTGCGGGCACTGCCGTCGTGGTGGGCGCCGGACTGACCGGCATCGAGACCGCATGCGAGCTGCCCGGCACGGCTGACGGCGCTATTCTCCGACGCCGCGGCCCGGGTGATACTCGTCGACCACAATCCGCACGTCGGCTCGGACATGGGCACCTCGGCACGGCCGGTGATCGAGGCCGCGCTGGCCACCAACGGGGTGGAGAGCCGCCTCGGGGTGGGCGTCGCCGCGGTTAGCGCGAGCGGGGCGACGCTGTCGAGCGGCGAAGTGCTGGCCGCGTCGACCGTGGTGTGGTGCGCGGGCATGCGCGCCAATCCGCTGACTGCGGATCTGGGCGTCGCACGCGACCGTCTTGACCGTCTCCCGGTCGACGACTACCTGCGGGTCAACGGCGTGCAGGATGTGTTCGCCGCCGGCGACGTCGCGGCCGCGAGGATGGACGACACGCACCTATCGGTGATGTCCTGTCAGCACGGCCGGCCCATGGGCCGGTTTGCGGGGTACAACGTCATCGGTGACCTGCTTGGCGAGCCCATGCTTGCGCTTCGAATCCCCTGGTATGTCACGATTTTGGATCTCGGGCCGGCCGGTGCGGTCTACACCGAGGGCTGGGATCGACAGGTGGTCGCCAGTGGTGCCGAAGCCAAGGCCACCAAGCGCACAATCAACGGCCAGCGAATCTATCCACCGCTCAACGGAAACCGAGACGCGATTCTGGCCGCCGCCGCACCGACGCTGCAGTCGCGACCGAGCGCCGCGGGCTAGCCGCCGAAGGGCCGGTGCGGCATCAGCGCGTTCGGCGGGATGGTGCCGAACTTGCCGGCGTTGAAGTCTTCCAGCGCCTGGATCACCTCTGACTTGGAGTTCATCACGAACGGCCCGTACTGGAACGACCGGCTCACGGATCGGCCTGCCCGCCCAGGATGAGCACCTCGAGTGCGGGCCGGTGCGATTCCTGGGTCTGTTCGGCGGCCACAGTGATCCGGTCGCCGGGCCCGAGCACCGCCAGCTGTCCCTGATGGATCGGATGGCCGACCGGCCCGACCGCACCGCGTCCGGACAGCACATAAACCAGCGCGTTGAAGTCGCGATTCCACGGGAGGTTCAGCCGCGCGCCGGGCTCAATGGTCGCGTGCGCCAGCGTGATTGGCGTGTGGGTCGCACCGGGACCACCGTGCCCGTCGATGTCTCCGGCGATGATGCGCACCAGTGCTCCGCCGTCGTCGGACGACAGCAGCTTGACTTGGTTGCCCTCGATCGCCTGATACTTCGGCGTCGCGAACTTGTCCTTGCGCGGCAGGTTCACCCACAGCTGGATCCCGTGGAACACGCCGCCGCTCTCCACGAGTTCGGCGGGCGGCGTCTCGATGTGCAGGATGCCCGAGCCGGCCGTCATCCACTGGGTGGCGCCGTCGGTGATCAGGCCACCGCCACCGTGCGAGTCCTGGTGCGCGAAACGGCCGTCGATCATGTACGTGACGGTCTCGAACCCGCGGTGTGGATGCCAGTCGGTGCCTCTCGGCTCGCCCGGCTGGTACTCCACCTCTCCCATCTGGTCCATGTGGACGAATGGGTCGAGGTCGGCGGCACTCACTCCGGCGAATGCGCGAACGACGGGGAATCCCTCGCCCTCGTAGCCGCGTGGCCCCGTGGTGATCGACCGAACGGGGCGTTCGGTATCGGACGGCTCAGGCGCGGCGATCCGCGGGAGGGTCAATGTGTCTGCAGTGATGGCTGGCATGCCTGCTATAACCGGACTGCAGTCCGGATTATTTCTCAGCCCAGCGCAGCCAGCGCGGCGGCTCGGGCATCCGCCGCCGATGACGTGGCCAGCACGGCGTCGGCCGCATCGCGGCACTGCTGCAGCGTGACCTGCGCCAGCTTCGCCCCCACCCCTTGAATCGCGGCGGCGGCGGCCGAAAGGGACGTCACCCCGAGTCCGGTCAGCACGCACGCCAGCAGAGGATCCGCCGCGGCTTCCCCGCAGACGCCGACGGGCTTGCCTGCCGCGGCGCCCGCGCGGACCGTCATCGCTACCAGTGCCAGCACGGCCGGCTGCCACGGATCGGTGAGCGTCGCGAGGTCGGCCGACATCCGGTCGGCGGCCATCGTGTACTGGGCCAGGTCGTTGGTGCCGATCGACAGGAAGTCGACGTGATCGAGAATCCGGTCGGCCAGCAGCGCGGCCGCGGGCACCTCGATCATCACCCCGGGCGTCAGACCGTGCGAACGGGCCTGCGCGGCAAAGTGCTTGGCTTCCTCGGCCGTGGCGATCATCGGTGCCATCACCCACGGCGGATTGCCGGAACGCTGCGCCGCGGCGGCGATGGCCGCAAGCTGCCGCTCCAACAACCCGGGGTTGCCCTCGGCGATGCGGATGCCCCGGACACCGAGCGCCGGGTTGGCCTCCTCGGGGTGCCCGGCGAACTTCAGCGGCTTGTCCGACCCGGCGTCGAGCGTCCTGATGACCACCTTGTGCCCGGAAAAGGCGTCCAGCACTTCGGCGTAGATGTCCGCCTGTTCGTCGACGCCAGGCTCGGTGTCGCGGTTCAGGAAGCACAGCTCGGTGCGGAACAGGCCGACACCCTCGGCGGGGGTCTCCCGGGCGGAGCGGGCCGCCGCACCGTCCTGGACGTTGGCGAGGATCAAAACCGCGTGCCCGTCGGCCGTCGCACCCGGGCCCGACCAGTGCGCGGCCTGTTCGGCATCGCGCCGCGCTGCTGCGACGGCTTCGGCCGCTGCCGACTCGTCGGGCGACACGAAGACGGTGCCCAGAGTTCCGTCGACGAGCACCATCGTGCCGGTGTCGACCGCATCTAGCCCCGCGACGGCGACAACGCATGGGATGCCGAGCTGACGGGCGATGATCGCGGTGTGGCTGGTCGGGCCGCCCAGCGTCGTGGCCAGCGCGACAACCAGAGTGGGATCCAGTCCGGCGGTGTCGGCCGGGGCAAGGTCCTCGGCGCACAGGATCGACGGCACGTCCGGTAGCGGAACGCCCGGCTCTGGCAGGCCGCTGAGTTCGGCGACGACGCGATCGCGGATGTCCTGCAGGTCGGTGACCCGTTCGGCCATCAAGCCGCCGATCTGCTTGAAGAGTCCGACGAACTGATCGACCGCCTCGCCCACAGCGCGGACCGCCGGGGTGCCGTCTTTGATCCGCTTCTCGGCGGCGCCCAGCCAGGCGCGGTCCTGCGCCAGCGTCGCGGTGGCGGCCAAAACTTCCGACGCCGCTCCCGCCGCGTGCGCGGCGCGGTCGCGTAGCCGGGTGGCGACGGCGGTGGCGGCTGCGGCGAAACGTGCAGCTTCGGCGGGGCGGTCGGCTTCCTCTATATCGGCCGGCCAATGACGTCGTCGACGACCGGCAGCCGGCCAGGCCGGATCACGGGCGCGTACTGGACACCGGCGACCACCGGGACACCACGCAGAACCGTGTGAAGTGATGTAGGCGGAGATGAAGCAGTCATGTGAAGCAGGTTACAAGAAATTCTTGACAAGTCAACACGAACAGGAGTAAAACCAAACAGAACAACATCCAATCGGGCCGATACCCACACAGACGGAGCCTCATGTACGCCGAAGAACGTCAGCAAGCGATCGCCTCGCTGGTGCTCGCTCAGGGCCGGGCCTCGGTGACGGACCTGGCCCAGGCCTACGACGTGACCACCGAGACGGTCCGGCGCGATCTCGCCTTCCTCGACAAGGCGGGGGTGCTGCGGCGCGTGCACGGCGGCGCCGTTCCCGTCCGTGCGCTGCACCTCGTCGAACAAGGTGTCGGTGAACGCGAGACCACGCGCGCCGAGCACAAGGACGCGATTGCCGCTGCCGCGACCGAGTTCTTCCCGCTCAGCGGGGCCAGTGTCCTACTGGACGCCGGGACGACCACCGCGCGCATCGCGGCCCAATTGCCGGCCGACCGCGAACTCGTCGTCGTGACGAACTCGGTGCCGATCGCCGCCCGGCTGGCCGCCACGCCTTCGGTCTCCCTGCAGCTGCTCGGCGGCCGCGTCCGGGGTCTGACCCAGGCGGCGGTCGGCGAGCAGACGCTGCGCGTGCTGGACACCCTGCGGGTGGACGTCGCGTTCATCGGGACCAACGGCATCAGCGTCCGACACGGCCTGTCCACGCCGGACAGCGACGAGGCCGCCGTCAAACGAGCCATGGTCCGCTGCGCCAATTACGTTGTGGTGGCGGCGGACTCGTCCAAGGTCGGCCGCGAGGACTTCGTCAGCTTCGCCCCGATCTCCAGCGTCGACACCCTGATCACCGACTCCGAAATCAACGACGGCCGACCGTGAGCAGCTCACCGAACAGGGAGTCGAGGTCGTCGTCGCATGATCGTCACCGTCACCCCGAACCCGAGCATCGACCGCACCGTCACGCTCGCCGCGCCCCTGACCCGTGGCGCCGTGCACCGGGTCAGTTCGGTCACCAGCGAGCCGGGCGGCAAGGGCGTCAACGTCGCTCGGGCGCTGACGCTGGCCGGCCTGGAGGCCGTCGCGCTGTTGCCGGCGCCCGCCAACGATCCGCTGGTGGCCGCGCTGCAGGCCAGCGCGGTGCCGTTTCGCTGCGTGCCGACGACGGACCCGGTGCGGACAAACCTGGCGATCACCGAACACGACGGGACCACAACCAAACTCAACGAACCCGGCGCCGCGCTGGACGCCGCAGCACTCGACGCGCTCACCCGATCCGTGGTGGCGAGCGCAGAGACCGCATCGTGGGTGGTGCTGTCCGGTTCCCTGCCCCCCGGTGTGCCGGACGGCTGGTACGCCGACGTCGTCGCGCTCCTCGCGCCGTACGCGTGCCGGGTCGCGATCGACACCTCCGAACGTCCCCTGGCGGCGCTGGTGGATTCGTTCGACCGCGCCGCCCCGGATCTGATCAAGCCGAACGCCGAGGAACTCGCCGGCGTGCTCGGCTTCTCGCCGCACGCGCTGGAAGCCGCTGTCGCGCAGGGCGATCCGCGAACCCGTCGTATCGGCGGCCCGCCAGCTGGTGGACCGCGGCGTTCGCGCGGTGCTCGCCACGTTAGGAGCCGCCGGCGCCGTGCTGGTCGACGAGACCGGCAGCCTGGATGGCCACCCCGCCTCCGATCGTGCCGCGCAGCACCGTCGGCGCGGGCGACGCGTCCCTGGCCGGATACATCCGCGCCGAAGTGGGCGGGGCCGTTCCGCCACAGCGACTCCAAATGGCGGTCGCCTACGGCAGCGCCGCCGCCGCACTGCCCGGATCCGCCTTGCCCACGCCCGCGCAGATCGACCTCAATGCCGTTCGGGTGACGGCGCTTTCACCCACTGTTGCGATCCCACCAGTCCGTAACCCAATCAAGATCGAAGGATTCGCTATGTCCACTCCAACCCAGCCGATCATCAACACCGACCTGGTGCTGCTCGACGTCGACGCCGGCGCCGACAAGCAGGCGGTGATCGGCCGGCTCGTCACTCGGCTCGCCGATGCCGGGCGCACCACCGACACCGAGGGATTGATCGCCGCCGCGATGGCGCGGGAAGACCAGTCGGCCACCGGACTTCCCGGCGGCATCGCGATACCGCATTGCCGTTCGCCCTACGTCGACACCGCTTCCATCGGGTTCGCCCGATTGAAGCCCGCCGTCGACTTCGGCGCATCCGACGGTCCGGCCGACCTCGCGTTCCTGATCGCCGCGCCGGAAGGCGGCGGTACCGAGCACCTGAAGCTGCTGTCGAGCCTCGCGCGTGCATTGGTGCGCAAGGACTTTGTCGAGTCACTGCGCAGCGCGTCGACACCCGACGAGGTCGTCGAGCTGGTCGACGGTGTGGTCAATCCGACCCCGGCCGCAGAGAAGCCCGCCCCGGCCGTTGAGAAGCCCGCACCCGAGGAGCCGGCTGAGGAGCCGACGCCTGAGCGGACCAAGTCACTGGTCGCAATCACCGCCTGCCCGACCGGCATTGCACATACGTATATGGCGGCGGATGCGCTGGCCGCCGCGGCCAAGAGTGCCGGCGCCACGTTGCATGTGGAGACGCAGGGCTCGGCGGGCAGTACACCGCTATCGGCTGCGACGATCGCCGGAGCCGATGCCGTCATCTTCGCCACCGACGTCGGCGTCAAGGACCGGCAACGGTTCGCCGGAAAGCCCGTCATCGCATCCGGCGTCAAGCGCGCCATCAACGAGCCGGACAAGATGGTCGCCGAGGCGCTCGCCGCCGCCGACAATCCGAATGCCGCCCGCGTGCAGGGTGAGGCGGGCGCTCCGGCCGCCTCGGCGGCGCCGCCCGGCGGAGTCCACTGGGGAATTCGCATCCGGCAGATCCTGCTGACCGGCGTCAGCTACATGATCCCGTTCGTCGCCGCCGGCGGTCTACTGATCGCGCTGGGCTTCCTGCTCGCCGGCTACGACATCGCCAATACCCCTGAGGGCCAGACGGACTCGCTGGGCAACATCATCGCCACCACCAACACGCTGACCAACCTGCCCCCCGGGGGCCTGGCCCAGTACCTCGGCGCGGTGCTGTTCTCCATTGGCGGACTGGCATTTTCGTTCCTGGTGCCCGCGCTGGCCGGCTACATAGCCTTCGCCATCGCCGACCGTCCTGGTATCGCGCCCGGCTTCACCGCCGGTGCGGTCGCTGTCTTCGTCAGCGCCGGGTTCATCGGCGGCATCGTCGGCGGCCTGATCGCCGGTTTCACGGCGCTGTGGATCAGCAAGATCCATGTGCCGCAGTGGTTACGGGGTCTGATGCCCGTGGTCATCATTCCGCTGTTTGCGTCGCTCGTCGTCGGCCTGTTGATGTTCCTGCTGCTAGGCCGGCCGCTGGCCTGGCTCACCACCACCCTCACCAACTGGCTCAACGGCATGACCGGAGCATCGGTGATCCTGCTGGGCGTCATCCTCGGCCTGATGATGTGCTTCGACCTCGGCGGCCCGGTGAACAAGGCCGCGTACGCCTTCGCCACCGCCGGTCTGAACATCGCCGATCCCGCGTCGCTGCGGATCATGGCCGCGGTCATGGCCGCCGGCATGGTGCCGCCGTTGGCGATGGCCCTGGCGTCGACCGTCCGCCCCGGCCTGTTCACCGAGCCGGAGCGGGAGAACGGCAGGGCCGCCTGGCTTCTCGGCTTCACGTTCATCTCCGAGGGCGCCATCCCGTTCGCCGCGGCCGACCCACTGCGGGTCATTCCGTCGATGATGTTCGGCGGCGCCCTCACCGGTGCGCTGATCATGGCGTTCGACGTCACGCTGAAGGCGCCGCACGGCGGGATCTTCGTGTTCTTCGCGATCGGCAATCTGTTGTGGTTCCTGGTCGCCCTGGCGGCCGGGACGATCGCCGGCGCGTTCGCCGTCATCGCCGCCAAGCAGTTCGTCAACCCCAAGGCTGAGGAAGAAGCCAACGCCGCCTTCGCCGCGGCATGACCCGAGACCCGTTCCCCACCAACCACAAAGGAGATCCGCTAATGCCAACCAAGACCGTCATCGTCGGCTCGGCCATCGGACTGCACGCCCGGCCCGCCGCGATCATCGCCGAAGCCGTCGTCAACGCCGGGGTGGCCGTCACGCTCTCGATGGACGACGGTGAGCCGGTCGACGCCGGCTCGGCGCTGATGATCATGACGCTGGGCGCCGGCAACGGCGCGCCAGGTGACCGTCGCCTCCGACGACGAGGAAGCGCTCAACACCGTCGCTGAGCTGGTCCAGCAAGACCTCGACGCCTAGCCCAGCTGAGTTGCCGCGTCGACGGCCCGAGTCAGTAGGTCACGGATAACGGCGTCGTCCACGTCGTCGGCCGATTCGAACCCGATCCCGCGGACGAACTTGGCGTCGGACGCCTCGAACACGCCCGATCGGTCGTCGAGCAGACTGCCGAAATGGAACGCCAGCGTCACTCGCCGCTTGGACGCGGCCCGGCGGTCACGCCGCCAGAGTAGGTCGCTCTGGTCACGGACCATGGCGCTGAGCAGGGCCGGACTCTGTGGTGGGATAGAAAGCGAACCGCCCCCCTTCGGCGCACCCGTAAGATTGCCTGGTGCAATCGGCCAGTTGGCTTGACGTGAGCGGATGTGCCGTCCAGGGGGCGGCTGTAGGTTTGCTGTGGGCGTGCCAGCACAGTGGCGGCGGGCCGGTCGTCGAAGGGGGTAAGCGCGGATGCATCGCGTAGGCGTGCTGCTGGCGGCGCTGATTCTGGCGTTGTTCACCGCTCCCCCCGCGGTCGCGATCGAACCCCCCACCATCGATCCCGCCGCCATGCCACCCGACGAAACGGGTCCTGATCTACCGATGGAGCAACGCCGCGTCTGCTCGGCGCCGACGACGTTCCCGAACTCCAACTTCGCCGACAAGCCGTGGCCGAGTGACTACCTGCGGATCAGCGAAGCCCAGAAATTCGCAACCGGCGCCGGGGTAACTGTCGCCGTCATCGACACCGGCGTGAACGGCTCACCGCGGGTGCCGGCGGAGCCGGGTGGGGACTTCGTCGACAAGGCCGGCAACGGCATGTCCGACTGGATCAATACTGTCAGCCGCGGGCACGTGCAGCGGGGTGTGCAAGGTCGCTTCACCCAGGCCAACCACGGCAAGCCGAACATGCTTCGCAAGATGGCCCGGGGTGACTGGATCGTTTTCTACTCACCGAGAACCGACTACCCCGACGGCGACCCACTACAGGCATTCACCGCCATCGGACAAGTCGCCGACGACGAGCCCTACCAGGTCGAGATGACGCCCGAGTTTCAACCGTGGCGTCGCAACGTCGACTTCCTGGCCTGCAACGAGACGCCAATCCGGCCGCTGATCGACCAACTCGAATTCATCGAGGACAAGGCTCGGTGGGGATACAAGTTCCGCTTCGGGGTTTTCCGGATCGACGACCACGACCTCGAGGTGATCCGTTCGGCGATGACCGGCTCCGGCTGAGGGTTCCGCGCTACTGTGGATCGGTGAGCAATACCGACGCCGCGCCAGCCGAAGTCTCTTGTGCGGCTTCGCCATTCGCCGGCGTGCTGCATCCACGCGAAGTCCCGTTGGGCGGACCGCGGGCCATCCGGGTGCGTCGAACGCTGCCGCAGCGGGAGCGGTCGCTGATCGGGGCATGGTGCTTCGCCGACCACTACGGCCCCCACAACGTCCGTGGTGGCACCGGCATGGATGTACCGCCGCACCCCCACACCGGATTGCAAACCGTCAGTTGGCTGTTCAGCGGTGAGGTGGAGCACCGCGACAGCGCCGGCGTGCACGCGATGGTGCGGCCCGGCGAGTTGAACCTGATGACCGCCGGCGCGGGCATCTGCCACTCCGAAGTTTCCACCGCGGCGACGACCGTTCTGCACGGCGTGCAGTTGTGGGTGGCGTTGCCCGACTCCGACCGCGATACCGGTCGCGACTTCGACCACTACATACCGCGGCCCCGCGCCGTCGCCGGCGGCACCGTGCGGGTCCTCCTCGGCGAACTCGCCGGCGACCGTTCGCCCGTACACACGTTCACCCCGCTGCTCGGCGCGCAGATCGATCTCCACCCGGGCGCCTGCCTCACGCTGGATGTCGACCCCGCCTTCGAACACGGCGTGCTGCTCGACCAGGGCAGCGTCGAGGTCGCAGGCGTGTTGCTCGACGTCGCCGACCTGGCCTTCCAGGCCGCCGGCGCCGACCAGCTGACCGTGGTCAACCGCGGCGATAGCCCGGCCCGTGTGCTGCTGCTCGGCGGGACACCGTTTCCCGAACAGCTGGTGATGTGGTGGAACTTCGTCGGCCGCAGCCATGACGACATCATGGCCTACCGTCAACTGTGGGTAGACAGTGACGACCGCTTCGGGGCGGTGGCGGGTTACCGCGGCGCAGTGTCGCGGCTACCGGCTCCTCCCCTGCCGAATGCCACTCTGCGGCCCCGCCCCAACCCGGGGACGAAGGAGAGTTGATGACAACCGACAAGACCGGCGCACCGACCGCGGTCGACGCCGAGGCGGACCGCTTCACCATCTCCGTCGACGGACAAGCCGTCGGGCTCGCCGAGTTCGCCGACCGCGACGGCCAGCGCATCTTCACCCACACCGAGGTGGCCGATGGGTTCGAAGGACGCGGTCTGGCAACGATTCTCGTCGGTGAGGCGCTGCAGGCCACTCGCGATGCCGGGCTGCGAATCGTCGCCGCGTGCCCGATGGTGGCCGCGTTCGTGGAGAAGCACGACGAGTACGACGACGTCGTCGATCCGGTGTCGACAGACATCAAGCGCTGGCTGGCGAATTCTTAGACGAGCTAGCCCGATATCGTCGGTCGCGATGACGACAGAGGATCGTGCGACCGATGCGCCGCCAGCGGCGGCTTGCCGTCGGCGTTCTTCGTTCCGCACGGGGATGGTTACGTGCCGACGTCCATCGCGCGCGGGCCCGTGGGGACAGACGATCAGCGGCAACTTTGTCGGCGGCATCCTGGGCGGCAGCGCCGTGGCGACCGCGTTGGCGAATCCCGGCTTCGCCCCGCCGAGGCGTTAGCGCGGCTGCAGGATCACGACGGGAATCTCGCGGTCGGCCCAGATCTGATAGGTCTCGAAGTCGGCGTAGACGCTCAGCCCAGATACTGGGCGGTGCTGCCGCCCACCGGCATCGCGGGCATACCGAGCTTGCGGTGATCCCAGCTGCGCATCCGGCTGGGCACCACCCGCACAGCGATCCGGTTGTTCATCATCTGATCGACGAACGGGCGCATCTCGTCGGTGTACGGTCCGGTGTAGCGCTCCCAAACGCTAATGCCCACGCGCAGAATGGTTTCCGGGTCGTCGGCGATCTCGGCGCGGCCGTCGATCGACACCCCCCGCAGCGTGTCGTAGGACTGCCCGTCGTCGATCATCACCGTCACTGTCGGATCGCGACGCAGGTTGACGGCCTTCTGGGACTTGGCCTTGGTTTCGAACCAGATCTCACCGTCAACCACCGCGTACCACATCGCCACCAGGTGCGGTCGCCCGTCCGGTAGAACGGTGGCCAGGGTCGCGGTGCGGCTGCGTTCGATGAATTCGGCGATCTCGCCGTCGGTCATGACGATCTTCGCGCGTTCGTTCTTGCCCAACTATCAGCACCTCTCAGATTCGGCACATCCACTGGCGAGCAGACGCAGAAGGGCGTGTCGCGTCGGCGTGTCAAGTGACTTTGCGTCTGCTCACGATAAGGGCGGAGCCGGGTCGAGGATCCGCTCGGGCCCGCCGTGCTCGTACTTCTTGCGAATGGTCGGCCCGTCGAGGCCCTGGGTGAAGGCCATGTAGTCGACGACCCCATCATCGATGGCAGCCACGTCGACATCCTCTGCGGGCGTGCCGGTGCACAGCCCGGTCAGCCGAACCAGGATCTCCCATTCCGGTGACGGCGCGGTCACTCGCAATGACTAGGTGCGCGCGTCGCCGTCCGCGACTTCTAAATCGGCTTGAAGAAATGCGATCGAGTCATCGGCAATCGATGACTCGGTTCGTCGCATTTTGTGGGCGAAGGGGGACTTGAACCCCCACGTCCCGAAGGACACTGGCACCTGAAGCCAGCGCGTCTGCCATTCCGCCACTCGCCCCAACAACCGGGGGAGCCTATCACGCAAGCCACCCGGCTCCCCAACCGTATTGGGGGTCGCCAAGGCCCGCAGGCAAGCCATTAGGCGCGCAAGATCGCGCGGCTGACCTGGCGGAATTCGATTCTCAGAATTCTGTTGGTCCCGCAGCGCTGCGCTGGGCCGATACCATGCAGGTAAGCAAGGTGGCCAGGCGACACGCGGGTACGCAGCCGCGTGAGCAGGAACGACGGAAACGACGAGTGAGGCGGGCGGTGATATGGGTTTAGTCAACCGCATCGAACGCAAACTCGAATCGACCGTCGGCGACGCATTCGCCCGGGTATTCGGCGGATCAATAGTGCCGCAAGAAGTCGAGGCGATGCTCCGCCGGGAAGCCGACACCGGTTCGCGCGAAGTGCTCGGCGGTCGCATTTTGGCCCCGAACGACTACGTCATTACCCTCAGTGTGCCTGACTATCAGAAGGTGAGCGCCGACCCGGACCTCACGTCGACGACTTTCGCCAAGCACTTGGAGGGATATATCCATGACCAGGGATGGCAAACGTATGGTGATGTGGTCGTCAGATTCGAGCAGTCACCGAGCCTGCACACCGGACAATTCCGCGCGCGTGGTGCGGTCAACCCCGACTCGACCACGGGCGAACCCGCCCCACCACAACGAGACCGTGCGTTCACCGCAGAACCAGGAGTACCACCGATGACTGACAATCCGAGTTACCGCGGCGGCCAGGGGCAGGGGCGGCCCGCCGACGAATACTACGACGAGCGGTACGGCCGCCAGCAGGACGACCCGCGTGGTCAGGATCCTCGCGGCCATCACCCGCCGCCAGAGGAGGGCGGCTACCCGCCGCAGGGCGAGCAGGCCTATCCGCCCCGCCAGGGTTACCCCGACCAGGGCGGCTACCCCGACCAGGGCTATCCGCCGCAGTCCTATGAGCAGCAACGCCCGCCGGCCGGGTACGGCCCGCCCGCCGGGGGCTACCCGGACCAGGGTTATCGGCAGGCGCCCGGTGGCTACGGTCCCGCGCAAGGCGGTCAGCCCGGCTATGGCGGCCCGGCCGGCGATTACGACTACGGCCGTCAGCCCGCACCCGGCCGTCACGACGAGGGTGGTTACGGTCGCCCCGAGCCGCGGCCCGCGTATCCGGACCAGGGCGGCTACCCCGACCAGGGCGGCTACCCGGATCAGGGCGGTTACGGCGGACAGTCGTACGGCCGTCAGGAATACGCCCAGCCGGATTACGGACGCTACGGCGAGCCCCCCGCGGGTGGCGGTTATGCCGAGCCCGGGTATGCCGAGCCCGCCGGCGGCGGGTACGACTATGGCCCGCCCGCCGGCCACGCCGACAGCTACGGCGGCGGTTACGGGCAGGGCGACTACCCGGCCGGCGGCACCGCCGTCACGCTGCAGCTCGACGACGGCAGTGGCCGGACCTACCAGTTGCGTGAGGGCGCCAACGTGATCGGCCGCGGCCAGGACGCTCAGTTCCGGCTGCCCGATACGGGTGTTTCCCGCCGGCATCTGGAGATCCGCTGGGACGGCCAGGTCGCGCTGTTGTCCGACCTCAACTCCACCAACGGCACGACGGTGAACAATGCGCCGGTGCAGGAGTGGCAGCTGGCCGACGGCGACGTGATCCGGCTCGGCCACTCCGAGATCATCGTCCGCGTTCACTGAGGGCATCGGCCGGTTGGCGCTGGGGGAAGCTGTTCGCTTCACCCTCACGTTGATCGCCGTCCAAGTATCGTGACGTTGCCGAAGGTGGCTGAGCTGAGTGTGTTGCCGACGCGACGAGGACGGAACGGGGACGGAGAGGACGTCAGATGCAGGGGTTAGTACTGCAGCTGACGCGCGTCGGATTCCTGTTGTTGTTATGGCTGTTCATTTGGTCGGTGTTACGGATCCTGCGGACCGACATCTATGCACCGACCGGAGCGGTGATGGTGCGGCGGGGGCTGGCGTTGCGGGGTTCGTTGCTGCCCAACCGGGGCCGCCGCCACGTGGCTCGTCGGCTGGTGGTGATCGAGGGCGCATTGGCGGGAACCCGCATCACATTGGGCGCTCAGCCCGTGCTGATCGGCCGGGCCGACGACTCGACGCTGGTACTCACCGACGACTATGCCTCGACCCGCCACGCCAGGCTCTCACCGCGAGGTTCGGATTGGTATGTCGAGGACCTAGGATCGACCAACGGCACATACCTTGACAGGGCGAAGGTGACTACGGCGGTACGGGTTCCGATGGGCACGCCGGTTCGGATCGGCAAGACGGTAATCGAGCTGCGCCCGTGACACTGGTGCTTCGATACGCAGCTCGCAGCGACCGCGGGCTGGTCCGCGCGAACAACGAGGACTCGGTGTACGCCGGTGCGCGACTGCTCGCCCTTGCCGACGGGATGGGCGGTCACGCCGCAGGCGAGGTCGCCTCGCAGTTGGTGATCGCCGCGCTGGCTCATCTCGACGACGACGAGCCGGGCGGCGACCTGCTTTCCAAGCTCGACGCCGCGGTGCGCGAAGGCAACTCGGCCATCGCCGCACATGTTGAAGCCGATCCCGAGCTCGAAGGCATGGGCACGACGTTGACGGCTGTCCTGTTCGCGGGCAACAGACTTGGGCTGGTCCACATCGGGGACTCGCGCGGCTATCTCCTGCGCGACGGTGAGCTCACCCAGATCACCAAGGACGACACATTCGTCCAGACGCTGGTCGACGAGGGTCGCATCACAGCGGAGGAGGCGCATAGCCACCCGCAGCGGTCATTGATCATGCGCGCGCTCACCGGACACGAGGTGGAGCCGACGCTGATCATGCGGGAGGCACGCGCCGGCGACCGGTACCTGCTGTGCTCCGACGGGCTGTCCGATCCCGTGAGTCACGAAACCATCCTGGAAGCGTTGCAGATCCCGGATGTCGCCGAAAGCGCCGACAGGCTCATCGAATTGGCGCTGCGCGGCGGTGGGCCCGACAACGTGACGGTCGTCGTGGCCGACGTCGTCGACTACGACTACGGCCAGACCCAGCCGATCCTGGCCGGTGCGGTGTCCGGCGACGACGACCAGGTGGCGCCGCCCAACACGGCGGCGGGACGAGCGTCAGCCTTCAACCCCCGCCGCAATGTTGCCAAACGTGTTGTGCCGCAACCGGAAGAGCCGCCCCAGCGGCCCCGGTCACGGCGCCGCATGATCATCGCCGCGGCGCTGCTCGTTTTGGTGGTGCTTGCAGGGCTGGCGGTCGGACGCGAGATCGTCCGCAGCAACTATTACGTCGGCCAGCATGACGACACCGTCTCGATCATGCGGGGTGTTCAGGGCTCCTTTCTCGGTGTAGCGCTTCAGGAGCCCTACCTGTTGGGCTGCCTCAACGCACGAAATGAGTTGTCGCTCATCAGCGCTGAGCAGTCCCGCGACAACCTGGACTGCCGCATGCTAGGTGTCAACGACATGCGGCCCTCCGAGCGGGCGCAGGTGATCGCAGGGCTGCCGTCGGGATCGTTGGACGAGGCGATCGCCCAGATCGAGCAGCTCGCGCGCAGCTCGGTGCTGCCGGTGTGCGCGCCACCGACCACGACACCGTCGCCAACGCATCGCCCGACGGGATCACCTGGCATTCCGAACAATCCGTCTGCCGCACCGCCCGAGGATGGCGGCGTTCCAGGCGCCCCCGCACGGGAGACTCCCACCACGGTGACCGCGCCGGCGCCTGCACCGCCCGCGCCCGCCCCTCCGCCTCCGCCGCCGCCGTCACCGTCACCGTCACCACCTCCGACCGTTACCGCGCTGCCTCCCCCGCCGCCGGAACCGGGTACCAACTGCCGGGAAGTGTCGTGACGACACAGCCGCAGTCCCCCGTCACCGTGATGCCGCCCCTGCCGAACCGGCGCAACGCCGAGCTGTTCCTGCTCGGTTTCGCCGCGGTGATCACCACGGTGGCGCTGTTGCTCGTGGAGGCCAACCAGGAACAGGGCCTGCATTGGGATCTGGCCTCCTACGCCGTCGCCTATCTGGCGCTGTTCACTGCAGCGCACCTGACCGTGCGGCGGTTCGCGCCATACGCCGATCCGCTGCTGCTACCCGTCGTCGCGTTGCTGAATGGCCTGGGGCTGGTGATGATTCACCGGTTGGACCTGGCTGAGGGTGAGTTGATCTCAGAGGGCCTGGGCGGCACCGCCAACCAGCAGATGCTGTGGACCCTGGTCGGCGTCATCGGGTTCTCGCTCGTGGTGATATTCCTGCACGATCACCGCCTGCTGGCGCGGTACGGCTACATCTGCGGGCTGACCGGCCTGATCCTGTTGGCCATCCCGGCCGTGCTGCCGCGGTCGATGTCAGAGCAGAACGGCGCCAAGATCTGGATCGAGTTGCCGGGCTTCACAATTCAGCCTGCCGAGTTCTCCAAGATCCTGCTGCTGATCTTTTTCGCGGCCGTGTTGGTGGCCAAGCGCAGCCTGTTCACCAGCGCCGGCAAGCATTTCCTCGGCATGGACCTGCCGCGCCCGCGCGACCTCGCTCCCCTGCTGGCGGCCTGGATCGCCTCGATCGGGGTGATGGTCTTCGAGAAAGACCTCGGCACCTCGCTGCTGCTGTACGCGTCGTTTCTGGTGCTGGTCTACGTCGCCACTGACCGGTTCAGCTGGGTAATCATCGGCTTGGCGCTGTTCGCCGCGGGAAGCGTTGCGGCGTACTACATTTTCGACCACGTCCGGGTCCGCGTTCAGACGTGGCTGGACCCGTTCGCCGATCCTGACGGCGCCGGCTATCAGATGGTGCAGTCACTGTTCAGCTTCGCCACCGGCGGCATCTTCGGCACCGGTCTCGGCAACGGCCAACCGGGCACGGTGCCCGCCGCGTCGACCGACTTCATCATCGCGGCGGTCGGAGAAGAGCTCGGCCTGGTCGGGCTGGCCGCCGTGCTGATGCTCTACACCATCGTCATCATTCGCGGCCTGCGCACCGCGATCGCCGTGCGCGACAGCTTCGGCAAGCTGCTGGCCGCGGGCCTGGCGTCCACCCTGGCGATCCAGTTGTTCATCGTGGTCGGCGGGGTCACCAAGCTGATCCCGTTGACCGGGCTCACCACCCCGTGGATGTCGTATGGCGGTTCGTCGCTGCTGGCCAACTATGTGCTGCTGGCGATCTTGGTCCGGATCTCGCATGCCGCCCGCCGCCCGATCGTCACCCGGCCGCACAACCCGGGCTCGATCGCGGCCGCCGGCACCGAGGTGATCGAGAAGGTATGAACACCTCGCTGCGCCGCATTTCCGTCACGATCATGGCGCTGATCGTGCTGCTGCTGGCGAACGCCACGCTGACCCAGGTGTTCACCGCCGACGGTCTCCGGTCGGATCCTCGCAACCAGCGCGTGCTGCTGGACGAGTATTCGCGTCAGCGGGGCCAGATCTCGGCCGGCGGCCAGTTGCTCGCCTACTCGGTGTCGACGAGCGGGCGGTTCCGCTTCCTTCGCGTCTATCCCAATCCGTTGGCCTACGCCCCGGTCACCGGCTTCTACTCGCTGCGGTATTCGAGCACCGGGTTGGAGCGGGCCGAGGACACCATCCTCAACGGCTCCGACCAGCGGCTGTTCGGGCGCCGGCTGGCCGACTTCTTCACCGGCCGGGATCCACGGGGCGGCAACGTCGCGACCACCATCAATCCCCAAGTGCAGCAAGCCGCTTGGGACGCGATGGAAGACGGCTGCGACGGGCCGTGCAAAGGGGCGGTGGTCGCGCTGGAGCCGTCGACCGGCAAGATCCTCGCGATGGTCTCGGCGCCGTCCTATGACCCCAACCTGCTGGCCACTCACGACGTGGAGGAACAGGCGACCGCTTGGCAGCGGCTGCGTGACAACCCCGAGTCGCCGCTGCTGAACCGGGCCATCTCGGAGACCTACCCACCCGGCTCGACGTTCAAGGTGATCACCACCGCGGCGGCGCTGCAGGCCGGCGCCACGGAGAACACCCAGCTCACCTCGCAAGCACGGATTCCGTTGCCGGACAGCACCGCAACGCTGGAGAACTTCGGCGGGCAAACCTGCGGCAGCGGCCCGTCCGCCTCGCTGCGGGATGCGTTCGCGAAGTCGTGCAACACCGCCTTCGTCCAGCTCGGCATCAACACGGGTGCGGACGCGCTGAAGTCCACCGCGCTCGCATTCGGCCTGGATTCCCCTCCCCCGATGATTCCGCTTCAGGTTGCCGAGTCGACCGTCGGCCCCATCACCGACGCCGCCGCCCTGGGCATGTCGAGCATCGGGCAAAAGGACGTTGCACTGACGCCGCTGCAGAACGCGATGGTTGCCGCAGCCATCGCGAATAAAGGGGTAACGATGCGGCCGTTCTTGGTCGATAGCCTGAAGGGACCCGACCTCGCCAACATCAGCACGACGTCTCCACGCGAAGAGCGCCGGGCGGTGACCGAGCAGGTCGCAGATACACTTACGAATCTGATGGTCGCCGCCGAGCAGGTGACGCAGCAGAAGGGAGCCATCGCCGGCGTGCAGATCGCCTCGAAGACCGGCACAGCGGAGCACGGCACTGATCCGCGCAACACCCCGCCGCATGCCTGGTACATCGCCTTCGCGCCTGCTCAGGCCCCCAAGGTTGCGGTCGCGGTGCTGATCGAGAACGGCGGCGACCGGCTGTCGGCCACCGGTGGTGCGCTCGCGGCGCCCGTCGGCCGCGCCACCATCGCCGCGGCGCTGCGGGAGGGATCATGAGCCCGCGGGTGGGAGTGACGCTGTCCGGCCGCTACCGGTTGCAGCGGTTGATCGCCACCGGTGGCATGGGCCAGGTGTGGGAAGGCGTCGACTCCCGGCTGGGCCGCCGCGTCGCGATCAAGGTGCTCAAGGCCGAGTACTCCACGGACCCCGAGTTCGTCGAACGGTTCCGCGCCGAGGCGCGCACCGTCGCGATGCTCAACCACCCAGGCATCGCTGGCGTCTACGACTACGGCGAAACCGAGATGGACGGTGAGGGCCGCACCGCGTACCTGGTGATGGAACTGGTCAACGGCGAGCCGCTCAACTCGGTGCTCAAGCGCACCGGACGGCTGTCCCTGCGGCACGCCCTTGACATGCTCGAGCAGACCGGCCGCGCGCTGCAGGTCGCACACACCGCCGGTCTGGTGCACCGCGACGTCAAGCCCGGCAACATCCTCATCACCCCGACCGGGCAGGTGAAGCTCACCGACTTCGGCATCGCCAAGGCCGTCGACGCCGCCCCGGTTACCCAGACGGGCATGGTGATGGGCACCGCCCAGTACATCGCGCCCGAACAGGCGCTGGGTCACGACGCCACCGCTGCCAGCGACGTGTACTCGCTGGGAGTCGTTGGCTACGAATCGGTTTCGGGCAAGCGGCCGTTCACCGGCGACGGCGCGTTGACGGTGGCAATGAAGCACATCAAGGAGACCCCGCCGCCGTTGCCGGCCGACCTGCCACCCAACGTCCGCGAGCTCATCGAGATCACCCTGGTGAAGAATCCCGGGATGCGGTACCGCTCCGGCGGGCCGTTCGCCGACGCCGTGGCGGCGGTGCGCTCGGGCAGGCGACCGCCGCGACCGAACCAGGCGCCGTCCATCGGGCGGGCCACGCCGGCGGCCGTGCCATCGGCCGCACAGGCCCGCGCCGCCGCGGACCTCACGGGCCGCGCCCCCGTGGCCGCCGCCCGCACTCGGCCCGCCACCGGCAGCCACCGTCCTCCCGCCCCGCCGCGGCGCACCTTCTCCTCCGGTCAGCGCGCGCTGCTGTGGGCAGCCGGAGTGCTAGGCGCGCTGGCGATCGTCATCGCCATCCTCATCGTCTTGAATGCGCAGGACCGCAAGGACCGGCAGACGCCACCGCCGACGGTGACCAATACAATCACCGAGACGACTCCGTTCGGCGAGACGCCGGGCGCGCTACCCTCCCCGGATTGGACGTTTGCGGGGGTGATCGGTCATGGTGGAGCAGAAATCGGGGCACCCCGACTCGACTCGGCCGCGTCGCCCGCGATGTTGCAGGTGACGCCCTCGGCCCCAGAACAGACATGGCAATGACCACTCCGCAACACCTGTCCGACCGGTACGAACTCGGCGAAATACTCGGCTTCGGCGGCATGTCCGAAGTCCATTTGGCGCGCGATGTGCGGCTGCACCGCGACGTCGCGGTCAAGGTGCTGCGCGCGGACCTGGCCCGCGACCCCAGCTTCTACCTGCGGTTCCGCCGTGAAGCGCAAAACGCCGCCGCCCTGAACCACCCCGCCATCGTCGCGGTGTACGACACCGGCGAGGCCGAGACTCCCGCCGGGCCGCTGCCCTACATCGTCATGGAGTACGTCGACGGGGTCACGCTGCGCGACATCGTGCACACCGAGGGACCGATGCCCTCGAAGCGGGCCATCGAAGTCATCGCCGACGCCTGCCAGGCGCTGAACTTCAGCCACCAGCACGGCATCATTCACCGCGACGTCAAGCCGGCCAACATCATGATCAGCAAGGCCGGCGCGGTGAAGGTGATGGATTTCGGCATCGCCAGGGCGCTCGCCGACGCCAACAGCGTCACGCAGACCGCCGCGGTGATCGGGACTGCGCAGTACTTGTCGCCCGAGCAGGCCCGCGGCGAGAAGGTCGACGCCCGTTCGGACGTCTATTCGCTGGGCTGCGTACTGTACGAAATCCTCACGGGTGAACCACCTTTCATCGGTGACTCACCCGTCGCGGTGGCATACCAGCATGTGCGTGAGGATCCGGTGCCGCCGTCGCAACGGCATAACGACATCTCCCCCGAGCTGGACGCCGTGGTGCTCAAGGCGCTGGCCAAGAACCCCGACAATCGCTATCAGACAGCCGCGGAGATGCGCGCCGATCTGGTGCGGGTGCACAGTGGCGAGGCGCCCGACGCCCCGAAGGTGCTCACCAACGCCGAACGCACATCGCTGCTGTCGTCGACGCCGCCGCACGAGCGGACCGAACCTATCGACGACGCGCCGCGCCAACAGCCCGCGTATGGCGAGCGGGAACGCGGCGGATCGGTGGGCCGCTGGCTCATCGCGGTCGCGGTGCTCGCGGTGCTCACTGTGGTCGTCACCGTCGCGATCAACATGATCGGCGGAAGTCCGCGCGACGTGCAGGTGCCCGACGTGCGCGGCCAGGCGCTGAATGACGCCACCGCCACCCTGCAGAACCTCGGGTTCAAGACGCGCGACAACAAGGAGCCGGACTCCGAGGTGCCGCCCGATCACGTGATCAACACGGAGCCCGCGGCTGGCACCTCCATCGGTGCGGGCGATGAGGTAACGATCAATATCTCCACCGGCCCCCAGCAGGCAGAGATTCCGGACGTTCGGGGCGGGACCTACGAGCAAGCCGTCGACAAGCTGAAGGACGCCGGGTTCGAGAACGTCCGGCAGTCCCCAAGCCCGTCGACGCCCCAGCAAAAGGGCACGGTGTTACAAACCAACCCGCAAGTCAATCAGACGACGGCGATCACGAACCTGATCACAATCATCGTGGGTTCCGGGCCGGACAGCAAGATGGTGCCGGATTGCGTGGGTCTGACCGTCGATGACTGCAGGACGATCCTCACCCAGTCCGGCTTCCAGAACACTGTCCCCGTCGAAGTGGACAGCACCCGACCCGCCGGTCAGGTCATCGGTACCAATCCGCCTGCGGCACAGAACGTTCCGGTGGACACGGTGATCCAGATTCAAGTGTCCCGAGGCAATCAGTTCAGCATGCCCAACCTGAGGGGAATGTTCTGGACGGAGGCCGAACCGTACCTGCAGAGCCTCGGCTGGACGGGCTATCTGATCAAGCTCCCGAACGCGCAGAACAGCGGTGTCCCGACCAACGGAGTGGTCACTCAGGACCCGGCGCCGGGCACCCCGATCAACTTCAGCTCACCGATCACGCTGAGCTTCGCGCAGTAGCCGCCTGCACGGCGCTCGCGACCTCGTCCTCGAGCTGGCGCACCAGATTTTCCTCCGGCGCGGCGCCGCAGTAGGCCAGCCAGTTGGCCAGCATCCGGTGTCCGCCCTCGGTGAGAATCGACTCGGGGTGGAACTGAACGCCATGGATCGGCAGCTCGGTGTGCCGCACACCCATGATCACACCGCCTTCGGTGCGCGCGATGACCTCGAGCTCGGCCGGCACGGTGTCCGGGAGGATCGTCAGCGAGTGGTAGCGCGTCGCGGTGAACGGGTCCGGAAGCCCCTGCAGCACACCGGCATTGGTGTGGTACACGGTGCTGGTCTTGCCGTGCAACAACTCCGGTGCGCGGTCGACGGTGCCTCCGAAGGCCACCCCGATGGCCTGGTGGCCCAGGCACACGCCCAGGAGCGGAGTCTTCGTCGCCGCACACGCCCGCACCAGAGGGATGGATGCCCCGGCGCGTTCGGGTGTGCCGGGTCCGGGACTCAGCAGCACGCCGTCGAACTCATCCGCGGCCTTGGTGACGTCGGCGTCGGTCGCCAGACGCGCGTCGTCGTTGCGCCACACCTGCGCGTTCACACCGAGCTGGCCCAGGTACTGGACCAGGTTGAACACGAAGCTGTCGTAGTTGTCGACGACCAGGACTTGCACCAGCTCAGGCTACTGGCTATCTGCGTTGACTCTGCGGCGAGGGCGCCGGCCACTCGCAGGTCTGCGCTCTGTGCGCAGAGTCAAAGTCACAAAGTCAGTAGCCGAGGGGCCCCGCCGGCTTGGCGAATTGCATCCGCACTGGTTCGGTGTGCCCGACCAGATCGACCGCGGTGCGTGGCTCTTCGGTGTAACCCAACCCGAACCGCACCACGTACTGCTTATACAGCGTCACCAAAGGCGACGCCGCGAGAGCGGCCTGCATCGCAGCGGGGTCGCCGATGGCGGTGATGACGTACGGCGGGCTGTACGTGCGGCCGTTGAGCAGAAGCGTATTGCCCACGCAGCGCGGCGATGAGGTGCCGATGATCCGCTGATCCTGCATCTGGATGCCTTCGGCGCCGGCGCTCCACAGTGCATTGAGGACGGCCTCGATGTCCTGCTGATGGACCACCAGGTCGTCAGGGGAGGCGTCGCGCGGGAAGCGGCCCTCCGCGTCGCGCTGCGCGTCGTTGAGGGTGACGACGATGCCGGGCCCCCGCATCGGGTCCAGGCCGGCGTCGAGGGCAAGAAGGGCCGAGCGCTTGGTGATCGCTGCGAGCGCAGCATCAGCGCCGGGCGAGCCGCCATGGTGGGTGTCGATCGCGGTCGAGAGGGAGTCACGCTGGGCGGTGAGCCGGTCGACCGACTGCTGGGCCTCGCGCACCAGGTCGACCAGCCGCGGCGCGTCGCTGCGCCGGATTTCGTCGCCGCCGGAGACGTCGTGGGTGGCGGCGAGCAGCAGCCCCGCCAGCAGACACACGAGCGGCACGCCGAAGCGCCAGACGGAACGGCGATGAGCACTTGCGCGAAGAGCAGACGGCTCATGATGCTGGTCCATCGGCTCCCCTCCAGGAATTCTTTCGCTGGCCGTGCCTACGTTAGGCTCGTGGGTGCATCCCGCTTCATCGTCGCACCGTGTGACGCCGAGTGTCCGCGAAGGTACCCATGCCCAAGTCCAAAGTTCGCAAGAAGAACGACTTCACCATCAGCCCGGTGAGCCGGACGCCGGTAAAGGTCAAGGCCGGGCCGTCGAGCATCTGGTTCGTGGTTTTGTTCATCGGCTTGATGCTGGTCGGCTTGATCTGGCTGATCGTTTTCCAGTTGGCGGGGAGCGGGGGCGACGCTCCCGGCTTCCTTCAGTGGATGGCAGAGCTCGGCCCGTGGAACTACGCGGTCGCCTTTGCTTTCATGATCACAGGTTTGTTGCTCACGATGCGCTGGCGGTAGCCGTACCGACCAATGGTATGAATTTATCTTGGACTCCGCGCGTTACCCGTTTAGCAACCTTGTGGTCATCGGATCACACTGATGTGATTCATCCCCATTGGGGATAGCACTTGTGGATAACCTCATTAGCAACGGTAAAAGGGTGTAAAGAGCCCATGCAGCAAACTGAGTGGAGTCCGTCCTCGTTCGGAATCGCAGCGTGCGGCGTACTCGGACTTATCTTGGCTACCGCTGTTGTGACCCTGGTCACAGATGCTCCCGGCCGCACTCTGGTGGGGATTGCCGCGGCGGGACTACTTGCGTTTGCAAGCCTCTCCTGGCGCGCCCGCCCAAAGCTGGCAATCAGCGACGACGGACTAGTTACCCGCGGCTGGTGGCGCGCAAACATGCTGCGGCGCAGCGATATCAAGCTCGTGCGCATCACCGAGTTCCGCCGCCTCGCCCGCAAGGTGCGCCTGCTCGAGATCGAAACCGTCGATGATCGGCTGCTTGTCTTCACCCGGTGGGACTTGGGCACCGACCCGCTGGACGTCCTCGACGCGCTGACGGCCGCCGGCTACGCCGGCTCCCGCTGAAGCCTCCGCCGAGTGGGCGGTTGTTGTACGCAAACGTCGAGAGAGCCCGTGAACAACCGTGCACTGGGCGAGTCAGGAGACCGTGATGGACTCGATCACCACCGGGTCGGTCGGTCGGTCACTGCGGTCGGTGGCGGTGGTGGCGATGGCGTCGACCACCTTTTGCGAATCGGGGTCGACGACCTCGCCGAAAATGGTGTGCCGGCGATTGAGGTGCGGCGTCTTGCCGACCGTGATGAAGAACTGTGAGCCGTTGGTGCCGGGCCCCGCGTTGGCCATGGCCAACAGGTAGGGCTTCTCGAACTGCAGCTCGGGATGGAATTCGTCGGCGAATTGGTAACCCGGGCCGCCGCGGCCGGTGCCCGTCGGATCGCCGCCCTGGATCATGAAGCCCTCGATCACGCGGTGGAACACCGCGCCGTCGTAGAACGGTCCGGAGGAACCGCCTGACGCGTTCTCGGTGCTGTAGTCCTTGGTGCCCTGCGCCAATCCGACGAAATTGGCGACGGTCTTGGGGGCGTGATTTCCGAACAGTGCGATCTTGATGTCGCCGCGGTTGGTGTGCAGGGTCGCGGTCGCTGTCTGAATGGGGCTCGTCACGGGATGCCAGTGTGCCATCCACCGTCGCCCGTGCGAACCGGCACCCGCCCGACCGACGTTGATGGCAGGCTGGAGGTTGATTCCATTCAGGCCGCAGAGAGGTTGGACATGAGCTCGAAGACGGATGCCCGGTTGACCCCGAGCCAGCGGCTGACCCGCGGCCTGAAGTACTCCGCTGTAGGACCGGTCGACGTCACCCGGGGCGCGTTGGGCCTTGGGGTGGACGGGGTACAGTCGTCGGCCTCGTGGGTGGGCAACCGGTACCGGCGCGGGCGGGTTGCCAGCCAGCTGAGCAAGGACCTGGCCGCCGCGCAGGAGACCATCGCGGCCGAACTCGCCGCCGCCCAGGAGGTGGTGTCGAATCTGCCGGCAGCGCTGCAAGATGCGCGCCGGCCCGGGCGTCGCCGTCGACCGCTGATCCTGGCCGTCCTCGGGGGATTGGCGCTGGCCGGGGGAGCGGTGGCGTTCTCGATCATCCGGCGGTCGTCGCAACATGAGCCTTCAGCGGCAAGCCAGTCGCGGCCGCCCAGCGTCGAAGTCGCTCCGAAGCCCTAGTTTGCTGCAGGTAACCGCCATGGCCGTCTCCGTCTTCGACTTGTTCTCGATCGGCATCGGGCCGTCGAGCTCGCACACCGTCGGGCCGATGCGCGCCGCCGGCCTGTTCGCCCGCCATCTCGCCGCCGACGGCCTGCTACCGAAAGTAGGGCGCGTCCGCATCGAGCTCTACGGCTCGCTGGGCGCGACCGGAACCGGGCACGGCACACCGGGCGCGGTGATGCTGGGGCTGGAGGGCTGTGAGCCCGAGACGGTGGACCCCGCGGTGGCCCGGGCCCGCGTCGAGGAGATCCGGGCCGGCCGCAAGCTGCACATCGCCGGTACCCACACCGTGGACTTCGACCCCTCCGCCGATATTGTTCTGTTGTTGCGCGCCATGGAGTTTCACAGCAACGGCATGGTTTACCTCGCGTACGGAGAGGACAGCGCCGTGCTGAGCCGCCGCGTGTACTACTCCGTCGGCGGCGGGTTCGTCGTCGACGAGCGGGAGGCCCAATCGGGCACCGGCGAAGACGCCGTCATCCCGTACCCGTTCAGCAGCGGGGCCGAACTGGTCGCGCTGGCGACCGAGCGCGGATGCGGCATCGCCGACCTGATGGCCCGCAACGAAGCCGCGCTCGGCCGCGAACCCGATCTGCGGGCCGGTCTGCTACGGATCTGGTCGGCGATGCGCGAGTGCGTCGACGCGGGGCTCGCCGCCACTGGCACATTGCCCGGCGGCCTGCGTGTGCGCCGGCGCGCCCGTTTGCTGGCGGAGGCGTTAGACCCCGACGACCCGTTGTACGCGATGGACTGGCTGACGGTGTACGCGCTCGCCGTGAACGAGGAGAACGCCGCTGGCGGTCGGGTGGTGACAGCGCCGACGAACGGCGCCGCCGGCGTCATTCCCGCTGTGTTGCATTACTACTGGCGGTTCGTTCCGGGCGCGACCGACGACGGTGTCGTCGAGTTCCTGTTGACGGCGGGCGCGATCGGTCACCTGTTCAAGGCGAACGCGTCGATCTCCGGCGCCGAAGTGGGCTGCCAGGGTGAGGTCGGATCGGCGTGTTCGATGGCGGCGGCCGGGCTGGCCGCGGTGCTGGGCGGAACGCCGGCGCAGGTGGAGAACGCGGCCGAGATCGGCATTGAGCACAACCTCGGGCTGACCTGCGACCCGGTCGGCGGTCTGGTGCAGATTCCCTGCATCGAACGCAACGCGGTCGCGTCCGTCAAGGCGGTCACCGCGGCCCGAATGGCGTTGCACGGGGACGGAACTCACCACGTCAGCCTCGACACGGCGATCAAGACGATGCGCGATACCGGCGCCGACATGAAGGACAAGTACAAGGAGACGTCGCGGGGCGGGCTGGCGCTCAATGTCGTGGAGTGTTAGAGCGTCTGGCGCCGATAATGATGCGACCCGGTTAGCCCGCTTCGGCGGTTCGCTTGATCGCCGCGAGCGTCTCGGGTATGCCGCGCTTTGCCGCTTCGCTGCGCTGCGCGATTTCCGCGTCGGCCTGCGAGCCGAAGCGCTCGCGGAAGCCGGCGACACCGGCGGGCAAGAACGCCCACGACTCGGTCAGGCGGGTACCGCCGTTATCGGGCTCTAACGTGAACCCCCAGCGCACCCAGCCACCGTTGACCTCCCAGGCGAACTCCTCGCCGGGGTTGGCCGCCACCACCTGGCTGCGCGTCTCCCAAACTCGTTCGGCGGTCTCATTGCGACCGGTGAACCAGGCGCCCTCCTGCGGGCTTGCGCCCTCATCCCACCAGCACGCCCGGCACACCGGGCTCCACTCGCCCATCCTCGTAACGTCGGACACCATCGCATACAAGTCGTCCGGTTCCCGAGCCACGAGGACCGAATCAGAGAACTCAAGGTCGGCCACGGTTCGACAGTCTAGGCAATCGGTTGTCGAGCCGGTCATCCGTCGTGAGTGGAGCCTAGGGGATTCGAACCCCTGACTTCTGCCTTGCAAAGGCAGCGCTCTACCAACTGAGCTAAGGCCCCTGGTCCTGATCAGGAAGGCGCATCGGCCGCCGCGTGCCACACCTCGACGCCGTGCCGGGACCTCCAGACCGTGACGGCGACGGCCGCGGCGATCCCTGTGGCGAGCAGAAACACCAGCCTCATGGTGTGAACCTTTCCGTGGGGCTAGGAGGACTCGAACCTCCGACCTCTTCGTTATCAGCGAAGCGCTCTAACCGTCTGAGCTATAGCCCCGTATACGGGCACGACCGAGCGACGAGACTACCGCAATCGTAAGCCGCGGCCCAAACTCAATCCCCGAGTCGCTGCGCTCCTGCCCGCCGGACCTCAGTCGCGATCCGCCAGTGTGACTTCAACGCCGCCGACGAGGTCGGTGGTGAGGTTGTAGATGAATGCGCCAATGGTCGCCATCGCCGTCAACAACACGATGTTCACCAACCCGATAAGCGCCGCGCCACCGAAGATTGTGCCGCTGGAGACCAATTCGCCACCCGTCTGGCCGCCGGCGCTGGTCAGCAGGTCGCCGACGTTGCTGTTCAGCTTGCTCCACACGCCCATGCCGCCGAGCACCAGGTACAGGAATGCGACGGCGATCATCCACACGAAGAACAGTGCGACCGACAGCACCAGCGAGACCTTCAGCGCGCTCCACGGGTCGATCCGGCGGATCTGCATGCTGGCCCGGACCGGCCCCGTGTGACGCGTGCCGACCTGGATGCGGCTGGTGGCAGGGGCGGGCCGGCTCGGCGGTTCGGGTGTCGTTCGTTCGGGAGCGGGCTTGCGCTGCTGTGGCGAGCGCGGCACCGGCCCCGAGAGGTCCGGCAACTCGCTCGCGTAGGCCTCGGGCCGACCGATCTCGGTGCGCTCTGCGCGGGGCGGGGCGTCCTGGTCGTGCGTCGGCGCGGGCGACGCCGCGCCCCCCGACATGAAGCGGTTCAGCCTGGCATCCAGATTGGAGGAGCCGCCGGGGGAGTGGCCGGCCGGAGGGCCGCTGCGCGGTGCCTCCGAGCGTGCCGCGGATTCCGGCGGTTGACGGAGCGGTTGCTTGGCGGCCCGCGCCGCCGGCCCGCGCTGCCACGGCGGTATGTCGCCCGGGTCGGCCGCGTGGCCGGCGGAGGAGCCCGACGGCAGCGGACCGGTGCGGGACGAGGCGTTACCGAGCGAACCGCCGTCTTGGCCGGCTCCCGCCGACCCGGCGACGGAGCCGTTGGCGCTGCCGGGACCGTCACCCGCGCGCGGGTATCCCGGCTCGTTCGGTGAACTCACCTACGGCTCCTTAACGTCGTTAGGTCGCGTCCGCGTCGGCGCCTGCAGCGGCTGCTGCAGCGTCGCCCTCCTCGGCGTTGCGCGCAATGGCAATCAGTGTGTCGCCCTCGCCCAGGTTCATCAACCGAACGCCCTTGGTTTGCCGCCCGGCCTTGCGAACCTGGCGAGCCGCGGTCCGGATGACGCCTCCCCCGAAGTGATGGCGTACAACTCGGTGTCGTCATCGACGATCAACGCCCCGACCAGCGTGCCACGCCGCTTGTCGAACTGGATCGTCAGCACCCCTTTGCCGCCGCGGCCCTGCACCGGGTATTCCTCGATCGCGGTGCGCTTGGCGTACCCGCCGGACGTCGCGACCAGCAGATATGTGTCCTCCTGGACCACGTTGAGCGACAGCAGCCGGTCGTCGGTGTTGAACCGCATGCCCTGCACACCCGAGGTGGCGCGGCCCATCGGCCGAAGCGCCTCGTCGGTTGCTGAGAATCGGATCGACTGGCCCTTCGCCGACACCAGCAGCAGGTCGTCCTCGGCCGAACACAGCACCGCACCGACCAGCTCGTCGCTGTCGCGCAGGTTCACCGCCACGATGCCGCCCGAGCGGTTGGAGTCGAAGTCGGTGAGCTTGGACTTCTTCACCAAACCGTTGCGAGTGGCCAGCACCAGGTACGGCGCGTCCTCGTAGCTGCGGATCTGGATGACCTGGGCGATGCGTTCCTCGGGCTGGAAGGCCAGCAGGTTGGCGACGTGCTGGCCGCGCGCGGTTCGCGACGCCTCGGGCAGGTCGTATGCCTTGGCGCGGTAGACCCGGCCCTGGGTCGTGAAGAACAGGATCCAGTCGTGCGTCGAGCAGACAAAGAAGTGGTTGACGATGTCGTCCTGCTTGAGCCCGGCGCCCTGCACGCCCTTGCCGCCGCGCTTCTGGCTGCGGTACAGGTCGGTCTTCGTCCGCTTGGCGTAGCCGGTCTCGGTGATCGTGACGACGACGTCCTCACGGGCGATCAGGTCCTCGTCGGAGACCTCGCCGTCCGCCGGGACGATTCGACTGCGACGCTCGTCGCCGTGCTTGTCGACGATCTCCTTGAGCTCGTCGCGAACGATGCCGCGCTGGCGTTCCGGCTTGGCCAGGATGTCTTCCAGGTCGGCGATCTCGGCCTCGATCTTGGCCAGGTCGTCGATGATGCGCTGGCGTTCCAGGGCGGCCAGGCGGCGCAGCTGCATGTCCAGGATGGCCTGCGCCTGGATCTCGTCGATCTCGAGTAGGTCGATCAGGCCCGCCTTGGCGACGTCGACCGTTTCCGATGCACGGATCAGCGCGATCACTTCGTCGAGCGCGTCGAGCGCCTTGACCAGACCGCGCAGAATGTGGGCCCGTTCGTTCGCCTTGCGCAGCCGGTAGGTGGTGCGCCGCACGATGACGTCGAGCTGGTGATTGACGTAGTGCCGGATCAGCTGGTCGAGCCGCAGCGTGCGGGGCACGCCGTCGACGATGGCCAGCATGTTGGCGCCGAAGCTGGTCTGCAGCTGGGTGTGCTTGTAGAGGTTGTTCAGCACCACCTTCGCGACCGCGTCGCGCTTGAGCTCGACGACGATGCGGATGCCGACGCGGTCGCTGCCCTGGTCCTCGATGTTGGCGATGCCGGTCAGCCTGCCGTCCCGCACCTGCTCGGCGATCGAGGTGATGAAGTTGTCGTGGTTGACCTGATACGGCAGCTCGGTGATGACGATCCCCGTGCGGCCACGCGAGTCTTCCTCGATCTCGACCACGCCACGCATCCGGATCGATCCGCGACCGGTGGTGTAAGTGTCCGAAATGCCTTGCGAGCCAACGATCAAGCCGGCGGTGGGGAAGTCAGGCCCCTTGACGCGCTCGGTGACCGCGGCCAGCGTGGCCTCTTCGTCAGCGTCGTGGTTTTCCAGGCACCAGTACACCGCCTCGGCGAGCTCGCGCAGGTTGTGCGGTGGGATGTTGGTGGCCATGCCGACGGCGATGCCGCCCGAACCGTTGGCGAGGAGATTGGGGAACCGGCTCGGCAGGACCGTCGGTTCCTGCACACGCCCGTCGTAGTTCGGGATGAAATCGACTGTCTCCTCGTCGATTTCGCGCAGCATCTCCATCGCCAGAGGCGTGAGGCGCGCCTCGGTGTTGTGGCTGACGAAGCCGTTCGTGATGAACGCATGGTCGGCCGTATCGACCCGCAGGCTGTATACCGGCTGTATGCCGGCGTCGGTCACCGAGGCGACGCGCGCGTAGTAGAACCGGCCGTCGGTCAGGTCGTTGACGATGGCCTCGGCGTCGGGATCGTCGCCGTGCAGCTTCAGGAATTCGCCGACGCTACGGTATATGACGGATTTCGACCGATTTTCATCAGAAACCGTAGTCTCGGCGCGCATCACCGCGTAATCGCCTGGGCGGATCTCCTCAATCAGTTTCCACAGCAGGGTCGGCACACCGCCGACGTCGACCAGGCACAGCAGCGGGTGGTTGGCCGTGCCGGTGACCTCGTAGCCCTCGGCGGTGCGGACGGTGTAAGTCTGATGTTCGCCGGAGTGGAATAGCCGCTCGGCGACAACGGGATTGCCGTGCCGGTCAAGGACTTTGAGGTCAATGACGTTGTCAGAGTTCTGTCGCGCATTCCGAATGATATCGGCGATGCGCACTGATTGTCCGAAGGGCAAGCGCACCAAGGCATCTCCCGAAACGCAATACCGCATCGCCGCCGGCGGATCGTTGCCCGGCGAGCCGAAGTTACCCTGACCGTCGACCAACGGGTAGCGCAGCGACCACGGTTGGGCCATCCGGACCAGGGTGTCGTAGATCGACGCGTCGCCGTGCGGGTGGTAGTTGCCCATTGTCTCGGCCACCGACCGTGCCGACTTCGCATGGCTGCGGTCCGGCCTGAAGCCGGAGTCGAACATCGCGTACAGCACACGGCGGTGCACGGGCTTGAGGCCGTCGCGGACCTCCGGCAGTGCGCGGCCGACGATCACGCTCATCGCGTAGTCGATGTAGCTGCGCTGCATCTCCTGCTGAATGTCGACCGGCTCGACGCGATCGGCGGCGCCGTCGCCGGGTGGCAACGTGGTATCAGTCATGTATTTTCAGCCTTAGTTTGTGTTAAACATCCAGGAAGCGAACGTCTTTGGCGTTACGGGTGATGAAGCTGCGGCGGGCCTCGACGTCCTCGCCCATCAGGACTGAGAACAACTCGTCGGCGGCGGCCGCATCGTCGAGGGTGATCTGGCGCAGCACCCGCACCGATGGATCCATGGTGGTTTCCCACAATTCCTTGGCGTCCATCTCACCCAGACCCTTGTAGCGCTGGATGCCGTCCTCCTTGTTGATCTTCTTGCCGGCCTTCAGTCCGGCCTCGAGCAGGCCGTCGCGCTCACGGTCGGAGTAGGCGAACTCCGGATCGGTGCGCTGCCACTTCAGCTTGTACAGCGGTGGCTGCGCCAGGAACACGTGGCCGTTCTCGATCAGCGGCTTCATGAACCTGAACAGCAGCGTCAACAACAGCGTGGAGATGTGCTGGCCGTCGACGTCCGCGTCGGCCATCAGCACGATCTTGTGATAGCGCAGCTTGGTGATGTCGAACTCGTCGTGGATGCCGGTGCCCAGCGCGGTGATGATCGCCTGGACTTCGGTGTTCTTCAGCACGCGGTCGATGCGCGCCTTCTCAACGTTGATGATCTTGCCGCGCAACGGCAGGATCGCCTGGAACATCGAGTCGCGGCCGCTCTTCGCCGAGCCGCCGGCCGAATCGCCCTCCACCACATACAGTTCGGACTTGCGGGGGTCCGTGGACCGGCAGTCGGCGAGCTTGCCCGGCAGGCCGCCGATATCGGTAGCACTCTTGCGGCGTACCAGCTCGCGTGCCTTTCGGGCCGCGATGCGGGCCTGCGCCGACGAGACCGCCTTGTTCACAATGGTTTTGGCCTCGGCAGGGTTGGCCTCGAACCAGTGGCCCAGCTGTTCGTTGCAGATCTTCTGCACGAACGACTTGACCTCGGTGTTGCCGAGCTTCGTTTTCGTCTGGCCCTCGAACTGCGGTTCGCCCACCTTCACCGAGAGGACCGCCGCCAGGCCTTCGCGGATGTCGTCGCCGGTCAGGTTGGGGTCTTTTTCCTTGAGGAGCTTCTTGTCCTTGGCGTACTTGTTGACCACGGTGGTCAGTGCCGCCCGGAAGCCCTCTTCGTGGGTGCCGCCCTCGTGGGTGTTGATGGTGTTGGCGAAGGTGTGCACCGACTCGGAGTAGCCGGCGTTCCACTGCATGGCGATCTCGACCTCGTGGCCGGTGCCCTTGCCGGAGAAGTCGACGATGCTCTGGTGGATCGGCGATTTCGTCCGGTTGATGTGCTTGACGTAGTCGACGAGCCCGCCGGGGTAGTGGAACGTGCGGTTCTTCACCTTGTGCGGGCCCGCGGCCTCGGCGGCCTTTTCCTCGGCCGACTTCGGCGCCTCGGCGACGTCGCTGACGACCTCGTCGATCACCTGTTCGGGAGTTACCCGCTCGTCGGCGAGCGTGATGGTCAGCCCCTTGTTCAGGAACGCCATCTCCTGCAGCCGCCGCGCGACCGTCTCGAAGTCGTAGGTGGTGGTCTCGAACACCGTCGAATCCGCCCAGTACCGGACGACCGTGCCGGTCTTCTTGGTGGCCTCGCCCTGCTTGAGGGTGCCCGGGACGGACTGGTCGTAATACTGAAACCACTCGTGACCGTCGCGCTTGATCTCCACCTCGAGGCGGCTGGAGAGCGCGTTGACCACCGACACACCGACGCCGTGCAGGCCGCCCGACACCGCGTAGGCGTCGGAGTCGAACTTGCCGCCGGCGTGCAGCTGCGTCATGACCACGTCGACGGTCGGCACCCCGGAGGCGTGCATGGCCACCGGAATGCCGCGGCCGTCGTCGCGCACCTCGACGCCGCCGTCTTCGAGCAGTCGCACATCCACCTTCGCCGCGTAGCCGGCCATCGCCTCGTCCACTGCGTTGTCGACGACCTCCCAGACGAGGTGGTGCAGACCACGCTCGCCGGTGGAGCCGATATACATGCCCGGACGTTTGCGGACGGCCTCCAGCCCTTCGAGAATCGTGATGGATTGGGCGCCGTACTCCTCTTGTGCTTTCTTCTTCGCAGCAGCCACGGGCGGAAGGGTCCCTACTCTCTGGATGGGGGGTGGGCTCTGGCGGTAGTCGGTTACCGCCGGCAAGTCATGGGTTCAGTCTACCGTCAGATGCCGTCAGGACCGATTCTGCGGCGGCGTTTCTTGCTATCTAACTCCGCCGTGCGTGGAATATCTCGGACGAAGATAGGTCTTGACGCTGGAGAAAGTAGCCCACACCATTCTGACGGCTCTGAGGCGCCGGTGGTTCCAACCTTATCCGTACGTGTCGCGGGGGCCTCGGCCGGCGATGTGATAGGCGCCCTTGCGCCACGACGGCGCCACCGGACCGACGATTTTCAGCGAGCTGACCACGCCGTCGCCGACCGCCGCCGCGATCTTGGCCAGCAGTTGCGCCTGAACCATCCTCAGCTGGGTGGCCCAGGCGGTCGATTCGGCCGAGATCGTCAGCACGCCGTCGTTCAACGACGTCGGCGTGGCATGCGCGGCGATCTGTTCGCCGACCACCGCCGGCCACCGGCCGAACACCGATCCTTCGGCGACCCGCCCCGACCAGCCGCGGCTGCGGGCGACGTCCCGCGTCACGTCGCCCAGCAGCTTCGGGTCCCGCGGATCCGGCCCCGGCCCCGACCATCGGCGGCGGCCGGCGCCCGCGACCCGCCGCGTCGGCGAGCTGCGGCCGCGTCCCACATCCTTGCCCTGGACCCGCGCCGCGCCGCGGGCCTCCTCCAAGGTGCGCCGGACAATATCCATGCCGGCCAGCGCGCCCAGGTGCGCGGGCGGTCCCATTTCGGTGTCGTCGTCCCTCATGGCTGCACCATCGAGATTCGGCCGGTGTCGTCGTCGCGCATGGTGATCTCGATTCTGCGCGCATCCCAGTCGACGGGAATGTCCTCGTGTACGGCCGCGGTCACCAGCACCTGTTCGGCCGAGGCGGCGACGTTGGCCAACGCCTGCCGGCGCGCGGTGTCGAGTTCGGCGAACACGTCGTCGAGCAACAGCACGGGATCGCTCCCGTCCGCACGCAACAGCTCATAGGCCGCCAGCCGTAGCGCCACTGCCATCGACCACGATTCCCCGTGGCTGGCAAAGCCTTTCGTGATCTGGTCACCGAGCCGCAGCTCGAGATCGTCACGATGTGGGCCCACCAGGCAGACACCACGTTCGAGCTCGGCGTCGCGTCGGCGAGCCAGGGCGTCGAGAAGCGCAGCTTCGAACAACTCCGCGGTGTCGGTGCCCGCCGCCGCCTCACTCTCGACGGCCTCGACGCCGCTGCGGTAGCGGATCGACGCCGGGCGCGATGCCGGCGCCAGTAGTTGGTACGCCTTTTCCACTTCGGGGGCGAGTTGGTTCACCAACTCGACGCGGGCCGCGATCAGTTGTGCGCCGTGCTCCGCGAGGTGCCCGTCCCACACGTCGAGAGTCTCCAGCACGCTGCGGTCACCCCGGTGCCGGGCAGCCGCGGCGGTCTTCAGTAGCGCGGTCCGCTGGCGGAGCACCCTGTCATAGTCGGCACGAATCCCCGCGACCCGGGGACGCCGTGTGGTCGCCAGTTCGTCGAGGTAACGTCGCCGCTCACCGGGTTCACCGCGCACCAGCGCTAGGTCTTCGGGGGCGAACAGCACTGCCCGCAGCACACCCAGCACTTCCCGCGCGGCGCGGACGGGGGAGCGGTTCAGCCGAGCCTTGTTGGCTCGCCCGGAGGTGATCTCGAGGTCCACCGCGAGCTCGCGGCCGTCGTTCACCACGATCGTGGACACCACCGCCCGCTCCGCGCCGGCGCGGATCAGCGGCGCATCAGAAGCGACCCGGTGCGACCCGAGCGTCGCCGAATACCATAGCGCCTCAACAAGGTTCGTCTTACCGAAGCCGTTAGGCCCGACGAAGACCGTCCGCCCCGGTTCGAGGTCGAGATCGACCTCTGCCCATGACCGGAAATCGCGTAACCCAAGACGGCGGACGTACACCTATCCGGACTTACTGATCCTCTTGACGGCGTGTCCGCCGAACTGGTTGCGCAGCGCCGACACCGCCCTCATCGCGGGGGAGTCGTCCTGGCGTGAGGCGAACCGCGCGAATAGCGAGGCGGCGATCACAGGCATCGGCACCCGGTGGTGGATGGCCTCCTCGACCGTCCATCGCCCTTCGCCGGAATCCTCGGTGTAGCCGCTGATGTCGACGAACTTGGGGTCTTCCTTCAACGCCTTGGCGAGCAGTTGCTGTAACCACGACCGCACCACCGTGCCGTTGCTCCAGGCCTGGATGACGGCCTGGGTATCGGTGATCAGGTCCTCGGCCGCCAGCAACTCATAGCCCTCGGCGTAGGCCATCATGAGGCCGTACTCGATGCCGTTGTGCACCATCTTCGCGTAGTGCCCGGCGCCGACTGGCCCCGCATGCACGAACCCGTCCTCCCGCGGACCCGGCGGGCGCAGCGTGTCGAAGATCGGCATCGCCCGCTCGACGTCTTCATTGCTGCCGCCGACCATCAGGCCGTAGCCTTCTTTCAAGCCCCAGACGCCACCCGACACGCCAGCATCAACGAAGGCGATTCCTTTGTCACCCAACAGCTTCTGGTGCGGACCGTCCTCGGTATAACGCGAGTTGCCGCCATCAATGACCAGATCGCCCTCACTGAGTTCGTCGGCCAGCGCCACGATGGTTTCGTGAGTGACCGGACCCGACGGCACCATCACCCACACCACGCGCGGCGCGGTCAGCGCCTCGGCCAGCCCAGCCAGCGTCGGGACGTCGGTGACTTCGGGACGCGGATCGTAACCGATCACTTCGTGGCCGCCCTCCCGCAGGCGTTCCCGCATGTTGAAGCCCATTTTGCCCAGGCCGACCAGACCCAATTGCATGTGCGCGCCTCTTTCGTGGCGGTAGGGCCGGTCAGCCCGGAAGCCGCACCGGCATCAACAGGTAGACGTAGTCGGTTTGCGCGGCCGGGAACGGACCCGTCGCACCGACAGTCCCATCATCCTCACTTGTCGGGCGCAACACCGCCGGACGGCTGGGTGTCGTGAAGCCGAACGCCACTCGCTCCGAGTGCAACGCACCCAAACCATCCGTCAGATACGTCGGGTTGAACGCGATCGTCAACGGGTCGCCCGCGAATTCGACAGGAAGATCTTCTTCGGCGCGGCCGACGTCGTCGGCGCCGGCCGACAACCGCAGCGCGTCGTCAGCGAACTCCATCCGCACCTGCGCACCCCGGTCTGCCACCAGCGCCACGCGCTTGATGGCTTCGGTGAGTTCGGCGACTCCGATCGTCGCGACCGCCGTGTGCTCGGTGGGCAGCAGCTGACGAAACTTCGGGAACTCGGCGTCCAGCAGTCGGGTGGTGCTGCGCTTGCCCTCGCTCCGAATACCGAGCAGGCCCTCCCTGCCGACGGCCGATCCGGTACCCAAGGAGAGATGCACGTCGGCGCCGTCGGTACCCGCCTTCGCGGCCTCGGCCAGCGTTTTGGCCGGCACCAACACCGCGGCTTCGATCTCGGCGGACTCCGTGGACCACGTCAACTCACGAACAGCAAGCCGGAACCGGTCGGTCGCCGCCAAAACCACCTTCTCACCGGAAATTTCAACGCGGATGCCGGTGAGCATCGGCAAGGTGTCATCCCGGCCTGCCGCGATAGCGACCTGGCCTATCGCCTCGGCGAACAGTTCTGCCGAAATGACCCCGGTGTCCTCCGGCAACGCCGGTAGCGCGGATAGTCCTCCACAGCCATGGTCGGCAGCGAGAAGCGGGCGCTGCCACAGGTCAACGACACCCGGGTGCCTTCCACGCTGACGTCGACGGGCTTGGCCGGCAGCGCCCGCGTGATGTCGGATAACAACCGCCCGGACACCAAAACGCTTCCCGGCGAAGCGATTTCGGCCGCAACCTGTACTTCGGCCGACACTTCATAGTCGAATCCCGAGATCGTCAACCCATCGTCGGAACCGGTCAGCAGCACGCCGGCGAGGACGGGAACGGTGGGCCTGGTCGGCAGGTTTCGGGCAACCCACGCCACTGCGTCGGCGAAGTCTTCCCGTACCAGGCGGAACTTCAAATCGGTGAGACCAGCGGTTGTCGTCGCCACGTCCATAGCGTCCCTTCGGTCAACACCACAATAAGGTCCAACCAGCGGTTTCCCGGTGTCTCACCACGCGTCTCAACGATGCGTTGGAACGACCGTAACGGCTGTCGATGAACCACCGTAGAGCTTTCCGCCTCAACTTGAAAGCTAATCGATCACGCCGACATTCGGCGCTGCGAACCGCTTCTGCGCGCAGGCCTTGCTTGTGTCCCCAACGGGCTTCTTCTGAGAAGAAACTACAGAGATATACGAGCAACAGTATTAGGGCCTGTGGAGATTGGGGATGAACCGATGTTGGCCCAGCGTGGCATGTGTGTCGGGTTGTGAGTGGGTTGTGGATGGTTTGGGGCTGTGTGCCTTCGCGTTGTGGACGTGGGACGCGTTGTGTAGGAAGCGGCGGGTAATCCATCGAGTGGTACCAAGCTGTCCACATGTGCGTCCACACGGATCGGTTGTGACAACTGATGCGGCCGGTGCAGAAGTTTTTTGCAGATTTTTCGCGAGGGGCGCGGAATCGGGCTCAGCGCCTGGCCCGTTGGCGGATCCGGGTGGTGAGTTCCTTGACGTGATCGAACACCTCGCGGCGCTGGGCCATTTCGCCGCGAATCTTCTTCTCCGCGTACATCACCGTGGTGTGGTCACGGCCGAACGCCTGGCCGATCTTGGGCAGTGACAGGTCGGTGAGTTCGCGGCAGAGGTACATGGCGATCTGGCGGGATTGCGCCAACGCGCGGGTTTTGCCGGGCCCGCGGAGTTCTTCGACGGTGGTTTCGAAGTACTCGGCGGTGGTGGCCATGATGGCCGCGGTGCTGATCTGCATGGTGCTGGCATCTGAGATCAGGTCGCGGAGCACGATCTCGGCCAACGACTTGTCGATCGGCGTCTTGTTCAGTGAGGCGAAGGCGGTCACACGGATCAGCGCGCCCTCGAGTTCGCGGATGTTGCGTTCGATGCTGCTGGCGATCAGCTCGAGCACCTCGTCGGGCACGTCGAGCCGGTCCATCTGCGCCTTCTTGCGCAAAATCGCAATCCGGGTTTCGAGCTCGGGCGGCTGAACGTCGGTGATCAACCCCCACTCGAACCGGGTGCGGAGTCGGTCCTCGAGTGTGGCCAGTTGCTTGGGTGGTCGGTCGGAGGAGATGACGATCTGCTTGTTGGCGTTATGGAGGGTGTTGAAGGTATGGAAGAACTCCTCCTGGATACCTTCCTTGCCCTCGATGAACTGGATGTCGTCGACCAGCAGCACATCGATGTCGCGGTAGCTGCGCTTGAACGACGCCTTGCGATCGTCGCGCAATGAGTTAATGAAATCGTTGGTGAATTCTTCGGTGGAGACGTACTTGACCCGCATGCCCGGGAAGAGGCGTTGGGCGTAATTCCCGGCGGCGTGCAAAAGGTGCGTCTTGCCGAGGCCGGATTCGCCCCAGATGAAGAGGGGGTTGTAGGCCCGGGCGGGCGCCTCAGCAATCGCGAGCGTCGCGGCGTGAGCGAATCTGTTCGAGGCTCCGATGACGAACGTGTCGAAGGTGTATCTCCGGTTCAAGTTGACCGCGGTGGCCTCAGCGGGTGTCGAGTTCTGCGACCGACTCGAGAAGTACGTCGGCCAGCTTTCTTCGGCGCTGGCGCGGGCTTCGGAATCCTCGTCAACTTCGTCTTGTTCCGGCGCGGTGGCCGCGGCGGCGAACCCGTTGAGCCCGTCGTCGGGCTCGTCGGCGGGGGGTGCGGCGATGCGTACCCCGAGTTCGACGCGCTGGCCGAGTTGGCGGCTGAGCGCGGTGATGATCGGCTCCCGCAGGTGTCGTTCGATCTCGTTCTGCACAAAAGGTGTCGGCACCGAGAGCAGGGCAAACCCTTCGGTGATGACAAGTGGCTTGACCAGCTTTAACCAGGCCTTTTGCTGCGGGGTTAGTGACGGCAACGTGGAGTCGCCGTTGAACTGCTCGCCGGGCTCGGCGTCGCCATTGAGCTCGGCAACGACGTTGTTCCACACGGCGACAAATGGTGGGTCGGGGTCAGCTGTCAAAGACGGGTACCCCCTCGTGGCCGGTCCAGAGACGACCATATGAACGATGACGAACTGTCCACATGGTTATCCACAGGTTGTGGACACAGGACAGCCGCCGTCGCCTCAGTTGTCTACCGACGGGGACGCCGCGGGCCGGGGCTCGTCACAGCGGTCTTGCTCACTGTGGGCTCGCGACTGGGCGGGCATCCTCGCTTCGTTGTCTGTCGCCATTCCGTTATCGAAACGGCATTGCCAGAAGCTAACAGTTTTCTCCCCGGGTGCCAACCGTTCTACAACATTGAACGTGGCTTTGATGGCGGGTCGCCAAAGTGCGTGACGGTTGTGGCGGTTGTAAAGCATTTGGCCGCGGGGGAGCGAGGTTTGACCCAGCGAAATCTCGTCAGTACCCTCGAACAGTCGCCCGCACGTGGCGATACGGCTGCGACCCAGGAACGACTGGAGACCGCGCCGGTTAGCAAGCGAGACGGACGAGCTTACCAACGGCAACCGCGGCCCCACCGGCATGAGGATTCATCGGCGTGGGTTGCGGGTGCCATACGCAACAAGGAGTGACAGCCGTGGCCAAGGGCAAGCGGACCTTTCAGCCCAACAACCGCCGCCGGGCGCGGGTGCATGGGTTCCGGCTGCGGATGCGTACCCGGGCCGGCCGGTCCATCGTCGCGAACCGGCGCGGCAAGGGCCGCCGCAAGCTGACTGCGTGATTCGACGCAGGATCTAGCGAGGTGCTTCCGGCGCGGTACCGGATGACGCGATCGACGGAGTTCGGTGCCACCGTCAGTCAAGGGATGCGGGCGGTGCAGCCCGATCTCGTCGTGCACGCTTTGCGCTCCGATGACGCCGCCGCCAACGGCGGACCCAGGATCGGGCTGGTCGTCGCCAAATCCGTCGGCAACGCCGTACAGCGACATCGGGTGGCCCGTCGGCTGCGCCACGTGGCCCGCACCGTCATCGACGAACTGGACCCCGCGGACTGGGTGGTGATCCGGGCGCTGCCCGGCAGCCGCTACGCGATCTCCGCGCGGCTCGAACAGGAACTCCGGACGGCGCTGCGCCGGGCACGGCCGCGAACCGGGGCAACGCGATGAAATCTTCACCCGGCTCGGCCGTTGTGCGCGGCGTGATCTTTCTCATCCAGCTGTACCGCAACACCGTCTCGCCATTGCGCCTACCGACATGCCGGTTCACCCCGACCTGCAGCCAGTACGCGGTGGAGGCATTGAGCGAGTACGGCCTCATCCGAGGCAGCTGGCTGGCCATCGTGCGGCTGCTGAAGTGCGGCCCATGGCATCGGGGAGGATGGGACCCAATACCGGAGCGCGGCGGCGACGCGCGCGTAATGCGCGGCGACGTAAGCGAGTACGCAGAAGCCGCCGACGCAACCCAGGACCAGGAGCGAGTCTCGTGTTTGATTGGTTCAGCCTCGACATCATCTACTACCCGGTGTCGGCGATCATGTGGGTCTGGTACAAGGCGTTCGCCTTCCTCCTGGGGCCGTCGAACTTCTTCGCCTGGGCGCTGTCGGTGATGTTCTTGGTGTTCACCCTGCGGGCCATCCTCTACAAACCCTTTGTCCGGCAGATCCGGACCACGCGCCAGATGCAGGAGTTGCAGCCCCAGATCAAGGCGTTGCAGAAGAAATACGGCAAGGACCGCCAGCGCATGGCGCTCGAGATGCAGAAGCTGCAGAAGGAACACGGGTTCAACCCGATCCTGGGCTGCCTCCCGATGCTGGCGCAGGTCCCGGTGTTCCTCGGCCTGTATCACGTGCTGCGGTCGTTCAACCGCACGCAGGGTGGTTTCGGTCAGCCCCAGCTGTCGCCGGAACTGAACCGGTCGCTGGGCAACTACGTGTTCAGCGCGACCGACGTCGGCCACTTCCTGGACGCCAACCTGTTCGGTGCACCGATCGGCGCGACGATGATTCAGACCACCGGTCTCGGCGCGTTCAACGAATTCAATCGGATCGCCGTGATCGCGGTCGGCGTGCCGATGATGATCCTGGCCGGCACTGCGACCTACTTCAACAGCCGGGCATCGGTGGCGCGGCAGAGTCCCGAGGCCGCGGCCAACCCACAGACCGCGATGATGAACAAGCTCGCGCTGTACGTGTTTCCGGTCGGCGTGGTGGTGGGCGGGCCGTTCCTGCCGCTGGCCATCATCATGTACTGGCTCGCCAACAACATCTGGACGTTCGGTCAGCAGCACTACGTGTTCGGCAAGATCGAAAAAGAGGAAGAAGCCAAGAAGCTCGAGGCGCAGGAGCGTCGCGCGGCGAACGCACCGCCACCCGGAGCCAAGCCCAAACGGACGCGCAAGGCGCAGGGCGCGACGACGGACGGTGCGTCGGACGGCGACGTCGACTCGACGGCGACTGAGTTGGGCATCGATGGCGAGGTGCCCGGGTCAAGCACGAGCAAGCCGAGTGCGGGCGGGGCCGCGGAGAACCGCGCACCGCGGCCCGGGGCGACTCCACGTCCGGGCGCGCGACCGAAGAAGCGGAAACGTTGACTAGAGCAGTACCGGGGGATGAGGGAGATTCAGACATGACGGACGCCGAGACGACCGAACGCAGCGAGGCCGAGGCGGTCGATGAGAACGGCGCGGAGGGCGCCGTGACGACCACCGGCGAGGATCTGGAGGAGCGGCTGGTCGCTGAGGGTGAGATCGCGGGCGACTACCTCGAGGAGCTATTGGACCTGCTCGACTTCGACGGCGACATCGACCTCGACGTGGAGGGCGACCGCGCGATCGTCAGCATCGACGGCGGCGGCGAGCTCACGAAGTTGGTGGGCCGCAAGGGCGAGGTGCTGGACGCGCTGCAGGAGCTGACGCGGTTGGCAGTGCACCAGAAGACCGGCGAGCGGAGCCGGCTGATGCTCGACATCGCGCGCTGGCGTCGGCGGCGGCGCGAGGAGCTGGCGACCTTGGGCGACAAGGTTGCGCGCCGGGTGCTGGAGACGGGCGAGCGGGAAGAGCTCGCACCGATGACGCCGTTCGAACGCAAGGTCGTCCACGACGCGGTGGCCGCGGTCGACGGCGTGCACAGCGAGAGCGAGGGCGTGGAGCCGTCGCGGCGCGTCGTCGTCTTGATCGACTGAGGACCAGAGTTACACAGATGTAGTTTGTGCCGCGCCGCAGTTATCCGGCCCGTGAGATCCGGAGGGTGTTTCACGTGAAACATGTGGAGGTGTCGGCGGCGCCGCCAGCCGCGGACGCCTTCTTCGGAATCGGGAGCGAGCGGGCGCAGCGCTACGCGGAGATCTTGGCCGGCGCCGGCGTCGAGCGCGGGCTACTCGGTCCACGCGAGGTGGACCGCCTGTGGGACCGTCACCTATTGAATAGCGCGGCGGTTGCCGAGCTTCTCTCACCGGGCGAGCGGGTTGCGGACATCGGTAGTGGAGCCGGCCTACCCGGGATACCGTTGGCGTTGGCCCGGCCGGACCTTCGGGTGACGCTCATCGAACCACTACTACGCCGCAGCGAGTTTCTGCGCGAGGTGATCGACGAGCTCGGCATCGAGGCGACGGTCATCCGGGGCCGGGCCGAGGAATCGACCGTGCGACAACAGGTGGGGGAGATGGACGCGGTTGTCTCCAGGGCGGTGGCGTCGATGGACAAACTGACCAAGTGGAGCATGCCGCTGCTGCGCCCCGACGGGCGCATGTTGGCCATCAAGGGCGAGCGCGCCGAGGACGAGATCGGTGAACACCGGCGTGTGATGGCGTCGCTCGGCGCCGTCGATGTAAGGGTGATGAGATGTGGCGCGAACTACTTGGATCCGCCCGTAACCGTGGTCGTCGCGCGGCGCGGGAAGCCGATTCCGGCATCCAACCGGTCGGAACGAACGGGCAGGAGAAGAGGATGAGTTCGGTGCCGGAGGGCGACCGTGCGGCGCCCGGCGGAACGTCCAGCGATGCGACGGTGCGTCCCGATGTTTCTCCCCCGCAAGCGGGAGGTACCCCGGGAGGTGCCCCCGGTGAGACGTGGAACGACGTTTCACGTGAAACATGGACCGAAGACGCCGTCCTCGACACACCAATTGGCGCGGAAGCCCAACGCGCCATGCAGTTGCTGCACGCCCGCCACGGTTGGCTGCCGCGGCCCGCGCATCAGCGCGTGTTCACCATCGCCAATCAGAAGGGCGGCGTCGGCAAGACAACAACCGCGGTCAACGTAGCGGCGGCACTTGCACTGCAAGGCCTGAAGACGCTCGTCATCGATCTCGACCCGCAAGGCAATGCCAGCACCGCACTGGGTGTCGAGCACCGGGAGGGGACGCCGTCGTCCTATGAAGTTCTGATCGGTGAGATCCCGCTGCGGGATGCGCTGCAGCGCAGCCCCCACAGCGAGCGGCTGTTCTGCCTCCCGGCCACCATCGACCTCGCCGGTGCGGAGATCGAATTGGTCAGCATGGTGGCGCGGGAGGGCCGGCTGCGCACCGCGCTCGTGGAGCTGGCGCAGCACGACTTCGACTATGTCTTCATCGACTGTCCGCCATCGCTGGGACTGCTCACCATCAACGCGCTCGTGGCCGCTCCTGAGGTGTTGATCCCGATCCAGTGCGAGTACTACGCCCTCGAGGGGGTGGGACAACTGCTCCGCAACATCGAGATGGTCAAGGCACACCTCAATCCTCACCTGAACGTGTCCACCGTGATCCTGACGATGTACGACGGGCGGACCAGGCTTGCCGATCAGGTTGCCGAAGATGTGCGGTCGCACTTCGGCGACAAGGTGCTGAAGACCGTCATCCCGCGCAGCGTCAAGGTGTCCGAGGCGCCCGGCTACGGCATGACGATCCTCGACTACGACCCCGGCTCGCGGGGAGCGATGAGCTATCTGGACGCCAGCCGTGAACTCGCCGAACGAGGTTCACCCGAGAGAGGACGGTCATGACTCAGCCGACACGCAAGCGGAGCGGCCTCGGCCGCGGCCTGGCGTCCCTGATTCCCACCAGTCCCGCCGACGGCGAGGCGGTGGTACCCGGCCATCGCATGGGCGATGCCGCCGCCGACGTCGTCCTCGGCGGCGCCCCAGTGCCGGACGCCAACACCGTCGGTGCGGTGTACCGGGAAATCGACCCGTCGGCGATCGAAGCCAATCCGCGTCAGCCACGCCAGGCCTTCGATGAGGAGGCGCTGGCCGAGCTCGTGCACTCGATCCGTGAGTTCGGTCTCATGCAGCCGATCGTGGTGCGCGCGGTACCGGTGCCGCCGCACAACGGCGCGCCGCGGTACCAAATCGTCATGGGGGAGCGCCGCTGGCGTGCGGCGCAGCAGGCCGGCCTGGCCACCATCCCGGCGATCGTGCGCGAAACCGCCGACGACAGCATGCTCCGGGACGCACTGCTGGAGAACATCCATCGCGTCCAGCTGAACCCATTGGAAGAGGCGGCCGCCTATCAACAGCTGCTCGACGAGTTTGGCGTCACCCACGATGAACTCGCCGCGCGCATCGGCCGGTCGCGGCCACTCATCACCAACATGATCCGGCTGCTGCGCCTGCCGGTCGCGGTGCAGCGGAGGGTGGCCGCCGGGGTGTTGTCAGCCGGACATGCCCGCGCCCTGCTGTCGCTCGAGGGGGGCCCGGAGCAGCAGGAGGAGCTCGCGGCCCGCATCGTCGCCGAGGGTCTGTCCGTGCGCGCCACCGAGGAGGCGGTCACGCTCGCGAACCGCGATGACACCGCCTCGCCGTCGGCCCCGCGGCGCAAGCCGATCCACATGCCGGGGCTGCAGGACGTTGCTGAGCGGCTCTCGACCGCGTTCGATACCCGAGTCACGGTGAGCCTTGGCAAACGCAAAGGCAAGATCGTGGTGGAGTTCGGGTCGGTCGAGGACTTGCAGCGAATTGTCGACCTGATGAACTCGTCGAGCCGCTGACCAACGACACGCGGTAATTACGTCACTGTGACACATCGACCCGCCGCGGCACGCGCCGCCGCCCGCCCGCAGAGGAAACTCCATGAGTACCAACAGGATTCGGTTCGACGGCGGCCGCCGATGACCGAATGGGGAGAAAGCGGACCTTTGACGGCACGCCCTTCTATCCTGGAGTGGCAGCCGTGCATGTCAGCACCGCGCGGAACCCGGGGAGTTTAGTGTCAGCGCGAATCACGCCCCTGCGGCTCGAATTATTCGAGCAGCTGCCCAAGCACGCGCGTCGATGCGTGTACTGGGAGGTGGATCCTGCGACGCTGCGGGCCGACGATCACCTGAGCGACCCGGAGTTCGAGAAGGAAGCCTGGCTGTCCATGGTGATGCTCGAGTGGGGATCGTGCGGACAGCTCGCGGTGCAGTGCCCAGACAACCCCGGTGACGACGATGAAGGGGAGCCCCCCGTGGAGTCCGGCGACGCACCGTGCCTCGGGTATGCGTTCTACGCCCCGCCGGGTGCCGTGCCGCGGGCGCGGCGCTTTCCCACCGCACCGGTCAGCGCCGACGCGGTCCTGCTCACGTCGCTGGGAGTCGAGTCCGGTCACGGCGCCGAGGCGCTGCCCCGCAGCCTGATCGCCGCGGTCGTCGGCGATCTCGTCCGCCGTGGTGTGCGGGCGCTGGAAGCCTTCGGGCACACGGCCGAGGTGGCCGAGCTCGCAGACCCGCGGCTGGTGTCGCCGGATCTGCGACCGGTCATCGAGGTGCTCGGCGACTGCTCGGTCGAACAATGCGTCCTCGACTCGGACCTGCTCCAGGACGCCGGTTTCGTCGTGGTGGCGCAGCATCGATACTTCCCCAGGCTCCGGCTCGAACTGGAGCAAGGACTGGGCTGGAAGGCCGATGTGGAAGCAGCGCTGGAGCGGCTGCTGGAGACCTCGCAGCTGCAGCAGCCGGTCGGCGCGGGATCGAGCCCCTGCTACTGATCGCCGAAGATCAGCTCGGGCTGACGCGACCGGCTTGTTCGACGGACAATTCGTGTGCGAGCAGTTCGGCGAAAGTGAATGTGCCCGTGGGGCGATCGTTCTTGCCGAGCAGGTAGAGCCGCTTGACCGCCGCCAGAATGCCTTCGGCGATCGAGTCACGGGCCTGGGTGGACACCAGCCTCTCGCGGTCACGCGGATTGGTGATGTAGCCGACGTCGACCTGCACGGTGGGCATCCGGGTCAGGCGCAACAGATCCCAGGTCCGCCCGTGTGTGCGGCAGTCGCGTAATCCGGTGCGCGCCACCACTTCTCGTTGAATGAAGTCGGCCAGATTGCGGCCGATGGTGGAGACCGATCCGTGCGAGTTGCCGAAGTGGAACGAGGCCACACCGTTTGCGGCCGGGCTGGCCTGGGTGGCACAGCGCAGGCTGATCATCAAGTCGGCGCCGACGGTGTTGGCCGTCGCGGCGCGTTCGGCGTCGGACGGGGCACGGTTGGCCGGCCTCGACAGGAATGTCTCCATGCCGATGGCGGTCATCCGCCCTTCGAGGCGACTGGCCAAGTCCCACAGGATGTCCACTTCGCTGATCGGACCACCCGGGCCATTCATGATCAGACCGTGATCGCCGCCGCCGCGGCCCGGGTCGATGATGATCCGCTTACCCGACAGCCGGGGACCCGAGCTGCGGACCAACTCCTCCTCCCGGATCGCGTGCGGTGAGCCGCCGGTAACCCGCGAACCGAGAAAGTACAAGGAGCGCAACGTTTCCGGGCCGCAGATGCCGTCGGGGTAGAGCCCATACTCGCGCTGGTATGACATCAGGGCGTTGTGCGTCTGCAGCCCGAAGTGGCCGTCGACCAGCCCGGTGTAGAACCCGAGATCCTGCAGCCGGGCCTGCAGGGTGGCGACGTCGTCGCCGTACATCGGCGCGCCGAATTGGTGATTGAGCGTGCGTGCCCCGAGGCGGTACGAAGCTTCTTTCAGCGCACGGTAAGTCGCTTCACCGACGATGCCGTCGACCAGTAATCCGCGGTGCTGCTGGAAGGCGCGCACCGCATGGTCAAGTTCGTCGTCGAACAAATCCAGCGCGACGTGCTTGCCGGTGGTCAGGTCTGCGTCGGGGTTGCCGATCAGTCCCAACGCCGCCAGCGCCGCACGGATCTCGGTGACCGCACCCCCGCGGTCACCGCGACGCAGACTCGACATACCAGGCCTTTCGGGTCACGGTCGTCAGCGGCGGTACGCTGACAAAGCAAAGACAGGCTAGGCAGCATTGTCGCAGACAGTTCCCCGATTCGGGAAAACCCCAGGCGGGTGTTAGGCCTGTTAATCGCGAAGTTAGACCACGTCAGCAAGTTCGCGCAACAACGCGGCCTTGCCTTTCGCGCCCACGATCCGCTTCACCGGAGCGCCGTCCTTGAACAGGATCAGCGTCGGGATCGACACCACCTGAAAATCACGCGCGGTGGCGGGATTCGCGTCGACGTCGAGCTTGGCCACAGTCAGCGCGCCGGCTTTTTCACTGGCGATCTCCTCGAGCACAGGAGCGACCATCTTGCACGGCCCGCACCAGGTGGCCCAGAAGTCCACCAGCACCGGGGTGCTGCTCGACAGCACGTCGTCGGAGAACGAGTCGTCGGTTACGGCGACCGTAGAACTGTTGGCGCTGGTCTCGGTCATAGTGGTGCTCCTATCAGATCGGTGTCGTCGGTGCTTTCATCGGTTGTGGCAGAAGCGTTTTCGGCCAGCCAGCGTTCGGCGTCAATGGACGCGGCACAGCCGGTGCCCGCCGCGGTGACGGCTTGGCGATACGTGCGGTCGACGAGGTCGCCCGCCGCGAACACACCCTCGACGGAGGTGGCGGTCGTGTTGCCTTGGACCAGAACATAACCATCGGGATCGAGGTCGACCTGGCCGCGCACCAGCTCCGAGCGGGGGTGGTGGCCGACCGCAACGAACACGCCCGTGACGGCCAGCGCGGATTCCTCGCCGGTGATGGTGTTGCGCAACCGCACACCGGTGACCTTCGGATCACCCTCGATCGCGGTCACCTTGGTGTTGGTGAGGAACGTGATCTTCTCGTTGTTGCGGGCCCGCTCCACCATGATCTTGGACGCGCGGAACTCGTCGCGGCGATGGACGACCGTGACACTGCGGGCGAACCGGGTCAGGAAGGTGGCTTCCTCCATGGCCGAGTCGCCGCCGCCGACCACCGCGATGTCCTGGTCGCGGAAGAAGAACCCGTCACAGGTGGCACACGTGCTGACGCCCATGCCCAGTAGCGCGTCCTCACCGGGCACGCCGAGGTGTCGGGCCGCCGCGCCCATCGCGAGAATGACGGCGCGTGCCCGGTGTGTCTCGTCGCCGACCGTGACCGTCTTGACGGGACCGTCCAGCGACACGGATTCGACGTCCTCCATGCGCAGGTCGGCGCCGAACCGCAGGGCCTGCTCGCGCATCTCGTCCATCAGCTCGGGGCCCGTGATGCCGTCGCGGAAGCCCGGGTAGTTCTCGACCTCGGTGGTGGTCATCAGCGCGCCGCCGAACTGCGTGCCTTCGAAGACAAGGGGCTTCAGTTGGGCGCGGGCGGCGTAGACGGCCGCCGTGTAGCCGGCCGGGCCGGATCCGATGACGATCACGTCATGAACCGTGGATGTGGACGTCATGTGCGCCTTTCTGCCGGATTTCGTCGGCACGGGTACAAACACCAGCGTATGCCGGGGTGTTCCCGCGCGGCTCGAGGGACAGATTACGGACGAGTGACCACTGTGTCGGCAAGCAGCCCGGTGTGCGCTGAACTGCAATTCGGCTCGACCACCAGGGCCACGACCGCCTCGGGCGTGTCGCCGGGTAGCAGCATCATCACCCCGGGGTGCCCGGACATGTCGACGGGCCGCGCACCCAGCACCTGCGTGCTCGCCGAGTAGCCCAGCCCGCTGAGGCAGGAGGCACGCCGTTGCGGGTCGGCGAGCGGCCCGTAGTCAGGGCGCTGCGACAACAACCCGACGATCTGTGGATTCGACAGCGGGATGTCCCGTGACGTCCGCGACACGGTGATGCTCTCGGCCGTCGGCCCGACAGAGCGCGTCGGCGCCGGGTCGCGAACCAACATCACACCGCCGAGGACAGCGGCTATCGTCGCGGCGCCGACACCGATGACCAGCCCGAACACCTGCACGCGCGGCAGTCTGGGAACCGAACGACGGACCGCATGGGCGGGTGCGGCCCGCAGTGCGGCGCCCACCCGGGAGGTCACGGGCGCGGGCACGTCGGGCGCGGACGCTTCGTCGGAACCGAGTTCGGCCAGGTAGCGGCGGACGCGCTCGATGGCCGCCGGATCGGGTTCGTCGCCCGCGCCGCTGTCCATCGCCGCCCCCGCCGGTTTGTAGTCGCCTTGACGTCAGCCAGTCTCCACCACGCAAGGTTTGACGGCGACGGAGCGGCTGCGGTTCCATCCTCAGCCACCCCGGGGCTCCGAGGCCGCTGCGGCGCCGGCGCCGAAGTACTCGAGCGCCTCCGCCAGCTTGGCCCGGGCGCGCGAACAGCGGCTCTTCACGGTGCCCTCGGCGACCCCGAGCATGCGGGCCGTCTCGGCGACCGAGTAGCCCTGCATGTCGACCGCGACCACCGCCGCACGCTGCTCGACGGGCAACCGCATCAGGGCGCGTTCCACGACGATCGCGGTTTCCACGCGTGGCGTCGGGTCGCCAACGTGGCAGGCATCGTCCAGCAGCGCGGTGGTCGGATGGTTCTTGTGGCGGCGCAGCCGGTCGAGGCACGCGTTGACGACGATGCGATACAGCCAGCTGCTGACCGCGGCGTCGTGGCGGAAAGCCGGCGCCGTGCGGTGGGCCGACAGCATGGCGTCCTGCAGCGCGTCGGCCGCGTCGTCGGGGTTGCGGCTGGTGATCTGTGCCAGCCGGTACAGCTGACGGTGGTGGCGGTAGAACAGCTCTTCGAAGGCGTACCGGTCACCGGCGATGTGCGCGGCCAGCAATTCTGCGTCGGTCCGATCCCGCTCGGTATTCCCCCCGAAGGTCCCCACAGCCGAACACTAAACGGCGCAGGGGGTGCCCCCTGACACCAGTTTGCGGACCTGGGGATAGCCGGGTTAGGAGGCGGCTCGACGAAAGGTCGTTAGGAGGCGGCCTTGAGGGTGATCTCGGCGACATCGGAGCGGCTCTCACCGTCGACGGTGCCCAGCGTGGAGACCCACACCAGCACGTTCGACGTCGGCTCGGCGTTGTCCACCTTGACGGTGTTGGAGCCGGGCTTCAACGTGGTGGCAGGCGTCAGCACGGTGGTGTCGTCCAGCGACGACGGTGTCGGCGTCTGCGACGAGCGGATCTCGACCGCGGTGCCGGTGCTGTTCACGTTGATGGTGACCTCGCCCAGAGTTGTGGGCTTGGGCAGCTGGAGCATCAGCCCGACGCCGTTCTTGAAGTTGGGGAAGGGCACGGGATCCGTGTAGGTGTCGATGGGCCACACCGTCGACTGGTTGCCGTCGATGGCCAGCCCCGCCTCATCAGGCGAGTCGGCCTCACCTTCGGGTGAAAACACCGTCGCCCGAACGGGTTTGACGATGGCGCCGCCGGAGCCGTCACCACCTTCACCACCTTCGACGGACGTCGTGGGGGCATTGAGGCCAAGCTCGTCGCCGCCGAGGCCGCCGCCGACGTCGCCGAAGATCCGGCTAAGCACCGAGGCGAGCACGATCAACGCAACGACGATGATCGCACCACCGACGCCCAGCCCGACCATCAGTCCCTTGCGGCGACGTGCCGCCGACTCGGGGTCGTCGGTGGGTGCGCCGCGGAACCGGGTCGTTGGCAGCGGTTCGGGTTCGTCGACCGGCGAGATGACTTCGGTGCGGTCTGCGATCGCGGTGGCCTGCTGCAGCAGGTTGAGCAGCGTCGGGGCGCTGCGGATACCGCCGCCCTCCTGGACGGCGCGGGCCGCGGCCGCCGAGATCTGGAACGGGATGTCACGGTCGACGGCCCGGGGTTCGATGGGCTGGCCGGCGGGATCGAGTTCGGCGGGGGCCAACCCGCTGCGCACCCCGGACTCGGGCAGTGGCCACCGATTGACCAGCAGTGCATAGAGCGCCGCCCCGATGCCGCGGATGTCGTCCTCGGGCGTGGCGTCGGGCAGGGTAGCGGGGAAGGCCAGCGCCACGTCGCCCTCGATGCTGACCCGCACCCGGCTGGGGTGGTCGATCGACAGAGCGACACCCGAGCGGTGGGCGGCCTCCGCGGCCGCGGCCAGCGACTGGATGGCGCGGGCCCCGCCGATCGGAGAGGGCGACGTCTCGGCAACTTCGGCGAGCGATCCGCCGCGGATCCATTCCGATACCACCAGGCCGCCTGACCCCGTGCTGGCGACATCGAGCACCCGGGCAACGCCGGGCATGTCGATGCGGCTGAGCTTGAGGGTGCGCGACAGGATCTGCTGCAACTCCTCGTCGGGCAGCGTCGCGTCGGGGTCGACGAAAGTCAACGCGACCTGGCGGCCCAGTGCGGTGTCCAGGGCCTGCCAGAACTGCAGGTTGGGCGGGCCGCCGTGGAACACCAGCAGCCGGTACCGGCCACCGCCGATGGTTGCGCCCGGTATGAGGTGGACGTCCTCGTCGGAGGTCGCGGCCTCGATGGGGGGTTCGCGCGGCACGTCGAACGCGAGCGGTTCGCGGGTCGGATCGCCGCCGTAGTCGGCCGGCGGCCGGCCGGACACCGGCATGGGTGCGGTGCCGTTGGCCGTCTCGGCCGCGAACTCGGTGGTCTCCTCGTGCTCTGGCACGTCGGGTTGGAAGTCGTCGGCGGACGGCCGCGGCATCTTGGTGGTGGCCGTGGCGTCGGGGCCCGGCGCGGAGTCGCCTGCGGGTTCGTCGGTCACCGCTGGTCCTTTCCGCATCCAGTCCCCGGCAACGCCAGCCGGAGGCCCGCGCCGGGCGGCCGTCGGGACCTGACTCCGCCGTGACGCGAACGAATTCCTCTGATCAGCGTACGTGAGGGGGGTGCCCGGGCGGGGCCGGTAGGGCGGCGCAGCTGCGGGTGCGGCTACCGTCGTGCGCCCGCCGAGGCGGCGCCGGACGGCGGCCAACGCGGCCTGGGCATCGGGCACCTGCGCTGCCAGCATGACGCCGGCGATGATCGGCGCCATGATCACACCCAGCACGAGCAGCCGCAGCAGCGATCCGGCGCCGCCCCAGTTGCGGGTCAGCGATTCCAGGCCCAGCAGTTGGTCGACGATGTGGGCGATGAGTCCCGCGGTCAGCGAGGCGGCGATGGTCACCAGGATGGTCCGCAGCACCTGCAGGCTGACCAGCCGCCCGCCCGGCGGATTGAGATTGGCGCGCAGCAGGTAGTAGCCGACCGTGGCGCCTGCCAGGAAGCCCAGACCGTTGGCCAGACCCAGATAGCCTGCGACCAGGTCGGGGTCGTCGGTCAGGTACGGCGCGGCGATCGACGCGGCGATCTTGACGGTCGTGATGACGATGATCAGCACGATCGGCGTCCAAGGCTGCTGGCGCGCATAGAACACCCGAAGCTGCAAAAGCACCAGGGCGTAGGGGATCAACGTGAACGCCGACAGCGTGATCGCCATGCCCAGGTAGCCGGCATCGACCTCACCGAAGTTGCCGTACGCGAAGAGCGCGCTGCCGATCGCCGGGCCGCCGACGGTCATGAACGCCACGATCGGAATCAGCGTCACCATCGTCAGCCGGGTGGCCAGCGACAGGTCGGCCAGCACCGCGGGGGTGTCGTTGGCCGCAGCGTTGCGGCTCAGCCGCGGCATCACGACGGTCAGCACGGTCACGCCGATCATGCCGAACGGCAGCATCAGGACCAGCCAGGTGTAGTTGTAGATCGCCGGGCCGGAAGCCGCTGCGCCGCTGGCGATTCGGTTGCCGACGATCAGACCGAGCTGGCTGATCAATACGTAAAGCACCATCGCGGCGGCCATCGCGCCGAACTGCTTCAAGCGGTCGTCGATACCCCACAGCGGGCGCAGGCTGATCCGTTCGCGGCGGATCGCGACCACCAGCACGGCGACCTGCGTCGCCACACCCAGCGTCATGCCGACGCCCAGCACGAGCAACTTGGCATTGCCCATCCGCACCGGATCGACCGAAAGTTCACCCGGCACAAGCAGATACAGGCCCAGCGTCACAATGGCGACGACGTTGTTGCAGACCGGCGCCCAAGCCGGTGGCCCAAACACGTTGCGGGTGTTCAGGATCGCCATGAATACCGACGACAGCCCGTAGAACAGCACCTGGGGGAGGAGCAGGTAGGCGAACGCCGTCGTCAGCTCCCGGTTGACCTCCGGGTCGCTGCCCAGCATCAGCCGGACCAGCAGCGGCGCGGCGGCCACCGACAGCACGGTGGTGATCAGCAGCAGCGTGGTGGCCAGGGTCACCAGTCGCCGCACGAAGGCGGTGCCGCCGTCGGGGTCGTCGCGCTCAGCGCGGGCCAGCACCGGCACGAAGATCGCGGTGAACGTCGCCTCGAGCACCAGCGCGGCGATCAAGTTGGGCAGCTGGTAGGCCACCGAGAAGGCGCTGGAGAGCGCCGCACCCAGGATGGTGGCCAGCAGCACGATACGGGCAAAGCCGGTCAGGCGGCTGATCAGCGTCGCGAACGCCATGCCCCAGGACCGCGAGACCACGGCCGCGTCGGACAGTTCGGGGCGTCCGGCCCGCCGCCGCGGCGCGGGTCCGCGCGGGATCCGTTGCGGTGGTGGCGGCGATATACGGCGCGGCGGGGGGTAGCCCTGCCCGGCGCGGGGAACGCGGTGGCGTGGTGGCACCTGTCCCGGAGGCATCCGGCCGCTGTTGGCCGGCGGCGGCTGCGGCGGACCTGGCCCACGCCGCCCGGCGGTACTCATCTCTTTTCTTCGCCGGCGCGGGTCAGTTCATCCACGTCCTCGCCGGGTGCATGGCGGATCGCGGTGTCCAGCGGGTCCGGCCGGTCCAAATCGGCGCGGTCCGGCTGGCCGCGGAAACGGTGCCACAGGCGCCGCCCGGCCAGCGCGACAAGCACCGCACCCGCCGACAGCGTGATCAAGAACAGCACCTTGCCGTAGGCGTTGGAATGCACGGACAGCCGCACCGGCTCGCCCAGCGGCAGCCCGTCGGCGGTGCGCAGCGCCACGTCCACCGCGACCCGCTGGGTGAAGTGCACCTCGACCGGCACCCGCAGCGGCAGATAGCCGGGCGGCAGCTCGATCTCGCCCACGTCGGTCACCGACATCCCGGGCGGGGCGTCGACCTGCAGCCTGACCCGGATCGGTACCGGCAGATCATTACGCAGCGCCAGCGGCAGGGGGCTGCGCTCGGTGGCCAGCGTGTAGGAGCCGCCGGGGTTGACGATGGTGACCGCGCCGAACAGGTCATCGACCGCGCGGCCGACCGTCGTCAGCCGCTGCTGGGCCAGGCCGTTTCGGGCATCGGGCGGCACCGACTGGCTCAGCGCCCGCAGCAAGTCCTCGCGCAGCGGTGCGGTGTACTGGACGCCGGTCAGCCCGGTGCGCACGTCGGTGGTCAGTGCCGACGTCAACCCCCACAGTCGTCCGGTCACCGCCGCGATACCGGAGACGATGGCGTCGTCGAACCGGCCACGCGGGTTTCCCAGCGCCCCGTCGGGCAGCGTCGCCAGCTCGGGTGGCGGCACCGCGTTGCCCTCGGCGATCACCGCGGTCAGCGGCCGCGGCACCGCCAGACCGGCGTGGATCGTGGTGGCCACCGCAGTGAGTATCGCCTGCGCATCGTCGGGTTGCAGGTTCCACGCGAGCGGCGGCACCAGGATCTGGGTGCGAGGTTCGGTGTCGGGCTGCAGGCCGCGCCACAGCAGTGAGCCCAGCGCGTCCTGGCGGCGGGCCACCGCCGAATCGTGCTTGAGCGGGACGTCCAGTGTGGGATCCAGGTATGTCGGCGACACCGGGTCGGTGCCGGCACCGGCCAGCGCGGCGCCGACGGCCGAGTCGAACGGGGCGGCGACCAATTGCGGCGTGTAGCGTACGGGCGTCACGTCCGCGGTCCCCGGCTCGCCGGTGGCCGAATCTTGCGCCGCGACGTTGGCCGCACCGATCGCCACGGTCGGTCCTTGAGCCGACAGCAGCTCCACGGCGGGGCCGGTGACCGGTCCGTCGCCGATGAGGCTGGCCCCGCGGGTGGACACGACGCCGAGGATCTGGTCGACGATGTCGCCGGCGCCGTTTACGGCGATCCCGCTCAGCCCGGGATCGCCGACCCGGTGCAGCGCGTCGAGGTCGGCCTGCGCGTATGTCGTCGGTGCGACGCACATCCGCTGGGCCAGCGTCTTGAGCCGATTCAGCCAGGCCACCGCGGCGTCCTGGCCGGCGCCGGGATGTGTCGGCGTGCCGGGGCCCGCCTCGGGCGCGTCGTTGACGACGTAGCCGCCCGTCATCGCGTTCACCGTGACCAGCAGGTCGGGGTCGACGGCAAGACACAGCGCACTGCGCACCTGCCCGTCCGGGTCCACCTGCGGGCCGGTCGCGAAGTCGACCGCCGACAGCATCGTGTCGAGCCGACCACCCGGCGCCAGGGACGTCGCGAGGTCGTCGTCGATCAGCCGCACCGGTGTGGTGCCACCGGGCGCGCCGGCCGCCAGCCGCGGCCGGTCGGCCAGCGGCCACAGCATGGTGAGCGGCACGGGTTTGGAGGTGTCGGGTGGCACCACCGATGCCAGCGTGTCCGCTGCGGAGTCGGCCGCCGGATCGGGCGGCACGCCGAGCACGGGCAGCAGGAAGCGGGCGTCGTCCAGGCGGGCAGGCTCGCCGTAGTCGGGGGTGCCGTTGACGTTGACCATCAACGGGTACACGCCGGGGTGCTCGATCTGCATTGCCGACAGCTCCGCCGAGCGGAGCGGGTAGGCCAGCGTGAACGGAACATCTTGTCCGCGAAGTAATTCCGGCGCGAGGGTGATGAAGTCAGCGACGGGCTCGAACTGATCGACGTTGCCTGCGAGGTTGGTTCGCAGCCCGGCCGAGGACGTGACGGAGGCCGCGTGCTCGAGGCGCGCCATGACGTCGCGGACCGGTCGATCGCCGATGTTCAGCACCGTTCCGGTGACGGTGACGATCGGTTCGCTGGTGGTGGTGACGACTTCGGGAGTGACGCGGTCGATGCGGACCTGGAGGAACGGGGTCGCCCCCGGCTCGCCGGCGGCGGCCCGTGGCATGGCCGGGATTCCGATGGGAGCGGCGACGAGGAGCAGCAGCGCGATGGCGGCGAGCAAGCGCGGCAGCACCGCGGCGGCTGGCGCTCGCGGCACCGCCGCGGTGGTGTTCACGGCCCTTGTCCGCAGCCGTTCGTCCGCCGGCCGGGCTGGGGTTGAGCGGGTTCGTCGGGACGACGGTTGCGGGTGTGCGAATGCGTTTGGGCCCGTCGCCGCGGCGAGGTGCGCGGCAGCGGCGGCAGCGCGGTCGGCCCGTCCGCGTGCAGCTTGTCGATCAGTTCCCCGGCGACCTCGGCGAGCCGGCGTTCGTCGGCGTAGGCCAGCCGTGACGGCAACTCCTTGAGCGGTACCCAGGCCACTTCACTGACTTCGAGGTCCTCATCGGAGAGCTCGCCGCCCAGGAATCGCATCAGGTAGTGGTGCACGGTCTTGTGCACTCGGCGGCCCTCGGTGACGAACCAGTAGTCGATGCTGCCGAGCGCGGCCAGCACGCCGCCCTGGATGCCGGTCTCCTCGGCGACCTCACGGATCGCGGTCTGTTCCGCTGTTTCACCGAGTTCGATGTGCCCCTTGGGCAGCGACCACAGCATCCGCCCGCGCCGGTCGATGCGCCCGATCAATGCCGCCACCTGGCTTTCCTTGGGGCCGTCGATGCCGTCGATCACCAGCCCGCCGGCCGATGTCTCATGCACCGTGCGGAGGCGGTCCGGCGCCCGCCGTGGGCGCGATTTCTGGGGTTTGGGCGCACCGCCCGACTGGTCTTTCTGGTCGTGCACGGCGGTGTTTTGGTGTCGTTCAGAGCTGGTTTCGGGTGGACCGGCCGCGCGTCGTCCGCGGCGCCTCCCCCGGCGCCGTCGTGGTTTAGCGTGTTCGCCGTCCGACACCCAAGCGATAGTAGCTGCCACGAAGATTCGCTCCCGCCGCACTCGCCGGTCGGTGACCCGCCCGTGACCACTAGGCTCATCGCACGTGCCTGACTCCGCTGCTGACGCCGAACTGCTGGCCGCCGCGCAGGTTGCGTTAAACCGGCATGGCGACGTGCTGCGCGAGATCGGCCGTCTGTTCGCTGACGCGGGCCACGAGCTCTACCTCGTCGGCGGCAGCGTCCGCGACGCGCTGCTGGGCCGGCTCGGCAGCGACCTGGATTTCACCACCGACGCCCGGCCCGAACAGATGCAGGAGATGCTGCGGCCGTGGGCCGATGCGCTGTGGGACACCGGCATCGAGTTCGGCACCGTCGGCGTCGGCAAGGCCGGGCATCGCATGGAGATCACCACCTTCCGCGCCGACACCTACGATCAGGTCTCGCGCAACCCGCTGGTGCGATTCGGTGACCGCCTCGAGGACGATCTGATTCGCCGGGACTTCACCGTCAACGCGATGGCGGTGCGCATCGCCGCCGACGGCCCAGCCGAATTCCATGATCCCGTAGGGGGTTTGGCGGCGCTGCGGGCCAAGGTGCTCGACACGCCCGCGGCGCCCGAAGTGTCGTTCGGCGACGATCCGCTGCGGATGCTGCGGGCGGCCCGGTTCGTTTCGCAGCTTGGGTTCAGCGTTGCGCCGCGGGTGCGCAAGGCGATGGGTGAGATGGCTTCGCAGTTGGGCCGCATCACCGCCGAGCGGGTGGCCGCGGAATTGGACAAGCTACTTCTGGGTGCGGACCCGGTCGCCGGTATCGACTTGATGGTGGAGACCGGGCTGGGCGACGTGGTGCTGCCGGAGGTGGGCGCCATGCGGATGGCCATCGATGAGCACCACCAACACAAGGATGTCTACCAGCATTCGCTGACGGTGCTGCGCCAGGCGATCGCCCTCGAGGACGAGGGTCCGGATCTGGTGCTGCGATGGGCCGCGCTGCTGCACGACATCGGCAAGCCGGGCACCCGTAAGCACGAGCCGGACGGCGGCGTGAGCTTCCACCACCACGAGGTCGTCGGCGCGAAGATGACCCGCATTCGGATGCGCGCGCTGAAGTACTCCAAGCAGATGGTCGACGACGTGTCGCAGCTGGTGTATCTGCACCTGCGGTTCCACGGCTACGGCGACGGCAAGTGGACCGACTCCGCGGTGCGCCGCTATGTCACCGATGCGGGGCCGCTGCTGCCGAAACTGCACAAACTGGTGCGCGCCGACTGCACCACCCGCAACAAGCGACGCGCCGCCGGGTTGCAGGCCAATTACGACGACCTGGAGCGCCGGATCGAAGAGCTCGCGGCGAAGGAAGACCTGGCGCGGGTGCGGCCCGACCTGGACGGCAACGAGATCATGCAGATCCTCGGCATACCGGCGGGGCCGCAGGTCGGTGAGGCGTGGAAGCACCTGAAGGAGCTGCGCCTGGACCGCGGGCCGCTCTCGCACGAAGAAGCCGTCGAGGAACTGATGAAGTGGTGGAACGACAAGGGGCAACCGCGCGTCTGATCCGTCATGGAGTACTGCCTTGGCGACGGGGATGGCTCAGCGACCATGTGGACGGCGGAGCCCGACACCGATCTGGACGGCGACGGCCGGTTGGACGCCATCGGGCTGGATTTCGACGGCGACGGCCTGCTCGACGATGCAATGGCCGACCTTGACGGCGACGGCCTGGCCGAGCACGCCGCGCTCGATCTCGACAACGACGACGACCCGGAGGCGTTCTTCACCGACGACGGGACCGGAACGTGGGCGGTGAGCGTCGACCGGGCCGGACAGCTGCGATGGTTCGGTCTCGACGGGGTGGAGCATGCCGGCGGGCCGATGGTCGACGTCGACGGCGACGGTCAGGCCGACGACCGGCTGCTCGACGCCGACGGCAACGGGCTGGCCGATCGTGCGCTAGCCGGCGAGCTCGCCTACGTCGACACCGACGGCGACGGCCGCTGGGACATGAAGCTGACCGACAGCGACGGTGACGGCAAGGCCGACACGGCCAACGAGCTGTAGTTCATCTGACTGCCGACAAGTCTTCGTCGACGAGTCTAAGAGGCGCGGCTACGTACTGGTTGCCAGTGCCCACGTCGCCGCCGATGTCGAGCCCGTCCGTGCCGTGCTGCGCACAAACGCGCATACGCCGAACTGATGCTGGCCGTACCGGATGCCGTCGCCTGGTGTTGGGCCAAGGGAGGCCAGTGGCGGCAACTCATTGAGCCTGTCGTGACGTGCGTCCGCGCTGTGTAACCCCATAGCAACGCGAAGCCCGAGCGCCGCGGTCATCCGGCCGGGTCTCGGGCTCACTTCCTGAAGCTCAACGCAACAGGCTAGGGCCATGATACAGCCGGGGTGTAGTAGGCGCCGACTGATTCACACTCGTTCTTGCAAGCCAAGCTCACCGGCCCGGGCCGGGCGGGCCGGCGAAGGCCTGCGCGATGGTCAGCCACTGTTCGGCGTCGTCACCGCGGGCGTGAACGTCCAACGCCGACCGCGGCCGCCGCTGCGTGACCAGCATGCAGAAATCCTCGGCCGAGCCGGTGACCCGCTGTGCGGCGTCGTCCGGCCCCCATGACCACGTCGAGCCGTCCGGCGCGCGCAGCTCCACCCGAAACGGGTCCGGCGGGGGAGTCAGTCCGTTGATCGCGAACGCGTAGTCGCGGGTGCGGACCCCGATGTGCGCGATCGAGCGGAGCCGCGCCGACGCGGGACGCTTCACGCCAAGCGTGTCGGCGACGTCGAGGCCGTGCGCCCAGGTCTCCATCAGCCGGGCGGTGGCCATCGACGCAGCGCTCATCGGCGGGCCGAACCACGGCAGCTTGCGACCGTCGGGCACGGCCAGCAGCTCCTCGTGCAGCCGCGCCCGGGTCTGTCGCCACTCGGCCAGCAGCTGGTCGGGTGGGGTAGCGGCGAGCTCCTCGGCGCCCTCGTCGACGAAGCGGATCGGTTTGACCGCCGCTGCCTCGAGCATCGTGGCAAAGCCGGGCTCGTCGGTGACCGCGGTCAGCGCGACACGATCCGTCCACAGCAGATGCGCGATCTGATGGGCGATCGTCCAGCCCGGCGCCGGTGTGTCCTCGACCCACCGCGCCGGCGGCAGGTCGGCCACCAGGGCGTCCAGGTCGTCGCTCTCGGCGCGAAGATCGGCCACCATCGGGCCCGCTGTCGCCATGCGCGTCACCTTAGCCCGGTGACACAGCGCGCCGACCGACCGCGGCGTGCGCGGCCAGCCCGACGAGGTACACGCCGACCCCGGCAAGGGCCAGTGGCGGCTCGTGGCCGTCGGCGGGGATGACCAGCGCCGCCGCTGCGATGGCGGCGATGAACGACACCCAGAACAGCGAGTCCTGCACGGTGAACACGTGGCCCCGCAACGCGTCATCGACATCCATCTGCATGGCGGTGTCCGCGCACAGCTTGACGATCTGCCCGGCCGCGCCGAGTAGGAACCCGCACACCACCAACACCGGCAGCTGCAGGCCCGACCCGGCGAGCTGGATCAGGGCCGCGAAGGCGAGCGCCCCGTTGGCCGTGCCGTAACGGCCCCACCGCCTGACGGCCGCCGGCGTCGCGGCGGTGGCGAGGAAGGACCCGGTGCCCGTAGCGCCGAAGAACAGCACTGTGGTGCCCAGCCCCGCAACAGCCTGGGTGTCGCTGTGCCGCACCATGACCAACACCAGCAGAGTGTTGATGCCGAACACCATGCGGTGCGCGGCCAGGCCCGCCAGCGTGGCAGCGACGGTCGGCACGGCCAACACGGTGCGAATACCGTGCAGCCATCCGGTGGCCACCGCGTAGGCCACCGAGCCGTGAATCGCGCGCTTACTCTCGTGCGGACCCAGGATGTGCGGCGGGAAGCGGACCGACAGCCGCAGCGCCAGCGATACCGGTACCGCGACGATCAAAATGACTGCGGCAGCACCGGTGTCGTCAGCACCGAACAGCCAGCGGGTCAGCAGCATGAAGCTGGCCCCCAGGAACGCCGCCGCCCCCCCGGTGAGGGTGGCGACCGCGTTCATCGTCACCACCTGGTCCCGCGACACCACGTCCGGCAGCGCCGCGGACAGACCCGACGAGACGAAGCGGGTGAAGCCGTTGACGATCAACGCGCCGAACAGGATCGGCCGGTCGTCCGCACCCGCGGCGAGCAGTCCGGCCACACCGAACACCAGTAGCAGCCGGCCCAGGTTGGCGCCGACCAGCACCAGCCGCCGGTCCCACCGGTCCAGGAGCGCGCCGGCGAACGGGCCCAGCACCGAATACGGCAGGAACAACACGGCGAACGCAGCGACGATCTCCCACGGCCCGGCTGCCCGCTCCGGATTGAACAGAAGCCCACCCGCCAGGCCGGCCTGGAAAAGGCCGTCCCCGAACTGACTGACGGCGCGCAACTCAAGCAGCCGCCAGAACTCCGGCATGCCACGCACCGACCGCCAGATGGCGATGGGCGCGCGAACGTCAACCACAGCAATCACGTCCTGTTGGTCGTACTTTGGCGATCGGCCCCCCCGACCACAGTACAAATATCCCGGCGGGCCGCGATTGTTCGCCACCTCGACCCGTAGCTGGTGCCATGATGGTGACGTGGCGCAGTCAGAGGATCCGGAGGATTTCGTCGCTCCCACGGCGCACCGGGTACGAGCGGGAACGCTGCTGCTTGCCAACACGGACCTTTTGGAGCCGACGTTTCGGCGCAGCGTCATCTACGTGGTCGAGCACAACGACGGCGGGACGCTCGGGGTGGTGCTGAACCGGCCAAGTGAGACCGCGGTGTACAACGTGTTGCCGCAGTGGGCGAAGCTGGCCACCAAGCCGAAGACGATGTTCATCGGCGGACCCGTCAAGCGCGACGCGGCGCTGTGTCTCGCGACCGTACGCGTCGGCACCGATCCGAACGCGGCGCCGGGGCTGCGGCACGTGCAGGGCCGGATGGTGATGGTGGACCTCGACGCCGATCCGGACGCGATCGCCCCGATGGTCGAAGGGGTGCGGATCTTCGCGGGGTATTCGGGCTGGACCATCGGCCAGCTCGAGGGGGAGATCGAGCGCGACGACTGGATTGTGTCATCCGCGTTGCCATCCGACGTTCTCGTCGAACCCCGAGTCGACCTGTGGGCGCGGGTGTTGCGCCGCCAGCCGCTACCGCTCTCGCTGGTGGCCACCCACCCGATCGACATCAGCCGCAACTGAAAGACCGACTGCGGCAACAGGACCGGCTCCGTCGTCACGCCGAGACAGTGTGCAGGTCGTGCAGGCGCCGCCGCAGCCGACGGCAGCCGCTCCCCCGCAAGCGGGAGGTGCCCCCGGACCGGACTGGCTGCGCGCGACGACCTTGGCGCTCTGCCAGCAGCCTGCTGCGACCGTGCTGACCGCGCCGGCGACGCACACGATGATTACGAGCAGACCGGTCTCGGGGCGGGCCGACAGCGCCACCACACCACCGGCTGCCAGCATCGTGGCGGCGGCCAACTGGGTGGGGGCAACCGCGCGCAGCACTCGGCGGACGGGATCGCCATAGCGGGGGCGGCTCAACAGCCACCCGCCGACGGCGGCGGTCGCGACGGCGGCGCACAGGCAGAGCACCGCCGCGATCAGCATGGGCCACACAATACGAGGCCCGCGCGCATCGTGTCGGTTGGGTCGTCCCCCGGGCGCCAGGCTTCGCCCGGGGGACGACGCCTATCCCGGTATTCCCAGTAGCTGTGGCAGCGCCGGCGGTGGCGAAACGCCCGGCGGAGGGGGCGGCGGCGTGGGTGCGGCCGGCGCCGGGACGCTGACCTTGAAGCCATTGGCGACCGCGTCGGTGGCGGCGGCGGCCGCTACCACCTGGTCGACGCTGGTGGTCACCGCCAACGACACCAGGTACTTGTCCGGGCCGGCGGTGGCGATGACGTGGCGCCGGGACGTGTTGAGCGTCATGGCGTTCTCGCGGTAGGTGCCCTCAATGATCGATGACGGCATGCCGCCGTAGTCGGCGAGGGACGCGTCGGTGGACCGCCAGGCCGGCAGCTGCTGACTGCCGATGAACCCGTGGCTGATGGCCTCCTTCGGGTCAAACTCGCCGATCAGCTTGTAGACGACGACCTGCGCGTTCGACGAATAAAGGCCGTTGCCGCCCAACCGGTCGGCAATTACGGCGAACGCGTCGGGGACGTTGGGGTCGGGCACCTGCGCCCAGCCTTTCGGCATCGGCAGCACGATGGTGAGCGCTTTGAAGTCGCGGCTGGCCTGCGGCTCGAGCGTTACTCCCTTCTCCTTGAAGAAGTCGGCCAGCGTGCCCGACGAGGCTGGTGTGATGGTGACCGGCGGTGGGGCAGGAACGGCCGGCGTCGCGATCCCGGCAGGCGCCGCGGCGGGCGCCGCTGTTACGGGGGTCACACCGGGCTGGCCGATGGCCTGTGGCGCGGCCTGAGCGGCGTTGGGCATCACCGTGACGGTTTGCGTCACCGTGGCGGGGGCGGGCAGCGGCGGTTGCGGGAACACGGGTTCGGCCGAGGCGGTGGCGCCCGCGAAGCCGAGAACGCCGGCCACACCGACGGCCGCACCTCCTGCCAGAACGCGCCAGCGGCGGGTGATCTCGATCATCGACGGCGGTCCTTCCCAACAGCGCGGGGCTCGTCACGCCCCAGGTCAGGCGCCGACTGTATCCAGCGCGAACGGTTAGCCACCAGGGCTGGAATCGACCTGGGACCAAGCCCTGACTTCTCCGAAACGAAACCGATACCAACCCGTGGCCGACGGACCGACGATGAGCGTGCTTATACCCTGTTCACGTGGTGCGTCCTAGAAGCTGGATCAGGCTTGCGGGTGGAAGTCCCGTCCCGGTAGGCACCGGAGCGCCGGGTAGCAGGCCCTGGTTCGTCGGAGAGATCCGGCGGGCTGAGCAGGGTGTCGAGAGCCTCTTTGGAGGGAGCAAGTGCGCGGGCCGTAGTGCCGTTAGGTGCGAGTCCTGCAGCCTCGTCACAGATACAACGGAGGAGCCGAGCCGCTCACGTCACGGCGAAGGCCCATGTCTGTCGGGCCCTGTTCCGGGGTCAGCTCGGCGGGTCCTTCCGGGGTATGGGGAGCGGCACGTGCACACAGTCTGGTTCGGAAGGGGAGAGACCCGTCTGCCCCGCCTTGTCGGGCAAAGACCAGGGGTATAAGCCGATGGTGAAAGTGTGTCCTGCCAAGCTGCGATGGGCTTGCCGGTGAGAGTCCGGTCCGGGTAGTGGCCAAGCAGCCCGGTAGCTGGTGGCCGGCGGACGGGGAGACCCGACCGTCGAAGCGTCATGACAAAGCCGCTTTGGGCGGCGAGCAAACAACCAGTCCGTACGATGAGGAACCTTGCAGCCCCGTCATGGTGACAATGTGGGAGCCGAGCCTCTTTTCACTGGGCGAAGGCCATGGACGGCGCGGAGATCTTGGAGTGCGCAGCGCCTATGTACCCACCGGGGTAAGGAGGGCGGAATGGTTGCACAGTGCATCGCGGAACAGGAGAGATCCGTCTCGGCACCGGTGTAGCCCCGGTGGGGTGGTTGCGTTGTGCCACAGTGTGATTGCCGGTAAAGGCGAGGCCTATAAGCAGCTGGACTGTGAAGTGGCCGAGCGCCGAGCGGAAGTCGGAGCAGGTCATAGTGGTGATGAACGGCGGAACAACAGAACCCGCCGGAGCGAAGGGCCTGTAGCCGGGTGTGCGACACGATCGGAAGGGCTGCGGGCTTGCTGTGATGCCATTCACCCGTCCACCGTTGGTGGCCAGGTCCATGCCGGAACGATGTCGCTTGGGGCGTTCGCCAACGCATTGGCACTGCGGAATGCGGGCGTTCGACTGCCCGGTGGAGAGCCGGATGAGGGAGAACTTCATGTCCGGTTCGGGGAGGGGTTGCAGGAAACGAGCCGCCGCAAGGGGTTTCGCGCCTGCTTCCTACTCCACTCCCGTGGAGGGCAGCGGGAGTCCGAGGGGGTCGTAGTACCTGTGATCGGTGTGAGAGACACGCCGGGAGGAAAGGGCCCCTGCTTTGATCACGCGCGCGAAGTGGGTAAGTGTGAGGGCATGGCCGAGGAGACTCGGTCCAACTACCCCAGCGGGCTATCGCCCGCTGGGCCGACGAGGAGCCGTTGGTGGCCTCGCCGGTGAAAGTGCGACAACTGCAACGCACGCTATGGACTGCGGCCAAGCAGTCTTCGGGTCGGCGTTTCCACGCCCTGTATGACCGTATCTGCAGGGATGACGTCCTGCGGGAGGCGTGGGAACGAGTGCGCGAGAACAAGGGTGCGGCCGGGGTGGATCGGATCACCCTGGTCGCGGTGGAGGACTACGGCGTGGACCGCATGCTGCGTGAGTTGCGTCGCGACCTCCTATCGGGCCGGTATCGTCCCGCGCCAGCCAGGCGTGTGGAGATCCCGAAACCACGAGGCGGTAAGCGGCCGTTGGGGATCCCCACGGTGCGAGACCGAGTGGCCCAGCAGGCGGCCAAGATCGTGCTGGAACCGATCTTCGAGGCGGACTTTGTGTCGTGCTCGTATGGGTTTCGGCCGAAACGGTCGGCCACACAAGCGATGGAGCGGCTTCGTGTCGGCTTCATCGAGGGCCATCGGTTTGTGGTCGAGTTCGATATCGCCAATTTCTTCGGCGAGATCGACCATGACCGGCTACTCACCGAGGTGGGTAGGCGGGTCTCGGATCGGCGGGTGCTCAAACTGCTGCGCAAGTGGCTGCAGGCAGGAGTGATGGCCGAGGGTGTGCTGGAGCGGACGGTCGCGGGCACCCCGCAGGGCGGGGTCATTTCCCCGTTGTTGGCCAACATCTATCTGCACGTGCTCGACACCGAACTGTCCGCCCGCAAGGTGGGGGAGTTGGTGCGCTACGCCGATGACGGGGTGGTGTTGTGCCGCACCGCGGCACAGGCCGAGCACGCCCTGGTGGCGGTGGGAGACATCCTGGCGTCGTTGGGGTTGCGGCTGCATCCGGATAAGACGAAGGTGGTCGACCTGCGTAACGGTCGTGAGGGCCTGGATTTTCTGGGCTGTCACTTCCGGGCGCGTATGTCGGGGCGGTTGTGGGAGCAGCGCGGCATCGTCCGCTACTACCTGCACCGCTGGCCCAGCCAAACGGCCATGGCCCGGGTACGGGCCAAGGTGCGTGAGCGCACCGGCCGCAACCGGGCCGGAGCCGATATCCGCGACGTGCTCGCCGATATCAATCCGACCCTGCGCGGGTGGGGCAACTACTTTCGCACCGGCAACGCCGCTCAGAAGTTCCGCCAGATCGACAGCTACGTCGTGGACAGGCTGCGCCACTTGATGATCAAGAAGCGCGGCCGCAATCTGCGTCCTGGCCAAACCGATCAGTGGACCGGGGAGTGGTTCAACGGACACGGCCTACACCGACTTCGCGGCACCATCCGCTACCCGAAGGCTGCGTAACCATGTCAAGAAGATCATCGGCAAGCCGTGTGCGGGAAAACCGCACGCACGGATTGAAAGGGGGATGGGGAAACGGATCTGCTCCGCAGACACCGCGCCCCTGACTACCAATGACAGAATCGCCGACCGCTCAGTCCAGCGCGGCCAGGAACCTGGACGTCGACGCGGCCAGCGGCCCCTCAGATACCCCGCAGCACCGCTACACCGCGGAGCTGGCCGGGGAGATCGAGCGCGCCTGGCAGCAGACGTGGGCGGAGTCGGGGACGTTCAACGTGCCCAACCCGGTGGGCTCGCTGGCGCCGCCGGACGGTTCGCCGGTGCCTGCGGACAAGATGTTCGTGCAGGACATGTTCCCGTATCCCTCGGGCGAGGGTCTGCACGTCGGGCATCCGCTCGGGTACATCGCCACCGACGTGTACGCCAGGTACTTCCGGATGACGGGCCACAATGTGTTGCACGCGTTGGGCTTCGACTCGTTCGGCCTGCCAGCCGAGCAGTACGCGATCCAGACCGGCACGCATCCGCGCACCCGGACCGAGGCGAACATCGTCAACTTCCGTCGACAGCTGGGGCGGCTCGGCTTCGGGCACGACGCCCGGCGCAGCTTCTCCACCACCGACGTGGACTACTACAAGTGGACCCAGTGGATCTTCCTGCAGATCTACAACGCATGGTTTGATCCGGCTGCCGACAAGGCCCGGCCCATCGCCGAGCTGGTCGCCGAATTCGATTCCGGCGCGCGGACTCTGAACGATGGCCGACAGTGGTCGCAGCTGCCGGCCGGTGAGCGCGCCGACGTGATCGACTCGTACCGGTTGGTCTACCGAGCCGACTCGATGGTGAACTGGTGCCCGGGCCTGGGCACCGTGCTGGCCAACGAGGAGGTCACCTCCGACGGTCGCAGCGAGCGCGGCAACTTCCCGGTGTTCCGGAAACGGTTGCAGCAGTGGATGATGCGCATCACCACGTACTCGGATCGGCTGCTTGATGACCTCGAACTGCTGGATTGGCCGGAAAAGGTCAAGACCATGCAGCGCAACTGGATCGGCCGGTCCACGGGCGCTTCGGTGCTGTTCGCCACGGACGCCGGAGACATCGAGGTTTTCACCACGCGCCCGGACACGTTGTTCGGCGCGACATACATGGTGTTGGCGCCCGAGCATCCGTGGGTCGAGCAGCTGACGGCGGCAGACTGGCCGGACGCCGTGGACCCGCGGTGGACATTCGGGGCGGCCACCCCCGCCGAGGCCGTCGCCACCTACCGCGCCACGATCGCGGCCAAGTCGGATTTGGAGCGCCAGGAGAACAAGGCCAAGACTGGTGTCTTCCTCGGCACGTATGCCACCAATCCTGTCGATGCGCAACAGATTCCGATCTTCATCGCCGATTACGTGCTGCTGGGCTATGGCACCGGGGCCATCATGGCGGTGCCCGGTGGTGATCAGCGGGACTGGGATTTTGCCCACGAGTTCGGGCTGCCGATCGTGGAAGTGGTTGCCGGCGGCGACATTTTGCAGGGGGCCTACAACGGTGACGGCGAGATGGTCAACTCCGATTACCTGAACGGGCTGAGCGTCGCCTCGGCGAAGGAAGCCGTCACCGAACACCTGACCGCCGATGGTCGCGGGCGAGCGCGCGTCGAATACAAGCTGCGGGACTGGCTGTTCGCGCGGCAGCGGTACTGGGGTGAGCCGTTCCCGATCGTGTACGACGCCGACGGGCGTGCGCACCCGCTGCCGGAATCGGCCTTGCCGGTCGAGCTGCCCGACGTGCCCGACTACTCACCGGTGCTGTTCGACCCCGACGACGCCGACAGCGAGCCGTCGCCGCCGCTGGGCAAGGCGACCGAGTGGGTGCACGTCGAACTGGACCTGGGTGACGGCCTGAAGCCCTACACCCGCGACACCAACGTCATGCCGCAGTGGGCCGGCAGTTCATGGTACGAGCTGCGCTACACCGACCCGGACAATTCAGAAGAGTTGTGCGCCAAGGAAAACGAGGCGTACTGGATGGGTCCGCGGCCGGCCGAGCACGGGCCCAAGGACCCGGGCGGCGTTGACCTGTACGTCGGCGGTGTCGAGCACGCCGTGCTGCACCTGCTGTACTCGCGGTTCTGGCACAAGGTGCTCTACGACCTCGGCCATGTCAGTTCGCTGGAGCCGTATCGCCGGCTGGTCAACCAGGGCTACATCCAGGCGCACGCCTACACCGACTCCCGCGGCGCCTACGTGCCCGCGTCCGAGGTGTCGGAACGCGATGGACAGTTCTACCACTCAGGGCCCGACGGCGAGATCGAGGTCTTCCAGGAGTTCGGCAAGATCGGCAAGAGCCTGAAGAACTCCGTGTCGCCCGACGAGATCTGCGACAACTACGGCGCCGACACTCTGCGGGTCTACGAGATGTCGATGGGCCCGCTTGAGGCGTCGAGGCCGTGGGCGACGAAGGACGTCGTGGGTGCGTACCGGTTCCTGCAGCGGGTGTGGCGTCTGGTGGTCGACGAGGAGACCGGCACGGAGCGCGTCGCCGAGCACGAGGCGCTGGACACCGAGACGCTGCGGCTGCTGCACCGCACCATCGCCGGGGTGTCCGAGGATTACGCCGGGCTGCGTAACAACACCGCGGCGGCCAAGCTCATCGAGTACACCAACCATCTGACCAAAGAAGGTGTCAGGGCGCGGACGGCGTTGGAGCCGCTGGTGCTGATGGTCGCTCCGCTGGCCCCGCACATGGCCGAGGAGCTGTGGCAGCGGCTCGGCCACGACACGTCGCTCGCGCACGGCCCGTTCCCCGCGGCCGACCCGCAGTACCTCGTGGAGGACACCGTCGAGTACCCGGTGCAGGTCAACGGCAAGGTCCGCGGCCACATCACCGTGCCCGCTGACGCCGACGCCGACACCCTGGAGGCCGCGGCGCTGGCCGACGAGAAGGTGCTGGCCTTTCTCGATGGCAAGACCCCGAAGAAGGTCATCGTGGTGGCCGGAAGGCTGGTGAACCTCGTCGTCTAGTAGCGATTTGTGCACAATCAGGAGCGCTCACCGCTCCGAAACGTGCACAAATCACCTCGGCCGGACGATGACCTCGTGGATGTGGGCGTCGCGCGGGGTGGCGACGGCGTCGGCGATGACCTTGGCGACGGACTCCGGACTCAGGAACTGGTCGGGCTGGTACTCCCGGCCCTCGTAGGCGACCAGACCTTCCTGCATGACGGTCGCAATGCGGCCGGGATGCACGGACGTCACCCGCAGTCGCGGCTCGTCGTTTCGCAGCGAATCCGCGAACGCCCGCAGCGCGAACTTGCTGGCCGAGTAGGACGCCAAGCCCGGTGAGGCGTTGATGCCTGAACCGGAGTTTACGAATACGACCTGACCTCCGGCGCTGCGCAGCGCGGGCAGCAATGACAGCGTGAGGGCCACGGCCCCAAGAACATTGACCTCCATCGACGCGCGCCACTCGTCAACAGTTGATTCGGCGACCCGGCCCGGATACGCGACGCCGGCGTTGTGGATCAACACGTCCAGCTCGACGATCGGTTCGACGACCGCCGGGATGGCATCGAGCTCCTCGAAGTCCACCGGCCAGGTGGTGGCGCCGAACGTCTCGGCGACGTCGTCGAGCCGGGCCGACGGCCGGCCCGCGAGAAACAGAGTGTGGGTGGGCGCCAGCGCCGCGGCGATGGCCGACCCGAGCCCGCCGGCCGCCCCGGTGATCATCGCGGTCGGCATGTCGCCACCCTATCGACCTGCGAGTCTCGGCGACCCGTCGCATGATGGAACGGATGCCCGACCACAATTTCGCTCCCACACAGCTCGCGGCCCGCGCGGCGTACCTGCTCCGCGGCAACGACCTGGGCGCAATGACCACCGCGGCGCCGTTGCTGTACCCGCACATGTGGAGCTGGGACGCCGCCTTCGTGGCGATCGGGCTGGCGCCGCTGAGCGTCGAGCGGGCCGTCGTCGAATTGGACACCTTGCTCTCGGCGCAGTGGACCAACGGCATGATCCCGCACATCGTGTTCGCCAACGGCGTCGACGGGTACTTCCCGGGCCCGGCCCGGTGGGCCTGCTCGGCACTGGCCGCCAATGCGCCGCGCACCCGGCACACCTCCGGCATCACGCAGCCGCCGGTGCACGCGATCGCGGTGCAGCGCATCCTCGACCATGCCCGCACCCGCGGCCGGTCCACCCGCGCCGTCGCCGAGGCGTTCCTCGACCGCCGCTGGGCAGACCTGGTCCGCTGGCATCGATGGCTGGCCGAAGGCCGCGACCAGAAGTCGCGCGGCCGGATCACGCTCTACCACGGCTGGGAATCGGGCATGGACAACTCGCCGCGGTGGGATAGCCCGTACGCCAACGTGATTCCCGGCAACGTGCCCGAGTATCAGCGCGAGGACAACGCGATCGTCACCGACGCCAGCCAGCGGCCGTCCGACGGCGAGTACGACCGTTACCTATGGCTGCTCGAGGAGATGAAGGCAGCCCGCTACGACGACGAGCTGCTGCCCAAGGTGATGAGCTTCGCCGTCGAGGATGTCTTCGTGTCGGCTATCTTCTCGGTGGCCTGCCAGGTACTCGCCGAGATCGGGGAGGACCACAAGCGGCCGAACGCCGACGTGCGTGACCTGTATTCGTGGGCGGCGCGGTTCCGCGCGGGCGTGGTCGAGACCACTGACGAACGCACCGGCGCTGCAAGGGATTACGACGTGCGCGCGGACAAGTTGGTGGCGACGGAGACGGTCGCGCAGTTCGCCCCGTTGCTGTGTGGTGGACTTCCGCATGACAAGGAGCGGTCGCTGCTGCGGCTGCTGGAGGGGCCGCGGTTCTGCGGGCATCCAGACCTCAGGTATGCGTTGATCCCGTCGACGTCGCCGGTGTCGCGCGACTTCCGGGCACGTGAGTACTGGCGCGGACCGGTCTGGCCGGTGATGACGTGGCTGTTCTCCTGGTGCTTCGCCCGTCGGGGCTGGGCCGAGCGGTCGCTGATCCTCCGCCGCGAAGGTCTAAGACAGGCCAGCGACGGGACCTTCGCCGAGTACTACGAGCCGTTCACCGGCGAGCCGCTGGGCAGCATGCAGCAGTCGTGGACCGCCGCGGCGGTTCTGGATTGGCTCGGCTAGTTATTCGGCCAGACGCTCCAGGGGGACCAGCGCCTTGGTCAGCGTTTCCAGGTCTTCCTCGCTGAGCTTGCTGAGCAACGCGGCGAGCTGAGCCTGCCGGGCGGCCAGCGCCTCCCGGTGCTGGGCCAGGCCGCGTGGGGTGATGTCGACGAGGACGGCCCGCAGGTCTGACGGGTCGCGCGAGCGCTTGACCAGGCCGAGCTTCTCCAACCGGCGGATCGCCACGGTCGTGGTGGGCGTGCGCACCCGCTCATGGGCGGCCAGCTCCGTCATCCGGATGGGGCCTTGGTCGAGCAAAGTCAGCAGGATCGACAGCTGGGCCAGCGTGAGATCGCCCGTTTCCGTGCGGCTGGGATCGCCGCGGCGCAGCACGGAAAAGACCCGGGAGAGCACCCGTTGCAGCTCTCCGGCCAATTCGGTGACCTGCGGTTTGGCCTCCACCATAATTCAGCCAGTCTAACCTGTCCGAGGCTGCCAAGTTGCCCGACTGCCCGTTTGGCCTCAGAGAACCTGCGACAGGAATCGGCGCAGCCGATCCAATTCGGCAGAGTCGAATACCTGGTCCGGCGGACCCCGATTCAACGACTTGGCCGTGATCGGCTTCAGCTCAATCAGAACGCAACCGACCCGGCCGGTCGGAAAACGCGGCGCCGCACCAACTCGGCCAGCATGACCCGGCCCATCGATTCGGACCGCGCGACACACGCGTCTCGCGCCGCGGCGGGGTCCCGGCTGTGGATGGCGGCCGTCTCCGCTTCGTAAAACGGCAGCATTTCATCGTGGTTGTTCAGGTAGGTGGTCCAGAATGCGGGCGGAATGAACATCTGCGACGCGCGTATCGCGGCCTGCAACCGCGGCCCGGCGTACTCGTCGTTGATGCTCTGACGGTACTGAAACGCAGCCTCGTGAAATGCCCGGGACTCTTTGCTGCTACGCAGAACGCCGATCAGCGCGTCGAGTTGGTCGAGGACCTTGGGGGTGGGGTCGGCGGCCGCCCGCGCCGATGCGATGCCAGTCAGCAGCCCGTACAGCTCGTGGTGCTCGCGCACCACGGCTTCGTCGAATCTTTCGACGTAAGCGCCGCGGTGATACTGGGTGGACAGGATGCCGTCGTGTTCGAGCTCGACCAAGGCCTCCTGGATCGGGACCCGGCTGAGGCCCAACTCCTGGGCGATTTCGTTACGGTCAACTCGGTCGCCCGACCGCAGTTTGCCTGTCAGGACAAGGTTCACGACGTGCGAGACCACGAGGTCTTTCTCTTTGACCCCATACTTCTTGGGCATGGCGGCGACAGTGTCTCACGCCACTTGCCCGTCCCGGAGGCGTTACGCCGCTTCAGCTTCCATTCGATTGACGGCCATCACGCCAGCGGCACAACGCCTGGGCCTGGGTCAGGTCGTAGTCCGGCCCGTTCGATCCGACGGTCAGCATCGTGACCCCGAGATCGGCCAGCGCGGCGGCTTCCTCCAGCAGCGCTTCGAGGCTGCTGGCCTCCATGCCCGCCGAGTGCTCGATCGTGACGGGGTCGCGGCCCACCGCGGCACAGTGCTGGGCCAGGATCTCCGCCTTGCGCGGATAGGTCTCGCGGTCGACGAAGTAGTGCCAGACGTCCCCGTACTCGGCGACCAGGCGCAGCGTCTTCTTCTCGCCCCCACCACCCATCAGGATAGGGATCTCACGGGTCGGCTGCGGGTTGAGCTTGGCTAGCCGGGATTTGATGCGCGGCAGCGCCCCGGCGAGATCGTCGAGCCGGCTGCCAGCGGTGCCGAACTCGTAGCCGTACTCGTCGTAGTCCTTCTGTTTCCAGCCCGAGCCGATGCCGAGGATCAGCCGGCCGTTCGAGATGTGGTCGACGGTGCGCGCCATGTCGGCCAGCAGCTCCGGGTTGCGGTAGGAGTTGCAGGACACCAGCGCGCCGATCTCGATGCGAGAGGTCTGCTCGGCCCAGGCGCCCAACATCGTCCAGGATTCGTAGTGCGGCCCGTCGGGGTCACCGTAGAGCGGGAAGAAGTGATCCCAGTTGAACGCGACATCGACGCCGATGTCCTCGCAGCGGCGCACCGCGTCGCGGATATGGCTGTATTTCGGGGAATGCTGCGGCTGCAGCTGGACGCCTATTCGTATCGGAAAGCTCACGGTCGCAGTCTTACACGCCGATCTGTCCGTCGGTCTTCCACACCGCGACCACCGACGGCCGCGCCGTCCCATTGCCGCCTTCGGGCCAGCGCGACAGCGGGTTGTCGATGCTGTTGTCGTCGTTTTCGCCGGGATGCTGGACACACACGGTGACCAGATCGTCGGTGATGACGGGACCACACGTTTCGGCGCCGAGCGGCACGGTGAGGAACTGCTTGGTCTCGCCGCGGTTGGGGCCCTCGAGCGCGACCGCAAACAACCCGTCGTTGGAGTCCAGCGCATTGCCGTCCGTCGAGATCCACAGATTGCCGTGACTGTCGAACGCCACGTTGTCAGGGCACGAGATGGGGCTGACCTTTGTCTTGTCGAATCCTGCGAAATAGGTGTCGGCGGCCTCCGGGTCGCCGCACACCAGGAGCAGATCCCAGGTGAAGCTGGTGCCTGCGTGATCGTCGGTGAGCTCGAGGATCTGGCCGCTCTTGTTGTCGTTGCGAGGGTTGGCCGCGTCCGGCGGCGCTTCCCCGGGCGCGCCGCGCTCGTCGTTGTTGGTCAGCGCGACGTACACCTTGCCGGTCTTCGGATTGGCTTCGAAGTCCTCCGGCCGGTCCATCTTGGTGGCGCCGGCCTTGTCGGCCGCGAACCGGGTGAACACCGCGGCCTCTTGCGCTGTCACGCCGTCGACCAGGGACTCGGCCTGACCGTTGGGGCCGGAGCGCAGCAGCGGGATCCAGGTGCCGCTGCCGCTGAAGTTACCCTTCGCCGGCAGCTTGCCGGAGCCGTCGATCTCGTTGGCCGCGATGTCGCTGGACAGTTTGGCGACGTAGAGGGTGCCCTCGTCGAGCAGCGTCATGTTGTGCGCCATGGCCGCCGGATCGGTGCCCGGCTGAATCTTCTTGCTGGAGACGAACTTGTACATGTAGTCGAAGCGCTCGTCGTCGCCGGTGTAGGCGACCACGGTGCCGTCCTGGGTGACGTAGATGTTGGCGCCCTCGTGCTTGAGCCGGCCCATCGCGGAGTGCTTGACCGGGGTCGAGTTGGGGTCCCACGGGTTGAGTTCGACGACGTAGCCGAAGCGGTTCACCTCGTTGGGCGTCTTGGCGACGTCGAAGCGGGGATCGAAGTCCTCCCACTTGAGTTTGGACGGCTCGAGGGCGACGCCGTAGCGATCCTGCCGGTCCACGTCCACCGGACTGGGCGCCGGTGTGCCCTCGGGGGCGCCGAAGTAGCTGTTCCAGTTCTCCTCGCCCGACAGCACGGTGCCCCACGGGGTTACGCCACCAGAGCAGTTGGCGAAGGTGCCTGCGACGGTGCGGCCAGCCGGGTCGGCGGGTGTCTTGACGAATTCGGTTCCCGCAGCGGGACCCGTCAGAGTGTGTGGGGTGTCGGCGGTGATGCGGCGGTTGTAACGGCCCATGACTGGTTTCAGCCCCTGCGGCGTGCGTTCGACCTCCACCACGCCCATGCCGACCGCGGCAATCTCGATGTCGAACTGCTCACGTGAGGGCGCGTCGGCGTTGTAGCCGGGGAACATGAACACCGGGTCGACGTACTCGAAGTTGGTCACCAGCAGGAAGCGGTTGGCCTGGCCTTCGATCGGCATCAGCGCGGCGAAGTCATTGTTGAAGCCGAACTGGCCGCGCTGCGCGGCGCCGGTCTGCTTGGTCACATCGAACTTCGGCGCGTTGGGCAGGATCGGATCACCCCAGCTGATCACCACCGCCTGCTCGTAGCCGTCGGGGATGACGACGACGTCCTCACTGTTCGGCGTGATGGCGGTGAACTTCATGCCCGGCGGCGGCTCGGCCGGCGCCGCCGACGAGGTAGGCGTCGCGGCGGACTGTTCGTCGCGCCCGCATGCGGCGAGCGCCGATCCGGCGCCGACGGCCAGCACGGTGACGCCCGCGGCCTGCAGCATCGACCGGCGGGATACCTGCTTGACGATGTCGCCGAAGTACTCGTTGTCGCTGCTGTTGGGAACGGGCTTGGAGCATGCGTCGCCGCATTTGTAGCGGCACGTGATGTGCTGCCGCTTCGACTTTCCGTCATGTGTGACAAAGAGATTCAACGGCACAAGCGCCATGGCTGCGGGTTCCTTCCGACAGGAGTACCGGCCGGGGGCTGAGCGGCCGGACGGGCGGAAACCTACGGCAGTTTGGCTAGCAGGAGGTGAACAACAGGCGACGAGCCTGTGTGGTTGGCAGGTTCGAAGCGTTCGGAGCACACGCCGAACCACACGCGCCACGAGCAAGGGTCATAGGGGATTTTGCCCGCCTGGTAGCGACAACTCAGCGACAAAGATCCGGGTCGCTCGGGTTGTCGCTGCGCAGTCGCTGAGAGGCGGGCAATTTGGACAATCGGTGTCCGCCCCTCGTTGCCCATGGCGGCGCTACCCGGCGAGCACCTGACGCAGGATGTCGATCAGCACCCGCGGCTGATCGCTCTGCACCGAGTGCCCGGAGTTCTCGACGATGTGCACGCCGCGAAAGCCGGGCGCAGTGCGGGCGAACTCGTCGGCGTCGTCGTCGTTGACGAATGCCGAGTCGGCGCCGCGCACCAGCGTGGTGGGGGTGGTGAGGTTCGGCACATCGTCCCACAGTCCCTGAAAACCCGAGTCGCCTTCGTCCTTCCGAAAGGCGTCGTAGCGCCACGTCCAGGTGCCGTCGTCCAGCCGCTTGGAGTTGTGGAACACGCCACGCCGCAACGACTCCCGGTCGCGGTGTGGGGCCGCGGCGACGGTGACGTCGAGCATGGCCGCAAAGCTGGGGAACGTCCGCGCGCCCTGCACCAGCGCGACTGTGCCCTTCTGCGCGTCGGTCATCTGGGTGTGCCGTTCCGGCGCCGACGGGGTCACATCGACCAGTACCAGCTTGCGCACAAGCTCGGGGGCGGTCACGGCCAACCGGATCGACGTCAGACCGCCCAGCGACATTCCGACGACGAGATCGGCGTCCGGCGCGAGCTCACGCACCACCGGCTCCACCGCCGCGGCGTTGAGCTTCGGCCCGTAGTCGCCGTCGTCGCGCCAGGCCGACCGGCCGTGGCCGGGCAGGTCGACCACCAGCGCCGGCTCGCCGAGCCCGACGATCACGGTGTCCCAGGTGTGGGCGTTCTGCCCGCCGCCGTGCAGGAACACCACCCGCGGCGAGGCGTCGCCGAACTTCAGCGCGCTGATCGGACCCGACTCGACGCGCTCAACCGTTGGCAAGTAACCCGTCGCGCCGGCCTGCTCTGCGTTCTCGTGTAGCAGTGCGAATTCGTTGAGCCCGGCCAATTCGTCGTCGGAGACCACGAACTGGACCCTACGCCGCGAAGAGTTGACTCGTAATTGCTTGTGCGTTCTGAGGTTCCAGAGGGTGGCGGGTCAAGACGCAGACGGTATGGACCTGGCCGATGGTTAACCCGGTCGGCAGCAGCAGGTTTGGCCCATCGGTGTGGCAGTGCGTGGTTGTCGGGGGTCGGTGGTTGCATAAGCCCCATGGCATCCGCGGGCACCGACATCACCGCCGCTACCGGCGGTGACGTGGTGCCGCGGCGGCGGGGCAAGTCCAAGGCGCCGAACTTCAAATACAGCGGGCCGGTGTCGGTGATCCGCCTCGAGCTGGACGCTACTGATGACCTGGTGCGCCGGCGGCTGGAGCGGCACTGGGGCGCGGTGTTTCGACTGCGGCGGGCGCTGCAGCGCGACGCCGCCGATCGCTGCCGCGCGTTTTGGGCAGCCCACCATCAACGCGCGGCCGACCCGAAGGCGGTGAGGGATCGGCTGGGGTTGACGCGCAAGGGCATGGAGGCGGCGGCCAAGGCCCATATCGAGGCCAGCGGCTGGATGCGGGACCATCTCACCAAGGCCGTCGGGTTGCATCTGGCCGATGAGGGGTGGGAGACCATCGACCGGCACCTGTTCGCCGACGACTCGGGTCGGCGCCACGGGCCGCCGCGGATCGGGTCGTGGTGGGATTTCACCCGAATACCGGGGCGGGCTCGTTCGCACACCAAGACCACACCCACCTGGGAGACCTACCGTCTGGTCGGCACCCTGGACGGACATCTGGCCGCCTATCGGCACCCACGGTTGCCGGCGTCGGTGAGCAGTGCCGCGGCGGCGGCCGACCGGCCGGCGGGGTCATCGATCCTGGCCCAGCCCGCCCGGCTACCGGCGCCGGCGCGCCCGGTGAGCGGCTCGTGGTGGGATCACGATGGTGCCCTGGCGGTGGTGTTCACTGGCCTGTCCGCGGGCGATTTGGTGTTGCCGGTGCTGCTGCCCCAGGGCGCCGGGCAGTGGGCGCACCTCGCCCATTTCCTGGCCGATCCCACGGTGTGGCACAAGATCGATCTGGTGCGGGTGCGCGATCGACACGCGCCCGGGGGCTGGCGCTATTACGCGCATTTGCTGACCCACCAAGCGGGTCACCAGTCGCCGGACACCCGGGCACGACGGGCCGCCATCCCGGCCGGCCGGCGCGCCGGGATTGACGCTAACGTGTCGAACCTGTCGGTGGTGTCGTTCCCTGACCAGCGTCCTGATCGACTGACCGTGGAGCAGGTCACGGTCACCAGCGAGCAGCTGCACGCCGCGGCGCGGGCGGCCAAGAAAGCCCGGGCGCGGCAGCGGGCATTGGATCGGTCGCGGCGCAACAGCAACCCCGACCAGTACGGCCTGTCGGCACGGCAAGCCGCGCGGGCCGCGCGGCGGGCCGCGCGCGGGCTGGCGGCCAAACAGATCACCAATCCGGGTGGTGCCCGGCACGTCCGCGCCGACGGCGCCCCGCTGCGGGCCTACAGCCACGACACCCTATCGAGCGGCTACCACAAGACCCGCGCCGATCACGCGACTGACGCGGCAGCTCGCAGTCAGGCCAAACACGCCCGCGCCCGCGACGTCGCGGCGCGCATCGTCGCCGACCACGGTGCCAGCTTCACCATCGAGGACTGCGCGATTTCGACCTGGGCGCGGTTGTGGGGCAAGCGGATCCAGCTGTTCAGCCCCGGCATGCTCATCGCCGCGCTGGCCGCCGAATGCCGCGCCGCCGGGGGGCAGCTGCAGCGGGCGGCCACCCGCACCACCGCGCTGAGCCAGCACTGCCCGTGCGGGGCCCGGGTGTCCAAAACCCTCGCCCAGCGCACCCACCACTGCCCGACCTGTGGACTCCGTGCCGATCGCGACATCGTCTCGGCGGCCCTGGCCGCCTGCGTCCAACTCGCCGATCTCGAGGACCCGGCCAGCGCCCGGGTCGACTACGAACTTGCCCCCGCCCTGCGGGCGGGGCTGGCCTCTCAGCAAGAGGAGAGGGCCCAGTCAACCGGCACCAGCCAGCAGCGGCATCAGCCCGCTGGTTCGGCCAGGACCGGCAGCCACCACCCGGTGGCCTCTGCTGGGCAAGCTGACCACCACTCGGCCCACCCCCGAACAGACCGGCCACCACACCGGACGTCACGGGACCAGCCGAACCCCAACCCGCACAAGCGGATCCGGTGGAAGCATGACCCATGACGGGTCAACTCTTAGCCCTCGATGAAGTCTTCGAGCTGTGTGCGGGCGATGTCGTCGGGCATTTGCTTCGGCGGGCTCTTCATCAGGTACGCCGACGCGGCGACCACCGGGCCGCCAATGCCGCGGTCCTTGGCGATCTTCGCGGCGCGCACCGCGTCGATGATGACGCCCGCGGAGTTCGGGGAGTCCCACACCTCGAGCTTGTACTCCAGGTTCAGCGGCACATCGCCGAAGGCGCGGCCCTCCAGGCGCACGTAGGCCCACTTGCGGTCGTCGAGCCAGCCGACGTGGTCGGACGGGCCGATGTGCACGTCCTTGGTGTTGAACTCGCGCTGCAGGTTACTGGTGACGGCCTGCGTCTTGGAGATCTTCTTCGACTCGAGGCGCGAACGCTCGAGCATGTTGAGGAAGTCCATGTTGCCGCCGACGTTGAGCTGCATGGTGCGGTCGAGCTGCACGCCGCGGTCCTCGAACAGTTTGGCCATCACGCGGTGGGTGATGGTCGCGCCGACCTGGCTCTTGATGTCGTCGCCGACGATCGGCACGCCGGCGTCCTCAAACTTCTTGGCCCACACCGGGTCCGACGCGATGAACACCGGCAGCGCGTTGACGAACGCCACCTCGAGCGTCGATCGCGCACTGGGCGTAGAACTTGTCGGCCTCTTCCGAGCCCACCGGCAGGTAGGAAACGAGCACGTCGACCTTGGCGTCGCGCAGCACCTTGACCACGTCGACCGGGTCGACGTCGGACACCTCGATGGTCTCGGCGTAGTACTTGCCGATGCCGTCCAGCGTCGGGCCGCGCTGCACGACGACGTTCGTCGGCGGCACGTCGGCGATCTTGATGGTGTTGTTCTCCGACGCGTAGATCGCCTCGGACAGGTCGAAGCCGACCTTCTTGGCGTCGACGTCGAACGCGGCGACGAACTTCACGTCCCGGACGTGATACGGGCCCAAGCGCACATGCATCAGACCCGGCACCGTGGCCGTCTCGTCGGCGTCCTGGTAGTACTGCACACCCTGTACCAACGAAGACGCGCAGTTGCCGACACCGACAATCGCGACCCGGACCTCGGTGCTCTCACTCATGACACGCTCTCCCTCTCGTACTGACTGATTCCGTAGTGCTTACGGCTGCTCGGCGCGTCCCTGCGCCGTCCGTTCGGCGGCTATCAACTCGTTGAGCCACTTGACTTCGCGCTCGCTGGACTCCAGCCCGAGCTGGTGTAGCTGCCGGGTGTAGCGGTCGATCGAGCTGCTGGCCCGCGCCACTGCTTCACGCAGGCCTTCACGGCGTTCCTCGACCTGACGACGGCGCCCCTCCAAGATCCGCATCCTGGCCTCGGCCGGCGTGCGGTTGAAAAACGCGAGGTGAACGCCGAACCCGTCGTCGGAGTAGTTCTGCGGACCGGTGTCGGCCACTAGTTCGGCGAAGCGCTGCTTACCCGTCTCGGAGAGCCGGTAGACGCGCCGCGCGCGACGCATCTTCGGAATGCCCTCCGGCGCGGCGTCCTCGACGATGAGCCCGTCGGCCTGCATGCGCCGCAGCGCCGGGTACAGAGAGCCGTAGGAGAACGCCCGAAAGGCGCCGAGCAACCCGGTCAGGCGTTTGCGCAGCTCGTAGCCGTGCATCGGGGCTTCGAGCAGAAGGCCCAGGATGGCGAGCTCCAGCATCGACACACCCCCTTTGCTCTTCCGTTACGGCGGTTCGACACCTCGGGCCATAGTATCGCGCCGATATATTCGACGCTACATCGATGCGCGCGAAAACAGGCCCGCGGGCCTCAGCTGGGGTAGTTGATCTGCTTGACGTTGCCCGCGCCGGCCATCTCGATGTACCCGCTGCGAGTTCGTTTGCCATCTACGCAGACCAGACGCCCAACCCGGCGATGCGGCGGCGCCGTCATGCCTCGGCGGTCGCACGGCCGACGTACTCTGGTCACCGTGCGACTGCAGCGACAGGTGGTGGACTATGCGCTTCGGCGCCGGTCCCTGCTGTCCGAGGTCTACTCGGGACGCACCGGCGTCTCGGAGGTCTGCGACGCCAACCCCTATCTGCTGCGGGCCGCGAAGTTCCATGGGAAGCCCAGTTCGGTGATGTGCCCGATCTGTCGCAAGGAACAGCTCACCTTGGTGTCGTGGGTGTTCGGTGACCACCTGGGCGCCGTGTCTGGTTCGGCGCGCACCGCCGAGGAGTTGGTCTTGCTGGCGTCCCGCTACGACGAGTTCTCGGTACACGTGGTGGAGGTATGCCGCACCTGCAGTTGGAATCACTTGGTCAAGTCGTATGTGCTCGGCGCGGTCCGATCCCCAAAGGGATCCCGCCGCAATCGGACGTCGCGCGACGGCGCGCGCACGGCCAGTGAATAGCGAAGGGCGCCACGAACGGTCAGCCAGCGACGTCCGTAGAGCGGCCGAAAGCGTTGGTGGCCCACGCCGGCCCCGACAACCCGACGGCACCACGCGCCGCCCGGACGCTCCGCGGCGAGCGTCTGTTCCGCCCGATGACCGGCTGACCGCGGTAATACCGCCGGTCCGCGACGCCAAACGGCCGCATCTGCGCGACCCGATCGACGTCGTGAAGGCGGCGCTGGACGGCACACCACCGCCGAGGCAGCCACCACCGCCGCCGCCACCCCGCCGTCCACGCGGCGGCGGTGGACCACCCGGCGGTCCGCCCGCCCCGCGGCCGAGCTTCCGCCAGCAGATCAACTGGAAGTGGGTGCGCCGCGGCATTTACGCGACCGTCGCCGTGATGATCGTGCTGCCCATCCTGACGTTCGCGATGGCTTATTTGATCGTCGACGTGCCGAAGCCGGGCGACATCCGGACCAACCAGGTGTCCACGATTCTGGCGAGCGACGGCAGCGAGCTTGCGAAAATCGTTCCGCCCGAGGGCAACCGCGTCGACGTCAACATCGACCAGATACCGGTGCACGTGCGGGACGCGGTGATGGCCGCGGAGGACCGTGACTTCTACTCAAACCCCGGCTTCTCGTTCACCGGCTTCGCCCGCGCGGCGAAGAACAACATCTTCGGTGGTGACCTGCAGGGCGGGTCAACGATCACCCAGCAATACGTCAAGAACGCGCTGGTGGGTTCGGATCGCTCCGGGCTAGGCGGCCTGGTCCGTAAGGCCAAGGAGCTGGTGATCTCCACCAAGATGTCCGGCGAATGGTCCAAAGACCAAGTGCTGCAGTCGTATCTGAACATCATCTACTTCGGCCGTGGCTCCTACGGAATCGCCGCGGCATCCAAGGCGTACTTCGACAAGCCGGTCGAACAGCTCACCGTCGCCGACGGAGCGCTGCTGGCCGCGCTCATCCAGCGCCCGTCGACCCTGGACCCCGCGGTCGACCCCGAGGGCGCCGCCGAGCGATGGAACTGGGTGCTCGACGGCATGGTTGAAATCGGCGCGCTCTCGCCGGCTGACCGTGCGGCGCAGGTGTTTCCGCCGACGGTACCGCCGGAGCAGGCGCGGTCGCAGAACCAGACCACGGGCCCCAACGGGCTGATCGAGCGGCAGGTCACCAAGGAACTGCTCGACCTGTTCGACATCAACGAGCAGACACTGAACACCGAGGGCCTGCAGATCACCACGACGATCGATCCCAAGGCGCAGCAGGCCGCCGAAGAAGCGGCATCGGAGTACCTCGATGGCGAGGACCCCGACATGCGCACGGCGATCGTGTCGATCGACCCGCGCACCGGCGGGGTCAAGGCGTACTACGGCGGGACGGACGCCAACGGCTTCGACTTCGCGCAGGCCGGCCTGCAGACCGGGTCTTCGTTCAAGGTGTTCGCATTGGTCGCCGCACTGCAGCAGGGCATGGGCCTGGGCTATCAGGTGGACAGCTCGCCGGTCACGGTCAATGGCATCACCGTCAACAACGTCGAGGGCGGCGGCTGCGGCACCTGCAACATCGCCGAGGCGCTGAAGCGATCGCTGAACACCAGCTATTACCGGCTGATGCTCAAGCTGAAGAATGGACCGGCCGACGTCGCCGACGCCGCGCATCAGGCCGGCATCGCCGAGAGTTTCCCGGGTGTGGAGCACACGCTGTCCGAGGACGGCAAGGGCGGACCGCCCAACAACGGAATCGTGTTGGGCCAGTATCAGACTCGCGCGCTTGACATGGCGTCAGCGTATGCCACACTCGCCGCGTCGGGCACTTACCACAAGCCGCACTTCGTGCAGAAGGTGGTCAACGCCGCGGGCCAGGTGCTTTTCGACGCCTCGCAGGAGGACAACGCGGGCGAGCAGCGGATCGACAAGGCCGTTGCCGACAACGTCACCTCCGCCATGCAGCCGATCGCCGGCTACTCCAACGGCCACAACCTCGCCGGCGGGCGGCCGTCGGCTGCCAAGACCGGCACCGTGCAGTTGGGCGACACCGGCGACAACCGGGATGCCTGGATGGTCGGCTTCACCCCGTCGTTGTCGACGGCGGTCTGGGTGGGCACCACCGAAGGCACCAAGCCGCTTCAGACCAGTGGGGGTTCGGCCATTTACGGGTCGGGCCTGCCATCGGACATCTGGAAGACGACGATGGACGGCGCGCAGGAGGACACCGAGAACGAGTCGTTCCCGAAGCCCGAGGAGATCGGCGGCTATGCGGGTGTGCCGCAGGCGCCGCCTCCGCCACCATCGACCCCGATGACGCCGGCGCCGCCGTCGGAGACCGTCATTCAGCCGACTATCGAAGTGGCGCCGGGAATTACGATCCCGCTCGGCCCGCCGACCACCGTTCCCCTGGCTCCCTCGGCGCCGGCCGGACCCGCACCGGGCCCGGTAGTTCCGGGAGCTCAGTCGCCGGCTCCGTCTCCGCCCCCGTGACCGAACCCGAGGCGGGTGACGACTGGGACGAGCTGACGGCGCGTGAGCCGTCGACCGTGTCGCCGCTGCCGCTGGCCCGCGACAGGCGCAGCCTCGACGACCGCGACCTGCCCAGCCGCACCGACACGATCGGCAACGCGCTTTCGCAGACGATCGGCGGGCCGGTGGGCCGGCATGCGCTTATCGGCCGGACCCGATTACTGACGCCGCTGCGGGTGATGCTGATCATCGCCTTGGTGTTTCTCGCGTTGGGATACTCCACCAAGACGGCCTGCCTGCAGACCACCGGCACCGGCACCGCGGATCAACGCGTCGGCAACTGGCAGAACCAGCGCGCGTACTACGAGTTGTGCTACTCCGACACCGTTCCGCTGTACACCGCAGAACTGTTGAACCTGGGCAAGTTTCCGTATAAGTCCAGTTGGATCGAGACCGACAGCACCGGCAAGCCGCGCATCCAGTACGACGGCAACACCGCGGTGCGGTACATGGAATATCCGATGCTGACCGGGATCTACCAGTACCTGTCGATGGCACTGGCCAAGACCTACACGGCGCTCACCAAGCTGGTGTCGGCGCCGGTCATCGCCGAGGTGGTGATGTTCTTCAACATCGCGGCGTTCGGGTTGGCGCTGGCGTGGCTGGCGACCGTCTGGGCCACTGCAGGCCTGGCCGGTCCGCGACGGATCTGGGACGCCGCGCTGGTGGCGGCGTCGCCGATATTGATCTTTCAGGTGTTCACGAATTTCGATGCACTGGCAACGGCTTTGGCGACCGGCGCCCTGCTCGCCTGGGCCCGGCGAAGACCGACGCTGGCCGGCGTGCTGATCGGTCTGGGGGTGGCGGCCAAGCTCTACCCGATCCTGCTGCTGGTGCCACTGGCGATTCTCGGCGTGCGCACCGGGCGGCTGCGCGAGGTGAGTAAGACCGCGGTCGCCGCGGTGCTGACGTGGCTGCTGGTGAACCTGCCGGTGATGGTGCTCTTCCCGAGGGGATGGTCGGAGTTCTTCCGGCTCAATACCCGCCGCGGCGACGACATGGACTCGCTCTACAACGTGGTGAAGTCGTTCACCGGCTGGCGCGGCTTCGACACCGATCTCGGCTTCTGGCAGCCGCCGACGGTGCTCAACACGGTGTCCGCCGTGCTGTTCGTATCGTGTTGCGTGGTTATCGCTTACATCGCGCTGACCGCCACGCGGCGGCCGCGGCTGGCGCAGGTCGCGTTCCTCGTCGTCGCCGCGTTCCTGTTGACGAACAAGGTGTGGAGCCCGCAGTTCTCGCTGTGGCTGGTGCCGCTGGCGGTGCTGGCCCTGCCGCATCGGCGGATCCTGTTGGCGTGGATGACAATCGACGCGCTGGTGTGGGTGCCGCGGATGCTGTTCCTCTACGGCGAGGAGAACCGAGGACTGCCCGAGCAGTGGTTCACCACTACCGTGCTGTTGCGAGATATCGCGGTGATCGCGTTGTGCGCCTTGGTGATTCGGCAGGTCTACCGTCCCGATCTGGATTTGGTGCGCCACGGGCAGGTCGACGACCCGTCGGGCGGAGTGTTCGAACGGGCTCCCGACGCGCCGCCACGTTGGCTGCCCGACTGGCTGCGCCCGCAGGCCGATCGGACCCGAGTGACCCCCGCGCAAGCCAGCGACCAAGCCGTGCCGGAGTCCGAACCGGATCTCGCGGGCCGTCCGAGCACATAGAGGAGGCGGCCGATGCTGGTTGCGATTCCACTGTTCGAACGGTTCACGGCACTGGACGCGGTCGGTCCCTACGAAGTGCTGCAACGGATCCCGACGATCGACGTGGTGTTCATCGGACACCAGCGCGGGGAGGTCCGCAGCGACAACGGAATGCTGGGCCTGATGGTGGACAAGTCGTTTGCGGAAATCACCCAACCCGAAGTGGTGGTGTTCCCCGGCGGAATCGGCACGCGGGTGCTGATCAACGACGAGGAGGTGTTGGACTGGGTGCGCGAGGCGCACGGGCACTCGCGGTTCACGACGTCGGTGTGCACCGGCGGCCTGGTGCTCGCCGCGGCGGGGTTGTTGAACGGGCTGACGGCGACCACGCACTGGCGGGTCCAGGAGCTGTTCAACTCGTTGGGCGCGCAGTACGTGCCGCAGCGCGTGGTGGAGCACTTGCCGCAACGCATCATCACCGCGGCCGGGGTCTCCAGCGGTATCGACATGGGATTGCGTCTGGCGGAGCTGCTGGTCGGCCGCGAGGCCGCCGAGGCCAGTCAGCTGATGATCGAGTACGACCCCGAGCCGCCGTTTCAGGCCGGCTCGTTGGCCAAGGCCAGCGAGGCCGTCAAACAGCGAGCGCTGGAGTACTACACGCACCGCAGCTGAGTCGAGTGTGAACACATGGGGCCGAGTGTGAGCACACGGCGGAACTTCGCGCAGACTCCCGCCGTCAGTGCACACTCGAAGCCCTCAGTTCACACTCGACGCCGTCACCGCACGCTCGCGCAGGTTGGGCGGACGCGATTTCGCAGCTCAGCCATCTTTCCTGTAGCCTGGGCCGGTTGCCGACGCAGGCGACCCTCCTGCCACGGACCGACCGTGGCCGCACTAGACCGTAGGAGGTGATGAGGTCCTCATGCGTCCATACGAAATCATGGTCATCCTTGACCCCACTCTCGACGAGCGCACCGTTGCTCCGTCGCTGGAGACATTCCTCAACGTTGTCCGGAAGGACGGCGGATCCGTCGACAAGGTCGACATCTGGGGTAAGCGCCGGCTGGCGTACGAGATCGCGAAGCATGCCGAGGGCATTTACGCGGTCATCGATGTGAAGGCCAACCCGGCCACGGTGTCCGAGCTCGACCGTCAGCTCAGCCTGAACGAGTCGGTGCTGCGGACCAAGGTGCTGCGGACGGACAAGCACTAGACCCGAACGTCTGCAGGCTGTCGGGCGCGTTGCGTAGGCTCGCGCGCAACAAGCCCGCATCGATGAGCGCTTGCGCGAAGAGCAACAGCGCCGCCCAGGAGGATCTCGTGGCTGGTGACACCACCATCACCGTCGTCGGAAACCTGACCGCCGACCCGGAATTGCGGTTCACGCCGTCCGGCGCGGCCGTAGCCAACTTCACGGTCGCATCCACTCCGCGGATCTTCGACCGCCAGAGCAATGAGTGGAAGGACGGCGACGCGCTGTTCATGCGGTGCAGCATCTGGCGTGAGGCCGCCGAGAACGTGGCCGAAAGCCTGACCCGTGGCTCGCGGGTGATCGTCCAGGGCCGTCTCAAGCAGCGTTCCTACGAGACGCGTGAGGGCGAGAAGCGCACCGTCGTCGAGCTCGAGGTCGACGAGATCGGACCGTCGTTGCGCTACGCGACCGCCAAGGTGAACAAGGCGAGCCGCAGTGGCGGCGGTGGCGGCGGGTTCGGCGGCGGCGGTTCCCGCGGCGCTTCGAGCGGCGGCTCCGAAACCAAGACCGACGACCCGTGGGGCAGCGCCCCGGCGTCGGGATCGTTTTCCGGCGGCGACGACGAACCGCCCTTCTGACCAACAACTGATCAGCAATTCCAGAAAGAGATAGACACATGGCCAAGGCCACCAAACGACGTCCGGCTCCCGAGAAGCCGATCAAAACCCGCAAGTGCGTGTTCTGCTCCAAGAAGGGGCAGGCGATCGACTACAAGGACACCGCGCTGCTGCGGACCTACATCAGCGAGCGAGGCAAGATCCGCGCCCGGCGGGTCACCGGCAACTGCGTGCAGCACCAGCGCGACATCGCGATCGCGGTCAAGAACGCCCGCGAGGTGGCGCTGCTGCCGTTCAGCGCGTCGACGCGGTAACTCCTTCGGAACGAAAGACGTAGAGATGAAACTGATTCTTACCGCCGAGGTGGACCACCTGGGTTCCGCCGGTGACACGGTCGAGGTGAAGGACGGCTATGGCCGCAACTTCCTGCTGCCGCGGGGGCTGGCCATCGTCGCGTCCCGAGGCGCCGAGCGGCAGGCCGAGGAGATCCGTCGGGCCCAAGAGATCAAGAGCGTGCAGGGACTCGAGCACGCCAAAGAGCTGAAGACCGCGATCGAGGGGCTTGGCCCGGTCGAGCTGGCCGTGAAGGCAGCGCCGGACAGCGGCAAGCTGTTCGGTTCGGTGACGGCGGCCGACGTCGTCGGGGCCATCAAGAAGGCCGGTGGACCCAATCTGGACAAGCGGACGGTTCAGCTGCCCAAGGGGCACGTCAAGACTCTCGGCACGCACCCGATCGCGGTGCGGCTGCACCCGGACGTGGATGCCGCGGTGTCGCTGAGCGTCGTCGCGAGGTAGTAGACGCCTGCGTTCAATACTCGGGTGGAGGGCATGATCGATCTTCACCCGGGCGTTGCTGTACCTTCTGGCGAACTTTGCGAAATAATTAGATCGCAGCGAAGCTAACGAGCTGTTAACCTGTATGGCCCTCGCGCGAAACACAACACGCCCGAGATCGCAACCCGGCCCGACACGCCGAGGCAATTGTCATCCACAGCCATCCACGCGCTTTATGGTGCAGCTATCTGCACGGATGCACTGAACAAAGTCGTTCCTCCACAGGTTTTCCCCAACGACTCAACATGGGTGAACGGAGCTATCCACAGCCCATGCACAAGTTAATAAACAGGGTCGTTTGGTGACCGCTCCAGCAACGTCTAGCGTTGGCCGTCGCTAGGCAGTCCCGACGCCCTCGAAGTGGTGGCCGTCGGTGGTCCGGCGTACAGTCGCGGCAAGCGGATATCGAATGTATGTTCGATGGCGATCGGGGGAGGTGAGACGCTCCGTGGCTGTCGTGGATGACCTTGGCCATTCGGGCATGGACGTCCCGCCGTCCAGTGAGGACTTCGGCCGCCAACCTCCTCAGGACGCGGCGGCCGAGCAGGCGGTCCTCGGCGGCATGCTGTTGAGCAAGGACGCCATCGCCGACGTGCTCGAGCGGCTGCGGCCCGGCGACTTCTACCGCCCCGCGCATCAGAACATCTACGACGCGATCCTCGATCTCTACGGCCGCGGCGAGCCGGCCGACGCAGTCACCGTTGCCGCCGAACTGGACCGCCGGGGCCTGCTGCGCAGGATCGGCGGCGCTCCCTATCTGCACACGCTGATCGCCACGGTGCCAACCGCCGCCAACGCGGGGTTTTACGCGAGCATCGTGGGGGAGAAGGCGCTGCTGCGCAGGCTGGTCGAGGCGGGCACCCGGGTCGTGCAGTACGGCTATGCCGGCGCGGAGGGGTCGGACGTTGCCGAGGTGGTCGACCGGGCACAGGCGGAGATCTACGACGTCACCGACCGCCGCATGTCGGAAGACTTTGTGCCGCTGGAGGATCTGCTGCAGCCGACGATGGACGAGATCGATGCGATCGCGTCAAACGGCGGAATCTCCCGTGGTGTCCCGACGGGATTCGTCGAACTCGACGAGGTGACCAACGGCCTGCACCCGGGCCAGATGATCATCATCGCGGCTCGGCCCGGTGTGGGGAAGGCGCTGGCGTTGAATACGCCACTGCCGACGCCGACGGGCTGGACGAAGATGGGCGACGTCGCGCTCGGGGATCTGTTGCTCGGTGCGGACGGGGAGCCGACGCGCGTAGTGGCGGCCACCGACGTCATGCTCGGCCGGCCCTGCTACGAGGTCGAATTCTCCGACGGAACAACCGTCGTCGCCGATGCGCAGCATCAGTGGCCGACGGGCTTCGGGATCCGGACGACGGCAGAGTTGCGGTGGGGCTTCGACAGCATCGCCGCGGCGGGTTCGATGGCGCGCTACTCGGAGCGGCGCGGAGCCACGACGTTGATGGCGCCGGTGCTGCAGATCGAGGCAGTGCGTCGGGTGCGCAGCGTTCCGGTGCGCTGCGTGCAGGTGGACAACGCGGCGCATCTGTATCTGGCCGGGCGCGGGACGGTGCCGACCCACAACTCGACGCTGGGGTTGGATTTCCTGCGGTCATGCTCGATCAAGAACCGGCTCGCGAGCGTGATCTTCTCATTGGAGATGAGCAAGTCCGAGATCGTGATGAGGCTGCTGTCGGCCGAGGCCAAGATCAAGCTGTCCGATATGCGTTCGGGCCGGATGAGCGACGACGACTGGACACGGCTGGCCCGGCGGATGAGCGAAATCAGCGAAGCGCCTTTGTATATCGATGACTCGCCGAATCTGACGATGATGGAGATCCGCGCCAAGGCGCGCCGGCTCCGGCAGAAGGCGAACCTCAACTTGATCGTCGTTGACTATTTGCAGCTGATGACGTCGGGCAAGAAGTTCGAATCGCGGCAACAGGAAGTGTCGGAGTTCTCGCGCAATATCAAGTTGCTGGCCAAGGAACTTGAGGTGCCGGTGGTGGCGATCAGCCAGCTGAACCGCGGCCCCGAGCAAAGAACTGATAAGAAGCCAATGCTCTCTGACCTGCGCGAATCGGGAAGTTTAGAGCAGGATAGCGACGTAGTTATACTTCTGCACCGGCCCGATGCGTTCGAGCGCGACGACCCACGCGGCGGCGAGGCCGACCTGATTCTTGCCAAGCACCGCAATGGCCCGACCAAGACGGTCACGGTCGCGCATCAACTGCACCTGTCGCGCTTCACCAACATGGCGAAGTAGCCCGGCTGCTGTCGAGATGCAGTGATTATTGACAAGCGTGGATTGATTGTTAAACAACATCGTCAGTCGACCTGACAATCCGCATGCCGTAAGGGCAGGTCAAGCCGCTGTTGGCGCCGCCGTCTCAAAGATCTTGTCAAAGTAGCTGCCGGAAATGAGAGTCGAGCGCCGGCGGTTGCCGCTGCAGATTGACCCACTCGAGGGCGAATCAATCGACTCGTGGATAGAGGCGAGCGCGCTCGCCTCGGGTCTGACCGTAGGGGCACTTGCTGCAACCGCGGGTTTGCCGGCCACCGCAATGCCGTCGTGGAGGACGTGGCTGTCACCTCCCCAAGCACAGTCGCTCGCTGCGGCAACAGGGCTGCCGATGAGTTCCCTGGAGGCCATGACGCTCAGTCGTTACGACGGCCTCGCGCTACGTCTTGATCCGGAATCGCACCGCCTTGATCCCGACTTTCCCTTCGGACCGTTGTCGTGGTCGCGGTTCTGTCCCGCGTGCATACGCGAAACAGCTGGCCGGTGGCGGTTGTCTTGGCGACTCGGTTGGTCCTTTGCGTGCCTGCATCACAACTGCCTACTCATCGATGCATGCCCTGAGTGTGACAATCATCAGCGATCCACCCAGCTCTATCGCAGCGTTCCGTCTCCAACCGCCTGCAGGTGCGGCCACCCGTTGAACGCAGTCCCTGCCTTGCAGTTGCTTGGTGACGACCATTCCTTCTTGTGGGCGCAGCGCAGGCTGTATGACGTTATTGACCACGGTAGGAGCGGTTTTGGCGTATTCGAGGTGCACCCGAAGTCGCAGACGGAAGTTCTAGCTGCGGTAGGGAGTCTCGCGAACCGGGCGCTCAACTTCGCTTCAGAGCACGGCCTCTCCATAAAGAGGGTCCTAGAGGAAGCGACAGGACAGGAGTCTTTCGACTTCATTCCTACCCAAGCGCGAGAGACGTTGAATAACAAAGCGCCGCAACGTGCTTTGGATGCGGCGGTCGGGATAACGATCGCGATGCGAATACTGGCACAGCCGAGCATCAGTGATGCCGGGGACCGCGCCCGCTCGATAATCGAGGGGCAGAACGCAACGACCGGTCCGGCTGAGATTCGGTCATGCAGGCGGGACGGTGAGATATCTGCTGCGATCGTACTGAAGGCGCGCAGCGCCGGTTTCGGACCTGAACAGCAACTTCAGTACCGCACCGCAACGATCATGCCGCGGGTACCCGACCCAGACCCGAGTCGTGATCGCACAATGGCGGCCAAGTTGCCGGCCGCTTTGTGGCCAGAGTGGGCCCGTCAGATGCTGTCAGATCTTCGACCGACTGTGGTAATGCGCGAAACACTTTCCTGTGCTGCGCTCCTTACTGGCAGCACGCTGAAATCTGTTGATGCAGTACGTCTCCTGGGAGAAGTGAACACCTCGGACACTCTGAACCAGAGGTTTTGGACATTATGTGGCTGGACCTACTGGGACTCGATCAGCGCGGCACTGATTCGCCTGAGCGACTACCTCGAGGAGCATGGCGGCCTGATCGATTACGAACGCCGTCGCCGACTTGACTACTCAGACCTGATCAGCGAGAACTCCTGGCAACAACAGGTGGCAGGCGACGCCAACTCATTGTTGACCGAAAGCTCTGTCGTGCCCGCGCGGTGCTACATGATCGAGAGGATGAGCGGGTCCTCGACCCTTGCTCTGCTATCTCACCCGGAACTCGACCAGCGGAGCTTGAAGACGCTCGTGACCTCCTTCGGAGCGAGCCTCACCCCGCCCATGGTCGCCGAACTAGATGAATTAGCACACGGCTTCCTGATGCAGCAAGGAATCAACGAGCCGGTGCACTGGCACCCGCCTCTCGAACTGCTTGACGGACTCGAATTCCGGTAGGTGGCACGCAGATCCGTGAGTGCGCAGCAATAGCCGCGCACTAGCGAAATTGCCGCTAGCAGTTCTCGAAATCGGCCCAGCAACTACCTCCAAGGTGCCTATCGTGGCGCACCTAACCCTAAACCACAGGTGGAGGCAAGTCCGATGAGTCGCAATAGATCACTGGCAAGTGTCCACGTCATCACGAACAGCGCTTTACAGGTCGAATGGAGAATGCGCTTCCGCGACGGCGTGGAAACGGTGTGGCTGTGGCAAGTCCAAGGTGCACCACCGTTGGACCAGCTGGCTCCGGCCCGGACACCACGGTCGTCGGCAAGCAATCGCCACATCCCAGTGTCGGCCTACACAATCACCAATTCCGATGTCGTACAACTGGAATCAGGTCTCGAGCACGACCTGGTGCGCAAGCTCGACCGTGATCCCCACGTCGTGCGAATGATCTCCCAACCGTTTCTGTTGTCATGGGCGACCAATGAACTGGTCGGCCATTTCCCCGATCTGCTGACCCAGCACATGGATGGGGCCGTCACTGTCTGGGATGTCAGATCACTGGAACAACAAGACGACGACTTTCGAGCCAAGAGCGCCGTCACTCGCCGTGCGTGCGAACGGGTTGGATGGCGCTACACGGTCTTCACGGGAGTGAGCACAACAGAACGCATGAATTTGTTGTGGTTGCATGGTTTTCGCCGTAGGCCCCCATGGGCGGTGCACTTCGAGGAAGAGATACTGCGACTAGCTGAATGTGGCGCATCGACCGTGGGCGAGCTTCTTGCCGCCGACGACGGGACAGGTGAACTCAAATCGGTGATGTGGCACTTGGTGTGGACCGGCGCCCTGCGCATCGACATGAGTGCCCCGTGGGGGCTGTACACGCCCGTCGCGGCGAGCAGAAGCAACAGCCATGTCTAGCGGACGAACCACCCTCATCGAAGGCACACGAGTACTGACAAATCGAGGAATCGCGGTCATCGGCGAGATCGCCGCCGCCGGCGTTACCCTTCACTATTCCTACGGCGAGACCGCCAAACAGGGCTGGACGGAACTGGGTTTGATCCGCGGCCTCGAAGACGGCGAGGTCGCAGCGCTCTCTGAACCACTCCGCCCACTGTGGGACGCCCTCGCAGACGTCGTCCGCGAGAAGGCACTCTTCAAGTTGGAAGTCGTTCAGGAAATATTGACCGGTTACCGCGACGGCCACCAAGCCCTGGCACGGCCCGGCGAACCGAGACCGCCATATGGTCCAAGTGGCGCTTCCGAAAGTAAGCGCTGCGCAGAGATGGCCAAGGAGCTGAATCTCGGGGCACAGCTCGACCGGAAAGTGCAGGGGCGGATCCAGGACGGTGAGACCCGACCAGCACATTTCAGCCCCGTCACCATCAGAAGCTGGGTCCGCGGCTTCAAAGAGCGTGGCGTACTCGCCCTGATCGACGAGCGAAGTACCCGTCAGACCAAGTCCTGGGAACTGATCGACGAGCGATACCGGCTGGTGGCCACCCAGATCGTCGACACCCTCGATGGGGACCGATCGACCATCTCAAATGAAGAGATCGATCGTCGAGTCAGAGTTCGCTTGAAAGAAAACGGGATCGACGATTTTCAAGCACCCCAACGGATCACTGGCCAGTTTCTCGCTGCGCTCAAACGGGAGCGAGGGGCCACGACGCGTGCGCAAAAGAGCCGGAAGCTCCGTCAGGTCTCCGGCGCCAAACACTACCCAGCGATTCGCCCAGGCCAGGTCGTCGCCATCGACGTCACCCGCGCCGACAATCTTGTCTACGATCCACTGACCGGCCGCGCATGCAGCGTCGAGATCATCACCGCCATCGACGTTGCGACCCGAGTAGTCCTCGCTATTCGCGTCGTTCCCAGAAGTGCGAATGGCATTGAGGCCGGGCTGCTGCTCTATGACATTTGCCGGCCCTTCTCGATGTTGGTCGACGGCACCTCGATCAGTGATTGGAGGTGGGCAGGCTTGCCCGAACGGCTCGATCTCCGCGGCGTGCCCGTACTGGCCGGCAAACGACTACTGGCCCCCGATTTCTCCACCCTGCAAGGCGAGCACCTCATCCCGTCCGTGCTACCGGACGCCCTCCGATGCGACCACGGAGCAATCTTCGTCTCCAAATGGTTCCGGGCGCTTCTGGCGATGCTCGGGATCGATCTGATGCTTAATCGAGGTGGGAAGGCTAACGACAACCCGCATGTTGAACGTTGGCACGAAACCATTCAACGTGGCTTGCAGCAGATCCCGGGTTACAAGGGCCGCAACACCTCTGAGCGAGGCAAACTTGTTAGCGAAGAGCCATTGCTGACTGCACGCCAGTTGCAGGCTCACCTGCGGCGCTTCGTCGGGCTGGACTACCACCGCTACCCGCACACCGGAATTGTGCTACCGGATGAAGAGGATGCCCAGCTGTGCCCCCTTGAACTGTGGGACGCGATGACTGAGGTCACCGGGCGAATCGACGTGCCTCAACAACCCGACCTGATCTACCAGTTCCTTCCGGTGCGGTGGGGGACCATCAGCCATGCCGGCGTGGAGTTCAAGAACATGGTGTACGACTCACTGACGGTTCTTGAACCCTATCGTTCGGTGCCAGTCGGGCAGTTTCGGCCCGGCGACTGCGCAGCACCCTTCTTCTACGACCCGCAGGACCTCTCGCGCATCTGGTTTCGCGACCCCGCGACCGACCGCGTGGAACCCATCGAATGGCGCGGCTCCGAGCGCACCGTCGCACCTATGACGGAGGCCATCGTGGATGCAGCGCGCCGACGGATACGCGATCGAGGCGGAAATGTGGTGCTGAACCGACATTCCTCCACACGTCAAATCCTCGCCGAACTCACCCAGATCACCGAGGCACCCGTCAAACCGAAACTGCGCAAGGAGCTCACCGCCGCGAGGTTGCGTGTGGAGCAGGCCAAGACCGATCACGCTGAAGCGCAACGGCTTCAAGACCAACTGCTGCCCGCGCGGCTACCCGCGCGGCGGACATCTTCAGCGCGCGAGGTATGGCCGGACCTTCCCGAGGACGCCTGATCCATGGATGCACAACTGTGGCACGAGTACTGCATGACACAACCGCCGCCGGAGCCCCAGCGGGTCACGGTGCGGGAATGGAATGCGATGTCAGATCGCGACCGTGAAATCCACGTCGAACGTCTGGAAGCCTGGCTGTACAGCCTGTTCATGCCCACCGCCGATGTCAACGGCATATTCAGCAAGATCACAAAGATCGTTCGAATCAACACGTTGACGCCACCCGGCGCGAAGAGTCTGCCAGCGCTCTCGGGACCGAACTACGCCGGCAAGAGCACGATGATGATGCGGTGGGCCCGCGACAGGTACCTTGCCGCCATCGCTGACGCCGAACTGGACGCCTACGGGCGGCCAATCATGCGACCAGAAGCAGGGTTTGAGGTCGACCTGTGTCCCATTGTCTGGATCGACCTCGACGCTGCCACCCAGATTAAGGGTCTCGACGAGTCAATCCTGAAGTTCTTCAACCTTGCCGCCGCCGGGGTTCAACGCGACGTTCTGACTGCGGCGGCGGGCGCAGTTCGACGACACAGGACACAGATCGTCATCGTCGACGACGTTCACCTGCTCAAGACGAACTGGAAATCGGGACGCGACGTGCTCGACCACATCAAGCACCTCAACACACGTCTCGGTCAAATCGGTGTCTCACTCGTTCTCATCGGCGCAGATCTCGAACCCCGCGATCTGGTGCATGATCCACAGATTGCCGCCCGCCTCCAGCTGAATCGGTTCGGGCCGTACGTGATCAGAGATCTCGACACCGACCGCGTCGGTTGGCAAGTGATCGTGCGCGATTTCGAGGATCAGCTCCTGCCGCATCTGCCGAAAAGCAAGCCCAAGGAGCTATACACCACGATGGCCGCGGAGCTCCATCGCCGTACCCAAGGTTATCTCGGAGACCTCAAGGCGCTGCTATGCGGGGCGACGGTCAGCGCCACCATCGATGGGACGCACCGAATCCTGCCCCGACATCTCAACAACGTGGAACTGAGCAAACGCGCCGAAGATGCGCGCCATCCGACGCGCATTTGAAGGAACCCGGTACGACGAGCGTTCGAAGGAAATCCTTCGCAGGCTCGGGGAGTCTGTCGCGGAAAGCGCGGTAGGCCACCCTCGTGGGCTGGGTCGGTGCCTCAGCCCAGGCGGAGCTGGTGTCGAGGGGCGCTTGAGCGACTTCACACCACATCCAGGTGATGGCGTAGGGGAGCAGGTTTGACCGCCGCCGCGGTGAAATTGTACTGCGCCAGGCATCCTGCCACGCGGACGGTGCGACGGCGAGTGCGCGGACTCGACATTCGCGTGCACGAAAGTCACGGACGTGGGGGAGTGCGACCGGCGCCTGGCGGACCGCCTTCTCGAACAGGGCTGAAGTGACGCGCATGCGCTGGCTTGCCGCCCGTGCGGTGCGCTGGCCGGTGTGCGGATCCAGGTTGAGCGCAGCCGCGGCGTCGGCCCAGTTGGTCATCGGACTCACCAGCCGCACTACGCACAGTGAAACGTACGTCCGGCGAGTCACCTCGTAGCCGCCGAGCATGCCGTCGAAAAGCTGGTCATAGAGGGAAGTGTCGATTAGTTGCGGTGTCGCGGTGAGTGGGAGACCGCGGCCTGTGTCGCCGTTGGGGTGTAGTCGACGACCGACGTGATGGTGCGGTGTGACCGCAGCGGTGATGAGTTGAGCAGTGGTAGCCGTCGTCGCGGTCCTCTGCTTGAGCCAGACAGCGGGCCCGCTGTGGTCATCGTCAACCAGAGCCAGCCAGCGAGCCGGGCGCCTGCTGCCTGCAGGCGTCCTGGCTCAAATGTTGTGCGCTTCGGCGAGTGCACCGCCTCGCACCGTCGCGCTTTCGGGCGGCGTGACGCCCCATCGTGGACCGCGACGTGGTGTTGTGCGCGTGGCTGCTTCTCGGTGCAGTTCTTCGCCCCAGGCCACAATCGATTCCCCGCCCGGCCTGGACAACAGATGAAGCAGCACTGTTGCGGCGTGCCGAAGTTCGGCCAAGTACACCCGCGGGGCGGTCTCGCTGCCGAGCATGTCAACCGTGCGACCCGCCAGGGCTTGTTGGATTGCGTGGGCGGCGCTGAGAACCCCGGGTCTGCGGGCAGGCTTCGGTGAGCGGTGACCGCCCAGGAACTTTGGGACCGCACCCAGGGCTATCTTGGCGACCTCACCGAGTTGGTGAGCGAAGCGACGATGGCAGCAATCAACGACGGCACCTACAAGATTCTGCGCAAACACCTCGATGGCGTGGAGTTGAGCAAGCGAGCGCAGGACGAGTACCAACATAGGAAACGCGCGCCAGCGCGAGCGTCCTGATCAATGCGTAGATCCAGCAGCGGTGGCACTGCGCGTCCGTGACGACCGGCTAACCTGTGAGGACCAAGGAGTGCAGCGCGGCTTCTGCTGGCGGAGAGAGTCTTTCGCGAAAAGCGCGGTAGGCCGCCTTTATTGGTCGACTTGGTGGCGCCATCCAGGCGGGGCTCACGTCGACCGCACCCTGGGCTGCTTCGCACCACATCCAGGTAATGACGTACGGCAGCGAGCTCGACCGCCGAGCCGGTGACATCGATGTGCGCCACGACTCGAACCACGACGACGACTCCTGAGCGAGGGCCCGCACACGGGACTCACGTTGTCGGAAGTTGCGATCATGAGGCAACGCGCGACTTGCACGTTCCACCGCATCAGCGAATGTAGTTGGAGTGACGCGCATTCGGGCACTGGCTGAACGTGCCGTGTGCATGCCAATCCCCGGGTCCAAGCCGATATGGACGGCAGCTTCAGACCAATTGGCGGTGGGTGTCACTGTTCTCGCCACGCACAGTGACACGTACAGCCGACCTGTCCATTCGTAGCCGCCCAACATTTCATGGAAGTAGTCCCGGTAGATGTCGACGTCGATCAGCTGGGGGATGGCCGTAGCACGCAGCGTCGGATCGCTGTGCATGCGATCGAGGCGGCGGCCGACATGATGACGGTCTGCAATCGCAGCGTCGACGAGAAGCTCCATGGTCGCGGTGCGGGTGGTTCGGTTGATCAGCCAGCCACGGGGCCCATTACGTATGTCGGCGATCAGGCTCAACCACGGCGACAGGCGAGTCGCCGCTTCGTCGAAGCCTGTCTGGCTGAGGATTCCGTGGGATTCCGACAGCACGTGTCCGCGCAGGCGCGCGCTCTGTGGAGGACTAATACCCCAGCGCGGTCCACGGCGTTGCGTCGTTCGCTTGACTGCCTCAACGTGAATGTCGCCGGCCCAATCCACAAAGGACGTCGTGTCTTGCCGAGACAGCAGATGAAGCAACAGCGTTGCAAGGTGCCGCAATTCGGCGAGATAGGTCTGTGGATCCGATTGCCTGCCCAGCATTCTGACCGGTTGTCTCGTTAGTGCTCGTTTGGCCACACGAGCTGCGTCAACAACCGGCTCCGGTGCTGGTTCAACTGAGTGGGCTGTAACCGGATGCTTGCAGGGGTTTCGAAGGCCGATCGGGTTTCCACACGACTGCTCCTGGCCGAGCTGCGGCCGCAGAGGCGAGTGGCGGTGAGTACGAAACCGCATGCCACAACCCGTACACCCGGTAGTCAGAAAGACTTTGTGCTCAACGCACACCGCGACGATAGGCAATCGCCATTCCACGCGCCAGATCTCGTCGTCGGCCAGGCACAGTGGGCAGGCTTGAGAACCGAACTGAGGAAACCAGCCCTGTGTCACGACTTGTCGGAAGCTATGGCGCTGGCGTGGATCGAGACCGTCCAGCCGTAGAGGAAGGCCATCGCCAAACCGCATCAGCGTGGCACTCTCAAGGGAGGGTATCGGCATTCCACCCAAGCTGGCGATTCTGTCCGTGATCGCAGGATCTGGTTTGACCATCAAGAACGCCGACGATGGCGCTCGTCGTTCTTCTGGTCTCGTCAGGAGACGCATCATCTGCGCCGGCGGCTAGATCGTTCGCGACGGCAAGCCGCTCCAGATAGCAATCAAGCGCCTCATCCGAAGCGATCGCAATCCGACTCGGCAGCAGTTCCCGGCCCCGGAATGCCGCTGTCATAGTCTCCGAGGCCAGGTCACACCGGACAGCGTTAGAGCTGTCCTGCGCCGTCGCGCTCGCAATCGCGGAGCCACGATCCCAGAATGCCCTACTAGTAGGGCTGACTTCTAGTCTTCCGGCGGGAGTACTGGATGGCGTGCCGACGCGCCCCAGCCAGAACGACCCCAAGCGTGTGGTCGCTTGGGAACGGCGGCGACGGCATGGTGGGGACGCGGATTCAAGCCTTACGTATTGACCGCGGCCTGACACAGGAGCAGCTGGCGCAGCTGTCGGGGGTGTCGCGCAACGTGTTGATGGATGTGGAGCACGGCCGCCGCGGGATCCTGCACGAGCGGCTCTTCGACATCGCCAAGGCGCTCGGCGTCTCTGCAGCCGACCTCCTTGAGGGCATACGGTAGGACGAATCAATACCTAGACGCCCACTTTTGGCGACGGCTGCGTTCTGCGATGACAGGGGCAATACCTGCAGAAGTCTGCAGCACGGTCTGCGTCGGTAATTCGAGTCTGTTTCAACCTCGTACGGCACGCCGATGGTGCCTTCGGTGCCGGGCTCGACACGACAACGCCCGTGCAAAGTTATGGCTGCGATCGCTTGCCCTACTAGTAGTACTATCCGGATAGCTAAAAGCAGGCTATGCCGTAGGAGAGTCAAGGTGGAGAAGCGTAGAAGCGGGACCGAGACGCGACAACGCACCGAGAAGCTGAACCTCCGGCTGTTGCCGTCTGAACAGCGAGCATTGCGCATGCTGGCGGCCCAAGCGGGCCACCGCAGTGTTCAGGCCTGGATCCTCGAGGCCATCGGGCCGCATCTGGAAAGTGTTCGCAACTAGCGCGAAGCGCGTGATCGCCAAAGCGAGGAGCGTCAGAGTGAATAAGGCCAGTCGCAAGCAGAGGAGCGCTCGACGCCGACCTGTTCGGTCGCGTCAACGGATCCCGGCGCACTCCTCCCAAGATCGATGATCATGGCGGCGTTGCCGTGGCGGACGTTGAACTCGACCAGCTGCTCACCGATCGAGGATGGGTTGAGTTCGATCGAGTGGACGGACTCACCATGTACGACTGGCCACCGTCGGCTCCCGACGAAGAACACGAAATCACCTACCTGATAGTCGATTTGCGCGGCGAGCCCGGCGCCGGGCCTCCCTACCGCGTGTCTGTCGTAAACGGTGATCGATTGATGTACGAGGTCGAGTCGGCATTAGTAGCTGACCTGGACACGATCGAAGCCAGTCGGTGTGCGGGGTGCATGCCTTGCCCGCACGAAGCGGCGCGGTAGCGGCCCACTCGCTCCTTCTGGAGGTGTCCTGTGAAACGTAAGACGGTAACGGTCACGCCCGCTGCCATCCAAGCCGCGGCCAGAAAGAACACCAAGGCATCGGCACGGCTCGAAGGCCGTGAGGTGCCGGCTGACTTTGTCCGATCGCCGGCCGTCGAACGGTACATCGCCGAGTGCGGGTCGGGAACCAGTGACGCTCTTGTACCGCGTTGCGAGACCGACCGGACAGAGGTGCAAACCGAACTGATCCAGTCCGGCACCGGCGACCCGGCAGACGATCTGCTCTCCTTTCTCAAGACTGAGATATGGCCGCTACTCGAGGACCGTTCACCGATCACCAAAGCCGAACGCGAGCAGATGCTCGACGACCCGACAACAGATTGAGACGGCGGTCGATCGAGTCAACCCGCGGAGGCAGCCGGCCCAGCGCGACCGGCGAAAGGGAATCCGACAGTGAGTCACTGGAACTACCGTGTCGTGCAGTCGTTCGACCAGACCGAATACTTCATCGCTGAGGTCTACTACGACGGCGACGCCACCCAGGGGTGGGTGGACAGCGGGCATGACGTCCTGCGTTGGGATGACTACGACGACCTCAAGGGCTCCGTGGAACTGATCCAGAAGGCGTTCGACAAGCCTCTGCTGAGAGTGGTCGAAGGTGACCGTTTGGTCGAGGTCTCTTCAACCTGACGTCAGCGGCCGCTATCGCGCCTCCGCGCCGGAAGGGATGTACCTGTAGATGAGCGAACACCACGACATTCCCGAGCTCACCCCTGCGGAGCAGATTCGGGTGCGGGCCATGGTGTCCGACATGACAGAAATGGCTGCCGGGCTACGCGCCGGAACCGCCACGCCAGAGGACGTAGAGGGCGCGGTCGCTCGGATTATGTCCGTCGACGTCGACCGAGACACCATGCTCAACGCCCTGCACGTCCCTGCCGACGCTGGCCCGTTCGCTCCGGCGCTGGAGACAATCCTGCGCCGGATCCCCGATGGCTGGGGACGCTGGATCAGCCACGACGCCGGCTGGTACCCGATCGTGGTCGCCGTCGATCAGCGCCTGTCCGCGATCGACCCCGAATACGTCGTGCACCAGATCAAGGAGAAATTCGGCACCCTGCGCTACTACTGCGCACCCAGCGCAGAAGAACCCAGCCCCGCGGTGTTGGATGCATTCCGCGCGATCATCGGCGAGGCCGAACGTGCCTCGGCGATCACTTGCGAACGCTGCAGCGAACCCGGCGTGTTGCACGAAACCCGCTACCTGGTCAAAACACTCTGTGCTTCCTGCGCCAACAGCCTCGGCTACACGCCTGTGCAGCAAGACACGACGTAGCGTCGAAATATCAGATCGGAGCAAACGGTGACCAAGGATGAGATTGACGCCCAAACTGGAGGGCTCCATCCCGCCGAATTGTGTGGGGAGGGCTGCGCCGGATGCTGCGACGAGTGGGAATGGAAGTAACGCAGCGATATCGGTAGGAACGCGACGTTTGAATGCACCTGAGCGCCATCGCACCGCGGTCGCCTGATGGTTACCGCGCGGGCAGGCGGGTTCCGCAGGCCGGACACCAGCGGAACCCTGTACCGAGGATGCCTTCGATCGATGACAGCTCGTCGCCGCGGTGCGTGCAAGCCTGGCGGGTCAGGTGGGTGCGGATCGTGTCGACGATGAACTGTGCCCGTTCGACGGGCGTAGTCCCGTAACCCTCGCTGTCGGTTGTGCCGGAGGCGATGATGTCGCCTTCGTCCAACGCACGTTTCTGGTAACTAACGGTGCCATCTTTGGCGGTGCCGGCGACCGTCCGGACGAATCGGCCGCTAGGCCGCAGATCGAGCTCGATGCACCACTCATCGTGGCGCTCGCGGAAGTAGAAACTGTGACCGTCGACCGTCCCGCGCCACTGTTCGGGCGCGAGCCCGCCATGATTGTGCACAATGACCCCGGTCTGCTCAGCGAGCCACGTCTGTAGCTCGGCGTCCGCGGCCTGCTCGGCGGCGGTGATCTGCTGGCCTTCTGGTGATCGCCAGAACGCCTCAATGCCGTTGCGCCACTCGTTGAATGCGCGGCGGCGATCCTCGGGTGTGCGTGCGCACACGCAGTCGAATCCGTAGTCGTGCAGATCGCTTTCGGGCAGCCGGGGATGACACGAACACCTGCAGCGCTCGCCGCTGTCGATGTATCGCCACACGGTGAGCGCATCGCGGGCCACATCGGCGAGCTCGCTAGACTCTGCGACGCCGTGCCGCTCGAATGCCGCTGCCAGGTGGTCGCGGTAGCGCGAGCGCGCCTCACCGCGGGCGCGCTCGATGCGCTCTCGGTACTCGGCCGCGCGGGGAAGCTCCGGTCCTTGGCCCACGATCGCCGAGGATGGCATGACGGGCGCGGTCATGTCGCGTGAATTTCGGGGGCCGGCGCCGGTCGCCAACGTTGTATCAGCGCGACGGGCCAAGAGCCCGAAGCACTGACGTCGCTGTACGGCAGTTGAATCGCATCGGCAGCCAAACTAGTTGACCACCTGCCGGCCCGGTGCGAGCCTATTGGGCTGCCCTGTCGCCAGAATGACCCTGGGATGACCCGAACCGACCACAGACGCCGACGACCGACAGAGTTGGCCATTATCGGTGCGGCTGTTCGCGTTGGTCAGCTGGTGCCGCGCGATGGCGGCGCCAATGCCATCGAGGCTGCGGTGACGAGTGCGGTCTTCTGGCGGAGTTCGCGCATCTGTCGGCTCAGCTGTCGTAGTCGACTGTGACCGTTGGGGTGGTGGGATGGGATTGACAGGTCAGTATGAAGCCGGCCTCGAGCTCGGCTGTGTTAAGTGCGAAGTTTTGCTCCATCGACACTTTGCCTGTTGTGATTCTGGCTTTGCATGTGCCACATGCGCCGCCAAGACAGGCATATGGCGCGTCGATGTTGTTTTTCAGCGCGGATTCGAGGACGGTCTCACCCGCGGCGAGTTCCACGGTGTGAGCCGCGCCGGACAGCGTGATGGTCACGTCGGACTTGGGGAAGTCATCGACGTGTGTGGGTTGCTTCGTGCCGCGGAACAGTTCGAGGTGTATCCGCTCTGGCGGCACTCCGACAGACGTGAGGTCATCGCGCATGGTCGTGACGAGATCGCTTGGGCCGCACAGGTACCACCGGTCGATCGAAGTGAGGTCGCTGGCGAGCAGCCGTTGAACCATCGCCAGGTCGATGCGGCCGCGAAGAGAGGCGGGGTGGTGCGCCTCGGCTGTGCGGATGTGGAAGATGCGTAACCGGTCTGCATATCGAGCTTCGAGCTCATCAAGTTCGGTGGTGAACATGGTGGACTCTGCGGTTCGGTTGCCGTAGAAGAGGGTGAAGCGGCTCTCGGTCTCAATCTCCATGGTGGTGCGCATGATCGACAGGATGGGCGTGATGCCGCTCCCGGCCGCTACCGCGACATAGTCGCGCCGAGCGAGTGGATCAAGGGGTGCGCCGAAGCTACCCGTGGGCGTCATCAGCTCCAGGACGTCACCGGCTCGCAGTGCTTCGACCGCGAAGGTTGAGAACATCCCGCCGGCGATGTGCCGTACTCCGATCGCCAGTTCTCCCGATGTGGCCGAGACGCAGATCGAGTAGTTTCGCCGCACCTCCTTCCCGCCGATGCGGTGTCGAACGGTCAGGTGTTGGCCGGCCTGGAACTGGAACTGGTCGCTGAGGTGATCGGGAACGTCGAAAGTGACTTTGACGCTGCCTGGAGTCAGGGGCTCGACGCTTTTGACAGGGATCGGGCGGGTGCTGGCATGGCGCGCGGTGGAGGAACGCGGCATTCGGACTGGCAGCAGCGCAGCTAGTTTGCCGTTGAGGCGTTTCCACTCGCGGTACTGCGTGGCGTCGAGCTGCTGCCCAAATACGGTGCTTATTGCCGAGTCGCGCTCAAGGTAGGCGGCCTCATTGCGTCGCCAGGCCGCGACGTAGCGGTAGAAGGGGATGGAGGGGTGTAAGTGGTGGACCAAGTGATAGTTCTGCGACAACAGCAGGGGAGTCAGGATCCACTCTGAGCCGACGCGGTTGCGGGTCGCGCGATAGCGGTTCTCGCGTTGGGTGTCGTCCAGGTCGTGGTGGGGTAGCCAGTCGAACCACCAAGCCAGCACGAACATCGCCACCCGCTCGGGAATCAGGTAGATCAGCGCGAGCGTCCACAGATGTCCGGCGAAGGCGGCCGCCACGATCACCGTCACCGAGAAGGTCATCAAGGCCGCCGTCTCGAGAATCTCGCCGCGTGGGCGCCAGCGCAGGTTACGCACCAAAAGACCGATATAGGGCAGGTCCATTGCCGGGAAGCGGATGGGCAGCTGCCACCAGGGCGCGGCGCTGACGAAGTGATCGGGATCGGACGCACCGTCATTGGTGTTGCGGTGGTGCTCAATATGGATGAACGCGAACGACTTGAATGAGATCAGAGGCGAGACGAAGAACATTGCCACGCGACCGAAGGCGACGTTGACCCAGCGATGTGAGCTGATCGAGTAATGCGAGGCGTCGTGCAACACGGTGAACAGGACGAAGATTGCTGCGGAGCTCGCGGCGATGGTGGCGATCGCAGGCAAAGTGTCGGTAAGGGCAGCCCACGTTGATGCGCCGAAGAGGGCAAGCGCGAATGTGAAGATGCCGACTATCGGCCAGGACAGCGTCGGAACCTGCTCGCCCGGATCAGGCAAGGCGTGCTGCGAGGCCGCTGCTGGGGGTTGGGAGTGTTGAGTCGTAGTCAACGTCGGACTCCTCGGTCGCGCTTCGGGATGAGATGGCAAACCTACAAACGGCCGGTGTCGGTCAACAAGGCCCTCCCAGCCCTGTGCGGTGTGCTGCGAGCACATCCAGCGCGCTCAGGTTTCTGTCATTGAGGCGATGACTCGGGCAAAACCGAGGCCCCCAGCACGTCGCACACGAGTAGGGCGGCGTGCAGCTCGGCGACTCTGATCGTTGCGGGCCGGCCCCTGCGCTCTTCGGCACGACGCACCCTTTGCAGGACGGTGTTCTTGTGGATTCCCAAGGTGCGTGCTGCGGTCGTCAGACTTCCTTGCGCGTCGAGAACAGCCAGCAGTGTGGCGCGCTCGTCGCGCTGTTTGGCGTCGTCTCGTGCGAGATCGCCGAGTTGAGCGGCAACGAAGGCCCTCGCCGCATGCAGGTCGCGCGAGATGGCATCCACCAACGCAACATCGCTGAACTCGGTGATCGATGGCGCCGCGCGTCCAGACAGTTCGATGACCCGGCGAGTGCGTAGAGCCTCCAGGTGGGAGGTGCGAAAGCCCGCAGCCCCCGGATGGGGCGAGCCGACCGCGATGTGAACGTGTTCGCGTTCGCCGGGAAAATCCATCGCCATGCCCGTGAGCGAAGTCCTCACGTCGCCCGTGATCGATGCCCATCCCCACACCGCGAGTGGGCCGTCGGCCACGACGAGTGAATGACCCGCCCCGAGACACCTACCAACCTGCCGAGCGAATCCCTCAAGGTCGACGCCGCGGTCCTCGACCCAGCACACAAAGCCGATCTGCCGACCGGTGAGCCGGTGGCTGAGCACACGTTCGGCCCGCGCGATGTCGACACGTTCCCCAGCGAGCAGTGCCCGCACCACATCGTCGCGCTCGGCTCTTGCCTGGTTCTGGCGTCGGTCGAGCTCAGCGACGTACTCGGCAGCCACCAGACTGGAGATGCGGTCGATGTATCGGAACCCGAACCGCTCGAGATCGATAAACGTTCTCAGCGCGACGGTGGGGTCGTCGATCCTGTCAGTGAGCAAGTCGGAAAGCTTCTCGGTGAAGTACTCATGACCCAACCGATAGAACCGCAGCATCACATCAACGCTGTGTCCTCGTGATGCCATCGCTCGCGCATGTTCGAGCGCAGTTACCGGCGCCTCCGCCGCCGCTACGTCAATCCCATGACGGAACATCGAAAGTACCGCTTCGAGATTCGACGAGCACGATCCCAGGGTCAGGCCGCGAAGCTCAGCATCCCCGCCGACCTCCGGTATCCGCTCGACTATGTACGTGTGCATGTCCTCGGCCAGGCTGGACACATTCGCCAGCAGAGACGCAGCGATACCCCTACCCACGTCCGTGCCGTGGGCCGGCTCTAGCGCGTCCATCACTGCACACTAACGGCGGCCCGGGTGGCCAACGCTATGAACTGGGTTTGCTGCGCGGTCCCGGGTTTGATCGAAAGGAGAGGAGAGTTGAATGCTGGCCTACTACGAACAAGTGAGTGGCGCGGCGTCGGCTTGCCGAGGGGCAGACGCGGCGAGGGGTGAGCTGCCGATCGCGCGTCATCGCGCCTTTTGGGCGCGCCAGGGCGGCCGCCGACATCTTGAAGCGTCGCTGCCTCGCGTGGAAGTACCGGGGGGAGTCGCCCGTTGGGCATGTGGCCATGTGGCGGCCCGACATCGACCAACGCGGCAATCTGTTGACAGCAGGAAGCCGCTTGGTGCGCTATCTGCCTGTAACAGCGAGCAGCGGAAGGCGTTTCGGCGGCGTCGGCAGTCGCCTGATCGCCGCAGAGGCTTGGATGGCATTCGGCATCGCGAAATCCCCGATGACGCGGCGGAGCTGCTCGTGCGCGTCGTGGAAGGTATAGCCTTCGAGCCACATTGCACATAGCTGCGTGAGTTGTGGACGCAACGGAATGCGCTTGGCTGCAACCAGATTGATGAGACTACTGATCGCCGCGAACATGTCGCCGGCGCCGACAGTAACGAATACAAAATTCCGTTCACCGGCGTTCATGTGGGGCTTGGCAGCTTCAATGAGTGCCCAGGCCAGCTTGGCTTCTTGTACGTTTCGCACTGCAGTTACCGCGTCTTTGCCGTTTCACAGTGGCGCTGAGTCGGGAGTGAGGCCGTCGTGTGGTGGGCGTACTCGCACGAGTTCCCACGGACAAACCATTCGCGAATCGTCCATAGTTGTCTTGACCTCGATGAGAACGGTGCCGACGTCGGTGACAGTCCCGACGTGCAGACCTTCGCGAACCTTATCGCCTATGCAGAATTGCATGTCGCTACCCTTCGGATGTTCCGACGCGCTAACCCGGGCGCTAGCCGCCCTAGGCCTAGGGTCCGTCACGGCCATTGCCGTCCGTAATCGCGTCGCGGGACTGTTATTTCGTGGCGTGTGTGCAAGCGGAGGGTGTCTCTGCCGTCGCGCCAATAGACCTTGTGCCTAATCGCGTCGGTGTCAACGATGATGCCGGCACCGTGTCGACGATCAGACTGCGACAGTACGGTGTCGCCGATCACCGGAGTGCGCGGATTGCGTCCGACAATCATGACCGGCTCCGCCCTCGATGCTTGACCTCCGCGACGAACCTATTCCCGAGGTTGTCGAAAACGTCCCAGGAGTACGGTCCGCGCATTTGCGTGACGCCCAACCTGTGGACTGCACGGCGCGCATCTGCCTCCGAGCAGATGTCGGCTACCCCTCGGCCGTCACTGGTGATAACAATCCACATCGGTGCACCTACAATCGGTCCCTACTGGCCGTCTCCAAGTTTTTCGAATCAGTCGGTGGGCGCGCCTCGTGCTGTTCACGTTTGTACTGCGACGACAAACTCACGGTAGGAACCAATGCGTTCCGCGGAATAGAACACATGCGCCCGGCCGGGGTACACGAGTGCCAGGGTGGCCTTCCGATATCTAGAAGGGTCGCCCACTCGCGTGCAGGTACCGGGGAGCCGCCCGTCTTGCCGCCGTCAGACTGGCCCACGCGGTAGTTCGATGAGTGCGGCGTCGTCGCACGCACGGCGTGCGGGTACAAATCACCGTTCAAGCACTGACCATTTTCAAGGTCCGGTGAGTTCCATGGGCCTCGCGGTAGTCGCCCGGCGACAACGACATTTGTCGCCGGAATTCTCGACCGAGGTGGCTGGCGTCGCAGAATCCCCAACGATGCGCGATCGCGGCGATCGAGAGGTTCGTGTTCACCAGGTCCGCTCTTGCCGCGGCCAGGCGGTGCTTTCGGACGATGGCTCCAACGGTGTCTCCGGTGGCTTCGAATGCGCGGTGCACGGTTCTGGGTGCGACGTTGTGTGCGGCCGCGAGATCCTGGACCTTGATGGCGCCGGCTGCGAGGTGGTTGACGATCCAGGTCTCGAGCTGTCGGCGCAGCAGCGGCAGGAGCTCGCCGCCGGCGGCGTCGGGGCGCCCGCTGGCCCGGATCATCCCGGCGATCAAGGTCAGCAGGGCGTTGCGGGCGGTCTCGATCTCCACCGAGGACATCCGACCGTATTGGCCGTCGATGCCGGTGAGGAAATCCTGCAGGATCGTGGCTAGCGGATGGTCTGCGGTGTCCATGAGCAGGCACTCGGGTAGGCGGCTGCCGGTGTCGAACGGGGATAGGGCCGTCATCGGCACTTTGATGGTGCGTTTGGTCAGGCGATCGGGGATTACGAAGCTTCCGGTGGCCCGGGTGCTGGTGATCAGAACCGCCCCGGGTCGCAGCACGACGGTCTGGTCGGAGAATTCGAAGATTTGTTTGCCCGTCGAGACGGTGAAGACCAGCACGGCGTCATCGTCGCGACGCGCGTAATTGTTGCCTCGTATCCCCTCTAACGGGGGGCCTTCCCAATCGGTGATGAGCAGATCGCCGAGGTCGCGGATCCTGAAGGAGCCGAAGCTTCCGACCCACTCCTTGCGCCGCAGGTCCATGCTGGCAATGCGGTCACGAATGGCGGCCCGCCAATAAAAGTCGTGCTCTTCGAATGCCGCTCGGTCACGCCGGGGCAAGGTCGATTGGGCTAGTGTCACAGCCTTCCTCCTGCAAGTACCACTTCTGACCTGGACGGGCGGACTTGCCTACGGCCCGGCTTTGCAAACTCGGCCTCGGCAAACTCGCTGATCCTGTAGTTTCCTCGGATACCTCTGCCATTACTTGTCTCAAGGCGACAAGGATCTGTCTTTGCGTGACACCGACCTGCCCATCCGAGCGTCTACTCTGCGAGGGTTCTCCGCTCTCGTAACTGCGTTGGGCGGCTCGGGCAAAGACCTTCTTGCTGCCAGCGGCGTAGATGAGAAGGAGATCGCCCAGCGCGACACGTTCGTTAATATTGGGGTGCTCGAGCGCCTGCTTGAAGAGGCTTCCTCGCGGCTGTCGGTTCCAGACTTCGGATTGCGCATGGCGGCACAGCAGGACCTGCATTTTCTGGGCCCGGTCGTGGTCGCGTTCGAGAATTCGCGAACGATTGGTGAAGCCGTCGAATGCGCGAAACGCTACCTGTCCGTTCACAGCCCCGCCATGTCCTTGGAGCCGATTGCCGATCCGTTAGGCAGTCCGGAGGTGGTCGGGCTTCGCTACCGGCTGGCGACGCCGAACGCCTCGCCTCAAAACACCGACTACGGCATCGGGATCGTCCATCGCGTTCTCGTCCTGATAAACGGCGGCGCCCCGTACGGGCTGCGATCGGTGCAACTTCCCCACCCTCGGCTGGCGTCCGAGGCCGCCTACAGAGACTACTTCGGGGCGCCTGTCACATTCGATGCAGAAAACCCCGTTCTGCGAGTGCCGCGTCAATTTCTCTTGGCACCGGTCAGCGGAGGCAACGAGCTGCTCCGCGAGATCGCGATCGACTACCTGGAAGCACACTTCCGTCACGAGCAATTGCCGGTAT
>CAWKCR010000021.1:0-151635 GCA_963848185.1 uncultured Actinomycetota bacterium
TGTTGGGCACCGCTGCGATACGTCGACGGCGATCTACCCCACGTGTCCGGCGACTTCATGAACACCGCGCTGCGCAAGGGCCTCGGCCCAGCGTTCGACGACCACGCATCTCAGCCCAGGAAGGAGAGCTGAATGACACGCAAACTCGACTACCGCTGGCACCTGCGCCAAGTGATGGCCGCGCGCGGCATGTTCGCCACCACCGACCTGATCGACCCGTTGGCGCAGCGCGGGATCCACTTGTCCTCCAGCCAGGTGTACCGGCTTGTCGTTGAACGCCCGGAGCGGCTGAGCCTGAAGATCCTGATGGCGCTGTGCGACATCCTGGACTGCAGCATGGACGAGCTGATCGAACCGATCGCCGCGGTAACACCGTCTGGAAAGAAGCGCACCGCCGACGGCGCCGAGGCGGGTGTCGGCTCGCTGCGACCGAGACGGGCGCGCATCAGCGGGATTGAAAGCTGACCGTTGTCCGTCGTGTTCGCACCCGAGGTGCTCGCCGACCCGATCGGGGTCGTCGTCGAACCTGATCGCCGAGCGGAAGCCTGGCCTGGATCGGTCGACGATCACGCGCGTCGTCGAGGAGATCGCCGGCGGTCGGGTCAAACGCCGCCGACTCGCCCAGGCCCTGATCGAGCGGCCACGAGTGCTTGATGACGGCCGCTCGCCCGCCCCTCGCGCGGTCGGTGACCTGTTGGTCGCGCTGAACAAGGCTGGTACAACGCGCATTTCGGCACCGATATGCGCCGAGTGCGGCAAAGACCTACGCACGCTGCAACGCCGCGGCGACGACTGGTACTGCGGAGTCTGCGGTCCGGTCCGCGAACCGTGCGCTGAGTGCGGACAAATCCGCCCGATCTACACGCGGGACCGCGACGGAAATCCACGCTGCGTGGCGTGTCCGCCCGACGGCGGGCGTGACCCGCTCGAGCTCGCGGTCGACGTGATAGTCACCGCCGACGCCCGACGTCGCCGCTGCAGCGGTGAGGTTGGCGGCTCCCCGGTCCGGGCACCGTCATCAGCTTGCGTGGGCGTTGCAGGACCGGCCCGAGCTGCTTACCGGCGCCGGGGCCGAAGCATCTATCAGGTCGGTCCTGCGCCTTGTCGACAGCCTGTGCGACGCCGGAGCGAGCGCGATAGTCCGACCGCCCTGCCCGCGCTGCGGTCGAATCATTCACCTGCACAGGCGAATCGACGGGAAGTGGCTGTGCCGCAACTGCACCGCCAAATCCCGCGCGCAACCCTGCGCCCGGTGCGGGGCGGTCCGCGAGGCCGCGACCCGCGACGAGCAAGGGCGACCGCTGTGCGCCCACTGCTTGATCACCGATCCCGCCAACCGTGAAACATGCGTCCAGTGCGGTCGACGTCGACCGGTCGCCGTCCGCACCGACGACGGGCCGCTGTGTGGCAAGTGCGTACCTCGCTCCGTGCTGACTTGCGCGGTCTGCGGGCGGACCGCAGCGTGCGTGGTCTCCAAGGCCACCAACCAACCCTGGTGCTTCGCGTGCAAGCAGCGGTGGATCCGCTGCGCTGGTTGCGGCGAGATCGCTCCGCTGCGCGGCGGAACAGTCGACGAGCCGTTGTGCTCGTTGTGCACCCGGCCCGACAACGCCTGGCGCAGTTGCCCCAGCTGCGGCCAACCCGGACGCTTCCACCACGGGCGGTGCGCTCGCTGCTCCGTCACGAAACGCCTGCACGAACTGCTCGCCGACGACACAACATCCAGGCCGACCGCGAAGCCCTCTACCGGGCGCTGGCCGCGACCGAGCGGCCAGCCACGCTGAGCGCTTGGCTCGACAAAAGCTCCGCGCCCCAGATGCTGCGTGAGCTCGCCGGACGCGCCATCACACACCAAACACTCGACGAGCTGCCCACCGGCAAGACAGTCGAGCACCTGCGCAGCATCCTCATCGCCGCGGGAGTCCTGCCCACCCGCGACGAACACATGATGCGACTCGAACACTGGGTCGACGCCACCATCGCCGAGCGAGCAGACCCCGATGAACAACACCTGCTGCGCCGGTACGCCCTTTGGCACATGCTGCGGCGCCTGCGACAACGCACACGAGGCGCCGACACCACCCACAACCAGTACGTTCTCGTCCGGCAACACCTACGAGCCGCGATCGGATTCCTCGATTGGCTGGCCGCACAAGGCCTCTCGCTCGCGGACGCGCGGCAAGGCAACCTCGACGAATGGACCACCAGCGACAACGCCAAACTGCGGCGGGAAACCCGGCACTTCCTGCGATGGGCCAAGAAGCAGAAACTCACCACCCTCGACGCGCCAGCCATCAAATGGGACGGTCCCTGCAGTGTCATCGACACCGAGGCCCGGTGGGACCAGGCTCGGCGACTGCTCCACGACGACATAATCAAACCCGAAGACCGCCTCGCCGGCCTGCTTGTACTGCTCTACGCCCAATGGCCGGCCGCCATCAGCCGCCTCACCGTCGACCACATCCACGCCGGTGACGAACGGGTCCGGATCCGTCTCGGCGACGAGCCCGTCGTGCTGCCCGAACCGGTTGCCGCGCTTGCCCTCACGGTCGCGGCGAACCGTCGCGGAAAAGCCGCCGTCGGCGACCCCGGTAGCTCGCCATGGCTGTTCCCCGGCGGACAACCCGGGCGCCCGATCAGCCCGTGCGCACTCACTGAGCGACTCCGCCAACTCGGACTCCAACCCGCCAGAGACCGCTCCACCGCGCTGTTCCAGCTCGCCACCGACCTGCCCGCCGCCGTCCTCGCCCGCATGCTCGGCATCCACATCACCGTCGCCGTGGCCTGGCAACGCGCCTCCGCAGGCGACTGGACCGACTACGCCGCCGATATCAGCCGCAGAACATACCGCTGAGGCGAGACTGATTAGCTGTAACGTCACGCTCAGGAGGGGCTGTTTCTGCTGTTCATCCCATCCGCGACACGTGTCGATGCTGCTGTTAGCTGGGCCGCTGTGTTACGCATGTAACCCAGGATCTCCGGAAGCCAATTGATGAAATTTCGAAGGGCCCCGGGATGTCCGGAGAACTCCATTTCTTGGGAGGGGTGGGGTCATGTCAGCCTCCCAGTTCGTCGACTTGCTGCACTGGATCGGCGCCCGGCGCCGCTGACGCCGCGTCTCCTGGTCGGGGCGGGCTGTTTGCGTGGCCCGCCAGGCTAGCCACGTATGCTGCCATCATCAGTCACGCAGCGTTCGCTGTGCGGCTGTCGAGAGGCTGTACCCGATGGCGGTGGAGTTCCAGTTACTCGGCGACGTCGAGGCTCGATTCGATGGGCAGCGGCTTGAGACGGGTCATGCCCGCCAGCGTTGCGTCCTCGTCGCACTCCTGATCGACGTCAACCGTCCCGTGCCAGCGGATCAACTGATCGATCGGGTGTGGGCCGACCAGCCCCCGCACCGCGCCCGCAACGCCTTGGCGGGCTACTTGTCCCGACTGAGGAGCCTGCTGGCCGGCGCCGGAGACGTGCAGATTGTCCGCGAGCCGGGTGGCTACATGCTGACGGCCAACGCCTTGTCGGTTGACTTGCACCTGTTCCGGCACTTGGCATCCCAGGCCCGCGCGACGGCCGATCCGCTCGACGCCGCGGCCCTGTTCGACAAGGCGCTCGACTTGTGGCGCGGTGAGCCGTTCGCCACCCTCGACACCCCGTGGGTCGACGACGTCCGCACCGCCCTTGAGGCCGAACGACTTTCGGTCGTACTGGATCGCAATGACGCCGCGCTGCGGGCGGGGCGACACGCCGAGCTGCTCGGGGAGCTGGCCGCGGCATTGCAAGTGCACCCCTTGGACGAACGCCTGGCCGGGCAGCTGATGCTGGCTCAGTACCGCAGCGGCCGGCAAGCCGATGCCCTCGACACGTACCGGCGGATGCGCGAACGGCTCGTCGAGGAGCTGGGCGTCGATCCCAGCCTGTCGTTGCGTGAGGTGCACCGGCAGATCCTCGACGGCGATCCTCTCGCCGAGGCTGCACCTGCGACGCTTGTCAGAACTCGCCCGCACACCGATCTGCCGCGCCGCGCGACAAGTTTTGTCGGCCGCGAGCAGGAAGTGCGCCGCGTCACTGACGCGCTGCGCGAGGGCCCACTGGTGACACTCACCGGCGTCGGCGGTGTCGGCAAGACTCGGCTCGCGCTCGAGGCCGCAGGGCGCGACCAGCAGCGCTTCGGCGACGGCGCATGGCTGTGCGAACTCGCACCGCTCAACGATGCTGCAGCGGTGAGCCACGCCGTTGCAGCGACGCTACGGCTGCAGCAACGGCAGGGGCTCGGCATCGAGGCTACGGTGATCGAGTATCTGCGGGCGCGCGAGCTGCTGCTAGTCGTGGACAACTGCGAACACGTCCTGGATGCGGCCGCGCGACTGCTCGACCAGATCGTTGGGCACTGCCCACAGGTATCGGTGTTGGCCACCAGCAGGGAAGCGCTTGGCATTGAGGGCGAACGGATCCTGCCGGTCCCGCCGTTGCCCGTCGAGGACGCCACCGTACTGTTCGCCGACCGGGCCCGGGCCGGCCGACCGGATTTCGACGTCGAGCACGAGCCGGTGGGCGCGGTGGCCGAAATCTGTCGACGACTCGACGGCCTGCCGCTCGCGATCGAGCTAGCGGCCGCCAGGATGCGTGCGATGAGCAGTCTTGACGTAGCCCGGCGCCTGGACCGGCTGCGTCTGCTGCGCGGTGGCGCGCGCAGTGCACATCCCAGACAACAGAGCCTCACCGCGACGATTACTGGTCCTACCGGCTGCTCGCGGAACCCGAGCAGGCGCTCTTCATGCGACTCTCGGTGTTCGCGGGCGGGTTTGACCTCGATTCGGCGCACAGCGTGTGTGGCCAGGACGGGACCGCCGAAGATGACACGCTCGAGCTGCTCACCGGGCTGGTCGACAAGTCCATGGTGACCGTGCGCGGCGGCGCCGACAGGTCACGCTTCGGCGTCTTGGAAACGCTGCGTGCCTACGGCCGGGACCGCTTGCAGGAGAACGGGATCGACGATCGGTATGCGGCCCGGCATGCGGTGTATTTCACCGAGCTCGCCGAGCGGGCCGCCGCCGGCATGCACAGCGCCGACGAACGGGCGTGGGTCGAGCGAATGTTGCCCGACTATGACAACCTGCGCGTGGCGTTCGAGCGCGCGATGACCGACCGCGACGTCGACCTTGCGCTTCGGTTAGTCACATCGTTGCCCGAGTTGGTGCACCTGCGCGTCGGCTACGAGCCGGCCGGTTGGGCGGAGCGGACGCTCAGCCTTGCGCCGCACGACCATCCGCTGTTCCCCGCCGTCGTCGGGTTCGCCGCCCGTGGTGCATGGAACCGCGGCGACCATTCTCAGGCTCGGTCGCTGGCCGCGCTCGCCGAGGGACGCGTTCCCGGCCAGGGCACCGGGCGGGTCGCCTACCCGGCGGACGTGCTCGCCGACGTCGCTCTCTATGAGGATGCTGCGGCGGCCGCCCTGAACCACTACAACGACGAGGTGGCGCGTGCCCGCCGCGACGCCGACCCGATCCGGCTGGTGTGGACCCTGTTCTACGTCGCGATCTGCCACGCCGCGCTGCGCACTCCCGACGCCGGCCTGCCCGCCGCTCGGGAGGCGGTGCAGGTCGCGGAGACAACGGCCAACCCGACGGCGCGATCGATGGCCGACTACGCGCTCGGCCTGGTGCTCAAGAAATCCGAACCGGATCGTGCGCTCACGTTGTTCGACGAAGCGGCGAATCTTGCTGCGTCGGTGCAGAACTTCTGGTGGCACGGCATCGCGCTAATGGAGGCCGCGGCGACGCGCGCGGTGCACGGTGACCCCGTAATCGCGGCGCGGGCCCTGGTTGAGGTGCTCGACCACTGGGACCGCGTCGGCGACTGGAGCCAGCAGTGGCTCAACCTGCGGTACGTGACGCGGTTCCTTGTCCGCGTCGGTGCCGCCGACGACGCCGCAGCGCTCCATCACGCGTTGATCGCGGCCGGCAGGCCGTCGCCACTCGCGCCGGGAGACGTCGCGTCCGGCACCGAAGAAGAATCGGATGCCCTCAGCGGTGCCGGAGCGGTTGCGCGGGCGCGGACGAGTCTCGACAAACACGGCTGAGCCTGTCCGGTACACGCCGATCATGTGCGCCGGACAGGCTGGTGGCACCACCGTTCCTAAAAGGTGCCGGAGACCGGGTTGGTGAACGCGCTCCGCTTGCCACCATCACCGTCGACGAACTCCGCTGTGACATAGACCTCGTCGGTCTCGTCGAACACGCCGTCGTCTTCGTTGAGGAGGCTCTTGGGCACACTGATTATCTGGAAGAAGTGGATGCCATCGGATTCGGCGGTCAGATAGCCCGTTGAACGAGTGGCGGCCCCGCGGTACCCGTACATATTGCCGAGAAGGCCACCGCCGTCGGAGCCAGGGTCGTCGGCGATGATGCCGTAGTCGATGCCGCCGGGGAACTCGCCGGTTTCGAGGTTGTTGATGAAGCCGTGGGCGTCGTACTCGTTCATCGGGAACATGCCCTTCACCGCCAGCCGATAGTAATTCTCGCTATTGGCCGGGTCGGGAGTGACCGACAGAGTCGTCCCCGGCGTCTGCGTCGGGGCCGCCGACGCCGGAGCGATTCCCACGGTCAGCCCGATGGTGGCCGCGGCGATCGCGGCTGCCGCCGCGACCAGTGTCGGGATGTTTCTTACTGCGTTCATTGCTCTCTCCAAATTGTTGGTGGGCCGTCGTCTGGCCCGATTGATGGAACGGTTGTTCCGCATCCAACTCGGTGCGGAGGGGTTGGAGCCGCGGGCTGCGGGGCTGCTCATTTCATGGGGCGGCGACGCCGCCAGTTGGCACGCGGCCGGGAGCCCTGCTGCCAGGCGCGGGGCTGACCGGCGCATTGGTGGCCACGGTCGGCTGAGTGCCGGTAATGACGGACGGCGGCAATCCTGATCCGGGCTCCGGCTGCACTTGTGCGTTTCCGGGGGGTGCCTGGCAGGTCTGCCCATCGGAACCGATTTGTCCGCCCGACATGATGCAGCAATCGAGTGGATATCGGATCGTCTTGCGCATGCAGTTGTCATAGTCCTCGATGTCCCACACCGCGCTTGCGATTGCCGCGGTCAGCCCGAGGGTGGCCGCAGCGAGAACGGCCGCGCCCCCGATCAGCGACGGGATGTTCTTCAATGCGATCATTTCTGTCTCCTTGGGTTGTGGGCCAACGGTTGGCCCGATCACGCAACGGCCCAACTGTGCTCGGCGACGGTTCGGCGACCCTGTTGCAATCGTGAAATCCGCAGTTCAGACGGCACGCGGAACATCGGAGGGCCGCCGCGGGGCGGTGCATCGCTGGGGCTCTGACCAGGAAATTTCACGTTCGCCCAAGCTCTGCCGAAACCTGCTCGACCAAGCTCTGAGGCGACGGACACCAACCTCGAGGTGGACGAGATGAGCACGGCAGAACAGAGATTCGTGTCGGCGGCGGTGAACCAGGATGCTGGACCGTCCGCTCAAGGCCAAGCACCGGGCGCTGTGGGCGTCGGGTGACTATCCGGCCGTCGCTGCGGAGCTGATCCCGTCGCTCGGACCCGAGCTGGTGCGGGCCTGCGGGGTGCGGGCGGGAGACCGCGTCCTGGACGTCGCCGCGGGCTCGGGCAACGCCGCCATCCCGGCCGCCGTCGCCGGCGCGATCGTCACCGCCAGTGACCTGACGCCAGAGCTCTTCGACGCCGGCCGTCGGATCGCCGCCGAGCGTGGGGTCGACCTGGAATGGGTGGAGGCCGACGCGGAGGCTGCCCTCGCCGACAACAGCTTCACGCGGTGAGTCGTACGTCGGGCGATGTTCGCGCCGCACCAGGCGTCTGCCGACGAACTGGTCGGGTGGCCGCCGGCGGACCATCGGGAGGATCAACTGGACTCCGCAGGGCTGCACGGCAATGTTCGCGACATAAGCCGTACGCGCCGCCGCGACCTCCCGGCGCCAGCCCGGCGCCGCGGTGGCGCGACGAACCCCAGCCGGCAGCTGTTGGGCGACCGGTCACCTGGCTGCACCCCGCGGCGCCAGACGGTGCGATGGACCACTGCGCGGACCCGACGGAGTTCCGCGAGTACTGGAAGCGCAACTATGGGCCGACCATCTCGGTCTACCGGTTCAACGAGGATCGGCCCGAGCGGGTCGAGGACCTGGACCGAGCCTTCCTGCACTTCCTCACCACGTGGAATCAGGCAGCCGAGGAGGGCCGGACCTCCTATGACGCCGAGTACCTCTTGGTCACCACGACAAAGCGGGAGCAGTAGCCGGCCCTCACCTGAACATCTGTTCGTCTAGACAAGCCCAGCGCTGCCGGCGGCCAGCTGTGTCAGGTCAGATCAGAACGGACACAAGCCACCTGCTCCGCGCACGTACGCAACACCTACAGATAACTCGTCACCCACGGTCCCAAACCGCACCAACCCAGACCATCGGTAACAGTGGTAAACACACTGAACGGTCCTACAGAAAACAGTCGAGAACGTAGAGATAAGGCATTCGGATTGCAACTGACGACGCCAGACATCTTGCCGGAGCTGGTCACAAACTCGCTCGTGGCATGGACCAAATCGACGCCTGGCGGGTACAGATCAGGCCGCCCTCGGCGAGCAGGAACGGTCGCCTGACCACTCCGAATGCGGCGGCCGCGGATCGGCCGCAGAATCTACTTGGGCATGGCCGCTGAAGTCAATCGTTTCCGGCGGCGCGACCGGCTGTCCGGCGCAACCCGATGGCTGCAAGGCATCGTTCGACCTGCGGCGGCTCGATCGGGATCATGATCACCCAGGCTGGCAGGCGATCGGCGGTGACCACGCCCGCTGGACAAGGCCTGCGGTTCTGGACTGGCATCCAGACACAGTGTTCCAGCGGCGGTACGGCCGCGACGCACCGCAATAGTGCTGCACCACTGCGGCCAGCTGGACCGCGACTTCGTCGTGGCCGACCCGCGAGTAGGCAGATGCTGCGTCCGCAGCACCTGCGCCAAAGATTCCCCGGGCAGATTGGCATGCAAGCGATCCCTGTCGCGCGCCTATGCCTATCGCTGATCGAGTTCCTGCGTTCGACGGTCGGTCGAACACGCGATGCGCGTTGGCAAGTGGGCATTCGGCGCCGACACCGTCGATAGGCGATCGAACGGTCCGCGCGGTGCTCAGCGGATGGGGATACCGCGCCCCCAATCTGGAGTCGATGGTCAGCACGATGCTGCTGCTCAACCAAGTCCGCTGCTGAGCGACTGTCGGCGGCGTTGGAGCGGCTGCCTCGGATCCGGCGGTGAGCGGCACTTTCACGGCGCCACCTGCACGGCGTTCACCCGCTGGCTGCGAACCGCCACACCGGTCCGCCCCGGCACCGAACACGGCGACGGACAGGTCCCGAGCACCGGCACCGCCCCGGTGGGATGCGCAGTCCCACGTCGGCCGCCAAGACCAGGCAGCCGGGACACCGACCGCGTAGTGCGGGAAGACGGCCGATGGCTGGCAGCCGAGCACCCCGACATCGCCGACCCGGCCGACTGGACACGCCTACAACGCCAAGGAACCGATGACGCTGTTCGAGCTGCAGGCCTGGCTCGGCCACCGCAGTCCCGAATCCACCGAGCACTATGCCAAGATCACTCCGAACACCCTCGCCAAGGCATACAACGAAGCCGGCTACTTCGCGCGCAACGTCCGCACCATCGAAGTCCTCGTCGATCGTGACGCCGTCACCGACGGCGCCGCCGCAACCGGAGAACCCTGGCAGCACTACGATCTCGGCCACGGCTTCTGCAGCTACACCTTCTTCGAGCAATGCCCACACCGCATGGCCTGCGCCCACTGCGACTTCTACACTCCCAAGGAATCCAGCAAAAGCCAACTCCTGCAAGCGAAAGCGAACTTGCAGCGCATGCTCATCAGCATCCCGCTCACCGACGGCGAACAGGAGCCCTGAACGCATTCTCGATCACCTTTGCCGGACGCATCACTCCCAACACCAATTAACCAAGTGCCAGAGCCGAATCCACCATTATTCGGATACTCCCGGCTCGATGACCTTTGTTTCGTCGCGTTCCCCGGGGGTGATCTCGATGTGGCGCGGCTTGGCCCTTGCCGCCACGGGGAGGGTGACGGTCAGCACCCCGTTGTGATAGGTGGCGGCGATGTGGTCGGCGTCGATGTCCTGACCGAGGGACAGGCGACGCATGTAACCGCCGGTGAAGCGCTCGGAGCTCAGCCACTGCACGTCGTGTTGTGCGTTCGCTCTTGTGCCGAAGGTGAGGAAGGCGCCGTCAATGCTGAGGCCCACCAATCCGGGTCGACGTTGGGCGGCGCGCAGCACGTGATCGCCGGAGCGGTAGAGGTCCATCGGCATGGCCAGTGGGATCGGGCTGATCCGGGCGATGTACCGAGCAGCTGCGCGGCGAGTCTGTCGATGTCACGGAAGGGATCGGGATGAAGCACAGCAACCACCTCCTACATGCTGGTTGCCGCACCCTCGCCACCGCGACGGGTGTCGGCTGGCTGCGCTCCTTCTGGTGTAGCACTCCACCTGCGCGTGCACCAGGGGTGTCGGCGCTGCGCCCAGGTCTTCGGCGATGAGGACCCTGGTGTCCAGGATCGTCTTCCAGATGAAAGGGGCCCGACGCGCCTCGATCTGCTCGTCGATGTTGGGCGATATCGGCGTCGATGCTGTCGATCCGGCCGAGCGTGTGCGCGAACAGGAATTGGTGATGGTCGGCGAGATGCCCGTTGAACGCTCGGCCCAACTCATTTTGCTGTTGCTTTACCTGGATAGGCGGGGTACACCTAAGGTACGGATCCACGGCAGACCAAGGTCGGACCGGAAGAGAAGATTCCTCCTCTCGGCTGTGGCGCCCAGCACGAGCACTAGGCACCCACGCGAAGCGACGCCCATCAGCTGGGCACAGCGCGGTGGGCTTGCGTCAGGCCGGGGAAATGTCTCCTGACGCCGAGGCCACATTTCACCGCGCCATCATGCACGCTTGGTAACCAGGTGGTTCGTGCTTCGGACGGCTCTCCTTTTCGTCAGGAGCGCCGTCCGACTCGTGTATGGCGAACTCGGGGGCCGGTACGCCGAAGCAAGCACACTGCGAGCTATGGGGACGAACTTGACAAATCAGATTCCACATAATGGTGCCGGTGCGGTTGTTCTACGACTTTCTGCTGGAGGAAGGTGTTCGGGAGTCGAATCCTGTTGGGCGGGGCCGGTATACGCCGGAACGTGCGGTCGAACGCCTCGGGCACGGCACCCCAACCGGACCATGCCGCCAGCACCCGCTGTTCGGCCGGTGTGGCCGGGCGCCGGGCGGCGCGCAGCCGGCCGAGCAGTTCGATCGCGGCGATGTTGACGCGGGCGCGGCTTGGCTCCCGACGGCACCAGGGATTGGGCGCTGGCTGGGAAATCGGTTGCGCTGTAAAACGCTTTCGCGCGCCACCTCGGATTTGAGACCCGGTGGTCGCCATGGACAAGGGCTGGGTGCCCAACCTTGCTTTCAGGGCTACGCGGACCGGAAGAAGCGATCCGGGCGGGACCTGACGACGCAAGTGCGCTGGGGTCAAGAGCGATTGCAGCGACCACGACGGTCGCTCGGTGGCCTTGGGTACATCGTTGTCGATGCTCTACGAGGCGCCCGGTGGCTGTGGCTCGGCCGCGTATTGGGCCCTTGGTGGGGTCTGCAGTCAGGCGGCGAGGGTGCCGCCGTCGACGGTCAGCAGCGCGCCGTTGACGAAGGACGCTTCGTCAGAGGCGAGGAAGGCCACGACGTTCGCGACCTCCGCGGGGCGGCCGACGCGACCCAGGGGGGTTATGGCCACGAAGGCCGACCGGTCCTCGCCGAGTCCCGCCCGGACGCCCTCGGTCTCGATGATGCCGGGCACGACGGCGTTGACCCGCACCCCGGAAGGGCCGTACTCACTGGCCCAGGTCCTGGTCAGTTGGTCCAGCGCGGCTTTACTGGAGCCGTAGGCGGCGGCTCCGGGCAGGCCTTTGCGTGCGGCGATCGTGGACAGGTTGATGATCGATCCGTGACCACGCTCGAGCATCGCCGGCGCTAGTTCGGCGGTAAGGAAGAACGGCACCTTGACGTTCAGGTTGTGGACCGCGTCGAACAGCTCCTCAGCGGTCTCGACAGTGCTCTGGAATGGGTAAATGCCGGCATTGTTGACCAAGATGTCAATCGAACCGGTAAACGACACTGCCCGCCCCGCCAGCTCCCGCGCGCTCGCGGGGTCGGTCAGATCAGCTTGCACGAACTCGGCTTTCCCGCCGGCCGCGCGGATCTCCGCCACGGCAGCTTCCCCCCGCGCGGCGTTGCGGCCCGACAGGATGACGTAGGCGCCCCGCTGGGCGAGCACGTCCGCGGTGGCGCGGCCGATGCCACTGGTTGAACCCGTGACCAAGGCGGTTAATCCGTTCAATGACGTACTCATTGTGGCTTCCTGAAATAGTGGAATGAGCTTTTGCAGTGCTTCAGCGATTTCACTCGAACATTCATTCCAGATCGAGCTGTGACTTGAACCGCACCGAGGCGACCTGGTCGGCGGCGTACTGGGCGGCGGAGGACACGCGTGCGAACGCGGACGAGGCCCCGGTGACCACGGCCCGCCCACGGTGATCATGTCGGCGCGTACGCCGCGGCGGTGTTGGAGCATCCGCTGCCGTGGACCAAGATGCGCCAGGTCTACCGCCTACCCGGGCTGGTGCGCCGCCACGGCGCCACGGCGGTCGACGACGCCTGCCGGCGCGCCCTGGACACCGAAGTCATCGCCGTCGGGTTCGGGCTCATCGACCGCATGTGCTCGCGCGGCACGGGCGAGCAGTTACCGAGCCAGGCGACGATCGTCCCGTCTTTGTGATGCCGTTAGCGGGCGTGGTGCGAAACGATCTCGAGGACGTTCCCCGCGAGTTAGAGACTGCATTCCAAATACCGCACTGTTCAGTCCAGGCTTGCGAAGGTCTGCCAGCGGTCTGAGTGTGAACGTCATCTGTTTGTGTGGTTCGGACCCAACGGGTTGACCTTTCTATTGACTTACCGGGCACCATTCTCAATCAGGTGTGCGGGCAGCCCGGAGACTCGGGAGCACCCGTGACCGTCAACAACAGGCTGGCGGGCATGATCCACGGCGCCCCTTCACCGAGGACCTGCCCACCTGCATCGTCAAGTCCATACCGTTGCGCACCCCGGCGGTGATCATGTCGATGAGCGCGGTAATCGGCGACGTGACCAACCGAAACCGGCCCGGCTCCGGCTTCGTGCCGATCGTGGCCTGAGGGCTGCGCCGCTACTTGCTGGCCCTGATCGCCTCGAACACGCTCGGATCCAGCAACGTCGACGTGTCGCCGAGCTCGCGGCCTTCGGCGACGTCACGCAGCAGCCGGCGCATGATCTTGCCGCTGCGGGTCTTGGGCACCTCCGGGACCACGTGGATCTCCCGCGGGCGGGCGATCGGTGAGATCTCGCGCGCGACCTCGGCGCGTAACTCGTCGACCATCACGTCGTGCGGTGTGTCGGCGTGGTGGGCCTGCAGGATGACGAATGCGACGATGGCCTGGCCGGTGGTGTCGTCGGTCGCGCCGACCACCGCCGCCTCGGCTACCCCCGAATGACCGACCAGCGCCGACTCCACCTCCGCGGTGGAGATGCGGTGCCCGGACACGTTCATCACGTCGTCGATGCGGCCCAGCACCCATATGTTGCCGTCCAGGTCGTAGCGTGCGCCGTCGCCGGCGAAATACCAGCCCTGCTCGGCGAACCGGGACCAGTAGGTCTCTTTGAACCGTTCCGGATCACCCCAGATGCCGCGCAACATGGCCGGCCACGGCTGGTCCAGCACGAGATAACCGGATGCATGCTCGCCATATTCGGGGCTGGACTCGATCCGGTTGCCGTGGTCGTCGACGACCCTGGCGGAGATACCGGGCAGCGGGGTAATCGCCGATCCCGGTTTCGCCGCGGAAACGCCCGGCAGCGGCGAGATCATCGCCGCGCCGGATTCGGTCTGCCACCAAGTGTCGACGATCGGGGTTCTGTTGGCGCCGATCGCATCGCGATACCACCGCCACGCCTCCGGGTTGATCGGCTCACCGACCGTACCCAGCAGCCGCAGGCTGGACAGGTCGTGCGCGTCGGGAATCTCGCGGCCCCACTTCATGAACGTGCGAATCAGGGTCGGCGCCGTGTAATAGACCGTCACTCCGTACTTTTCGATCACCTCGAAGTGGCGGTGCTCGGTCGGCGAGGCCGGTGTGCCCTCGTATAGGACCTGGGTGGCGCCGTTGGACAGCGGGCCGTAGGTGACGTAGGTGTGCCCGGTGACCCAGCCGATGTCGGCGGTGCACCAGAACACGTCCGTCTCCGGCTTGATGTCGAAGATGCTGTGATGCGTGTACGACGTCTGGGTCAGGTACCCGCCGGTGGTGTGAATGATGCCCTTCGGCTGGCCGGTGGTGCCCGAGGTGTACAGCAGGAACAGCGGGTGCTCGGAATCGAACGCCTCGGGGGTGTGCTCGGGTGAGGCGTTCTCGACGGTGTCGTGCCACCACAGGTCGCGGCCGTCGGTCCACGGCACGTCGATGCCGGTCCGCCGCACCACCAGCACGCGCTGCACGGTGCTTTCGGTGCCATCACGGCCCGTTACGGCCTCGTCCACCGCCTCCTTGAGTGACACCGCCTTGCCGCGCCGGTACTGCCCGTCGGTGGTGATGACCAGCTTGGCCTGCGCGTCCTCGATCCGGGCCCGCAGCGCCGACGCCGAATAGCCGGCGAACACCACGGAATGCATGACACCGAGCCGCGCGCAGGCGAGCATCGCCACGATGGCCTCGGGGACCATCGGCATGTAGATGGCGACTCGGTCCTCGGCGACCAGACCGAGGTCGGTCAGCGCGTTGGCGGCCTTGGACACCTCGGCCAGCAGGTCGGAGTAGGTGAGGCTGCGGGCGTCGCCGACGGGCTCACCCTCCCAGTGGATGGCCACCCGGTCGCCGTTGCCCGCCTCGACGTGCCGGTCCACGCAGTTGTAGGCCACGTTGAGCTTGCCGCCGACGAACCACTTGGCGAACGGCGCGTCTGACCAGTCGAGCACCTGGGAGAACGGCGTCTCCCACGACAGCCGGTTGGCCTGCTTGGCCCAGAATGCCAGCCGGTCTTCTTCTGCCTCGCGGTACAACTCGGCGGTCGCGTTGGCGTTCTCGGCGAACTCCGCTGGCGGCGGATAGCACGACGGAACTTCGGTATGCGTCTCGGACATGTGTGTGAGCGTAGTCACCGAAACGTTGCAACAACGTTGGCAACTCACACCTGCGCGGCGGGCAGCTCCTGCCGTGCGCCGGGCGTTGTGCATGGTCGGCCCAACGGTCGAGGAGGTCGGTTTGCGTCGGATGCGCGTCGCGGTGGCGGTCGCCAGCCTGATAGCCGTGGCCGGGCTGCTCGCGGTCACGACGGCGGTCGCCGGCTGCGGGGGCGGCGACACGGGCAGCGACCACGTGATCGTCAGCGGCGGTGTACCTAGCAAACCGTAGGGAAAGCCCCGATTCCTCCCCCGCGGTATCGCCATATCGTCGCCAGGCACGGACCTCGGTATCGCCCGGTTCGTCTCCCCACAGTTCAAGATCACAATGGAGTGAAGATGTTTCGTGTTTTTGCCCCAGCAGTTCTCCTCGGCATCGCCGCAGCCATCGGACTAGCTCCAGCCGCGACTGCAGCGGGGCCGTACGCCAACTGCGGCGAAGCGGACAGGGACGGGGTCTGCAACATCACCCAGGATTCCCCGTACTACCTCGCGAAGCTGGATCGCGACGACGGCATCGGCTGCGAGTGCTGACATGACTGTGCGGTCCCGTTGGCTCCCCTCCAAACGGGACCGCACAGAGTCCTGATGGTGGAGCGTCAAACGCTCCACGCATTGGCCGCACTGCGATCGGTCGCCGCGACGTCGTCGGCGCCGTCACGAACGGCGTTGCCCAGACTGAACAAGATCTCATTGAGGGCTCCGGCCGCCTGCTCCCACCGCGCCTGCTCAACGCGGTAGGCCTCCGCCGCCTGCCGCGTCCAGACCTCCTGGAGCGGCGCGATCTGCACCCGTAGGTCATCCAAGGCCGCGTTCAGCCGCGCGTGCGTCGTGTGGATTTCCTGCCGCACCGTGTACTCGATCTCGTCGAAGTTGTATGACAGCACATGATCCATGGCGAAACTCCTTACAAGCTGGTAGCGACGGAACCGATTTGGTGCGAATGGCTTTCGGTAGCTGCTCGCAGGGTCTGTTCGTTGTTGCGGATGGTTTCGGCGATGCGCTGCAGGGCAGCATGGAGTTTCACCGATTCCGCGTTCCACCGGTCGACGACGTCCCTGAAGCGGGTCGCCGCGACACCACCCCACACCGACGGTGGCACGCTACTCATCCGGCCGATGAAGGACTGCAACATCGCGCGGATCTCCTCGTTGCGAGCCTCGGTCTTGCCGGCGACCGCGATCATGAGGTCGAAATCGGTGTTGAGCGATCCACCTGCGGGCATCGTCATGAGGATCCTTCCGTGTCTTCGTGCGGGATATAGAGGTTCGACGTGATGGCGGCCGGATCGGTTCCCTGTGCGCCGGAAGTTTCAGAACACGGCGTGCGCGGACTGGATGGCTTGGTCACAGGCATCGCGCACCAGCTCCTCGCGGCCCGGACCACTTTGGCATCCGATGGCAATGCGGAGGGCGTCGTCAACCAGCACGGCCCACACGATGTGGTGGCCCGCCCTCACCTCTCGATATGTCACCGCGGGGCGGTCGACCCTGCGGTCCGCCGGATTGAAGTCGACGAAGACGCCGAGTGGCTGCTCATTCAACGCCCGCCGCAGGGACTCGGCCGCCATCTCCTGGGTCTGGTGTGAGGGGATCGAGGACTGCGTGACGTGCACGGCGATGTCGGAGTGCAACGACGAAACCACCTGAACCCGAGCTGATCCCGGTCCTGACGTGATGCGCTGGACCGACCATTGCGCCGGCACCTTGACCCCGACGCGGCCCTCGACCAACAACGTCATGGGCATGTCTTCAGCAACTGGGTCTGACGTGTCGTGGCGCATCGCAAGCCCACCACACAATGCTGCCACGGACAGCACGGTGCCGGCGAGCACGGCAACCCCGCGACGGTTGAGTTGGATCCGGGGACGCTTCTCCGAGTCGGCGGGCGTATCACTCAGCGGAAGCACCAACGTGGCCGCTCCGCGTCGCACCCATTCGTCGTCGGCGATTGACACCGCGACGCTGTCGGCGCGCAGCCGATCAGCGATCGCTGCACCGAGAGCGCTTGCCCCGTCCACACCAGCCGGCGCATCCACCAGCACCGCGGTCGCTCCATCGACCCTTCTCGCCACCGCCTCCGCACCGCACGGGCGCGGCACAACGACGATGCCGGCCCTCGGCCGCGTGACCACGACGAATTCGCCCGTGATTTCCGCAACCGTCGGAGCCCGATCCGGCAGTCCTGCGCAGAGGGCCCGCGTACGTTGCAGGACAACGACTTCCGTCGCCATAGTGCGCGCGGCGTCGCAGACGAGGTCGATTCGCGACGAAGCCCACCACGTCGGACACACGAGCACCACGGTCCCGGCAGGACTCCGAAGTATTGACCGCAGTACCTCCCGCCAGACCTCTGCCACGGAGACGGGATGGTCGTCGATCAGCGCGATTTCATCGTCGATGCATTCCAGTCCGGCCGAGACCCATTCCGCTGGTGCATCGTTGGGTCCTCGAACCGTTCCCGGGCCGATCTCGATGAGGATGTCGGTCACGGCGGATCGGTCCAGGACACCTGGATCAGCTGATCCGCATGTCCGCGTGTGATCAGCGTTCCACGTCCGGGCGGTAGCGACGTTGGCCGGACGGAACCGAGCAGCACGCCCTCGTCCGGGCTGGCGCTCATCATCAAGCCCATGGCGCCCAGGTCACGCAGCCGGGCGAGGACGGGGTCGAACATCGCCCGGGCGGCGCCGCCGGAGCGACGGGCCATCACGAGGTGCAGTCCGAGATCCTTCGCGTGCGGTAAGAGGTCGACTAGAGGCGTAAGCGGGTTACCGGTGGCACCGGCGACGAGGTCGTAGTCGTCGATGACGACGTAGATCTCCGGGCCAGACCACCAGGATCGAGTACGCAACTGCTGCTGCGTCACGTTCTCGTCGGGCATTCGCGCCTGCAGCCGCTCGACGAGTGCGGGCACCCGACCGCTCAGGGTGATGCTCGATATCGAGTAGCCGGCGAGGTGAGCGGACTCAACGACACCGAGCAGCGTGCGACGAAAGTCCACAATCTCGAGTTGAGCCGAATCGGCGTTGTTGGTCCGAACGATCTCCCGGCACAACACCCGCAGCGCGGCGGTCTTCCCACATTCGGCTTCTCCGAGAACGATGAGATGCGGCTGCTCGACGAAATCCAAGGCGACAGGCTTTAATTCGCGTTCGCCGACGCCGAGCAGAATCTGAGTGCCAGGCCGCGGCGTGCTGCTGGCGATAGCATGGTGCTCAACCCTCGTGGGCAGTAGTTCGACCGGCGGCGCGCAGCGCCCGTCCCATCGGTGACGCAACTGTCCGGCGGTGACGGCGATCGCCTCAGCGAGCCCTTCCGTCGTCGGCTTTCCGTCCAACCGGGGCAGCGCGATCACCATCTCTCGCCCGTCGCGGGTGATACCTCGTCCCGGTGGGCTGTCGGCCAGCTGGCGGGCGCGCTTCCGGTCCACCTCGGAGTCGGCGGGGTCGCCGAGCCGCAATTCGATGCGCGTCCCTAGTTGATCTTTGAGGGCCGGACGCATCTCCGCCCACCGCGATGCAGACACGACGACATGCACGCCGAACGAAAGACCTTGAGCGGCAAGCGCGCTGATCGACCCTTCGAGGCTGTCGAAATCCTGGCGAAGCGTCGCCCAGCCGTCGATGACCAAGAACACGTCGCCGAACCGATCATCTGCGACCGCCGGGTCGCCGGCGGCTCGCCGCTGGCGATAGTCGGTCACGGAATCGATACCCAGGCGGCGGAACCGCGCTTCCCGCGCTCGCATCACCGATTCCATTTCAGCGATCGTGCGCCGGCACAGGTCGCCATCGAGTCGGCCGGCCACCGACCCCACGTGAGGCAGGGGCCGCAACGACGACAACGCACCCCCACCAAAGTCGAGGCAATAGAACTGCACTTCGGCCGGATCGTGGGTGGCCGCCAAGGCCAGCACCAGCGTCCGCACCGCAGTCGACTTACCCGAGCGCGGCCCGCCCACAACCGCGACGTTGCCTGCGGCCCCCGCCAATTCGGCAACCAAGACATCGCGACGCTGCTCATACGGGCAGTCGACCAAGCCGATCCGCGCCGACAGGGGGCGATGCTTGTCGCCACCGGGAATCAGGACGTCGAGTGTGGGCAAGTTCGGCAGCGGCGGCAGCCACACCCGATGCGCTGGTGGGCCGTGGCCCGCCAATCGGTCCAACACCGTGTCCAGCAGGGTGCGGGTAGGCGTAGCGGCGTGGCCGGCCGCTGGTTCACCGTGCCCTGTGACGAGGCCGACCTGTGCGGCGGTGAACAGCACCGGGGCCGCAGCATTGATCGGGGGCGGTGACTGGTCTCCGAGACCGCCACTATGCGGGCCCGACACGAAGGCGGTCTGAAACCGCACCAGCTCGCCGGACGCCGTCTTCAGATAGGCCGCTCCTGGCGCGCTGGGCAGGTGATATGCGTCGGGCACACCCAGCACCACTCGGGACTCACTGGCGGAGAAGGTCTTCAGGCATATCCGATACGACAGATGGGTCTCAAGACCGCGCAGCCTGCCCTCGTCAAGCCGCTGGCTTGCCAGCAAGAGATGCATGCCCAGCGACCGCCCCAGGCGGCCGATCGCAACAAACAACTCGGCGAAGTTGGGGTGCTGGCTGAGCAATTCGGAGAACTCGTCCACCACAATGAAGAGCGCCGGCAGCGGCGCAAGCACCAGGCCCTTGGCACGGGCATGCTCGTAGTCGGCGACGTTTGCGAAATTTCCTGCGGCCCTGAGCAACTCCTGGCGGCGATTCATCTCGCCGGAGAGCGCATCCTGCATACGTGTCACAAGAGGCGCTGCATCAGCGAGGTTGGTGATAAGTGCAGCTACGTGGCGAGCGCGTTCCAGCCCGCGGAACGTGGCGCCGCCCTTGAAGTCCACCAGCACAAGGTTGAGGACTTCCGGCGGATGAGCGGTGATCATGCCGAGCGTCAACGTACGCAGGAGTTCAGATTTGCCGGAACCCGTCGCGCCCACACATAACCCGTGCGGCCCCATGCCGTTTCGCGCGGCCTCCTTGATGTCAAGTTCTACGGCTACGCCGTGCTCCGAGACACCGATGGGTACCCGCAGACTGTTGCTGTCGCGTCTTGCGGTCCACCGCAGCGCGGGGTCGATGCTCGCGGGATCGTCGAGTCCCATCAACTCCAGCCACCCGACCGCCGTCGCGGGGTCCGCGGACGCGGCGGCTGGCCGGCATGGAGCCAGCCGCCGAGCGCACACCAAGGCCTGGGCCGGGGTCATCATGTCGGGGCGTGCTAGCAGCTCGTCATCGGCGTCGCTGCGCACCGTCAAGGTGTCGGCACCAATGTGCAGGCGCAGACCGTGACCGGTCGAGACCGTGTCGCAGGTCGTACCGATCTCAATGACCGTCGCGCCGCCGGTGAAGACCTGTTCGGCGCCCGTCGTCAGGCCTCCGTCCAGAATCACGACCAGATGCGGCGCCTCCTCGGCATGGGGCAGCAGGCAATTGATTTCCGCCTCTCCGAGACTGCGGTACACCATTCTCGCGGACCCTGCCGCATCGACCACACGTGGATGTTGGTGATGTGGAAGCCATTTGAGCCAGTCCCAATCGGCTTCGGCGGTAGAGCCGATAACCGCGGCGACTCTGACATGTTCGGGGCCATGCAGGACCGCCAGCTGACAGATCACGGCGCGCAGCAGCGCCTTTGCGGCCGCCACGTCGCCGTCGATGGTGATCACCGAGACCTCGTGGAGCGATGGAGCGATCGGCACGTTGGTGACCATCGACCGGTTGCGCACCAACCGGCGCATAGCTGTCGACGTGACGGGGTCCAGCTCGTCGATGGGACCTAGCTCGGGCGCCACGAGCGAGGTGGACAGCCGCTCGTTGCCGAGTCCCACCCGGACGTGGCAGAAATCGGGATCGTCGGGTCGCCGCTCCCACATCCGCCTGCCGCCCACCAATGTCCACAGTGCGTCCGGTGCTGGATGGCTCCAGTGTCGTGACTGGGATTGGTCGTCGGCGGTCTTCGCGACCGCTCGATCCAGTGCGTCGACATAGCGGAGGTAGTCCCGCCGGTTCTCGTTCAGCTCGGCGATCTGGTTGGTGCCGCGGGCTCCGTATGCCAGCGTGCCAAGCACCGACACCAGCATCATGACGGGAAAGAACATGAACATCGGATTGCGCATGGCCCCGGCGCCGGAGGTGAAGTAGAAGGCCATCATCCCGACGGCGGCGACGATCGTGGCCACCGGCAGCAGACGGGCGAGTGGGTTCACCGGAACCGCTTTGGGCACCTCGGGTGGCGCCTCCACGACGATTTCGCCGTCGGCGATCGGTGGCGCGGGAAGTCGCGGCTCGCGGGTGAACTCCATCGGTTAGTGGACGCTGAGATCGCCGATCTCGTTCCATCCCCAGCGTGCGAAATTGCCGTCCGGCCGTGCCCGGCGACCGGGTTACGGTGACAGCGCGGGCGCCAACTGGGGGTGATGCGGGTGACCGATTCGCTATGCCGGCTGTCGGTTCAAGCCGACGATGACGAATCCAGCACCGTGGACCTGGCCCTGCCGAGCGAAACGCAGGTTGGCCTGTTGATGCCGTCGATCGTCGACATGGTCCACCGCGACACCATTGTGCCGACGGAAGTCCGTCGATGGCGGTTGTCGCGCGTAGGCGGGCAACTGGTGGACGAGTCGACAACGTTGAACGAGAACGACGTTCGGGACGGCGATCTGCTGCTCCTCACCACCACGCAACCACCCACACCCGAAGGGGTGGAAGGCGACTCGTGCCACAGGGTTGCACGCGTTGCCTACGAAAGCCGTAGGCCAGAAGTGCGGGTCGTAGCCGCCGTCGCCTGCCTATGTGGGGCTGCAATCAGTGTGACGGGCCTGGTGTGGTCGGGCACGGTCGGCCACACCGTTGGCCACCTCGTCACCGGCGCCGCGATCGCCACCGCCGCGGCGGTCGGGGCGGTCGTTGTGCGACGTGCCCATCCCGACCCGCTGCCATGCGTGGCCCTGAGCGTCATCGCAGTGGCCGCGGCCGCAGGCGTCGGCTTCCTCGCCGTGCCTGCGGGGCCGTCGGGGGCCAACTTCTTGCTCGCAGCAGCGGCCGGGTTCTCGATGTCGATTCTGCTGCTGCGTGTCACGGGTTGCGGCACAGTGTGTTTGACGGCAATCTCGGCGTTCACTGCGACGGTGGCGGGAACCGCGACCGGTGGCGTGATACTGATGCTATCGACCGCAGCGACAGGCGCCGCACTCGCCAGTCTCTCTCTGGGTGCGCTCGGCGCAGCGGCCAGGCTGTCGATCGCGGCGGCGGGCCTCGCGCCGGAGATGCCGGCTGACGATGATCGAGCCGTCGACGCCCGTGCGATCCTTGCCCACCAAACACTGACGGGGCTGGTCGTCGGGTCGTCAGCCTCGTCGGCGCTGGGCGCGGCGCTGGTGGCGTCGGGCGGTCTTCATGAAGGGACTTCGCGACTGAGCGCCGTTGCGTTCGCCGCTGTCATCGGGCTTGTTCTGTTACTGCGCGCGCGCACGCATGTGGGCTCCATTCGTCAGACCGCACTCGGTGCCGGCGGGATGATCAGCGTCGCGGCCGGTTTCGCGGTTGTCGTGGTTTCGGCGCCCGGGCAAGCACACTGGGTGAGCCTGGTCGCCGCTGCCGCCGGGGTAGCTGCGCTGGGTAGGGTCGTTGGCTTGACGGTCAGTCCGATCGCACACCGCGCCGTCGACCTGCTGGATTACCTCGCCCTTGCATCAGTGGTGCCGCTGGCCTGTTGGGTCGGGGATCTGTACGGGCTGGTCCGCGGGATGAGCCTGCGATGACGAAAGGTGTTCCGCGGGTGGTGAGGCTGTCCGCTGCAATCGTGCTTGCCACAGTCCCGATGTGCACCGCGCCGACAGCGTGTGCGGTGTCGCCTCCGCCCGTCGACGATGCGCTGTTACCCAAGCCAGGCCCACCGACTCCCCCACAACCCACCGAGCAACAGGACGACTGTGTCGTATCCATCGCAGCCAAGACCGACATCGGATCTGCGGAACAGCTGAAAGGCCTTGATCTGCCCACAGTTTGGAGATTGAGTCGCGGGGCGGGTCAAACAGTAGCCGTCATCGATACCGGCGTATCAAGGCATCGCCTCCTACCCCACCTCGTTCCCGGCGGGGACTACGTGTTCACCGGCGACGGCACCGACGACTGCGACGGCCACGGCACCATCGTGGCGGGAATCATTGGAGCAGTGCCGGATTCCGATAACACCCGCACGTTCAGCGGCATCGCTCCGGAAGCCACGATCGTCAGCATTCGTCAATCGAGCAACAAATTCCGCGCAGCGGATGACCCGTCCAGCTCCGGCTTCGGCGATGTCGACACCCTCGCGATGGCTGTGCGCACGGCCGCCGATATGGGAGCGACCGTGATCAACGTGTCGTCGGTGGCCTGTCTGCCCACGGACAGCGGGCTGGACGACCGGGCGCTGGGCGCGGCGTTGTCCTATGCGGTCGACGTCAAGAACGTGGTTGTGGTGGCGGCTGCGGGAAATGTCGGCGGTCCCGGCCAGTGCTCCGACCAAAACCCGGCCGCCGACCCACGCCGTCCGGGTCAGCCGGACTGGGACAACGTGAAAGTTGTGGTCAGTCCGGCCTGGTACGACGAGTACGTCCTGACGGTGGGCTCGGTCGGGTCGGACGGCCAGCCGTCACAGTTCAGTCTGGCGGGGCCATGGGTGGACGTCGCGGCTCCGGGTGAAGGCATCGTGTCGTTGGATCCCGACGGCGAAGGGCTGGTCGACAGCCTGCCCGCGGTCAGCGGTGCAACGGCGATCTCGGGCACAAGTTACGCGGCGCCCGTGGTGAGCGGCATCGTCGCGCTGGTGCGGTCACGATCGCCCGAGCTCACCGCGCGGCAGGTGATGCAGCGGATCGAAGGCACGGCGCACCGGCCGCCGGCAGGGTGGGATCCCGTTGTGGGCCACGGTGTCGTCGATGCGTTGGCCGCGGTCAGTCACGAGTCGACCGTTGCGCCGACGCGGAACACAAATACACTGCGATCCGCGTCAGTCCCGGCCGCCACCGCCCCCGATCATCGGCCTCGCCAGGCGGCCCTTCGGGGGGCCGCGATCTGTCTGGCGGTATCGGTCGGCACAGTGATCATGGCTGCATCAGCAGGTCGGCTACGACGGCGCAACGATGCTGTCGCGCGCGATTGACGCACTGTCCTTATCGAGCACCGGCCCGCGTGGAAGCCGCGCAAGCACCGGCCACGGCGCCGGCACCGGAGACGTCGTTAGGCCGAGGTGCTTCGCCGCATCCTCGTCACGCAGACCGAACGCCACGCCGGACTCGTTGATGAAGTACAGCACTCCGGCGCTTTCATCGTCGCCGGTGATGCCGATGGCCCGAACGTATGCGCTGCGACCGTGAGGCATTGAGACGCTGTCGACGTTGGAGCCGTGTCCATCGGCTTGCGCCAGCTTCACCGGTGCGTTGCCGCCACCAAGTGGCAGCGAATTGCCCACCAACACCGTGGTGTTGGTTTCACCGTCCGCCGGGCCCGGGCGCCAGTGAGCGCAAACCACGGGTTCGCTGACCACGCCCCCGCGCTCTGGAAGTGTTGCGCCCCCCAACGCGTCGACGATTGGAACCGCACCGATGACGTCGGGTGCGACGGTGACGATCTCGCGGTGGCGTTGTGAGTGGGTGAACCGGATGAGGTCCGCGGCAACCTCGCCGACCCGCTGCACGCCGTCGGCGAGCACGACGTAGTACTCGACAGAGCCCGCCCTTGCTACCCGCACCACCGCGCCCACCGTCAGTCCGCGCAATGACGGCGGGCCTGGTGAGCCAGCGCCGGGAATGTGCGGAGCGATGATTGGCGGAGCCTCAGGTATCGCGTCGAGTGTGGCACGCGAAACAGGCTGTGGTACAACACCGTCGATCCGCAGTGCCCGCACTACGGCGTGATTCCGCAGATCCACCTTGGCACGCCATCCGCCGTATACGAGGTATGTCGTCGCTGCGCTTTCAGAACGCGGTGCGACGAGTAGGTTGTGCCCCGCGTCGAGTCCATCGGCGTCGTCCCATGCATCGCCCGCGACGACCGTCGTCCCCGACGCGTCGTCGCACACGGTCCACGCCGACTCATCGCTTACCAGCGGCGAGGCGACTGTGGCCGGAGCGCCCGGGATACCGACCAGCGGTCCACGTTTGGCGTCGTTGATCGCCGATTCGCTGACCGGTTCGGGATTCGCGGGCGTGCCGGCGATCAGGCGAGCGGACGCCAGGTTCAGCACCGGATGCATGGTGTCGCCGATGCGGACGTACAGCGCGCCGGAGTCACGGACCATGACGATCGGCGCGCTGCCCAGCCCGCCCTGGGGCCGTAGAAACGCCAGGATGGCACTTCCGGCGACGACGATGACGGCCAGAATGCAACCGGCGGCCAACGAAAGCGATTGCGCGCGAAGCGGATCGTCGAGCATCCGGACGTCACCGCGCACTAAAGCATGCGCCATCCGGCGCACCAGGAATCGATATCCGCTGACCTGTAGCCGCGTTGTCGGTTGCCGAGCCATACCTCCCCCAGATTTGCTCCCGTTTCACCGTAAGCCGTCCGGGCCCGGCGCAACCGCACCAATCTGTCCGGAGCGACATCGTCTGTTCTGCCCTGTTCATTTCGTTTTCCATTCCGCTCGCGCGAAACGGATGTACGGTCTGGATGCTGCCCGTTGACGAAAGGGGCGATTAGTCGTGTCCAACCATTTCACCGGCCTCAGCCTCGGCCCGCCCCTCGGGGATCAGCGGCTCGATCTCTGCGACCTGTACGCCTTTCAATCACCCGCGGACCCGGAGCGGACGGTCATCATCCTCAACGCCAACCCGATGGCTGATGCGCTGCACCCCGACGCGATCTACCGCCTCGCGCTCGACAACGACGGGGATCTGTTGAACGACATCGCGTTCAGCTACGTCTTCTCCGAACCACGCAATGGCGACCAGACCGTCGACGTGTACCTCGCGGCGGGTGAGGACGCCCGCGAGGTCGAAGCCGTCGGCGAGAAGATCTTCTCGGAAGTCCCCGTGTCCTTCGGCCCTGAGCCGCACATCACAACGTCCGGCGACTTCACCTTCTTCGCCGGCGCCCGCAGCGACGCGCTCTTCTTCGACTACGACGGAATCAAAAATCTCTTCGACACCTCTGGTGGACGAAACTTCACCGCGCCTCACCTAGGCAGCGAGTCACCGTGGACGGGTGTCGATTCCAACACCCAGGCCAACGTCTTCTCCACCGCACTGGAACTGCCGACCAGTCAGCTGAGTGCCAATCCAGACGTCAGAATTTGGGGCCGATGCAGCGTGCGTCGCGACGGTAAACTGCTCCACGTCGACCGGGCCGGTCATCCGTCGGTGAGCAGCTTTTTCAACACCGATGACACCAAAGAGGAGTACAACGCCAGCGAGCCGGTCAACGACCGGACGCGGTGGATAGGCATGTTCATCCATCTGATGGGCCACACCGGCGGCTACACGCGCGAAGAAGCCATCGAAGCGATCGACAACGAAGGCACCCTGCCAGACATGCTGACCTTCAACCCGTCGAAGCCAGCGAAGTACCCCCAACGGCCGCGTCTTCACCGACGACGTCATCGACTACCGGCTTGCCTTCCTGTCCAAGGGCGACATCCCGCCGACAGGACTCAGCCCGCACACCGACACCCTCGACGAGTTCCCGTATCTCGGGCCGCCGCACCAGACGACCTAGCCCTGCGTCGGCTCGGTGTAGTACGGCCGGCCGGCGGCCTCCCACTCCTTGTACAGCTCGAAGAACGGCTCGCCGAAGGGATCCTGGCCGCGCAACGGCATTGACCCGCGCCGGATCGTGAAGTCATAGGGCGCCAACTCGCCGGCGCGCACGAAATGCCGTTCGGCAAGGTCCTTTTCACTCGCTCGCCACAGCTCGACGGCAAGCCGATACTCGACGCGGGCCAATTGCTGATCGTCATCGGGCATGAACTGATCGGCCCTCACCGCGGCGTCACTGTCATAGGGCTTCTCGCCGTTGACGATCCACCGCTCCAGCGCCTCCAGATGCGGCCCCGACGGATGGCCGTGGAAGTCGATGAACTTGTCGTCGCCGAACTCCGGCGAGTTGGGCCGCACGATGTGATCGTCCTCGTCGATCCACACCACCGTCGGCACGTTGCGGATCCCGTAGGCGTCCACGAACTTGTGGTCGGCGTCGCGACCGCCCTCGACCTCGACCGTTTCGTCGCCGATCACCCGAACCTAGGCGCGTTCCATTATCGCCACCGAGCCCAAACATAGGGCACCAGCGCGCGGAGAAAATCCAGATCCGGCCCCGGTTTGGCGTCGGCAAACGCCTGCTCGAAGTACTCCTCGGCGACGAGGAGGATCCCTTCGGCGTACTCACTAGTGAAGGCGATGCTTCCGTACTCGTCCATCAACGCGCGGATGGCGCGCACCATTTCGGGGGACCGTTCCGAACGGGTCCGCCTGAGGTGGTCGCGCACCAGGGCGAGGTCCTCTCCTGTGGCGGTGGACAACAGGTGCACGAGCGGCAGCGTGCGTTTACCCTCGTACAGGTCGCCGAGGATCTCCTTGCCGTACATCCGTTCGTCCCCAACGAGATTGAGCAGGTCGTCGCGGATCTGGAAGGCCGCTCCGAAATGAAACCCGAAGCGAACCAGCGGGGCTAATCGTGCGGCCCCACGCGAACCGACCAGTGCACCCACCCGTAACGGATGGATAGTGGTGTACCAACAAGTCTTGTGCATGATCAGGTTGAGATAGTCCTCGGCACTGACACTTTCGACGATGTCGCGCTGCCAACCCGCCTCGATCGCCTGGCCTTCGAGCGTCCGCATCGCCATAGTGTCGAACTCCGTCCACACCAGCTCGGCGAGATCACGATCCAACCGTCGGGTTGCCCGACGCAGCACCTGTCCCGCGACGACCGCCAGGCCGTCGCCGGCGTTCAAGGCTGCCGCCATCCCGTGTGCTGCAGCAAGCGTCGGCCTACCGCGGCGCATCTCGCTGCCGTCGACAATGTCATCGTGTACCAGAAAAGCGTTGTGTAACAGCTCGATCGCCACGGCGATGCCAAGCAAGTCGTCGGCGTTCCCGCCGAATGCGCGTCCGGCGGACAAACACAGCGCTGGGCGCAGCGCCTTGCCCGGCCGCGACGGGTACTCCCGCATCGGTCCATACAGCCATCGCACCGGTTCCCCATCCGGCATGGTGTCCAGCATCGACCTGCGAACGGTCTTTGCGACCCCCCGAAGCCGATCCTCGACCGCAGCAGTCAGCTCGGCCCGCTCGGCGGTGCTCGTCATCAGTCCGGCGCCCGCAGCGTGAGGACTACGGGAAGCCAGAGGTCCGGATGACCATGTGCGAGCAGGGTTCCGCGGTAGCACCCAGCTGGGAGATCGTCTCCCACAACGACTTCCATCGCAATCCCGCGGCTGGACCGGCCGGGCATGGGAACACAATTGGGCGTGAAACGCACGGCCTCCGAACCGATCACGTCACCGTCATGCGAGAGCAGGCCACCGCACAACAGCCGGACATCCGCCAGATCCTCGGCGCCGCTGTTGTGCAACCAGATTTCCGTGGCGCTGCAACCGGGGCCGTCTGCGTGCAGATGCACGGGACCGTTCGCATTCTCCCCCGTCAGCTCGAAGGTGACCGATCCTGACCCACCAGCGTTGGGGCCCGGCATCGACCGCAACAACCGACCCCACAACGACCACCAGGAACTGAGAATCGGGTCCACATCCGAGTTTGGCGTGGAGTTCGACGCGGCACTTCCGTTGCCGGCACTCGCCGATGAAGCTTCCGCGCCGTTTCCGTTTGTTTCTGCAATTGTTACGAATCGGTCGACAAGCTTTGCGGCGGCGCGAAACCCCTCGGCCTGAATGGCGCTCAGCGCACGGGCATTCGCGACCGGGTCGAACACGGCGGTCCACGGCAAGTCGCTGATGTCGCCGTCGTTGCCAAACCCGCGATCCATGATGAGTTCTTTCCCCTGCTTGTCGCCGCGCCTGAGCCCGCACCACGGTATGCTAACGACGCAATCGGGGGCAGGAGCGGCGAATGACAACGCCAACCACGAGTCCGGGACCACTGTATTATCTGCTGTCCCTGTACGCCGCACTGGATGAAGCGGTGATCACGTCGGCCGATGAAGGAATTGCGGAGACTGTCGAACAGTTTCTGCCCGGCACCACCGGCGACAACGCCGGATGGTCCCTCAGTCTCACGGAATTGGTCGGCCCAATGGCGCCTCTTCCCGAGGCGCTGAGGGACATTGCGGCTGGACCACAACTGAGCATCCCGGAGCTGTCCAGGCTGGTGTTTATCGTCGGCGCGCTGACTCACATTCCCGATTACCTCCGAGCGAACGACAGCGGCTTCGCTGATGTGCTTGCGCTGGCCGGCCCGGAAGGGGCGCAGAACACCGAGCGGGGTGCGCAACTCCGCGATTGGCTGCAACACGAGTTCAACGGGTGGCAGGACTGGGACAAACTCAAGGGCGACCCAGTCGAGCAGCACCTCCTCGACGCTCGTGTGCCGCAGGTCCCGCTGTGCAACGCATATCTCAGCGAGCACGACGGTGTCGAGTGCGTGGTGATCGACACGCTGTTCGATGACACCGAGCTGACCCCCCAAAAGGTCAAGGATGTCCTCGACCTAAAGAACTGGGACGATGTCGCAGGACGGTATTTCGACGAGATGATCGCGCTCCGACCGGACCGCACGGACGGATGGTCTCGAGTGCTGGAGATTACGGACATCACCGGCGGGGTTCCGTTTTCCTACAAGCTGCGAACCAACCTGAAGTACATCAAGATCGATCAGGGCCAATACGCCGGTCGGCTGCAGTACGAACTCGACGACTTCAAGTCCTTCCCCGGCGACGGCGACGGCAAGGTGACCGTGGACCACGGTTACCTCAACGTCAGGGCACTCAACCCCGGAGCCGCCAAGCCGGGAGTGCGGGTCGTGACGAGGAAAGTGGTCCGCATCGAGGACTTCCCGCCCGTGCTGCAGAAGATCTGGATTTGCGCACTGGGTTATGGGCACGCCTCCATGGAGATGATCTTCGGCGGCGCGCTGGGTCACTATCAGGGCTTGACGAAGTGGGACGATCACCCGCCACCTGTGGCACCCGCGCGACCCCAGCCCCGCGAGGATGCCGCTCGACCCGCAGCCCAGGGCCAGGATGAAGCACGCCCGCCCTACCGCCCGAAGACCGCCGGGGCGCTCGCGGTCACGATGTTGGCCGACTGCCTCGAGGACGTCACCAAGGACAGCGCCAAGATCGCCGAGAAGTGGGCCAAGGGGCAGCTGCAAGTCGCCGACCTCGCGCAGTTCAGCGGAAAACTCGGCTCCCGAATGGCCAGCGACGCCTGGATCTTCTTCGAGAAGCTGAGCAAACTTCCACCCCCGAACACCCGGCCGGGGGACGCACCTTCGGGCGGTGACAGATGAGTGGGTCACAAGGCCGCATCGAAACCAGCGCAGAGAAGTTCAGGGACATCACCGACGGCGCGGTAGACCAAGCCCGCGATCTCGCGCGACAGACCGCCCAGCAGATGGACGACGGCGAATACGGGCTCGATGCCTGGACCAAGTCGATGTCCACATTCTTCGACATCATCGCCAAGGGCTCGTCCGCCCACTTCAAGACCGCCATCGCCGGACCGTGCTTCGGCACGGGCCCGGACCAGATCCCGGCGTCGGAGGAGGAGGTCTCCCTGACCGAGGTCCGCGACTGGCCGAGGAAGATCTCGATCGACCGGCCGTTCAAGGACATCGCCCGGCCGGAGGTCGTCATCCCGAATCACCTCGTCGTCCTTGCGCCCATCGTCGTCGCGGCCAAGGCGGTCCGGTTCACGTTGAAGGTTCGCCTCAAGGACACGCGGTACATCGGCAGGAACTACACCGCGCGGCTCGCCCTGACCCAAACGACCGGCAGACCCGGCACGCAGGTCGTCGACTATGAGGTGGTCACCGTCGCACTGTGAGCGATCTTCAACCCCCGACGAAGATCGACGAGCTGCTCGATCGCGCATTCAAGGCCATCAGCGAGGGAGATCACGCCACCGCAAGCGTCCTCGCGGAGCAGGTGCTGTCCATCGACCGCAGCAATTCCGATGCCGAAGACCTCCTCGCGGCGCCGTTGGATCAGGGCGAAATCCGCCGACTGACGCTGCTCTTCGCGGATCTGGTCGACTCGACCGCCCTGTCGACTCGCATAGAACCGGAGATCTATCGCACAGCCGTCGGACGCTACAAGGAGCGGGTTCGCGAGGTCGTCGAACGATTCGGGGGACATATCGGCTCGACGAAGGGTGACGGACTGCTGTGCGTGTTCGGTCATCCTTCCGCACACGAGAACGACGTACAGCGGGCGGTCTTGGCGGGTTTGGACATCACCCGTGAGGTGGCCACACTGAGCGAGCGGATACAACGCAAATTCGGATTCGAGATCGCGGTACGGGTGGGTGTCCATCGAGGCGTCGCGTACCTCGACCTCGAGCAGGATGACGTCTACGGCCTGGCGGCGAACATGACAGCGCGGGTGTCCGGGCTTGCGGCTCCGGATACTGTCGTCGTCTCCGCAGCGATCGAGTCACTCATCCGCGGCCAGTTCGAGTTGGACGAGCTTCCCGCGCGGCCGGTCAAGGGCATCGAGAGGCCCGTCCAGCATTACCGCGTCATCGCCGAGGGAGCCAGTGCGCCGAGGCCCGGATCGGGACCGCTTGTCGGTCGTGAACGCGAGCTGGCACACCTTTCAAACAGCTGGTCCAAGGCGGCGCAGAAAGCGTTGGACCGAGCCGGGCTGGCGTTCTGCGGGGAGGCCGGAATCGGCAAGAGCCGCCTGGCCAGTGCGGCCGTCGATCTCGCGCACGGCTCGGGTGCCGTTGTCCTGGAACTGAACGGCTCGCCGTTCCACACCGATGTGGGCCTGCATCCGATGCGAGGTCTCATCGAACGGCGTTGCGGAATCGAACGTGGCTCGGCGCCCGCAGAACGCCTCCGGCTCCTGGCGATCGAGGCACGACAGCGCACCTTCAATCCGGACACGATGATCCCGCTGTTGGCGCCGGTCCTCGGCATCGCTCCGCAAGCCGGGTACCAACCCGCTACGGCCGACGGTCACAAGCTGCTGGGCCAGATCGCCGACACCGTACACGACTACCTGTTGGCCTGCGTGGGCGAAGGGCCCGCGCTCGTCGTTGCCGAGGACATGCACTGGTTCGACGAGGACACCGTCGACGTGCTCAGCAGGCTGCTCAATGCCGACCTGGGCGCGCTGCTGGTGGTGATGACCAGTCGTGAGAGATCAGCGCTGCCATCGACTCACCGCCTGGAGGTGATGGACCTCAGGCCGCTCACCGACCGGGAGTCCGATGAACTGATCGTCGCCCTGAATCCGAACATGACGTCGGAAGCCCGAAAAGCCGTGCGCCGCCGCTGCGATGGCGTGCCGCTGTACATCGACGAAGTCGTGGCCAAACTCAACGCCCAGCCGGCCGACGTCGCAGAGTCGGCGCAAGTTCCCGACACCCTTTACGAAGCCTTACTCGCGCGCGTTCGGTCCAGCCGCAAAGCCCTGCGAGTTGTCGAGGGGGCAGCCATCATCGGCAGCCACGTCGATCGCGATTTGCTGCTGCACACCGTCGAACTGAGCGAGCACGACTTAGACGCGGTGATCCGCGAGCTCACCGAAGGCCGGGTGCTCGAGCCTTTGGACGCGGCCACCTGGCGATTCCGCCACGAACTGCTCCGCGAGGTCGCCACGGAACTGTCGCCGCCGTCGCTGCGCCGTCATCTGCACAGCCGGGTGGCGGATGCGCTGGTGGCCTCGGCGTGGGCCGGCGCCACCCCCTGGCGAGTCGTCGCCGGTCACTACGAGCGCGCTGAGCGTTACGACGAGGCCGCGTCGGCCTATCAGCGTGCATCGCGGGAAGCCCAGCGGCGCGGGGCGATTGAGGAGGCGCGTGGCTACTTGACCCACGGTCTCAGGCAGGTGGAGCGCATGGCGTCCGGACCTTTACGCGACCGGCGCGAGGTCCAACTCCGGTTGCGGCGCGGCTTCCTGTTCTCGGCGGCCGAAGGGTCGTCGAGTCTCAACGCCGCGGCCGACTTCGAGCGCTGTCTGCAGCTGCGCGAAAGTGAGCTGAGCGACGACCTGCTCGCCACCTTGACCGCCCTGTACGGCTATTACGCGGTGCGGGCGGATCTGCGCCGCGCCCGTCAGGTCCTCGAAGCGGTACAGGCCGGGGTCAGTAGCGGGCAAGGTGCGTCTTGGCCAACCCTGACCGCGGGATTCGGGATGGTGGCCTGGTACCGCGGAGAGTTCGACACCGCGCGCGCCAAGCTCGAAGAAGCAGCCTCAAGACTGCATCAGGTCGGCTCCGCGGTGTTCGCGTCGTGGTTCATGCCGAACGATCCGATTGCCTCCGTCCACACCCATCTCGCGTTGGCATGCTACATCCAGGGCGACCTGGCTTGCGCGGAAGAAGAGTTCTCGAATACCAACCGCCGGTGTGACGAGGTGGGTCTGCCCCAGGGACCGTTCAGTCGGTCGTATGCGCGGCAACTCGAGGTGCTGATGCGCATCGAGTCCCGCGACCTTCGGCAGGCGGCCGACGTGGCGGACAAGTTGACCACCGGGGCGCAGCGGCACGGCCTCGACTCGTGGGCGATGGTCGGCGCCGCACAGAAGGCGACGATCGCCGCACTCTCCGCGCTGGACGCCGAACCCGCCGATCCGGCTGCGCTGCAGAACCACATCGCCACCGTCACCGCGATTGTGGACGAATGGCGCGCGCGGGAGATCAAGTCGATGATCACCACGTATGACGGTGTGATCGCACGGCTGCTTATCGGTGCGGGACAACTCACGCAAGCCCGTGATCGTGTCAACGTGGGGTTGGCGCTGGCCCGCGAGACCGGAATGCAGTACTACAACGCCGAACTGCTTCGCATCCGCGCTCACACCCACACCGACGACATCCAGCGCAGCGCCGATCTGCGGGCCGCCATCGAGCTGGCCCGTCGACAGGGGGCCTACATCTTCGAATTACGTGCTGCCGCTGACGATTTCGAACTCGGCGGCGATCCTGCGCGGCCGTCTCTGGTCGACGCCGTCGGGCGCTTTCCCGACGGCAGCACCTGGCCGGAGCTGGCCCGCGCCAGGGCGTTGCTCGAGTGACCCGCACCAAAGGCCGCATCGCCATCCTGGGCGGCGGCATGGCCGGCCTGGCCACCGCCTGGCGTCTTAGCGAGCCCGGCTGGCGTGACCGCTTCGATTCGATCACGGTGTACCAACGCGGATGGCGGCTCGGCGGCAAGGCTGCATCGAGCCGCGGCGAGCACGGCCGGATCGAGGAGCATGGCCTGCACATCTGGCTGGGATCGTACGAAAATGCCTTCGCGTTGCTGCGCGAGTGCTATGCCGAGCTTGATCGTGCGAGCACAGACCCGTCGGCCCCGATTCACACCTGGGACCAAGCGCTGATTCCCGCCGACAATCTTGGACTGGCAGATCAATGGGGCGACGGCTGGCTGGCGTGGCTCGGCACATTCACCCGCAACGACTTGCTTCCCGGCGATCCGGCCGGCACGGGGCGGGAGATGACCGTTCTGACGTTCTTGCAACGGGCCGCGCAGCTGCTCGTTGATTTCGCGGCCTCGGTGCGCGACACCACGCCGACCGGTCTGGTGCTGTCCAACAATCCCGATCCGCCGTCCCTGAAGCCCTGGCTCAGCTCGGTTCAGGGCGCGGTGCTCGCCGCACTAATGGCTCTCAACGACCCCGAGGCGCGAGCGAGCAGTCCATCCGACGTACTCGACGACGTCCTGATGGCCATCCGGCGTGCGCTGGACTACGAACACCGGCCCGATCACAAGCGGTCCTGGTTGCTGCTGTCGTTGGTCACCGCAGTGATCCGTGGCCTTATCGCCGATCGCCTGATCACGGACGCACGAGGGTTCAGGGCGATCAACGACGAGGACTTCGGCGAGTGGATCCTGCGCCACGGCGCACACCGCGACGTCCTCGAATTTCCGTTGATCCGCGGGCTTTACGACCTGGTCTTCGGCTACGAGGACGGCGATCCTGACCGCCCGGCGTTCGGCGCAGGGCTTGCCGTATTTCTCACCGGCTTGGTGCTGTTCGAATACAAAGGCGCAATCTTCTGGAAGATGACAGCCGGGATGGGCGACATCGTCATCGCGCCGATGTACCAGGTGCTCCGAAGTCGAGGCGTCACGTTCGAGTTCTTCCATCGAGTCGATACCCTCCATCTGGACGCCCGCCGTCAAGCCATCGACGCGATCACGATGGGGCGGCAGGTGCAGCTTGCCGACGGAATCGAACAGTACGACCCGCTCACCACAGTGCGCGGTCTGCCTGTCTTTCCCAAAAGACCGTTAGCACAACAGCTTAGTGGTTCCGGGCGCAGCCGCATCAAGGATTGGAGCCTGCTAGAGACGCATTGGGACCACCGCGATGACGCCGAAACCCGGGTCCTCCGAAGGGGTGTCGACTTCGACCACGTCGTACTTGCCGTATCACTTGGGATGGTTGACGTGGTTGCCTCGGAACTGATTGAGGATCGGCCCGAATGGGGGGAGATGACGTCACGCATCAGAACAATCGGGACACAGGCGTTCCAGATATGGCTGGATCCCGACGAGCCGATGCTTGGATGGGACCGGCCGGGAGTGACAACCAGCGCCTACATCCCGCCGTTTGAAACCTGGGCCTCCATGGCTCAGACGCTGTGGGCCGAGGACTGGCCCGACGAGAGCCGGCCGAACACCGTCGCATACTTCTGCGGCAGTCTCGGGGCGACCTGGCCGACCAACGAAGACCCGGCAGCCTACGTTCGCCGTTACGAGCACGTCGTGCGTGCGGAGGCCGTGCAGTTCCTCAATCGTGATATCGGGTTGTGGTTTCCGCGCGCCGTCACGGATGACGGATTCGCCTGGCACCTGCTCCGCGGCGTGAACGGCGCCCGCGGGGCCGCGGCCTTGGCCACCCAGCACGTCAGCGTCAACATCGACCCGTCGGATCGCTATGTGCAGTCGCTGCCCGGGACCGACCGCTATCGACTGCGCCCCGACGAAAGTGGTTATGACAACTTGGTGCTGGCGGGCGACTGGACGGACTCGGGAATGAACGCGGGGTGCATAGAGGCGGCCGTGATGTCGGGCCTGGAAGCCGCCAACGCGCTGCTCGGCCGCGGCCGGTATCACCGCATCCGCGGTTTTTACCTCCCCTAACGGCCCTTGCTGGGCTGCGCTCGCCGCTCTCGATACGCCGCCACATGCTGGCGGTTGCCGCAGTTGCCGGTGTCGCAGAACTTCCCCGAGCGGTTGCGTGACAGGTCGACCAGTACCGCGTCGCAGTCCGGGGCAGCGCAGATCTTGAGCCGCCGCAACTCCCCCACGCGGATCAGGTCGGCCAGCGCCATCGCCATCTCCGCACCCATCCGCTGCCAGAGCGGGTCGTGAATCGACGCCAGGTGCAGGTGCCACTCCGGCATCTCCGGATGCCGGGTCAGCCAGGGCGACGCCTTGGTATCGCTGAGCAGCGCGTTCACCTGGCCCACCGCGCGCACCTCATCGTCGGCGGCCTCCCAGATCTTGCCCAGGCGCTCACGCAGCCGATGAATGGACTTCAGCTCGGCGGTGTCGTGGTCGCGCCGGCCGGTCCAGCCAAAACCGTCCAGGTAGGCGTCCAGGGCCGCCATCTCACCGAGCTGCTCGCCCTCGACTCGATCGCTGTTGACCAGCACACACGCGGCCCGCAATGTGAGCTCGGTGTCATAACTAAAAAGCATTTGACTCATGACCCCCTTCAGCGATAGTGTCACGACCAAAGCAGATTTTACTCATTACACCGCGGAGGTGCACCCCATGGCTCGGAACACGGTGAACCAGCTGAACCAGCGCCCCGCCTTCGACCACTTCCGGCTCGGTCTGCTGTTCGCGATCGGCTCCGCATTCGCCTTCGGGTCCTCCGGACCGTTCGCCAAAGCGCTGATGGAGGCCGGCTGGAGCCCGACCGCCGCGGTCACCGCCCGGCTGGCCGGCGGTGCGCTGGTGATGGCCGTCTTCGCCACGATCGTCAAGCCTGACTGGTTCCGCGAGGCCCTGCACCACGCCAAGACCGTGGTGGCCTATGGGCTGATCCCGATCGCCGGCGCGCAGCTGTGCTACTACAACGCCGTCGCGCACCTGTCCGTCGGCGTCGCGCTGCTGCTGGAATACACCGCTCCGATCCTCGTGGTCGGCTGGCTATGGACCACGACCCGGCGCCGGCCGAGCAACCTGACACTCGCCGGCGTCGCGATGGCGGTCGCCGGAATCATGTTGGTGCTCAACGTGTTCTCCGGTGCCCACATCAACCTGATTGGTGTCGGCTGGGGCCTGGCTGCCGCTGTCTGCGCGGCCTGCTACTTCGTGATGTCCGACGAAGTCGCCGCCGACGGCGACGGCCTGAACTCCATCACGCTGGCCGCCGGCGGGTTGATCGTCGCCACAGCCGCGGTCGGTCTTCTCGGCGTGTCCGGCGTGATGCCGCTCACCTTCACCACCAACGACACCGTTATCGCGGGGTTGACGACGTCGTGGGTGGTCCCGGTCATCGCATTGGGCGTGGTCACCACCGCGATCGCCTACACGCTCGGCATCATGGGCATCGCCCGGCTGCGCCCGCGGTTCGCTTCGCTGGTGGGCCTGTCCGAGGTGATGTTCGCCGTGCTGGCGGCCTGGGTGCTGGTGGGTGAGGCAATCACCCCCACGCAGGCGATTGGCGGCGCCGTCGTGCTGCTCGGGCTGGTTCTGGCCCGCCAGGGCGACCGCACCGAGAGGCTGGCCGAGGCGTCGTGGCCCGACGGTCCCGTCGAAGAACTCGCGGCGAGTCGTCGCGACTGAACGAAACGGGTTGCAAACCACCGGTAGCATCGTCGCGTGAAGATCGATCTTGACTGCCGGCGAAACCTCCGCTGGCGTAGCGCCCGTTGGATCGCCTCCCTTGCGGTCGCCGTGCTCACCGCCGGTTTGATGCTGATCGCGCCCGGGGCCGCCGTTCCGTCCGCGCACGCCCAAGACTGCCCGGACATCGAGGTGGTGTTCGCCCGCGGCACCGACGATTCACCGGGCCTTGGTCGCGTCGGCGGGGCGTTCGTCGACTCGCTGCGCAGCCGGGTCGGCGGCAGGTCGGTCGGGACGTACGCCGTGAACTACCCCGCGTCGTTCGACTTCCTGGCCGCGGCCGACGGCGCCAACGACGCGAGCGCCCACATCCAGTACATGGTGGCGAATTGCCCCAACACCAGGCTGGTGCTGGGCGGCTACTCGCAGGGCGCCGCGGTGATCGACATCATCGCCGCGGTCCCGTTTCCGGCCGTCGGGTTCAACAATCCGTTGCCGCCAAACGTCCCCGAGCACGTCGCCGCTGTCGCGGTGTTCGGAAACCCGTCGGCCAAACTGGGCGCACCGCTGACCATCAGCCCGGTGTGGGGATCCAGGGCCATCGACCTCTGCAACGCCGGAGACCCGGTTTGCTCCGATGGCGAAAGCATCGCTGCGCACAGGAATTACGGGCCGGCCGGGTTGACGAGCCAAGCCGCCGGATTCGTCGCTGGTTTGCTCTAGCGACCGAGCAATTTGGTCAATGAGTTTCGGGCGATCGGCGTCAATATGTGAGTATTAGCCGCATGAGCCCAGTTCAAGGTGTCCATGCGGCGGTACGGTCGGCGATCCGAGCAATGCCGGTATTGGCGGCCGCCGTCGTTTCCGCGGCCGCCGTCGTAATCGGCGGGCCCGCCCCCTCAGCGGCGGCCCAGGCGTGTCCTGACGTCCAGGTCGTGTTCGCTCGCGGCACGGGCGAACCCGCAGGCATCGGTCGTGTCGGCCAGGCCTTCGTGGACGCGCTCAGGCCGCAGATCGGACCTCGGACGCTGGCCGCATACGGGGTGAATTATCCGGCCACCTACGACTTCGCGATGGCCTCCGACGGGGCGGTCGACGCGAGCGCTTACCTCGTGAACTTGGTGCAGTCGTGTCCCGGGACGCGGATCGTCCTCGGTGGATTCTCCCAAGGCGCGGCCGTGGTTGACATGCTCGCCGGTGTGCCGCCCCTGGGTAACAGGCTCGGCGCCGTCGGGCCGGCAATTCCCGCGGGCGTTGCCCCCAATGTGGCAGCGGTCGCGGTATTCGGAAATCCGGCGACGAAGTTCGGCAATCCGGTTTCCGCGGACGGCATCTTCGCGGGCAGGGCCATCGACCTGTGCAAGGACGGCGACCCGATCTGCTCCGACGGCCGTAACCCGTTCGCTCACAGCGATTACGTGAGCGCCGGCCTCACCAATCGGGCGGCGGGTTTCGTGGCGGGATTAGTTTAGCCGATCTAGGCGTTACCATTTCTCGTGACGTTTCATACTGTTCGCCGCGTAATCCTGTCGTGTTCGGCTGTCCTGCTGACGGCCGGTGCCGCCGTCATCACACCGGCGGTCTCATCCGCAGACTCATGCCCCGACGTCGAGGTGGTGTTCGCCAGGGGGACCAGCGAACCCGCAGGTATCGGTCGTGTGGGCCAGGCGCTTGCAGACGCACTCCAGCCCCAGCTGGGAGGCCGCAGCGTGGGTACCTACGCCGTGAATTATCCGGCGACCTATGACTTTCTGACCGCCGCGGACGGGGCGGCCGACGCGACCGCTCACATCGTCGCCATGGCACAACAGTGCCCGGCGACCCGGATCGTGCTCGGTGGATACTCGCAGGGTGCGGCGGTGGTTGACATGCTGGCCGGCGTGCCGCCTCTCGGCAACAGGGTCGGAGACATCGGGTCGGCGCCATCGCTGCCCGCTGGCGTTGCCGGCAACGTGGCGGCAGTCGCGGTATTCGGCAACCCCGCGACGAAGTTCGGGAACCCGGTGTCGTCAACGGGGTCGTTCGCCGGCAGGGCTGTCGACCTGTGCAGCGACGGCGACCCGATCTGCTCTGACGGCCGTAATCCGTTCGCGCACACCCATTACGAGTCCTCGGCCCTCATCAACCAGGCAGCGAGTTTCGTCGCCGGCCAGGTGTAGGCAACGCATGAATAGCTGATTGAATTCGCAACTGAATTCGGCGTCCGCAAGCACTAGACGCAGGCTATAGTCGGCGCGTGACCAGCGGCGATCCGCTGACAGGGCGGGACGGCGAACTTGCCGTCGTTCGCCGTGCAATGAGCGGGGTTAGCAACTACACCGGTGTGGTAATCGCTGGTGCCGCCGGCGTGGGCAAGACCCGTCTCGCTCGCGAAGTGCTCAGCCAAGCACAAGCTGCGGGCGTGCGCACCAGCTGGATAGTCGGCACCGAATCCGCACGCCCGCTTCCACTGGGGGCATTCACTGGGTCGATCAGTGACGCCGTCTCTGACCTGCTGCCGAACGTGCGGCGCCTGATCAATTCCTTTGTCGCACAACAACGCCAAGGGCGTGTGATGATCGGGGTTGACGACGCACACCTTCTCGACGGGCTCTCGGCGCATGTCATACACCAGCTGGCGCAGACCCGAAGTGCGCGCCTTGTGGTGACGATGCGGACGGGCGGGGCTGAACCCGACGCAGTGACGGCGCTGTGGAAGGACGGCCTGCTCAGCCGCCTGGATCTCGAACCGCTGTCCGCTGAGGCAACGCACGCCTTGATCGAGACCACCGTTCGCGGCGCGGTGGATGCCCGCAGCACGCGGCGGTTTTGGAAGCTGACCGGCGGGAACGCGCTGTTCTTGCAGCAACTGTTGAAGGATCAGATCGCGGCAGGCCGGATGCGGCAGGTCGCCGGGGTGTGGATGTGGGACGACGACGTCGCGGTGTCGCAGAGCATCAGCGACATGCTCGGGCGGCAGTTGGGTGACCTCACACCGGAATTGGCTCTCGTTGTCGACACCTTGTCGCAATGCGAACCGCTTGCCGTCGACGTACTTTGCGACCTGGTGCACCGCAGCGATATCGAGGTCGCAGAACAGATGCACTTGATCACCATCGAGCGCACCGGCGACAAGCTCATGGCCCGACTGGCGCATCCGCTGTTCGGTGAGCTTCGTCGCGCAACCGCGGGCGAAATGTATCTGTCCAAGATCCGCGGCAAAGTGGCGCAACGGCTGGCCGGCGACGGGGACGGCGACATGCGCGCAACGGTGCGTCGGGCCCTGCTCACGCTGGAGTCAGACCTCCCCCCCGACCCCGAGCTGTATCTGGAATCCGCTCGCTATGCGATGACACTGCTCGACCTCGACTTGGCCGACCGATTCGCCACCGCCGCCGCGGAGGCCGGTCTGAGCGAAGCCGTTGGCGTCCGCGCGATGAACCTCGCGCTTCTCGGTCGCGGCGCTCAAGCTGAGGCCGTCCTGCGGAGCATTGGTGAGGACGGCCAGGAGGACGGCCACCGATGGTCAACCGTGCGGGCAGCCAACCTGATCTGGATGCTTGGGCGACCCAAAGACGCATCGGCGATCCTCGACGCCCTCGCCGCGACGCCGGAGTCCCCGGCGGACCTGGCCGCTCGCGCCGCGGTCGAAGCGTGCCTCGACGCGGTGTTGGCGCGCTGCGATCTCGCAGCGGAAAAGGCCAGGACGGCACTGAATTCAGGGACGCTTTCTGACTTCCACGCGATGATGGCTTCCCTGGCGTTGACCATGGCGATGGGCGCGCTGGGTGAGGTCGATGACCTGACGGCCGTCGCCGAGCAAGCTATCGAGCGCGCAACGAATTCTTTTCAGGCGTCGCACATGCGGTTCTGGTTCGGCGCCGTGTACACCCGCGCGTGCCGGCTGACCGGGCGAATCGACGAATGCGTGAGCGCGGCCAACCGGCTGGCCGAATCGGCTCGCGACGTTCCCGGTCTCGCGTACGCCAACATCGCGTTTCTGCTCGGCCTTGCCGACCTCGTGCGTGGCGACCTTCGCAGCGCCGTAAAGCTCCTCCACGAGGCGCTGGCTGGAGTTGAAAGACACGGCGTCACAACGGGTTTGCGACAGGCTAGTTACTTTGCGCTGGCTGAGGCGCACGCCAAACTGGGCCAGCCCGGCCCTGCGAACGAAGCGCTCACCAAGGCCCGGTCATCTGTACCGCCGGACTACCTGTTCATGCAGACCGGCCTGGCCGTGGCGACGGGATGGGCATTGACGGCCAGCGGTTGCTTGACCGACGCCGTCACGGTCGTGCAGGAGGCTGCGATCCAGGCCCGCGACCGCGGTCAACCGACCCACGAGCTCGCCTGCATCCAAGCGGCGACCCAGTGGGGCGACACCTCCGGAGCGACGCGGGCGGCCGAACTGGCCGACGTGCTGTCGCTGCCGCTCGCCAATGCGGTCGCGCGCCATGCACAGTCGCTGCTCGCCAATGATGGTGAAGGGCTGCTGGCGGTATCGGCCGACTATCGGGCGATCGGTGATCGGGCGACGGCCGCCGACGCCGCCGGGCAGGCAGCCGTCGTGTTCACCCGCGACCAGCGGCGCAAGCGGAGCCTGTATGCCGCGGCGCTGGCCAAGCAACTGGCAGACGAATGCGGCGGCCTATGCACATCGGCGCTGCGAAACATCACGGGCCAATCGTTGACCGGCCGCCAGCGCGAAATCGCCGAACTGGTTGCCAGCGGCTTGTCCAACCGGGAGATCGCGGATCGGCTCAAGACTTCGGTACGCACGGTGGAGGGCCACCTCTACCACGCGTGTCAGCGGGTCGGAGCGAATTCTCGGGAGGAGCTGGCCGCGATCATGCGAGCCGGGCCAGCGGGGCTTCCGGTGAGCTGAAATCCATAATCCGTAACCAAATGATCAACGATCACGTCAATTGGTTCGCTAGCATCGATTCGGTGAGCAATCCTGTTGAGCCCACCAGCATCGGTTATCAGATCCGTCGTTATCTCGTCGCTGCCGTCGTAGCGGCACTCTCAGCGGGTGGTCTGCTGGCCGCGCCCGCCCTGGTACCCACCCCCAACGCGATCCCGTCGGCTTCGGCTGCCCCATGCCCGCAAGTCGAAGTGGTATTCGCGCGTGGTCGTGAAGAGCGCGCCGGCCCTGGAGTCATCGGCAACGCGTTCGTCAGCGCGTTGCGGTCGAAGACCGGCAAGAACATCGGGCTCTACTCGGTGAACTATCCCGCCGACACCGAGATCGATGAAGGCGCCAACGACATGAGCGGGCACATCCAGTACATGGCGGGCAACTGTCCGGACACGCGGCTGGTGCTCGGTGGCTATTCCCTTGGCGCCGCCGTTACCGACGTCGTGCTAGCGGTGCCCTTTGACTTCTTCGGTTTCAACAGCCCGTTACCCCCGGGCGCGGATCAGCACATCGCCGCGGTCGCGCTGTTCGGCAACGGAATCCAATGGGTGGGGCCTATTGCGAACTTCAGCCCGCTCTATCGCGACAGGACCATCGAGTTGTGCCACGGCGACGACCCCGTCTGCAACCCGACCGACCCCGAAAACTGGGAGTCCTACTTTCCCGACCACTTCGCCTCCGCATACATCAACGCCGGCATGGTGAACCAGGCGGCCGACTTCGTCGCGGGCAGGCTTTAGTCCGCGGTCCGCAGATCGCGGGTGACCTTGGTGCGCGCCTCCAGCTGGTCATCGGGCGGATAGTCCACACCGATCAGGGTCAGGCCGTGCGGGGGCGCGGCCGCGAAATCGCTCGACCGTTTTGCGGACGTCAATAGGTCACTGCACCAAGCGGGTTCGCGGCGATGCTCCCCTACCGCCAGCAGCGCGCCGACCAGTGAGCGGACCATCGACCAGCAGAACGCGTCGGCGGTGACGTGCGCGGTGATTCTGTCACCGTCGCGTGACCAGTCCAGCCGCTGCAGGTCGCGGATCGTGGTGGCGCCTTCGCGCTGCCGGCAGAACGCCGCGAAGTCGTGCAGCCCCACCAGGTTGCGTGATGCGGCGGCCATCGCGTCGACATCCAGCGGGCGTGGCCACGCGGTCACGTAGCGCGCCTCCTGCGGCTCCACCCCGTACGGGGCGGTGGACAGCCGGTACACGTAGTGGCGCCGCAGCGCGGAAAACCGAGCGTCGAAACCCGCTGGGGCGCGGCCGATGTCGAGGACACGCACATCGGCCGGCAGGAACCGGGCGAGCCGTCGCACCAGCGGCAGGAACTCGCTGTCGCCGGAACGCGCCGTGCGTGGATACGCGTTGGCCAGCGCGTCGGCCGGCACCTCGACGTGAGCCACCTGACCCGTGGCATGCACGCCGGCATCGGTGCGTCCCGCCGCGCGCAGCTGCACGGGCGTCCGGAACACCGTCGACAGCGCATCGTCGAGCACCCCGGCGACGGTCCGCTGCCCGGCCTGCACCGCCCAGCCGGCGAAGTCCGTTCCGTCGTAGGCGATATCAAGCCGCAGACGAACCAGCCCGCCATCGTTGCCAATGGCGGGCTGGGGGCACCTCCCGCTTGCGGGGGAGTCGTCGTTCATGCCACTAGGACTTGTCGGCATCCTCGTCGGACTCAGCCGTCTCGGTAGCGGCCTCGGCCTCTTCAGCCGGAGCCTCTTCGACCGCAGCCTCTTCAGCCGGAGCCTCTTCGACCGCAGCCTCTTCAGCCGGAGCCCCTTCAGCCGGAGCCTCTTCAGCCGGAGCCCCTTCAGCCGGAGCCTCTTCAGCCGGAGCCTCTTCGACCGCGGCCTCCTCAGCAGCCGGGGCCTCCTCAGCAGCCGGAGCCGCCTTGGCCGGCGCGGCCTTCTTCGACGCCGAAGCCCGACGGGCGCGGTTGGCCTCCGAAGTCACCGTCTTCTCCTGCACCAGCTCGATGACGGCCATCGGGGCGTTGTCGCCCTTGCGCGCCTCCACCTTGATGATGCGGGTGTAGCCGCCGTTGCGGTCGGCGAAGAACGGCCCGATCTCGGCGAACAAGGCGTGCACGATGTCCTTGTCGCGGATCTTCTTGAGCACCTCACGCCGATTGTGCAGCGTGCCCTTCTTGGCGTGGGTGATCAACTTCTCCGCGTATGGCCGTAGCGCCCTGGCCTTGGTCTCGGTGGTCTTGATCCGGCCATGCTCGAACAGCGAGGTGGCCAAGTTGGCCAGCATCGCCTTCTGGTGCGAGGACGACCCGCCGAGGCGAGGGCCCTTGGTGGGCTTGGGCATTGGTGACTCCTTGAGTAACTAACCGGTTTCTAGAGCTGTTCGGTTTCGGCGTAGTCCTGGTCGTTGTCCAGGTCGTAGCCGGCGTCGCTGTTCCAGGTGCCGGTGGCTGCGTCGTAGCCGGCGACTTCGGACGGATCAAACGTGGCCGGGCTGTCCTTGAGTGACAGACCCAGCTGGTGCAGCTTGATCTTGACTTCGTCGATGGACTTCTGGCCGAAGTTGCGGATGTCCAGCAGATCGGACTCCGTGCGGGCGACCAGCTCGCCCACCGTGTGCACGCCCTCGCGCTTGAGGCAGTTGTACGACCGCACCGTGAGGTCCAGGTCGTCGATCGGCAGCGCGAACGAAGCGATGTGGTCGGCCTCGGCCGGCGACGGGCCGATCTCGATGCCCTCGGCCTCGACGTTGAGTTCCCGTGCCAGACCGAACAATTCGACCAGCGTCTTGCCCGCCGACGCCAGCGCGTCACGAGCGGTGATCGAGCTCTTCGTCTCGACGTCGAGAATCAGCTTGTCGAAGTCGGTGCGCTGCTCGACGCGGGTGGCCTCCACCTTGTAGGTGACCTTGAGCACCGGCGAGTAGATGGAATCGACCGGGATACGGCCGATTTCGGCCCCCGACGCCTTGTTCTGCACGGCGGGCACGTAGCCGCGGCCGCGCTCGACGACCAGCTCGACCTCGAGCTTGCCCTTGTCGTTGAGGGTGGCGATGTGCATCTCGGGGTTGTGCACCGTCACGCCGGCCGGCGGGACGATGTCGCCCGCGGTGACCTCACCCGGGCCCTGCTTGCGCAGGTACATGGTGACCGGCTCGTCCTCCTCCGAGGAGACGACCAGCCCCTTGAGGTTCAGGATGATGTCGGTGACGTCTTCCTTGACGCCGGGGACGGTGGTGAACTCATGCAGCACACCGTCGATCCGAATGCTGGTGACCGCCGCGCCGGGAATCGACGACAGCAGCGTGCGCCGAAGCGAATTGCCAAGGGTGTAACCGAAACCGGGCTCCAGCGGCTCGATGACGAACTGGGAGCGGTCCTCGGCCTTGACTTCTTCGGCCAGTGTGGGTCGCTGAGAGATCAGCATGTGTTTCTTTCCTCCTTCACGGCACCCACTATTTGATGCCGCGTATCCCGAGCCGTCATCCGGACGGCCGGGAAGTCTTTACTTCGAGTAGAACTCGACGATCAGCTGCTCGGAGAGCGGCACGTCGATCTGCGCCCGCTCGGGCACCTGATGCACGAGGATGCGCTGGCGCTCACCAATCACCTGCAGCCAGGCCGGAATCGGGCGGTCACCGGCGGTCTCGCGGGCGACCTCGAACGGCAACGTGTTCAGCGATTTTTCCTTCACGTCGATGATGTCGTACTGCGACACCCGATAGCTCGGGATGTTCACCTTGACGCCGTTGACGGTGAAGTGACCGTGGCTGACCAGCTGGCGGGCCATCCGGCGGGTGCGCGCCAGGCCGGCGCGGTACACCACGTTGTCCAGCCGGGTCTCCAGGATCTGCAGCAGAGCCTCACCGGTCTTGCCGGCGGAGCGGTTCGCCTCTTCGTAGTAGCGGCGGAACTGCTTTTCCATCACGCCGTAGGTGAAGCGGGCCTTCTGCTTCTCCTGCAACTGCTGGCGGTATTCGCTGTCCTTGACCCGCGCGCGGCCGTGCTGGCCGGGCGGGTAGGGCCGCTTCTCGAACGACTGATCGCCACCGACGAGGTCAGTGCCCAGGCGACGCGACTTGCGCGTGGCGGGTCCGGTGTACCGAGCCATGAGTTCTGTCTCCTCCTAGACCCGGCGCCGCTTGGGCGGACGGCAGCCGTTGTGCGGCTGCGGCGTGACATCGGAAATGGCGCCGACCTCGAGGCCGGCGGCCTGCAGCGACCGGATGGCGGTCTCGCGGCCCGAGCCAGGGCCCTTCACGAACACGTCGACCTTCTTCACGCCGTGCTCCTGCGCCTTGCGCGCGGCGTTCTCGGCGGCCAGCTGTGCGGCGAACGGGGTCGACTTGCGCGAGCCCTTGAAGCCGACGTGGCCCGACGACGCCCAGGCGATGACGTTGCCCTGCGGGTCGGTGATGGACACGATCGTGTTGTTGAACGTGCTCTTGATGTGCGCGGCGCCGTGCGGGACGTTCTTCTTTTCCCTGCGACGCGTCTTGGCGGCCTTCTTGGGGGCGGCGCCTGCCTTCTTCGGTGGCATCGGTTACCTGGCCTTCTTCTTGCCGGCGATGGTGCGCTTCGGGCCCTTGCGGGTGCGCGCATTGGTCTTGGTCCGCTGGCCGCGCACCGGCAGGCCGCGGCGGTGCCGCAGGCCTTGGTAGCAGCCGATCTCGATCTTGCGGCGGATGTCGGCCTGGACCTCGCGGCGCAGGTCGCCCTCCACCTTGAGGTTGCCTTCGATGTAGTCGCGCAGCTGGGTGACCTGATCGTCGGTCAGGTCCTTGGTGCGCAGGTCCCGGTCGATGCCGGTGGCTTCCAGGATCTCCTGGGAGCGGGTACGGCCGATGCCGTAGATGTAGGTCAGGGCGATCTCCATGCGCTTATCGCGCGGGAGATCAACGCCCACTAGCCGTGCCATCAGGCAGTGTTCCTTCTTCTATGCGGAGGTCTGGTCCCAGTCCGTTCCCGCCTCTGGTGGGGTCCGGCCTCCGTGCCGGACGTACTGAGTCCGACGCTTCTTCGCCGGGGCTCATCGCAAGCGGCCTATCCGCTCAGTGGTACTGGGATTTCGTCATTCAGTTGTGTGTGCCCGGCTTGGTCGCGATCAGCCTTGGCGCTGCTTGTGGCGCGGATCGGAGCAGATCACCATGACCCGCCCATGCCGGCGGATCACCCTGCACTTATCGCAAATGGGCTTGACGCTCGGGTTCACCTTCACGGCTGTGTCGATCCTTCTGTGCTTCTCGGTGACTCGCGCAAGCGCTCGTCACGCCGTCTAGTTCTGTGTTTGTCGATGACTCGCGCTAGCGCTCGTCACTTATACCGGTAAACAATGCGGCCCCGGGACAGGTCGTAGGGAGACAACTCCACTACCACGCGGTCCTCGGGCAGGATGCGGATGTAGTGCTGCCGCATCTTGCCGCTGATGTGGGCAAGAACCTTGTGACCGTTCTCCAGCTCAATGCGGAACATCGCATTGGGCAGGGGTTCGACCACGCGACCCTCGACCTCGATGGCACCGTCTTTCTTGGCCATATCCTCCGTTGTCCCTGATCATTGGCGCCTGTCGGCGCAACATTTGCTCCGACCACATAACGTGAGCCAGTAGTCGGAAATTCCGGAAACCAGGGGCACGCAAGAGCCGGCGCGGGTGCCGCACCGTTGGTCAATACTACCTGCTCGGCGGCCCGCCCCAAAATCGCCGAACGGCCAATATGCGCGCGACGCCGGGCGCCGCGATGCGAGGATTCTCTCGGCAGGTCAAGTGATCGCGCACATCGACCAGGAGGGCCTGTGACGGCTGTCTATCTGGCGGCATTCATCGTCGGCGGTCTGGCAGTGGTATCGGCCCTGGTGCTTGGTGAGCTGCACGTCGGCGGCGGCATCAGCCCGCTCACGGTGGCCAAGATCGTGGAGGCGCTCAAGGCGTCGGGCATCGACGTGGCGGCGATGCTCACCCGTGACGGCACGGCTCCGCCAACCGAGGTGATCGCGACGAATTCGGAGCCGGCGCCGACCACCGACTGACCGAGATATCCGCTGAACGACGAGCGCATACTGGAAACCGATGACTGCACCCGTCTCCCAGGCCCGAAAACCCGTAATACTGACCGTCGACGACGACCCCGCGGTGTCCCGCGCCGTCGCACGCGACCTTCGCCGTCACTACGGCGAGAACTACCGCATCGTCCGCGCCGAGTCCGGACCCGACGCCCTGGAAACCCTGGCCGAACTCAAGCTCCGCGGTGACACGGTCGCGGTGTTCGTCGCCGACTACCGGATGCCGCAGATGAGCGGTATCGAGTTCCTCGAAGAGGCGATGGACCTGTACCCGCTGGCCCGCCGGGTGCTGCTGACCGCCTACGCCGACACCCACGCCGCCATCGACGCGATCAACGTCGTCGACCTGGACCACTACCTGCTCAAGCCGTGGGATCCGCCCGAGGAGAAGCTCTACCCCGTGATCGACGCGCTGTTGGACGCGTGGCGATCGGCAGGCGACCGGGTGATCCCGCACACCAAGATCATCGGGCACCCGTGGAACGCCCGGTCCTCGGAAGTGCGTGAGTTCCTGGCCCGAAACAGGTTGTACTACACGTGGTTCCGCGCCGACGAGCCGAAGGGCAAGCAGCTGCTCGAGGCGGCGGGCCTGGACGAGCTGACGTTGCCGGTGGTGATCACCGAGCAGGGCGAGACACTCGTGGAGCCCACCGACGCCGAGCTGGCCGCCACGCTCGGGCTGACCACCACGCCTGCCGAAGACTTCTACGAACTGGTGGTCATCGGCGGCGGGCCGGCCGGGCTGGCCGCGGCGGTGTACGGGGCATCCGAGGGGCTCAAGACCGTGCTCATCGAACGCACCGCCACCGGCGGGCAGGCCGGGCAGAGTTCCCGCATCGAGAACTACCTGGGCTTCCCCGACGGGCTGTCGGGCTCCCAGCTCGCTGAGCGTGCCCGCCGGCAGGCCGAGAAGTTCGAGGCGGAGCTGATCACCGCCGCCGAGGTCACGGCGATTGAGATCGACGGATCGGCCAGGACGGTGCATCTGTCGGACGGCCGGGCGATCGGGGCACGGGCGGTGATCCTCGCGATGGGCGTCGAATACCGCCAGCTGCCCGCCGAAGGCTGCGCCGGGCTGACCGGGGCAGGCGTCTACTACGGTGCGACCGCCTCGGTGGCCTCCGACTGTGACGACGACGAGGTGTACGTCATCGGCGGGGCGAACTCGGCCGGACAGGCCGCGATGTATCTGTCCAGGACAGCCAAATCGGTGACCATCGTCAGCCGTCGCACCCTCGAGGACTCGATGTCGTACTACCTGATCCAGCAGATCAGGGCCAACGACAAGATCAAGGAGATGCCGTACACCGTCGTTCACGCCGTCAAGGGCAATGGCCGCCTGGAGCGCATCTGCCTGGAGAACACCCACACCGGCGAGCGTGACGAGTTCGGCTGCGGCCGCATGTTCATCTTCATCGGCGCCGAACCGCGCACCGACTGGCTCGACGGTGTGGTCGCCCGCGATGACCACGGCTTCATCCTGTCGGGGCCCGACCTGCGTGACGTGTGTGGCTGGACACTGGACCGTCCGCCGCACCATTTGGAAACAAGTGTGCCGGGTGTGTTTGTTGCAGGAGATGTGCGTGCCGAATCCGCCAAACGAGTGGCAGCCGCCGTCGGCGAAGGGTCGATGGCAGTGATGTTGGTACACCGCTATCTGGCGGAGTCGTAGAGAGGGCTGTGATGGGCGAGAAATGTCTGCCTGACGAACTACGGACACTGTTCCTGTTCGAGGCGCTGTCCGACGAACAGCTCAAGACACTGTGCGAGAACGGGCACATCCAGATCTTCGAGCCGGGCCCGGTCGTCACCGAGGGTGATCCGGCCACCTGTTTTTACGTCTTGATCGACGGCGAGCTGGTGATGTCCAAGCGCTCGGGAGGCGTCGACATCGAAACGGGTCGCACGTACCAGCGCGGGGTGTACTGCGGCGCATGGTCGGCGTACATCCCCGGCGCAGAAAGTGTTTACGCGGCATCGGTGCGGGTGACCAAGCAGTCACGGTTCTTCGTGCTGGACGCGGAGGCGTTCGCCCGCTTCATGCAGGCTGAGTTCCCGATGGCCGTACATCTGCTCGAGGGACACACGGTCGGCAGCCAGCGAACACGGCAGATCATCGGCCAGCGGGAGAAGCTGCTTGCGCTCGGGCAGCTCTCGGCGGGGCTGACCCACCAGCTCAACAATCCGGCCGCCGCCACCGCGCGGGCGGTCGCTGACCTGCGCGACCGGGTGGCCGGGATGCGTCACAAGCTGGCCATGCTGGCTGACGGAAAGTTCACTCCCGAGGCGCTGCGGGTCCTGGTCAGCATCCAGGACGAGGTCGCCGAGCAGGTCGCGAAATCCAAGTCGGTGGAACTGACCGCCCTGGAGGCGTCCGACCGCGAGGAGCAGATCGGCGAGTGGCTGGAGGGCCGCGGCCTGTTGGGTGCCTGGGATTACGCGCCGACCTTCGTCGACGCGGGTCTCGACATCGACTGGCTCGAACGCGTCTCGGCGTCCGTCGATGAGGTCGACGCGTCCGCGTCGTTGCAGGGAGCCATCGGCTGGCTGCGCTACACCATCGAGACCGAGCTGTTGATGAACCAGATCGCCGAGGCCAGCAAGCGGATCTCGGCGCTGTTGGCCGGAGCCAAGCAGTACTCGCAGATGGACCGTGCTCCGTACCAGACGGCCGATGTTCACGAGTTGCTGCGCAGCACCGTGATGATGTTCGGCGACAAGATCGGCAAAGACAGTGCGGTTAAACTGGTCAAGGAAATGGACAAGTCACTGCCCGAATTGCTGTGCTACCCAGGCGATCTCAATCAGGTCTGGACGAACATCATCGACAATGCGATCCAGGCGATGGACGGCAGCGGCACGCTCACCATACGCACCATGCGCGAGAACGAAGAGATGATTCGCGTCGAGATCTGCGACGACGGTCCCGGCATTCCCGCGGACATTATCGAAAAAGTTTTCAACCCGTTCTTCACCACCAAGCCGTTCGGCGAGGGCACCGGCCTCGGCCTGGATCTGGCCCGCCGGATCGTCGTGGAGAAGCACCACGGCGATCTGCGTGTGCAGTCTGAGCCCGGGCACACCAAATTCATCGTGCTGCTGCCACTGGTGGCGCCCGCACCCGAAGCACCGACGCCGACCGAACTTCCGGCCGCAACGGAATAGCCGCGCCGTCGCCGCGGGTTGGAGCTCACATGACTGATGAGAAGCCCAACCTTGGCCAATTCGGATCGTTTGGACTCGGCGTAACACCGGAGCAGGCGAAGGACATCGAGGCGCTGGGCTACGGCGCCGTGTGGGTCGGCGGCTCGCCCCCGGCCGAGCTGGACTGGGTCGAACCCATCCTAGAGAAGACCACCACGCTGCAGGTCGCTACGGGCATCGTCAACATCTGGACGGCGGACGCCGGACCCGTCTCCGAGTCCTTCCACCGCATCGACAAGGCCTACCCCGGCCGCTTCCTGTTGGGCATCGGCGTCGGCCACCCCGAGGCAGGACACGAGTACCGCAAGCCGTTCGACGCGCTCAACGACTACCTCGACAAGCTCGACGAGTACGGCGTGCCGAAGAACCGCCGAGTGGTCGCCGCTCTGGGACCGCAGGTGCTCAAGCTCTCCGCGCGTCGCGCCGCGGGCGCACACCCGTATCTGACGACCCCGGAGCACACCGCCCAGGCGCGCGAACTGATCGGCCCCGACGCGTTCCTGGCGCCCGAGCACAAGGTCGTGCTGACCACCGACGCCGACAAAGCGCGCGCCGTCGGCCGCAAGGCGCTCGAGATCTACCTCAACCTGACGAATTACCTCAACAGCTGGAAACGGCTGGGCTTCACCGACGAAGAGGTGGCCAAGCCGGGCAGCGATCGCCTCGTCGACGCCGTCGTCGCCTACGGCACGGCGGATGCCATCGCGGCGCGGCTGAAGGAACATCTCGACGCCGGTGCGGACCACGTGCCCGTCCAGGTGCTCACCTCACCTGACAAGCTGGTGCCTGCACTTGCCGAACTGGCCGGGCCACTCGGCCTGCAGTGAGCTTGCGATCGAAGGGGATCCGGATGACTGACGCTGTTTCGCTCAAGCCCAACCTTGGCCGCTACGGCGTCTGGACATTCGGGGCGGTGAAACCCGAACAGGCGGTCGAGATCGAGAAGCTGGGCTACGGCGCGGTGTGGATCGGCGGGTCTCCCGCCGGCGACCTGAACGACGTCGAGCCGATACTCGAACGCACCGAGACGCTCCAGGTGGCCACCGGCATCGTGAACGTCTGGACAGCACCGGCCGAACAAGTCGCGCAGGCCTATCACCGCATCGAAGACGCATACCCAGGCCGGTTCCTGCTCGGCATCGGCATCGGGCATCCGGAGCACACACAGGAGTACCGCAAGCCTTACGACGTGCTGGTCGAGTACCTGGACGTGCTCGACGAACAGTGCGTGCCGACCAGCCGCCGGGTCGTCGCGGCGCTCGGGCCGAAGGTGCTGAAGCTGGCGGCGCAGCGCAGTGCAGGCGCACATCCGTACCTGACCACGCCGGAGCACACTGCGCAGGCGCGCGAGCTGATCGGGAACTCGGTGTTCCTGGCGCCTGAGCACAAGGTTGTGCTGTCGACGGACGCGGCGGCCGCCCGCAAGATCGGCCGCGAAACCGTGGACTTCTATCTGAACCTCAGCAATTACCTGAGCAACTGGAAGCGGCTGGGCTTCACCGACGACGACGTCGCCAAGCCGGGCAGCGACAAGCTGATCGACGCGGTGGTCGCGCATGGCACCCCAGACGACATCGCCAAGCGGCTCAACGAGCACCTGGAAGCAGGCGCCGATCACGTGACGATCCAGGTGCTGGGCGGATGGGACAAGCTGCTGCCCACGCTGACCGAACTCGCCGGACCGCTCGGGCTGAAGGGCTGACGGCGCGCAGCTGATCGGGCGTATTACGACCGCATTCTCACGCCTGGACCCCCACAGGTTCTGCGAGGTACCACGGGTTGGCGCGCGCCCAGTCGATGGTTCGGCGGATCCCTTCGTCGACGTCGACCTCAAGGCGCCACCCCAGCTCCCGCTGCGCCTTGGTCGAGTCGGGGATACGACGAGGGATGTCCTCATAGCGAGCGCCGTAGTGCGCCGCGGTGTCGATGGCTTCGGCGCTGGCTACCGAGTCGACACCCGCGATCTTGATCGCCAACTCGACAACATCGCGTATCTTCGTCTCGGTCATGCTCCCGATATTGAAGGCCTCACCAATCGCCGCGTCGCTGTCGGCCGCAAGCAAGGTGCCGGCGACGGCGTCATCGACGTAGGTAAAGCAGCGTGTCTGGTCGCCCGAGTCGTAGAGCAACGGCTGGCGGCCATTGAGGATCCGGTGAATGCTCTGTGAGATCACGAAGATCGGGTTCTGGCGCGGGCCGTATACGTTGAAGTAGCGAACGACCGTCACCGGCAGTCCGTAAGTCGTGTGCATCGCGAAAACGAGATGCTCTGCCATTGCCTTGCTGGTGCTGTAACTCCATCGCGCGGTTCTTGTCGAACCGAGGACGCGATCGTCGTCCTCGGCGAACGGTGGGTTCGGGTTCTTCCCGAACACCTCAGATGTGCTGGCAAACAGCACGCGTGTTCCGTGCCGACGGCTCAGCTCGAGGACGTTGCGAGTGCCCGTCACGTTGACGTCCAGAACCCGAAGCGGGTCTTCGACATAGTTCTTGATGCCGACGACCGCCGACAGGTGGAAGACCTTGTCAACGTCGGGCGTCAGGGCTGACTCGAGGGCGGTCAGATCAGTGACATCGCCCTGCACGAACCGGAAGTTGGCGTGCCGGTCGAAGTCCATACTGCTGTCGCGGGTGTTCTTTGCGAAGTCGAAAACCGTGACCGAGTCTCCGCGGCCCAGCAATGCGGAGACCAAGTGCGAGCCGATGAAGCCGTAGCCCCCGGTTACGACGACATTGGACATACTCGCTCTTTCATTCCCACGTATCGGTACACACTTACCTATCGGCCGATGCCCTTGTAGACCAGGCCAGCGGCACGCACTGCGGCTGGGTCGAAACTGTTTCGTCCATCCAGGAACACACACTTGGTCTGCCGCCAGGTCCGCGAGCCGGACCAGAGGGATCTGGTGAAACTGTCGGTGGCCCGTGAGGAACACCAAGGCATCGGCATCCTTGACCGCCGACTCGATGTCCGCGGTCAGCGGGATCTTCGTTACCGTGAGGGCCTCCTTGTCCGTCACCCACGGGTCATGGACCGACAGGTCGCAGCCGGACTCCTCGAGCAGGCCGACGGTGTACTTGGTGGGCGTGAGGCGGCAGTCGCCGGTGTTGTTCTTGAAGGCGATTCCCAGCACCGCGACCTTGCTGGTCTCGAGCGCCTTGCCCTGATCGGCGAGGAGCTGCTTGACGAGCCCGAAGGTGTAGGCGGGCATCGTGTCGTTGACAGTCCTCGACGTCCGCGGAGTTGCCAGTTCCAAACCGAGGGACTCGCCCAGATGGTTGACGAACCACGGGTCCTTCGTAAGGCAGTAGCCACCGACGCCCATGCTCGGCATCAGGATGTTCACGTTGTGGTTGCCCTTCGGCAACGTGTTGGCCGCGTCGATGACTTGGAGCACGTCCATCCCGAGCCGGTCGCACACCTTGGCGAGCTCGTTCGCCAGCGCGACGTTGAGGTCGATCCAGAGGTTGTCCGCCAGCTTGATCATCTCGGCTGTCCGCGGGTCGTCGACGATAACGGACTCCACTCCTAGGGTGTGTCGCCACAGCGTGGAGCACGCGCGGGCGCTGCGCTCCTCGACGGCACCGACCACGACCGGGATCGACGTCAGGTCGCGGATGGCTCGGCCTTCGGCGAGCCGCTCGGGGCAGAACGCCAAGCCGAAATCGACCCCGGCCCGCAGTCCTGAGATCTCTTCGAGGATCGGCTGAACGAGTTTTTCGGTCGTGTCCGGCGGCACGGTGCTCTTGAGCGATGACGAGGTGGCCGGCGTGCAGTTGCTCTCCAACGGCGCGCGCCGCTGCTTCGATGTCGTCGACGATAGGCTCGAAGTCCGGACCGAGCGGCGTGCCGACCGTCACGATGACGAAGTCATTGTCAGCCACGGCGCCGAAGTCCGTCGTGGCACGAAGCCGGCCGGCTCGCACGTTGTTGGACACGAGCTCGTCAAGCCCGGGCTCGCGCACGCTGGTGGTGCCCAGGTTGATCTCGTCGACGATGTGCTGCCTTACGTCGATCCCGGTGACGGGCCAGCCGCGGTCGGCCAGCACGCCACCGATCACCGTGCCGATGTAGCCGAACCCGACAACTGCGATACCCGACTGCTTGCCACGCACCAGCTGGTCGATCTCGGCGTCGCTACGTCCAAACACGCCTTCAGGCATTGGACCCCACCTTCCCCAATCGCTCGGATCCGTCATTACAACACCGGCAAGCGTGCCGCGTCTCGAAGATCAGCAAACGCAGAACAAACTTCTCAGTGAACTTTCGGATTTTTGCTCGCGCGGGGATATTCTAGCGGCGGGACGGACGCGGCTGCACCCCTCTGACGATTGCTGGCAGCAAGCAGCTACTGCCGGTTTATGACAAGTCGCTGGTCTACTATCCGCTGTCGACGGTACGTTCGCGTCCATGATCGACGCCTCGAATTTCGTCAAGGTGATGAAGGTACGTCGGGGACAGAAGACCGGCCGGCCCGAGGACATCGCGTGTTGGCTTGGGCACTTCACCGACAACGAGCTCCCCCTCCGTGGCTATCAGCTCGCCACGTCGGGGTACCGTGACTATCTGGTGTGCTTGCTCGACGCCCACGAATTGTAGGAGGCCAGGTGCAGGTCACACCATTGGCGATCTCCGGAGCCTGGCTCTTCGAACCGGTAAAGCACGAGGACGACCGTGGCGTCTTCCTCGAGTGGTTACGACGGGATCTGCTAGAGCAGCACGTCGGTCATCGGCTCGACCTTCACCAAGCCAACTGGTCGACCTCGATGGCCGGTGCTCTGCGTGGAGTGCATTTCGCCGAGATACCTCCGGGACAGGCGAAGTACATCGTGTGCGTGCATGGAGCAATCTTGGACGTTGTCCTGGACGTCCGCGTCGGTTCGCCAACCTACGGTCAGTGGGACTCGATCCTGCTCGATGACCAGAACAAGCGGGCGGTCTACATCGCTGAGGGCCTGGGGCACGGCTTCATGGCGCTGACTGAGGGCGCAACCGTCGTCTACCTGTGCTCCGCGCCCTATGCGCCGGGTCGCGAGCATGGTATCCACCCGCTCGATCCCGCACTTGCCATCGCCTGGCCAGAGACGGGCCCAGCCGGCCAGCCGCTCACGCCGCTGCTCTCTTCGAAGGACACAGTGCTGCCAACGCTGGCCGAGGCCGCCGAGCTCGGTGTATTGCCGAGTTTCGAGGAGGCAACGCGGTTCTACGCCGAGCTGGACCGAAACTGAGCCAAGACTGTCGGCGCAGCGTCCCGCAGCGCTTCCCGCCAGGGTCGGATCGACTTGAGCCCGGCTTGCTCGTACGCGGAATGGCCCAGGACCGAGTAGGCGGGTCGCGGGGCCGGCCGGGCGAACGACGCGCTGTCCGTGCCGCGAACTCGCGCCGGATCCAGACCGAGCTCCTCGAACACGGCACGAGCCAACCCGCACCACGTTGTCTGACCGGTGCTGGTGGCGTGGTAGACACCTGCGGGTGCGTCGGCGTCGATGAGGGCGATCAGCTTTTCTGCAACGTCGACCGTCCAGGTGGGTTGCCCGAGCTGGTCGTCGACGACGTCGAGTATGGGTCGATCCTGAGCCAGCCGGGCCATCGTCGTGACGAAGTTCACCCCGTGTGCGCCATACAGCCAGGCAGTGCGGACGACGAACCCTGATTCGGGAAGGATGCTCCGAACCGCGACCTCGCCGACTCGTTTACTGCGTCCGTACGCGTTGACCGGATCGGTCGGCGCGTCCTCGCAGTACGGCTCGGTCGCGGTCCCCGGGAAGACGTAATCGGTCGACACCTGGATCATCCGGGCGCCGACTCGGCCACAGGCTTCGGCCAGGTAGGTCGGTCCGGTGCCGTTCACCAGCGTCGCGTCGACCTCGTGCGCCTCGGCAGCATCCACCGCGGTCCACGCCGCCAGGTTCACAACGACGTCATGCGTAGCGACGATCGACTCGACTGAGCTGGGATCGGTGACGTCGAGGTCAGCGTGGGTACAGGCGGTCACGGCCTCGCCCCGGTCACGAAGCGCGCCGACCAGGTCGACGCCCAGCATGCCCGCCGCACCGGTCACCAGCCAGTCGGCCATCTCGCGCCTCTCTGTCGTCGTCCTGGCACTGAGAGCGCCGTTGGCCTCCGGTACCTTGCTCACACCCTAGAGGCATGCCAACTCGTGGATGACGCGACGACGCTCTGGCCGTCGACCGCAAGGCAGAAACGCCGCAAGGAACACCTCGAAGCGGGGCGCCGACCACGTCGCGGTCAGGACCTCGGCAGCCGGGACACGTAGCTGTCGGCGCTGGCCCAACCGGCCACGCCGTTCGGGCTGACAGCGATTGGCCGGGCACTTCGGTTAGGGTTCTTTCCATGCGGCTCCTGGTAACTGGCGGTGCAGGGTTCATCGGCGCCAATTTCGTCCATAGCGCGGTGCGTGAATACCCGCAAGGTTCGGTGACTGTGCTAGACGCGCTCACCTACGCCGGGAACCGGGCGTCACTGGAGCCCGTCGCCGGCGACATCCGCCTAGTGGAGGGTGACGTCACCGATGCCGGGCTCGTCTCGCAGCTCGTGGCGGAGTCCGACGTCGTGGTGCATTTCGCCGCGGAAACCCATAACGACAACGCGCTCGACGACCCCGAACCTTTCCTGCGCTCTAACATCGTGGGCACCTTCACCCTGCTTGAGGCGGTCCGGCAGCACGGCGTCCGGCTGCATCACATCTCCACCGACGAGGTCTACGGCGACCTGGAACTGGACGACCCAAACCGGTTCACCGACACCACCCCGTACAACCCGTCAAGTCCGTACTCGTCGACCAAGGCCGCCGCCGACATGCTGGTGCGGGCTTGGGCGCGGTCTTACGGCGCGCGCGTGACGATCTCTAACTCCCCGAACAACTACGGCCCGTATCAACATGTGGAGAAGTTCATTCCGCGCCAGATCACCAATGTGCTGACGGGTCGGCGACCCAAGCTGTACGGCAGCGGCACCAACGTGCGCGACTGGATACATGTCGACGACCACAACAGCGCGGTGCAACGCATCCTGGCCGACGGCGAGATCGGCCGCACGTATCTGATCGGCGCAGAGAACGAGCGCGACAACTTGTCCGTACTGCGGACAATCCTGCGGATGATGGATCGCGACCCTGACGACTTCGACCACGTCACGGATCGCGCCGGCCACGATCTTCGCTATGCCATCGACCCAACCGTGATGTACACCGAATTGGACTGGAAGCCTGAGCACACCGACTTCGAAGCGGGCCTGCGCGCGACGATCGACTGGTATCGCGACAACGAATCATGGTGGGGCCCTTTGAAGGACGCCATAGAAGCCCACTACGAGCAACTCGGACTGACGTAGAGGAGCGTGGCCAGTGAAGGTGCGCGAGCTGGTCGTCCCCGGCGCATGGGAGATCACCCCGCAGCTGCACAGCGACTCGCGAGGCGTGTTCTTCGAATGGTTCACCGATCCCGGGTTCACCTCGATGACCGGGCACCGTTTCGACCTGCGTCAGGCCAACTGCTCGGTGTCATCGGCCGGTGTGCTGCGCGGATTGCATTTCGCACAGCTGCCGCCGAGCCAGGCCAAGTACATCGCTTGCCTGCACGGCGCGGTGTTCGACGTCGTGGCCGACATCCGGGTCGGCTCGCCGACCTTCGGGCAGTGGGACTCGGTGCTGCTCGACGACCGGGATCACCGATCGGTGTACATCTCCGAGGGTCTGGCGCACGGTTTCCTTGCCCTGCAGGACGATTCGACGGTGATGTACCTGTGCTCGGCGGGCTACAACCCGAACCGCGAGCACACCATCCGGGCCACCGATCCGGCGTTGGGCATCGAGTGGCCCGACACCGACGCCGGCAGGCCGGTCCTGTCCGACCGCGACGCCGACGCGCCCACGCTCGACGAGGTCCGAGCGGCCGGCCTGCTCCCGACGTGGGAGGACACCCGCGTGTTCGTCGAACAACTGCGGCACCGACACCGGGCCGACTAAGCGATGTGGCACCAGCTCTTGCCAACAATGCTGACGGAATACTAGGATATCCTAGTATTCCGAATTCCTGCCGAGGGACAAGCTCATGACCACACAGATTTCCCACTTCATCAATGGCCAGCGCACCGCAGGCCAATCCACCCGCACCGCGGACGTGATGAACCCAAATATCGGCCAGGTGCAGGCCAAGGTGCCGATGGCCTCGGCGGCCGACGTCGATGCCGCGGTCACCGGTGCGGCCGAGGCGCAGAAGGACTGGGCGGCGTTCAATCCCCAGCGCCGGGCCCGGGTGATGATGCGGTTCATCGACCTGGTCAACAAGAACATCGACGAGCTGGCCGAACTGCTGTCACTCGAGCACGGCAAGACCGTCGCCGACTCGCAAGCGGCGACATCCAGCGCGGCATCGAGGTCATCGAGTTCGCCGTCGGGATCCCGCACCTCCTCAAGGGCGAGTACACCGAGGGCGCCGGCACCGGCATCGACGTGTACTCATTGCGCCAGCCACTCGGCGTGGTCGCCGGCATCACCCCGTTCAACTTCCCGGCGATGATCCCGCTGTGGAAGGCGGGGCCCGCGCTCGCGTGCGGCAACGCGTTCATCCTCAAGCCCAGCGAGCGTGACCCGTCCGTCCCGGTGCGGCTGGCCGAGCTGTTCATCGAGGCCGGCCTGCCACCCGGCGTGTTCCAGGTGGTGCACGGCGACAAGGAAGCCGTCGACGCGCTCCTGGCCCACCCGGATATCAAGGCTTACGGCTTCGTCGGCAGCTCCGACATCGCGCAGTACATCTACTCGACAGCGGCAGCCAACGGCAAGCGCGCGCAGTGCTTCGGCGGCGCCAAGAACCACATGATCGTGATGCCGGACGCCGACCTCGACAATGCCGTCGACGCGCTGATCGGCGCCGGCTACGGCAGTGCGGGCGAGCGGTGCATGGCAATCAGCGTCGCGGTGCCGGTCGGCGATCAGACCGCAGATCGACTGCGCGCCAGGCTGATCGAACGGGTCAACAACCTGCGCGTCGGGCATAGCCTGGACCCCAAGGCCGACTACGGTCCGCTGGTCACCGAGGCCGCACTGAAGCGGGTGCACGACTACATCGACCAGGGCGTGGCGGCCGGCGCCGAAGCCGTCGTCGACGGCCGCGAACGCACCAGCGACGACCTGCAGTTCGGCGACGCGAACCTCGAGGGCGGCTACTTCATCGGCCCGACCCTGTTCGACCACGTAACCCCGGACATGTCGATCTACACCGACGAGATCTTCGGCCCGGTGCTGTGCATCGTGCGCGCCCACGACTACGAGGAAGCACTGCGGCTGCCCACCGAACACGAATACGGCAACGGCGTGGCGATTTTCACCCGCGACGGCGACACCGCACGCGACTTCGTGTCCCGTGTCCAGGTCGGCATGGTCGGCGTGAACGTGCCGATCCCGGTGCCCGTCGCCTACCACACCTTCGGCGGCTGGAAGCGATCCGGCTTCGGTGACCTCAACCAGCACGGCCCGGCGTCGATCCAGTTCTATACCAAGGTCAAGACGGTGACGCAGCGGTGGCCGGCAGGCTCGCACGGCGCCGAATTCGTCATCCCCACTATGAAATAGAGCTGAAGTATCCTCATGGATCTATTCGGCCTGGACGACGACGAACGCGTGATCGCCGAGACGGCGGCCGCGTTCGCCGAAAAGCGCCTCGCGCCATACGCGTTGGAATGGGATGCCGCCAAGCACTTCCCCACCGACGTGTTGCGTGAGGCGGCCGAGCTCGGCATGGCGGCTATCTACTGCCGCGACGACGTCGGCGGCAGCGAACTGCGTCGGTTGGACGCCGTGCGCATCTTCGAACAACTCGCCAAGGCCGACCCCACCATCGCCGCGTTCCTGTCGATCCACAACATGTGTGCGTGGATGGTCGACACGTTCGGCACCCATGAACAACGGAAGTCCTGGGTGCCGCGGATGGCGTCGATGGAGGCCATTGGCAGTTATTGCCTGACCGAACCTGGCGCGGGATCCGACGCAAGCGCGTTGCGCACCAAGGCCGTTCGCGAAGGTGACGACTACGTGATCGACGGCGTCAAGCAGTTCATCTCCGGCGCGGGGACGTCCGACGTGTACATCGTGATGGCTCGCACAGGCGGCGACGGCCCACGTGGCATCTCGGCGTACATAGTCGAAAAGGACACGCCGGGGCTCAGCTTCGGAGCGGACGAACTGAAGATGGGCTGGAACGCACAACCGACGGCGCAGGTGGTGTTCGAGGGTGTGCGGGTGCCCGCCGATGCGATGCTGGGCGGCGCCGACGGCGAAGGTTCGGGATTCGCCGTTGCGATGAACGGGCTCAACGGCGGCCGCCTCAACATCGCCGCATGCTCACTCGGCGGTGCACAGGCCGCCCACGACAAGGCCGTGAGTTACCTCGCCGACCGTCAAGCGTTCGGCGGCCAGCTGCTCGACGAGCCCACCATCAGGTTCACGCTCGCCGACATGGCCACCGCGTTGCAGGCATCGCGAACCCTGTTGTGGCGCGCCGCGACAGCGCTCGACGATAACCACCCCGACAAGGTGGAGCTGTGCGCGATGGCCAAACGCTACGTCACCGACGCGTGTTTCGACGTGGCCGATCAGGCGCTGCAGCTGCACGGCGGCTACGGCTACCTCCGCGAGTACGGTCTGGAAAAGATCGTCCGCGATCTGCGAGTGCACCGAATTCTCGAGGGAACCAACGAAATCATGCGCGTGGTGATCGGTCGGGCGGAAGCCGCCCGGGCCCGCGCGTCCGCATAGGGAGAGCAGATGACCACGATCGCGTTCTTGGGGTTGGGCCACATGGGCGGCCCGATGGCGGCCAACCTCCTCGCCGCCGGACACACCGTGCGCGGCTTCGACCCGGTACCCGCACTCAAGGAGGCCGTCGCCGACAAGGGCGCCGCGGTGTTCGACAGTGGCGCAACGGCGGTCGCGGAGGCGGACGTGGTGATCACCTCCCTTCCCAACGGTGACATCGTCAAGGCCTGTTACGCCGAGGCATTACCCGCGGCTCGGGAAGGAACGTTGTTCATCGACACCTCCACAATCTCGGTCGACGATGCCCGCACCATCAACGGGCAGGCGGCCGAACGCGGCTTCGCGCAGCTTGACGCACCAGTGTCGGGCGGGGTGAAGGGTGCGACCGCGGGCACGCTGGCCTTCATGGTCGGTGGTGACGACGCTGCCGTGGAGCGCGCCCGGCCGGTGCTGGAACCGATGGCGGGCAAGATCATTCACTGTGGCGCGTCCGGCACCGGGCAGGCCGCCAAGCTCTGCAACAACATGGTGCTGGCCGTGCAGCAGATCGCCGTCGGCGAGGCCTTCGTCCTGGCCGAGAAGTTGGGCCTGTCCGCGCAGTCGTTGTTCGACGTGATCACCGGCGCGACCGGCAACTGCTGGGCCGTGCACACGAATTGCCCTGTGCCCGGCCCGGTTCCGACGTCGCCGGCCAACAACGACTTCAAGCCTGGCTTTGCGACCGCACTGATGAACAAGGATATCGGCCTGGCGATGGACGCGGTCAATTCGACGGGGTCGTCCGCGCCGCTGGGCAGTCACGCCGCCGAGATCTACGCCAAGTTCGCCGCCGACCACGCCGACAAGGACTTCAGCGCGGTCATCGAAATGCTGCGGAAGGCGTAAATCCCGGCGACAGTGCGACCACCCGTCAGATCGTCACGGGCTTCGAGCCGGCGAGGCGACGTTCATGCGTTCACAATTGCCGGACGGCCGCGGCACCTGTAGGTGCTGTCAGTCCGTGTAGAGCGCGTCGATCTCGGGGGTGTACTTCGCGTGGATCGGCTTGCGCCTGAGCTTCATGGTCGGCGTCAGTTCCTCGCCGCCCGGTTCCCAGTCCACCGACAGGATCGTGAATCGCTTGATCTGCTCGACGCGTGACAGCTGCGCATTGGCGGTCGCGACGCCGCGAGCGACCTCGTCGTGTACGCCGGGGTCCTGTGCCAGCACCGCGGCCGAGCCGTTCTCGAGGCCGTGCTCTTGGGCCCATTGAGCGCCGACGTCGGGATCGAGAACCAGCAGCGCGACGTTGTAGGGGCGCCTGTCGCCGATGCAGATCGCCTGCCCGATGAGCGGACTCGACGCCTTCAGCTTCTGCTCAATGTTCGCGGGCGACATGTTCTTGCCGGCCGCGTTGATGATCAGCTCCTTCTTGCGGTCAACGATCGTCACGTAGCCGTCCTCGTCAATCGTCGCGACGTCGCCGGTGTGAAACCAGCCTCCGGCATCGACGGCCTCCGCGGTCTTCTCCGGATCCTTGCGGTACCCCTTCATTACGAGCGGTCCGCGCGCCAGCAGTTCCCCGTCGTCGAGCAGCTTGAGCTCGATGCCGGGGATCGCTTTGCCCACCGTGCCGACGCGGATGTCGTCGAGCGGGTTGATCGTCGCGAGGCAGGACAGCTCCGACATGCCCCATGCCTCGCAGATCGGCAGCCCCAGCGCGCCGAAGTACCGCAGCACCTGGGGTGGGATCGGGGCGGCGGCGGATAGCAGCCACTGCGCCTGGTCGAGCCCGAGCTGCGCGCGCACACCCGCCTTCACCGCGTCCGGAATTACGCTCGGGTCGGCGATTCCGTTGGCCTCCAGGCTCGCCTTGATCTTCTCCCAGATGCGCGGAACCGCGCCCCACGCGGTCGGGTGTACCTCCGGCAGCACACCGACCACCTGCCGCATATCCGCGACCGCGGTGATCGTCGCGCCGAACATGATGCTCGTGTAGTAGTGCGCGCCCCACCGGTCCCCGATATGAGCCAACGGGAGATAAGAGGTGTAGCGCCCGAAGACCGGAAACGGGATCACTGCGGCCATGCCCCGGTTCTCGGCCATGATCCCGGCGTGCGTCAACTGGACGCCCTTCGGTGGCCCGGTCGTGCCCGACGTGTAGATCAGCGTCGCCACGTCCTGAGGCTCAACGGCGAGCCAGGCGGCGTCGAAGTCGAAATCTTCACGACGCCCGGCTTCGAGGCCGGCCAGCGTGAGCTTGCCCTCGACCTCGCCGTCGATCACGACGACGTGCTCGACCAGCGGGGCGTCCGCGGCGCCGATGACGTCGAGGAATTGGCCCTCGCAGATGACGACCCTGTTGTCGGCGTTGGAGAACAGGTAGCTGATCTGCTCGGGCGCTGAGGTGTTGTAGATCGAAAACGGCGTTGCACCGACATGCATCGCGGCGGTGTCCACCAGATTGAACTCCGGGCGGTTGGTCATCATCAGCGCGACCGTGTCGCCGCGACCGACTCCGAGCGCGGCCAGCCCACCGGCGATCCGCCGGACTCGCGCCGCGTACTCGGCCCAGCTGATTTCGACCCCGCCGCCGGGCGTCCGGAGCGCCACCGCATCGGGCCGCTCGGCCGCTGTCATTTGGAAGGCCTCACACAGCGTGGAGGCTGCGAACGAGCGGGGAAGCGCGGGCGCTCGGGCCGGCGCGGCGGTTGACGTCATCGGGTCCTCCTGTTGAACAGATCTGAGTCGGTTCGAAGCATGTGGTTACTGCGATTGCGCCGACGCGGTGCACTGCGCACGCAAGAAGGGGACTACGGCCCCGGCGACGGCCTCGGGGCTATCGAGGTAAGGGAAATGGCCTGATTCCCTGAGTATCTCGATCTCCGCGTCTGGGAATACTTCGCGCTGGCGTTCGGCGAGGGTCTCGGACAGGAATATGCCGGTAGCACCCCACACGACCAGCGCGGGCCGGCGGAGCGGCAGCAATGTGCGGCGGTGCTCCACGGCGTACCGGGCCGCGTCGGTGGCCCGGTAGAGCACGGAGCGCACAACGGCATTCATCGCTGCACACTACCCGCAGTCAACGAGCCCGCCGGTTCACCCGAGCGGGGCGCGTTTGTGCGGCGGTGGTTGGCACTTGAGACGCGGAACATGAAGGCGGGCGACAGCAGGCGAGACGGCGGGTCGAGCATTGAGATAACCCTTATGAACTGGTCGGTGACGAGTGGGTCTGTCTCGGCGGCGGTCATCACCCGTTCGAGATACGCGTTGGTGATTCGCATCGACAGCGGACGCGGTCCCTCCACTTCCGGCATAGTCAGATCGGAGCCGACAGCCGTCTGCCATGCCACCCGAATCTTCTTGGCGGTGGCCCGGAAGAACCGGTGTGGCAGGTTTCGATCCCCGCTGCCTAGACAGTCCCGCAGGACGATCGCTTCAAGCGCGGCGATCGTCATGCCTTGCCCGTAGATGGGATTGAAGCTGCAGATCGCGTCGCCGAAGACCAGCAGACCCTTGGGCGTGCGGCGCATCTTGTCGTAGCGGCGCCACCGATTCGACGGAACGCGAAAGTGATCCACCTCCCCAAGTGGTTCGGCAGCTCGCACTGCTTCCAGCGCATGGGCGGGCGCGAAATCCGCTCCGAACGTGAGCATGTCGGCGCGCTGTCGTGGTGGCTCGTACCCGGCCATCGAACCCAGCGTGAAGATCCAGGTGTCGTTTTCGTAGCCGGCGAGGGCCCATGTGGTTGGCCGGCCCGGCTCGGGAAAGATGGCGATGAAGTGCTCCGGAACGGCGCCGCGCGGGATGCGCAGCAGTTGACTGGCGTACGCGAGCCGAACTATTAACTCGTCCTCCCGCGGGCGGCCGTAGCCAAGCTCCTCCAGAAAGGCCGGGGTGCGCGAGCCGCGGCCGGTCGCGTCGAGAACCAGATCCGCCATGAGGGTCGTGTCGTCGCCGCCGGCGCGGTTGACTACCCGTGCCCCGGTGACGCGGTCGCGGTTGGGGGTCGATGTCAGGCTTGCCACGTCGTGGCCGTCCAGGATCGTCACGTTCGGGATGTCCCGGATACGCCGCAGCACACTCCATTCAAGGAACGGTCGGCTCGGGAAATAAAGCGACAGGGGGTCCGCCAAACTGCCGGATGGCGCGAACTGGTGGCCCCCGAACGAGATGGTCAGCTTCGCAAGGTCGCCGTCATTCCACGTGGGAACGCCGCCGGCGACGAGTTCATCGAGAAAGCCCGTGAACAACTCGTCCAGGATCTGCGAACCGCGTGCACTGAGAACGTGCCCGTGTCTGCCCTGCGGAACACCGCGCCGGTGCACAGGCTCGTCGAGGAGCACATCTCGTTCAACCACCGTCACGGTGCGATAGAAGTCGGCGAGCACCCGAGCGGCGAGCAGTCCACCCATGCTTGCGCCAAGCACAACCGCATGCTCACTCAGTTCCTGCATTGCGAACCCCTACCCTCGTCTTGCACAGTGTCCGAGCGGCGCGGGCGCGCGGCCAGAGTAAGTGGCTACGCGAATTTCAGAAGCCGCCGACGTTACGGGCCTGAGGCCGCGGGCGATGTCTAGCTGTTTCATAGCTTGCGGAGTCTGCGAAGAATTTTGGCGAACGGGACACTGGCAGAGGGAGTTGAGATGGTCGGGCAGCCAAAACGAATCCATCCTGGTTGCGACCGCGGTGGCATAGCTGGCTTGCACCAACGCCGTTGGCGCATAGCTGGTGTGGACCGACTGGTCGGCCAAACCTACCTTAAGCATGACAACGACGATTCACGCGGGCGCGGATCGGCGCTGCCGCGACGGTGGTAAAGGGCACGATCATCGGGAAATCGTCGACGGTGGAGCGGATTTCGGTGCGCCGGACGATCGTCGCGAGCGCGAGAGTGGCCTCGAGCATGGCGAAGTGGTCACCGATGCACGAACGTGGCCCTGCGCCGAAGGGTAGATATTGCCAGCGGTCGCGGCCCTTGGAGTTTTCGGGGTTGAACCGCTCCGGGTCGAAGGTCAGCGGACGGTCCCAGAGAGCCGGGTCACGATGGATGGCAAAGATGCCGACGACGACCATCGTGCCGGCCGCGACGCGGTAGCCGTCCACCTCGATGTCATGCATTGCGATCCTGGAGGTCGCCGCCCCTGGCGGGCACAGCCGCAGCGTCTCGTGCAACACCTGGATCGTGTATCCCAGGCGGGGAACGTCTTCGGGTGTCAACTCACGATCGCCGATTTGCGACACCTCAGCTGCGACCTTGTCCTGCATGTCGCGATGGCGGCCGAGGGCCCACATCGCATAGCTCAACGTCGTCGCCGTGGTGTCGTGGCCGGCGAGCATGAATACGATGAGCTCGTCGCGGATTTCGTCGTCGGACAGCGCCCGCCCGGTGACAGGGTCGGTAGCCGCGATCAGCGCGTGCACCAGCGGTGCGTCGAGGGTCGGATCGGCGCGGCACGCCTGAAGGATCTCGTCGGCGAGCCGGTGCAAGGTGGCGCTGGCGGCACGGGCACGTCGGCGTGCAGGGGTCGGCAACCATCGCGGGGCACGCAGCGGCTGCAGCGCCCGATCCGTGACATATTCCACCGCAACCCGCAACGGCTCGGCGATGGCGTCGGAGTGTTCGTCCAGATTGAGCCCGAGCACCGAGCGACCGAGTGCCCGCAGCGTCAGTCGACGGCCCTCGGCGTCGAGATCGACCTCTGCTCCGTCGCGCCAACCCGTGGCGACCATTTCGGCGGCCTGCGCCATGTGACCGCCGAACTCGCGGACGTGGTGCTTCGTGAAGATCGGTTGCAGCGCGCGCCGGCGTGGAAGCCATGGCTCGTGAGTTAGATCGAACAGGTTCGGACCGAGCAGGTGGCGCATTTCATGGTGAACGCGCGTCTTCTCGATGTGCGCTCCGGTCTGGCCGAGTATGTCGCGGGCCCCTTGCGGTGAGGTGACACAGACGATCGGTGGCATAAGCCATTTCGGTGCCAGCGAAAGTCGCGTCACCGGTCCGCCCGCGTCTCGCAGGGTTTCCAGGCCGGTGTGAAAAGCCCTGATCGACTCCACCTGTTGCCGATACGACAACGGGTTCTTCGGCGCCGGGGGCAGCCCGCGTAAATCGACTTTCTCAACCGTCTCGACCATGGCGATTCCTCCACCGCTAGCCCGAACAGTCATGTGCTGCTCTCGGCTTGCCTGATGATCCCGCCGTCGAGTGCGACGCACCTAGAGTAGGTGACTACTCGATTTTTTACGGCCCCGTCGAATAGCCCGTTGAGCTGCGACTTTGCCAGTAGGATCCGGCTGTGGGGAGCTCCTGGCCGTTGGTGGGGCGACGTGACGAGCTCGCGGCGACATATGCCGCGATAGCGGAAACCGGTGGGGTTGTCCTCACCGGCCCGGCCGGTGTCGGCAAGTCGCGGCTGGCTCGCGAGGCCCTGGAACTCGCACAACACAGGGTCACTCGGTGGATCGCCGCTACCGAGACGGCTCGGTCCGTGCCATTGGGGGCGCTAGCGGAATTCGCGGGGCAGTGCGGGTCGGATCCGCTGCGCCGGGTCGAGGAGGTCATCGACGCGCTCACCGGTGACGAACCGCCGATGACGGTGTTCTTCTGCGTCGACGACGCTCACCTGCTGGATGAGCAGTCCGCGCTTGTCGTTCAACAGCTGGTCGACCGTGGCATCGCCCCGGTGGTCATGACTATTCGTGACGGCGAGGTCGCACCCGAGGCGATCACGTCGCTCTTGGAGAGCGCTCTGCTGCGGCGGATCGAGATCCGGCCGCTGGCTGCCGGTGATGTGACCTCGCTGCTCGAGCACGTGCTCGGTGGTCCGCTGGAATCGTCTAGCGCTCAACGATTCTGGTTTTATACCCAAGGGAACCCGCTTTATCTGCGCCAGCTGATCGCCGATGAGTACCGCGCGGGTCAGTTGACTCAACGAGCCGGCGTTTGGGTGTGGGATGGTGCGCCTCGCTTGTCGGCGTCGCTGGTCGAGTTGATCGAATCGACCATCGGACGTCAGGACGATTCGGTCATCGATGTGCTCGACATTCTCGCGGTCTCCGATCCAGTAGAGCTACCTGTGCTGCTCAGCGTTGCGAGTACGGCCACCATGGACGCGGCGGCCGCACGCGGGCTTATCACGGTCGACGCCGTGGCCGGCCTGGCTCATCTGGCGCATCCGCTGTTCGGCGACGTTCGGCGCAACCGGTCAGGCACCGCCCGCTTGCGCGTATTGCGTGGCAGAGTCGCCGACGCCATCGGGGCGTTGCCGGGTCATTCACTCGTCCGGTCGGTTCGCCGAGGGGTGTTGGTGATGGACTCCGACGGCAAGCACGACCCGGCACTCCTGCAAGAGGCAGCCGAAGCGGCGCTGCAGCTGCTGGACCTACACCTGGCTGTAAAACTGGCGCGATGCGCGGTGGAGGCCGGCGGCGGCAGGTCCGCCCAGCTCACCTACGCGCTCGCGATGGGCACCTCTGGCCGAGGACGCGAGGGCGACGAGATCCTGGCCTCGCTCGCGGCAACAGCCGAAGGCGCCGAGTTGGCGCATGTCGCTTTGCTGAGGGCGGCCAATCTGGCGTGGATTCTCGGGCATCCGCAAGCAGCGGAAAGGGTTCTCGCTGACGCGTCAGATGCTGCGTCGGTATGTGGACTGGCGTCCTCCTATGGCGCAATTCGTGCATCGTGCCGAGCCGCGCTTGGACACCCATCAGAGGCCGTGGAATTGGCCACCGTCGCGTTCTCGGGTGGCCAACTGCAACCACTGGCGGCGATGCTCGGTTACGGCGGGCTGGTATGCGCGCTTGGCGACCTGGGCCGCATCGACCGGCTGCAAACGACCGCCTCACAAGCCTATGACTTGGCACTGTCCGCCCCGGACGCGTCTCACTTGCGATTCGGTGTGGGCCTGATGGACATCGTCGGTCGTCGATTGGCCGGGGCGCTCGAACCGGCCCGCGACGTCGCAGTGCGCCTGCGCCACCAATCACAGGATGTCGGAGTATCCCAGTCACTCACGGCGCTCTTGATGGGCGTTGTCGAAATGTCCTGCGGTGACCTGAGATCCGCGCAGCGGTGGTTCCGGGAATCGCTGGCTCAAGGCGCCGAAATGGAGGACGAGTCGGGATCGGTTCGACAACTGGCAGGCTTGTGGCTCACCACGACGCTCGCCATGGCGGGGGATCGCGTGGCCGCACGAAGCGGATACGAGCAGACCCTGCAAATGTTCGGTCGCGATTTCAGCTTTTGGGAGACCGACCTCCTGCTGACCCAAGCTTGGCTTCACGCCGTCAGCGGATCGTCCAGCTGCGCAACGGCGCTCTGCCTGGAGGCGGCTCGGGCCGCAAGACAGCGTGGTCGGCCGGCGCAGGAGGTTCTCTGCCTTCAAACGGCTACACAGCTTGGGAACATGGGCGCAGCTGATCGCCTGAAGGAAATCTCTACCCTGGTGCAGGGTCCTCGTGCTGGCGCCGCATACGCCCACGCCGCGGCGCTACGGAAAGGTGACGGCGCTGCCCTGCTTACGGCGTCGGGCCGCTACGAGTCGTTCGGTGATCGGATCGCCGCGGCCGATGCGGCCGCCCAAGCGGCCCTGGTTTCGGATAAGCGGGGCCAGTGTCAAACCGCGGCCGCGGCTGCCGCGGTGGCCAGACGCCTGACCACCGAGTGCGGCTCCAACACCGTGACATACCAGGCGATGACGACATCGACGATGCTGACCGGTCGCCAGCGCGAGGTGATAACTCTTGCCGCGACAGGGCTTTCGAATCACGATATCGCCGATCGGCTGGTGATGTCGGTTCGCACGGTGGAGGGGCATTTGTTTCGCGCCGCCAAGCGCAGCGGGGTGAGCACGCGAGATGAACTCATCGCGCTGGTCGATGGGACGGCGCGAGAACCGTCGTGATCGCCGCGGTATCTGTTACGTCGCTCGCCTCATTCGGACTAGGCGGGCGAGTTGATCGCGATCCTCGATGCGCAGCTTGGCGAAGATGCGATAGAGATGGCCGTCGATGGTGCGCACCGACACACCGAGGCGATCGGCGATCTCCCGATTCGTGAGGCCGGCACCGACCAAGTTCGCGATCTCGCGCTCACGGTCAGTTATCGGTAGAGGATCCTCGACGGATCTGACTGCGGGTGTCACCAGGCCGCATTGGCTAGCGAGCCAGTGGGCCCGTGTGGAGGATTCCAGTTCCTTGATGCGTTTACCGCCGCGCGCATGTTCGCATGCCGCTTGTGCAGCCGCGTCGGCTGCCATTGCCAGCGCGCCCATCTGGTTGAACTGTTCGGCGGCATCGTCGAGGCGGTCGCCATCGTGGTCGGCCAGCCCCTGACCATGTTCCGTGATTGCCGTGGCCAGTGGACAGTCGAGCAGCGCAGCGAGTTCTCGAAGCCGCACGAGGTGGGCACGATCGCCGAACCGAAGCGCGGCGTGTAATGCGCCCATCTCGACGGCATACATTCCTCCATGCCTGGCGACCTCAGCGGCCCGCTGTGCATGGCGTTGCGCCGCAGTCGTTTCCCCGACGGCCGCACGCTCCCAAGCTCGTGCCAACTCGAGCTCCGGTAGAAAAACAGCCACCTGCGGCCCGTTGGCTTCCTCGGCCCTGGCCAATGCAGCGGCGGCGCCTTCGGTGTTTGCGCGCGAGGCCTCGGCTTGCGCCAACCACGCGGCGACCAGCATGACCCAACCAGCGGGAAGAGACTCCGACATCGTCCACAGAGACTTCTGCAACGCGTCGCACGCAACGCCGACGCGGCCGTGGGCAAGTTCAACGCGTCCGACCAGCGCGGTCACGATGGCGCCTGCTTGCGGAACGCCGGCCGTCATTGCGGAGTAGCGATCGCAGACGCGCTGTGCTGCGACAAGATCGCCGGCCGACATGAACCCCAGTACTTCGGCGAGTCCTATCGAATAGCGTTGCGGCCCCGAGTCGCAGTGTTCGGCGGCCTGCACTCCCTGCTCGGCGACATCGGCAACCTCCCTAAACCGGCCCGAAAGTGCCAGCGCCCCAGCGGTGGCCATGGCGGCCCACACCGTTGCCATCGGCATCATGTCCGAGCCGAGCGTCGCTGATCCCAGTGTTACGGCAGTGGGCAGGTCGCCCCCGAAGAACGCGAAGGACACTTCCATCGCAGTGACGAAGCTGAGCATCAGCTCGGATGCGACGCGCTCCCTGACTGTGGCGAGCACCGCCCGTGCCGCGTCGTCCTGCCCGCATCCGAAGAACAGATTCGCAGCGCGCAGGCACCCCCATCGGACCGTTGTCAGTTCGTCGGCGCCAACGGGATTGAACTCGGCGAGCAGCGCTTCTGCCTCCGCCCCCCTGCCTTGCCAGCTGATCGCGTCGGCGAGCACGATTGCGGCCTGCAGACCGCCACCGCGGTCGTATGCGAATCGTGCGAGCTCTTCGCCCAGAACGATGTTCGACATCGTCACCGCGCTCGCCGCGGCATAGATGACTGCGACCAAATCCGGAGGCATATCGCTGCGAGTCATGAACCGTGCCAGCTGTATCTCGGTGCGGACATCCGGCCGGATACCGTCGTGACATTGGTCTTGTGCCCGCGTGAACTCTGACAGCTGTTGTGCGAGTAACGTATTCAGTTGTCGTGACCGGGCCACCCCACAGCGCTGCCTAACAACTTCGCCGAGGATTGGGTGTCCGGGCCGCACCAGCGTGTGCGACCCATCGGATATAAATTGGATCGCGCCGCGGCGCTCGGCACGCGCAACGGCGTCGGTATCGCACAGTGCGCGAAGGATGTCCCAATCGAGCAGCTCAGCCACGGAAACGATTTCGACGACCTCTAGCTCATCGGCAGCGAGCGTGTCAAGCGGCGCTCCGACAAGCTCACCGAGGTCCGCACCGACCCGTAGCGGTCCCTCCAGATGCCAGCGGTCAGTGTCGTGTTCGCGTACCAACGAACCATCAGCTTGCGCGGTGTTCAGCAGGCCGCGCAAGACGAGCGGGCTGCCCGAGGCGAGGTGATGTAGTTGATCGACCACTCGCTCTTCGACATCGCCGTCGAGCACCGCGCGCACCAACTCCTCGGTCTGTACACGAGTAAAGGCCTCAACGTCGAGACGCTGTAACAATCGCTCCTTCCACAATGCTGTAACTGCGTCCGGAACCACTTCGCCTGACCGCGTTGACACGATCAGCTTTGTGGTGCCGCTGGCCGCGAGTTGATGGACCAGAACGGCGGATAACACATCAAGGAGGTGGGCGTCGTCAACGACGATGACAACGTTGTCTTCCCGCGCCAAGGCGCGATGCGCCGCGGCCAGCATGACGGCCGGCTCGTGCGCATCCTCGATATCCAACATGCGGTGGAACGCTCCCAGCGGGACCGCCTGTCCCGTCTCGGTACCCAGCACAAACCGTGCGGTCAAACCCTCCAATTCGAGGGTTTCGGCAAGGGCACGGGCCAGTGTTGTCTTACCTACCCCTGCTTCGCCAACCAGGGTTACCCCGTGAAATCCCGAGCCCGGGCGCAGAGCCTGCGACGCCTGCCGGAGTTCCGCGTCGCGCGCGACGATGGGCCAACCCGACACCCGCCCGACTCCTCGACATTCAGGCACACGACAAGGTGTGTACTTCAATATCGGCATGACCTTACGCCAACGTAAACGTCGTAGCTGGCGAAATTCCTTCGCGTTACAGCACTAAGCCGAATGGGCGATTTCTCGGGTGCGGCCAGAATACGCAACATTGGGTCCGGTGCATCACACCGCAATCACAGTGCCGCCCCATCGCGAACCCGCGGCCATCGAGATGCTACGCGGCTGAGAACCTCTTGTGGGTCGCCCACCAACGTCCATGCAGGCGTTGGCAATCGGCGATCAGCATCGGCTCGGTGCCAACGTAGTCCGCACGCACCGCCGCGGCCGCCGGGAAGTCCTCGGCGGTGAAGCCATCGCCGGTGATGGCAACGGTGGCCAGACCGGCGGAGTTCGCGTTTCGCAGCCCCGCAGCCGACCCCGTGATCGCCAGCGCGTTCTCCGCGGGTATCCCGAGTTCCCACAGTGCGAGTTTGTATGCCTCGGCACCGGGCATGGGCTTCGTCACGTCATCGGCCGTCACGACCGTCTCGACGAGACCCTCGCCGATGAGTTGCCGCACCAGGGGCTCCGCCCAACTCCGCTGGCCACTTGCCACCACGGCCACCCAGACGCCCGCGGCGAAGGCATCCATGACCAGATCGACGAGGCCGGGCCGCGGGGACAGTCCGGCGTCGAGGATCATCTCCTCGAGCATCATCGTCTTGGTTGCGTAGATCTCGTCGGCGAGCAACGCAGTCAGCACGTCCGATTCGGTGCAGATGCCGCGCTTCCGTAGCTCGGCCGCGACGCGCTGGCGTTCGTCGCTCAGCGCCAACAGTTGCCGGTAGCGCGGCACCGCCCATTCGATGTCCAGGCCGTGCGCGGCGAACGCGGCGTTGAAGACCACTCGATATCCGTCGCATTCAATTTTGGTCAGGGCATCGAGGTCGAAGACCACCGCGCGCAGCGGATACACACTTGCGTCGCTGGGCCGGGTGCAGTCCCACCAGAAGCGCCCCGCCCGCCAAGTTTTCTCTTGTGTCGTCGGCACCCGGAAAGCGTGGCCCACGTCACAGCGGCGGCGCCTCCCCCAATGGGGGGATTCGCGAGGCCATGTTGCGTGACCACGACAAACGCCGGGTTTTAAGGTGGGGCCATGGTGGTGGCGGCGGGGCCGGTGAGGATTGTCCTAGTCGACGACCACGAAATGGTCATCGAGGGCCTCAAAGCCATGCTTGCGGCCTTTTCCGACCGCGTGCAGGTCGTCGGACAGGCGGTCGGTGCTGAGCGTGCGCTCAGCGTGATCGACGAGCTGGAGCCCGACATCGTGTTGTGCGACGTGCGCATGCAGGGTGCCAGCGGCCTGGACCTGTGCCTTCAGCTGCGCGAGAGCGACCCTAAGCGCAAGGTCGTGATGCTGTCGGTGTACGACGACGAGCAGTACCTATTTCAGGCGCTGCGTGTCGGCGCGTCGGGTTACCTGCTGAAAAGCATCAGCAGCGACGAGCTGGTGCGTCAGCTCGAGATCGTGCAGGGCGGGCAGATGGCGATCGATCCGGGGATGGCGGCCAGAGCGGTGGACACCGCGGCGAGGATGCAGCGCGACGAGTTCTGGCCGGGTGCCCGCCAGGGCCTGACGCAGCGGGAGAGCGAGATCCTGTCCTTTGTCGTCAACGGCCTGTCCAACCGCGCCATCGCCACCAAGTTGGTGATCGGCGACGAGACCGTCAAGACTCACCTGCGGTCGATCTACCGCAAGCTCGGCGTCAGTGACCGCACCGGCGCCGTCGCGACCGCGCTACGGGAAGGGATCTACCAATGAGACCGCGATCCCGAGCACCCATCGCCGGCGCCAATGTTCAAGACCTCGTCGACGCCGACCGCGAACTGGCGCTGCTGCGAGAACTGATTCAGGCCGCATCGAGCGGACCCGGCGTCGAACCGCTGGCCGCCGCAGCGGCCCGGATGATCACCGCGGCCACCGCCAGCGACGTGTGCTTCGTCCACGTGCTCGACGACACCGAGCGGTCGCTGACGCTCGCGGGTGCGACGCCGCCGTTCGACGCCGAGGTCGGCAAGATCCGGCTGCCGCTCGGCCATGGCATCTCGGGATGGGTGGCCAGCCACCGCGAGCCCGTGGTGATCAGGCAAGACAAAGAAGCCGACCCGCGCTACCTGCCCTTCGAGTCACTGCGCGGGTCGGATTTCACGTCGATGGTGTCCGTCCCGATGGAGACCGACCCCGGCGGCCTGGTCGGGGTGCTCAACGTGCACACCGTCGAGCGGCGGGAATTCACCGAGCGCGACGTCGAACTGCTGCTGGTGATCGGCCGGCTGATCGCGGGTGCGCTGCATCAGGCCCGGCTGCACCGGCAGCTGGTGGCCCGCGAACGCGCGCACGAGAACTTCGTCGAGCAGGTGATCGAGGCGCAGGAGATCGAACGGCGCAGGCTGGCCGGCGACATCCACGACGGCATCTCGCAGCGGCTGATCACGTTGTCGTACCGGCTCGACGCGGCAGCCCAGGCGTTCGACGATCCGACAGCCGTCGCCGAGCAACTCGACAAGGCTCGTGAGCTGGTGGATTTGACGTTGCAGGAAGCGCGGGTCGCCATCGGCGGGCTGCGGCCACCGGTGCTCGACGACCTCGGCCTGGCCGGCGGGTTGGCCAGCCTCGCGCGCTCGATCCCGCAGATCGGCATCGACGTCGACCTCGACGACACCCGGCTCCCTGACCACATCGAGCTTGCGCTGTACCGCATCGCCCAGGAATGCCTTCAGAATGTCGTCAAGCACGCCAACGCCAAGACCGCACGGCTGACGTTCGGGGTAGACAACGACATCGCCCGCCTCGAAATCGTCGACGACGGAGTCGGTTTCGACACCTTCGAGCATCCGCTGGGCAGCGACGAGATGGGCGGCTACGGCCTGCTGTCGATGGCCGAACGCGCCGAGATCGTCGGCGGCCGGCTGAACATCCGGTCGCGGCCAGGATCGGGGACGGCGGTCACGGCGACGATCCCGTTGCCCTCCGTCGTCGCCGATTGAGCGTCAACAGCCGCGAACGTCGGGCGGGCAGTCGGACCGCATGTGGAGTTCGATGGCGGCGACGACGTCGTCGGATGCATCCCGGAGGACAGCGAGACGATCAGCGCCCAAGACGTCGATGAAGAGCTGGCGCACCCGGGCCGCGTTGGCCGGTGCACACGAGTTGATCGCATCCCAACCGGCCGTGGTCAGCACGATGTCCGGATAGCGGGCGTCTGAGGCCTCTTTGCGGACCAGGCCTCGTTTCTCCATCCGGCCCAGATGGTGTGACAGCCGGCTTTTCTCCCACTGCGTGGCCTCCCCCAGCTCGAACGCACGCAGCCGACCATCCGGCGCCTCCGACAGGTTCACCAGGATTTCGAAGTCGGAGTCGGATAGGCCGAACTCGCGCTGCATGTGCCGGGCCAGGTGCCGCTCCAGCATGTGCCGCATCTCGACGAAGCTGCGCCATGCCGCCAGCTCGTCCTTGCTGAGCAGTTCTTGGGCCACATGATCATCGTACGGGATTGGGTTGACATATCAACCCAAGGTGCTAACCTTGGGCCCGTAGGTTGATATGTCAACCCAATGAACCGAACTGTAAGGAGATCTTGTGATGACCGAGAAGAAGCTGATCGCCGTGGTCGGAGCCACCGGTTCACAGGGAGGCGGCTTGGTCCGGGCGATTCTCGCCGACCCCGACCACGAGTTCGCAGTGCGAGCGCTGACCCGCAATGTGCGGTCCGGCAAGGCGCAGGAACTCGCGGCGTCCGGAGCGGAGGTCGTCGAGGCCGACCTCGACGACGAGGAGAGCATGGTGCAGGCGCTCGAACGCGCCCACGGCGCGTACGTCGTGACGAACTACTGGGCGGAACGGACAGCCGGAGGAGGAGGCCACGACAGACCCGCGCCGAAATGGAACTCCAACAGGCGGAGATCGCTGTGTGGGCCACCAAGGCCGCGGGGGTCGCACACGTGATCTGGTCGACCCTTGAAGACACCCGGCCCCACTTTGGCGGCGGCGATCGGGTGCCGAACGTGGACGGGCTGTACACGGTGCCGCACTTTGATGCCAAGGGCGAAGCCGACGAGCTGTTCACCAAATATGGAGTTCCGACTACCTATCTGCGGACCGCCTTCTTCTTCGAGGGGTTTTCGAGCGGCATGGGGCCTGTGCGCGACGCGAGCGGCAAGCTCGTGCTGACGTTGCCGATGGCGGACCAACCGTTGTCGGGCATTGCCGTTGACGACATCGGCAAGACCGCGCTGGGCATCTTCAAGCGAGGCGCGGAGTTCATCGGACAGACCGTGAGCATTGCGGGTGATCACCTCACCGGTGACGAATACGCGGCGGCGCTGACCGAGGCGCTCGGCGAAGAGGTTGTCTACCAACCGAACACGTGGGATGACTTCCGGCGCCAAGGCTTCCCCGCCGCCATCGAGATGGCTAACATGTTCCAGTTCTACGCCGAGGACTCAGAGCGATTCACCGGCGACCGGAATCTGGCGGCGGTGCGCGAGTTGAATCCCGAGCTGCAGTCCTTCCGCGACTGGCTTGCGCGACACAAGGCGGAGATCCCGCTGCCGTGACAGCGCACCGAGACGGAAGCCAGGGCTGCTAAGTCGCCGAGTTGACGACCGGGAATTCCATTTCGGCGGGGAATCCGTCAGAAGTCGCCGGCGTGGCGGCGCAGCGTCTCGATCGAGTCCGCGAGCGCCCGCGACTGCTCATCGGCCATGCCGATGTCGGCGAACACCTCGCTGTTGAGCGTCACGGTCGCGTCCTCGACGGTCGAGCGGCCGAGATCGGTGATCCGCACCAGGGTGGTGCGGCCGTCCGTCGGATGCGGGATCCGCTCCACCAGCCCGTCGGCCTCCAGCCGGCGGATCGCGTGCGTGACGCTGGTGACGTGCACCTGCAGCCGGTCGGACGCCTTGGTGATCGGCAACGCGCCGGTGCGGCTGAACGCCAGCAGCCGCAACAACTCGTAGCGCGAGAAGCTCAGGTCGTAGGGCCGCAGCGCGGTCTCGACGCGGGCCAGCAGGATCTGATGCGCCCGCATCACCGACGTCACCGCGACCATGCCGTCGGCGACGTCACCCCAGCCGGAACGCTCCCAGTTGGCGCGCGCCAACGCGATCGGGTCGCGCTCGTCCGGCCACGACGGTTGCGAGGTCACGCCTCTTCATACCGCATAGACCGCGCACGGCCGGGCAGATTCTCAGCGCAACGCCACCGGCACGACCGCGGACAGCACCGCGCGGGTGGACTGGCGACTGCCGACGGTGATCCTCGCGCCTCCGTCGGCGTAGTTGCGGACCTGCAATCCCGTGCCGTCGAACACCTCCCGCCACGGCCGGCCACACGGCGGCAGATAGACGAAGTTCGCGTGGCTGTCAGTGCTGTAGACACCCATCGACCGCAGCCGCATCCGCAGGTAGCGCCGCTCGGACGCGATCATCCGGATGCGTTGCCGCAGCTGGTTTTCCGCATCGTAGGATGCCGCCACTGCCACCAGGCTGGTGATACCGATGCCGAACGGCAGCTGCATGGTCCACAGCCTGCGGGCCAGCTCGGGTGCGCAGAAGCCGTAGCCGATCCGCAGCCCCGCCAGCCCGTAGGCCTTCGAGAAGGTCCGCACCACCACGACATTCGGGTACTGCTCGACGAGTTTCGGCGCGTCGATCCGGTACTCCGGCGACAAGAACTCAACATAGGCCTCGTCGAGCAGCACGACCGTGTCCGTCGGCACGCGCCGTAGGAGCCGCTCGATGTCCTCGGCGGGCTCGACTGTGCCGGTCGGATTGTGCGGCCGGCAAACCACCACGACCCGCGCGTAGGCGGCCGCCTCCGCCATCGCGTCCAGGTCGTGGTGGCCGTGCGGGTCCAGCGCCACGGTGACCGATCTCAGCCGCGCCATCTGCGCGAAGATCGGATATCCGTCGAAGGTCGGCGAGGTCATCACCATGCTCTCGCCGGGGCTGGTGATCGCTCGCAGCACCTGCATGATCACGCCCGTCGCGCCCGCGCCGATGACCACCTGCTCCTCGCCCACCCCGACGCGGCCGGCGATCAGCGAGCGCAGCCGCTCGGGCAGAAACTCCGGATACCGGTTGGCGGCGTCTATTGCGGAGATAAGCGCCGACCGCACACCGGGCAGTGGCGGGAACGGATTCTCGTTGAGCGACAACGCCAACGGGTTCACCGCGGTGGGCAGCGCACCGACGGCGTCGGTCACGGCCTGCTTTGCGGTCGTCATCGGCCACCCCACTGAACCGCGGCGGCACCGGCGAAGTCGCCGGCGTGCGCGAATGCCGCCATCATCACGATGTCGCCCTTTTTCAGCTGGCCGTCGGAGATGGCCCTGTCGAGGTTGATCGGGATCCCCGCGGCGAACAGGTTGCCGCACTCATCGAAGGTGTCGCGATGCCGCTCCCTGGGCAGTTCCAGCGCCTCGCGCCAGTTCCGCAGGAACACCCGGTTCGGCTGGTTTGTGACGAGCAGGTCAAGATCCTTGGGCTTCACGCCAATTCGATCGCACACGGCGTACGACACTTCGGGAACCTGCCGGTTGCCGCGGGCCAGCACCTTGGTGATCTTGCTTTCGGTGAACCCGATGTAGCCCTCTCCAGGACCCGCCGCCCAATACTTCCGCGGGGGATCGAAGTTGGCCGTCATGTCGCCGGCGTACTCGCCGTATGTGCGGCATTCGACGTCAAGGATCGGAGACTCGTCCGACACCGTCACCAGCCCAACGGCCGCGCCGTCGCCGGGAACCGCCGACTGCGCCTTCCGCCGCACCGTCGGCTGGTCGAACACCTGGCCCGCCGTGTTCTGCGCGACGGCGATCAACGCCGTCTGGCCCTCTCCCGACGCCAGCAGGTTGCGGGCCAGCTTCAGCCCCAGGACGAACGCAGCGCAACCACCGTTGTGCAGATCCAGCACCCAATTCGGTTTCATGCCAAGGCGATGCGCCATTCCGCCGCCACCGCCGTAGAACGGCATGTCCGGTAACTGGGTGTGGGTGATCAGCACATCGACATTCGCGATCGTGTCGTCGCCGTGGCGTTCGATCAGACCCGCGGCGGCCCGCTCCACCATGTCGACGGCGGTCTCGTCCTCGGCCACGTGATGGCGGAACTTCGGCGCCCGGAACATCAGGTTGTCGCGCAGGTCATCCGAATCGGCGAACTGCGCGTAGTAGTCGGCGCCGATCGGATCCCCGGGCAGATACGTCGAAACATCTATCAGGCTGACGCTCATGGCGGTTCTCATCTCATCCAATCCGGCGTAACAGGGAGGCCGTTGCGATGCCGGTATTCGGCAATTGCCTTGAGCGTCTTCAACTCCAGCAGGTGTCCGGCGCCGAACATGTCCCAGAAGTCGCCGACCCAGACCGGCCGTTTCGGCGGGGCCGCTTCGGGATATGGGTTGTGGTCATAGAACGGGTGATGGCAGTTGGTCCACAGCACCACCGAACCGGGCTTGTCGAACACCACCTCTGCGTCGACGACCCGCATCAGGTAGATCATCCACAGGTGCTTGCCCTGGTCCCACGCGCAGTGGTAGTCCACCGTGCCGGCCTCCTTGTTGGCCACGGTGCGCGTGTAGATCTCGGTCTCCGACCCGAGCCGGTCGTAGGCCAGCCACAGGCCCGGCTCCTCGGTTTGGGTGAAGCCCCGCAGGCTGTAGGTCCACTCCTCGAGACAGCGGGTATCCGACAGGTAGTCGAACAGCTCGTCGGGCGGGCAGTCGACAAACGTGTTGACGGTGCAGAATTCGCCGAACACCTCATCGTGGGGATACACCGACCGCATCATCTCCATGATGATCGGGGTGGCCTTCTCGCGCGGATGCGATTCGATTCGCACCACACCGTCGATGGTGTCGGCGGACCCTGCGTGGGTCCTGATGTCCTCAAGTGCGGGCAACGACATTGGAACGGTTCTCCTTCATGGTCGGAGGTTGATTCGCGGCGGCAGGAACAGCACCGCCGAGAAAGTTTGCGAACGGCGGGATTTCGTCGGGCGAACATTCGACGCTGACGACCGACGGGCCGTCGACGTCGAGTGCCGCACGTAGCGCGGCAGGCAGCTGGTCGATGTCGTCGACGTCGACCGCGGACAGGTCGGGGAACATCGTCGCCAAGCCGGCGCCCAACCGGCTCGGCCCGAACCGGTTGTAGCTGTAGCGGTCGTCGTAGAACAGCTGCTCGCGGGTCACGCACATCGCGTGTGCGTGGTTGTCGAACAACAGGAACGTCACCGGCAGCCGGTACTGCAGTGCGGTGTGAATCTCCATGCCGTGCATGAAGAATGAGCCGTCGCCCGCGATTACCACAGTTCTGCGCCCGCGCGCGAACGCCATGCCCACACCCGCCCCGAAGCTGTACCCCATTCCGCCCATGCCGAGCGCCACGATGAACCGGCCATCACGACGCGCCGGCAGGTGGTGGATGGCAGACGCGCCGATGTTTCCCGCGTCGACGACAATGTCGACCCCATCGGGCAGCGCGGCGTCGATCACCGTCATCGCATCGCGGTAGCGCACGCCGGGGCCGTCGAACGGCGGCGGCCGCAGCTCGGTGTGCGGAACCCGATCGGGCACGCGCACGCGGGTCGGGCGCCCGTGCCCCGACAGCGCTGCGGTCAACAGCGACAGCGAACCGCGCAGGTCGTGGGTGTGCACGTGGGTGCACGGCACGAACGGCGGCGCCGAGCCGATCGAGAAGGTCGGCACCGACGCCAGTGCGTCGTCCAGCCCAGCGCGCGCTGTCACCGTCATCCGGGTCCCGACCAGCAGGCACAGCGCACTGTCGGCGACCGCCGCCGCGACCCCGGGATGCCCCATCACTCCGGTGACGCCCAGCGCCGACGACGATCCCAGCCCGGGTGTGCCTGCGACGTCCTTGGCGTCGGGAACGGTCGCCACCCGGGCACGCAGCATCGCGCGCAGCTCCTCGAGCTCGGCGCGCGCGTCGTCGCGGGCGACCTGCTCACCGGCGATGATCGTGATCGGCCCGTCTGCGCGCCGCAGCGCATGCGCGATCGCCCGCGGGTCGCCGAGCTGCGTTCCGAGCTGCTCGAACCCGCTGCCGGCGCCGTTCACGCCGAGTTCGGCCTGCTGAATGTTCTTGGGCAGCAACAACACCGCCGGGCCGCCCGCGCGGGCCGCCGCGATCGCCTGGGGCAACGCGGCGACGATGTCTTCGGGGGTCGACACCCGTCGGCAGAACACCGACACCGCGGAGAACAAGGCCTCTCCGTTCAGTGCGCCGTTGCGGCCACTGGTGTCCTGGAACGCCCCCCGCCCGTCGAGGGGGATCGGCGCTTGACCGATCAGCGCCAGCACCGGCACCCGGCTGGCCAGCGACTCACCCAGCCCCGGCACGGTGTTCAAACACCCGCCACCGGATGTCGCGGCCACCACACCAAGTCCGGCGCCGCTGCGGCTGTAACCGTCGGCCATGGTCGCGGCGGAGAACTCGTGCTTGGCCAGCACCGCGGTGATGTCCTCGCGGAAGAATGCCGCGTCGTAGAGATCCTCGATATTGGCGCCGTCGACGCCGAAGATGTGGTCCACACCAGTCGCCGCAAGGTAACCGACGATGTGGTCGACAACCCGATGTCTTCTCGCCATGCCTCACCTGCTTCCTCGCTCTGCAAGTGATACGACTCAAGACGGATGTCGGTTCACCGCGTGGCCCGAATCACAGGTTCTTCTCGAGCAGCACCTCTCCGGAGTCAGACGAAACCAGTTGCACTGCAGCGATTTCGTTCATCTGCATCGGGGTGGTGGCGCTCGGCAGGGCCGTCGCCCCTGACAGGCCCAGCCATGTGGCGACCTCGGTGTGGCTGCCGTCGCGGCCCACCACCACCATCCCCAGCGACTGCGGTGGGGCGTCACGCCGGCCCCAGTCCCCGTAGGTGCAGGCCATGTCGATGCGGGTGCCCCAGCCGTAACCGGTCATGGCGATGGAGGCGTTGATCGGTGTTTCGGCCACCTTGGTCATCTCCAGCGACGGGGCGGAGGCTTGCGGCGTGCCGCTCTGCAGCCCCACCGTCTCCGGGCGGATCGCGATGACCAGTCCGACCGCCAGCAGGGCAGCCGCCATGGCGACCGCGGCCGACGTCACCCAACGCGAACGCCGACGCCGCCAGCGCACCGTATCCACCAGCGAATCCCGTATTTCCGGGCGCAGCGGAGGTGGCTCCGGCTGGGCGTCGTCGAGGGCCTCTACTTCCTCGGGGTCGAGTTGGGCCAGCAACGCGGGGATACCGCTCAGCTCGGCGACGGCGGCCCGGCATCGCGGGCAGGTCGCGAGATGCGTCTCGTATTCGTGGCGCTCACCGCTCGATAGTGAGCCAAGGATGTAGGCAGCGTCCCAGGTCAGGTACCGATCGTCAGCCACCGGATCACCGCCTCGGGATACACCGAACTGTGTCATCGTGTCACCCCCATTTCCTGCAGTTTGAGCCGCAGTGCGCGCACCCCGTAATGCAACCGGGATTTCACCGTGCCCTCGGCGATCTGCAGGTCGGCAGCGATTTGGGTGGTCGTCCAGCCCTGGTAGTACGCACGGCGGATGACGGCCCGGTGCTCCTCGGACAGCTGGCTCAGGGCCTCGCCCAGCAACAGTCGGTCCAGTGCGGAATCCACCTCGTCCGGTCCGGCGCGATCCGCCGCTTGTTCCAGGTCAGGGGTGCCGGATTCGCTGCGGAATCTCGCGCTACGTCTCTCGTCAATGATGAGGTTACGCGCCACGGTGAACAGCCAGGCCCGCGGCGACCGCTCGCTGTCGTCGGTCACCTCCGGATGACGCCAAGCACGCAGCAGCGTCTCCTGCACGACATCCTCCGCCCGGGCCGTATCACCCGTCAGCCGCACGGCATAGCGCCATAACGCCGCGGCGTGCTCGTCGTAGAGCACCCGCATGACGTCGGCCTCCGGGTCGTCCAATATCAACCTCCGCCATTGATACGAGGTCGCCGGTCGTCCGGTTCACTACCACCCTGCGCGCAGGGGTTTGCTGCTACAGCGTGAGAATGCGCGGCCCGTCGTCCGTGACGGCGACGGTGTGCTCCCAATGCGCGGCCCGGGATCCATCGGCGGTGACTACGGTCCACTCGTCTTCCAGCACCACGGTCTTCGTCGTGCCGAGGGTCAGCATCGGCTCGATGGCCAGCACCGAACCCGGCGCCAGGTACGGTCCGCGGCCGGGCGGTCCCTCGTTGGGCAGGAACGGATCCATGTGCATCTGCCTGCCGATGCCGTGGCCGCCGTAGCCGTCGACGATGCCGAATTTCCGCTCGTGGCGCTCCTCGGCGGCGTGCGTCTCGGCCTCGATGGCGTAGGAGACGTCGGTGAGCCGGTTACCGGGCAGCATCGCGGCGATGCCGGCCTCCATGGCTTCCCGAGTGGCCTGCGACAGCGCTTCGTCGACTCCGATGAGTGCGCCGACGCCGAACGTGATCGCCGAGTCGCCGTGCCAGCCGTCGACGATCGCGCCGCAGTCGATGGACACCAGATCGCCCGGCGCCAGCGTTTCGCTTGCCGATGGAATGCCGTGCACCACACGGTCATTCACCGACGCGCAGATGCTGGCCGGAAAGCCGTGATAACCGAGAAACGACGGGGTGCCGCCACCGCCGCGAATGACCGACTCGGCGATCTCGTCCAGCGCCAGGGTGGAAACCCCGGGCGCGGCGGCCCGGCGGACGGACAGCAGCGCCGAGGCAACCAGCGACCCGGCCGCAGCCATCGCGTCGAGTTCACCTGGGCTGCGCTGCGCGACGACCTTTCGGTTACGCAGGCCTGGCAGGCCGATCATCAATTACTTGCCCCGGCTTGATCGTCGGTTCACCGACCGAGCGCCCGCAGGGCCCGGGCGAACACCTCGTCGAGCCCCCCGACCGCGTCGACCGTCTGCAAATTGTTCTGGCTGTAATACTCCAGCAGCGGCTCGGTCTCGTCGCGGTACACCTGCATCCGGTTGTGGATGACCTCTTCGGTGTCGTCGGCGCGGCCGCGTGACTTGAGCCGCTCGAGCAGCTCCTCCTCGGACACGGAGAACTCCAGGACGGCGTCGAGCTTGGTGTTGTGGTTCTTCAGCATCTCGTCGAGCGCCTGCGCCTGCTCGACCGAGCGGGGATAGCCGTCGAGGATGAAGCCCTCGGCGGCGTCGGGCTGGCCGATCCGGTCCTCGACCAGGGCGTTGGTCAGGCTGCTGGGCACCAGATCGCCGGCGTCGAGGTAGCGCTTGGCCTCCACGCCGAGCGGCGTGCCGTCGCTGATGTTCTTGCGGAAGAGGTCCCCGGTGGAGATTTGCGGGACGCCGAGCTTCTCGGACAGCTTCTGCGCCTGCGTGCCTTTGCCCGCGCCAGGCGGTCCGAGTAGAACGAGTCTCACTTCAGGAACCCTTCGTAGTTGCGTTGCATCAGCTGGCTCTCGATCTGTTTAACGGTATCCAATCCGACGCCAATCATGATCAGAACCGCAGTTCCGCCGAACGGCAAATTCTGGACGGCGCCGGTGTTGCCGATTTCCAGGAACAGGTTCGGCAGCACGGCGATCACGCCGAGATAGATCGAGCCCGGGAGGGTGATTCGGCTCAGGACATAACGCAGGTAGTCGGCCGTCGGTTTGCCGGGCCGGATGCCCGGGATGAACCCACCGTATTTCTTCATCTCGTCGGCACGCTCGTCCGGGTTGAACGTGATCGACACATAGAAGTACGTGAAGAACACGATCAGGCCGAAGTAGAAGGCTATGTAAACCGGGTTACTTGGGTCGGTCAGGTAATCGGCGAGGAACCGCTCCCACCATCCGGTGCCGGGATTGGAGCTGCCGCTCTGGATCAGCTGCGTGATCAGTTGCGGAACGTAGATCAGCGACGACGCGAAGATCACCGGGATAACGCCGGCCTGGTTGACCTTCAGCGGCAGATACGTCGACGTGCCGCCGTACATCTTGCGGCCCACCATCCGCTTGGCGTATTGAACCGGGATGCGCCGCTGTCCCTGCTCGACGAACACCACGCCGATAATGATGATCAACGCCGCGCCGCAGACCGCGGTGAACACCAGGCCACCGCGGCTGTCCAGGATGTTCTTGCCCTCGATCGGGATGCGGGCGGTGATGCTGGCGAAGATCAACAACGACATGCCGTTGCCGATGCCGCGCTCGGTGATCAGTTCGCCCATCCACATCACCAGCGCCGCGCCCGCGGCCATCACCAGCACGATGACCACCAGCGTGAAGATGTTCAGGCCCTCACCCTGACCCTGGATGATGTCGAGTGTGCAGCCCTGCAGCAGCCCGCCGTTGGCCGCCAGCGCCACGATGCTGGTGGCCTGCAGGACGGCCAGTGCGATCGACAGGTAACGGGTGTACTGCGTCAGCTTGGCCTGGCCCGCTTGGCCTTCCTTGCGCAGCTCCTCGAAGCGCGGGATCACCACGCCGAGCAGCTGCACGATGATGCTGGCCGTGATGTAGGGCATGATGCCGATCGCGAACACCGTCAGCTGCAGCAGCGCGCCGCCGGAGAACAGATTGATCAGCGAGTAGATCTGCGCGGAGTCGCCGCCGCTGACCTGCGCGATGCATTCCTGCACGTTCGGGTAGTTAACGCCCGGCGATGGGATCGAGGCGCCCACCCGGTACAGGATGATGATGCCCAGGGTGAACAGGATCTTTCGCCTCAGGTCTACTGTCCGCAGCGATGAGATGAAAGCCGAGAGCACTCTTCCTCCTGCGCAGCCGAACTGTAGGTCGCGGCGTGCGAATGGGGCTGGTGTGACCAGCGTCTGGTTAAGTCGTGCGCGGCGCCCCGACAAGCTCGTAGCCTGCGGAGTCACGCGTCAAACAGTCTACGAGAGTAACAGTCGAGGCTCAGTTGGCCCGCATCCGATCCGAGCGACAAGGGCTAAGCCACTCTTCAGTTTCGCGGCGTACAGTCGGCGACAGCTCGTTACATCACCTAAGTAACGGGTTTTATTACGTCGATAGGGGTCAGGGATGGCGCGAACAGACAACGACACATGGGACCTGGCATCGAGCGTCGGGGCGACGGCCACCATGGTGGCGGCGGCCCGCGCGATGGCCACCAATGCCGACAACGCGTTGATCGACGATCCGTTCGCCCAGCCGCTGGTGCGCGCGGTGGGCGTGGACTTCTTCACGCGGCTTGTCACCGGCGAGCTGCGTCCCGAAGACCTCGACAGCGACAGCGAGACAGTCGGCATGCAGCGCATGACCGACAACATGGCCGTCCGGACAAAGTTCTTTGACGAGTTCTTCCTTGACGCGACGTCCGCGGGCATTCGGCAGGCGGTGATCTTGGCGTCCGGCCTGGACTCCCGGGCATACCGGCTGCCGTGGCCCGCCGGGACGACGGTCTACGAGATCGACCAGCCCGAGGTGATCGAGTTCAAGGGCAGAGCCCTGGCCGAATTGGGCGCCGAACCCACCGCGGATCGCCGCACGGTCGGGATCGACCTGCGCTATGACTGGCCGTCGGCACTGATCGAAGCGGGCTTCGACCCTCGCCAGCCAGCGGCCTGGAGTGCAGAAGGTCTGCTCGGCTACTTGCCGCCGGATGCCCAGGACCGGCTGCTCGACACGATCACCGAGCTCAGCGCGCCGGGCAGCCGGGTGGCCGTGGAAGCTGTGCCCAACATCGACCGTGACGATCACGAAAAGGTGATCGAGCGGATGCGTACGGCCTCCGACCGGTGGCGCGACCACGGGTTCGACCTCGACTTCGCCGAGCTGGTCTACATCGGTGACCGCAACGAAGCGGACAGTTATCTGGCCGACCACGGCTGGCAGCTCAGCCGCCACAGCGTAAAGGAGCTGCTTGACTTGGCCGGTCTGCCGCCTCTGGACGAGGACGAAGTTGGCAATTTCGGCGAACTCCTCTATGTCAGCGGCACCTTGAAGTAGGCCCGCAATGCCACGCACCGACAACGACAGCTGGGATCTGGCATCCAGCGTTGGCGCGACCGCGACGATGGTCGCGACCGTCAGGGCGTTGGCCAGCAAGGCGTCCGACCCGCTGATCAACGACCCGTTTGCCGAGCCGCTGGCCCGGGCGGTGGGCATCGACGTGTTCACCCGAGTACTCGACGGCGACGCGTCGCTCGCCGACTTCTCCGACGATCCCAGGTTCAACATGGACCGTGCGGTCGATCTGATCGCCGTGCGCACACGATTCTTCGACGACTTCTTCACCGCGGCGGCCGACGCGGGAGTCCGCCAGACGGTCATCCTGGCCTCAGGTCTCGACTCACGCCCGTACCGGCTGCCGTGGCCGCCGGGCACCGTGGTCTACGAGGTAGACCTGCCCGACGTCATGGAGTTCAAGGGCACCACGCTGTCGGAGTTGGGTGCCCGCCCGACCGCACAACACCGGATCGTCGGCGTCGACCTTCGCGACGATTGGCCGGCCGCGTTGCGCGCCAACGGATTCGACGAAGCCCTCCCGACCGCGTGGAGCGCCGAGGGGCTGTTGGTCTACTTGCCACCCGAGGCGCAGGACCGACTGTTCGACGAGATCAGCGCACTCAGTGCAAACGGCAGTCGCCTGGCGACCGAATATCACCCCGAAGGTGCGGCCGCGCTCACCGCGCGCAGCAAGACGATGGCCCGCCACTGGGGTGAGCAGGGGTTGAACCTCGACCTGGCCGATCTCGTTTATCAAGGCGACCGAAACCCCGTCACCGATTATCTGGCCGCACACGGCTGGCAGGTGTCGACACAAACCAGAGCGGACCTGTTCGCCGTGTACGGGCGTGTGATGCCCGACGACGACGCGTCCGCGCCGCTACGAAACACAATCGCGGTCACCGCGAGCCGGCTGTAGAGGAGCATGATGGCCCGAACCGACAACGACACATGGGATCTGGCGTCCAGCGTGGGCGCGACGGCCACGATGGTGGCCGCGCAGCGCGCGCTCGCCAACCGGGAGGGACTGATCGACGACCCATTCGCCGAGCCGCTGGTGCGCGCGGTCGGCCTCGATTTCTTTACCCGGGCGCTTGACGGCGAGATCGACCTGGAGGCCGTGGATCCCGAGTTCAACCTGCGCCGGGCGGCGGAGGGAATGGCGGTTCGCACGCGCCACTTCGACGATCTGTTCATCGACGCCACCGCCGCGGGTGTGCGCCAGGCGGTGATCTTGGCCGCCGGCCTGGATGCGCGGGCCTACCGGCTGGCGTGGCCCGACGGAACCACCGTGTACGAGGTCGACCAGCCGGACGTCATCGAGTTCAAAACCAGGACGCTTACCGACCTGGAGGCTCGGCCCACGGCCGACAGGCGCACCGTCGCCGTCGACCTCCGCGACGACTGGCCGAAGGCGCTGCGGGACAACGGCTTTGACCCGGCGCAACCCACCGCCTGGATCGCCGAGGGGTTGCTGATATACCTGCCGCCAGAGGCGCAGGACAAGCTCTTCGACAACATCACCGCACTCAGCGCCCCGGGCAGCAGGGTGGCCACCGAACACATCCCGGACATCAAGATGTTCTCCGACGAGCGCGCGCAGCGCATCTCCGAACGGATGAAGAAATACGGATCGAACATCGAGATGGGCGACCTCATCTACCACGGTGAACGCAGCCACGTCATCGAGTACCTCACGGAACGCGGCTGGAAGGTATCCGCGATGACGATGCGGGATGCCTACGCCGACAATGGCTTCGAATTTCCCGAAGAGGAAACCATAGGCTTCTTCGCCAACCTCAGTTACGTCAGCGCGGTGCTCTAAGGCGCGCCGAGTGTACGGTTGTTAACCCCGCTACTCGCGATTCGTGTTTAACAACCGTACTTTCGGCGTCACTGGCGCTCGGCCAGCTCGAGGAACCGGCCGTAGCGGTCCTGAGTCACGCCCGTCCAGGCGGGATCGGGCTCAACGACCCGCTCGGTTGATGCCCACCGGGCGGCGTCGTTGATCGCCGATTCGAGACCGGCCGCCACCCGGCCGAGGAAAGCCGCTCCCAGCGCAGCCCCCTCGGGCACCCCCGATACCTCCACCCGTCGGCCGGTGGCGTCGGCGATGGCCTGCATCCATGGCAGGACGCGCGTGCCTCCACCCGTCGCCACGATGCGCGACACCGGTGCCCCGCTCAGCTCGATGAGGTGGCGGACGACGAAGCCGGACGCCTCGTAGGCGGCCCGCCGCAGGGATGCGGCGTCGTGGGTGAGGTCGAGCCGGTCGAGCACGCCGCGACGATCCGGGTCGTGAAAAGGTGCGCGTTCGCCCCGGATGTACGGCGACCACACCGGCACCCGCCGAGGATCCACGGTCGGGTTGCCTTCTTCCACAAGGTGGTCCACCCAGCCGAGGAAGAGTCCGCCCGCGTTGCTCGGCCCGCCGATCTGGAACTTTCCCGGCGCAGTGTGGGGCAGAGTCCACAGACCCGGCACTTCACGGTATTCAGGAATGGTCACCCACACGATCAGGGTCGTGCCGCACAGTACAAGCACGTCGCCGTCCTGGTCGGCACCGGCGACCATCTGCTCGCACAGGGCGTCGACCGAACCGGCGGCCAGCAGGGCATCAGAACCGGTCACCTCGCCGGCGACTGTGCCCGCCATCGCCACCCTTGGCATGCAGTCGACCGTCGCCCCGCTCTCGGCACATACCTGCTCGCTCCAGCCGTTGCCATCGAACAATGGATAGGCCGTGCTCGCGGTGGCGTTGTCGACGACCGCCTCGCCCGACAACACGTGGTTGGCTACCGCCGTCGCCGGCCAGTACCCCTTCGCGTCGGGCGCTTCCCGGGCCGTCCAGCGCAGGAACCCGACCGCCTCGCCGGTGAGGAACCTCGCGTCACCGCACGTCGACTGCCGGCCCCGGCCGTCGCCGTACAGCAGCCCCGGCGTGAGGGCCCTGCCCGCCTCGTCGACCGCGGTCAGGGACGGCACCATCGCCGTGACGGCCACCGCCCTGGCGTCGGGTCTGGCCAGTTGGGCCACGGCTGCCAAAGGACCCCGACGCCACGCCTCGTCGGCGTCGTGCTCCATGCGATCAGGCGCCGGTATCCGCAACTGGTGAGGAATTCGTGTCCTCGTCACAACCCGACCGTCCTCGTCTGCGGCCACAGCCTTGACCGCGGTTGTGCCGATGTCGACGCCGATTGTGACCTCATTGCGTGACACGCGCGTCACCGTACGCCAGCATGAGCAATCGTGACCCGACTTCGTGCCTTGGTGACGGCGCCCTTGCGCGGTCCGGGCTTGGACAAGCTCCGGCAGCTGGCCGACGTGGTCTATGACCCGTGGATCGATCAGACCCCGCTGCGGATCTACAGCGCCGAGCAACTGGCCGAGCGGGCGTCGTCGGAAGGCGCGAATGTGCTTGTCGTGGAAAGCGATTCGGTCAGCGGCCCGGTGTTCGAGCTACCGTTGCGCGCGATTGCCGCCACCCGCGGGGACCCCAACAACGTCGATATCCCGGCCGCCACCAAGGCCGGCATCCCGGTGCTGCACACCCCCGGCCGCAACGCCGACGCGGTCGCCGAGATGACGATCGCGCTGCTGTTTGCGGCCACGCGTCACGTGTTGGCGGCCGACGCGGATGTCCGTGCGGGGCAGGTGTTTCGCGAAGGCACGATTCCCTACCAGCGGTTCCGGGCCACCGAGATCGCCGGGCGCACCGCCGGGCTGGTCGGGCTCGGCGCCGTCGCTCGGGCCCTGCGGTGGCGTCTGTCGGGGTTAGGCGTTTCGGTGATCGCGCACGACCCCTACAACGACGAGGCCCGCCACAGCCTCGACAAGCTCCTCGCCGAGGCCGACATCGTTTCCCTGCATGCGGCGGTCACCGACGAGACGGTAGGGATGATCGGCGCCCCGCAGTTCGCGGCCATGCGCGACGGCGTCGTCTTCCTCAACACCGCACGCGCCCAGCTGCACGACACCGACGCCCTGGTCGGTGCCTTGCGGAGCGGAAAGGTGGCCGCGGCGGGCCTGGACCACTTCGTCGGCGAATGGCTCCCGACGGATCATCCGCTGGCGAGCCTGCCCAACGTCGTCCTGACGCCGCACATCGGTGGGGCCACGTGGAACACTGAGGCCCGGCAGGCGCAGATCGTCGCCGACGGCCTCGAGGCGCTCCTGTCGGGAACCACGCCCGCCCACATCGTGAACCCGGAGGTGCTGGCCCAATGAGATTCGTGGACAACCCCGAGACCGCGGTGCTCGCGGCGGCCAAGGACATGTTGCGGCGCGGCCTGGTCGAGGGAACGGCGGGCAACATCTCGGCGCGTCGGGAGGACGGCAACCTCGTCATCACGCCGTCGTCGGTGGACTACTCGGAGATGACACTCGAGGATCTGGTGCTTGTCGACCCGGAAGGTGCGGTGCTGCAGGCCAAGGACGGTCGGGCGCCGTCGACGGAAATGCAGCTGCATCTGGCTTGCTTCCGCGCGTTCGACGACATCGGCAGCGTGATCCACAGCCATCCGGTGTGGGCCACCATGTTCGCGGTCGCCCACCAGCCGATCCCCGCCTGCATCGACGAGTTCGCGGTGTACTGCGGCGGCGAGATCCGCTGTGCTGACTACGCCGCCTCCGGCACACCCGACGTCGGCCACAACGCGGTGAAGGCGTTGGAGGGCCGGGCGGCCGCGCTCATTGCCAACCACGGCCTCGTGGCCGTCGGACCGCGACCCGACCGTGCCCTGCATGTCAGCGCCCTGGTCGAGCGGACCGCCCAGATCGTTTGGGGCGCACGCGCTCTCGGCGGTCCGGTGCCCATCCCCGACGAGGTCAACCAGGGCTTCGCGGGCATCTACACCTACCTGCGCGCCAACCCGATGTAGCGGCGATTTGTGGAGCCCAAGCCGCGCTCACCGCGGCTACCGCTCCACAAATCGCGTTAGGACCGTCAGGCCGGGCGGGTGGCGCGATAGAAGGTGAGCCGTCCGACGAGGCGATGCCGCCGGGTCGCCACCTCGCTGCAGTCGAACCCGACCGATCGGAGCAATCGCGGAATCGCGTCGCCGAGGTTGCCTGCGGCGTGGGGATTGTGCAGCATGCGCCGCGCCATGAAGCCGTCGTGGGCGGTCATGTTGCCGCCGATGTCGACAATGTGCAGTGTGCCGCCGGGCCTCAAGACGCGGTGAATCTCCGCTGCCGCGCCGGCTTTCACATCGTCGTCCAAATGGTGCAGCATCATCGATGACAGCACCCGATCGAATTCGCCCTCCCCATAGGGCAGCTGTTGCGCGTATGCCCTCTCGAATCGAATTCCGGTCATTCCACGTGCTTTTCGTTGCGCCCGGGCAAGGGCCAGCGGGTCCGGGTCGGAGCCGGTCAAGTCTGCCCCAGAATGAGCGCGCTTGGCGCGGATGGTGACGTTACCCGTGCCGCAACCGATTTCGAGGACACGCAACCCGTCGGCGAGTTCTGCCTGCGCGATCACGCGGTCGTACACCCGATTCATGCCCAGCACCCGGGTCAGCAGGTCGTACGCAGGCAGCAGCGCGTCGCGGCCGGCGGCGGGTATGTAATCGTGCCTGTTACCAACGGCTCGGGTCGCAGAATGTGGATGATGTTCGGTCATATGCTCAATGGTGGACCGCCATTGCACATCGCAGTTGGGTGATAGTCGGTAAAAATTGGACTATCTTCGGTCCCATGACCCAGGCGACTCGGCTGGTCCGCCACCGCGACGGCGTGCCTGTCTATCAGTACCGGGCCGACTTCGACACCCCTCCTGTATCGGTGGACCGTGCCGGGCCTGGCGACGTTCTCGAACGCGGTGTGCACATTCACGACTTCCCGGCGTTGTGGTACTCCCACACGGCCGGACTGGTGTACGTGGTGGCGCCGGGTGCGGCGGTCGATCCTGAACGGGTGGCCCACAGAGATGATGGGGTCGCGGTGTTCTTCGATCCTGCTGCGCTGGATGGGGATGGGCGATCGCCGTGGCCGGCGTGGCGGGTTCACCCGCTGCTGTTCCCGTTCGTGCACGGGCAGTCCAGCGGGCTGTTGCAACTGAAGGTGCCCGCGGAGCGGCAGCCGGTGTGGGCCACCGTGATCGACTCGATCGAGGCTGAACTTGCAGGCCGGCAGGAGGGCTATCGGCAGGCGGCGCTGGCGCATCTGACCCTGCTGCTGATCGACATCGCACGGCTGGCCGGCGACGTGGTGGGCGATCTGAAGCGCAGCGGCGAACCCCTACTCGCCGAGGTGTTCACGGTGATCGACCGCCGCCTCAGCGAGCCACTGTCGCTGCGCGATGTGGCGCGCGAGCTCGGAGTCACGCCGGGGCATCTGACCACCGTCGTGCGCCGCCGCACCGGGCGCACCGTGCAGGAGTGGATCATCGAACGCCGCATGGCCGAAGCCCGCAGCTTGCTGTCCGACACGCGGCTGCCCGTCGGCGAGGTCGCCCGGCGTGTCGGGATGCCCGATCCGGGATACTTCAGCAGGCTGTTCCGCCGCACCCACGGCACGTCGCCGCGCGAATGGCGCGGTCGCCCGATGTAGCTAGCGCTGGTCGATCGCAACCTTGACAGCTCCCGACTCCCCCTGGTTCGCGATGGCCAGGAATGCGTCGCGCCACTGCTCGAGCCGGAACGTGTGAGTCAGCATGGGGCGCAGGTCCACTCGGCCGCCGACGACCAGGTCGAGGTAGTGGGCGATGGCGTGCTTGCGTTCTCCCTCGACCTCTTCGATTCCGAACGCGTTGGAGCCGACCCAGTTGATCTCCTTGAAGTACAGCGGGCTCCACTCCCATCGGCCGGGCGCGTGGACGCAGGACCGCACCCTGTTCCGCGAGCCGACGGGCCAGGGCGGCACCCACACCGGACGAGGCGCCCATGATGAGAACCCGCTTGCCCGCCGCCGAGTACACCATGGCTCAAGGCTGGCGCGAGCGGCCACTTGTGACATGCGTTTCGCGAAGATGCGTCCAATAAGTGGCCGCTCGGCGGCTAGAACCGGTAGTCGCCGAGCCAGAGCGCGCTGACGCCGGTCAGCGACCGCTCGGCCTGACTGAGCATCCCGCCCACCGATCGGCCGAGCAGCGTGGCCACCGCATCGGGCAGGGACGCTGCGGCGGGCTGCGACGACGGCTTCGGCCGCAGCAGATCCATCAGCGACGAGCCCGGGTAGCCGACGAGGCGCACCTCGGCGTCGGGCTCCAGCCCGGCCAGCACCTTGGCGCGGGTAATCGCGGTGCGCAGTCCGCCGAGTTCGTCGACGAGGCCGCGCTCCTTGGCGTCGGCGCCGGTCCACACCCGGCCGCGGGCGATCGCGTCGACCGCCTCCACGGTCATCTTGCGGCCCTGCGCGACGCGCTCGACGAAGTCGGTGTAGAACAGGTCGGCCTCGGCCTCGACGTGCGCGTGTTGCTCGTCGGTGAAGGGCTGGTTGATGGACCAAGCGTCGGCGTTGGGGTTGGTGCGCACCGAATCGGAGCCGACGCCGAGGCGGCCCTTGAGCTCGCGGGCCACCAGCTTGCCGGTCACCACGCCGATCGAGCCGGTGATCGTGCCGGCGTTGGCGACGATCGCGTCGGCGCCCATCGACACGTAGTAGCCGCCGGACGCCGCCACCGCGCCCATCGACGCGACGACCGGTTTGCCGCCGTCACGCACCCGATTCACTTCGCGCCAAATGGTTTCCGATCCGGTGACCGAACCGCCCGGGCTGTCCACCCGCAATACGATCGCCGACACCGAGTCGTCAGCGGCGGCTTCGCGCAGCGCCGCGGCGATGGTGTCACCGCCCGCGGTCGAACTACCGAGCGGCAGTGCCTGCGGGCCGCCCCGGCCGCTGACGATGGGACCGTGCAGGGTGACGACCGCGATAGTCGGCTTGGTCTTGCGGCCGGGGATCGGGGGCATGGGTGGTGTGGGCCGCGACGCGGTCGCCCGCGCATATCGCGACAGGTACAGCCGCGGCGGGGCGTCATCGGAGTCGGCGTCGCCAGTTTCGGGTGAAATCCCCGGCGCGCCAACGAGTTCGCCGATGCGGGAGTAGGCCTCGTCGCGGAACCCGATGCGGTCGATCAAGCGGCCGGTGACCGCGTCGTCGCGCAGCAGCGGCGCCTTGTCGGCGAGCGCGTCGACCTCGGCGGGCTCGAGGTGGCGCGACTCGGCGACGGCCTGCCACACCTGGGCGTGCAGGCTTTCGATCAACCGGCTGTCGGCTTCGCGATGTGCATCCGTGTAGCTGTCCTGCGTGAAAAGGTTTGCCGCGGACTTGTATTCACCACGGGCGATGAACTGGGCTTCGATGCCGGCCTTGTCCAGCGCGTCGCGCAGGAACAGCGCGTTGGTGGCGAAGCCGACCAATCCGACTGTGCCCGACGGCTGCATCCACACCTCGCGGAACGCCGACGCCAGGTAGTACGAAAGCGTGCCGGGATACGTCTCGGCCCACGCCAGCGATGGCTTGACATCGCTGAAAGCCGCGATGGCCTCGCGCAACTCTTGCACCGGCCCGGCGGCCGCGGCCGGAATCTGGACCCGCGCGATCAGCCCCGCCACCCGAGTGTCCTCGGCGGCGCGGTGGATGGCGGCGACGGCCTCCCGCAACACGAGCGGCCGACCACCGCTGGCGATTATCGCGAACGGATCGAAGCCGCCGGTCTCATGCGGCACCGACTGCAGGTCGAGTTCGAGCACGCAGCCGCTCGGCACGCCGTGATGACGGGCGGTGTCGACCCGCCGGGCCAGTGCGCGCAGCTCGTCTGTGCCGGGGATGCCGGGCAAAAAGGAGAACATGCACCGAGCCTACCGAGCAGCGCCGGCCCTCCCAGGATCGCACCGTACCGTGGTCCGGTGAGCTTCTCGATCTCGATTCCCCAGCGAGTGACCGGCGGTTTCGACGCGGACGGGGTGCGGAGTTATCTCATGCGAGCAGAGGAGCTGGGCTTCGTCGGCGGCTGGACGCTCGAGCAGACGATCGGCCACGCGCCGTCGCTCGCCCCGCTGGAGCTGCTGTCATGGGCGGCGGCACATACCACCCGCCTGCGCCTCGGCGTGGCGGTGCTCATCACGTCGCTGCACGACCCGCTGCAGCTGGCCGCGGCCGCCACAGCGGTGGACCAGCTGAGCCACGGCCGGCTTGATCTTGGCGTGGCGCCCGGCGGCGGTTTTCGACCGTTCTCCGCGTTCGGCGTTGAGAAGTCGACGTTCATCAGCAGCTTCACGGAGGGGTTGGAGCTGATGAAGAACGCCTGGTCCGACGACCCCACGGTGACGTTCCACGGCCGCTTCCGCGACGTCGACGCCTTGCCGATCCAGCCCAAGCCCGTGCAGCGGCCGCACCCGCCGATCTGGTTCGGCGCCAACGCTCCCGCGGCGCTGGCCCGCGCCGTGCGCCTGGGCGACGCTTTCCTGGGTGCGGGTTCGTCGACGACGGCCAGCTTCTCAGAAGCCGTCAAGACGGTCCGCCGTGAGCTCGACCGCCAGGGCAAGGACCCGGCAGGATTCACCATCGGCAAGCGGGTGTACTTGATGATCGACGATGATCCCGCGCGCGCCCGCGAACGGGTGGTCGCCGGACTGCACCGCATCTATGGAGGGATGCCGGGCATCGAGGCTGTTCCGGTATCGGGCACACCCGCCGACGTGGTTCGCGGACTACGCGAGGTCATCGACGCCGGCGCCGAGATGATCCTGCTCAACCCCGTCGGCGAGGACGTCGCCGAGGATCGCGAGCAGATGGAACGGCTTGCTGTGGATGTGATTCCCCAGCTCACCTGACTCACAGATTTCGCTGAAAATTAGGTGGTTTAAGTTCGTGGTTTCTGGTGGTACACCGGAAATATGATGGCGAAACTGAAATTCATCGCCCCGCTGGTCATGGCGGGAGCGGCGGCCACGGCGATCGCCGCGGCGCCGGTGGCAGCAGCAGAGTCCTTCGCGGTGGCGGCGGGCATTTCGAGCATCACCATTCCCGCGAGCCCCGGCGGTGACGGCTGCCTCAATGGGGTCTGCGGCAGCGGCGATGCAGGTGGCGGCAGCGGCTGTACTCCCGATGGAACATGCGGTTCCGGCGGCCCGTTAGGCGGCGGCGGCTGCACTGCCGATGGCGTGTGCGGTTCCGGTGGCCCCTGGGGCGGCGGCGGCTGCGTGCCCGGCGTGGGCTGCTTCACCTGGTAACCCCGGCGAGCTGCGCCCCCGCGCAAGCTAGGGAACGCAAGAGGCCCCGACACGCCGAGGCGTGCGGGGCCCTGCTGCTTGCGAACTAGAGCTCGGTCGCGGAACCGCCCGCGGCCGTGATTTTCGCGCGCGCGCTGCCGCTGAACTTGTGCGCGGTGACGTTGACCTTGACGGTCAGCTTGCCGTCGCCGAGCACCTTGACCAACGCGTTCTTCCGGACCGCGCCGGCCGTAACCAGTTCGTCCACACCGACATCGCCGCCCTTGGGGAACAGCTTGTTGATGTCGCCGACGTTGACGACCTCATACTCGGTGCGGAAGCGGTTGCGGAAGCCCTTGAGCTTGGGCAGCCGCATGTGAATCGGCATCTGGCCGCCCTCGAACGTCGCCGGGACGTTCTTGCGGGCCTTGGTGCCCTTGGTACCGCGACCGGCGGTCTTGCCCTTGGAGCCCTCGCCGCGACCCACGCGGGTCTTCGCGGTCTTAGAGCCGGGGGCCGGCTTTAAATCGTGAAGCTTGATCGGCGTCATCTTCTTAGACCTCCTCAACCTCTACGAGGTGATGCACGGTCTTGATCAGACCGCGGGTCTGTGCGTTGTCCTCACGGACCACCGACTGCCGGATCTTCCGCAGCCCGAGCGTCCGCAGGCTTTCACGCTGCTTCCAGCGCGCACCGATGGTGCTGCGCACCTGGGTGATCTTCAAGTCCGCCATCGCTATGCCGACCCTTCACGCGCGGCCGATGCGGCCAGCGCCTCGGCCTCCCGCCGCGCCCGCAGCATGCCGGCCGGCGCGACGTCTTCGATGGACAGGCCGCGTCGGGCCGCCACCTCTTCAGGACGCTGCAACAGCTTCAGTGCTGCAACGGTGGCATGCACCACGTTGATCGCGTTGTCGCTGCCCAGCGACTTGGCCAGGATGTCCTTCACGCCGGCGCATTCCAGCACGGCGCGGGCTGCACCGCCGGCGATCACGCCGGTACCGGCGCTGGCCGGGCGCAGCATCACCACACCCGCAGCCGCCTCACCGTGGACGGGATGGACGATGGTGCCGCCGATCAGCGGGACCCGGAAGAAGCCCTTGCGCGCTTCCTCGACACCCTTGGCGATCGCGGCCGGAACTTCCTTGGCCTTGCCGTAGCCGACGCCGACCATGCCCTTGCCGTCACCGACGATGACCAGTGCGGTGAAGCTGAACCGCCGGCCACCCTTGACCACCTTGGAAACACGGTTGATCGCTACGACGCGCTCGAGGTAGTTGCTCTTCTCGCCGCTGTCGCGGCCGCCTCGGCCGCCTCGGTCGTCACGACGACCCCGGCCGTCGCGGTCACCGCGGGGGGGTCGGCCGTCCGATGTACCTGGGCCGCCGGCACCAGATGTTGCCTGCTCGGCCATCATGCAGTCCTTCCGTTAACTGTCATTAGAAGTTGAGCCCGCCTTCGCGCGCCGCGTCGGCCAGGGCCGCGATCCGTCCGCCGTAGGTGTACCCACCGCGGTCGAACACCACGGTGTCGATCCCGGCGGCCTTGGCACGCTCGGCGATCAGTTGACCGACCCGCACGCTGTGGGCCTTCTTGTCACCCTCGACCGCCCGCACATCGGCCTCGATCGAGGACGCGGCAGCCACCGTGGTACCGGTGAGGTCGTTCACCAGCTGCACGTGGATGTGCCGCGACGAACGGTTGACCACCAGGCGGGGCGTCTCGGCGCTACCCGAGATCTTCTTGCGCAGCCGGGCGTGCCGACGCAACCGCGCGACCCGCCGGGCCTCGGACGCGTTCTGCCCCACCGACTTACGCGTCGCTGACTCAGTGTTCGTAGCCATGTCTACTTACCTGTCTTTCCGACCTTGCGGCGGATCTGCTCGCCCTCGTAGCGAACGCCCTTGCCCTTGTACGGGTCCGGGCGGCGCAGGCGGCGGATGTTCGCCGAGATCTGGCCGACCTTCTGCTTGTCGATGCCGGAGATCGAGAACTTGGTGGGCGTCTCGACCGCGAAGGTGATGCCCTCCGGCGCCGCGACAACAACGGGATGGCTGTAGCCGAGCGCGAACTCGAGCGTGTTGCCCTTGAGCTGCACGCGGTAGCCGACGCCGAAGATCTCCATCTTGGTGGTGTAGCCCTCGGTGACGCCGGTGACCAGATTGGCCACAAGTGTGCGCGACAGCCCGTGCAGCGAGCGATTGCGACGCTCGTCGTCGGGCCGGGCCACCACGATGGCGCCGTCGTCGTTGCGCGACACCGTGATCGGGTCGGCAACCGCCAGTTCCAGCGTGCCCTTCGGTCCCTTGACCGACACGTTCTGACCGTCGATCGTCACGTCGACCCCGGCGGGGATGACGACCGGCTGCTTACCAATGCGCGACATGTCTAACCCTCCCTCACCACACGTAAGCGAGGACTTCGCCGCCCACGCCCTGTCTGGCTGCCTGACGGTCGGTGAGCAGACCCGAGGACGTGGAGATGATCGCCACGCCGAGGCCACCGAGAACTCGCGGCAGGTTGGTGGATTTCGCATACACGCGCAGGCCGGGCTTGGACACCCGGCGCAGCCCGGCGATGCTGCGTTCACGGCTGGGGCCGTACTTCAGTTGCACCACCAGCGACTTGCCCACCCGAGCATCCTCGGTGTGGTAGTCGCTGATGTAGCCCTCGCTCTTGAGGATCTGGGCGATGTTGGCCTTGATCTTCGAGTGCGGCAGGGCCACCTCGTCGTGGTACGCCGAATTGGCGTTGCGCAGACGTGTCAAGAAGTCTGCGATCGGATCCGTCATGGTCATGACAGCCGGTTCACCTTCCTCGCGGCGGTTCCCCTTCTCAGGGCCTTCCGCGCACCTTTCTGGATTGGTCTTCTGGTCTAGGGCCCGCTGCTACCAGCTGGACTTCTGCACACCCGGCAGTTCACCGGCGTGCGCCATCTCGCGCAGGCAGATGCGGCACAGCCCGAACTTGCGGTAAACCGCGTGCGGACGGCCGCACTTGTTGCAGCGGGTGTACGCCCGCACCTTGAACTTGGGCTTCTTGTTGGCCTTGTTGACCAATGCCTTCTTTGCCATCTGTTCAGTTCTCCTTGAACGGAAAGCCCAGCGCCCGCAACAACGCTCGTCCTTCGTCGTCGTTCGTCGCCGAGGTGACGACGGTGATGTCCATGCCACGGGGCCGGTCGATCGAGTCCACGTCGATCTCGTGGAACACCGACTGCTCGGTCAGCCCAAAGGTGTAATTGCCGGTGCCGTCGAACTGCTTGGGCGAGAGTCCCCGGAAGTCACGGATACGGGGCAGCGCGATCGAGATCAGCCGGTCGAGAAACTCCCACATCCGGTCCCCGCGCAGGGTCACCCGCGCGCCGATCGGCATGCCTTCGCGCAGCTTGAACTGTGCGATGGACTTGCGGGCCTTGCGCACTTCCGGCTTCTGGCCGGTGATCAGTGCCAGGTCGTTGACGGCGCCGTTGATCAGCTTCGCGTCGCGGGCGGCGTCGCCGACGCCCATGTTCACCACGACCTTCACCACGCCGGGGATCTGCATGACGTTGCCGTAGCCGAACTCCTGCTGCAGCGAGTCGCGGATTTCCTCACGGTAGCGCTGCTTGAGACGGGGCAGCGTCTTCTCTGCAGTAGTCATCTCTAGATGTCCTTGCCGTTGCGCTTGGAGATGCGGACCTTCTTGCCGGTCTCTTCGTCGACCCGGTAGCCGATGCGGGCCGGCTTGCCGTCGGAGTCGATCACCATCACGTTGCTGACGTGGATCGGCGCCTCCTGGGTGACGATGCCGCCGGACTGCGCGCCGCGCTCGGTGCGCGAGATCGCGGTGTGCTTCTTGATCCGGTTCACGCCCTCGACGAGCACCTTCTGCCGGGTCGGGTAGGCCAAGAGCACCTTGCCCTTGGCGCCCTTGTCCTTACCGGAGATGACGAGCACCGTGTCGCCCTTGTGGACCTTCATCTACAACACCTCCGGAGCGAGCGAGACGATCTTCATGAAGCGCTTCTCACGCAGTTCACGGCCAACCGGGCCGAAGATGCGCGTGCCGCGCGGATCGTTGTCGGGCTTGATGATGACGGCGGCGTTCTCGTCGAACTTGATGTAGCTGCCGTCGGCGCGGCGGCGCTCCTTGACGGTGCGCACGATGACGGCCTTGACCACTTCGCCACGCTTGACGTTGCCGCCGGGGATGGCTTCCTTGACTGTCGCCACGATGATGTCGCCGATGCCGGCATAGCGCCGCGACGAGCCGCCGAGCACGCGGATGCACAAGATCTCCTTGGCGCCCGTGTTGTCGGCGACCTTCACCCGCGATTCCTGCTGAATCACTCGATCTCCTCGACCTGGTTAATGTGTGCACGGCAGGCGGGGACGTCCTGGTGGCAAGCCACCAGAGACCTGACGTGCGCGGTCTTGTGTCACCGAAGGGCACGCGGGGCCAGCCCGAAAGCCAGCCGAGGTCTGCCCAAGGCAACCCCTAGATTCTAGGGGACGACCTGCGAGGAACCAAATCCGTTCCCGTCTCGCGCGAGCGTGCGTAGTAAGAGAGCTATGTCGCGTCTTGTTGAAGAAAGTGAAGATAGTGAGGGCGCCTCCTGGTGTCGTTGACGGGTTCGAAGTCCCAAGACATCCAGGAGGACGTTGTGACCAAGGGTAGTGGGTTGTCGCGTGGTGACAAGCGCCGGAACGCCAAGCTGGCCGAGTTGCGCAGGCTGGTTCCGGTCGATCACGCGATCGTGGGCATTGATCTGGCGGATAAGAAGCAGGCGGTGGTGGTCTGTGATCATGATTCGCAGGTGCTGGCCCGCCAGACGGTGAAGGCCAAGGCGTGGGAGTTGGGCCCGGTGCTGGAGTGGGCGCGCCGTGTCGCGCTCAAGCGCGGATTCGCCGGTGTGACGGTGGGGTGTGAGCCGACCGGGCATCGCTGGATGGTGCTCAATCAGCTTGCCACCCAACGGGATATGACGTTGGTGTGTGTGAACCCGATGCTGGTGGGCCGGGCCCGGGAGGCCGAGGATTACACCCGGGATAAAAGCGATGACAAGGACGCGATGTTGATCGCGCGGCTGGTGGCCCAGCTGCACTGCTATGCCCCCGAGCGTGCCGATGAGACCTGGGCTCGGCTGCGCCAGTTGGGGGCCCGCCGCGAGCGGCTGGTCACCGAGGCCACCGCGTGCGTGCAGCAGCTGCGTGATCTGCTCGAGTGCGCCTGGCCCGGCGTGCTGGAGGCCGCGGCCAAACGTTCGAGTCCACCAACTGGTGTGCCGCCCTGGCGGTGGTGCTGGAGCGCTGCAACGGCCATCCGGAGCGGTTGGCCCGGCTGGGTTTGGCGCGGTTTGAGGCCGCGGTGGTCCGCGAGCTGCCGCGCTGGGGTGGGCAGCGGCGGCGGCGAGCGATCATCTCCGCGGTGTTCACCGCCCTGGTGGACCCGACTGGGGTGATGGCGCAGCGCCCAGGTGCGCTGGAACGCGCCCGCGATGTGCTTTCGGATTGGCGCTCGGCCACCACGCGGCTGGCCGAGGTGGAAACCCGCATGGTCGAGGTGCTCGATGAACTGGGCCTGACCGGCTACGTCAGCAGCATCCCCGGCATCAGCGCGGTCGGCGCGGCCGCCATGTTGGCCGAAACCGGCGACCCGACCCGCTTCGACAGTCCCCGCGCGCTGGTCAAACATGCCGGGCTGTGCCCACGCGAGAATGCCAGCGGCACCTTTCAGGGCCGATCGCGGATCTCCCGGCGCGGCCGGCCCCGGCTGCGGCTGGCCGCCTGGCGCGCGGTGTGGGGGGCGCTCCCGCACAACCCGGTGATGGCCGCCCGCTACCGGTATCTGACCACCCGCGAGCGCAACAAGCTCACCGATGGGCAGGCCCGAGCCGCGCTGGCCGCAGCGCTGCTGCGCTGGATCCATGTCGTGGTCACCCAGGGCGTGCATTGGGATCCTGCCATCGCCGGCGCCAGCGAAATGCCCGCAGCGGCTTAACGATCCATCTGAATAACCCACGGTTGGGGCCAAGCTCCACGCGTGCCTGAGGCACCAACAGGTGACCTCGCCAGACACCATGAGCAGGCCCCGCCCGTTCCTCACAAACTCGGTTGCACGCAGTCGGGAACCAAACCCGTTTGACGAACTACGTAGAGACGAGGACCGGGCAGGTCCCCCCAACCCCTTGACAAAAACCACTTACGGAGGTGTCTGCGGCCCGACACGCCGTGATACGTCGACATTTTGTGCACGCTCGCGAGCGCGACGGCCAGGATGCGGATCGCTTTGCAGCCGAAGGGCCGGGCCGACGCCAACGTCCACGCAACTTCCACTTAGTGCTGGTGCGGGTACCATAACCCTATGGCACTCAAGAAGACGACTGTGATGGTCGACGAGGACGACCTAAAGGCCGTCAAGGAAGCCGCGGCCCGCGAAGGTCGTCCGGAGTCGGAGTACTTCCGAGAGGCGTTCCACATCGTCGCGCTGCGTTCTCGTCGCTGGTCCGACGACTGGAACATCCCGGAGTTTCGCTTCGGCGGTCCCGTGAGCGACGACGACATAACGGAAGCGACGGAAGAAGCGGCGAACCGCAAGCACCGCACTGCGTGATCGTAATCGGAGACACTTCCGGTCTGGTATCAGCGTTCAACGCCGACGATCCCGGCCAAGAAGCTGCGCGCAGCGCGTTTCAACGTGCGTCGGTAACCGTCATCTCGCCTCTGGTGATCGCCGAAATCGAGCACATCATGACCCGGAACATCGATCGCAATGCGGCCCATGAGGCGATCGACTGGCTGCTCGCTCAAGAACGTAAGAAGCGGGTATTGGTACCCGAGTCCGCGCCCGTACTGCGCCGCGGTCGGATCATTCAGGGAAGATACGCCGCACTGCGCTTGGACCTCGCCGACTCGGTCAACGTCGTGCTGGCCGCGGAATACGAGACCGACTGCATTCTCACGCTCGATAGGCGTGATTTTCGTGCCATTCGACCGCTGACGCATCATCCAGAGTTCCGACTCTTGCCGGACGATTTGTGATGACGAAGCGGGCCCGCTACGACAGCGTGCTCACCACCGCCTCGATCCGCGAGTAGCCGATCCGCTCCTGCTCCAGGCGCACCGCCGGACCGAACACGTCTTCCACGAGGTCCCGATAGAGCGCCGCTTCGTCTGCGGTGAGGTGCGGCAGGTGCACGTTGACCGGCGACGGTTCTCGGTCCCAGTGCGCTTCGTGGGCGAGAAGCGTGGCGCGGTCCATCAACATCGAACTCGCGTCTGGAAAGCGGGATCGCAACAGGTTGAGGATGCGGAAGCCGTGCGTGTCGATATCACCCCAGTAATGCAGCCGGACATCCTGCAGCCAGTCCAACCGGCTGACACGGGACACCGCGTATCCACCTCCAAATATCAGCAGCGACCGCGGTACGGGTGGGAACGCCAGGCAGGTCACCTCGTTTTCCACCAGGAACACGCGTTCGACGCCGAACGGGTGTGACACGAACTCGTCGGTGGGCAGCTCGACGTCGGTGATGCCTGCGGGCAGGAACGAGGTCGCCGCGTCCAAGACCCGGACGCGCACCCGCGTCGGCTTGTCCCGGAAACCGTAACGCGCAGCGAAGTCGCGCGACCGTTGATCGGCTGGCGAACCGACGACCAGGTCGACAAGCTCGGACAGAATCCCCCGATGGCGTTCGACGAACTTGGTGTCCACTCCCGGAGCGTCGATCTCCCGCAGGTAGCGGTCACGGTCGACGTTGTCGGCCAACCAGCGCACACAGGCTAGCAGCCTGTCGAATTCGGCTTCGTGGGCAAGCGCGCGCATCGGCTTGTCGACGACCCACGAATAGACTTCGGGTGCAACGGTTTTCGCTAACTCCATGAGATCGCTATGACGACGCGCCTGATCGGAGGTACCCAAGAAGGTGGCGAGGTCGTCTAACGTCTCGATGCGGATGCGGTCCGGAATCTCGTTTGCGCCGGTGCGGCGTGCGCCAATCACCTTGGTGCTCAGCGTATATGGCCCGGCCTGGTTCGCCCACTCGCGTACCCAGGCCGCCACTTCAGCGTACCGGGGCCCCAGCTCGGAGGCTGTTGGGCCGCGGATCGGCACGTCGACCGCGGCGAACTCCCGCCCGCGCGCACGCTCCGAAAGCGCAATCCCGGTGTCCCACCGTCGACGCAGCCGGACGCGGACACTGGCCGGTGTCGACCACTCGGTCACGAGACCGCGGCGTCGACTTCGGTGCGGCCCAACGTGACCATGCCGTGCAGTCTCTTGCGCCGACGGTATTCCTCGATGGTCAGGCACTGCAGCTGCGAGGAATTACCCTGCCTGTTCTCCACATAGCCGACCGACGCGACGAACGGCTCGATGACGTGGATCTTTTGCAGGGGCGTGACGATGAGCAGCTGCAGGCCCAGCTTCCGAAACAGGGTGAGCGCGAACCGCGTCGACTCGTCGGAGCCGCGGCCGAACGCCTCGTCGATGACGACGAAGCGGAAGTCCTTGGAGCGCTTCACACCCCATTTCAGGTTGAACTGGTAGGCCAGCGACGCGGCGAGAATGGTGTAGGCGAGCTTTTCCTTCTGGCCGCCGGACTTGCCGCCGGAATCGGTGTAATTCTCGTGTTCGGTGTCGTCGGCCCGCCAGCGCTCGGAGGCCGCGAACGTACACCAGTTGCGCACATCGGTGACCCTCCTCACCCAGTTGCGGTCGGCGTCGGTCTGGCCCTCGCGCCCGCGGAACTTCTCGATCAGGTTCTTGACCAGCAGGAAGCGGTCCTCGGAGTACTGGTCTGTGTCGTCGGCACCGATCGAGCTGTCGCTGCATTGGCGCAGCTCGTCGCGGAACGCGCGGACCTCCTGGTTTGGCGTCGGTGATTCCTCCAGCCGGATGTAGCGGCCCTCGTTGTAGTCGATGCCGACCAGCGACTCGTTGATGATTTCGATGCGCGACGAGATCAGCTCCACCTGTTTGTTGAGCTCGGAGTGAAATCCGGCGATGTCGCGGATCGTGTTGGTATTCAGATATTCCTTGAACGCCGCCTCGAACCTGGGCAGGTCGTCGTCGACGATTTGCGCCCGCAGCGCGCGGTATTCGCCGGCCGATGCCACGTTGTCGTCCATGTCCGCGGTCTCGGCGGGATACTTCTGACGAAACTCGTTCATTCTCGCGACAATTCGGCGGCCCAGGGTATCCGACTTAGCACCGATGCGCTCGGCCTCTCGGGTGATCTCCCCGTACTGCCTGTGTTCCTCGGCAAGGCAGGCTTCGGCCGTCTCCGGTAGCTCACCGACCCGCGCGGCGAGCGCATCGAAGTAACGAGATGCCACAGCTGCCGGCGGCTCGCCAGCCACCTGCGCCGCCTCCCCCGCGCCTTGCTGTGCGCGGTCATGGTCGCGGGTCAGACTCCCGATCTGCTGGTTTGTTTCCTGCCGTGCACGCTCTTCGCTGTCGATCGCCGCCTCTGTCCGCTCGATTTCGGCGCCGATTCGGGCGAGTTCGCCCGAGGCGGACGCCAATTCATGCTTGCGCTCTTGTAGCCGGGCTATCTCGGCCACCATCGATTCCCAGTCGATGTCGTCGTAGCAGGTCGCCACCTCTGGCAGCTTGTCCAGCGCGGACTTGCGCGCGGTAGCAGCATTACGGTCGGTACTCAACCCGGTCAGTACCTCGTCGACGCGATGCAGTTCGGCCTGTACCCGTTGCGCATCGGCCAGCAGCGCGTCGATCTTCTGCTCGTTGCTCCAACCCAACACGTAGTGGCGACGGTCGTTGATGCGGTGCGAGTCGTCCTTCTCGTGGCGCCCGCCCGGAGCCTTGATCTGGCCGGCGCGGGTCAACGCGTACTCATGCCGTCGGAACTGGTCCATCGTGTCGACGCACACATGGGGTGCGCGCTTGCGGAGTTCGCGCTCGATCCAGTCGTAGAACGGGCCGTCCTTGATGTCCAACTTGTGCGCCAGCGCCTCGGCGGGTGGGATCGACATGTCCTTAGCGAGAACCGTGGCGGGGACGCGGTAGTAGACGAGCTTGCCGCCGAGGTGGTTGGCGTCGACCCAGTCGGATACCCGCGGATACAGCGCCTGCGGCACCATCAGTGAGAGCCCGAAGCCACGCAGCACCCGTTCGGCGGCGCCTTCCCACTCGGCGTGCTGCGGCGCCACCTGAATCAGCTCGCCGGCGAATGGAACCTCCGACGGCTCGATACCCAGATCCGAGCACAGCCGCTCGCGGATTCGCATGTTGCGGTCCGGTATGTTGCTCGGACGTTGACGCAGGCTCGCCAGCTCGGCGCTGATCTCCGTCGACTCGGCCTCCAAGCCGCGTTTGGTCACGGCGGCGTCTGTGATCCGATTGTCGAGATCGGCCAGTCGCGTCTGCAATACCACTGCGGCCGAGGAGATTTCATCTGATCTCGCGCCGAATGGCCTCCATTGGATACCGGTTCCAGCCCTGCCGCTACCAAGGCAGCTCGTCATACCGTTTGCGTCGCTCGCGACGGTCGTCGCGGTGCGCCGAACGCGTCACTGATACGCCGCTCGATCTCAGCGATCTCCGCTCCGCCATGGCCAGCTTGTTCCAGCTGCAGGCTCTTAAGCGTTGCCCGCAGAGCAACAGGTTGTCTTCGAGGCCGGCCAAGCCGTGTTCGGCGTCGGCGAGTGCGGCGGAAAGCGTCTCGGCACGACGGGTGTGTACCGTCTCGCGCAGCCCGGCGTAGAAGTAGCGCAGCGCATCCCGCTGGCCGTGGAGCTCACCAAGCGAGGGTCTGCAACTCGTCGTAGGTGTCGCAGTCGTCGACCAGTGGCTCGAGCTCGGCAAGCTGGCTTCGAGCCTTGACCACGGCGTCGTGCGCGCGGGTCAGGTCCTCGAAGTGCGCGACGAGCTTGTCCACCCAGGCGGCCGCTTCGAACGGTTCCAGCATGTGCTCGCGGACAAACTCGTTGAGGTTGCCGACGGATTTCATCGACACGGTCTGGTGGAACAGGTCCATGGCCTGTTCCGACGCGATCGCGAGCTTGCGCCGGTAGTCACGGCTGTACTCGGGAAAGTGGTCGTAGACGACGGCGCCGCCCTTACGCAGCCGCTTGCGCAGAGTGGGCAGCTCGGATCCGAAATCGCAGAAGTGCTGCGCGATGGACATCTCGGCATCGGCGGTCACGTAGAACCGCTCAGGCTGGCCACCGACGCCTTCCTTCATCCAAAACACCTGCGCCAGCGTCACATCGGCGTTGAAGCCGGCGTTGCGGAAATGGCCCAGCACTACCGAATAGGTGCCGGCGCCCCGTAGGCCAACCGGCCGGGAGCTCCCCGTCGCCTCGTTGCGTTCGGACTTGTAGAACCCGAGAACGTAGGAACGCAGGTCGCGCTCGCGGGCCTGGGCGCCTGCGGCTTTGTTGTAGGCGATGCGGTGCGCGGGCAACAGCAGTGTGGTGACGGCGTCCACCAGAGTCGACTTTCCGGATCCGATGTCCCCAGTGAGTAATCCGTTGTGCCCGTTCATGTCCAGCCGCCACGCCCGTCGGTCGAAGGTGCCCCAATTGAGCACCTCCAGGCGCTGCAGCCGGAAGCCGGTGGTGTTGTCGGTATCGGGGTCGTCGAGGTCGGTCGGCGGGAACAAAGCGGTCACTGGTTGATCCTCCAGTTCGGCGGCATACTCGGCTAGGCGCGCGTCGAAATCCGACAGCCACTGACCGTCGACGAATGCCTTCAGCACCCGGCGCACCTCCAACTGATCGTCCTGCTTGGGCAGCCGTCGCAGGAACCCGAGCTCGACCACCTTGCCGATGGTGCGGTCGATCATGTCGACGGTCCGGGCCTCGTTACTCGACGTGGCCATGAACATCGTCATCATGTCGACGATCTGGTCGCGGCTGAGGATCAGCCGGAAGCCGCCGTCGGTGGCGTCGAATTCGGCGAGCTTCTTGCGCAGCAGCGCCAGCATCAGGCTGGTGTGAAAGGACAACGCATGCCGGGCGATCAGGCGCGGGATCGGCGGCGAATCATCGTCTGGGTCATCGGGTTTGGACCGCAGGAATGCATACCCTTCGGACTTCGTCGACCACCACGACCAGCCCCAGCGTGGCGACGTAGTCGCTGACCCGGGGCACGAGTTGGACCAAGTGCTGCCATACCTGTTCGTGAGTGTCGCGGTACACCACGCCCTTCATCAGATGGGTCACCACCAGTGGCAGGCTCAGCTCATTGCGGGAAACGGCTACTGGTCGTGCTCATGTGCTCACACCTCGACCAGATCCTTTGCGCGCGTATATGACTCGCGGCAACGTCGCACGTCGCTCCCGACACCATCTCGTCGGTCCATCCGACCGTCTCGCGGGCACATTCGTCGAACACCGTCGTGAACCCCTCGTCGTCAAGGGACAAGTACGTCACCAACTCCGAAAGCCCATGCGTGATCGGGCTTTCCGCGACGACATCGGGCAATCCAATCTGCGGTCGCCGCTGCAGCGCCTTGCGCACCGACCGGATCAGCGGCGCCGGGTCCACATAGGTCTGCTCGAACAGCGCGGCGGATTCGCCGTCGAACCGGCCCTGCTCGACGCCGGCGCTGTTCACGGCGGCGCTGCGCGCCCTGATGTAGAGCGGGCGCTCCATCGGCAGCCGTATCGTCGGCGCGGCGGCGTCGATCTCGTGGGTGAATTCGCCGCCGACCCGGTCACGCAGCGCCAGCGACCGGGATTCGATGCTGCGCAGGAGCTCCATGACACGGCGGTTCTCCAACCACACCTGGTCGTCGAGGAATCGCCGCAGCTGCTCGGAGAGTTGGCGGACGGTGCGATTGAGCGCGTTCGCCGGCGTCGAGCCAATCGTGGTGGATGTAGCGCAACCGGGAATCGGCTGTGTTCGGCGAGGTCGAGCCGGTGCACCCGGTCCAGCAAGTCCGTCAGTTCCCGTTGCCGGTTTGGTGACAACAGCAGATCGTAAAACGCCTGGAAGCTGCGGCCCTGGTCGGAATCCGCGATGTGGCTGCGGTCGCCGACTACTTCGTCCAGGAGCTGCCCCTTGGAGCCGTCCCAGGTCGTGATGCGCTCGCGCAGGTCGCGGTCCAGCCGGCGGAAGTTGGCCTCAACCTCACGGAAGTCGGCGAGCAGCGCCCGCGCCGTCTCGGCGAACTGCTGGTAGCGGTCCCGCTGCGAGGTGGGGTCGAGCACCGCGAAATCGCCGCCTTCGACTGCCGCAATCTCCAGGTCGACGTCGTGGCGTCGGCGCTGCAGCTCCGCCAGCCGCGTGCCGGCGTCGGTTTCCGAGCCGAACACCAGCTGGCGCAGCAGCTCGAAGACGGTGTTCAGCCGCGACTCGGTGCCGACAAAGGACCGGTCGCGCAGGGTCCGGACCCACGACACGGCCCTCTCGACCGCAGGGGTGGCGTCGTAGTGCGGTTCGTCGGAGCCTTGCGGGTAGAACTTGCGCAACCAACCCGCTTCGGTCGAGGACCAATCGTCGAGGTAGGCCTTCGCTGACTTCGGATACGTTCCTTCGCCAAGGCGCTCATTGAGTGCGAACAGTTCGTCATCGAGCAGGCCGATCAATTGGGCTGCGGAGATGTCGCGGACATTGTCATCGACAAACACCCGGCCAAGAAACGACAGCACCAGGGGTGAATTGTCGGCACGCAGCAACCGCCAGGCGGGGCTCCCGGCGCGCAGCGCGGCAATGTCCTCGTACCGCATCGCCCCACGGTAACCGTTGCCACCGACAGATCTCCTGGCGCGCGGGGTGCGTGTCTGCTCAGCGACACTCCGACATGGGACGTGCAACTGCGCACGCCCGCGCGGATCCGGTGACACTAGTGGCGTGGAGTCCACGGTGATCGCCGCGACGGTGCTCGGCCTTGCTGCGGCGTTCCTGTTCGCCCTTTCGGCCTTCATGCAGGCGGCGCGCGGCGCGGTCAACGGCGACGCCCACTCACTGCGGAACGCGCTGGGCGTCACGCGACTTGTCCGAAATCTCGTCCGAAGCAGGATCTGGCTGGCGGGGTGGATGACGAACCTGTGCGGTGTCGGCACGCAGGCGGCGGCCCTGAAGGTGGGGTCGGTCGCCACGGTCCAGCCGCTGATGTCGGCCATGAGCGTGACCAACCCCGTCGCGAGCTTCGCACTGGGAATGCTGGCCTTCGACACGCCCGTCCCCACCGATCCCGGCGTCGTCGCCGCCATCGCGGCATCCCTCGCGATGATCGCGCTCGGCGTCATCGGCCTCGCGAATGCATCCAACACGCGGCGGCTGTATCACGCCGCCGATGACGGCGATACCGACGCCGCGCTACGAGACGTCGGCGACACAGCGGAACCCGATATGCGTCGTCGCGCTGTCCTGTGACTGCGGCGAGCGGGCGGCGGGACGGTACCGGTGGCAGTACTCCGGCGCGCACAGGTGCGAGCCGCCCTTGAGGGTCTGGTTGACGGTGGGGTCGGGCCTTGAGCTCGGCGTGCAACACCCCTCCGCCGACGGATCCATCCGGTGGTGCGCCGAGAACTCTGTGGTCGTCCACTCCCACACGTTGCCGACCATGTCGACCAGGCCGAACCCGTTCGGGGGGAACGTGCCGACCGGCGAGGTGCCGACCCAGCCCAACGCACCGTCATTGCGGTACGGGAACCGGCCCTGCCAGGTGTTGGCCATCAGCCGCCCGCCGGGTGTGACGTCGTCGCCCCACGCGTAGGTGGTGGAAGCGCCGCCGCGCGCGGCGTACTCCCACTCGGCTTCGGTGGGCAGCCGGCGGCCGGCCCACCGGGCGTAGGCCGCCGCGTCGGGATAGGCGACCTGCACCACCGGATGGTCGAGGCGGTCGTCGATCCCGCTGTCCGGGCCGAACGGGTGGCGCCAGCTGGCGCCCGGCGCCCAGTCCCACCACTGCCGCCAGTCGCGCAGGTCGACCGGGCCACGGGTGGAACGGAACACGAGCGCCCCCGGGCACCAGATCCTGCGGCGCCGCCCCCGGATACAGCGCGGGATCCAAGGGCTGTTCGGCGACTGTGACGTAGCCGGTGTCGGCGACGAACTCGGCGAACTGGGCATTGGTCACCGGGTTCCGTTCGACGGCGAAGGCGGCGACGGTCGCGGTGTGCACCGGCGCCTCTTCCGGATAGAACTTCGTCGAGCCCATCCGAAACGACCCGCCTGGCAACTCGACGAGCTCGGTGAGCATGGCTTCAGGGTATGTCGATCTCGAAATCCTCGGTCAGCAGGGAGGACGCCGCGTCGAATCCATCCGTGCCCGTCGGGGCCTGCACGTGAACGGCGACCAGATAGTCCTCGGTGTTCGTCCAGACATGGACGATGCGGTCCTCGAACTCGACCGCATTCTGCGGCGTATCCGACCAGGCGCCCATCAGCTTCTGCCCGCTGTACCCGCACAGATCACCGGGTAGAACGCTGACGCTACTGACCGCCGACGCCGCCATGATCTTGTCGGCGTACTCCCGAAACGCTGCGGCCGGATCCTGACGGGTCACGGCGATCGTGACCGTCGCCCACATCCCGTTCGGCCCGTCGAGCCGCCCGCCCACGTCGCCGTCGCCCGACGACGTGGACCAGCCGTCGGGGACGCCGACGGTGATCTTGGGCGCCTGCGGGTCGTCAACCGCGGCCGTCAACCTCACGGCGGGCATGATCGGCTGCGAGCACGTGACCGTATTCGGCGGTATCGGCGCCCGCGTGGTGGGAATGACACCGGGCTCCGACATGGCGCCTTCCTCGGTCGGCTTGGCTCGGCTTGGTCGTCGCCGACGGGGCCGACGACGCTGTTTCGCCGGTCTCGGAAGTCTCACCGGCGACGGGCACGCCGTCGCTGGTCCTGACGCACGCCGACATCAGGACGGCCGCCAGGCACACCAGGACGAGGGTCGTCCACCGAATCCGAGTCATCAGTCTTTCGCGAAAGCCCGCGCCAATTCTCGTTCCAAGTCCACGTATGGCTTGCCCGACACGTCAACAGTCACCCGTGCGATGGTGCCACCTGTGAACGCGAACGGCGCCTTGTACGAGCGTGATACCGGCGACCCGGTGTTGCGTCCGATGCTGAGGCTGGCGCCGGCGAGGCCGAAAGTTCCCGGGTGGATCTTCATGCCCGGCAAGGACGCCACCTCGGTGTCGTCGATATGGAGCGTGGCGTCGCCGAGCGGGGTGTGGGTGCCCTCCACAGTGCCGGTCCGCGCGTAGGCGACACCGAAGCTGTGCTTACCAAGCGGAACAGCGCTGGACGACGACATCCTCTGCTCGTCCTCGCCGAGGAAGTTGTAGATGTAGTGCAGCTGTCCGTCTTGGACGAACATCACGTGCCCGCCGTGGGCGCCACCGTGTTTGAACAACACACCCTCGGCGCCCGTCGTGTCGACAGTTACCTCCGCGATGACCGCGAACGACCTGCCCTGGATCTCGACGGCCGCACCAACGCCGACGTCCGCAGTGCCGGGGTAATACGCGTACGCGTCCCGTGTCCCGGCCAGGTATGGCCGCCAGCGGGTGATGGTTTCGAAGATGTTCAGATCAGCAAGCGGCAACCCGTTGTACTTGGCGGCCTCGCTGAACCACAACGCCTTGAGCTCCTCGAGCTTGTCGGGGTTCTCGGCGGCCAGATCGTGGCACTGGCTGCGGTCTGCGTCGATACGGAACAGCTCCCAGCGGTCTTGGTCGAAATGCGACCAGCCCGCCGGGGTGGCTGCATGCACGGTGTTGGCGAACCATCCCCTGTGCCAGATGCCGCGAGTGCCCAGCATGGTGTAGAACTGAGTCTCCTTGCCGGTGGGCGCAGCCGGTTCAACAAGGGCCACTTTGAAACTCACGCCATCGAGCGGCTTCTGCGGTATGCCCCTGACGGTGGCCGGCGGGGTGATCCCGAGCAGGTCGTACACGGTCGGGGTGATGTCGCAGACGCTGGTGTAGTTGTCCCGCACTTCCCCGTGTGCAGCAATGCCCTTGGGCCAGGAGATGATTGCGGTGTCGGCGATCCCGCCCTCATGCGAGGCGTAGCGTTTGAACAACTTGTAGGGCGTGTTGAACGCCATCGCCCACCCGATCGGATAGTGGTTGTAGGTCTCCGGTCCGCCGAGATTGTCCATGAACCGCATGCTTTCTTCCGCGGTGTCGATATAGCCGTTGAAGAACTTGACCTCGTTCACCGAGCCGTTCGGACCGCCCTCGCCGCTGGCGCCGTTGTCGGAGATGACCACGATGATGGTGTTGTCCAGCTGGCCCGACTGTTCCAAATAGTCGAGGACGCGGCCGATTTGGGCGTCGGTGTAGCTCAGGAAGCCGGCGAAGACCTCGGCCATCCGGCTGAAGAGCCGCTTCTCGTCGTCGCCCAGCGAATCCCACGGCCGCACGGTGTCCTGCGGCGGCCACGGTTCGCCGTTGGGCCCCTTGACGTTCAGATACGGGTTGATCGGTGAAAGCTCGGTGTCCGGGGGGACGATGCCGAGCTTCTTCTGGTTCTCCAGGACGATTTCGCGGTAAGCCTCGTACCCCATATCGAATCTTCCCGCGTACTTGTCGGCCCACTCCTTGAAGACGTGGTGCGGTGCGTGCCCGGCGCCGGGGCAGACGTACGAGAACCACGGCTTGTCGGGTGCGATGACTTTCGCGTCGCGGATGAACTCGATTGTCTTGTCGGCGATGTCCTTCGACAGGTGGTAGCCATCCTCCGGCCCTGCCGGCGGCGCGACGGGGTGGTTGTCGTAGACGAGTTCGGGATACCACTGGTCGGTCTCGCCGCCCATGAAGCCGTAGAACCGCTCGAAGCCCCGCGACAGCGGCCAGTGTCGTTTGGTGGAGGCCAGATTGGATTCCTCCAGCGGCGTGAGGTGCCACTTGCCGACGCAGTAGGTGTTGTAGCCGTTCTCGGCGAGCACCTCCGGCAGCAGCGCGGTTTCGTACGGGATCCGCCCGTTGCAGTTCGGGAAGCCGTCGGTGAACTCCTCGATGGTGGCCATCCCGACCGTGGTGGCATTGCGTCCGGTCAGCAGCGAGGCCCGGGTCGGCGAGCACAGCGCGGTGGTGTGGAACTGCGACAGCCGAACTCCGCGCTCGGCGATGCGGCTCATGGTCGGCATCTCGACCAGCCCGCCGAAGCAGTCCCACGTTGCGATGCCGGTGTCGTCCCACACGAGGTACAAGACGTTGGGCGCGTCCGTCGGTGCTGTCGGTGCGGCGTATGGGCCCCAATCCGGTTCGGATTCCCGAATATCGAGTTCGATCTTGCCCGTGAATCCCGTCGCCATGGCCAGCCTCGTCCCGGTAAGTGGATCGCGTCGACGATCGCCACGGCAGACTACACCTGCTGTGTACCGGTTAGCTGAGAAACTGACGACGGCGGCACTACCGGTTTCCGGTCCAACCACCACTGCACGGCGAGCAGCGGAGTCGTCCAGCCCAGCCATGCGCCGAGGCCGGCGACGAACCACAGGAAGTGGTCGTCGTTGCCGTGAAAGACACTGTCCTGCAATGGGTGCAACGCAACGAACAGCACGGGCGTCCAGATCCGGTTGGTGATGATGGACAACGCCAGCGTCGCACTGCGGACCATGTGACGTCGATGCTCGATGAAGCGCCGCTGCCGGGCGGCCACGTAGCCGTTGATCGTGAACCACAACCACAACGACGCCAGGAAGACATTGCTGACCGCCAGGAACGGGCCGAACGGTGTGGCCGCTCCGATCACCATCGCGCATACGGCCGCCGGGATCGCGGTGCAGACATAGACCCGCCCGAGCCGACGGTGCAGCGCGGGGTGGCGGGCGCGAACCCGGGGCCAGATCTGCGCCACCGCGGCCACCATTGCCACGCTCGCGAGTATCACGTGGGCCACCAGCAGCGGATAGTGCAACGCAAATGTGGCGGGCACCCGCGTCCCACCGGTGAAGTAGGGCGGCAAGGAGAACGCCAAGAAGACCATGACGATGACGGCGAGGGCCGAGGCCAGCCACTTCCTGCCCGGGGCGCTTGGTGCGTATGTCATACGCAGTAGCGTACGGCATACGCAAACGGTGAGGGCGTCGTTTACGCTGATCTGTGATGACCAAGGATGAGGCGCCGCTGCCTCGCGTGCTGGAGATCCTGTGGCGGGAGGCTGCGCCGGTCCGGCGGACGGGCGGGCTCAGCCGCGAGCGCATCGTCGCGGCGGCAATCGAACTGGCCGACGCCGACGGCCTCGGCGCGCTGTCGATGGCGCGACTGGCGGAGCGGCTCGAGTGCGGCACCATGTCGCTCTACCGGCACGTCGCCAACAAGGACGAGCTGGTGACATTCATGCTGTCGGCGGGACCCGGGCCACCGCCGGCGCCGAAGGATCGCGCGGACTGGCGTGGCGCCCTTACCGATTGGGCGGCAGGGTTATGGGACGTGTATCACCGCCACCCGTGGGTCCTGCAGACCGCGTCGGCGGGTCCGCCCGCGGACCCTGGCCAGCTGGCGTGGCTGGACGCCGGGCTCGCGTCGCTGGGCGGTACCAGTCTCGCCGAACGCGAGAAGTTCGGCGCCGTGATGGCCGTGCTGCATTTCGTCCGCGGCGCCGCGGCCTTGGACATCGAGGCCGGCCAGGTCGAGTTCGGCCGGTATCCCGCGCTGCTCCGGCGGCTGATGGACGGCGACCGATTCCCGGCACTGGCCGCGGCGGTGGCAGAAGGGGTGTTCGACCGGACGGACGACGATCCGCAAGCCGACTTCCGGTCCGGCCTACGTCAACTGCTCGACGGTATCGCCGCCAAGATCACCTAACCGGGTCATCATTCGAACGTGCGCCGACTGCGAAATTCGGTCCGATTCTTCGCAGTGGCCGCACGTTCGCCGCACGAACGCCCCGGCCGTGCGGGGGAACGTAAGAGCCCCCGTCACGCCACGCGTGCGGGGGCTTTACGTCAGTTCGCCGTGAAAGGCGAGGGGCTACTTGGCCTTCTCGAGGATCTCGACGAGCCGCCAGCGCTTGGTGGCCGACAGCGGGCGGGTCTCCATCAACGAAACCCGGTCGCCGACACCGGCGATGCCGTTCTCGTCGTGCGCCTTCACCTTTGTGGTGGTGCGGATGATCTTGCCATAGAGCGGGTGCTTCACCCGGTCCTCGAGCTCGACCACGATGGTCTTCTGCATCTTGTCGCTCACCACGTAGCCGATGCGGGTCTTACGACGCCCACGCGGCTTCTCCTGGCGAGGAGTGCGCTTGGGGCCCTTGGTCTTCGAGTCTGCCATTACGATTCCTCACCCACGGGCCCGGAAGCCAGACCCAGTTCACGTTCGCGCAGCACCGTGTACACACGCGCAATTTCCTGACGCACAACGCGAAGCCGACGGTTGTTGGTGAGCTGACCGGTCGCCATCTGGAAGCGCAGATTGAACAGCTCTTCCTTGGACTCGCGCAGGCGACCCTTCAACTCGTCGTCGGTGAGTTCGCGCAGTTCGCCAGGCGTCACTCCTACTGCCATCAGAACTGCTCCTCTCGCGTAACGATGCGTGCCTTGATCGGCAACTTGTGAATCGCTCGGGTCAATGCTTCCCGGGCGATCTTCTGGTCGGGGTAGCTCAGCTCGAACAACACCCGGCCGGGCTTGACGTTGGCCACCCACCACTCCGGCGAGCCCTTGCCCGAACCCATCCGGGTTTCGGCGGGCTTCTTGGTCAGCGGACGGTCCGGGAAGATGTTGATCCACACCTTGCCGCCACGCTTGATGTGCCGGTTGATGGCGATACGAGCGGACTCGATCTGCCGATTGGTGATGTACGCGTGCTCCAGTGCCTGGATGCCGTAATCACCGAAGCTCACCGACGTGCCACCGCTGGCGATGCCGCGCTGCTTCGGATGGTGTTGCTTACGGTGCTTGACCTTGCGGGGAATCAACATGATTCAGCTCTCCGTGTTCTCCGTGGTCGGCGCATCGGTCGCAGCCTCGGCCGTAGCCTCGGCAGCGGCCTCGGTTCCGCCCGTCGCCTCGGCGACCGCCGGCGCCTCCTCGGCACCCGATGCGGCGCGACCGGCGTCGGTGCTCGTCGCGGTGGTACCCGACGCACCGCTGCGGCGCGGGCGGGTGCCGGACGGACGCTCACGGCGCGGACGATCGGCGCCGGCCGGAACGGCTGCGGTCAGTTCGCGCTTGCCACCGACGATGTCGCCCTTGTAGATCCACACCTTCACACCGATACGGCCGAAGGTCGTCTTGGCCTCGTACAGGCCGTAGTCGATATCAGCGCGCAGCGTGTGCAGCGGCACGCGGCCCTCGCGGTAGAACTCCGAGCGGCTCATCTCGGCACCGCCGAGGCGACCCGAGCACTGCACGCGGATGCCCTTGACGTTGGGCTGACGCATCGCCGACTGGATCGCCTTGCGCATGGCGCGACGGAACGCGACGCGGTTGGACAGCTGCTCGGCCACACCCTGGGCCACCAGCTGGGCCTGCGACTCGGGGTTCTTGACCTCGAGGATGTTGAGCTGAACCTGCTTGCCGGTCAGCTTCTCCAGGTCGGCGCGGATGCGGTCGGCCTCGGTGCCGCGGCGTCCGATGACGATGCCGGGCCGCGCGGTGTGGATATCAACACGGACCCGGTCACGGGTGCGTTCGATCTCCACGTCGGCGATGCCGGCGCGCTCCAGACCGGTCGCCAGCAGCCGACGGATCGCCACGTCTTCCTTGACGTAGTCCTTGTACTGCTTGTCGGCGTACCACCGGGACTTCCAGTCGGTAGTGATACCGAGCCGGAAGCCGTGGGGGTTGATCTTCTGGCCCACTACTGCGAGCCTCCCTTCGCTTCATCGGAAGCTTCAGCAGTCTTGTTGGCGGGCGCCATCTTCGCGGCCGCCTTCTCAGGTGCGTTCTTCGCCGGAGCCTCAGCCGTGGCCTTCGAGGCGGGCGCCTTCTTCGCTGCGGCAGCCTTGCTGCCCTGCGCGCGACGGGCACGAGCGGCGCTCGCCGACCGGCCGCCCCGCTCATCCTTCGACGGCCGGCTCTCCACGATCACCGTGATGTGGCTGGTGCGCTTGCGGATACGGAACGCACGCCCCTGGGCGCGCGGCCGGATGCGCTTGGCGGTCGGCCCCTCGTCGGCGTAGACGGTGGCAACCACGAGGGTGGACGGATCCAGTCCCTCGTTGTTCTGGGCGTTGGCCGCGGCGCTGGCGATCACCTTGGCGACCGGCTCGCTGGCTGCCTGCGGCGCCCACCGCAGGATGTCCAGCGCGTCGGACACCGACTTGCCGCGCACCAGGTCGATGACCCGGCGCGCCTTCGTCGCCGAGACACGCACGAAGCGCGCCTTGGCGACCGCGGACGGATATTCAGTCGTAATGCTCACCGGCGCTTAGCCTTCCGGTCGTCCTTGATGTGACCCTTGAACGTGCGGGTCGGCGCGAACTCGCCGAGCTTGTGCCCGACCATCGCCTCGGTGACGAACACCGGGACATGCTTGCGGCCGTCGTGCACCGCGAAGGTGTGCCCGATGAAGTCGGGGATGATGGTCGACCGACGCGACCAGGTCTTGATGACCTGCTTGGTGTTCTTCTCGTTCTGGACGTCGACCTTCTTGAGCAGATGGTCGTCGACGAACGGACCCTTCTTCAGGCTGCGTGGCATCGGCTACTCCTACCGGTGGTGCTTCTTGCCGGTGCGCCGGCGTCGGACGATGAGCTTGTCGCTGGGCTTGTGTGACTTGCGGGTGCGGCCCTCGGGCTTACCCCACGGGCTGACCGGGTGACGACCGCCGGAGGTTTTACCCTCGCCGCCGCCGTGCGGGTGGTCGACCGGGTTCATCACGACACCACGGACGGTGGGCCGCTTGCCCTTCCACCGCATGCGGCCGGCCTTACCCCAGTTGATGTTGGCCTGCTCGGCGTTGCCGACCTCACCGACGGTGGCGCGGCAGCGCACGTCGACGCGGCGGATCTCACCCGACGGCATGCGCACGGAGGCGTAGGTGCCTTCCTTACCCAGCAGCTGGATACTGGAGCCGGCCGACCGCGCCAGCTTGGCGCCGCCGCCGGGCCGCAGCTCGACCGCGTGGATCACGGTGCCTGCCGGGATGTTGCGCAGCGGCAGGTTGTTGCCCGGCTTGATGTCGGCGTTGGCACCGGACTCCACGATGTCGCCCTGCGACAGTCCCTGCGGCGCAATGATGTAGCGCTTCTCACCGTCAAGAAAATGCAGCAGTGCAATATTTGCGGTGCGGTTCGGGTCGTACTCGATGTGCGCGACCTTGGCGTTGACGCCGTCCTTGTCGTTGCGACGGAAGTCGATCACCCGGTAGGCACGCTTGTGCCCACCGCCCTTGTGCCGGGTAGTGATCCGGCCGTGCGCGTTGCGGCCACCCTTGCCGTGCAGCGGACGAACCAGCGACTTCTCCGGTTGCGAGCGAGTGATCTCGGCGAAATCGGACACGCTGGCACCGCGACGACCGGGGGTCGTCGGCTTGTACTTGCGAATTCCCATGTTTCTCTAGGTCTCTCTGCTATCCGCCGGCTAGGCCGGTGCTCCGAACAGGTCGATCGGCTTGCTGCCCGCGGCCAGCGTGACGATCGCGCGCTTGGTGTTCTTGCGCTTGCCGTAGCCGGCCCGGGTGCGCTTGCGCTTCCCCTGCCGGTTGGCGGTGTTCACCGAGTCGACCTTGACTTTGAAGATCTTCTCTACGGCGATCTTGATCTGCGTCTTGTTCGAGTCGGGGTGCACGACGAACGTGTACACGTTGTCCTCGATCAGCCCGTAGGACTTCTCCGAGATGACCGGGGCCAAGATGATGTCGCGGGGGTCAGTGACGGTCGCCATCAGGCCGAAACCTCCTGCTTGCTGTTGGCGCCGATGTACGCGTTCAGCGCCTCGACGCTGAACACCACGTCGTCGGCGCGCAGCACGTCGTAGGTGTTGAGCTGGTCGGGCGAAAGCACGTGCACACCAGGAAGGTTGCGCACGCTCTTCGCGCCGGTCTCGTCGCTGCGGCCGATCACGATCAGCACCTGCTTGCGCTCGGTCAGCGTCGCCAGGAACGCCTTGGCGCTCTTGGTCGACGGGGCCTGACCCTCCACCAGCTCGGTGACCGCGTGGATGCGGCCGTTGCGCGCCCGGTCCGACAGCGCCCCGCGCAGCGCGGCGGCGATCATCTTCTTCGGGGTGCGCTGGCTGTAATCGCGCGGCTTCGGGCCGTGCACCACACCACCGCCGGTGAACTGCGGTGCGCGGGTCGAACCCTGCCGGGCGCGGCCAGTGCCCTTCTGCCGGTACGGCTTCTTGCCGCCACCGCGCACCTCGCCCCGGCTCTTCGTCGAATGCGTGCCCTGACGGCCGGCCGCTTGCTGCGCCGTCACCACCTGGTGCATCAGGGCGATGTTGGCCTCGACGTCGAACAGCTCGGCGGGCAGCTCGACTGAGCCTTCCTTCTTGCCACCCGGCGTATGGACATCAATCTTGAGAGTGTTGGCAGACACCGTCTTGCTCCTCGCGTCCGCAGTCATTTACTTCTCGCCTCGCTTGATTGCGCTGCGGACCATTACCAATCCACCGGTGCGTCCGGGGATGGCGCCCTTGATCAGCAGCACGCCGTTCTCGGCATCGACCTTGTGCACCAACAGGTTCTGCGTCGTCACGCGGTCGTTGCCCATCCGGCCCGACATCCGGGTGCCCTTGAACACGCGACCCGGCGTGGCGCAGCCGCCGATCGAACCGGGACGACGGTGCACCGCCTGTGCACCGTGGCTGGCGCCCTGGCCGCGGAAGCCATGGCGCTTCATGGTGCCGGCGAAGCCCTTGCCCTTGCTGGTGCCGGTCACGTCGACGTAGTTGCCGTCGGCGAAGATCTCGGCAGTCAGCTCCTGGCCGACCTCGTACTCCGCGGCGGCAGCGTCATCGATACGAAGCTCGGCGAGGTGGCGCCGCGGGTTGACCCCGGCGGCGGCGTACTGCCCGGACAGCGGCTTGTTCACCTTGCGCGGGCTGATCTCGCCGTAGGCCAGTTGCACGGCGCTGTAACCGTCACGCTCCGGTGTACGGATTCGCGTCACGACATTGGGGCCGGCCCTGACGACCGTCACCGGCACGACCCTGTTGTTCTCGTCGAACACCTGCGTCATGCCCAGCTTGGTGCCCAGAATGCCGCGGCGCGGAGCGCCAGATTTAGCACTGTTAGCCATGTCTTTCTGGTCTCCTACTGGATATTGACGTCGACGCTGGCCGGCAGATCGATGCGCATCAGGGCGTCAACGGTCTTCGGCGTCGGGTCGAGGATGTCGATCAGGCGCTTGTGGGTGCGCATCTCGAAGTGCTCCCGCGAGTCCTTGTACTTATGCGGGGACCGGATGACGCAGTACACGTTCTTCTCGGTCGGCAGCGGCACGGGGCCCACCACGCTGGCGCCGGTCCTGGTGACCGTCTCAACGATCTTGCGCGCCGAGGCGTCAATCGCCTCGTGGTCGTAGGCCTTGAGCCTGATGCGGATCTTCTGTCCCGCCACGCTTCTCCTACCTCACTCCTGCTTGGGGTCCGCGCACGATGGACGCACCCGGTATGCCGCCGCTGTTTACCTGTCTATGGTTCACCGATCCCCGCGGTCGGGTGTGTCGCCCGTACGCGCACTCGGCCGCGGCGGAAAATCGTCGCGATCGAGGTGGGGACCGGATGCGCCCGTTTGGGCGCTGGTCGTATGCCCCGGCCAGGCGCGAACCCGGCTCAAGGCAACCCGAACAGTATGCCCTAGAAATCGGCCTCCTCCAAATCTCTGGCCACCGGAAACTTGGTCACGCCGCCGGCACGACACCACGGCTTTCTTACTCCGGAGTAAGGTAGGTCGGCATGGCTGCCCCGACCACCACATATCGGATGTGGAAACGCCTCGCCGAGCGGCCCGGCGGCACCCGGCTGTTCTCGGCCGCGGCGATGTTGCGGGTGCCGTACTTCGCGTCGATCGTGCCGCACGTCGTGCGGATGGAGCCCGGCTTCGCCGAGGTCACCGTGCCCAAGTGGTTCTTCGTCTACAACCACCTGCACACCGTCCACGCGATCGCGTCGTGCAACGCCGCGGAGATCGCAATGGGCATGCTGATGGAGGCCACCGTGCCGACCAGCCACCGGTGGATCCCCAAGTCGATGAAGGTCAACTACTTGGAGAAAGCCACCACGTCGCTGCGGGCGCAGGCCCGTCTTGAGCCGCCGGACTTCACGTCCATAACCGATGGCACGGAGTTGGTGGTTCCCGTCAGCGTGGTCGACCGCACCGGCACCGAGGTGGTGCACGCCGAAATCACCACCTGGGTGACGCCGGCCTGAATTTGCCACGACTCTGCGCACAGATCGCGATTCAAGCCGCCAGATTGCGATCTCCCCGCAGACTCGGCGAAGCGCGTTACCCTTTCAAGCTCGCCCAGAGCGGGCACTGGTGGGTTTCTTCGAAGGTCCTGACGACGCGGCTGCCGTCGGGCTGCAGCGACATTCGCTCCCCCGCCCCGGCGTCCGCGCCGACCTCGGGCCAGTCCGGCTGATCGGCGGCCCGCGGAGAGCCGGTGGTGACGAACTGGCTCCAGTAGTCGATCATCTGCTCGGACAACGCCTGCTGCTCCGGATTCAGCGGCGGCGCGCCCCCGACGTCGAACAGGTAGCGCAGCTCGAACGAATGGCTGGCGCCAACGGGGAACGGCAACGTGCGTACCGGTTCGGGGGCCGGCGCGCCGCGGTCGTTGAACTCGTAGGCATAGACGGGCCCGCTTCGGGCCAGCGCGTCGGCCATCCTGTCGGTGACACACGCGAATGCCCCGTCGGTCACCGCCGCCGAATATGCAAGCGGCGCACCGTCATAACGATTCACCGGGTAGTGCGCCTCGACCGCACCGGCGTCGGATCCGAAGGTTTCCTTCAGCACCTGCGGGTACTCCGCCGCGGTGAGGTCCCGACCCAGCCTCAAATGCTGCATCGCGACGAAGAGCGTGAACTCGTCGCGGGTGGTGCCGATCATCACCGGAACTCGGGACGCACGCCCGTCGGCGAAACCCGTGATCGGGTCCACCGGCAGCGCCTTCGTCCCGGTGACCGGACCGGTCAGCGAATCTTCACCGATGTGGTAGTACCAAACCGGCTTCCGCAGCTTGTCCGCAGGCAGCGAACGCAGGCACCGAGCCGCGGAATCCGGTTCGCTGCAACCGACTTCGGCCGCATAGTCGAGACTGCTCTTCTCCGCGGCGGGCAACGCGACCTGCGCCTGACACGGCGCGCTTTGCATGATCGCCGCGCGGAACAACCCCGCCGAGCCCGGCGCGACGAGGTGGTCACACACCGACATGCCGCCCGCAGATTCACCAGCGACGGTGACCTTGGCGGGGTCACCGCCGAAGTTGGCGATGTTGTCGCGCACCCAGCGCAGCGCCGCCTGCTGGTCGGCCAGGCCGTAGTTGCCGACGTCGCCCGCCGGGCCCAGCGCCGGATGGGCCAGGAAGCCCAGGGCGCCCAGCCGGTAGTTGATGGTGACGACGACGATGTCGCCCCGCTTGGCCAGCCGCCGCCCGTCGTAGATGCCACCGCTGCCGTTGACGAACGCGCCTCCGTGAATCCAGACCATCACCGGCCGCTCACCCTTCGCCGCGCCCGCGGGTGGCGTCCACACATTCAGGGTCAGGCAATCCTCATCGGTTTGCCGGCCGAACTCCAGGTCGCTACCGGGGTCCTGGATGCAACGCGGCCCGGAGCGGGTGGCATCGCGCACACCCTGCCAGGGCGATACGGGAGCAGGCGGCTGCCAGCGCAGTGGCCCGATCGGCGGTGCGGCATAAGGGATTCCGTCGAACAGGCGGTGATCCGGTGCGGCGATGCCGCGTACGGTGCCCGCATCGGTCTGCACCAGCGCGGGGTCGGCCGATAGAGACGGCGCGGCGGTCTTCGGAGTTTCGCCGCCACCGCGCCCACACCCGGCCGCCAGCAACACCACGAGCACTAGCGCCAACACGCAACGGCTTGGGCGGCGAACCGATGCGGACGTCACGAGGTGAGAGCCTAACGGCTGCAGATCGACCCCTTCCTTCCCTCACGTGGCCTCCGTCACATACACTTAGAACTTGACACCCGTCAAGTTCGCCAGCCCCGGGAGTGAAGGAGCCTGCATGAGCACGCCGACGATGGATGATGCCGCGAAAGTTTTGGCCGATCCGACGGCCTATGCCGATGACGATCGGCTACATGCGGCACTCGCCCATTTACGCGCGAACGCACCGGTATCCGTCGTCGACAGATGGCCCTACCGGCCGTTCTGGGCGATCACGAAGCACGCCGACATCATGGCCATCGAGCGAGACAACAACCTGTGGATCAACGAGCCGCGGCCCTTGCTGGCCACAGCAGAGGCCGACGACATGGCCAAGGCGCAGTTGGAGGCCGGCATGGGGCTGCGCACGCTGATCCACATGGACGACCCGCAGCACCGTGTGGTGCGCGCCATCGGTGCGGACTGGTTCCGCCCAAAGGCGATGCGGGACTTGAAGGTTCGGATCGACGAGCTGGCGAAGATCCACGTCGACAAGATGAAGAACGCCGGTAATGAATGCGATTTCGTGCAGGAAATCGCGGTCCACTTTCCGCTTTATGTGATCCTGTCGCTGCTCGGGCTGCCCGAATCGGACTTTCCGCGGATGCTCAATTTGACACAGGAGCTGTTTGGCGGCGACGAGGCGGAGTACAAGCGCGGCACCACTCCCGAGGAGCAGCTTCAAGTGCTGCTCGACTTTTTCGGCTATTTCGCCAGCCTGACCGCGTCACGGCGCCAGCAGCCGACTGAGGATCTGGCGTCGGCGATCGCCAACGCCGAGATCGACGGTGAACAGTTGTCCGACGTCGACACCGCCTCGTATTACGTCATCATCGCCACCGCGGGCCACGACACCACCAGCGCGACGATCGCAGGCGGCCTGCGAGCACTGATCGATCATCCCGGTGAGCTGCAGCGGCTACGTGAGCATCCCGAGCTGATGGGCAGCGCGGTCGAGGAGATGATCCGGTGGGTCACGCCAGTCAAGGAGTTCATGCGGACCGCGACGGCGGACACCACCGTGCGCGGCGTGCCGATCGCCGAGGGTGAATCGGTGTACCTGGCCTACGTGTCAGGGAACCGCGACGAGGAAGTCTTCGCCGACCCGTATCGCTTCGACGTGGGCCGAGATCCCAACAAGCACTTGGCTTTCGGATACGGCGTGCACTTCTGCCTGGGTGCGGCGCTGGCACGGATGGAGATCAATAGCTTCTTCTCCGAATTGATACCGCGGCTTGACTCCATTGAATTGGCCGGCGAGCCGGAGCTTTCCGCGACGACGTTCGTCGGCGGTCTCAAGCACCTGCCGATCCGCTACTCGCTGAGGTGATGTCGGGCGGTTCCTTCGCAATGCACCTCAGCGACCCGTCGACCGCACATCGTTGCCGAGCGAGTCGCCGCGAGGCCTGACGTTACTCCCCGATGGGGTCGGCATCGGCGCCCTCGATCTCGTGGGCGAGACGTCGCAACGCCGGCCCGTATAAGGGGTGGGCCAATGCGGAGGCGAATTGCGCCACCAGGTAATCGCTGGGATTGCCGGTGTCGTACCAATTACCATGGATGACTTGCCCGTAGACGGCTCGGCCGTGAGCGTAGGCATTGATCGCATCGCTGAGGTAGATCTCGCCGGTCTGGTGGTCGTACCAACGCTTCGTCTGCTCTCGCAGTTCGTCGACTACGCCGGGCGTGATGACGTATCCGCCGATCGCCGCGTAACTGGACGGCGCGTCCTCGGGTTTGGGCTTCTCAACCAGGCCGGTGATCCTGAGCAGGCCGTCGTCCAGATCTTCCTTGACAATCGGCACACCGTACCGCTGCGAGTCTTCCGGGGCCATCGGCATCAGCGCAAGCACTGGACATGATGTCTGTTCGTAGGCGCGGATGAGTTGTTGCGCTCGGGGGACTTCAGCAACGAAGACGTCGTCGGGCCACAACACGAGGATCGGCTCGTCGCCGAACGAGCGTGCTGCGTTGAGCACCGGGGTGCCATTGCCGTACGGTCCGTGCTGGTCGAGATAGGTGATGTGGCCTCGATGGGACAGTTCGCCGATTTCCTCCACGGCGTCGGCGTAGGCGTCCTTGCCGTTTCTGCGCAACTGGTCGACCAGCGCCGGATTGGGCCGGAAGTGGTCCTGGATCAACGACTTCCCGCCCGACACCACGATGGTGATATCGGTGATACCGGAGTTGACGAGCTCGCGGACGGTGTGCTCGATGACCGGCTTATCCCCAACAGGCAACATTTCCTTCGGGATCGCCTTCGTCAACGGAAGCAGCCGTGAGCCGAGACCGGCAGCGGGAATCACAGCCTTCCGGATCGTAGTAGGCATGTGGTTGTCCTTCCCGATCGTGCGCTAGTGGGCCGAGCTGAAGACGTTGCCAGGGTAGCCGTTCTGGCGCCCACCCGCGTGCGCCAGAAACCGATGAATGGTGTAGGTCACACAGCGCGCCCGGCGACTTCACCGCCATCCGACCCGGGCCCCGGCATTCCTGAAGTGCCGGTATAGCTCCCTTGTCTCAATGTCTGACTAGGTGCTCACGGTGAATTCAATTTAGGGGCAACGCCTTTAGCATTGAGACACCGACAATGATCGCCGCTGGAACCGCCGGTTGGTCAGGCTGCACCCACCCTTGCTCAGTTGGTCGTCAACACGACCTCGGCGCCCCATAAGGCCGACGAAGTCAAACAGCGCATGACGCCCACGAAAACTCTCGCCGAACTCACGCACGCGGAAGTGAGGACATCCGGAAACCAGCGATCGCAAGGGCGGTGGGGCAGATGAGACGCTCCTCAGCGCACAGCTCGCGTCACTTGGTTCTGGTTGAACTGCCATCGCTCGACGAGGTTGAATCCCATTTCAGCTGGCCGGAGGAACGCCGGAGTCTGCCCGAAGCGCGAGCCGGCCGGTAATGCCGCACCCGCCTCGTGCGAGGGCAAGCTCCAATCGCGAAATGACAAGGTCCAGATGACATTGCACGTCGTCAGGCGATCGAAAACCTCGTCGGGCGGCCGGTCGCGCGACCACATCGTGCCGGCCTCAGCGGCTGATTGTCCGGCCCCCACGTCGATCAGCGACTCATACGCGTCCGGTCGACTTTGCACCATGCCTCTGATCGGAGCCGGTTCCCACGTGACGGTGTCATCCAGCAATAGACAGTCACCGGGGGCGGCGCGAGCCTTGATGAGATCCGCCACATCGCTGTAGTCCATCCCCATCTTCGCGTACCGGTCGCGTTGGTCAACGTAGTTGGGTACTGCGAGGATGGCCAGCACGGTGAGCAGCCCGATTGCCTGCACTGTATTTCGACTAAGCCGGCGCACGCAGACGGCGAGCAGCAACGCCATCCCGGGCACCGTGAATGTCAGGTATCTGTCCAAGTAGATCGGTTGCGCGAGGGCCGAATACACCAGCAGGACGGCCGTCGGTACGACTATCCAGGTGACTGCAATGGCGACGGGCGCACTGGCCGGCCGAGCCAGCGAGGACAGGCTCGGCCTCGGTCTCACGCACGCGGCGGTAAGGCAGAGCAGAAGCGCGACCACCGCGACGGGCAGCGCGTTGTCAAAGTACTGACGGACGAGCATGACACGGGTAGGAAGCGCCCACATCGCAATCCAGTTGACCTGGCCGACCTGATGCGAGGTGTACAGGACGAAAGGCACCAGCGACGCCATGGTGGCCAGCGCTGCCGTGGCGAAGCGCGCGAACACGACCCGCCCAGTTCGTTGAAGCAGAACCACCACACAATGAACGGGGATCATCAGCGCCGTAAAGATGAAGAAGACCGTCGAGCTGTACAGCAGAATGCTGTACAGCACCCACACCGACGCGATGTTCCGCCGCGTCGCCACCACCAGGACGACAGTCAGCCAGACCGCGGCCAACGCCGAGAACGCGAACGCCCGTGCCTCGGTTGCCGCCCAGGTCGTCCTCGGGAGCACCGCGAAAATCACCCCCGCCAACAGCGCGGTCGGCCGATCCGCCAACAGTTTTGTCAACACGACCAAACCCGCGGCCGCGCCTCCGCATGCCAGGCAGCTCGGGATGCGTGACCAGGCCTCGGTGGGTGGCGCCAGGAGAAACCACCCGTGCATCAGCCAGTAATAGGTTGTGTGCACCGCATCCACCGACGAAACCAAGCGTGCAAGGTCGGGCAACGATCGCGTCGAGGCGGAGATGGTAGCGGCCTCGTCGCCCCAAAACGACGGCCGGCCAACAGCAATGGCGCCCACCACAACAGCCAACAGCCCAACCAGCAGCGGGTCCGTTACCGAAGGTGGCAACGGCCCGCTTAGCAGCCTTGGCTGGATGGGCTGTACTGAGCCGCATTCAGTCGGCGTTGCTGTCTGAGAAGGCGAGTCGTTCTCCCGTCCCTCGTGGGGCACCGCGGCCGAAGGTGAACACGGGTGGTCACCGGTGACCGACGTCGTGTTGAGCCTCTAGGCTGCGGCAACCCGCCGGCGACTAGTTTGGTCGGTACGGATGGTCACAGGATCGCTGCTAATTCTTCACACCTTACCCATCTGTTGTCGACGAGAAGGAGTTTGCTACAATACATGTGACAATAATGTGGGTCGCGGGATTGAGAAATCGTAGTGTGCGCTATCACAGCGCATCACCAATGAGACCCCCAGCACATGTTCTAGGCGCTGTGCGCTCTTTGTGGTGCTTTGGGTAACCACGTATTAACTCCTACTCCTCGTCCGTGTCATTCCACCCTGTCATGCTCCAGTTTGCGACTGCGCCGTCGTTGAGGTCGGACTTAACTAGTGTTTCGCGACGTGGGGACGTATTTGTGACGAGACGCAGGCTTGCGATTGTGCGGATGCTTGGTGTTGCTGTCGTTGCACTGGGGGTCTCATACCTGGCATGGCGATGGACCAATACAATCGCGTGGGAAGCATGGTGGATCGCAATTCCGCTGATACTCGCGGAGACGTATAGCCTTTCCGAATCAATTCTGTATGCAGTAACGACGTGGAATGCCCGCCGACGCACACCGCCGCCACAGGCTCCGGCGGACAGAACCGTCGATGTTTTTATTGCTACCTATAATGAACCGCTCGATATCGTCATGAAGACGGCGATCGCGGCGCGCAATATGCATTATCCACATAAGACGTGGATACTCGATGACGGTGACCGGCCGGATTTCGCGGCCGCGGCGCGTCGGATCGGCGTCGGCTACATCACCCGCGGCCCCGACTGGGAGGGCAAGCCAAGGTTTGCCAAAGCCGGCAACGTCAACAACGCGTTGTTTCGCACCACAGGGGAGTTCATCGCGATCTTCGATGCGGACCAGGTTCCCGATCCCGAATTTCTCGACCGCGTGCTGGGGCATTTCGACGATCCGGAAGTCGCGTTTGTGCAGACCCCGCAACAATTCTGGAACGTGCCGAAGTCGGATCCGCTCGGCAGCCAGGCCGAACTGTTCTACGGCTCCATCCAGCAGGGGAAGGACGGCTGGGGTGCCGCATTCTTCTGTGGATCCAACGCCGTGCTGCGCCGGGAGGCGCTCATGGCGCTGGGACTGACCCGATTCTCCCGGACCGCCGCAGAGCGGGTCCGCAGGGAACTGCGCTCGGGCAGGCGCCGCGTGCAGGCCATTATGGATGCCGGCGCACCGAAAGACATTGCCACGCGCGTGATCGGCCAGCGGGTGGTCGGCGCTCTGGCCGAGGCCGAGGCCAGGGTCCGCAAGGGTGATGTCCTGTCGGAGGTGACGTTCGATTTACGCAGTTGGGCGCACCGCACCCTGCACACCGAAAATGTGACGGTCGACCTGACTGACGCATTGCACCACGTCCTCGAGAGGGTCGACGTAGCGCGCACGAACCACGCGCTTGCGCTCGACCCGATCGACACCGGATCGATCACCGAAGACATGGCGACGGCGATGCGTCTGCATTCTCTGGGCTGGACGAGCGTGTATCACCACGAGGTCCTCGTTCACGGGCTTGCGCCAGAAGATATCCGCACCATGCTTTCACAGCGGGAGCGATGGGCGGCCGGCACGATGCAGGTGTTCTTCGCGAACAATCCGCTTTTCATTCGGGGACTCACCATTGGTCAGCGGCTGATGTATCTGTCGACAATGACGAGCTATCTCAACGGTTTCGCGGCCGTTGTCTACATCGCGGCGCCCGTTGTATTCCTTACCACCGGGGTGTTTCCGATCCACGCCGACTCAGGGGCATTCTTCTTCTACTTCATGCCCTTCTTCATCTGCTGCCAAGCGCTGTTCATCGTCGCGGGTAACCGGGCACGGGGTCTGTGGCGCGGCCAGCAAATGTCATTCGCCCTGTTCCCGACGTGGATAAAGGCAACGCTCGCCGGTGCTTCGGCCGCGTTTCTGGGTAAGGCTCTGACATTCTCGGTCACTCACAAGACCAAGCAAGCATCCGGGTCGGGGCTACGGCACGTACGACCGCAACTCGTCGCGATGGCGGCGCTGGCTGTTGCGGGCGTGTACGGCGCGATTCAGGCCGAGGCCGGCAACAGGCCGCTCTTCGCGACTGTTCTCACGCTGTTCTGGGTCGTCATGGACCTGGCGCTGCTGGCATCGATGGTGCGCGCGGCCCGCTACCGCGGTCCGGCTCAGACCATCCAGAACCCGTTGCCCGCCAACGTCGGTGCCGAGGTGGACGCCGTCGTCGAGGAGATCGAACGCGAAGGACCGTTCGAGCGGGTCACGGCTGCGACCGATCCACATCTGCCCGTCAGACCGCCCGCTGCTCATCTCGTCACCGCGATGGAGGCAGAGCCGCGACATCACCGCGCGGAAGTGCGCTTCGACGCCGACGCAGCACTGCGATTGCGATCAGACATCACGAGCACATTGGACGTGCCGGCCATAGTGCTCATCGACATCTCCAGCGTGAGGATGGTCACTCCGTCCGGGGCGGCAGTCATGCTCGATCTGCTGAGGATGGTTCGCGCCCACGGCGGTGAGCTCAGGATGTTCGGCGCGTCAAAGGGATTCACCGAGGCGCACGAGGCGATGGCACTTGCGGCCGTCACACGCCTGTACCCCGGATGCGACGAGGCGTCGAGCACAACCCGTGCTGCCTGAGCGGTGACTGCGATGTTGGCGATATACCTGCCCGGGGTCAGGGGGGAGACGGACGCGATGCGAGCGCGGCTTTGAACGCGGCCTGAGATTGCGCGGAGGAGTTGAGCCGCCAGTCACGTTCCTTGTTCATCTGAAACCACACGAAACCGGAGACTCTGTCTTGGCGCATCAAGAAGTCCACCAGCTCTGTGATCCACGCAGCCTTATCCGTACCGGACGTCGGTCCTTCAACGCTGGCCGTCTCCGCAATCACAATCGGGTGGACGGGGTCCAGCGCGCGCAACTGCTCGATGCCTTCCCCGAAGATCTCCTCCGGCGTCTTCCAGGTGTGCCCGTCGCCGTCACCCCAGTTGTATCCATCCAACCCCAGAAGATCGACGGAATCGCTGCCCGGAAAAGATTCGGCCATGTTCGCGGCGCCCTCGTAGGGAGCATTGGGGCACCACATGAACGAGACGTTGTCCGCACGCGCCGCGGAAAAGCGGTCGCGCACGTGTCGCCAGGCCGCAAGGTAGTCAGCGGCCGAGTTGCCGTTGACGCCGACGCTCCAGGGGTACCGATCGGTGTTCATCTCGTGCCCAAAGCGCAGCACTACCGGCTGCCCCCACTCCGCGAGGTTCCGGGCCCAGGCGTCGAGCTGCGGATCGAGGGAACCCGCCGCTATGCGCGCCAGCGCGTAATCCGGTTGAATCGTCCCGCCGTCGGGCTGCCACGGCTCAAGTGTCAGGATCGGGACGGCGCCCATAGTGTTGATCTCGGTCAATTGCGGGATCTGAATCTTGTCGTCGATTGCCGCGAACCGCAAAACATACTGTGGCGACGACCCAGCCATATCCTTAATGGTGAACAGGCTGCTCGATCCGTCCCTATCATCGGGTACGAATACGCCCCAATCGAGCCAATGCTCATTCTGGGCGGCGGTGCCGGGCGCAGGGGTCCGGCCATCACACCCTCCAACGGACATCACCACAACCGCCACGCTGATCAACCGCAGCCAGTTACGCAGATAAATCACCCTTTCGGTGTCCATCGATCAGAAAGTTGGCCGCGACGTGACGGCGGGTGGATCGCATGAATCATGATAGCGATCAGAACGGCGACCATGCATCCCGTCGGGCGCTGAATTCGCCCTCGGGCGACCTGCTCGAGGATACTGACGAACCCGCGTTCGCGGGTCACCCAGCACGGCGACGCCGGCGCGGGCCAAACATTTTCGTACCAGTCATCGTCATGGCGTTCGCGGTGGCCGCAGTCATCGTCGCCGTACACACGGTCAAGCCAATAGAGACTCTGCTCGGCGTTTGCCACGTTACCAACGCGTCGGTCGTCGTTCCGCAGGATGGCGTCCTGTTCGGCGTCAACCTGGACTGGAAATCCGAGACGCTGGCAGAGCACCGCGCCAACCTCGGTCACGGCCCAGCCGTCGCCGTGCAGTTCTCCGACATCCCCTACGATCGGGCGACCTGGGAGCACACAAAGAGTGCGGTCAGGCAAGTAAGGGAGAATGGCGGCGTGCTGTTGCTGACGCTGGAGGCACACGCCGGACTCGACGCGGTCAGCCCCGATGTCATCAACCTGCTCGCGTACGATCTACTCGACCTGAACACCCACGGTGTACCAGTCATCGTCCGGTTTGCTCACGAGATGAACGGATCCTGGTACGCGTGGGGACAACAGCCCGCGCACTACAAGGCTGTCTTTCGCCAGGTGGCCGACGCCATCCACAGAATCGCGCCGGGATCTGCAATGATGTGGGCGCCCAATTACGCCGGCGGATATCCATTCTTCGGGGGACAGTTCGGTGCCCAACCCGGTACCGAAGCATTTCGCGAACTGGACACCGATGGGGACGGTGCACTGACGATGAACGACGATCCCTACGGACCGTACTATCCGGGCGATCAATATGTCGATTGGGTGGGGATATCGCTCTATCACTGGGGCAATCACCATCCCTGGGGAAACAACGACATCACCGAGCCCGACAAGTTCAGCGAAATGCTCACCGGCACCTACAGCGGCACCGCAGGTGACGACCTTCAAATTCCCGACTTCTACCATGTCTACGGCGAAGAACACAAACACCCGGTAGCCATTGTTGAAACTGCCGCCATCTTCACTCCGTCCCGGCACGGGGAAAGTGAACTCGCAGTGAAGCAGGCGTGGTGGAAGCAGGTGTTCTCCGATGAAACACACAACCGGTTTCCCAGACTGAAGATGATCAATTGGTTCGAATGGCGAAAGTTCGAAATCGAAATCAATGACTACGTCGACTGGCGTGCAGCGGGCTCCCCGGCGATCAAAAACGCATTCGTTGCCGACCTCCCCGATTGGCTGCAGTACGCCGAGTCGATCCACCCGTGCTCCTGACATAGCCGTATCGCGAAGCCGTTGACGCATGGCGGGTCGGCGTGGACACGGTCACGATGCGTCAAGATCACGCACAGGGTTTGCGCTCTTCATTGCACGATCTGGCTGCCTACCTCCGAGGACGATGAGGCCGGATATTCGGGCGGCTCCTTCGCAAAGCACTTGAGGAACCCGTCGACGGCGGCGACCGCGACCGTCTGGTAGTCGAAGTCTGCCAGCGTGCTGATCCTGCCGAATGCCAGCGGACCGATCAGCAATGCGAAAGCCATTGAGCGATCGACGGGTTTGAGTTCCGCGGCTGCCTGGGGGCTGTCGAAGATCGCATCGAACGGGGCCGAGTGCTGCTCGGCTCTCGAATCCCTGGCCCAAGCACTCGCGGTCGCCGAGCGGATGGGACCTCAGGGCGGGCAGGTTGCGCAGCTCGCGGAGAGTGCCTTCCTTCAGTCGATGCACTTTTCCTTGCTGATACTGCCCGTGATTACCGCTGTCGCAGCGACTTTCGTCGCTATCTGGTCGCCCGGCCGCAACGGCCAGCAGTTCCGCTTCGTGCGGCGACTGACGTCGCGAACGCCGGAGTCAGGTGATGAATTCGGCGGCCCGGTGGCCGATCATCACGATGGTGGCGTGCGGTCCCCGGCTGGTGATTGCCGGCAGGACCGACCCGTCGACCACCCACAGTCCGTCGACACCCAACACACGGCACTGCGGATCGACCACGGCGCCCGGTCACCGTGGACACCCATGGGTGCGGTGCACGACAGGTGCTGCGATGTTGACCACGACACCTCTCCGATTTCCCACGTCGGAGCAGCCAATTCGCGCGCTATCTCAGATCCGGCGCGGAGCGTGGCGACATCGTCGGGTTCGCTGTCATAGCGATGGTCGATGATCGGCGGCACCTCCGGGTCGGAGGACGCCAACACGACCCGACCGCGCGATTTCGGCCACATCAGAGTCACGCCGATATGTGGTCGATCCGCAGGATCATCACGACGCCCAGTGACCATGGCACCGAATCCCGCGGTGTATGGCCGGATTTCGAGGCCATCAGAGGTGGTCAGCACCGCCTCGAGCGGCGGCAACCCGTGCGTGGGCGACCAGTGCACGGGTATCACCCATTCCGGATGGTCGACGCATGCCGTACCGACCGGCAGGTTCGCCTCGACCGGTATACCGACCGGTCCCAGCACCTCCTCAGGTCCGACACCGGACAGCATGAGCAGGTGTGTCGAGCCGATTGCCCCGGCGCACAGGACGATTCGATCGGCTGTCAGGTCGACGGCACCGTCGGGGCCGACGCAGTCCACGCCGAGCGCTCGGCCGTTTGCGATCCGGACGCGGCCGACCCGGGTGTTGGTGAGCAGGGTGAGGTTTCTGCGGTGCATCGCCGGCTGTAGGTACGCGCCTCCCGGGCCCACACGGGTGCCACCGTTGATGTTGAGCGGAACGGCGCCGACGCCCGGCGGCAGGGGCGTCTCGGGGGTGGCGCCGTTGAGATCGCTGACCCAGCCGTGGCCGGCATCCGTCGCAGCTTGAACGAACGACGCTGTACAGCCATCGAATTCGGAGACACGACGCACGAGGATTGGTCCGTCGGAACCGTGCAGCGGGTTGTTGAAGTCGAGGTCGGTCTCGATCGCTCGGAAGTGCGGCAGCACGTCCGCCCATGTCCATCCCGGTAATCCCCAGGCGTCGAAGTCCGCCGGCAGGCCGCGGCAGAAGTAGCCACCGTTGACCGCGCCCGATCCACCGACGACCGCGCCGCGCATGAGCTGTGCGTGGCGTGTGGGGTGATCGGTGAGCGTCGTCGGGTAGCGCCGTACCACCGAGCTGGCGGTGCCGATCGGCAGACGCAGTCCGTCGCTGATCTGGTTGCGGACACGCGGGTCAAAAGGGCCTGGGCCGGACTCGACGACGGTGACATGGCATTCCGCATCAGCGGAGAGTCGCTCGGCCAGAACAGATCCGGCGCTTCCGGCGCCGACGATCAGCACATCGCTGTGCAACGGCGCCGCTTCAGGTCCGGATCTGAGGCTTGAGTGCGCCGGCGTGCCGCTCACGCACCACGCCCGCCCAGAGGCCGGCACCGTATGCCATGTCGTCGAGCCGTTTCAGCAGGACGTAGGTGACGAGCCCGACTCGTTTGGTGTCGTCGTCGGCGTTCCCGTTGCGGGTTATCCAGTCCACCACCCCGTCGACGATGGCGGCCACCAGCACCACATGGCGGCACCGTCGGGACAACAGCGCCGCGATGAGCGCGATCGGCCAGTAGTGCCGGCAGATCGCCGATGCCAGTTGCAGGGCGGCAGACCACAGGCCGTGGGCAGCCACGACTGCGACTTCCTTCGGTTCGGTCTCGACGGTGCGAAGCGAATTGGCGATGCGACGGCCGGTGATCGTGGCCACGATCATCGACGCCAGATAGCCGATGCCCGAGCCCATGGCGAGCAGTATCCAGACCACCAGCGTCCAGCCGGAGATCACCAGCGGGGCGGTCTTGCCTGGATGCCGTACCGACAGCGGCGCCGCCGATTCGCCGTAGAACGTCTTGCGCGCGAGCCAATCTCGCATTTGGGTGCGGTGGTCATGGGCGACCAGGGCGACGGGTTCGTAGCGCAGCCGGGCGCCCGCTTCGATGAACCTCCAGCAGAGGTCGACGTCCTCGCCGGACTTGAGCGTCTCGTCGAATCCGCCCACTTCCTTCAGCGCGCTTCGGCGGCAGATGATGGCGGCGCTGGGCACGTAGGACACCGTCCCGTAGGGCACCACAGGCGCCTCGCGCAGACCGAGGTCGAGCGATGACCGTACCGCCTCGTACCGGGCCACCAGGTTGTCGGCCTGCCGCAGGCCCACGATCCGAGGGGCCACCAGCGCCACGGCGGGGTCGCAGAAGTGCCCGAGCAGCGCCTCCAGCCAGCCGCGCCGCGGCACCACGTCAGAATCCAGGAAAGCTACGTAGTCGGTGCTGCACGCCGCCAGGCCCGTGTTGCGCGCGGCCGCGGGTCCCTTGCTGCGGGCGTGGCGCAGCACTTGGAGGTCGCAGTGCATACCCGCGAAGTCGGCCTGCTGGACCGGCATCGCCGAGCCGTCGTCGACCACGACGACGCGCATCCCCCGCAGCGTCGCCACCAGCCTGAGTAGTCCAGAAATGTTGTCCCGCACCGGGATAACGACAGTGACGTCGCGATGCGACGGGCCGCTTGCCGGCCGCGGATGAGCGACGGTGGCGTCGAGCAGGGTGCGCGCGAGCTGTGCGCTGACCGCGTCGTGCACCTCGAGCCGGCCGCCGGTGAGCATGGTCTGCGCGGCGGGCGCCAACCGCAGCAGCCGGGTGGGCGAACCGCCGAGCAGGGCGGAGCCCTCCCCGAGCACCTTCACCCGGCGATCCACCTGGATGGCGAACCCGTCGGGCAGCCGCGGTCCGGTCATGTCAGCATCCCGTCGCGGTCCGGCGCCCAGCTGGTGATGCGGCGCAAACATCCGTTGACCATCTCGGCAAAGATGCGGCGGCCTTCCTCGGCGGTCGCCGTCGTCGGGTCCCCGAGCACCCCGAGCGGGCTCACGGCGGCGATACCACCGCGGCGCATCTGCGGCATCAGGTCGTCCAGCGGTGCGCTGTTGCCGGGCAGCCGCTCCTCGGTCCACACGTCGCTCGGCGAAATATGTAGCAATACAGACGTTTCGGTGTGGCCGGCGTGGGCGTCGGCGTTCTCGACGGTGCACGGGCACCAGCCGACGTCGCGCCCCTCGTACCGAAGCAAAGCCGCCGCGGCGGCCAGCGCCTCGACATTTCCGCCGTGTCCATTGACGAAGACGAGGCGAGATGCCCACCGCGACGCTGACCGGCCGAACTCCACCAGCAAGAGGCGCAGCGCCGACGTCCCGATCGAGAGGGTGCCACAGAAGCCCTCGTGCTCTCCGCTGGCGCCGTATCCGATCGCCGGCGCCAACACCCAGTTCGATTCTTTCCGCTCCGCCAGGCGCTCAGCAATCGCGCGGGCGACCGCGGTGGCGATGCGGGTGTCGGTGTCCAGCGGCAGGTGAGGTCCATGCTGCTCGGTAGAACCTATCGGGATGACCAACGCGGGCGACGTGCTCTGCAGCTGTCTCGACGTTGAGTTCCCAAGCTCGCTGGGGAAAGCCACCCGCCGATGGTAGGCCGAATTCACCTGGCGTGCGCCAATTGTTGGCGCATGCGCAGCAATTGATTTCCGAGAATTTTTCGCGAGCGGCCGCCAGCTATTCACGCCAGTCCCCTCCGCCACGCCTGCACCAGGAGGTTCTCGCCCGCGGCTGGGTGTTGGTCAGGCGTCTGGGCCGGTGGGCAAACCGAGTGCCCGGGTGAAGCACGGCGGGACGAGCACGTCACTGGCAACCACGTCCTGGATCGACGCGCTACCCAGTCCCATCAATGCCGAGTCGATGCCGCCGCGCAAGACGTCGAGCACATTCTCGACGCCGGCCTGCCCATTGGCGGCCAGGCCCCACAGGTAGGCCCTGCCGATCATCACGGCGCGCGCGCCGAGCGCCACGGCCTTCACCACGTCGCTGCCCCGCCGGATGCCGCCGTCCAGCAAAACCTCGATCTCGTCGCCGACGGCATCGGCGATGGCGGGAAGCGCCCTAATTGACGCGGGCGTCCCGTCGAGGTTGTTGCCGCCGTGATTGGACACCGATATCGCCGAAACGCCCGCGTCCACAGCCCGTTTGGCGTCGTCGACGCGCATCAAGCCCTTGAGCATGAACGGGCCGCCCCACAGCTCACGCAGCCACGAGATGTCTTCCCAGGTGGGAGGGGGCGTGCCCATCCACTCGCCATAGGCCGCGAAGAACGGAGGGCCGGGCTCGCCCCGCGGCGCCTGGTTGGGCACCCGCAGGTTGGGTGGGTGCATGGTCTTGCCCCACTGCCAAAGCCACCGCGGCCTCGTCAACCCCGCCGGAAGCATCCGCACCGTCGTCCGCAGGTTCATCTCTTCGGGGATCTTCGGGCTGCCCCAGTCGCAACCGTGCGAGAAGCTCCAGTCGGTCGTGACGATGAGGCCGACCGCGCCGGCCGCCCGGGCCCGCTCCACCCGCGCCGCGATCGCGTCCCGCCCGCCGAGCCAGTACACCTGGAAGAAGAGCTGGGGGTTGGCCGCTATGACCTCTTCGATCGTCTTGCTGGCGAACGACGAAAGACCCATCGCGGTCCCGCGGGCGGCAGCCGCCCGTGCCACGGCCACCTCACCGTCGGGGTGGACTGCCTGCACACCGGTCGGCGAGATCACCACCGGTAGCGAAATGTTCTGTCCCATAACGGTTGTCGACAGATCGCGCTTCTCAATTGCGCCGATGACGTGAGGTGCGAAGCCGAGCTCGGCGAACGCGTCGACGTTGTCGGCGACCGTCACGCCCTTCTCGCTGGCCGCCAACAGCGCTGCGTAGACCGGCTTGGGCAACCTCTTCTTGGCGACCTCTTGAGCGAACGCCACCGTTTCGAACCATGTGTCGCGTGCCATGACTACACCGGGCTTTCGTTGCAGAGCCGCGCGGGCGGCTTTGTGAGAAGCTTCAGCGGAATTGGGCCTTGTTTGGTTCCGCGGGAGTGGTCGCCGCTCGGCCTGGGCTTGAACCGCTCACGTGCCAGCGCGGGGGCGCCATAGCCCTCCACGCACTCGGGGTCCGGCCCGTCCAGTGGCAGACCGGTGAAGAACTTGGCGGCCATGCAGCCGCCGCGGCAGCTGTCGTAATGACCGCAACTGCTGCATGCCCCCGCGGATTGCGGCTCACGCAACTCCCGGAATAGCGGCGCGTTCTTCCACACGCTGTCAAAACCACCGTTGGACAAGATGTTTCCAGCCAGGAAGCGGTCGTGGATGGCGAACGGACACGCGTAAACGTCGCCAACGGGGTCGATCAGGCAGACCACCCGGCCCGCGCCGCACAGGTTCAGGCCGGCCAGCGCGCCCGGCTCGCCGAGGCCCGACAGATGGAAGAACGAGTCTCCGGTGAGCACGCCGTCGCCGCGCTCGACAAGCCAGTCGTAGAGCTGCACCTGCTGCTCGGCGGTCGGATGCAGCTCGTCCCACACGTCGGCGCCCCGGCCGGACGGCCGCAGCCGGGTGATTCGCAGCGTCGCGCCGTAACGCGCTGCAAGAGCGGCGAATTCGTCGAGTTGGTCGACGTTGTGCCGGGTCACGACGACGGAAATCTTGGCGTCTTCGAATCCCGCCACGGCGAGGTTCTCCAGCGCGCGGATCGCCATTGCGAATGAACCTTGGCCCCGCACAGCGTCGTTGACCTCCGCCGTCGCGCCGTCCAGCGAGATCTGGACGTCGACGTAATCGCTCGCGGCCAAGCGCATCGCGACCTCAGGGCTGATGCGCACACCGTTGGTGGAGAACTTCACACCGACGTGGTGTGCGGTCGCGTAGTCGACCAGCTCCCAAAAGTCCGGTCGCACAGTCGGTTCGCCGCCGCCTATGTTAACGTAGAACACCTGCATGTGCTCGAGCTCATCGATGATGTCCTTCCACTGCTGCGTCGTCAGCTCACGCGGGTCGCGCTTACCCGACGAGGACAGGCAGTGCACACACGCCAGGTTGCAGGCGTAGGTGAGTTCCCAGGTCAGGCAGATCGGCGCGTCGAGCCCGTGCTCGAACTGCTCGACCAGCCGTGGCACTGGTTGTGTGACCGGCGCGGGCGCCGAATTAATTGCCGCCATCGGCTCCTCCTGTCACGAGCATCTTGGATTGGGCCAGCACGCCCAGCGCGTGCAGATAGGGCGCCTGCTGTGCGTCGTCAATTCCCGCGGCGCGGCACGCGGACCGTGCGTCGGGGTGATCGCTCAACGAGTTGACCACCTCGACGATCGTCCGGTTCTTGAGGAACGACAGCTTGCGAGTGCCGAAGTGATACAGCAGCGCCCCGAACGGCTCGGGCCGCACGGCCACCTGATGGTGCAGCCGCCAGCTGAGGTCCGGGTCGAACGCCACTGGTTCCACGGCAGGCGCCGTCACGGTCAGTAGACCCCGCACATCCCGTCGATCGACACCTCTTCGACAAGCGTCTCGGTGACGAGCTCGGTGTCGGCGTCAACCTGCTGATTCGGCTCCATTTACTGCACCTTTCCGTGTACAGGGTCGACAACTGTGATCGAGATCGCAAGAATATGGCATCGAGTGCCGAAATGGAAGGGCGGGTCCTCATGCGGCCGGATTCCGAGCACCGGGTGGGCCGGCGTCGCTCCACGACCTGGGACCACATCAGCAATGTCGCCATCGATCTCTTCGCGGCTCGCGGCTTCGATGAGGTCAGCGTGGACGACGTCGCCCACGCCGCCGGCATCGCCCGCCGCACCCTCTTTCGCTACTACCCATCCAAGAACGCCCTGCCCTGGGGCGATTTCGACGCGCACCTGCAGCACATGCGCGATCTGCTGGCCGACCTGGACCCCGGCGTGCCGATCGGCGACGCGTTGCGCACGGCGCTGTTGGCGTTCAACACCTTCGACGAAACAGAGACGGCCCGCCATCGACAGCGGATGCGGGTCATCCTTGAGACGGCGGCGCTGCAGGCCTATTCGATGACGATGTACGCGGGCTGGCGGGCCGTTGTCGCCTCCTTTGTCGCGATGCGGCTGGGCGCCAAGGCCGGTGATCTGGTGCCGCAGACGGTGGCGTGGACGATGCTCGGAGTGGCGCTGTCGGCCTACGAGCACTGGCTGGCAGACGAGTCCATATCGCTGGCCAAGGCGCTGGGCGATGCGTTCGACACGGTCAGCGATGGACTTCAGGCGCTGGACCGGTGACGCTTCGGCGCTTGGCCACGAATGCCATTGCCCGACAGGCCTTCTGACTCAGCCCACCAAAGCGGGCACCGCGAGGTGGTAATCGGACTCGTTGAGCTGCCGTGTCCGACGCCGGTATTCGAACGTGAAACCGGGCCAGTTGATCGGGTTTCTGCCGGAGGCTGTCTTGTACCAGCTGCTACAGCCCTGGCTCCACACCGTCGCGCGGATGCGTTCCTGCAACGCGGTGTTGAACTCGTTCTGCACGTCGGCACGAACGTCCAGCCAGGCCACATCGCCCTGCGCGAGTCGCCGAACGGCCTGCATGGCATAGCCGATCTGCGCCTCCAGCATGAACACGATCGAGTTGTGGCCGAGATTCGTGTTCGGCCCGTACAGAATGAACAGGTTCGGGAACTTCGCAACGCTGATGCCCAGGTACAACGAGCACACCGCGGCGCTGACCCAGGCGCAATGTCGCGAACTGATGCAACAACGTCAGGCTCGCACGGGACTGTCCGGACAAGTTCGCGATCTACTCCTCTCCCGGCCGTCCGAACCTCCGAGCGCCGAGGAGGATGCCGCCCAATTGAGCATGAATTCTCGAACGCTCCGTCACCGCCTCGCCGCCGAAGGGACCTCATTCCGCGAGCTACTCGACGAAATACGGCGGCGGCTCGCCGAGGAGATGCTGCTGTCCGGTGGGCTGACGGTCGCCGAGACCGCTCAACGGCTGGGCTACGTGGAGCTCTCCAGTTTTTCGCAGGCATTCCGCCGGTGGAACGGCATGGGTCCACGGGCATACCGAGCGGCCCGTTCAGGCGCTCGCCGTTAGCGTGCCGAAAAAATTCGTAATTAGGGCGTCGGAGTTCGGGGCCTGGCGGCGACGATAAGGGTGTGAGCGCCGAACCGGATGGCAACGACGCTCGGCGGGCGCTGCTGGCGGCCTATGACGATGCACTGCCGGTCGTGTACGGGTACTTCGTCCGGCGCTGCGGTGACCGCGGAACCGCCGAAGACCTGACGTCGGAGACCTTTCTGGCGGCAATGGATGCCGCCCGTAAGGACACTCCACCTCCGATGACCGTGCCGTGGCTGCTGGGAGTGGCACGCCACAAGCTCGCCGACCACTATCGCCGTCGCCATGACCGGCTCAGCGTCCCAGTGGCCGATCTGCCCGAGCCCGTCGACCCCGCCGACGACTGGGACGCCGAACTTGACCGCATCGTCGCCGAGAGCGTGCTGGCCAAGCTGCCCGAGCAGCACCGCACCGTGCTCGCGCTGCGCTACATGGACGACTGCTCCGTGCCCGAATGCGCAGAGCTCATCGGACGCACCGTGCACGCCACCGAGGCGCTGCTGGTGCGGGCCCGCCGAGCATTCAAACAGAAGTACCCGGAACCGGAAGGAGGGATGTCATGAACAACAGCCACGATCCGCTGACCGTGCTGCATGGCGACGAGCTTCCGCTCCAGCCCGATCCGGCGTTCGCGGCCCGGCTGCGATCACGCCTGGAATCGGCACTGTCCCTGCCCAATCGAACACGAGGAGTTGAAATGAGTGGCACCGAAACCGCCATCGCCGAACTCAACGAGCCCGCCGCCGAGCCCGCCGTCGCGCAGGCTCCCCCACGGCCGGCGGCGCTGCCGTACCTCTCCGTCGCCAACGCGCGCGAGGCCATTGCCTGGTACGTCGACACCTTCGGCGCAGCCGTGATCGGGGAGCCGATCGTGATGGACGACGGCCGCGTCGGGCACGCCGAGCTGGCTATCGCCGGCGGCGTGCTCTACCTGGCCGACGAGTATCCCGAGCTCGGCCTGAAAGCGCCCGACCCGCAAGCGACTTCGGTCAGCCTGATGCTGCACGTGCCCGACACCGATGCGACGCTGGAACGAGCGCGGCAGGGCGGCGCACAGGTGCAGCAGGAGCCTTACGAGAACTACGGCGCCCGCAACGCCACGATCGTCGACCCGTTCGGACATCGCTGGATGCTCAGCGGGCCGGTCACCGGCGCGGCGACGCCCATTCAGCACGGCGACGTCGGGTATGTCTCGGTGTGGACGCCGGACGCCGAACGCGCCGCCGCCTTCTACGGCCACGTTCTGGGCTGGACCTACGATCCGGTGACCCACCAGGTCACCAACACCAAGCAGCACATCGGGATCGTCAGCGTCGCCATTCCCCAGGGAATGCTCTGCTGCTACGCGGTCGCCGATCTCGCCGGCGCCCGGCAGTCGATCTTGGACGGCGGCGGACAGGTCGGCGAGGTGCAGGAGTTCGACTTCGGCACGGTGCTGGATGCCACCGATTCGCAGGGCACGGCCTTCGCCGTGTTCCAGCCGGCGCCGGGAACACCTCGGCCGGAGCTCAATGGCGCTGGGCCGGGCGAGCTTTCGTACATCACGTACGAAGTCGGAGACGCCGCGGCGTTCAAGGCCTTCTACAGCCGGATGCTGTTCTGGACCTTCGAGCCGGGCCGCATCGAGGATGGCTGGGGGGTGCAGGGGTCTCACCCGATGGCCGGCGTCGCGGGAGGCAGCGCCCAGCAGGTGACCGTCCCGATGTGGACCGTCGCCGACATCGACACCGCGGTGGCCCGGGTGCTTGAGGCAGGTGGCACCGTCATCGAGGAGCCGTCGCAACAGCCCTACGGGAAGATGGCACAGTGCACCGACGACCAGGGCAGCCGCTTCTACCTCGGCGAGTTCTAACTGCGATTCGTGGAGTCTTAGCCGCGCTGAGCGCGGTTGGGACTCCACAAATCGCTACCCCAGAACGTCGGCGATGGGTGCGCCCGCGGCGATCTTGGCGCGGGTCTTCATCACCTTGCCCGGCATGCCGCCGCCCACCACGCCGGCCACCACGCCGTCGCGCTCGTAGAACGCCAGGAACTTGCGACCGTCGTCCTCGACGACGTGCACGATGTCGGTGGCCTCCGGTTCGCCAAGGCACTGGATCTTGACGTCGTACTGGTCGCTCCAGAAGTAGGGCACGGTGACGGCGGCTGGCGTGTCCTGGCCCAGCATCGCCGGAACCAGCACCCGGGCCTGGTCGGCGACGTTGCTCCAATGTTCCACGCGCACTTGATGTCCCACCGTGTTACGCCAGGATGCCACGTCGCCGATGGCCCACACATGCGGCGCGCTCGCGCGGCCGACCGCGTCGCAGACGACTCCGTTGTCCACCTCGATACCGGTGCCCTCGAGCCAACCGGTGGCGGGGTGCGAACCGATGCCGACCACGACCACATCGGCGTCAAGTTCGGTGCCGTCGGACAGCATCACCTTCTCCACATGGTCGGCGCCACGGACCTCCGCCACTCCGACACCACAGCGCACGTCGACCCCCTCGGCACGGTGTAGCCGGGCGACCAGCGAGCCGATCTGCTCGCCCAGCACCGATGCCAGCGGCGCGGGCTGCGGCTCCACCAGAACCACGTCCACGCCGAGACCGCGCAGGCTGGCCGCCACCTCGCAGCCGATGAACCCCGCGCCGACGACGACGGCGTTGCGCGCCGACGCGGCCTGCTGGCGCAGCGCGAGGCTTTCGTCGAACGAGCGCAGGACGTGGATGCCCTCGAGGTTCGGGAACGACGGAATGCGCCTGGGCACCAAGCCGGTCGCGATTACGAGCTCGTCGTAGGAGAGCGCGCTACCGTCGGACAGCGTGACCGTCTGCGCGGCGGTGTCAACGGCACGCGCCGCCTTGCCGAGCAGCACGGTAATGTCGTTCTCTTCGTAGAACTCCGCCGGCTTGAGCGTGACGTCGTCGGTCTCGCTGCGCAGAACTTCCTTGGACAGCGGCGGCCGGTCGTACGGCAGATGGTCCTCGTCGCTGACGATGGTGATCGGGCCGGTGTATTCGGAACGACGCAGCTGTTCGGCGGTGCGCGCCGCGGCCAGCCCGCCGCCGACGATGACGATGCCCCCACTAGTGGTCACGTGGGTTTTCTACACGATGCCGTCGGCGAAGTGTGCGCCACCCTGCGTTTATGGCAACGTCACTGCCGTGCCCGCTCGATGATGTTCGACAGCACCACGATGCTCTCGCTGCGCTCGATGTCCGCGCTGGAGCGGATACGTTCCAGGGCCTCCTCGAGATGCCGCATGTCGCGGGCCAAAACGTGCAGCATGGCATCCGACGTGCCGGTCACCGTGGCGGCGCTGACCACCTCGGGTATGTCCACCCACGCCTTACGAAGCTCGTCGGGGGCGATGGTGCCGTGACAGAACACCTGTACATACGCCTCGGTGTTCCAGCCGATCGCATTGCGGTCGACAACGGTGGTGAACCCCCGGATGACGCCGTTGTCGAGCATGCGGTCCACCCGCCGCTTGACCGCCGGAGCCGACAGGTTCACCCGCTGACCGATCTCGGCGAACGTGGCCCGGGCGTGCTCGGCCAGCTCCGCCAAAATGCGCTCGTCGGTCTCGTCCAGACGGTCCATGATCAGCAGCTCCCAATCTCGCGCAACAAACCGCCGTAATTCTAGCGTCGACGCAAGAGATCATGGGTATATACGCAATATGTGGCGATTGATTGCAGAAACAGGAGCCCATATCGTTTATTCATGACGATTTTCGCCGCCGCTACTCCGCGCTCCGAGGTCGCCGCAACGTCGCCGCGCACCCCCCGCATCCGCCACTACGCCATGACGGCCCCGACCTTCTTCGCCGTCGAGTACGCCATCAACCCGTGGATGGACACCTCGACTTCCGTCGACACCCATGTCGCGATGAACCAGTGGGAGACCCTGCGCCAGACCTATAAGGAATTGGGGCACACCGTCGAGCTCCTCGAGCCCGTCGCCGGCCTGCCCGACATGGTGTACGCAGCCAACGGCGGGCTGGTCGTGAACGGCACGGCCGTCGTCGCCCGATTCGCCTACCCGCAGCGCGCCGGCGAATCCGCCGCCTACGCCGAGTGGATGGCCCGCCACGGCTACAAGCCCGCCGAAACCCGGCACGTCAACGAGGGGCAGGGCGACCTGCTCGTGGTCGGCTCAATCGTGTTGGCCGGCTATGGTTTCCGCACCGAGCGCCGGGCGCACGACGAGATCGCGGCGATCGTGCGGATGCCGGTCGTCAGCCTGGAGCTGGTCGACCCGCGGTTCTATCACCTCGACACCGCGCTGGCGGTGCTCGACGACACCACCATCGCCTACTACCCGCCGGCGTTCAGCGTCGAGGCGCGCGCTCAGCTGCTCGAGCTGTTCCCCGACGCCATCGAGGTCGCCTCCGCCGACGCGAACGTGCTCGGGTTGAACGCCGTCTCCGACGGCCTCAACGTGGTGCTGCCCTCGGCGGCCACCGGCTTCGCCGCGCAGCTTCGCCAGGCCGGATTCCGGCCCATCGGTGTCGACTTATCCGAGCTACTCAAGGGCGGCGGATCCGTCAAATGCTGCACGCTGGAGGTACATCCGTGACCATCCTGGACACCGTGACGACGACGGCAACTGACGCAGCGATCGCGGTCGACGACCGCTGCGTCGCACACAACTACTCCCCGCTGCCAGTGGTGGCCGCCAGTGCCGAGGGCGCGTGGATCACCGACGTCGAGGGCCGCCGTTACCTGGACTTCCTGGCCGCCTACTCGGCGGTCAACTTCGGCCACCGCAACCCGGAGATCGCCGCGACCGCCCATGCGCAGCTGGACACCCTGAGCTTGGTCAGCCGTGCCTTCCACTCCGATCGCCTAGGACCGTTCGCTGAAGCGCTCGCCGAGCTGTGCGGCAAGGACATGGTGCTGCCGATGAACAGCGGCGCCGAGGCCGTGGAAAGCGGCATCAAAGTCGCCCGCAAGTGGGGCCACGATGTCAAGGGCGTGCCCGCCGACAAGGGCACCATTGTGGTGGCGCGCAACAACTTCCATGGCCGCACCACCACGATCATCAGCTTCTCCACCGACGAGCTCGCCCGCACCGGCTTCGGGCCGTACACCCCGGGATTCCGGTTGGTGCCGTTCGGCGACGCTGACGCGGTGGCCGCCGCGATCGACGACGACACAGTTGCGGTGCTGATTGAGCCCATCCAGGGCGAGGCGGGCATCATCGTGCCGCCCGATGACTACTTGCCGCGGGTGCGTGCACTGTGCACCGAGCGCAACGTGTTGATGATCGCCGACGAGATCCAGTCCGGCCTGGCGCGGACCGGACGCACCTTCGCCTGCGAGCACTGGGACGTGGTGCCCGACATCTACCTGCTTGGCAAAGCCCTTGGCGGCGGTGTGGTTCCGTTGTCCGCGGTGGTGGCCAACCGCGACATCCTCGGAGTGCTGCATCCCGGCGAGCACGGTTCGACGTTCGGCGGCAACCCGCTGGCCGCCGCGATCGGCAGCACGGTCGTGGCGATGCTGCGCCGCGGTGAATTCCAGGCCCGGTCAACCGAACTCGGTGATCGTCTGCACGCGCGGCTGCGCGCCCTGACCGGACATGGCGTGATCGCGGTGCGCGGCATGGGGCTGTGGGCCGGGGTGGACATCGACCCAGCCCTGGCCACCGGCAAGCAGATCAGCATGAAGCTGGCCGAGCGCGGTGTCCTGGTTAAGGACACCCAGGGCTCGACACTGCGTTTCGCTCCCCCGCTGGTGATCACCGCAGAGGAGATCGACTGGGCGATCGGTCAGCTCGCCGACGTTTTGGCCGAAGCCGGTTCACACTTATTCGATACGGAGATCCA
>CAWKCR010000022.1:0-211973 GCA_963848185.1 uncultured Actinomycetota bacterium
GCGTTTCGCTTACCGCAATGTCGTTAGGTACCGTCCGGACCGCGCCGAGTTCTTGCACGAGAACTGCAAGGGCTTCGAGGGAAAGAAGAAGGCGTTCAAAGCCGTTGCGCTTCCCGCGCGCTATTTGATCGCGCTGTGTCAACGGTCATCTCGACGAGTTCCCATACGACGCATGGGTTCACCGAGGCGGTTCGTGTCCTTCGGGCGACAAATTCCCCACCCTCCGAATGAAGGAATGGAAGAGCAACATCGGTCCGGATGTGCAGATCCACTGTCTGGCCTGTCAACAGAGCCGAGGCATGCTCGAAGCCGTCGGGCCTAAGGCGGCCGAGAAACTTCCGATGTGCCGCGGTCGACATCCACACCTTGACGCCTTCTACACGTGCGATCAGCGCGGGCGGCTGTTGATGCTCGGGGCAGCCAACCAGTGGTTTGCGTCCACCCTCGGGTTACTCGCTTTGCCTCGAGAAGAGGCGGCATCGGCGGCGGACCTTGCCTCGTTGTTGCGGACGCTGCCGAAGGCCGATCTCGACGATCTGCAGGGCGTCGCCGAGATGAAGATGTTTCGCAAGTACGCGGCGATGGCATTGAAGACCGATGCTGTCGACGACGTCGCTGATGAATTGCTATGGGAGGCAGTGCAGATCGCGCGCGGGACCGTGGTCCCGAAAGCCGAGGACTCATCGGGACAGCAGACAGATCCCCGTACCATCCTTGCACCTGAGTGGGCAGTGCTCACCGACGAACCGAAATACACACAGATGAGCGGCTCCCGTGACTTCCGAGCAGTTCGTCGAGACGTGCCTGAGCCGTTGCTGCCGGTGGTTTCGGCAGTAGTTGCAGTCGAGAAGCTGAAGAAGGTCAATGCCTTTATAGGGTTCACGAGGATTGATGCTCTCGATCGCATCGACGACGCGGCCGCCCGTGTCGCTCCCCTCTGCACAAATGGCAAGCCGACATGGGTGCCAGCCACAGAGGATAGGGGGGAAGGGATCTTCCTGCAGTTCGATGAGTCAGTCATTGCGTCGTGGGAGCAACAAGTCCTTGCTCTGCCTGTGTGGGAGGCGTTTCGCCAAGCGCATCGACTGAACTTTCAACGCCGCACGAGCAAGACGGCTGATGACATTGATCCCGATTCGCGGTTTCCTGCACCGCGCTACTGGGCGATACATACGTTGTCGCACTTACTCATTCGCCACGCAGCGATGTCGAGCGGATATGGCAGCGCCAGCTTGACCGAGCGAATCTACGCCTGGCCAGCAGATGATGAGCACCCGGCCGCCGCCGGGCTGCTGATCAGCACAACCGCTTCCGACGGCGAAGGCACGCTCGGCGGCCTGGTTGAGCTGGCCAAGCCGGCCAAGCTGGAACGCCTGTTCAGGGACGGTATACGCCGCGGACAACGATGCTCGTCGGACCCGATCTGTTCGCATCGCGTACCTAAGGGCAAAGAGGAGTTCCTCCATGGCGCCGCGTGTCATTTCTGCCTCTTTCTCAGTGAGACCAGCTGCGAGCGAACGAACCGCTTCCTTGATCGGCGCCTACTGCTTGGGTTGATGACCGACCAGGATGTTCAGACACCTGCGCTGCTCGAAGGGCTGTCGATTCTCTGATGAGCAGCGCAGAGGTTGCGCGGCTGGGCGAGTTACTCAGCGCCGACGAGGCCAGGTCGGTCGCCGCGGCTCTTCGCCAACTCAAGCTGCCTCATCTCGCGGCCAAGCGTGCGTACCCGGTCCACCGATCGGAGGTCCAGCGGCTGTTGAGGCAGTTGCTCCGAGGCGACGGTGACTTGCTCCGGGTTGCTGCGGTGCTCGATGGAATCGCAGCGGTGCCGCAGGTGGAACGGCCGGTGGCGGTGTGGACATCGCCGTCGGTTCCGGGGTCTGGCGGACACACCACACTTGCGGCGCTGGACATGATCAACGGTGCCACGGCATTCGTCTACGCGGCGACGTACTCAGCGGGCAAGGACTCCCCGCACCTCGTCGCCCTGCGTAATGCACTGGATCGTGGGGTTTCGGTAACTGTCGTGGTCGACGTCAAGGAGCGCGCCGATCACGCGGCGATGATCTGCCAGGCGCTGGACGGCGCGCGAGCGTGGACACTGGCGGAGCCAGAGGACGGCGAGTGGGCGATTCAGCACTCGAAGCTGATCACGGTCGACGACACCGCCGCGTTCGTGACGAGCGCCAACTTCTCTACCGCGGGTGCCAAACGCAGTCTTGAATGCGGGATGCTGAGCAGAGATTCGCTCGTAGCTATCAGTTTGCGTGAACACTTGCAGAATCTGCACAAGCACGGTGTTCTGATCGACCTCGCATGGTAGTGGACTAAGCGGACGAAATGCTCAAGGATCGTGGTGTGCGCGCGGTAGGGCTGTTCTCGGGTATCGGTGGCTTCGAGCTCGGGCTCGCTAAGGCCGGGATCGTCAGCGATCTGCTCTGCGAAAACTGGCAACCCGCGATGCTGACGCTGCGCCGGCGTTTCGAAGCCGAGGTGGTCGGCGACATCCAGAAGCTCCGGTCCCTGCCGAAGTGTGACGTCGTGACTGCGGGGTTTCCTTGCACAGATCTGAGTCAGGTCGGCCGCACGGCCGGCATCGGCGGTGTGGAATCTGGTTTGATTCGTGAGGTTTTCCGGCTGATCGCCAAGAACCCGCCGACTTGGGTCGTACTGGAGAACGTGCCGAACATGCTCAGCTTGCACGGCGGGGCACCTATCCGCCACATCACCGACTGGTTGGATCGTCATCGTTGGAACTGGGCGTACCGCATCGTTGACTCGCAGTACTTCGGTGTCAGACAGCGACGTCGCCGCACGTTCCTGGTCGCGTCGCGCAGCGAGGATCCGCGCTCGGTGTTGTTCGCTGACGAGGCGCCACCGCCTATAAGCCGCAGTGCCCACCGTGCTTACGGCTTTTACTGGACCGAGGGTAATCGGGGCCTCGGGTGGGGAGAGGGGGTGACACCGACGCTGAAAGGCGGCTCGAAGCTGGGTATCGCGTCACCGCCCGGTATTTGGCTTCGAGAACAGAGAGATGGGAAAGCGATTGCGCGGCCGACGATCCATGCGGGAGAGAGGTTGCAGGGGTTTCCATCCGGTTGGACTAGTGCGGTGACAAAGGAAGGCGCGCGATGGAAACTCGTTGGAAACGCAGTGACCGTTCCCGTGGCTAAGTGGATCGGCAACAGGATGATCCGTCCGGGCCGCCCGGTCGATGTAGAGCGGTGGCAATTCGATGGTCTAGGTGGCTGGCCTTGGGCTGCCGCGTCGGTGGGTGACGTCCGTGAGGCGTGGAATATCAGCGAAAGGCCACTTCAAGTGGCACCCCGAGCGTCGTTGGCGTCGATGATAGAGCGATATGGAGCAGTACCGCTGAGCATCGGGGCAACCCGCGGGTTTACTGTGCGATTGAAGGCGAGCAGGCTGCGCAGCCGCTCGGGCTTCATAGAAGCGCTGGATGCACACATTGGTGCCCTCGAATCGGCCTGAGCCCCTGGATGATTCAATTCGCCGCCGGATGCAGCAGCAGCGTCGGCGAGATACCGCGCTTGAGGTTCGCATTCGGAAAGCGCTGCATGGTGCCGGATTCAGATTCCGCGTCGATTACCGTCCGGAAATGTCACTTCGGTGCCGGGGAGACATCGTGTTCACGCGGCTGAAGGTGATCGTGTTCGTCGACGGATGCTTCTGGCACGGCTGCCCACTTCATGCGACCGCGCCGGCCAACAACGCCGAGTGGTGGCGTGAGAAACTCGACGCGAACATCGAAAGAGATCGACGGAACACGCGCGCGCTCGAAGCACTCGGTTGGACCGTTGTGCGTGTGTGGGAACATGAAGATGCCGAAGACGCAGTCGCACGGATTCAGACGGCAGTCGGCAGCTTGCGCTCGCGTTAGCTTGCAGTCTTGAATTCGTCGAATCGTTCGGCAAGCCGCTCTTTGGATGGCCTGTCAGCTCGTCGCCGGGGGAGAGTCAATCCCCGGCCGTCCATCTCTTGGAGACCGTGCAGAAGCATCGGTCCGTCGGTTTCGTCCATGAGCTCGCTGTTGATACAAACCACGTAATCCGGCGAAATACCGAGGAGGTTCGTGTCATACGCGGCGTGATGGATCTTGCACAGGCTGAGACCATTCTCGACCGACGGCACTCCGTGAAGTTTGTCATCTCCGATGATGTGGGCGGCATCGAGAAGCTTGCCGTGCTTCAATGCGCACACGGCGCACCGCTGCTCGTATGCGTGCATGATGCGACCGCGGAACTCCGGCTGGTGCAAGCGTTGTTTCATTGCCCGTTGGGCGTACGCGCGCTCGATGGGTTTGAGATGGAGTGGGTCGGACACCGTCCTGAGGCTCTCGTCCAGTGCAATCAGGAACTGATGCTTGACGGTGTCGTCCGCGATGACATAAGCGGGAAAGACAGGGACGTATATGCCATCTCTGATCTTGCGAAGCAGGATTATTGGTAGCCCGAGCTCGAGGGCCCGGCGCATTTTCACGTTGTCACCGGCAGTGCTGTCCCGCTGGTAGTCGTACGCCAACAAGGATTCGCCCACCAAGGTGTCGGAGTACCCTCCATCAGGGCTCGACACGATGGACAGGGTGCCAAGCAAATCCCGGGGATTCCAGATCCCTTTGCTGCGGTCGATGATGCGGCGGGTCTGGTCGCCGACCTGTAGAGCTTCAAGCTGTTTGCGCGTGACTACGCCGTACTCTGCGGCGAGCTCGGAGAGCTGCGCGAATATGAGCTCGCGCAGTTGCACTTCGACCGCACTGTCCATGCATGAAGAATGACATGTCGATGACCGCCGAGCTCGCTATTCGGTCCGACTGAGCGCCGTCTGGGACCGGATCGATATCGGGGTGCGGATTGGCTATCAGATTTGCTCCGTCTGTCGGTCGACGATGGCAGACTGTTCACGACCGACGTGGTGGCGTACTTCGTCATCGTCAGGTCGCGGTTGGTCTGCTGAGTGGCGATCTGCGGCGGGATCAGGGCGAGCAGCTTCGGCTGCAGCTCATCCAACTTGGTGATGCTCGCCGAGACGTTGCTCAACTGATCGGTCAACTGGTCGATGCCGTCGAGCGCGTCGAAGAGGGGCCTCTATGCGATGGTGCAGAGCCGACCGGGGTTGGCGTCGACCGTACGCCTGTCGTCCGGAATCGACTGCGGTACGTGCTGGGGGAGACGCCGAGGGCGCGGCGGAAGGTGCGTCGCATCGTGTCCCCGGATCCGAAGCCGGCTCGTCGCGCAACGACTTCCTGACTGTTGTCTCCGGTGGCGAGCAGGACCTTGGCTGCCTCCAGTCGCGCCCGCTCGACAAACCGTGCCGGGGTCATCCCGACCTGGACCCGGAACATGCGCACCAGATGTCGCTCGCTCACTGCCGCGCGATCGGCCATCGACGCGATGGAGTGGTCAGCGCCGGGATCGGCGACCACGGAGTCCAGGATCTCGCGGAGTCCTCTCGATACCGGCAGCGCCGCCTCGGTCCAGACACTGAACTGCGCTTGACCGCCCGGGCGCTGGAGGAACACCACCATCCACCGCGCCACGCGCCTGGCCACGTCCGGACCGTAGTCGCTTTCCACGAGCGCGAGGCCGAGGTCGATGCCGGCGCTGATCCCAGCACCGGTGATGAATGGTCCGTCCTGAACGAATAAAGAATCTGGGTCCACTGAGACGCGGGGATAGACGCGAGCCAACTCCTCGCAATGCGCCCAATGCGTGGTCGCGCGGCGACCATCGAGCAATCCGAGCGCGGCGAGCACAAACGCGCCCGTGCATACCGACGCCACCCTGCGCGCCCGTGGCGCCAGTTCGCGCACCATCTCCAAGGCCGATGGAACCACGTCCGGCGTCTGCTCTTCGGGGATGTCATGTTCGCCGGGGGTGAAGGTGAAGTCGGGAGGCACACCGCCCGGCACGATCAGCGTGTCGATCCGATCGGGCACCTCCGCGAGAGATGTGTCGACGTTCAGCGAGACGAACGACGTCGTATCGACGGCTTTGCCGGTCAGCGAGGCCAAGATCACCTCGTAGCGCGCGCCAAAGTCGTTGGCGCGGGCGAAGATTTCCAGCGGCGCCGCCACGTCCTGCAACGTCACCTTGTCATACAGCGCGAAGACGACAGTCTTGCGTGCCTTTGGGCCGTCGGCCTTCGTGGGTCGCCCCGCCTTTGCCGGCCGCTGCGGCCTCTTTTCGTCGGACACCTGGTGCTGCCCTCTCGTGACCCCTCTGAAGGTGGACATCAAGTTAGCGGCCGTCTGTTACAGCCAGGTTGCGGCTGGGCGGGAACGTACGACGACGCAACGTCCGGATTCTGTGCGGGCTGGCGAAGTCCGGATTTGCGTGATTCGTGTCCGGTCTTGACGGCCAGAGAAATTCGAGTGTAACGCTGTCGAAACCTACTGACGTGAACCTGATTTCACCGTCTTTGACTCCGGTGTCGAAGGCGAAGACACGACACAAGTTCCTTCCTAGGAGGTGAGCCCATGGATTCTCGGACAGCCTTGACGCTGAGCATCGGCGTCCTCGGCGGGCTGGCGGTCGCGCTGACCGCAGAAGTCATCACGGTGCCAATCTGGGTGGTGTTCCTGGCCTGGGCGTCGTTCTTCTTCGTCGGTGGCGGGATCGCTGGCTGGATTAGATCGGTGTCGTCGAACCTCGTCGGCGTCGTGATCGCCTCGGCGAGCCTGTATGCCGCCTACTTGATGGGCGGCAGCCTTCTGGTTACCGCCATCGCGGTGGGCGTCGGCAGCGCGCTGATGGTGCAGGCCTCGTGGCTGCCGCTGCTGTCTACCACCCCGGCCGTCGTCATCGGCTTCGCCTCCACCGTGTCGACGGTGGCCGGAACCGGCAACGACATCACCGTCACGACCATTTCCCACCCGGGCCTGGTCGCCGCAGTGGCCTGTGTCCTCGGAGCCTCATTCGGATTGCTATCCGAGTACGTGGCCACCGTGATGACGACGAAACCGGGTGAACAACCCGCAGCGGCAACAGAGGCCCCGTCGACGGAAGGAAGTCCCGCCTGATGAAACTGCAGCACTATCTCGGCGGCCTGGAAGGCCTGCCCGAGCCGTTGACCCTGGAAAAGCGTGTCTTCGTTGAGGAGTGGGAGAAACGCATCTTCGGCATCCACGTGGCGATGATGGGGTTGTCGAACCACCTCGGCTCGGCGCTGCCGGCCTATCCCATCGACGAGGTGCCGACGGCCTTCAAAGACGAATGGACGTGGGCCGACCTGCGCACCGGCGCCGAGGCGATGAACCCCTTCGACTACTTCAAGTTCCGCTAGTACGAGAAGTGGTTGGGCGGCATCACGCAGTTCTTCATCGACAAGGGCTACGTGACCGAAGCAGAACTCGCCGACCGAATCGCCGAACTCCCCTCGGCGCCAGATGGTTCGGGTACGACGGCAGTTGACGATCAGGTGATCGCCTATCTGCGTGAAGGCGACAGTCCCCGCCGCGATGTTGCGCACCCGAAGTTCGCGGTCGGCTCCACAGTGCGCATCACCAACGTGCCGGCCGACGCGCACAGCCGGTTGCCGGGTTACCTCCGCGGGCGCGTCGGCACCGTGGAACGCGTCTTCGAAGGTGACTACGCCTACTTCTGCCATACCGGCGACGGCATCGGCGACCCGATGCCGATCTACATCGTCGAATTCGAGCCGGCAGAAATCTGGGGCGCACGCGCCGAGGACGGCCCGCTGACGCTGTACGCCGAGCTTTTCGAGGCCTATTTGGAACCGATCGAGGAGGAGTCATGACCGGCCAGTTCGCCTACCCGCCAGACCGCGAGGAAGCCAGCGCCAAGAAGGCGGCCGCTCTGGAGTCCCTGCTGATCGAAAAGGGTGTCATCACGCCGCAGACCGTTGACAAGGTGCTCGCGTATTTCGAGACCGAGATGACGCCGCTCAACGGCAAGAAGATCGTGGTGAAGGCCTGGACCGATCCGGAATTCGCCGAGAAGATCGTCGTCGACACGCCTGCGGCCATCGCCGAGCTGGATTTCCCTGAAGGCATGGCAGGTGCCGAAGGTGAGCACCTGCAGGCGGTGGCCAACACCGCTGGCGTGCACAACCTGGTGATCTGCACGCTGTGCTCCTGCTTCCCGTGGCCGGTGCTCGGGCTGCCGCCCTACTGGTACAAGGATCCGGTCTTCCGGTCGCGCGCGGCCCGTGAACCGCGCAAGGTGCTCGCCGAAGTCGGTTTGGATCTGCCCGCCGACACCGAGATCAAGGTGTGGGACTCCAGCGGTCACTCGCGGTGGTTCGTCATTCCCGAAAGACCGGCGGGCACCGAGGATTTCACCGACGAGATGTTGATGGATCTGGTGACCACCGAGGCGATGATCGGTGTGGCTTTGGCCGGGTCGATGTCATGAGGCTGCACGAGACCTGCACCACCGATCAGGCGGCGCCGCAGTTCGATCACGAATGGCAGCGCAGGGCTTTCGGATTGGCGCTCGCGTTGTCCGAGTTCCGTCACTACCCGTGGAGCGAATTCCAGGAAACCCTGATCGCGACGGTCGGGGAGTGGGAGAACACCCCGGAATCCGAACGCGGGGGGTGGGAGTACTACGACCACTGGGTCGCCACCCTCGAGAAGCTTGTCGACCGCCACCAACTGCTGACGGCGCCGGTGCTGACCGACGCTAGCGACCACGCCCTGCCCGTCGCACACGACCACGACCACTAGCCCGACGACCCTGTGAGGATTACCCGATGAGCAATGCCAACCCCGTCCTCGCCGTTCCCCGTGTCAACCTACGGGCGACGGCGGCGATTCTGGCCACCCCGGCCCGGCTGACCGCGATCACGATGCTCGCGCTGATCGCCTACTACTTCGTCGGATACGACCAGGGAGCGGTGTCGGTGTTCGGTTCGGACACCCACATCCACGAGTTCGTACACGACGCCCGGCACCTTCTGGGATTCCCATGCCACTGACTCGCGAAATCACATCCGCTGTCCGGTATCTCGTTCCCGGCGCGCTGGCCGGCGTCGCGGCGTTTACCTTCAGCCGGTTGATGATCGAGCCGTTGATCGGTGCCGCGGTGGATTACGAGGGTGCGCGCGAGCACGCCGAGTCGCAACTTGCCGGAGGTGATCACGAACACGGACACGAGCTGTTCACCCGGGCGGTTCAGGCAAACGTCGGCGCTGCGGTCGGCGTCGTCGTATTCGGCATCGTCATGGGTGTCCTGTTCGCAGTCGCCTACGCCGTGATTCGAACCGCGCTGGAGCGACGAGGCCTCAGGCCAGATCCGACCGGTCTGGCGTTGTTGCTCTCCGCGGGAATGTTCGTGGCCATCGCGTTGACGCCGAGTCTGAAGTACCCGGCGAACCCGCCCACTGTCGGGCTGGAAGAGACTGTGGGAGCACGTAGTTCGGCGTTCCTGACGATCACGGTGATCTCCGTCGTGGGAGCATGCGTCGCGGTGGCCGCCGGGCTGGCCTGGTCGCGCCGGTGGGGGACATGGCGGGCCACTGCTCTTGCGGTCGGCGGCTATGTCGCGGTGATGCTGTGCGCGATGGTGTTGCTGCCCGGCTTTCACGAAGTCCCCGGACCGCTGAGCGGACCTGACGGCCTGGTGCTCGACGGCTTTCCCGCCGAGGTGCTGGCCGAATTCCGGCTCTATTCGCTGGTGAACCAGGCCTTGATGTGGTTGGTTATCGGCGTCACTTGGGCGTGCCTCGCAGCTTTCCCGCGGGTGTCGGCAAGGGACGCTCTCGCGGTTGGGAGGCGCCGACCCTAGGGGCCAACGCGAATTGCGGGCGCTGCGTGCGAGGCAAGGACCTGATCCACCGATCTGACCAACGACGTCAGCGGCCATGGCATGTTCGTCTCAATCGACGGCGTCTCGTCCTACTGAGCGCAAGCGCCGGTGGGGGGCCGGCTGTAGCCAGGACCGTGCTGTTGTGGCGCGTCAACAAATGCTGACGCCGCTCGAAATCATCCACTGAGTTCGAAGCGCGGTTGTGCTCCAGAGATCCGAACCGCACCCCAATCACCCTCCGCGGCCAAGGCGTCGCCGTCCACCGTGAGGATGTCGATGTTCCCGAGATCTTCTTCGCCGGAAGCGTCGGTGTAGAGACTGCTATTCCGGCTGAGCCATACGACGCGGGTGACATCGGGGAAAATTAGACGTCCCTTCGCGTAGCAGTAGTGCTCACCAGGCCGGGGTGAGTGATATGCGGAGTGCTCCGGCGTCAGGACCGCGTCGAGGTGAAAGACGACCTGCTCCGAAGACTCCGAAATGCCGAGAACGTAGCTGTCCTCAAGAAAGACACCGGCCAAGCCGGGAAAGCTCCTGTAGTCGATCATCGATTCACCAATCCCACACAATCGACGTGTGATTGCCTTCGCTTCGCCTCGTCACAGGATTTCCGTTCGGATCGATTCGTTGTCCGGTCGCATCCCGTAGCTCAACATGGGGCGCCTCGCTTCCCGAGGTTCGGGGGCTACCCTCGGTGGGTCCTGTGCTGTTTCAGGACATGCGTGACGCGTTGTCGCCGGGAAATGGTTACCTGTGTGGGACGGTCGGCGTCACTCATATCCGAGTCCTCTCAACGCATGCCTCGCGCGAAGCGCGCTCCCAAGCAGTTGTTCATCGTCGAGATCCTCCGGTTCAGTTCTTAGCTCCTCTTGCTCTACGTAGGCATCGGCATCTTCGAACAACTCTTGGAGAACGGGGTACACCGGGTCGCCGAGCGTCCGCCGTTCAGACTTCATCGCTTGCAAGAAGGACTTCTCGAAGTCTGGGGCGGAGATGTCACGCGCGATGAGGCGGTCGATGAGATCGACATATGAAGAGACGTCGGGTAATTCGGACGGGTAAAGGGTCATCTCAGGGATCCTCGCTGAAGTACATTCGCAACTTGCTCAGGAGAAGTCTCCAGCCGCTAACGAATTCTCCTGAGGGCTTTTGGATTACGGCCAGACCGCCGGGATGTCCTTGTTGGTGGAAGCGCTATCTGTCAGGTTACGTCTCTGCGGATTCGTCGGCATTCAATTCTGACTTCCAAATGGCCAGTTTGCCTCCTGCTGTGCTGACGACCAGTGCACCGTCCGGGCCCGAAACGCTCCATGCTTCATAGGCTGCGTCAGGCTCGACCGTTATACGTGCGCCGCCCTCGAAGATCACATGCAGTGCCCCCGCTGCGTCGGCCGTAGCCTCTTCGATCGTGTGGCCGACTAGTTGACGTAATGCCTGGAGGGCATCGTCGGGCTCTTCTTCTGGCGACAGCGAGAAGCTGTCCCCATGGACGCCCAACCTGAACGGCGATTCGATCACGATGAAGTACAGATCAGAAAGTTGCATTCTGACGGTGTGCTCGACCAGCACAGATTGCACACTCTTTCCGCGTAGTCCTAGATCCATCACGGCCAGCCTTTCGGTATCGGAAACGAACCGTCGGGGTTACAAGGTATGTGTGTCTCAGCGCGTGTGCCGGGCTTGCCGTCGAGGTTGATCGGCTGATTGTGTTCGTTAGTGAACCTTACATACCCGTTGGGGTACTGCGGGTTTGCGCCAGGCTCCATAATTCGTATCGAATTGCTATTTCCCACCGCTCCGGGCTGCTGGTACACCGTTCCCATGCCGTTGTCGGCGGGCCGGGCTAGCCAACCAGGCGGGACGCCAGATGGCGGTGGCGGCGGTCCCTTCGGCTTCCCCTTGCGCGCCATGTTGATGATTCGCTGCAGCTTCGCGCGCAGCCCTGCGATGTCCCGAGCTTTCTTGACGCCGCTGGCGATGTTCTTCGAGATCTTCCACGCACCAACGGCTTCGGAGATGATGCGTGCGAATTTGGTGATCGACTGGGCTGCCTTGGCTGTCCCCGCGACGGCGCCGGCACCGAAGGAGACGAACGACGCGGCGATGCCGATCGCCGCAGTGACCGCGAGTTCGATCGCCAGATCCTCCAGGATGCCCTCGAGTTGCGTACGTAGATCGTCGAGCGCGGACTTGTAGTCTTTGCACGACTGCGACAGCTCGGCGCATCCGTCCGTTACGGATGTCATCGCGTCGCGCAGTTCCTCCAGGTCCCGCACGATGTACTCGACCTCGGGTGAGTGCGTGTCTCGGAAGGTGCGGGCGTCGACCGCCAGTCCCTCCGCGATCGTCTTCGTCTGGTAGACGTTCGCCAGGCGGTCCCACGCGTCCGCTGCCTTCGACACCTTGTCGGTGTCACCGTCGGGTACCGGCACGCCTACCTGCTGCATCAACCCAATTCCGTCCACAAGACCCCGGCCTGGACCGCCCGCCGACGGCGGTGCCGACAAGACACCGGCCGAACTCCCGGGCTGCGGCGGCATGGCCGGCGCGGGACCCAGCTCGCCGGGCGTGGCGTTGTGTTCGGCTACTGCGTGGTTATATCCGGCCTGGATCACTACGCCGCCGTAGTTCTCCAATGCCTTGGTCAGATCGTTGGCCGCGCCCAACACTTCCTTGACCCGCTCGTCGTAGGAGGTCGCCCACGCCTTGCCCGCATCGTCGGTGCCGGCCATGGACCCGGTTCCGCCGAGGATGTTGACGTTCACGTTGAACGCGTCGTAGAGCTTGCCGGCCTTCTCGAACAGGCCCTTGCCGACGGCGCAGAACGTCTTGGAGTCGACGTCCTGGATGGTCACGACAGCATTTCCACGTTCAGCCGCGCAGCGTCCGTGTAGTTCTGATGCGCGTTGTCGGCGGCGGTTCGAAGCTGCGCGAGCGCCTCTCGCATCTGAGCTGCACCGGCCATCCACTCGTCGTGCTGTGCGCGATGCGCTGCCGCGGCGTTGCCCGCCCACGTGTCGTGCAAGGTGGCGATCTGTCCGTCGACCCGAGCCGCGATGGCCTCTGCTCGTTGTTCGAAGGACTGCAGTCGGTCGACGAACGCCAGCAATTCTTCGAGTTCGACCCGATAGCACATCAAATCCCCAGGTCAATCGGTGTCGAGCGGAGGGCTGCGGCCGAACCGGCGTCCTGCTCGGAGTAGGACACCGCCGCGACGCCCAGGTTGTGCGACGACTCGGCAAGTGCGTCGATGAGGGTGGTGGCGCCCTCCAGCCACTCGCTCCAGATCGCCGAGTACGCCGACGAAGCGATACCAGACCACCCGCGGGACAGGTTGTCCCAGTCACGTTGCAGCCCGGCCAACTCCTCGCGGAGTTCCTGCGCGTCGTTGCCCACGGCACGCGAGGTGTTGTACGCCTGATCGGCATCTACTTTCAGATGATCCACGGCTTCCTAGTTGGCTCTGCCTTCGTCATAAACGAGCCTATGGCCGCCAGAAGGAGTGTCTTGACACCAAATTGTCACCCGTAGAACTACAGGTCGACGGCTATGCAAGCTTCGTCGACTTCTAATTCGACTACGACAAGGCCTTCGCACCGTCAGCCACAGGTTGTCGCTGAAAAGTCGCTAGGAGCCGGGCATTTCGCAGAGTGAACCGCCCGGAGTAATGGATGTGACGGCAATATGTCGTACGCCGGTGCGGGCCAGAGTTGAGGTCGCGGCTCAGTCCGTATCTTCGGTGAAACCGCCATCGACGTGGTGAATCCGTCCAATGCGTTGCGGCCGTCATGGGGCCGGCCCTTGTAGCGTGGTGTTCCCGCGCGTCTACATTTTGTTGACGCCGTGGAGTCGCATGCCACGCCCCTGCGGCGAGCCTTGTTGAAATAACCCCACCGGCGGGATCTAGCCGCTCACGGTGCCCGCCGGCCACACCCGCATGGACTCCTCGCGGCGCCGCCCCCGGACCGCCCGATGCGGCGAACGCAGCCTCCGGGCAGGCATGGATCGCCCTTTCGGATCCCGGTTGCGAGTCAGTAGCGAACTATCCGATCGCGGCCTGGTAGCCACCATCCGTCGTGAAAGGCGAGGCAGTCCACATGGTGCTGGCTCCCTCGTTCCGGTCCCGCACGTGCGAGCAACTTCAGTTAATCTTAACCGGGTAAATGCGTGAGTGATAACATTAATTATGCGGTTAGGAGCCACGTTATGGATAGCGCTCTAGTGCACCCTTCGTCTGCTGTCGCGGACGCTTGGGAGGTGGCCTATAAGGAGTCCGTAGTCACGCCGGCATGGGAACAGGCGCGTCATTTGATTGCGGCGATCGGAGTGCGATACACCACCGCCTCTCTCGGATTGAAGGATGCCCGCACTGTTCGCAATTGGGTCGAGCGGCAGGCCGAGCCCCGCGAGCACGACGTTGTAAGCCGACTGGCCGTGTTGTTTCGGGTCGTGAGAGCTGTCGAGTCTGTCTACACCCCGGCCGTCGCTGCGGCGTTTCTCAGGTCGTCGAATCCTCAACTTGACGACGAGGCGCCATTGGTCGTGCTCGCCACCCATCCCGTCGACGAGGCCGAACAAGCGGTGCTCGCGGCGGCACGGGCGTTCCTCGAAGGATGACCCGACTGCTTCCCGTGCCGTTGCCCGATTCGGGGGCCGTTCGGGTGCATCCTGCGCCTGAGGTGCTTCCGCAGTTGCGGCACGAGGGTCCGGGCCGCAACAGGTTCGATGATCCGCGCGGGACTTTTTTGATGCGGTACACCGCCGAGAACCTTCGTGGCTGCCTCATCGAAACGATGGCGCGGTTCCGGCCTAACCCGGTCGCTGACGCACTCCTCGCCGCTGTCGAGTCTGTCGACGCGGATGATGAACTGGAATCACAAACTGCTCAGGCGGTCGAGGACTGGCTGGCCGTGCAACATGTCGGCAGAATTACTCTTGTGACGCCACAGCCGCTTCTTGTTGACATCGAAGCCGCTGACCTGCTGGTCGATCTGGATTCGTATCCGCTCGTCCGCGAGGCCATTGAGAACTCGGCGCTTCGCGACGGCGATGCCACAGTGCATCTCGACGCGGGAATTATCCGGCTGGGCGGGGACGTCGGCCGTCCAATCACGCAGGCCGTCTCTCGCGCGCTACATGAGCTGCATCCAGAGGTCGACGGTATTGCCTACTGGTCGAGGATCGATCCCAGCGAGCGGTGCTGGGCAATCTATGGCCACGTTCCCGTAGACGTATCGATTACAGAGTTGTCCGCTGACAGCCCGGTCCACCGTCGCGCGGTTCAAGAGGCGGCGGACCTACTGAAAGTCCCCCTGCCGCCGACCTGGCAGTAGCGTCCGCACTCTCGCCCGCGCATCGGGCGGGACCGAGAACCGCTGATATCACCGATATCTCGATAGACCTCATAACGATGACTACCTCGCGTGGTGTCGGGGCGGTCTCGACTTCGACGACATGCGGTCAGTTGGAATTTCGATTAATGATTTCGTCGGAGCGATCGAAGCGCGTGAGCCAAAGGAATTCGCACCGGACAGTGTCTCTTTCGGCGTCGGCACCTCGTGATCGCGGCTGACAAGCAGACCGTCAGTGCCTCTGCGGCTTCCGGCTTGGAAAGATCAACAAGTTCAGCCTTGACGCGCTGGTCAACATGCTCGCACCCGTCGGCCTGGCAATCGATGTCCGACACATCGAACGCCCGCCGGCGCGGTCAGCGAAGAAGATCAGACGCGCCCGCGCAGACGGTTCCACAGGAACGACAGCGAGCAAGCGAAAAGCGTTCACGCACTGACTTCGAAGCCGTCGACGAACGGGTCGTGGAGCGAGCCTGGCCAGCACTTCGGAGGCGGTGGCCCTCGCGAGCCGTCCGTGAACGCGACCCTTAGGTCTCGAGTTCGATGACCGCAGAAAGGCTTTCGGCGATCTCGTCGGCGAGCAGCCGGCCTGGACCATCGAAGAGGGACGAGGCGCCCGGGCCGAAAAGTCGCCAACTGCCGCGCGTCGAGGAGTACCGCGGCCCCCCGTACAGCACCATCGCCTCGACCGGATCCTCGCCGGCCAGCTCGGCCTGCCGGCAATGCCAGATCAGACCGTGAACGCTGCGCCTGCCGTGCGCCCGCCCCAGCGCGGCGACGGCCAGCCGGCGTGTGCACGGATGGTGCTCGGCATCGCTGGACACGACCTGCTCGCGCCGCAGTCCCAGACGTGCCAGTTCCGGGTCGCGAAGATCGGCCAGGCGTGCCACCGCGGGCGCCCGCACGTGCGCGAGCAGCATGCCCCGCAGGTTGCGCTCATACACGATGCGCCCGCTGTCGTGATGGACATCGTGAAACACCGTCTCCAGCAAGCCCGCGGCCGGTGTGGCGGCCAGATACATGCTCGGCAGGCGGCCGCCACCGCCCGGATCGTCGATGGGCGAGAAGCGGGCATCGCCGTAGCCCGGGTTGTGTTCGTCGTAGCCCCAGGTGGCGTTGTAGACGCGATACCAGGCGGTGCCCGCCCGCAGCGAAGTGGTGCGCAGGCGTGGCAGGCTGACCGCCACCGGGCAGCCTTCAGGATCCGGGCAGGTCAGATCGGCGGCCGGAAACGCACCCATTCAGGCGGCTGGGGCTGCTGCGAACCGCTCGGCCGCGCGCAGCACACGCTTCGGCGCGGTGTGCACCAACTGTTCGGGAATCGCACCGGACACCAGGCTCGTCGGCGAGGTCAACCACGTCCACAACGCCCAGCCCTGCACCCCAGCACCCTGCAGCGCGGCCAATAGTGGCTGCAGCTCCTGGCGCGGCTCGCCTTGGTCGTCGAGCTGAAACGCCGGGATCAAGGTGCGCCCGTTGTGAGCCACGATGAAGACCTTGTTCTCGGCCTTGCGCCGCGACAGCCAGGTCCGGGTGCTGGACTCTTTGGCATCACCACGCAGTTCGGACAAGGAACCGTGTGTGTAGAGCGGCGTGGCCAACAGCGCGTCTCGGTGAGTGGCCAGGCGCTGGGTCTGCGCGACGGTCGCCGGAGGAGTCAGCGGGACATTGCTGGCCATCAACGTGTGCACGAGCTCATCGCGGGTGGCCGCTGCATGGTCGGCCTGCACCGCCCGGACCCGCTCCAGCAGATCCAAAGCTTCTACGACGCGGCGCCGACTGATCCCGCGGATCTCGACGTGATCAGCGCGCTCCGCGACGTCGTAGCCTTGCGCGTCAGTCGCCTTCATGTAGCAATCGTAGTGCGATGAAGCTCTGTGTCAGCCGCTACAGCATGTTTGTCTGCTCCGGAGCCGGTGATTCAGCGCCCAATCGCGGCTTCTGGCGCCATCACGGAAGCCCGGCGCGATCGAATTCCAGCTGCAGCCGCGGGCGACGACGGTATCTCTCCCGCAGATCGCCGATGAACTCGTCGACCTCCGCGGACTCGCTCGACCCCGCGGCCAGCTTGCGCATCTTCTTCAGCCGCCGCGCGGCGCCGCGGTAGTGCCGCGCATCCGCATCGGCCAGCTCGCGTTCGACGAGACGGGTGTGGACGGGCAACACGGCGATGGGGTCGAGCTTCTCGTACGCCTTGGCGAGGTCGCTCCATACGCGGTCGTCGTCGAGGCCGAGGCTGTGCGCCAGGTTCCAGGCATACAGGACGTCGTTGAGAGAGTGTTGTGCGAACAGCACCGCGTCGCGCGGGCGCGCTGTGAGTCGCTCGATTACCTCATCCTCGTAGTCCAGCCACGCTGCGCCTGCGTCCCGGTAGAGGTAGCCCGCGGTGGTCGAGGATGGCCAACGGCGGAACACCTCGACCCTCGCGCTGAGCAGTTCGTCGGGCCGATGCTTGGCCAGCAGTTCGCACCAGTAGTCGGCGGCCCGTCGAGCCTGATGGCCGTCGTCGAAATCGGTGGCTTGTTTCGCCCAGTCGATGGCGGCATCGACCTCCCCGATTTCCATGAGCGCGGCCGCCGTGTCCTGCAGCTGCGCGGCGACGCGTCGGTCTTGGGCGTGGGTGCGGATGATGGCGTCGACGTCCCGGTCGAAAACAGCCAGGCGCCGGGCGTTCCAATCGAGGGTGAACCACGCACCCGAATGCTGCGACGACCACAGTTCATCTTCGGGCGGCCGTGGACCGAGAGTCGCCGCGTGCTCGTCGAGCTTGACGCGGTACGACGCCATGCCCTCGGCGCCCAGCGCGGGCGCGTACGCGACCGGGTCGATGGTGAAGTAGTCGCAGTCGTTGTCGAACTGGAACTTCACCATCCAGTCGACGAATTTGGATGCCGCCGGGTGGGCCCGGGCCGCCACGATCGGGTGGAGCTCGAGAAAGTCGCGGCAGGCGTCGCCGATGATGCCGCTGGAGTCATCGGCACGCATGATCACCTTCAGCGCTGATGCGATCGCCCGCTGAGTCACCGCGAATACCTCGGCGGGGTCATCGTCCTCAACGGCGTGCCGCAGGATCGCAACGGCCTCGTGCATCCGCGCCCCGTGCGCGTTGGCGACGTTCCACCGCCAGACATCGGCCCGGGTCCTGATCAGGGGAAGAACAGCGTCCGCGAGAGTTGTCACGGGGTCATCATGCTCAACCTGCGTTTGGTGTCCAATTCGCCGTCCTATCCCTCCGCCGCCACCAACGACCCCAGCTTCACGTCGGGGTTGTCCCGTTGAAAGCCCTCCAGCCGCCACGGGGTGGAGAACAGCACGAGCATGACTCCGTCGGTGCGGGTCAGGACTTCCGCTGACACCTGCTTGTCCATGAAGTCGGCGTCCGCGGGGTCCACGATCCGCGCGACCTGGTAAGGCAGTGACTCCAGCGAGATCGGGGCGCTGAGCTCGGTGGCCATCCGGTGGACGGCCACCTCGAACTGCATCGGGCCGACCGCGGCGAGCACCGGCGCTTGGTCGCCGCGACGGTCTGAGCGAAGCACCTGAACAACGCCCTCCTGCTCCAGCTGCTCGATCCCGCGGCGAAACTGCTTGTGCTTACTCGGATCGGCGCCGCGGGCCACCGCGAAATGCTCGGGGGAGAAGCTCGGTATCGGCGGATACAGCACGGGGACATCGCGATACAGCGTGTCACCCGGGCGCAGAGCGGCGGCGTTGGCCAGCCCGATCACATCACCCGGCCATGCGGTATCCAGGGTGGCGCGTTGCTGGCCGAACACCGATTGCGCGTACTTGGTGACGAACGGCTTGCCGGTGGCGACGTGGGTGAGGACTTCCCCGCGTTCGAACGTGCCCGAGCACACCCGCGCGTAGGCGATGCGATCGCGGTGCGCGGAGTCCATACCGGCCTGCACTTTGAAAACGAAGGCGCTGAACGGTGATTCGGTGGCGCGCCGGGCCCCGTCGACGTCGAGTGCTCCGCTGGGCGGCGGCGCGAGTTCGACGAGCACATCGAGGAGCTGATTCACGTCGAAGTTCAACGCCGCCGAGGTGAACAGGACCGGTGTGGCCGCGCCGCTGAGGAACTGCTCACGGTCGTAGTCGGAGCCGTCCGCGGACAGCAGTTCGGACTCCTCGACGGCGTGATCCCAGTCGTCGCCGGCGGCACTGTGCGCGTCGGCCGCCGCGATGTGCTCTTCGGGGGCCGCGGTGGCGCCGCCCGCGGTGCGGGTGAACTGGATGAAGCTTCCGGTCCGGCGGTCGAGCACCCCTTTGAAGTCTCCGGCGATGCCGACCGGCCACGTCAGGGGAGTGGGGCGCAGCCCGATCCGTGCCTGGATCTCGTCCATCAGTTCCAGGGCGTGGCGGCCGGGACGGTCCCACTTGTTGATCACCGTGATGATCGGGATCCGACGGTGCTTGCATGCCTGGAACAGCTTCAGTGTCTGCGGCTCAAGGCCTTTCGCGGCGTCGATGAGCATCACCGCGGAGTCGACGGCCGTCAGCACCCGGTAGGTGTCTTCGGAGAAGTCGGCGTGGCCGGGGGTGTCGAGCAGGTTGATGACGCATGTGCGGTACGGGAACTGCAACACCGTCGATGTGATCGAGATGCCCCTGCCTTCTCCATCTCCATCCAGTCAGACACCGTCGCGCGACGGCCCGCTTTGCCGTGGACCGCGCCGGCTTCGGTGATGGCCCGGGCGTGCAGCGCCAGTGCCTCGGTCAACGTTGATTTGCCAGCGTCGGGATGGCTGATGACGGCGAAGGTTCTGCGGCGGCCCGTCTCAGCGGAGATACGGCCAGGTGGCGAGGTGTCGGCGGTCGGCGGAGCGGCCAGGGCATTGTCGGTCATAGCGCCAGCGATGGTATTGGCCCCCGAGTGCAAACCAGTAATCGGGCGCTGCGCTTGTAGCCTGACCAGGTCGGCACGCCCGCTGGCCGTCCACGATCGACACTACTGGCAGTAAGTGGGTGGCCCCGATGACCGCAACATCGCCGAACGGGCCTCGACCGAATTAGTCGCATTTTGGTCACCGACTTGCGACACTTCCTCGACCTGTCCGAGGCTGCGCCGGGCTCGGCCCGCCGACTGGCCGAGCACCTGAGCAACATCATGCGGGCAGCAACAGGGGGTGACGTCGGAACCGCGTGGGAAAGCGCGCTGCCCTGCCGGCGCCGACCGGCCCATCGGCGTTGCCAGGGCCGAATGATTGTGCTACTGCAGGAGTTCGGAACGCCCGTTCGGTGGCAATGCAGTGTCTGTGGCGACGAAGGCGTGATCAGCAATTGGGAGGATTCGCCTTTCGATTTGCGCCGCCGACGGCTCACCGTCGTGGGCACCATCAACGAGATCGTCATCCCCGACGAGGTGGCGGCAGCCCTGCGTGAGCTGTATTTGCTTGATACCGACTGTGCACGACTGGTTTTCGGCATCCGCGTTCGCGAGGACGGACGCGTCGTTCTCGCCGCGACCGACGGCGACCTCGACGCGTTGATCGATTCCCTCGCCTCCGAGGCCAACCATGAGCCCATTCGGCGCCGCCAACGACGACTCGACGCAGCGTTTGATGCGCTCAACGCCGCAGCCCAAACCTCGAAAAGCGGGTGATAGAACGCGTGAGCCGCACATCGCCGGTTCAGGACAGTTTGGAAATGAGCCGGAGATCCTTCGTGCCCGAGAAGATCGCGTCGTGCGCGACGAGCGGAACTCCGAGACGGATCGCCGTGGCGGCAACCCAACGATCCGCCTCATGGTCCTTGTGGCCGAGGCCGTGGCCGTTCTTCACGCACCACGAACGCAATTCGACATAGTGGTCGACTAGGTTGTGGCTAGGCCAAACAACCTTGGCTCGACCCAGCTCATGATCGAGGCGATGCAGCCGCCTCGCACCCCAGCCGGCGATGTGCGCGCCGAAGCGCATCTCGGCCACGGTGATGAACGAAATGATTGCGGTTCGACCTTCGAGCACTTGCCTGTAATCCGATGCCAGACGATGACCGCGTGGATCGAGCCGTGCGCTGTAGACGCTGGTGTCAATCACCACCGGCCCGCGACCGGGCAGGCTCACAGGTTATCGATCGCCTCGTAGAACGCCCGCGCTTCTTCCTCGGTCAAGTCTTCGATCATCATCTCTTCGAGCGGCGGCAACGGGCGTGCGGCAGCCAATATCTCTTCGACGCTCTCCTCGCGCTGCTCCTCATAGGTTGCCCGCTTCTTCGCCGGTTCAGCCATCACGCACCGTCCTTCCCCCTTCGCCAAGGGTAGCGGCGCTGGAATAGCCACGAGAACACAAATTTGGGTCCGTCGCGGATGCGGGCGCGGCGTGCTTGATCACTTCGTTCTTCGTCAGCCACTGCTCACCGGCCAGATGACGACCACCGACAGCCCGCACGTCATCATCCGGTTTAGCAGCACCGACGGCAGGGTGATAGCCGCAGGCACGGGTCACTGGGTCGAAATGCGCGACGGCGCCGTATCGCTCGAATCGCCGCCTGCCCTGGATCGCTGCAGTGCTGCAGAAGATGCTCCAGCCGGTGTACTGCTTGTTCTTGCTCGCTCGTACAACTAGAACAGCGACAGCTGTCGCGTGTGCTCGTCGCCGAACTTCTGGGGGATGGGCCGCTGGCGTACCCGCACCGGCCGCCAGAGCCAGCGTCCGAGCAACGCGGCGATGGACGGTGTCATGAACGATCGCACGATCAGCGTGTCGAACAGTTGGCCGAGGGCGATCGTCGTGCCGATCTGGCCGAGCACGCGCAGGTCGCTGAAGATGAACGATGTCGGTCAACTGGTCGATGCCGTCGAGCGCGTCGAAGCGGGACCTCTATGCGATGGTGCAGAGCCGACCGGGGTTGGCGTCGACCGTACGCCCGTAGTCCGGAATCGACTGCGGTACGTGCTGGGGGAGACGCCAAGGGCGCGGAGGAAGGTGCGTCGCATCGTGTCCGCAGAGCCGAAGCCGGCTCGTCGCGCAACGACTTCCTGACTGTGATCTCCGGTGGCGAGCAGGACCTTGGCTGCCTCCAGTCGCGCCCGCTCGACAAACCGTGCCGGGGTCATCCCGACCTGGACCCGGAACATGCGCACCAGATGTCGCTCGCTCACTGCCGCGCGATCGGCCATCGTCGCGATGGAGTGGTCAGCGCCGGGATCGGCGACCACGGAGTCCAGGATCTCGCGGAGTCCTCTCGATACCGGCAACGCCGCCTCGGTCCAGACACTGAACTGCGCTTGACCGCCCGGGCGCTGGAGGAACACCACCATCCACCGCGCCACGCGCCTGGCCACGTCCGGACCGTAGTCGCTTTCCACGAGCGCAAGGCCGAGGTCGATGCCGGCGCTGATCCCAGCACCGGTGATGAATGGTCCGTCCTGAACGAATAAGGAATCTGGGTCCACCGAGACGTGGGGATAGGCGCGAGCCAACTCCTGGCAATGCGCCCAATGCGTGGTCGCGCGGCGACCGTCGAGCAATCCGAGTGCGGCGAGCACAAACGCGCCCGTGCATACCGACGCCACCCTGCGCGCCCGTGGCGCCAGTTCGCGCACCATCTCCAACGCCGATGGGACCACGTCCGGCGTCTGCTCTTCGGGGATGTCATGTTCGCCTGGGGTGAAGGTGAAGTCGGGAGGGACTCCGCCCGGCACGATCAGCGTGTCGATCCGGCCGGGCACCTCCGCGAGGGATGTGTCGACGCTCAGCGCGACGAACGACGTCGTATCGACGGCTTCACCGGTCAGCGAGGCCAAGATCACGTCGTATCGCGCGCCAAAGTCGTTGGCGCGGGCGAAGATTTCCAGCGGCGCGGCGACGTCCTGCAACGTCACCTTGTCATAGAGCGCAAAGACGACAGTCTTGCGGGCCTTTTCGTCGGACACTGGTGCTGCCCTCTCGTGACCCCATCTGGAGGTGGGCATCAAGTTAGCGGGCGTCTGTTACAGCCAGGTTGCGGCCGGGCGGGAACGTACGACGACGCAACGCCTGGATTCTGTGCGGGCTGGCGAAGTCCGGATTTGCGTGAATCGTGTCCGGTCTTGACGGTCAGAGAAATTCGAGTGTAACGCTGTCGAAACCTACTGACGTGAACCTGATTTCACCGTCTTTGGCTCCGGTGTCGAAGCGAAGACACGACACGAGTTCCTTCCAAGGAGGTGAGCCCATGGATTCTCGGACAGCGTTGACGCTGAGCATCGGCGTTCTCGGTGGGCTGGCGGTCGCGCTGACCGCAGAAGTCATTACGGTGCCCATTTGGGTTGTGTTCTTGGCCTGGGCGTCGTTCTTCTTCGTCGGCGGCGGGATCGCCGGTTGGATTCGATCGGTGTCGTCGAACCTCGTCGGCGTGGTGATCGCCACAGCCAGCCTCTATGCCGCGTACCTGATGGGCGGCAGCCTGCTGGTCACCGCCATCGCGGTGGGCGTGGGCAGTGCGCTGATGGTGCAGGCGTCGTGGCTGCCGATGCTGTCCACCACCCCGGCCGTCGTCGTCGGATTCGCCTCCACCGTGTCGACGGCGGCGGGAACCGGCAACGACATCACCGTCACGACCATCTCTCACCCAGCACGAGACCTGCACCACCGATCAGGCGGCGCCGCAGTTCGATCACGAATGGCAGCGCAGGGCTTTCGGATTGGCGCTCGCGTTGTCCGAGTTCCGCCATTACCCCTGGAGCGAATTCCAGGAAACCCTGATCGCGACGATCGGGGAGTGGGAGAACACCCCGGAATCCGAACGCGGGCAGTGGGAGTACTACGACCACTGGGTCGCCACCCTCGAGAAGCTTGTCGACCGCCACCAACTGCTGACCGCGCCGGTGCTGACCGACGCTAGCGACCACGCTCTGCCCGTCGCACACGACCACGACCACTAGCCCGCCGACCCTGTGAGGATTTCCCGATGAGCAATGCCAACCCCGTCCTCGCCGTTCCCCGTGTCAACCTGCGCGCGACGGCGGCGATTCTGGCCACCCCGGCCCGGCTGACCGCGATCACGATGCTCGCGCTGATCGCCTACTACTTCGTCGGATACGACCAGGGAGCGGTGTCGGTTTTCGGTTCGGACACCCACATCCACGAGTTTCTGCACGACGCCCGGCACCTTCTGGGATTCCCGTGCCACTGACTCGCGAAATCCCATCCGCTGTGCGGTATCTCGTTCCCGGCGCGGTCGCGGGGATCGTGTCATTTGCCTTCAGCCGTGTGATGATCGAGCCGTTGATCGGTGCCGCGGTGGATTACGCGGGTGCGCGCGAGCACGCCGAGTCGCAACTGGCCGGCGGCGATCACGAACACGGACACGAGCTGTTCACCCGGGCGGTTCAGGAAAACGTCGGCGCTGCGGTCGGCGTCGTCGTATTCGGCATCGTCATGGGTGTCCTGTTCGCGGTCGCCTACGCCGCGATTCGCGCGGTGCTGGAGCGACGCCGCCTCAGGCCAGATCCGACCGGTCTGGCGTTGTTGCTGTCCGCGGGTATGTTCGTGGCCATAGTCTTGATGCCGAGTCTGAAGTATCCGGCGAACCCGCCCACTGCCGGGCTGGAAGACACTGTGGGAGCACGTAGTTCGGCGTTCCTGACGATCACGGTGATCTCCGTCGTGGGAGCATGCGTCGCGGTGGCCGCCGGGCTGGCCTGGTCGCGCCGGTGGGGGACATGGCGGGCCACTGCTCTTGCGGTCGGCGGCTATGTCGCGGTGATGCTGTGCGCGATGGTGTTGCTGCCCGGCTTTCACGAAGTCCCCGGACCGCTGAGCGGACCTGACGGCCTAGTGCTCGACGGCTTTCCCGCCGAGGTGCTGGCCGAATTCCGGCTCTATTCGCTGGTGAACCAGGCCTTGATGTGGTTGGTTATCGGCGTCACTTGGGCGTGTCTCGCAGCTTTGCCGCGGGTGTCGGCAAAGGACGCTCTCGCGGTTGAGACGCGCCAACCCTAGGGGCCAACGCGGATTGCGGGCGCTGCGTGCGATTTTGGGCCGAGGCCGTGATTGCGGCCGCGGATAGGTTCGGCATCGGCGCCCACGACGAGCTCAACAGGCGCGGGCGGTCCGATCGTTGACGCATGCTATGCGTCGAGCATCGCGCCGCCGTGACGCCAAGCATTGGGGACGTTCTCGAAACGCTCACGCACCTGTGCTCGAGCCGGTTCGCGGCGTGGTCTTCGGCCCAGGGCTGCAACGCAGCCAGGGCTCTGGTGACACGGTTCGCGTCGACTTGCACGCACCGATCGAGCGAGCCGTCAGCTAAAGGCTGGTCAGCTGATGTCGGCTCCGACCGCGGCGGTGCGGCCGCGCTGGGACGGCACCGTCTGACCAACGACGTCAGCGGCCACGGCATGTTCGTCTCAATCGATGGCGTCTCGTCCTACTGAGCGCAAGCGCCGGTTGAGGGGCCGGCTGTAGCCGGGACCGTGCTTTTGCGGTGCGTCAACAAATGCTGACGCCGCCAGAACGGCAAGTGGTTCGGCGAAGAGCTCAAGTTGTCGGTGCCGCACCCGGTCCGGCTAGAACAGTGAAAGCTGTCGCGTGTTCTCGTCGCCGAACTTTTGGGGTATCGGCCGTTGGCGCGCGCACAGGCCACCAGAACCATCGTCCGAGCAGCGCGGCGATGGCGGCGATGATCAGGTCGTAGTGCGCCATGTCGGCGATGTCCTTGTAGGCGGACGCCGTGCCGCCGATGTAGATCTTCGACCCCGCCAACGGCGTCCCCTGGACCGCCTCCTGACCATAACCTCCGTCACACGCGGCAGATCGCGACGGCATTCCAGCCCCTGGTCGACAGCCCGATGCGCTTTCTTGGCGGCGACGGTCCGGACGTCACGTTCGTGCCGTGCGGCGCAGCGGACGCGATGGAGGTTGGCGATGACCAAGTCGATGCGCTACTGGAAAACGGTGGGCGGCCACTGGACGTCGCCTTGCCGACCACGGGAAGTCGCCATCCGGAGCAGGTGGCCCGCCAAGAACAAGGCAGTGAGAAGTGCTCGGACACCTTCTGGGACGTCGATCAGGTCTTCTACGGACACGTCCTCGGTTTCAAAGGATCGGAGCGACGCGCTGTCGTCTTGGTGCTCAACGAGTCCGACCCAATGAGCGGTCGCGCGAACCGTCTACGTCGGACTGTCACGGGCACGTGACCGATTGGTCGTGTGCGGCGATCCCGACTTCATCGCTCGAGTCGGGGGACACGAACTGGCGCGCCGCCTGCGGCTTGAGTGTCGCGGGCTGGTCTCCGAGTGGCTTTAGCTCAGGGCTGGGTCAGCGCGTCAAGCGCGAAGTCCAGGACCAGCGGTTCTTCGGTTCGTACCCGGTCACCAACGAGCGCCCCGACGCGATGATAGGTCCCTTCACGGAGCACGTGCGCGAGGAATCGCTCGTCTAGGTCGGCGTCGAGATCGACGATCCAGTAGTGCTCGATGCCGGCCTTGGCGTACTCGTAGGCCTTCATCACCCGGTCGGTTCGACGCGAACCAGGTGACACGATCTCGACGACAAGAACGACATCCGACGGGTCCACTCGCACTGGATTGCGATCCACCACACTGCGGTTCACCACAACCAAGTCGGGGTCACGCACCGTGGGCGGAAAGCGCGCCTCGACCGTGATCTCAACCTCTTGCAGCACAACCAGCGAAGCAGGCAAGTTCTCTCGGATCAACTGCGAAAGATTTCTTGACACGACCTGGTGAAGCGGACGTGGCCGCGGTGTCATGACGATGCCCCCCTCGACGAGTTCCCAGCGACGCGCCTCGTCCAACTCAAGCGCGTCCCACTCCTCGAGCGTCACCAGGTCACGCGGAAGTTCGGCCAATCCCGCCATCGTGCACCTCCAGATCCCTCTTGGGAGCAGGTTACGCCTGCTCGCGGCTCCGCTCGGGACGAAGCATCCCAGCAGGCACCGACAAGGTTGATACCGAAGGTCTTATCGTCCCCGCCGAGGTAGAAGGGCAGTCATCCAGCGAGGGGCAGACGAACGAAACCCGGGCGGGGGAGTGGATTTTCCGCCGGTCGTGATCGGCGAGGGCCTTGTCTAGGACGATGCGCCATTGCGATACCGGTCGTATCTCTTGATCAGCGCGTCGGCCAAGCCATCCCACGTCGACGCGGTGGCGAAGGCCGCGGACGTGTTCATCCGCGGTCCGCGCACCTTGATCAGATTGTCGTAAGCTCTGCCCCATGGAGCTACTACGCAATGTAGTTGTTTTGCTGCACATCGCCAGCTTCGCGGTTACCTTCGGCGCATGGGTGGCCGAAGTTGCGGCGAAACGCTTTCGCACCACCCGCACGATGGATTACGGGCTGTTGCTCTCGCTACTTACGGGCCTCGCGCTCGCCGCGCCCTGGCCCGCCGGAATCGAGCTGAACTACCCGAAGATCGCCGTGAAGCTCGTCATCCTCGTGGTCCTAGGCGGGTTACTTGGTATGGGCAGCGCGCGTCAGCGGCGCACCGGCAACCCGGTGCCTCGGCCACTGTTCTGGTCGGTCGGGGTTCTGTCATTCTCGGCGGCCGCGATCGCCGTCTTGTGGTGAAGCTCTAGCTGCCGCCACGAGGCGGCCATCGAGACTGTCGCCACTATCGAATTGCCAAGCAGGAAAACAGGTTTGGGTGCCGACTGCGCTGCCGATCAGCTTGCGCGCTGCGGTCCGCTCCAGGCTTCCCTGTGGAGCCGTCGGGGCGGTGAGCAACGCATCGAGGACTCTTGCGAATCGCGTGTCCTTCTGCGCCCGAACCGCCACCAGATGAGCGAGCCGGGCAACGGCGCCGGTCATGCCGAAGGCCTCACTCGCCTTCCAAGCCGAGTGCGGAGCGCAGCCGCTCAGCGCTCATGCGCCCGGGGGTGTCTTCATCGGCAGGGAAGCTGTCGAGGAGTTTGATCAGGTCGCCGCGCCGAGTGGGATCGTCAGCTGCCTGCCGCGGCGTGTGACCGTCGAGTGCGGATATGGGTTCATCAAGCCACTTGGCTTCGTACTCGCGGATGAACTCGTCTAGCATCGCGGCCACTTCGGGGGCGTCGGGGTCGAGCGCATTGTCGCCAGCCGGCAACTGCGCCGCCAGTTCGGCGGCCTCTCGCGCGTCTTGGATTGGTGTTCGCGAGTCATCGAGTACACGCATCGTGGGGTCGAGCCGAACCAACGTGGCCACGACGCGATCCATTCGCTCCGCGCTGTTGGTCTCGACTCGCAGCGAGTCTCCGTCGTGCACCAGCACGGCCCGGATATGCGGCATGCCCCGGGTGTCGACGTGTTCGTGCCACCGCGGCGGCTCCTCGCCGTCGACCCGGTCATAGGTCTGGTCCAACGAGGCCTCGATTTTGTCCGGATCACCGAGGCGCACCGTGGCCTCACAGATCACCAGCGGTTCGCCTTCGGTGTTGGTCAGCGTCGCCGGCGCGAACCGTCGACTCAACGTTGAGACCAACTCCACCGGGTCGGGTTCGGCGTCGAGAAGGTCGATCAGCGCATCGCGCTCGTGCAGTGCGATCGGTTCTGCGCCGCCGAAGAACTGCATACTGTCGCCAGCGGGCACCACGCGTGCGCAGATCAGCTGACCGGCCTTCAGCTGGCGGATCGCCGTCCGCTCGCGCACCTCGTGCACGTCGCCATTGCGTACGTCGCGCACGGTGAGGCTCTCACCGCGGTTCACCCGCTCCACTTCGAACACCGACCGGTCCACCAGCAGCCATTGCTCGGCCAACAGCCGCTCATCGTCGGGCAACAGCGACCCGCGCACCTGAAGAAACTCCGCGAACGCGCCGCCCTCGAACAGCACGACATCCATCACCAGCGGGTCAGCCATTCCTGCGTCCAATGCCTCGGCGAGGTCGTGCGTATGTCGGTATCGCTCGTAGCCGACCTCAGCCAGCAGTTCTCTCCAACCGCTGAACGCTGCGTGCTGAGCGGCCTTTTCGTACAACCAATTCGCCCGCTGGGCAAGCGTCAGCTGCTCGCGGCCCAGATGGCATTTCTTGTACTTGCGGCCGGACCCGCACCAGCACGGCTCGTTGCGGCCAAGGTCGCCGCGGGGCTCGACCCGATGCGCCCGCAACAGTGCCACCAACGGGTGATCCGGCCCAGCGCCTGCGCGGCGCAGCAGCCCCAATCCGCGCTCGACATCGCCACGATCGCTAGCGATGCGCGCTAGGTCGATCAAGGGCAGCGGCCAGTCAGGATCCATCGACTCGGCCGCCAACAGTTCACGCTCGGCTTCCTCGATGTCGCCGATTCGCTCCAGCGCCACCGCCCGCAGCCACCTCCACGGCACCCGCGCGGCGCGTGGCACCCTGGATTCCATCGCCTCGGCGAACAGGCCCAGCGCTGCCGCACCGCCGCGGTCAGCGCCGACGGTCTCGGCCACCAACAGCTCAGCCATCAGCGGGTCGACAAGCTGTGCCCCCAGCTCTCCTGTCACACCGATAGAGCCGTCAGCAGGGAGTGTTGCGAGGCCCTCGTCGACCCCAGCCGCATCATCTGCCTCGATTAGAAGTAGCGCCTTGTCGTACAGCTCGATCAGCGAGGCGAGCACCAGCGCGTCGTCGGCGTCGAGGCCGTGCCGGTCACCGAGAAGTTCACACCGGCGCTCGAATTGCCAACGGCCGAAGTCGAATCCGCTGGGCGCGAGCCACTCACCGCGGTGTGCCAAACCGTAGTCCTCGACGATATCGCTCAGCGGCGGCAGAGGATCGGTGAACAGTGCGAGTTCCGTGACGCACGCGGTCCAGACCGCCTCGTCGACGTACGTTGGTTCGTCCGCGCCGAGAGTCGCGGCCAGCCCCTCGCCTGCCGTGTGCTGCGCGATCACGTCGACCCGCTCGAGGACGAGTCCATCTGTGGTCAACCGCACACCGACTGTGTCGCCGTCGCCCACACCGAGCGCCGCGAATGTGCCGGGCTGCAGCAGTAGCGCCCCGGCCGGGTCGATCGCCTGGCCCGGAATGTTCCGCTCGTCGAGCAACTCGTCGTCGTAACCGGCCAGCACGACGCGCGCGCTCGACCCGTCGGCGAGCCGCTGGTATTGCGCGTGCTCGCATAGCGTGGTGATCGGGCTCAGGTCCGGCGTCACGGTGAGCACATCGTGGGTTGATTCCTCCGCGCTGAGCCGGTGGGTGAACACCCGCCCGGCCAGCACGGCCGGCAGCCACACCCATCGATCGTCGACCAGCTGCCGTGCCGGACAGTCCATTTCGAGCAGGTTCCACTGCCATGCGGATTCGGGGTCGGCGATACCGCGGTCGCGCAAGTGTTGCGTGATTTCGTCCTTGCGCAAGGGACCGTGTTGGGTGAGTACCTCCGCAAGGGTTGAAATCGCATCGAGCGTCGCCGCCACGTCGACCACCCTACGTTGCCGCCATGCCTTCACTCGGAAGTTATCCACAGCCGGCAGTCGTGCCGACCCATTCACGCCGCAACTTGTCTGACGCGCGACCGACACTCGACCCATACGACGCGCCAGCCGAGACGGCGTCATCGGAGATCGGGGAGACATGGGCAACAGGGCGAACTTCGTCATCGTCAAGGATCAGGACTGGCAGCTCTATTACTCGCACTGGGGAGGCTGCCGCATGGCTGGATGCCCTGATCGGCGGTTAGCTGTCTGATGTTGTCAGTTGTGGGTGTTACGTTGCGGACGAACGCGAATATCGCGTTCCAGTGCGTATCACGTGGTGTGGTGCCCGAAGTACCGCAGGTCGGTGATTGGTGGGCGCATGGAGGTACGGCTGAAGGAGATCATCGCCGAGGTGATCGCCGAGAAGGGGCATGGTTGATCGAGATGGAGACCACGCCTGATCACGTGCACCTGCTGGTGGAAGTGGATCCGCAGTTCGGGATCCACAAACTGGTGAAGCCCATCAAGGGCCGGTCGTCGCGACTGCTGCGCCAGGAGTTTCCGTGGCTGCGGTCTCGGTTGCCGACGTTGTGGACGAACTCGTATTTCGTGGCCACCGTAGTTGGGGCATCGTTATCGGTGATCACACGCGACGTGGAAAACCAGAAGAGCCGGTGACCGATGCTGGCGGGTAGACGCTTTCGGGTCGAGTTGACTGAAGCCCAGGCGCGGTTGGCGGCCCAGACCGCTGACGCGTGTAGGGCGATGTGGAACACCGGTTTGGAGCAGCGCCGTGAATACCGCCGGCGCGGGGTGTGGATCAACTACGAACAGCAAGCCCACGAGCTGGCCGAGGCCAAGACCGAGCACGCGTGGCTCAAAGAGGTGCCGGGGCATTGTTTGCAGCAGACGCTGATGGATCTGGACAAGGCGTGTCGCGAGCATGGCAGCTTTCGGGTGCGGTGGCGCTCGAGCCGGCGGTGGCTGCCGTCGTTTCGGTTCCCCGAGGGCTCCAAGATCAAGCTGCAGAAGCTGAACCGGCGCAAATCCCAGGTGAAGCTACCCAAACTGGGGTGGGTGAAGTTCCGCTCGTCCCGCAGTTTGGATGGTGAAACCATCCGCTCAGCGACCCTTTCCCGAGAAGGTGAGCACTGGTTTGTGTCGCTGCTGGCCGACGACGGAACAACGTCCCCGGCCGCGCATGCGGCGCCGGGTAGTGCGGTCGGGGTGGATCGCGGGGTGGCGGTGGCGGTGGCCACCAGCGCCGGCGAGCTGCTCGACCAGGTGTTCACCACGCCGGCCGAGCAGCGGCGCGCGTTGCGGTTGCAGCGCAAACTGTCTCGTGCCGCCAAGGGCTCGGCCAACCGCACTAAAACCCGGGCAGCGCTCGGCGTGCTACGGGCTCGTGAGCGCCACCGCCGCCAGGACTTCTGTGCGAAGACCGCGCACAAGTTGGCGCACGAAAACGCTGTGGTGGTGCTGGAGAAACTGCCCGTGCGCAACATGACTCGCCGAGCTAAGCCCGTTGCGGACCCGGCGAAGCCGGGCCAGTACCTACCTAATGGCCGGTCGGCGAAGTCGGGGCTTAGCCGGGCTATCTTGTCGAAAGGCTGGTTCCGGTTCGAGTCGGCGTTGAAATCCGTGTCGCGTTACAGCGGGACACAGGTAGTGAAAGTTCGGGCGGCGTTTACGTCACAACGGTGCTCGGTGTGTGGGCATGTGGACCCGAAATCCCGTGAGAGCCAAGCGGTTTTCCGGTGCACCCACTGCTTGCGTCCCGCCGAGCATGCGGATGTCAACGCAGCCAAAAACATACTGGCCGCCGGGCTGTTGGCGGTGTCAGCCTGTGGAGACGACCCGTAGCTTGCGGGCTACGGGGAATCCTCGAAGCAGGAACCAGCAGGAAACCGCGAGGAATTACTGCTCCAATCCGCCACCCGGGTTGGAATCCGGCGGATTCGTCCGTGCGGAGGACGTCAACCGTCGATGCTGAATCCGCATTGCCGCATAAACTGGTGGTACCATTCGCTAGGTAGAAAGGTACCAATGGCTCTGAACATCAAAGACGACTCGGTCCATGAGGCAGTCAAGCGAATCACTCTGATCACCGGAGAATCCCAAGCTCAGGCGGTGGCTACGGCCGTGCGTGAGCGCCTGGCCAGGTTGGAGAAGGACGAACTTGCCGCCCGGCTCCTGGCCATCGGCCACAAGAGCGCAAGCCGCATGAGCGCCGACGCCAAGGCGCTAGATCACGGTGCCCTGCTCTACGACGACCGGGGGCTGCCATCGTGATCGTCGATACGTCGGCCGTGATCGCGATCCTCACTGCCGAGGATGACGCGGCGATCTACGCTCACGCTATCGCCGATGCAAGCGTGCGACGACTGTCGGCTGCGAGCTACCTCGAGTGCGGGATCGTTCTCGATCACCAGCGAGATCCGGTCATCAGCAGAAGCCTGGACGAGCTGATTGCGGAAGCGGAGTTCGTGATCGAGCCGGTGACCGAGCACCACGCCCGGCTGGCTCGGCAGGCCTACGCAGACTTCGGCAGAGGCAGCGGCCATCAGGCTGGACTGAACTTCGGCGACTGTCTCTCGTACGCGCTGGCCCTCGACACACGCGAGCCGCTGTTATGGAAGGGCGACGATTTCGGGCATACGGGCATTGCGTCCGCGCTCACGCGATAGGTGCTTTGTCGGTGCCGCAACCGATCCGTCTAGAACAACGAAAGCTGGCGCGTGTCCTCGTCACCGAACTTCTGGGGAACTGGCCGCTGGCGCACCTGCACCGGCCACCAGAACCACCGTCCGAGCAGCGCGGCGATCGATGGCGTCATGAACGACCGCACGATCAGCGTGTCGAACAGCAGGCCGAGGGCGATCGTCGTTCCGATCTGGCCGAGCACGCGCAGGTCGCTGAAGATGAACGATGCCATGGTGAAGGCGAACACCAGGCCGGCGGCGGTCACCACCGAGCCGCTGCCCGCCATGGACCGGATGATGCCGGTGTTGATGCCGGCGTGGATCTCCTCCTTGAACCGGGAGACCAGCAGCAGGTTGTAGTCCGACCCCACGGCCAGCAGCAGGATGACGGCCAAAGGCAGTATCACCCAATACAACTCGACGCCCAGGAGGTGCTGCCAGACCAACACCGACATGCCGAACGAGGCTCCCAACGAGAGCGCTACTGTGCCCACGATGACCAGCGCGGCGACGAGGCTCCGCGTGATGAACATCATGATCAGCAGGATGAGGCTGAGCGAGGCGATGCCGGCGATGATCAGGTCGTAGTGCGCCATCTCCTGAATGTCCTTGTAGGTGGACGCCGTTCCGCCGATGTAGATCTTGGACCCCGCCAACGGCGTTCCCTTGACCGCCTCCTGCGCCGCGTGCCTGATCGCGTCGATGTGCGAAATGCCCTCGGGCGTAGCCGGATCCACGTCATGGGTGATGATCATGCGCGCGGCCTTGCCGTCCGGCGACAGGAACAGCTTCAGCCCGCGCTGGAACTCGGGATTGCTGAATGCCTCCGGCGGTAGGTAGAAGGAGTCGTCGGTCTGCGCCACGACGACGGTCTGCTGGAATGCCACGGTCTGTTCGTGCGTCACGGCGCTGGACTGCTGCTGAAGCGCATACTGCCCCCGCAGGATGTTGATCGTCTTGTCGATCTCGCCCACTTGCTTCATCAGGTCGGCGGCGCGGTCCTGCTGGTAGGGCAGGTTGTTGATCTGCGCCGCACTGTTCGCACTGATCTGGAACGGGATCGACGTGTGGTCCAGAGGGGTGCCCAGCGGCCGAGTGATCGATTGAACCTGGGCGATGCCATCGGTGTGGAAGACGGCCTTGGCCACCCGCTCCAACAGGATCATGTCGGTGGGATTCCGTAGATCGTGGTCGGTTTCGATCATCAGCAGTTCGGGATTCAGCCGTGCCTTCGAGAAGTGACGCTCCGCGGCGGCGTATCCCACATTGGACGGGGCAGTGGCCGGCATGTACCGGCTGACGTCGTAACTCACCTTGACGACGTCGTCGATCTTGATCCGGCAGCCGATGGAGTCGCTGTCGCCCTGGGCGGAGACGTTGACGAAGACAGCCGGTTGAGTGGTGGTCGTGTCGTAGGCCCACGGCAGCGTCGCGTCATCGACCCGCTGTGGTTGGGCGTTCACGTCCAGGTACGTGATCGTCGCGACCGTGCCCGGGCCGGCGAACACCTCCATGACGACGTGCTTCGGGTCGAACGGAACGATCTCATTCGCGGCCCCACTGGGGGTGGACGTGACGTCATGCGAGCCGAAGATGCCGTTCAGCCGGTAAACCGCGAATCCCGCCACCGCGACGACGAGCACCGCCACCAGAAGCATCCACCGTCGCAACAATCGGCTTCCGATCGAAAACCGCTGCAGAGGCAGAGCCGACTTACCCCGCGGATCGCCACATGATCAGAGCGCTCCGCGAGGTCGTAGCGTTCCACGTCGACCGCCCTTCACGTAGCAGTCGCAGCACTTTGAAACATTGTGTCAGCGGTGTGGTCGGCGGGTGGCGGGTCGGCAAGCTCTACGTCGCGACCTGAGGGCAGGCGTTCCATCGGATTGTCGCGCCGTGCTGTCTGGCATATCGCCCGCCGATCCCAGTCGGCCGACGAGGTGCTGGAACTCGCAATGGATGCGAACAGCTACAACGTCGACACCCACCACGGCGGAAAACTGATGTCCAGTCGTGCGGTCTGTTTGTAGCCCGACCAGGTCGGCACTCCGGCGGGCTTACCCCGATAGATACCGCGGGCGGCGGCGACCACGCGGTCGTGCTGCGTCGGCCACTGAATCTCGGAGGCGATCTGCTCCAGTACATTTCGGTCGCGTCCCAGCATGCGGTCGACGATCGCCACGGCCGGCAGCGCACCACCCTTGTCGCAGTTGCAGCGGGCGCACGCGAGCACCAGGTTGGCCAGTCCGTGGATACCGACCAGCGACCACGGCAGCACGTGATCGACGGGATTGTTCACCGGCAGCTGCGTGCCGCAGTAGAAGCAGTGTGGGCCGAACGCCTCCCTGAACGGCTCGCGAACGGCGGCCAGTGCCGTGCGCTCACGACCGAACAAATGCCCCGCGACATCAGGAACCTCGGCGTCCAGGAACTTGTTCATCCGCCGGACGTCCTCGACCCACATGATCTCCAGCGCTGGCTTGAGCAGCCCGGCCAGCCGCGCAAGGCCGTGCGCTACACCGGGTTTCAAGGTGATGGCGTCTCCGTGCGAGCGAAGCGCGGACCGCGAGATGTTCTCGCCGAGGAACGAATCGTCGTAGAGGAAAGGATCGCTGACCGACGAACCGGGTAGCTTCTGCAGCCGTGGTAGTGGTCGCTTACTACCGAACCTATGGTAGCAGTTCTGCTACCATAGGTTCATGGCGACCATTCCTCAGAAGGAACTTCGCAATAACGTCGGTGAGGTGCTGCGACGGGCAGAAGCGGGCGAGGAGATCACGATCACCGTTGCAGGCCGGCCGGTGGCGCAGCTTGGCCCAGCCATGCAGCGGCGATGGGTCGGTGGGCCGGCGTTGCGTGCGGTCTGGCGCACCCCGGCTCCGCGAACGCTCGGCGCAGACCTCGAGCGGTTTTCCGCTTCGATTAGCGACCCCTTCGAGTAGCGGATGCGCGCAGTCCTTGATACCTCCGTCCTTATCGGGGAGGAACCGCCATCGCACGTCGAGGCCGCGATCAGCGTTGCCTCGATTGCCGAACTCCACTTCGGCGTGCTTGTCGCCCGCGACGATGATGAACGGGCAGTTCGTGTCGAGCGGCTGGGCGCAATCGAATCCGCGTTTGACCCGTTTCCGATTACCGTCGAGATCGCTCGAGAGTGGGGTCGGCTGTCAGCCGCCGTGAGTAACCGGGGCGGCCAGCCGCGGCGCCGCTCAATCGATCTCGTAATCGCTGCCACTGCAAACATTCACGGCGTGCCCCTTCTCACCCACAACACCGCCGACTTTCAGATCATTGGCGATCTCGTCGACGTTCGCCACCCATCGGAGGTTCAGGCGCCTGAACCGGATGCGAACGCGCCCGCCGTGGACGAGTAACCACCGACCTTCTGCGAAACCTCAAGCGCCCCTGACTCTTTTGCTCAACCGCTATTCCCGGCTTGGGGTCGACTCGCCTCGCCCCCAATGAAGCCGATAAGTTTGCACCGTGGCTGTCACACCGACTGACCGGAACCGAGCGCGCCGTCAAGTCGCGCCCCGTACCCAACCCCGAGCTGGTGCCCCTCGGGCCGAAGCTCGACAAGCCGGGACGCGACAACTCAACCGGCTGGATGCGAATGCGCTCGACCGAGGTCGACGCGGGTCCTGCGTCGGGCCTTGTGGAGCCTGTCGACGTACGGCACCTTAGCGGCCAGTTAACTCATCGAGCGCGAATTCCATCTCTGTCGGCTCGATCACACGGACCCTGTCTCCATCGAGCGCCGTGACTCGTCGATAGATCTCGCCGTCGAGGCGGTAGGCGACAAATCGGTCATCAGTCGGTGCGTCGGGATCGATGATCCAATAGTTCTCGATGCCCGCCTTGGCATACTCGTGCAACTTCATGACGTGGTCTGTCCCGCGCGAGCCCGGCGACACGATCTCGACGACGAGCACGACATCCGCCGCCGGGACCCTGGCAGGGCGCTGCTCGAACACGCGATCTGGAATCACGACGATGTCAGGGTCACGCACACTCGGCGGGAACGATGCGCTCGTTGTCACCTCGATCTCGGGAACCGCCTCGAGTCCATCCGGCAGGTGATCGTCGAGGAGGCGGGTGAGCCTTTTTGAAATGCGCTGATGCCATAGGTGCGGGCGCGGCGAGATGATGAGGGTCCCCTCACTGAGTTCCCACCGTCGCATCGGGTCGAGTTCAAGCGCATCCCATTGCTCTAGGCTCAGCAAACCGCGCGGCAAGTGTGCAAGGTCGGGCACCGCGCACCTCCTCTCGCCATGGAACTCGAATAAGTGCAGACTACGCGCAACGGCGATCACATCCGGGCCTGGCGGATCCCACTGACAACAAATGCGCGCAATGAGCGGAATGCGCCGTGTGTCAGTCGAATAGGCCACCCTCGGTGGCTTTGCTGCCGAGTTGTTCGGATGCCCACCGTCGTATGGATGCGTCTGGATCATTGCTGGCCACCGTCCGCGCCAATTCATACTCGCCACCGACGAGCAGCCGTTCCAGGGCTGCCTTGCGGGGTGCTTTATGCCCCCAGGCCAGCGCCGCGTTCAACACGGTCCGCGCCTGATCTTCGTCAAGGTCGTCGGCTCCGCGTACGGCGCCGGTCACGACGGCGGCCGCATCGCGCGCTGACAGCGACCGTGCGTGTTCGAGGACGTCGCGCACTGACGCTCGGCGTCGAGCGAGGACACGGCCGGCAGCCCAGGCCCGCAGCGGCGGCCATACCGAACGGTGCGCGGTCGTCGGTGTGTTGGGATCGACGCGGATCGTCCGGCCCGGTCCCGCAGAGTCAAGGCCGTATTCGACGAAGGTGGTGCCGATCCACCAGATGGGGTGCCGATAGTGCACCTGTTCGTGCCGCAGCAGCGTGTCGGCAAGCCGGTCCTGGTCATCCTCGTCGAGAATGCCCGAACCCACTATGCCGGCAATCACTTTCGCGCTCACGGTGCGCCATCGCCAGTCGGTGCACAGCAGCAGGGCGGAATCGAACGCGCCCGCCTCACCGTGGCGGTGGACTCGCCGGAAGGCATCGACCGCCACGTCCGGCTGCGCCGCACCGCCGATCGCACCCGACACCAGCCGCCGCCACAAGCTCAACGCATCCGTGATGTCGGCGATCTCCATCGCCACCGGGTGACGCACCCATCCATCTTGACAGCGCTTCGCGCGGCGATGAACTATCGCCGTCGGCGTGGCGAGCGACGATCAGGCGATTGCCATTGACGCTGCCCGCCACGCCAGCGCCCGTAACGTGACGATGATCTGATTTCGTCAGACCGGGCATCGCACGATTCGCATCCGCCTCATTCGTCACACATCGGCGTGGGTGGTCGGTCGTGTCAGTGATCGCCGGTACGGTCCAGCGCAAGCAAGCACGCACCAGGCTGTGGGGAGGCCGCATGACCGTCACCATCGACGCCGGCGAGACGTCCACAGCAGACTTGTCCGCCTACCTGCCATTGCTCGCGCGGTTGCGCAATGGCGCACGGCTGCAACCGGATTGGTCCGCACTGGTCGATGACGCCGTCCAGGTCTGGGCACGGCCGGGGTTCGACACCTTCCTTGCGCTACCGCGGTTACGGTTCGAGCCGTTCGACTATCAGCTGCAGGCCGCGCGGACCGTGCTGCGGCGGATGCGCGGACGAGGCATCCTGGCCGATGAGGTCGGGCTCGGCAAGACGATCGAGGCCGGGTTGGTGCTATCCGAGCTACGCATGCGCGGGCTCGCCGACCAAGTGCTGGTGATCGTTCCGGCGGGACTTGTCGACCAATGGCGCGACGAACTCGAGCGGAAGTTCGGGTTACCGACCACAATCGCCCAATCCGGGTCGACACCTGCCCCCGATACTGGGATAGACCGGCCGGTCACTATCGCGTCGCTTGCCGCCGCTCGCCGCGATCCACTGCTGGGTAGGCTGACCGGCACCAACTGGGACCTGGTGATCTTCGACGAAGCGCACCGGCTCCGTAGCCCTCGAAGCGCGTCGGGCAAGCTCGCGCGCAGGCTCCGCGCCCGCTATCTGCTGATGCTGACCGCAACGCCGGTGGAGAACAAGTTGTCGGACCTGTACCAGCTGGTCAGCCTCGTCGCGCCCGGACTGCTCGGCACACCCGCCCAGTTCCGCGCCAAACATGGTGTGGCGTCGGTCGAGTCGAAACCGCGCAATCTCGAGGAGCTGCGCGCACGCACGCGAGAGGTGATGGTCAGACATCGCCGCAGCGAGGTTGCCGTGATGCTGCCGCCTCGGCTCGCCGAGACGACCTTGGTGGCGCCCGGCATCGACGAGGCCGGCCTCTATGCCGACATCGTCCGGCGAGTCAGGGCTGCGGCGACTGGGTCGGGACGCAGCCGGTTGGCCCTGCGCGGCCTGACCCGGCTAGCCGGCTCCAGCCCCGCGGCCGCCGCACCGACGCTGGCGAAACTCGGCTGGAACGACCTCGCCGAACGCGCCCGAGCCATCCCGGAACCGGACAAGGTGCGTGTGCTCGTCGAACTCCTTCGACGCCACGTCACCAGAGGCGAAAAGGTGTTGGTGTTCACCGGGTTTCGGCAGACACTGGATGTGCTCGTCGCTGCGGTCGAGCGTGCCGGGCTGTCGTCGGCGGTGTATCACGGCAGCCTCACACGGGCGGAGAAGGAGGCGGCGATCGCGAAGTTCCGCGCCGACACGCCGATCCTGCTCTCGACAGAGTCGGCGGGTGAGGGTCGTAACCTCCAGTTCTGCCATGTGATGGTGAACTTCGATCTGCCATGGAACCCGATGCAGATCGAGCAGCGACTCGGTCGGCTTCACCGGGTCGGGCAGGAACACGACGTGACGCTGACCAACCTGGTCTGCCGGGGCACCATCGAACAACGGGTCATGCACGTGCTCGAGGCAAAGATCAATCTGTTCGAACTGGTCGTCGGTGAACTTGACATGATCCTCGGCCGGGTCGATGACGACTTCGATTTCGAGAACGAGGTTTTCGATGCGTTCGTCGATGCCGTCGATGACGACGAGTTCGAGCGACGGCTCGACGCTCTGGGCAACGCGCTCGCCGAGGCGAGATGCAGCTATCTGCGAAGCAGGGAAGGCGTCGACCTGTTGGTGGGTGAGCCGGCGTGACAAGCACCGATGTGGGGCTGGACTTCTGGCTGCGGTATGTCGAGGGCAGCGGCGGGCTCACCGAATTCGATGGCGATACAACGCTGGTGATGCTCCCACCGACCCTGCAGACGATGCTGGAGCTGCCGGAGGTCCTGCAAGTCACCGCCGATCCCGATGTCGCTCGCGAGGACGGTGCGACCTTGCTCTCGGCCGGGCATCCCGCGCTGAGTCGGTGCGCCGACCAGGTGTTGGCGGTGGGTGACGTCGCCGCGCTGGCCGTCCCGGTGACCGCCACGCCGCCACCCCCGGCCGAGCATTTGCAGGCGTCGGCGCGCGATCAGTTCACTGTCGAGCACGGACGGGTCGACGCCAGGGGCGCACCGACCCGGTCGGTTCGCGCGATACTGCGTGTCGGGGCGCTGGTCGACTACACGCTGTCAAGCGACGACCATTACCAGGAATGCGCCGAATGCTGGGTGGATGTGCAATCGCAACGCCAGCTCTCAACCCACGTCAGTATGAAGCTTGCCGCCTTATCGGCAGTGCCGAAAGATGGTGCGCCGTTGCTCAACGGCGTGAGCGCGGCGATTCGATGTGCGGACCGGGTTATCGAGCAGTGCGCCGAGCGGCGGCGATCCGAACTCGGTGACGACATCGGCAAGGCGCGCGACGCGGAGCTTGACCGCGTCGAGACCTACTACCGGGATGCGCTCGCGACGCTCGAGCGTCGGCGCGCGCAAGCACCTGCCGATCGCCGGGAGCTGCTGGATGCACACGCCGAAAGTGTACGGAACGAGCGTGCCCGGCGGATCGAGGAAACTCGGCAGAAATACCAAGCGAGCCAGGAGATCCGGCCCTATCGGCTGCACATCTACGAGATGCCGGTATGGCGGTTGCCGGTCGACATCCGTCGCGGCGACCGACGTTTCCCGCTGACGCTCGATTGGCTGATCCCGCTCGCCCGTTTCGCCGACGTCGCCTGTCCACACTGCGGTGCCGATGAACGACTCGTCGCCACCAAGACGAGGCTCGGGTGCGCCAACTGCGTTCCCCGGCCTACGGTCCGGCTCGCACCTGAGCCCACGAGACCGCTGGCAAAGCCGACTGCGAAGACGAAACAGGTTGTCACACCACCGCCTACACCGAGGCAGCACCGGCCGGTGGTGCGCGCCGATCCCGGCCCGACGCCGGCCAAGCTCGACAAACTCGGCGACAAGCTGACCCGAAAAGCGTGGGACGCGGTGGCACGCAACGACCGGCGACTGGCGCGTATCTGTGCGCCCGATTCGCCTGCGGCGGCAGCGATCCGGCTGTACGGCCCGTCGGGCGCCGCCTGGGCGGTCGGGCTCCCGCCGACCGAGGACCTGGTCGCGGTCGCATCACGCACAACAACGGCGTCGTCGGGCGTACGCCATGCATCCAACGGCTACGTGGATACCGCGGCGGGGCATCGCTTCCCCTTCTTGCTCCGGTGGCAGGCGGCGGGGAGCGCTGGACAGATCGACGAGATCCTGCCCTACGACTGGCCGTTCGAGTCGGCGCACTTGCGCCGATGGGTGCAGGGACCCGGCCGGGCGGGTGTGCACGCGCCGCCGCAACCCCGAGTCCCGCTCGGCCCTGTCGGCGAATCGTTGTGGCGGAGCGTGATTCCCATCTTTGGCCTGCCCGCCGTTCTGCGTTGCCTCGCTGCGCTGTGGCGGCTGCCCGACGAGGGCGTGTTTGTCGATTTGCACGGCCCCGCGGCGGTCGCGGCCGGCATCGAACGAGTGGTGTGCCTACGAGCGAACCTGACAACCGGCCGCTTCGCTGAAGTCGCTGCGGCTTACCGCGTCAAGGAAGCCGCGGTGCGGGCCGCCGACGCCGACCTGCAGAAGTGCCTACAACTTGGACCGGAGAGGTGGTGGTAGCCCTCGGATACCTCCAGTAGGTCAGAGGTGCATCCCTGCCCACCTCGGCCAGCAGGCCGCAGGCCGACGACAAACTCAACAAGCTGGGGCTCATCGAATCGCAACGCAGCGGAGGGCGATTCGTTCACGAGCCGACCGATCGCGGCTGGCGGCTCTGCCACGACATTCTGGCCGCCGGCCCGCCTCCCCGATCTGCAACGCAAGCGTCAGCTCGGTGGACTAAGCCGGTCGAGCCGATACACGTTGCGCGACTGCGCTATCCAACTAGAACAGCGAAAGCTGTCGCGTGTCCTCGTCGCCGAACTTCTGCGGAACCGGCCGCTGGCGCACCTGCACCGGCCACCAGAACCACCGTCCGAGCAGCGCGGCGATGGACGGCGTCATGAACGACCGGACGATCAGCGTGTCGAACATCAGGCCGAGGGCGATCGTCGTTCCGATCTGGCCGAGCACCCGCAGGTCGCTGAAGATGAACGATGCCATGGTGAAGGCGAACACCAGGCCGGCGGCGGTCACCACCGAGCCGCTGCCCGCCATCGACCGGATGATGCCGGTGTTGATGCCGGCATGGATCTCCTCCTTGAACCGGGAGACCAGCAGCAGGTTGTAGTCCGACCCCACCGCCAGCAGCAGGATGACGGCCAAAGGCAATATCACCCAATACAACTCGACGCCCAACAGGTGCTGCCAGACCAACACCGACATGCCGAACGAGGCACCCAACGAGAGCGCTACGGTGCCCACGATGACCAGCGCGGCGACGAGGCTCCGCGTGATGAACATCATGATCAGCAGGATGAGGCTGAGCGAGGCGATGCCGGCGATGATCAGGTCGTAGCGCGCCATCTCCTGAATGTCCTTGTAGGTGGACGCCGTTCCGCCGATGTAAATCTTCGACCCGGCCAACGGCGTACCCTTGACGGCCTCCTGGGCCGCGTGCCTGCATCGCGTCGATGTGCGAAATGCCCTCGGGCGTCGCCGGATCCACGTCGTGCGTGATGATCATGCGCGCGGCCTTGCCGTCCGGTGAGAGGAACAGCTTCAGCCCGCGCTGGAACTCGGGGTTGCTGAACGCCTCCGGCGGCAGGTAGAAGGAGTCGTCGGTCTTCGACGCGTCATACGCCTGGCCCAGCGCGGTGGCGTTCTGCAGCGCAGCCGCGGTCTGATCGTAGATCCCCGACGTGGTGGCGTAGTTCGTCATCGTCAGGTCGCGGTTGGTCTGCTGGCTCGCGATCTGCGGCGGGATCAGCGCGAGCAGCTTGGGCTGCAGCTCATCCAACTTCGTGATGCTTGCCGAGACGTTGGCCAGCTGGTCGGTCAGCGCGTTGATACCGTCGAGCGCGTCGAACAGGGATCGCAGCGCCCAGCAGATCGGGATGTCGAAACAATGTGGCTCCCAGTAGAAGTAGTTGCGCAGCGGCCGGAAGAAGTCGTCGAAGTTGGCGATCTTGTCGCGCAGCTCCTGCGCCACGGCGACGGTCTGCTGGAATGCCACGGTCTGTTCGTGCGTCACAGCGCTGGACTGCTGCTGCAGCGCATACTGCCCCCGCAGTATGTTGATCGTCTTGTCGATCTCGCCCACCTGCCTGAGCAGGTCGGCGGCGCGGGCCTGCTGGTAGGGCAGGTTGTTGATCTGCGCCGCACTGTTCGCACTGATCTGGAACGGGATCGACGTGTGGTCCAGCGGAGTGCCCAGCGGCCGCGTGATCGATTGCACCTGGGCGATGCCGTCGGTGTGGAAGACGGCCTTGGCCACCCGCTCCAACAGGATCATGTCGGTCGGATTCCGTAGATCGTGGTCGGTTTCGATCATCAGCAGTTCGGGATTCAGCCGCGCCTTCGAGAAGTGACGCTCCGCGGCGGCGTATCCCACATTGGACGGGGCAGTGGCCGGCATGTACCGGCTGACGTCGTAACTCACCTTGTAGCCGGACAGCGCGGCCAGTCCGATAAAGGCCAGCGTCAGCGTGGCGATCACGATCGGCCCGGGCCACCGAACGATCGCCGTCCCGATCCGCCGCCAGCCCCGCTTGGCCGTCTTGCGCTTGGGCTCCAGCAGACCGAAGCGGCTGCCCACCACCAGCACGGCGGGCGCCAGGGTCAGCGAGGCGACCAGTGACACGAGCACACCAATCGCGGCCGGGATGCCCAGGCTCTGGAAGTACGGCAACCGGGTGAAGGACAGGCAGAACACCGCGCCGGCGATGGTCAGCCCGGAGCCGAGTATCACGTGCGACGTCCCGCGGTACATGTCGTAGAAGGCGGCCTCCCGGTCCATGCCGTCGTTACGTCGCTCTTGATAGCGGCCGAGGATGAAAATGATGTAGTCCGTACCCGCGGCGATGACCAGCAGCGTGAGGATGTTCGTCGAATACGTCGACAGGCCGATGAGCCCGACGTTCGCCAGGAACGAGACGATCCCGCGGGCGGCTGACATCTCGATGAGCACCGTGACGAGCGCCAGGATCATGGTGACCGGCGAGCGATAGACGATGAGCAACATCACGGCGATGACCCCGACGGTCAACAAGGTGACCGTCACGGTGCTTTCGTTGCCCACCTCGAACTGATCGGCGATCTGGGCCGCCGAGCCGGCGACGTAGGCGTGGATACCCGGCGGTGCCGGCGTCTTGGCGATGATGTCGCGCAGCGCGTCGACCGACTCCAACGACAACGCCTCGCCCTGGTTGCCGGACAGGAACACCTGGACGTAGGCGGCCTTTCCGTCGGGGCTCTGCGAGCCGGCGGCGGTGAGCGGGTCGCCCCAGAAGTCCTGCACGTGCTGGACGTGCTTGGTGTCCGCCTCGATCCGCTTGACGAGGTCGTCGTAGTAGTGGTGGGCCTCGGCTCCGAGGGGTTGGTCACCCTCCAGCACCACCATCGCGGCACTGTCGGAGTCGAACTCGTGGAACACCTTGCCGATGCGCTGAAACGCCTGCAACGAGGGCGATTCGGGGGAGCTCAACGCTACGTTGTGCTCGGCGCCGACCGCCTCGAGCTGAGGCACCAGCACGTTCGACAGGGCGGCGACGGCCACCCAGAACAACGCGATCGGCACGCAGAGCCGACGAATCCACTTGGCGACCCGGTCCGTCGTCGTTGGGCGTTCGGCGAGGTGGTTGCTCATCCGGACTTGTCCAGGCAGTAGGTGTAGGCGTTCAACGTGTTGACCGTTCTCTCGTCCTTGACGACGTCGTCGATCTTGATCCGGCAGCCGATGGAGTCGGTGTCGCCCTGGGCGGAGACGTTGACGAAGACGGCCGGTTGGGTGGTGGTCGTGTCGTAGGTCCACGGCAGCGTCGCGTCGTCGACCCGCTGTGGTTGGGCGTTCACGTCCAGGTAGGTGATGGTCGCGACCGTGCCCGGGGCGCCGAACACCTCCATGACGACGTGCTTCGGGTTGAACGGGACGATGTCATTCGCGGCCCCGCTGGGGGTGGACGTGACGTCATGCGAGCCGAAGATGCCATTCAGCCGGTAAACCGCGAATCCCGCCACCGCGACGACGAGCACCGCCACCAGAAGCATCCACTGTCGCATCAATCGGCTTCCGATCGAAGACCGCTGCATCCGTGACCCTTTCGACGAGCGGTGACTCGTTGACGAACGGTACGACACCTCTTCAGCAGATATCAACCAGGTTGACAGTACGGTCCGGGACCGGACCCCACAAGCCGCACGGGTGTTCGCTAAATTGCTCATGACCTCCGGACGTTGTGACGGGTGAGGCTGGGGATGAGCACGTTGTCGACGAGGTCTTGCACGGTACGGCTTGATGGGGCCCGGCCAGTGAGGACCGAGCGGTAGATGAGGTAGCCGGGCAACACGTCCCAGAGGTCCTCGGTGATGGCGGAGGCGTCGATCTCGCCGCGGTCGACGGCCTGAGCGAGGACGTGTGCCATGAGCGCTTTTCGCTGGTCGAGGAACTGCTCCTGCATCATGGCGTCGAGCTTGGGGCTCCGGGAAACCTCCACGAGCACCGCCCGAATGGTTCCCACATGGGTGCTGACGTGAGCGCAGATCGATTCCGCGAGTCGCAGCAGATCGCCGCGTAACGTGCCGGTGTGTGGGTCGACGGCGACCTGCCGGGTGCCCTCGACGAACGCCGCCATCACCAGTTCGGCCTTGGTCGGCCAGCGTCGGTAGAGCGTGGCCTTGCTGGCGTGTGCCGTCGTGGCCACCGCGTCGAGGGTCAACCGGTCGTACCCGTGTTCCTGGAGCAGCTCGAGCGTCACTGCGAGCAACTCGGCCTCCCGCGGCGACCACGGGCAATCCGCGTCGCCATCGGAACTCCGGATCACGGGGACCTCCATGGGACCAAGTCTGCTTGTGTGTCGCGAAAGAGTATCGAGCAATTGTGATGCACGATCCGAGAAATCGCGCCAGTGGCCCGCGTCCTCAACGGCGCGCGGAGACCTTCGCTGCCCATGCCAGGAATTCATCCGCGGTGAATACCGGCTTGCCGTAGTCCTGCGCCTTGCGTGCCTTTCCCGACTGCGTGCCGGCCTCCGCTGTCACCAGCACCTCACAGCGTGTCTTCGTCACCGACTTAACCGGCGTCAACCCGGCCGACTCCGCCAGTTGCTCCATCTCCCAGCGCTCCACGATCTGTCCGGTACTGTCCTGCGCCGTCCCGGTGAAGCAGATCCGAACGCCCGGCGTCAGCACCGAGTCGATGTCATCGCGTTCCAAACACATTGACTCCGAGACGATCTCGACACTTAACAGCTGGGATGCCTCCCGCAGCCGCTCCACCACCTCCGCGGGCAACTGCACCCGCGAGGCAGCCGTCCGCAGCTGATCGGCCACCGACTGCCGCGCCGCCGCGTCCCACGACGTATCCACGCCCTCACGTGACGGCGCTCCGCCCAACAGCGCCGCCCCCACGTCGCGGCTCACCCGCAGTAGCGCCGACAACCCCGGCAGATGATCGGCCGCCGGCGTCCGCACCGAATGATCCCGGCTCACCAGCAGACCCGAAATCGACTCCGCCGGTTCAGGTTCCTCGAACGCCGACGATCCTTCCTCCGAATCCGACCCACCGTGCGCGGCCAACGCAGACTGTGCCCGCTCCAGCGCTGTCCGGCCCGACACCCGCACCCCACGCAGCTCGACACCCAGCGGCATCGCCGTCACGTACCCCAGCCTCTTCAGCTCGAAGTCGATCAAGCCCAGCGTCTCGTCAACTCCGGCGCCCACCGGGGTGCAACCCGCCAGCATCGGGGCGATCACCGCCCACGCCTCCCGCAGCGTCGGCGCCAGCAAGACATCAGACACATTGATCCCGAAGGCCGTTCGGGCATCCGCCAGATCTCGCTGCGGGTTGATCAGCGTTGTCACCGCCGTGCCGTCGTCGAACGCCACCGCCAGCTCCACCGGCCGCGGACGCGACATCCGGCCTTCGTCACCCACTGTCAACATTCCGATCGCGCAATACCGGCGCGCACCGCCATCTTCGACCGAGCTCCGCAGAAACCGGGCGATCCGACGATCCGTCTTCAGATCCTTCGGCAGCACAGGCCTTTTCAGCACCAGCCCCGCCAACGACGTACACCGGCTCAACGCCACATACAGCTGCCCCGTCGAGAACATCCCGCCGGAAAGATCCACCACCAGCCGCTCCAGCGTCTGCCCCTGGGCTTTGTGGATCGTGATCGCCCAGGCCAGCTTGAACGGCAGCTGTGTGTACGAGCCGATCACCTCCCGGCTCAGCGAGCCACCAGATACCACCGGCCGCGTCGCCTCCCACGTGTAGGGCGTCACGTCCGCACAGGATCCGTCGGCGAACTCCACCTCGACCACGGCTCCATAGCGGTCGTAGTCGACGCCGATCACCCGGCCGATGGTGCCGTTGACCCAGCGGTTGCCCTGGTCGTTGTTCAGCATCATCACCTGCGCGCCGACCTTGAACCGCAGCGTCTCCTCGACCGGCGGATCGAATAACGACAAGTCACCCGACACCCGCGCATGGTGGATCAACTCGTCACCGGGCAACCGTTCCAACTGCTGACGGTTGCGCGCCGTCACCAGGCGGTTCGTCGGCGCCAACGTCATCCAGAACTCGTCATCCGGCGGGACGAAATCCGCGTCTGCGCGCGCATTGAGCTGTTCCTGCGCGTGGCCTAGCAGCACACCCTCGCGGATCTCGTTGAGAATGGCCGTCATTCGGTCATCGCCGAGCTGCCGGAACACCGTCGTCAACGCCACGGTCGGAAAGTCGTCACGGCGGAAGCTGTGCGCGGAGAAGAAGTACGGCGTCTCATACGTCGTCGAGAAAAACGCAGTCTCGCCCTCGCCGACAACCGGCGGTAACTGGTACAGGTCACCCACCAACACGATCTGCGCACCGCCGAACGGCGCCCCCGGCTGCGGCCCGAACCGAGACAACGCGGCGGCCACCATGTCGAAGACGTCCGCGCGCACCATCGACGCCTCGTCGATGATCAGTGTCTGCAGCGAGGCCAGTGTCTTGGCGAAGCGGCCCGGCCGGTACGCGCCGCCGCGGACATCGTCCAGCGTCGTCGTGGTGCGGAAGCCGAACAGCCGGTGGATCGTGTAGCCGTCGACGTTGAGCGCCGCGATGCCCGTCGGGGCGACGACGACCGCCCGATCCGTCTGGGCCATGAACTGGCGGATCAACGTCGACTTGCCCGTGCCCGCCTTGCCGGTCAGAAACACATGCCTGCCGCCGGCCAGCAGCTCGAGCGCATGGCGAAACTCGTCGGTGAGGACCAGGCCGTCGACCGTAGGCGAGGAGCTGCGGTGAACAGTCACCGGCTCGATATGCGTCGCGCGACGGCGCCATACCGCTCGAACCGGTCGTGATCGCCGAGCGCGTTGTATAAGACGATGCGCGTTGCGATTCCTTCGTACTTCGTCGTCAGCGCGTCGGCCAAGCCGTCCCACGTCGACTCGGTGGCGAACGTCGCGATGTGATCGTCCGTGATCTGCGCCGCCATCCCTTTGAAGTCACCGGCCTTCTGCTTCTCACGGATACGGGCGGTCGTCCCCTCAAACCCGGCCTCGTCCCAGATGAAGGCGTAGTTGGGCGTGCTTCCGTAGAAGTTCATGCTGGCTCGCACGAGCTCACGCTCGTTGTGGCGTTCTTCGTCGCTATCACCGACGATCGTCATGACCGGCACGATCACCGCGATGTCAGACGGCGAGCGCCCCGACTTCGCCGCTCCCGCAGCCACGTTCGGCATCATATGCCGCGCTAGGTACCCCGGCTCACCCAGCGGATGCACGTGCACCCCGTCCGCCACTTCGCCCGCCATCCGCAGCATCCACGGATTCACCGCCGCCACATCGACCTTCGGATCCGGCGCATCGATCGGCCCCGCGCTCCACTGCGGCGTGATGAAGTCGAGGTCGTAGAACTCGCCGTGGTGATCGAGGGTCCCCGTTCGGAACGCGGCGAAACACGCCTTCACGGCGAGCACGTAGTCGCGCAGCCGCGGACCGGGATGATCAAAGGCCATGCCGTAGCGCCGTACGACATGAGTGCGCACCTGGGTGCCCAGACCGAGCCGGAACTTCCCACCGGTCGCCTCCTGCAGTTCCCATGCTGTCGCCGCCGTGACGAACGGACTGCGCGGAAAGGCCACCGCGACGCCGGTCGACAGTTCGAGACCGGGCGCCGCCTGCGATGCCATGGCGGCGCTGAGATAGGCGGTTCGGCCCGTTTCGGTGAACAGCAGACCGGAGAACCCCGCCGCCTGCGTACGCCGCGCGAGGTCGCCGACCTTGTCCAACGGCTGCGGAACCGTCATCACGTCGACGTGCACGGTGGAACAGTACGCCGGCCGTGTGTCCCCTAGAGCCAACGTTGACGAAGGGGCGGATCGCGTCACGTCCAAACTGCGCGACGTTCACGGACGGGTTCCCGTCGGGGTAACTCACCGTCGCCAGAAGGTTGCCGCCCGCGTCGACGAAGTCCCCATCGGCCCGCCCCTGATGCGTCGTGGACGTCAACAGGATGATGCCCGACGTCCCAGCTTGTTTCGCCAGCGGCACCGAGAGCTGAGCGTTCTGCACGGTGCTATTGGCCTTGTCCTCCACAATGATTCGATTGTCGGGGAAGCCAACGATCTGCAGCATCCTGCGCATCTGCCCCGATTCCGTCTTGCCGTTCTGTGGGTTGCCCCTGGTCACGATGATCGGCGACTGTGGGAAGAACTGTGCGACGGTGAGACCTGCCAGCACCCTACGACGGAGAATCGTGCGCATGGTGCCGTCGGGAATGAGGCCGTATCCCAGAATGACGATGGCCGGTTTGGAGAAATCCTTCACGGCGGCGGCCGCGGGCTGAGCCTGGGAAACTGCTGGACAGAACCCGGCCAACGCAGCAGCGACAGCGAGAACTACTGCGCCGGCAGCGGTTCTCCATCGGCGTCGCACGCGTCCCCCACAACTGCTGGGACAAATGGGGTTGATGTTGCTGCCGGTGTTATCACGTCGACATCCTCTGACGTTACGGAACCAGCCAGGGTGAAATGAACCTGCGCGATCAGTTCCAGCTCGGGTCGTGACTTCCGAGGACGTGAGTTCGTTCGAGGATGGACTGACAGCGCTGCTGACACGAACAGCTCATCGCACTGGTTGTCGCTGAGCATGTGTCCGACGCCCGCAACCGGTACCGTCGGCGGCTTGACGCTGGCTGGTTCACTTACCGGATGGAGTCACCTTCTGACGAGGTCGGCCAGCCAAGCGGACAGCAGCTGCCGTTCTGGCAGAGTCCCGCCCCCCGCGTGCTCGGCGGCTTTGTTGTCGGGCTCGCAGCGACCGGCGTGTCTGCTTGGATCGGGTTCGAGTGGTTCTCGTGGCTGATTGGGTGGGACTTTCTCGCGCTGACGTTCATGGTGTGGACGTGGGCCGTCGTCTGGCCCTACGGGCCGGAGCAGACCGCGTCCCACGCCGAATACGAAGAGCCCGGGCGTAAGACTGTGTTCGGGCTTATCCTCGGTGGTGCCCTGGCCAGCCTCGTCGGTGTCGGGCTGCTGCTGGTCAAGGCGCGTCCGGGCCACTTCGAGCCCGTGGCCCCCGCGGTGGCGGTGGCCAGCGTGGCGATCTCGTGGTTGGCCGTGCACACCATCTACGCACTCACCTACGCCAAGATCTATTTCTACGAAAAGCCCGTCGGCGGAATCGATTTCAATTTCAAAGACACTCGAGATCAGCCTCGCTACAGCGATTTCGCCTACGTCGCTTACGCGGTCGGGATGAGTTCGCGATCTCGGATACCAATCTGACGTCGTCCAAGATGCGGGCCACCGCCCTGGGTCACGGACTGTTGTCCTACGTCTTCGGCTCGGTCATCGTGGCCTCAGTGGTCAACCTCATCGCCTCCGGACTCTGATCGACCGCTGTCCCGTTACACGCAAGACCCCGCGCGCCGACGCTGAGGTGTTCCAGAGCTCGCCAACCGCGGTGTGCTTGACCTGCGGCGGCAACCCGTCAATTCTGAGACGGTGGGACGGCGCGAACAACCTGCGCGCGGACTGCTCGACCCCGTCGCGCAGCGACTGCGTCTCCCGTTCGGCGTGCCCGAGTTCATTGAGCGCATTGTCTCCGGAACAACGAACGAAGTGGGCCGACGAACGCTGATGATGCTGATCACCACCTGGGACGTGGCCGGCGGCGGCCCGTTCGCTGCGAGCAGCATCGCCACGGTGGGTCTGAGCAAGACCGTCGACACCGTGCAAAAGCTGTTCATGGGACCGGTCTTCGACCCGCTACTGAAGAGACTGGGCGCCGACAACGTCAAATTCAGGGCGTCCCTGTGTGCGTCGCAGCTCATCGGGCTGGGCATCCTGCGCTACGCGGTCCGTTCGGAGCCGATTGCTTCGATGAAGGCCGAGGCACTCGCCGACGCGATGGCGCCCACACTGCAGCGCTACCTCATCGGCAACATCTCGTAATCGGCGCAGTGCGCAACTCCGCGCGTGCGTCGAAATGACCGCCGCGGCAATCGGTGTGCAGCAGCGCCTCCCACGCGGAAGTCTTGAGTTTGTATGTCCGACTTAATCTTCAACCCGGCACCCGATGAGCGGACCGAGTGCTTGGTCGACCCATTCGCACCCGGCTGACCTTCGGAGGGCCGGGAAGAATCGCGGGCCAGCGTCGGCCGAGTGAACGGGCTGACGCGACCTACGGCGGTGCGGGCGAGCGTGTTTGAGCGCGACCCACATCGGTGCCGGATCCGCGGGCCCCAGTTTGGCCCTTCCGCGCTGTAGGAGGCGGCCGCTGTATAACGTGGTGCTCGGTCGCCGTCGATATACCGGAGGAAACCTGCGCTACACGAGACAGCGAGCAACCGGGGAAGGAAACGCAATGAAGACGCTTGAAGGCATTCTTTCGAAGCACCCCTTTTTCGACGGGTTGGACCCGCGTTACATTCAACTGGCAGTCGGATGCGCGGCGAACGTGCGCTTCAACGCCGGTGAGGTCGTCTTTCGCGAAGGGGAAGAAGCCAATAACTTCTATCTCATTCGCGAAGGGAAAGTCGCGCTCGAAGTCTTCGTTCCCGACCACGGCAGCTTGACGATTCAGACTCTGCATGACGGCGAGATCCTCGGATGGTCGTGGCTGATACCGCCGTATCACTGGCGGTTCGATGCGCGCGCGGCGGAGACGACCCGAGCGATCGAATTCGATGGAAAGTGTCTGCGTGAAAAATGCGAAGAGGATCACGACATGGGGTACGAGCTGTTGAAGCGAATCGCGTCGATTCTGGGCGAGCGTCTTGATGCGACAAGATTTCAACTTCGTGGCATCTATGACGTCGCCAACTAACCGGAGAGCGAACAGCGACAGCGCTTCGTGACCTAATCGCGTACTCACTCATTCCGCAGGGCGAGCAGCGATAAATCCTAAAGAGCCGAGATCGTTCAGCAACCCTACTAATCGGGTTTGCCGGCCCGGTAGCCGGTGCGCCGCTTGTCATGCCGGTGACGGTGGTGGTGCACAGCGACGGACTGGTGCGCATAGATCGCTGGCCTGACATCGTGCGCGAATACACCGGAATTAACGACGGAGGCCAACACGAGTCGTCCGGCCTCAGCCGCTGAAAAGGCCAACCGTGCTTACGACGGCGCTGGCCGCGGAAGCGATCGTCTGGGTCGCTTCCGGCGCCCGTGTTGTCGGCGCCAACATCAACGGTTTGCTCAGTGCGTACAGCTGGAAGCGGTAGTGGTGTACGCCGGTGCCGGCTGGCGGGCATGGGCCAAGATACGCCGCCTTGCCCCCGGAGTTCGGGCTGACTCGCGCTCCCTCGGGTAGCGCGCCGTCGACGATTTCGGTGGTTGAAGGTGGTATGCCGGTGACGACCCAGTGGATATAGAGCCCGCCGACGGCGTCGGGGTCATCGACGACGAAGGCCAGGGATTCGGTGCCAGCCGGGACGTTCTCCCATCGAAGCGGCGGGGGCACGTTACGGCCCCTGCAGGAGTACTCGGTCGGGATTGGCGTGTTCTCGGCGAAGGCGGGACTGGTCAGGGCAAACTTCGCCGGCGCGACCGGCGGTGGTGATGCGGTGGTCATGGTGGGTCCTGAAGCCGTGGGAGCAGGGCGTTCTGTCGGGTCCACCTCGGCGCCACCACACGCCGGGAGCGTGCAGAACAGCAACGCCAAGGTGGCTACCGCCAGCCTCATGGGCCTATGTATACGCCTCACTGGACGTGGTGCAAAGAAGCTGGGCCATCACGGCGGGTTACGCCGACTGCCGTGTACCAGGACGCCGTAATGAAACGGTTCGTTGCGCTGCGAAGTGCCAGAAATCTCCAGTGGGCGATCCCCTACGCCGATCAGGAAACTGGAGTCCAGTTTAAGGCGTGCCCGGGCATCTTTGATCATCAGCATCAGGTGCAACGGGTCACTCGACTTTAGAAACCAAGCGTCAATTGGTCACCGAAAGCGTCATCGTTGACCGGTCCGGGAACGACGGATTCGTGAAGAAGTTCATCAAGGCGGGTTACGTCGGACAGCTCGTCGGCGCCCTGCTCAACCAGCACGCTGTTGCCGGAGCCGCTGCCCGCACGGGTCCACGAGGCAACGCGGCCATAGCGATTCTTGAGGGCTTCTGTTGCACCGGCCCGCGTGCCGCCCGTCTCGTGATCGCTGGCTACCACGATCGTGCAGCGGGACAAGCCGTAGATGATCTTGTTGCGCCCCATCGCGTTTCCGACCGAGAACGGCGCGGCGGGCGTGTAGGGCGTCACCAGGCAGATCTGACCATCGGCCAGGCCGCGGCGGGTGCTCGGTCTGGTTACGGACCGCTCCAGGGCGTCGGCGAGTACGCCAACAACCTGGCCGCCCACCTCCAGTGCAGCGTTCATCGCATCGCTATCGACGCCTCGTGCCGCCCCGGAAGTGACGGGTAGTCCCAACTTCACTGCACTCTGGGCGATCTCACGGGCAACCTGCGAACCCTCGGCTGAGATGTCCCGAGAGCCGACCACCCCCACACCGTCGGTGTCGAGCAGCGAAGTGTCGCCCACGCCGTGCAGCACAACAGGCGCTGCATCGCGAAGTCGGGTTCGCAGCCGCTCGGGGTAGCGCTGACCGACACCGGTGATCGTCCAGATCCCAGAGTGGTCCAGCTTTTCGAGAGCGATGGCGAGGCCAGCAGCGCGGTCGAACAGCGTGGCAATCCGCTCGGCGTCCTCGCGAGGGATCGACAACTCGGCGGCGATGTCAGCTCGCGGTCATGCCATGCAGCGCTGACGGCTCAATGCCTTGACGCAGCGCCCAAAACTCTCGTGAGTACAGGGGTTTAGCCGCCGATTCGACCAGGCGGCTGGTCAGCGCCAGCGCAGCCAAGTCCTTTTCGTCGAGCATTCTCATCCCTTTGTCTTGCCCACGGTGAACGGATAAACCGGTCCGCAACCCGCTGCTAGCAGCAGATCGCCCAATACGGTCATTGTCCACCTTGAGTCCACAACGTCGTCGACGAGCAAGATCGGACCGGTCGGCGTGTTCCCGCGGATCCCGAATACCTCGTCGACGTTGCGGAGTTGCTGGGCGCTGTTCTCCATCAGCTTCTGCGGAGCGTTCTGTCGTAGCTTGACGAGGCAGTCGGACAATCGGGCGTGGAGCCGTTCGGCAAGTCGACCCGCGAAGTTCGCGACCAGCGTGCGTTTCGGATCGAGACTGGGTACATAGACAACCGTGCCGTTGAATCCGGGCATCCATTCGTTGATCAGCGCGGCCGACGCCTCGACGAGCTCGTCGGTCAACGGCCGACCGCTGCTCTTTGCCTCGAGCAGCTGGTCGCCCCATCCCGGGTCGGTTAGGTAGCACAAGGCCCGGCCCGGCTCGAGAAGATTTCCGATCTTGCCGCGTCGATGGCCCACCCAAACCTTGCGAGGCTCGATGGTGATCGGCCGTCGCCTGATGAAGGTGAGCGCCTGCCCGACCAAACTCGGATCCGTCGTTCCGTCATATCGATCACCCGTGCAGTTATCGCACCGGCCGCACGAGGCGACGGCGGCGTCGTCGAGAGCATTCCGCAGGAACGCCATCCGGCAACCCGACGTGGTGGCGTAATCCCGCATGGCTTGGTGCTCCGCCAGCCGAGCGGTCCTGACTCGCTCGATGCGCGCACTGTCGAAAGTCCACGGGCGCAGTGTGCGGCGGTACTTCGACCGTTCCTTTTCGACCGCACCCTCGACGTCAAGAACCTTGAGCAGCCCTGTGATCCGTGAGCTGGGCATGTTGACATTCACCTCGATGTCACGTTGTCCGACCCAATCGCCTTCGGCTCGAGATACTCGACGACCTGCTCGGCGTGCCATTGCACAGGAAGACCGGTTTCAAGGAAGTACTGCCAGATGTCCTCGTCCCGCTCGCTCCACAGCAAGACCACTTCGGCATGGTCGACGGCGCGGCCCGCCCGGCCCACTTGCTGGTAATACGCCACAGGGGAGTCGGGTGACTGAAAGTGGATGACGAAGGCGAGATCAGGCTTGTCGAACCCCATGCCCAACGCCGAAGTGGCAGCGATGACCTTGAGCTCGTTCGTCTTGAGTTGCTTCTCAATCTCCAGTCGTTGTTCTGGATCTGTCTCGCCGGAGTAGGCGGCGGCGGGAATTCCCTTGGCGTTCAACCAGTCCGCCACTCGTGCGGTGTCTGCGACGGTGAGGCAGTAGACAATGCCCGACCCTGCCATGCGCGGGATCCACTGAGCAAGCCACGCCAGCCGCTCCACAATGGTGGGGATTCTGAGAGAAGACAGCGACAAGCTCTCGCGGTCGAGGCTCCCGCGGATCCATTTAAGGTCGGCACCAAGCTGATGGCGAATGTCCTCGATCACGCGGTCGTTCGCGGTCGCGGTTGTGCACAGCACAGGAAGTCCCGGCGGCATGAACTCGAGCACTCGGACGAGACGGCGGTAGTCCGGGCGAAAGTCGTGACCCCAGTCGCTGATGCAGTGTGCCTCATCGACGACGAGAAGGCCGGCGCTGCGGCTGAGCGGCCCGAGGAGCCGGTCTCTGAAGTCGGCGTTGTTGAATCGCTCAGGTGACACCAGCAGGAGATCGACCTTCCGGCTGAGCAGATCCCTCTCGATTAGCTCCCAATCCTCTTTGTTGCTGCTGTTGATCGTCGCGGCGTTCAGATGCAGCCGGGACGCCGCCTCGATTTGGTCGCGCATGAGCGCCAGGAGCGGCGAGACGATGATGGTGGTGCCTGCACCCCTATCCCGCAGCAGGCGCGTGGCGACGAAGTACACAGCGCTCTTGCCCCAGCCGGTGCGTTGCACGACCAGCAGGCGGCTGCGCTGTTCAACCACGGCTTGGATGGCTTCCAACTGGCCGTCGCGGAACTCCGCTGACGGTCCCAGTGCCCGTCGGAGGACTGCCAGCGCAGCGTCCTCGAAACCGGTGGTCAAAGCCGTAAGACCTCTCCAAGCGAACCGTGATCGACGAGGTCGAGCTTAAACAGCGAGGCCGACAGACCTCGGCAGTCAGTTGCGTCGTCGACCTCCTCTTCGAAAAGGAGGACTGGTCAGTCGAGCGCGCGAACCGCCACCAGTTCTGGGCGCCTTCTGTGGCCACGGGTATGCGAGGGTGTCAAGGTCGCACACCACGGCGCCAATCTCGTCGAAATGCGGTTCGAAACTCGCAACATCGTCACGGCCAATAACACTGTGGCAGTGGGGGTTTAAGTGCGCTGTCCGTGGAGAGCAGCGCCGACGTGGCAGTACCATCGTGACGTGCGGGACAGCATGCGGCTGGGCGGCTACTATGACCGTCACCGCGACCGACACCCCGCTTCCGGCCAACTGTGCTGAGCCGAGCACGCCCGAAGCAACCGATGCTCAGTAGCGGACTTCGGGCACGCGAACGCGCGTGCGGGTTCCCGGCCCGCACGGCCGCGATGCGGGCGATCGCGTGTCGTCCAGAACACCGTGGTTTACGACAATCTGGAAATCAGCCGGACGTCCTTCGCTCCCGAGAAGATCGCGTCGTGCGCGACGAGCGGTATGCCGAGGCGAATCGCGGTTGCGGCAACCCAACGATCGGCCTCATGGTTCTTGTGACCGAGGCCGTGACCGTTCCTCACGCACCACGTCCGCAGCTCGACGTACTGGTGGACCAGCTCGTGGGAAGGCCAGACAATCTTGGCTCGGCCCAGCTCGTAATCGAGACGCTGCAGCCGCCTCATACCCCATCCGGCGATCCGCGCGCCGAAGCGCATCTCGGCCACCGTGACAAACGAAAGGATCGCGGTTCGCCCTTCCAACACGGCCTGGTACTCCGATGCCAAACGGTGGCCACGCCGCGGGCCGAATCGCGCGCTGTAGACGCTGGTGTCGATCACGACCGGCCCACGATCGGGCTGGCTCACAGGTTATCGATCGCCTCGTAAAACGCCCGCTCTTCTTCTTCGGTCAGGTCTTCGATGATCATCTCGTCGAGCGGCGGCAACGGGCGCGCGGCAGCGAGGATCTCTTCGACGCTTTCCTCGCGCGGCTCCTCATGCGTTGTCGGCTTCTTCGCCGGTTCAGCCATCACACACCGTCCTTCCCCCTGTCGCAAGGGTACCGGCACCGTCATGGCCCTGAGAGCACAGATTGGGTCCGTTGCGGACGCGGCTCGTGATGTCACACGACTGTGCGGCGGTGCATCAATCGCTGGTAGCCAGCCTCGTCGCAGGACGACGCGAATCGAACTCGTAGCAGCGGCCTATGCGCCGTCGACAATGTGGCCTTGACGCTGCTCTTCGTGGCCACCCGGCACTAGCGGGCTGGCCGTCGACGTGGGTACCGACATCGCTTGTTAGCAGCCACAAATGGTCAGCGGTAGGCCGTCATGCCCACCAAGGCGGGAAGCTGATGTCCAACCGCTCGCTTTGCTTGTATCCCAACCACGTGGGCACGCCGGCCGGTTGCCCGCGATAGATTCCGCGGGCCGCCGCCACCACCCGGTCATGCTGGGTCGGCCACTGTAGCGCGGAGGCGATCTCCTCCAACACATCGCGCTCACGCTCCAGCACGCGGTCGACAATCGTCACCGCCGGCAGCGCGCCGCTCTTGTCGCCGTTGCACCGGGCGCACGCGAGGACCAGGTTCGACAACCCGTCGATACCGACCAACGACCACGGCAACACGTGATCAATCGGGTTGTTTGCCGGCAGGTGTGTTCCGCAGTAGAAGCAATGCGGGCCGAAGGCCTCCTTGAACGGTTCCCGGATAGCGGCAAGGGCGGTGCGCTCACGGCCGAACAGATGGCCCGCAACATCGGGAACCTCGGCCTCTAGGAACTTGTTCATCCGACGCACATCCTCGACCCACATGATTTCCAGTGCTGGCTTGAGCAGTCCTGCCAGCCGCGTAAGGCCGTGCGCAACACCGGGTTTGAGTTCGATTGCGTCGCCCTGCGCGCGCAGCGTCGACCGCGACACGTGGTCATGCAGGAAAGAGTCATCGTACAGAAACGCATCACTCGTTGACGAGCCCGGCAGCTTCTGCAGTCGGTACAACGGCTGCTGGGCGAGGCACAGCGTGATCTCCTCGATCGCAAGTTGGTATGCCTCGGGAGCACGGAACTTGGCCATATCGACTGACACGCTCGTTCGTGCCGACCGCAGAGCGTAGGGCGTTGGTGGCGATCAGGATTCGTGCGCGCGGCTGCGTTGACTGACGCAGCTCATGACCGTCGAACGGGCGCACCTGCTGCCAATAGATCTCCAACACACGGTGCGCCAGATCAGGTATCTGTACTCGCAGCACGTCGTCCGGGTGCTCGGGCATGTTTTCGATGCAGTGCTCGATCAGGGCCATGAGGGTGGCGAGCTTGTACGTCGCCGTGCGCAGGCCTGTCTCGAGGATCGCGACCACCCGCTGGCCCAGCAGGAGCGGATCGGCAGCGTCACTTTCCACAGCGAACCCGGGATGTCAGCGCCAAGCGGTACAACTGCACCACCGCATTATGGCGAGGGGGAGGGACACCGTGGGCAAACTCGTCCGGGACAAGATCCCCGACATTATTCGAGCATCCGGGCGCACACCCCATGTGAGGACGCTGAGCACAGCCGAGTATCGGATCGCTCTGCTCGATAAGCTGCCCGAGGAGGTCGCCGAGCTCATTGCGGCAGCCACCAGAGATGCCGTCATCGACGAGGCCGCCGATGTCCTCGAAGTCCTGGCCACAATCGCCGCCGAGCACGGCGCCACCCTCGATAGCATCGTCGACGTTGCACAAAGCAAGCGCGCCGAGCGGGAAGGTTTCGACATGCGGCTCTGGCTGGACCGCGTCGATCTACCAAGCCAGTGACCATCACCCCGACCGAAACCCCGCGGCTGGCCAACCGCGCCGAGCGCCGTGTCTACCAGGCGCTCATCGAGCAACTCCAACCCAATGACCTCGTCATACCCGGGCAGCGCGTCACCGACCATCTCAAGGACCACGAGGTCGACTTCGTCGTTGCCATCGAGGGCGCCGGCATCGTCTGCCTCGAGGTCAAGGGCGGGGAGGTGTGGCACGACGGCGCCGGCTGGTGCCAACTTCGCGGCGGCAAACACGTGCACATCGAACCGGTCCGCCAAGCTCGCGAAGCCTGCTACGCCCTCCGTGACTACATCGAGAGCGACCCGAGGTGGACACTGAAGCGGCCACGCTGGGACCACGTCGTCGTGCTGCCCAACACCAAACTCCCAGACGACTTCTCGCTGCCGGAATGCCCTCGTTGGAAGATCATCGACCGCACGGAGCTCCATAAGCTCGTACACAAGCTCCACCACATCCTCATCCGCCAGGAGATCGACCGCCCGCTGCTCACCCAGGACGGCATCCGCCAGCTGACAACGGCGTTGAGCGGCAGGGGATTACCGCAACGTGACGTCGTCGCCCGCGCTCTCGCAAATGAGGACGCCGCTGACGCTCTGACCGAGCATCAGGCCGTCATCCTCGACGCCATACGCCTCCTGCAACCGCGTCGAGGTCCGGGCGGCGCCGGCAGCGGGAAGACCTTCCTGGCGATGGAGCAGGCCCGCCGACTCGCCCAGCGCGGCCAGCGCGTCGCCCTCGTCTGCTACTCCCACGGCCTGGCCTCCTACCTCGAACGCATCAGCGCCGCCTGGCCCCGCCGCCAGCGGCCCGCCTACGTCGGTGAGTTCCACGCCCTCGGCGTGCTCTGGGGAGCACCCGAAGGCCCCGACGAGTCGCTGCGTACCGACGAGACCGTGCGATTCTGGGAGCACGACCTTCCGCTCCAAATGACTGATCTCGCAGCGCAACTCGAGCCCGGCCACCGCTTCGACTCGATCGTCGTCGACGAGGCACAGGACTTCGCCGATGCATGGTGGGATCCGCTGCTCGCCGCGCTCAAAGACGACGAGGCTGGCGGCCTGTACGTATTCACCGATGAGGGCCAGCGCGTCTTCAACCGGCACGGCTCCCCGCCGGTTCCGTTGGTGCCGCTGATCCTCGACCACAACGTCCGCAATACCCGCCAGATCGCCAACGCGTTCCAGCCGCTCGTCGACCACCCGATGCGGTTCCTCGGCGGCGAGGGGCCCGCCGTGAAGTTCGTTGCCTGCTCCCGCGACAACGCGATGGACGCCGGCGACGACGAGGTCGAGCTGCTCCTCGAAGAGGGTTGGCGCCCAGAGGACGTCGCGCTGCTGACCACCGGCACCCGCCACCCCGAGCAGAAGGAACGTCAGGTCGACGGCAACGCTGCCTACTGGGACAGCTTCTGGGACGCCGAGCAGGTGTTCTACGGCCACGTTCTCGGCTTCAAGGGCCTTGAGCGCCGCGCTGTCGTGCTCGTCGTCAACGAGGAGTCAGCCTTCGAACGCTCCCGCGAGCGCCTTTACGTCGGGCTGTCCCGCGCCCGCGACCAACTCGTCGTGTGCGGCGAGCCGGACTTCATCCGGGAGGTGGGCGGACCCGATTTGGCTCACCGTTTAAACCTGCCGTCAGCCTAGGCAGGCACGGTCTCACCAGCCGGGCGAGCAAACTCTGGACAGGCCGAATTGTCCTACCCCTCTGGGATAATTGATAGGTGAAGCAAACTACCACTGAACGCCTACACATCGTCGAGGGGAGCGACTGGAAGGACGCGGTGATCGCTCTGTTGGAGTCTCGTTCCCCCTACCGACCGTGGCGATACGGCTTCGGGGAAGCCCACGAAGGCGATCCAGTAGCCATAGTCCTGAACACCGATCCACCCTCCGTCATGACAGCACTCGGGGGAGATTGGCGTCAGACGGCCGTATCCCGATAGCGCGGTGGTCGAGTGGCCATTACCCATGCACCCGGCCTCATCGATTTGGCGACGTTGGCGATGATCGTGGACGTTTGAGCACGATCAGGACCCTCGGGATGCTGTGGCAGCTCCGCGGAGACGCCGCGATACAGCATGAAGCTGGCGCTCGAGCGATGCAGATACCGGCTCCGATTCCTCCATGCGGTTCGGGCATTCGTCCGTGGCCGCTGCGCGGATCTTGTTGCACTCGGGCGGCACGATGTGACTGGATGCGATTACCGGCATGGATTTGACGGGGAGGACGCGCGCGACGTTGTGCACATCCGCACCGTCGATCCGCCTGCGCGTGAGGCGCCGGAGGTGCTGATCCAGGAGGCGAGCGGCCGTGCCAGCTACATTGACGGGCCATACCCGCCCAAGTGTTGGCTGCCGCAGCTTCCTCCTGATTGGCCAGGGGTGCTGTGTCAGCGGTGCCTTACACGCATGCGAGACGGCGGATACAACAGCTTGCTCGACTTCCGTTTCTCACAGCATCCGAAATGCCCGCGCTGTGGGGCGGGGCGGACCCAACGTGCGAAGTTCGGAATGCCGATAAGTGAAGACGCATACCGAAATGCTCCGCCGTGGATCGACTGGCGTGGATGCTGCAGGACTGACGACATCTGGACCTGCACGACGTGCGGGCACACGTGGTGACGTCACCGGCGGATCGACTCAGCGTTCGCCGACGACGGGCCGCGCGCTCCCGCAGCACCCGATGCTGCGACGAGGATTCCGGGCAGGCGTCAAATGCCTTTCGGGTGCCGGCTCGTAACTCGGCAATGCGCGCGATAGTGGCGTCATAGTCGAGGCCGTCGTCGATGAGGAGACAACCGACCACGGTAGAGGTACGGCCCTTGCCGCCCCAGCAGTGGACGTAAACGATTCTGCCGGCTGCGATTTCGGCTCGGATGCGAACGATGATCCGGTCGTAGCCGTCCTGGTGAATGACGCTGTTGTCGGGAATCGGATGAGCGAAGTGACGGACTTCCCGTCCGGCTCGCTGCGCCGCGAGTTGCAGTGCCTCTCGATACGAGTCGAGGTGATCGTGAGGGTCGTCAGGTCGACGATTGAGCCGACTCCCGCGTCGACGAGCAGGCGCAACTTCTTCGCTGCCTTCTCTGGCGTGCGTTGCGCCCGGGTACTCGCCGGCTAGCAGGCGACCGGGCTCCACCCACCACGCATGGAGGGTCGTCGTCATGCGGCCACGGCGCGGTCTCAGCCATCGAATCGCTCGGCGATGGCGCGATTCGAATCATGGATGCGGCCGTGACTGACAAGCCGGATGTCCAGCCCCGCATACTCGACGATCGCCAGTGCGCGCACGATCGCATCGTCGATCCATGCGTCCGCGTTGCCGAATGCCCCGCCGCCCACGCGTGTCAACAGCACGATGTTCGACACTTGGTCGACTGCCGCCAACAGCGTCGCCTCATACGCCGCCTCGAGGATAAGGCGCGCGAACGCCTCCCACGCCGAGCGTCGACCACCGCCATACGCAACGGGCAGAGCCGAGCAGAACGCCTGCGATACCAAGCGGCGCTCGCCCTCGCGCACATCAGTCACCTCGACAGCGGTGTGCATGCCGATCGCGGGCCAACCCCGCAGTTCGTCACGCAGCTCCTCACCGACCCTCGGCGAGAAGGCGGGTGATCGCCTCCAAGCCGTCATCGGTGCACAGCGCGTATCCGTTGCGCATCGTCCAGAGGTCCGACACCGGCCGGTCGAGTTTCTCGGACAGCGCCGCACCCACATGGACCAACGCATCGAGCTGGCGCTCACGCGTCTGGCCGCTCTCGCCGTCAACGGGAGACGAAGTAGTTGCGGTAGATGGTGGCCGCTCCCGCCGCGATCGCGCACGCCGGTCCCTGCGTGTGATCGCCGCTGTATCGCGTCACGCCGTCCTCGGGCGTAACACTGGGCCCCGTCATCTCCAGCAGATTGAACTGCGACGCGACCTGGAACAGCGCCCTCTCGAGTTCGGGGTCGGCATGCATGGCCCGCACATCCCCGATGACGCACCGGACGGTACTGCGGCGGCGAGCGGGATACTCGACGCGCATGCGCAGCTTGGCCAACGTCGGAAGCGAAAGGCTGCCGATGCCGTAGCGCTTGCCGTTGACCGTCGAGACCAACTCACCGCTCTCAATGGCGAGCTGGCTCCGGGTGAGCTCGTAGCTCTCTTCCCGGAAACCCGTGAGTTTGGAGAACCAGTCGTGCGGCATAGCGGCATCGTCGCATCCAGCCGCGAGCAGGCCCGGCGTTGCTAAGCCAAGGTTGACGAACGGACTGATTGCGTCACGCGCGAACTGGGCGACGTTTGGTCTCGGGAATACTCTGTGCAACCAAAGCCGCCAGCAGAGAGGAATCCCAGCGATGGTCCAGACACGTGCCGAAGCCGCGCAGTACCTCAAGGATGCCGGGGGCTTAAAGCTTGTCGTTTTCGGAGCGGATGGGCACGAGGTCGCGGCGATGTTCGTGCAAGGGTCGGTGACATACGACGAAGAGGAAGCCACCTTCCTTGCGGTCGCGGAGGACGGCCACACGGTTGGGGAACTATTCGTGGATGAAACGGTCGGTTACGACGAGAACATAGACGCCTTTGTCATCCGTACCGCGCAATAGCATCCCGCTCCAGAAACGGGATGTTGTGCTCCTGCATTGCGCTAACGGAGGGGCCAGTTGCCTTGGGCGTCAAGGCCGTCCTCCCCGTCGGCCCACCTCTCGTGGCGTCGGTAGGGGGATTAGCCGGCGTCGCAGCTCCGGGTTTCCGACCGCCGATCAGGCCTTGGCGTGGTGCACGAATAGCGGACTCGACGGCAACCACTGCTACGCGCGTCCTGGTATCGCTAGGTGTTTGACTGCCTATTTGTTGTATGCGGTGCTGCCCTCGAAGGGATGAGTGGTGCTGGTCTAGCGGTCGCGCCGCGCGAACATAGACCGCGCGACGTCGCCGTATCGCTCGAAACGCTCGTGATCGCCGAGGGCGTTGTAAAGGACGATGCGCGTTGCGATTCCCTCGTACTTCTCGATGAGCGCGTCGGCCACGCCGTCCCACGTCGACTCGGTGGCGAAGGTCGCGATGTGGTCGTCGGTGATCTGGGCCGCCATCCCTTTGAAGTCACCGGCCTTCTGCTTCTCGCGGATACGGGCGGTCGTCCCCTCGAACCCGGCCTCGTCCCAGATGAAGGCGTAGTTGGGCGTGCTCCCGTAGAAGCTCATGCTGGCTCGCACGAGCTCACGCGCATTATGGCGTTCTTCATCGCTGTCACCGACGATCGTCATGACCGGCACGATCACCGCGATGTCAGACGGTGAGCGCCCCGACTTCGCCGCTCCCGCAGCCACGTTCGGCAGGACGTGACGCTCGAGATAGCCAGGCTCGCCGAGCGGATGGACATGCACTCCGTCGGCGACTTCGCCCGCCATGCGCAGCATCCACGGATTCACCGCTGCGACGTCGACTTTGGGATCGGGTGCGTCGATTGGACCCGGGCTCCACTGGGGAGTGATGAAGTCGAGGTCGTAGAACTCGCCATGGTGGGCGAGCGTCCCGGTCCGGAACGCGGCGAAACACGTCTTCACGGCGAGCACATAGTCGCGCAGCCGCGGACCGGGATGATCGAAGGCCATGCCGTAGCGCCGCACCACATGAGTGCGGACCTGCGTGCCAAGACCCAGCCGGAACTTCCCGCCCGTCGCCTCCTGCAACTCCCACGCCGTCGTCGCCGTGACGAATGGACTCCGCGGAAACGCAACCGCAACGCCCGTCGACAGTTCAAGACCGGGCGCGGCCTGCGATGCCACAGCCGCGTTGAGATAGGCGGTACGACCGGTTTCGGTGAACAGAAGACCGGAGAACCCCGACGCCTGCGTTCGCCGGGCGAGGTCGCCGACCCTTTCCAACGGCTGCGGAACCGTCATCACGTCGACGTGCACGGTGGAACAGTACGCCGAGCACGCGTCTCGAGATGTGCGGTGACCCGGACTTCAGAGGGGAGATAGGTGGACCGGATCTCGCGCGTCAAGTTTGAACGTATCGCCGACTTGAGTTGGCCTGTCGCTCGAACGGATCCAGCGGCGCAAAATCGAGACGAAGTTGTGAGACGCTGCGAGCAGCGGAGTGAGTCGGGCAACGAGCCGCCGTGGCGTGTCTCAGATGTGGTCTCTTTTGAGACGTGCGCTGCAACCTTGGAGTTCGCAGCGGTTGAAGCCGTATAACGCTCGTGCGGCTGGGTTCTGCGCTTTCGAGGTCGCTACCAACTTCTCGCCGCCGCTCGTAGGCGGTCGGCAAGGGGTGTCACGCTGGTGCCGGTGGGGTAGCTTGCCGAGCACACCGAACCGCCGCTAGCGGAGTTGGTGCTATTGGCCGGTGGGCGGCCACTACGAGGTGGTACCGCCGCCGAAGGCGGTAACCGTATTGGGAGAGCCGTTCCCCGTCGGCCCGTCATGTCCTGGCCCGGCTGTGCAGAGGTAGCCTCCTTTTTTGCAGTCCCCGTTCGACCCCTCCGTGACGTCGTTCAAGGCGGTTGCCTGCGAATAGACGTCGGCTGCGTAATTCACCGGACCGCCATTGATCGCGTAGGCAGCAGCGATGATCGGTGCGGATGCGCTCGTCCCGCCATAGACGTACCACCCGCTGCCGCCCGTTGACCCGGGCGCATACACAGAAACCCCGGTGTTTGGATCTGCGACGGCCGCGACGTCGCCGACAGTGCGTTTGCCGCAGCCGCGATCGGTTTGCCATGACGGCTTGGCGAAAACGGTGCTGCAGCCACTCCCGGTGCCACTCCACACGGTCTCACTCCAACCCCGCGAGTTGCTCGCCTCCTCGGTAAGACGCGTACCGCCGACGGCGACCACGTGCGGTGACGACGCCGGAAACGAAACGCCGTATCCGGAGTCGCCGGTGCTCACCGTCACGGCAACTCCCGGGATGTTGTACATCTGCTCGTATGGAGCGAACAACCTGTGCTCGGCCGCACCGTAGCTATTGCTGATCGCGTGTGCGCCTGATCGCCCCGCCGTCGCGACCGCGGCGCTCAGGTCCTTAATACTGTTCGAGTTGGCCTGGATCAAAAGCAGCTTGCAGGTCGGGCAGATAGCGCTGGCCATGTCCAGATCGAGAGCGGTCTCCTGGCTCCACAAAATATTGTCCGCCGGCAGAGGTGACGGCTGTCCTGCCTGATTGAGCTTTCGGAAGCACCCGTCAGCGGTCGTACAGGACGGCAACCCGAACTGCGCCCGATACGTGGCCAGGTCGGTCTCGGCGTTGGCGTACCCGTAGGCAACCACGATCGCGATGGTTTTGCCGGTCCCGGCGGCGGTGATGCCGTAGGCGTTGCGCAGGTCCGCCGGGTTGTACCCCGAGGGCCCCGAAGTCGCCAGTGGGTTGAGGTTGTCGTCGGTTCGGATCTTCGCATGGCACCGCGCGAAACCTGCGGCGGGCGTGTCACATACGTGCTTCGACTTGCCCGGCGGCAACTTAGGCGGAGCCGCGTGCGCTGGCGGGACGGCCAGGAACGCAGAACCCAAGACAACGCACACTGCGAGGAGTAGCTTGCGCACAACGTTTCCCTTTCAATCGGATGCAGCAGGAACCTTTAGGCCAACGGTCCAGCTTCTGGATCGTGCACACCAAAAGTCACAACGACAGGCACAGTGCTGCACTCGCAACAAGATCGACACCCGAAGGTGACCCGCCGAACTGTCTCGGCACTGGAAACGCCGCCGCTACAACGTCACTGGGCGAAGGAAGTGGAGCAGAGGGAGAAGCCCACCGCGGTCCGTTACCGCGATCCCTCGACAGAAGAGATCGTCGACGACCGCGAGATGCAACGGCGGTTTCATACCGACGAGGTGATTCGCCGTGAGTTCGATCCGGAACACGACCTGCCGTTCCGCGAATGTATCGGCGAACTGGTTCTCACCGGCATGCTCATCGTCGAAGACGATAAGAACGAGCCTCTCCCATGACGCTCTACCGCGACTGCACCGGCTAGCTCTTCACCGAGGACGAGGTGCGAACCAGGTTTGACACCGAGGTGCTCGCACTCGACATCGACGAGGACGACGGCGAGGAGTACCCACAGTTCGAGGACTGGCACTAGCCTCGGTCGGTGTTCGCGGTGACGCCGACACAAAGGTTTGAGACCCTCGTATGTCGTCTCTTCCGAGACGGCTTCATATACCGCAACCCTTGAATGTCACGCCAGAACGCTTGTGACGTCGTGGGAATGCGCGAGATCACCGACACGGTGTGGCTGCTGCGGTTGGTGACGTAGACGGTTCTGCCATCGGGGCTGACCGCCGTGAACGACTAATGGACATGGCCGCACGAAGCATCGGCAGCGTCGTTCACTTCCCCGGAAGCTGGACCGACGTCGACCCCAGAACGGTGCTCGCGACTTCGTCGGAATTGGGGCTTGAGGGCATCATGACCGACCCAGTCGGCACTGATGCGTTCGCTGTTCACAACGAGCGAGGGCCACAGAATGCAGCCGGTGCGGCGGCATGCAGCCCGTCGGCACGCGCGATCCCGACGGTAAACCGTTGTGCAGCAACTGTTCTCGTCGAACCATGCTGCCGCTGACATCGGAACCTTCCCGTCAACGCTCGCATCGACGCCGGACCTCTCTGCGGCAACAGTGTCAAGAGAGAGCCAGCGCTGTTCCGCGCGTGCGCCATATGTGGCGAGGTCGCGCGGATGCGCCGGCACGGGCGGTGTGACGCCTGCGCAGCCCACGAACTGCTCGACGCGCTCCTTACGGGCACCAATGGCGTCATGAATCCCTGTGTCAAACCCGTACGCGAGGCATTGGCGCCTCGCCAGGCCACTCCTTGTTGAACTGGCTCCAACGCCCAAGCGCGGCAGGACTGCTCAACCAACTTGCGGCGTGTCAAGGCGATCACGCACAGAACGATCGACGACCTCGAACCGCTCAGCGGCGCCCGGTGGCTTCGCCATGTCCTCGTCATTCACAGCGTTCTCCCTACCCGCGATGAACAGCTGCATGCCCTTGAGCGATGGCTGGACGCAGTGCTGCTTACGGCGAGCGATCCCGAGGAGAAGCGCCTATTGCGAAGCTAGTCCGCGCTACTTCGGATGATTGGCGGATTAGGTGTAATGCCAGCGCGGCGATCCACACCAGTCCGGCGACAACGGTGAGGCGTTGCAGCAGCCCGCCGATCGCCACGAATGTGGGGTGCTGCGCAAACCCCATGCCCGCGAGGATAAAGCCAGCCAAGAACACCGCTGCGGTTCCGATGGAGTAGGCGGCCCACCATCGATGGCCGGATCGGGCGAACCGGTAGCCGATGAGACAACAGGCGGCGGGCAGCCCCAGGAAGAACAGGGCCGAGAACGTATCATGCGATGTGCCGTGGATGGTACGGGCCTCTGGGATGGCCGGTGTTCCCGGCGGGTAGCCACCTATCGGGTCGGCGGTGAACACCCCGGCGCCGATCAGTCCGACCGCCATCAGGAAGAACAGCACCGATACCCCGGTGCCGGCGCCGTAGCGTCGCAGCGCCGCCCGGAGGCCTATCGCGAACCCGAGCAACAGCAATCCGGTGAGGATGAAGTTCGCGGTTTGTATCCAGCCGTGTTCCCCGATCGCGAACCCGCTCACCGGGTGTCGCAGCGGGTTGTAGCCGACGGGGCGGATTGCCGGGACGGTATCGTCGATCAGAAACACAACGGCGAATACCGCCGGACCGATTGCGCCGCACGCAAGCAACGCCACGCTTCTGCGGTGGTTATTGTTAGGCATGGTGATTTCCGAAGCGGTAGCGCAGGCCGCGGCCGAGTCGCCGAATCGCCGTGATACGGAAGAGGATCCGCAGTAGTCGGCGGTAGAGCCATGAGTAGTGCTGCTCGATCTCGGCTGTGTTGGCGAACCACCATTCGGAGTCGAACACCAGACCGGGGACGGCTGTTTCGAGGTCATGTGGATCGTCAATGCTCCAGTCCAGCTGCGCGCCGGAGGCTTTCACCGGCCCGTAGCGCTGAGTGAGCCACACCCCTAGCCGGCTGTAGCCGTCGATAACCATCTCCCCGCGCGGAAAGTGTTCGGTGATCCGTCGCAGCATCATCACCCCGTCGGCGGCGGGCAGATAGCAGGTCAACCCTTCGGCGACGACCAGCACGGGCTGATCGCCGGGAATCTCGTCGAGCAGGTGCGCATCGGTGACCGACGCGGCGATGGTGCGTAGACCCGGGCGCCCGGGGAATAGACGCTGCCGCAACGCAATGACGTCGGGGAGGTCGATGTCGTACCAGCAGACGGTAGAGGGCGGGTCGACCCGGTAGATCCGGGTATCCAGACCGCAGCCCAGATGCAACACCGTGCACTGAGGGCAGTCATCGAGGAACCGCTGCACCCACCAGTCGTAGGACTTCGCCCGCACCGCTGACGATTTCACATCCCTGGGACGCATCCGCAGCCTGCTGAAGTCATAGTCGAGGCGTTGCATCGCCTTGTCGGCCTCCCGGTCGCCAAGGATCGAGTCCGGCTGGCGGCTTTCCAATGCTTTGCCATATAGCGTGGCCAACGCGGTCTCCTGCGCTCCAGTGAAGGTGACCGATTCGAGGTTCACCGTCGTTGCTCCGATCTGGTGGTCTGCGGATAGCTGTCGAGGCCGGCGCGCAGCAGGGCGGTAGGTCAATCTCATAATCCATCCGCGTGGGCAGAGTCGACGCAATGGGCGCACTCAGCGCCGCAGTGTGTTACCCGCGTTTGGCCCGCACCCACTGCAGAGGGCCGACGTTGGTGGTCCGCACGCTCGTGAAGCCGTGGTCTTCGAGGATGTCGCCGATGTCGTCTTCACCGAACATGTGGGCCCCGATGTTGGGCAGCATCCGCCAAAAGCGTGCGGCCCACCCGGCGGTGGGAACCATCACGGCCAGCCGTCCGCCCGCGCGCAGCACGCGCGCCATCTCCGCCAGCGCCGCGGCTGGGTCCGGAACGAGCTGCAGCACGGCGATCGAGACCACCGCGTCGACCGTCTCGTCTCGCAGCGGCAGCCGTTGCGCATCCGCGCGCAGGAAGCCGATCTGGGGTCCCGCTTCGGCGCGCACCGCGCGGGCCAGCATCGCCTGCGAGAGGTCGAGGCCCAGCGCCAGCCCGCCCGGGCCCGCGGCGCGAGCCAGCGACGCGGTGACGGTGCCGGGTCCGCAGCCGACGTCCAGCGCGATCCCGCCGGCCGGGATGTTCAACCACTCCGTGGGCTGTTGAAGGGCGCTGAACAGCCTGCGCATCAGCGCTTGCATGTTGTCGTAGACCATGGACCCGACCGGCGAGGCAAACACCGCCTCAACCGCAGGGGTCCCTGTCGGCAAACCGGCGTCTAGCAGATCGAGATAACCGTTGCTGACATCGGGTTCGGCCGGTGGATCGGCGAGCAGTTCCAGCGCCCTGCGCAGCGCGGGAGGCAACGTGGTGTTCAGATCGGCCATCCGCATTCCTTGGAGCAAATTCGAAGCGCTACTGGGCAATTACCCAGTCGCGCAACTGAAGACAACGGGTCCGTTTCACAAACCTACGCCTGGCCGTCGGGCGGCTCGACACCCCGGAATACCGGCCTGCGGCGTGGCCCTGTTCAGCGACTGGTCTGACAAGGCTGAAGGCAGCGCTTCCAGAGGGCGACCGACGACTAACTTCCGGTTGTGCGTCTTTTACAAGCTGCCGCAGCACTGCGACGAGCGGCAGCCCTGCGACACGATCGGGACACCATGCACGGCGGGCAGGCGCACGCCGACGGCACCGGAGGTCAGTACGTCGCGGTCGCGGAACAGCCGGGTGTCGCCGGGTCCCAGCCCACCGCTCACCACGCCGCCCACCCAGTCGTTCCCGGCAGGTCGGTATTGAGGTGCTCGATGAGCAGGTTCGACGGCAGCCGTTTGTGCAGCCGAGGAGGTGGTGAGCATCGTGCGTACTCGCTATCGCGCATTTCTACGCCAGGGCTGTTGACTGGCAGATGCAGGGTCTAATCCACAGCCTGGTGTCGATTTCGGCGATCGCAGCGGGCAGGGCCTCAAGGTCTGACTGCCGCCGGCTTGCCGGTTGGCTTAGCCGAGGTCGACAAACGGGCTCATTGCGTCTCGCGCGAACTGAGCGACGTTGACCGATGCGTTCCCATCGGGGTAACTCACCGTCGCGAGAATGTTGCCGCCCGCGTCGGTGAAGTCGCCATCGGCACGGCCCTGATGCGTCGTCGACGTCACCAGGATGATGCCCGACGTGTCGGCTTGCTTCGCCAACGGCACCGAGAACTGAGCGTTCTGCACCGTGCTATTGGCCTTGTCCTCCACAATGATTCGGTTGTCCGGGAAGCCGAGGAGCAGCAGCATCTTGCGCATCTGCCCGGCTTCTGTGTTGCCGTTTTGTGGGTTGCCCCCGGTTACGATGATCGGCGATTGCGGGAAGAACTGCGCGACGGTGAGGCCGGTGAGCACGCGCCGGCGCAGAATCGTGCGCATCGTGCCGTTGGGGTTGAGGCCGTACCCCAGAATGAGGATCGCCGGCTTCGAGAAATCCTTAACCGCGGCCGCCGGCTCAGCCTGCGAAACAGCTGGAGAAATCCCGCCCACTGAAGCAGCGACCGCGAGCGCTATCGCACCGACAGCGGCTTTCCATCGGCGCCGCACGTGTCCTCCCGACTGCTGGGACTAATGGGATTGATGTTGCTGCCGATGTAATCGCGACGACTGTGCCTGGCGTTACCGAGCAGGTCTGCCTGCCGATTCCGATCCGTCGTCCTCTCGCCGACCAGGCCGCCGCCGCCAGGTTCGATATCCGCGGTGCGCAGCGAAAGCCCCGATGACTGCCATCACGCACCAGACAGCGACCGCCGAATACGCCAATGGTGATGACAGGTCGCCGATTGACGCACCCAGCGCCGTATACACGAACGCCGCGGCACCGATCCGATGAATGCTCCGGCTGCCATCTGCCACAACGGAACTCCGAAAGCAGTGAACGCGTAGGAGGCCAGCGCATCCGAGATCCCAGGGATGAACCGCTGCCCAACCACCGCCCACAATCCGCGCCGCTCAATCTGTGCGTCGAGCCAGCCGGCGCGATCCGCGCCGAGAACTGCGCGCGCACTCTCTCGCCCGGCCCGCCGACCAATGAGGCCCGCGACCACCGCCGTGCCCACCGTCGCACCCAACGTGACGAACGTGCCCAGCACCGGCCCGAACAGCACGCCACTCCCGGCGGCAAGGATCGGACCCGGGACGAACACGGCGCCGAGCACGGCCGACACCACGACGTAGGCGAATGGCGCGGCCGGACCCGTCGCCGAGACCGCCCGCCGCATGCCTTCGACATCGATCACTCGCGCGACGGCAACCAGGTAGAACAGGCCGAGCAGGAACGCAGCGAACAACGCAAGCCTGACGATGTCGCGCCGCCGATTCGGCGCGGCAGAACCCTCGTTATCAGCATGTTGGTCATCGGTGACGCTAGTCGCCCAGCAGCTTTCGCGCTCGCGCCAGCTCGGGCAGTGGGCTGTCGCTCGGAACGCGGCGGAGCACATCGATGAGAGCCCCGCGTGCTCGCTCGCCCCGCAACTCGAAATCGTCGAGGGCAGCCCGTAATTCGAAGACTGTGGCACCCTGGCTCGCAGCCAGCGACATCGCTGCAGCCACCTCAGCCTCACGGGCAGATGCGTCCGCCTGAGCGTGGGCACGTAGGCGCAACAGCTCCGCGTCGTAGAAGCGCAGGTCGCTCTCCGTGGTCGTCTGTAGTGCGGTGTCGAAGCGATCACGCGCCGCCTCCGCATCGCCCGCAGCCAACAGCAGCCGACCGAGTACGGCGTCGAACAACGGCAGATAGATCATCAATCGCATTGCGCGCCAGGTGTTCACCAGTCCGGTCATGGTCTCGATGTGACCAGCCAGAGCCTGCGCCTCTTCTGCCGCCGCGATCGCCTTCATCGCTGCCACGGCCGCCCGTTGGGTCGCCCCGATCACCAGCCATGCGTCGAAGCCGTGCCGCTGCGCCAGCTCCACCGCATCAACCGCCGCCGTCGAGGCTCGATCCAGTTGCCCGGTCTCCAGGCAGATCCAGCTTTCGATGAAGCTCGCATACGCGAGGCTGTAGGGACCCTGTGGAAAGGCCAGCTGGCCGATCCAGCCCCTCGCCCTACCGAGCTCTGCCTCGGCGCCGGCGACGTCTCCGCGCATCAGCCGTGTCAACGCCAGATGGTGTAACCCCATGGCGCGCGGCTCATTCGGCAAGTACCACAGCGCCTCGAGGGCGTCGCCGTCGGCGTCAGACAGGTTCGCGGTAGCCGACTCGAGCAGTGGCTGAGCGTCTGCGTAGTCACCGCGGAACCAGGCCACCCCGCCATAAAGTCCCTCCACCACCCGGCCGAACGGATCGCTGCCCCGCGTGAGGCCCGCGCCGAGTGCATCGACTACCTGCTCCGCCTTGGCGAGGTCTCCGCGGATGATGAAGAAGAGAACCAGCGGCGACACCGTCGCCCGCATTTCAGCCTCGGTGAGGCTGTCGCCGCCCAGTTCTAGGCACCGTTCGAGATCCGCTGCCTGCGCGCCACTTTGGTAGATCTCGGGAGACGCCGGCATACAACCCCGCTGCAACCTCAGCCTGATCTCGCGGCGGTCACGTTCAGGACTAGGCGCCACGCGGTCGAGCTGGTCGATGGCCTGCGTGAGGTATGTCCTCGCTTCGGCGAGCGCGCCCCGCCGCCACGCGTCTGCCACCGCGCGCTCAGCGGTATCGGCGGCGTCGTTGAAACGCTCTGCCCGCACGTAATGGTCGGCGATCAGACCCCAATCCGGGTCACCGGCGCCGGCGAGTGCGTCGCCGACCTTGCCGTGCAGTGTGCGGCGCACGCTCGGCGGTGCCAGCTCCGCGGCGATCTCGCGCAACAGTTCATGCCGGAACCGCCAGACGTCGGGACCCCACGCCTCGAGCACCAACGCGTCTTCGAGTTCACCGATGATCTGGTCGACCTGCTTATCTCCAAGATCGACCACAGAGCACAGCAGGGGTCGATCCACGAGTCTGCCGATAACGGCCGCGGCCTCGATGATCGGCATGACGTTCGCGTCGGCGCGGAGCCGCGCGAACAGCGGTTCGTACAGGGCCTCCGGCACGCCGCGCTCGCTGAGGCCCTCGACCACCTGCTCGATGTAGAACGGCACCCCGTCACAGCGGGCGACGACCGCCGATCGTTGCTCGGCGGACAGCGTCGGGTTGATCGCGACGACCATCGCGTCGGCGTGATCGTCGTCGAGCGGCGACAGCTCGACCACGTCGACCGGCCAGCCGCCGGGCAGCCAATCGCCCGGGCGTCCGGTCAGGATCACCACCAACCGGCCGTCGGTCTTCTCGAGCAGCGACCCCAGAATCTCCAGCGTGGTCGCGTCGAACCAGTGCGCATCCTCGGCGACGATCAGCCCCGGGCCGCCACCGAGACATGCCATCAGGTAGACGTGTACCGCATCGGCGATCAGCTCGTAGAGCTTGCGTCCTTCGGCCTGCACCGGGTCGTAACCGGTGTCGCTTTCGAGTCCGACCACCGGAGCCAGCAACGGGACGAATGACGTTGGATCCAGCCCCAATTCGTTGATGTGGGCTTCCAGAAGCCGGATCCGCTCTGCCGAGCCGGTGTCCCGTTTGATTCCGCTGCGGCGTTGCAGCAGTGCGCGCACCGGATACAGGCCGGCGCTGGTGTGAAACGGCGAGCCGGTGAGTTCGACGACGCGCGCCCCCGACCCCTCGACCATCACGGCGGTTTCGCCGGCGAGCCGCGACTTGCCGATCCCGGCGTCGCCGCGAAGGACGATGCCCGGCGTCCGCAGAGCACCTGCCATTCCCTGTTCCCACGCGTCGCGAAGCTTGGCCATCTCGGCGTCGCGGCCCACCAGCGGACCGCGCAACACCCTGTCAGGTCCGAATCGTTCTCCGACGACGAGGAAGTGGTCGATCAGGCCGTCGACTCCCTTGACCGGCGCGGGTGGCCGTTCGGTGAGGTCGAACCCAGAGCGCACCAGCGCGGCGATCGCAGCCGACACCACGACCGAGTTGGGCGGCGCCAGACTGGAAACCCGCGACGCGAGGTTGGCCCCGAGTCCGTACACCTCGTCTTTGGCGGTGTCGAGATAGACAACGCCGCGGTGCACACCCACCCGCACGGCGATGTCAACGCCGAACCGTCGCCGCGTCAATTGGCTGAGGGCACTGACGGCGCGCGTGATCTCCAGTGCCGCCGCCACTGCGCGCTGGGCATCGTTCTCGTGCGCTCGTGGGTAACCGAACACCACCAACAGTCCGTCGCCCGCGGTCGAACCCGTGTAGGCCTCAAAGTGGTCGACGATCCGCTGTACGTCCTCGCGGTAGCGTCCCATGACGATCCGGTAATCCTCCGGCTCGAGGCGTGACGACAGCACCGTCGAATCGACCATGTCGGCGAACAGCATTGACATCCGGCGAATTTCACCGCTGCCAGCGGGTGCCTCCAGGAGGCCGGCTGCGTCCGCGTTGTCACGGTCGACCGTCAAGACCTGTCCGGCCAGCTTGGTGGCGGTGGCACGGTCACCACGATTGATGGCGGCCACCGCCCGATCGAGTAGCTCGTCTAGCGCGCTCAGCGTCCATGGATCGGCACACTGCGGGGATTTGTCGCGACCGTCAGTCACGTGCTCATAGTGTCACCCTGCGTCGGCCCACAACTGCGCAGAGGCGCGGGCACCCGGTACCCGCTGCTGGGAGCTGTCATCATTTGATGACGCTCCACAGACGATGGGTGGTCCGGACGCTCAAGCGGCCAATACCCACGCAAAGTGCAGGCCAGATCGCTCCGATGATCGGTTACACGGTGCAAGGCCTTTCCCCGAACTCCGACCCCGTGCCGGTCAATGGCCAGCTGTATGAAGCGACCGTGACCGTCGACGCGCTAGGGGGCTGGGTCACCCCCTTGATCCCGCTGTTCAACGCCCGCGCTATCAGCGGAGCAAACTACCGTGTCCTCGCCAATGCGCCGGGAGGCCTCAGTAGCGCGTCGGTGCCGCCAGGTGGATCAGAGACAGGCAAGCTCTATTTTGATGTCGTCGGCGACGTGCCGAACAGCGTCGTGTACAACGACGCAAGCCAAGACCTGCTCGCCTGGGTCCCATAGGCCAACACGGCGGAGCCCTGCAATGAGCTGACGTTCAGCGCATCGCGGGAACCGCCGCCGGATGACTCTTCACTCGCCGATACAGGATCGGCTGGGCGGCGATGCCGTTGTCCGCGAACGTGGCGAGCACGAATCGCCGAAACGACGGGCGCAGCACGAAGTGCGGCAGAAACGTGCGGTAGTGCGGCCAGCTCGCGTGATTGATGATGCCGTACTCGTCTGATTCGCCCGGAAGAGGTTCGAGGACAACCGAGTCAGGCAAGTGCGTGTTGTCGACGAACCAGCGGGCGGTGTGCGCCCACACCGGAACCAGATTCGCGTTGTCGTCGGCGTAGAAGAAGTTGAACAGGAACACCGACGGACGACTGTGGTCCACATCGGCGATGCGGCGCACGTTGTAGGCCGCGATCTCGTGGGTGTGCTGCGACGCCGCGGACAACTGCGATCGGATCGACGCGTACACGGCGTCCTCGCGGAGCGCCCGGGCACTGTCGGGATCGTCGGTCTGCACGAGCAGGACGATGTCGAATCGCGCGGGCGTGACCTTGCCTGCACGCTTCTTCAACAGCTCGTGTCCCATGCCCGGTGCCACCAACTGAGCCCGGAAAAGGTCGGCCTGTCGTACATGAGGTTGTTGTGCGAGTTCGGCGACCGCAGTACTCATCGCTGCGAGTAGCGCACGCTTGCGCCCGCTGGTGGGCAGGAAGCCCGGTCGACGGTCCACGGTGCCGGCAAGGAGCAGGTAGCCGCCCGCGTCCGGGGTGCGCAAGGCAACCGTTGCGGTGTTCAGGTGGTCTTGATGCATCGTCATCGTGGTGCCTTCCCTCGTAGCTTTATTCATCACTGATGAAATCAACGTAGGGGGCATGCCGATATAATTCAACTGTGATGAATAAGACACGCTCCGTCGGGAGGCGCGGAGGGCAGTCGGGCACCCGCGCGAAGATCCTCGACGCCGCGCGCAAGCGCTTCACTGAGGTCGGCTACGCCGGCGCGACAATGCGCGCGATCGCGGCCGATGCCGACGTCGACGCCGCGTTGATCAACTACTTCTTCGGTTCGAAGGAGGGCTTGTTCGGGGAGGCATTCACTTTGCGCGCAAATCCCGCCGTCGTGATCACCGAACAACTCGACGGACCGGTCGGGGAACTGCCGCACCGGCTGATCAAAGTCCTGCTCGACACCTGGGACGTCCCCCAGAATCGCGCGAAGCTGCTTGCCGTGGCTCAGGCCGGCGCAGTGCCGGAGACTGCCGCGCTCACCCGGGGGTTCGTCGAGGGGGTGTTGCTTGCGCCCGTCGCGGAGCGTTTGCGTGGCGCCGGCCTGAACAAGTCCGACGCGGGACGATGCTCTGCGCTTCTGGTGACACAGCTTGTCGGCGTCATCTACGCGCGCTATGTCCTGGCCGTCGATGGCGTCGCCGCCATGTCTAAGCGAACCTTCCTGGACCACTACAGCCCTGGGCTCACCGCGATTCTCGAAGCCTTCCTGCGCCGCGCGGGGGTGGACCCGAAGGACTAGCTGCACCGCCACCGCTTCGCCCTTCCGTGCCACGATGGGAGCATGCCCGACCAAGAGATGGCCTCCGAGCGAGAGTTCAACGAACGCAACATCGACGAGTTCCGCCGCAACGGCGGCAAGGTCGGCGGACAGTTCGAAGGCTTCCCGTTGTTGCTCTTGACCTCCACCGGAGCCAAGAGCGGCGCCAAGCGCGTCAACCTGGTGGGCTACTTTGGCATCAACGGCAAGATCTACACCGTCGGCTCGGCGGCGGGCCGGGATCAAAGTCCAGGGTGGGTTTTCAACCTTCGCGCCAATCCCCACGTGACGGTCGAGATCGGCTCGGATCCCCCGAAAGCCGTCGTCGCCCACGAATTGCCGCGAGACGAGCGCGACCGCATCTACGCGATCATCGTGGAGCGCGCCCCGGGATTCGCGGAGTACGAGGAGCGCACCGACCGGGTCATCCCCGTCTTCGAATTGACTCCCGATGCGTAGTCGCTGCACCCGCTCATACGCCCGCGTGCTTCAGCATCGATAACCGGCGGCGAAGCTGAGCGACGCGGGCCTCCTCGGCACCGCCGACATCTCGTGCCGCTGCCACCGCGGTGATCGCATCGACGGTGTCCTCGAGCTCGCTTGCGGCGGGAATCGCCTGAATAGCAAGCGCTCACCGGCGGTGGTTCGGCCGCCGCAGCCTGCGCGCCCGCCCTGGCCTGCACATCAGTGTCGCCGTCGCCTGGCAACGCGCCAGCAGCGGCGACTGGATGACCTACGCCGCCGACGTCAGCCGCCGCAACGAGGGACGTAAAGGCGATGATGGCCGCGAAACATGGGCTCGAGACGACGCCACAGTGGGAAGGCAGGGTTTTCGATGAGTGAAGGTGAAACCGCCGGTGTCACAGCGACATTCGCTGGATCAGGCGATGCGTTTGGCAGCGGCGGGCGGTCGCAGGCCTGCATCCATCTGTCTGCCGATGCCAACACCGGTGTCCTTCTCGACTGCGGCGCGACCAGCCTGGTTGCAGCAAATGCAGGTGCACCCAACTGCCAGCCGCCGAGGGTTGTTCCCTCCCTTGACCCGAGTCGTTGACCGTGGACGGCCTTGTAAACGCCGCTATTTGCGCGGGTGTACTCGGGCGCGTATCGGGGCGGCGGCGACAACGGTGAACGGTGTCGCGAGGGGAAAGTCGTCATCGAGCGACGTGATGCGGGCCTGCCGCACGATGGTGGCCAACGCCAGGGTGGCCTCCAGCATCGCGAAGTGATCGCCAATGCAGGAACGCGGTCCGCCGCCGAACGGTAAGTACTGCCAGCGGCTACGGCCCTTGGATCGTTGCGGGCTGAACCGGTCAGGGTCAAAGGCCAGCGGGTCCTCCCACAACGCGGGGTCGCGGTGCATCGCGTAGATGCCGACCACGGCGAAGGTGCCGGCCCCGACCCGGTAACCGTCGACCTCGATCTCCTGCATTATCCGTCTCACCGCGGTCGCACCCGGCGGGCACAATCGCAATGCCTCGTATAACACCTGGACGGTGTAGCCCAACCGCGACACGTCATCGGGAGTCAGCAGACGATCGCCCAGCTCGCCGACCTCGTCGGCCACCCGATCTTGCAGCTGACCGTTATGCCCCAGGGCCCAGAGCGCGTAGGTCAGCGTGGTTGAGGTGGTGTCATGGCCGGCGAGCATGAACAACACCAGCTCGTCGCAGATCTCGGCATCGGTCAGCGGCTGACCCGTTTGAGGATCGGTCGCTCCCATCAGCGCGCGCACCAGTGGTGCGTCCCTCGTCGGATCTGCTCGAGCGGCGGATAGGATCTGCGCGGCGAGCTGGTGCAGGGTGGTGTTGGCTGCGCGGGCGCGCCGCTGCGCCGGGGTCGGCAGCCAGTGGGGGGCGTTCAGCGGCCGCACCGCGCGATCGAGGACCCACTTAAGCGCGGTTCGCAGCGCCGGTCCCATCGCGTCGGCCCGCTCGTCAAGATCGAGCCCAAGCACCGAACGGCCCAGCGCTCGCAGTGTCAGCTTGCGGCATTGGGTATCCAGGTCGACCTCCGCGCCGTCACCCCAGCTGCGTGACACCATCTCCGCGGCCCCGGCCATATGCCCGGCGAACCGGGGCACGTGTTGCTTGGTGAACATCGGTTGCAGCGCGCGTCGACGCGGCAGCCACTCGTCATGGGGTAGATCAAGGAGGTTGCCCCCCATCAGCCGGCGGAGTTCCTTCAACGCCGGCAACGGACCCCGGTCCGCGAATGCGTCGGTGCGGCCAAGCACGTCGCGCGCACCCTGTGGGGACGAAACGAGGACCACCGGCGGGATCAGCCACTTCGGGCCCAGAATAATCATGGTCACCGGGCCGCCCGCGTTGCGCAGCTTCTCCTGGCCGACGGTGGATTCCCGCGCGACCTTGAGCCGCTGCCAGTACGGCAACGGATTCTTCGGCGCCAGCGGCAACGACGCGACGTCAACCGTCTCGACCATGTCGGCACCCTCCCGCGCGCGAACACCCAGTTGAGTGTGGGCCACTTGGTCTCACGCCCTAGCGTAGTCGCCTTCCCGAGCGCCACCGCCAAATAATGGACGCGCTGGCCGTCTCGCTGTTCGTACCCACCGCCGCCTCGCGGCGCGCAAGACCATGCCCCGGCCCGAGCCGGCTGGGCGCTGGAGAACGGTGGATTCAGACAGTTGCGATATCTGACGTCGCCAGAGGCCTCGAGACGCGCGACTCGCACGTCTGCTCGCTGTGCCTGAATACCGACAAGGTCGCCGACCACGTTCTGCCCGCGCAGGCCTAGTCGCTCCTGCACCAGTTGTCGCTCGCTACGCGGACAAAACTGCACATGGGTTCGGCAGGCGCTCAGCTTGGGGCCGGCTGCGTCTTATAGAACTCGACGTGCCTCCGTGCCGCGGTCTCCCACGTCATCGACAGCGCCAACTCCCGCCCAGCGAGAGCCCGGCAGTCGTCGCCCAAGGATTCGGCCATCGCCGCGGCGAACCCAGGAGGATCGCTCGCATAGCGCACCGCCTCGCCGAACACCTCGCGCAGCACCGGCAGGTCCCGCGCGACGACCGGCCGCCCCGCCGCCAACGCCTCCATCGCCGCCAGACCGAAACCCTCCTTCGTCGACGGGAACGCGAACACCTCACACGCCCGAGGCTCGGCAACTCTGCGTCCTCGACCGCGCCGAGGATGACCGGCGCAACGTCGAGCTCGGAACACCGCCGCTCGGACTCCGCCCGGTAGTCGCGGTAGTCGAACAGCGTTTCCCCGCCGGCGATCACCAGCAAGATGGCGGGAAACCGTTGCCGGAAAAGGTGATACGACGACACCAGGTCCAGCGATCCTTTGCGTGGTTCGATACCGCCCACGGCCAACACATACCGGCCCAGCTCGCCGCGCCAGCGCTGCTGGCCGACACCATCCGACGCGGCGGCGATGAACCGGTCCGCCCGCACGCCGTTCGGAATCACCGTCGGATGCAGCCCCCACCCCGCGACGACCTCCGCGGCGACGGCCGCCGACACGCAGATCCGCGCGTACGGCTCCACCACCGCCTTCTCATGGCACTCGACGAGGATCGGTGTGGTGAACTCGTCCAGATGGTGAATGGTCCGGCGACTGGACCGCCGCGGGAAGCCTGAACGTCAACTGTGAAGCGCTGAATTCACCCACACAACAAGACGATTACGAATTCACACAGGTTGGCCGTGTTGCGCGGACTCCGACACGGGCTGTCTAGTATTGAGCCGTCGCGGCCCTCGCCAACCACAATGGAGAACAGTTGACGTCTACTCGCCGTGCCCGCGGTGCCTGCCTCGCGGCCGTGCTCGCCGTCCTCGCGGTGCTCGGCGGCGTCGTCGTCACCGCCACTCCCGACTGCGCCGACCACTGCCAGACGCTGATGGCCGCACCCATACCGCAGGCGGCTCCACGGCCGTCGCCGATCGTGCCGGCGGCGCTATCGATCCTGCCCCCGGCCGGTGCCGCCGACGTCAGCCCCAGTGGCCGCGTCCTCGTCACCGCCAACAGCGGGACCCTCGACACCGTGCAGCTGGTCAACGACGCCGGCAAGGCTATCCCCGGCGTCATGACCCCCGACGCAAAGGCCTGGAAGCCGACCACCCAGCTCGGCTACGGGCGCACCTACACCCTCACGATCGCCGCCCGTGGCCCTGGCGGAATGCCGTCGCGGCAGACGTCCAGCTTCACCACCCTGACGCCCAGCAACCAGACCGAGGTTTATCTTGAGACCACCGCGGGTGGCCTGCTGCAGGACGGCGCGACGTACGGCGTCGGCGCCGTCGTCGTCGCGAAGTTCGACGAACCGATCACCGACAAGGCAGCCGCCGAAAAGCGCCTCCACGTGACGACCACGCCTAAGGTGACCGGGTCGTGGTACTGGATCGACGACCAGACCGCCCACTGGCGGCCCGAAAAGTATTACGCCCCAGGCACTTCCGTCACCGTAACCGCCAGCATCTACGGCGCCCCGCTCGGCGACGGGCTCTACGGCCAGGACGACGAACGGGTGTCCTTCCGTATCGGGGACTCGCACGTCTCCATCGCCGACGACACCACCAAACAAGTTAGCGTCTACGACAACGGCAAACTGGTCCGCACCATGCCGACCTCGATGGGCATGGGTGGCACCGAAACCATCGGCGGCACCACGCTGAGCTTCTGGACCCCACCGGGCATCTACACCGTCATGGACAAGGCCAACCCGGTGATCATGGACTCGTCGACCTTCGGACTGCCGATCAACTCCCGCCTCGGTTACCGCGTGACCATCCCGTACGCCACCCGCATCAGCACCGACGGCATCTACCTGCACCAGCTCAACGCGACGGTGTGGGCGCAAGGCAACACCAACACCAGCCACGGCTGCCTGAACCTCAACGGCGACAACGCCAAATGGTTCTACGACTTCTCCGTGCCCGGCGACGTCGTCGAGATCCGCAACACCGGCGGCAAACCGTTGCAGCTCTCGCAGAACGGCGACTGGAGCGTGCCGTGGGACCAGTGGCGCAAGGGCAGCGCCCTGTCCTGATCAAGACTGTGCCCCCGAAACAGACGCCACGGTCGTCAAGGGTGCATTCGGAGTGTGTGCTTGACCTGCGGCGACAACCCGTCAATTCTGAGACCGTGGGACGGCGCGAACAACCTGCGCGCGGACTGCTCGACCCCGTCGCGCAGAGACTGCGTCTCCCGTTCGGCGTGCCCGAATTCATTGACCGCATCGTCTCTGGAACAACGAACGAAGTGGGCCGACGAACGCTGATGATGTTGATCACCACCTGGGACGTGGCCGGCGGCGGCCCGTTCGCCGCGAGCAGCATCGCCACGGTGGGTCTGAGCAAGACCGTCGACACCGTGCAAAAGCTGTTCATGGGACCGGTGTTCGACCCGCTACTGAAGAGACTGGGCGCCGACAATGTCAAATTCAGGGCGTCCCTGTGTGCGTCACAGCTCATCGGGCTGGACATCCTGCGCTACGCCATCCGTTCGGAGCCGATCGCTTCGATGAAGGCCGAGGCACTCGCCGACGCGATGGCGCCCACACTGCAGCGCTACCTCGTCGGCAACATCTCGTAATCGGCGCGGTGCGCACCGCATCCGCCAGGACTGACTTGTGCTCGTACTACTCCGCGGGCGGAAGTTGGCGCGGGGCATCGGATTCGAGTGACAGGTCGGCCATCACTGGCCGCGTTCCAGCGCGGCGCGGTCCCAATTGCCCGTGTCGGCGGCGACGTCGTAGGTGCCCTGCAGGAACTCGAGCAGCACGGCGTCGGGGTCGTCGGCCTCGCGTACTGCGGTGTACGGCAGCGTGAATTCGCCCAGACCTTCGTCGAACGACGCCGGGGTCGGTGAGACGGACGCGTCCCGATACCCGGGAGGCTCGGGGTAGGCGTAGGAGTAGAAGACGCCTTCGCCGTCCGGGCCCGGCCAGTATCCCGCGCTGCTGACTTCATGGGAATAGGCCTCCCACATGACGTGCGGGCCGCAGTTCGGTGCTCCGCCCGGATGTTTGGGCGCGGTGCGTCCGGAGAACCGGGTGACCGCGAGATCGAGTGCGCCCCAGAAGAAGTGCACGGGACTGACCTTGCCGACGAAGCGCGACCGGAACACCTCGAAGACGCGGTTCATCTGCACCAGCGCCAGCCAGAACCGGTGCACCTGGTCGCCGTCGTAGGCGATGTGTTGTTGATCGGTGTCGAAGGGAATCGCCCCCGGAATCTCGACTGGCATGGGCCAGATTTCGGTGGACAATCCCAGTTCGTCGAGCACGCCCATGACCTCGCGGTAGAAATCGGCGATCGGGCCGGTGCGCAGCGCCACTGTCCGCCGATTCCCGCCGGTGGTGGAGACGATCAGCTGGTGGTCGATGAAGTCGAAGTCGATCGAAAACCCTTTGTCGGCGTACGGGACCAGCCCGGTGGTCAGACCGCGTGCCGACACGTACAGCACGACGTTCCACCAGTGGCTCATCAGCGGCGTGTTCGCCAGCCGGACCTTGCCGACGACCTGCGTCATCAGCTGAAGGGTGTCGCGGGTGTCGACCCACTGGGCCACCGGCAGTTCAGGCCACGCCGAGGTGGATTCAGACATGGTGACGTGGTACCTCCTCGTGAGCCGGATGAGCCGCCACCAGCATTCCAGAGTGCACGGCCAGATCATGTCGTTCTTGGTGAGCCAGCGCACGATCGGTCAGCCGATGAACACCGACAGCGGGCCCAATAGGGGTAGTTCATCGCCGCAGGCCGCTTCGAAAACACGGGCGCGACGCTAAAGGCGCCACCCGAACAAAGCCGGCAGGGATTGCCAAGGCGCTGTGAGAACCAGCCATGGGGGAAAGCCGCTATGTACGATTACCTGCCAGCCGCAATTCTGCGTGTAAACACCGGTCTCCCAGCCATTTCTCAGTTCGCAGAGAAAACATGGAGGCGGAAGTTCACAGCCGAACAGGATCCGGGAGAAATTAGATGGTGGGCCGCACACCGTGGTGGTCATTCATATTGGTCGCGATCATGGTCGTTATTAGGCTGCTGGGCCCGCTGCACGGCGGCATTGGCACGCGTGCCTACCAGAGCGACACGGTCGAACCGGGTCTCGTCCTGATCAACACCGACATAGGTCTTCAAGGCGTGGTCGGCGCCGGCACCGGCATCGTGTTGAGCCCCGACGGTGAAGTACTGACCAACAACCACGTTGTCGAGGGCGCCACGCAAATCACCGCGACGGATAGCGGCACCGGCCGCACCTACCCTGCCAACGTCGTCGGCTACGACTGCAAGCACGACATGGCCGTCTTGCAGCTGCAAGGAGCTAGCGGGCTGCCGACCGCGCCGCTGGGCAACTCGTCGCAAGTCCGCGTCGGCGAGCCGGTCCTGGCCATCGGCAACGCCGGCGGGAAAGGATTGAGCCGCGCCAACGGAACGGTGACAGCGATGGGCCAGACGATCGTCGCAACCGACAAGCTGGCCGCATCCGAGCAACTGAACGGCATGATCGAAACCAACGCCAACATACAGCCCGGAGACTCGGGCGGCCCGTTGGTGAACGACAGCGGGCAGATCATCGGCATCGATACGGCGGCCTCGGACAACTACAGGGTCTCGAGCCCCAGTGGCGCAGAGGGTTTCGCGATCCCGATCGACACCGCGCTCTCGATCGTGAGGCAGATCGAATCCGGATCCTCCTCCAGCTCAATCCATGTCGGGGAATCGCTGATGCTCGGGGTGGGCATCGGACCCGGCCTGCGTGGAGGGGGCGTGCCGGTGCGTGAGGTGCTCGGTGGCTCCCCGGCCGAGCAGGTGGGCCTCGCGCCCGGCGACGTGATCACCGGATTCGCTGGCAAGACCGTCAACTCCGACACCACGCTCACCGATCTGCTGGACCAGCACTATCCCGGCAACGTCGTCAGCGTGACGTGGCTGGACCAAATCGGTCAGCCGCACAACGCCACCGTGACCCTGGTGCCCGGCCCCGTCGGCTGATTCGCCACACCATCCGCGCGGGATGCGACCAGCCGGCCGATGATGGTTGCATGACCAGAGACGAGATAACCCAGCAGATTGTCGCCGCTCGTCTGGCGAAGGGCCTGATGTGGAGGCGCAGCCTCCGCCTTTCGGCCTTCATTTGATGGGCTTGCACCACCCCCGCGGAGTACCTCGCAAGCGTGCCGGTCAGTCCCCGACGAGTGGGATCTCAGCGCGAACCGCCGCACCGTCGTCGCGCAGCACGGCACCACAGCGGCGCAGCACCTCCAGTGCCGCGGTGTTGTGCGAGGTGGTCTCGGCCACCACGCGGCAAGCTCCGGCATGGGCCGCCTCGGCGAGGAGCAACCGCAGGGCGGCCACGCCGATCCCCCGACCCCGGACCGAGCGCCCGAGCCACATCCCGGTCTCCAAGGTGTCCGGCTCATCACGGCGAGCCATCCTGATCATGCCCACGACGTCGCCGTCACGAACAATCGCGTACATCATGGTGTGCGCCGGCCCGTCGAGCCCGCCGTACGTGGACCGGTGAAACCTGCGAAAGGCTTCTTGGCGCGCATGTGACCAGCCTGCCGGCGCCTCGACGGGTGGCATCACCTCCGTCTACCGCTTTGCGCATCAAGGCGACGGCGCGATCACGGTCGCCATCCCGGACACTCGGATACGGATCCCCGCCACGACCCAACCTGTTCTGCTGCCGTTGAAGCGATCCCTTTGTCAGGGACCTACTGCTGCGTCAGGGTGAGGCGCGTAGTCGGAAGGGTGCGCGTTCCCATCGCCAGCTGTTGCGGAGAGTGAGCCCGATAACGTCGAGTACGTTGAGACCGCTGGTGGTCTCGAACCGCTGAATGGCCCGCCAGTCGGCACGGTCGTCGAGAACGAGCTGTCGCAGCTGATGTTCGTGACCTGGATCGATGGGACGCTCAAGCAGTTCTGGGATGCTGGTATGCCCGGTCCACACGAGCCATCCCCATCCACGTTCGTGCGCGTATGTGCGGCCGGCGGCGAACTTGGTTTGGTTGATCTCAAAGGCGAGTTGACCGACCGGTTTGACCTCGATGAGGATCACTCGGCCGTCGGTCAGGCGGGCGACGACATCGGGATAGTAGCGGCGGGTGCCGCCCTTGAACCGGTATGGGATGGCGACGGGTTGCTCTTGGAAAGTGCGGATCAGATTGCTGTTGTTCAGGATTCGCAGGAGTCGCGCTTCATGGCCAGAGTCGAAGCTGGCATCGCGGCCCAGCTTCTCGAGGTAGACCGATCCGCGGCCTTCCTCGTCGAGGTCGACGGTTCGCGCAGCCGTCGTCGGCGGCGGTACCGGCTGCGCGGGGTTGGACTGATCGGTCACGGGCCATTCGACGTGGCTGAGCCAGTGCTGAAGGTGGGCGGTGGCGCGTTGCTCGTCGTCGTGGCGCGTCTTTCGGGTCCGCGCGATGTGTTTTCGTAACCCGCCGACGTGCTTGGCGACTCGTGCGGCGATGTTTCTCGCGTCCTCGTCAGGGTGTCCGGCGATCTGGAGTTTCAGGTAAGCAAGCGAATGACCCGTGAGATACCGCGGGACACGATCTGCCGAATCCTCTCCCGGGACAAGCCATATTGTGCACCGATCTGAGCCAGAGTCTCAGGTTGCCCACCGTCGATACCGAACCGCGCAGCAAGGACGTCGCCCTCCCGAGGTTTATCCAGCGTGTGGTCGCGGATCAATTGGGCCAGAAGATCGTGGATGGGTTCGACGTCGCAGGCCATCTCTTCGAAAAGTGGGTCGAGAACGTCGACATCCCTCATTCGTCGTCGAAAATGGGTGCCTCGGTAAACAGCTTCGCTAGCCGCGGCTTGTGCGCGACCGGCCGGTCCAAAGCCACCAAGAACTCCCTCCACGCGGCATCGTCAATCACGAACAGCCGACGATCCGCGAGAACGTCCCGCGCGTGTGCGAGCGTCGCCGTCACCGTGAAATTGGTGAGGTCGGTGCCTTCCGCCTCGGCGGCACGGCGAATGAGTGCGTCCTGCTCTGAGGTCAGGCGCACGGAGATTCGGGAGTCCTTCGTAGCGATGTCACCCACTGTGGGCGTAATCGGCGTACAGATCAACCTTGCTCACGCGGCTGCTCGGCCACCTCGCGAACATGCAGAATCTCACGTCGCCGTCGTGGCCGGATATCGTCGCCCGCTAACGTGAGCAGAGCAACCGTGCTTCCGTCCGCTGCGGTGAACTCCACTTCGTAGCCGCCCTGGGCGTAGATTCCCACGACGGCGCCGACGTCCCCAACGACGAGGCCTTCCTCTGGACAGTCCCTTTTGAGGACAACGACATCATGTTCTGCGTACATCGATCAACTCCTCAGCTCGGGTAGGCCGTAACCAATCGCGGGGCTCCGTCTGGTTCGTCGCTGATCCATACGGTAGGCAACTCGACCATCCGACCGCACGGAGATTCCACGACACCGTCGATGAGTATTTTGTGGCCGTACGCTGTCGCGACGGCTTCAACAATCTTTCCGTGCTCCGCGACACGTGCCAGATCGTCGCGAAGGCGCGTCCATTCGTCGCTGCTGTATCCGAGCGAACCGAAGAACGCAGCCTTCACACTTCCGACGGGACTTCTCTGCACTAGTCAAGTAGTTGGCCTAAAGAGCAGCCAGACCCCAGGAAGGAAAGGACCACGTTCCTGGGGCTTGATCGTGAGAACGGCCTCGTGATCTGGCAGTTCGGTCCACGCTGGTTGGCCGCGGAAATGTGGGCATGTACCTCGTGTCGGCTGGTGTTGTCGGTGTTAAGGAGCACGCTGGCTGGCCTGCCGCGACGGCGAGCAGTCGCGAACAAGTCGGTCGGGTCCACGGCTTGCGTCAGGCCGTCGAGTTACTGTGATGCTGTGACCGCCTCGGATCCGCGCAGCGGCGAGGACACATTCGACCTCATCGACGACGCCGTCGCCGCGCTCGCCGACCGCCGCGGTGTCTTTCTTGGCGACGACCTCCACACCATCGCGCTGATCGCCAGCTTCATCGAACAAGCCGAAAGATGGTTGCCCCAACTGGTCCCCGACGCTCACGCCAACGGCAACGGCTGGACCGAGATTGCCCGAGCACTCGGCACCAACCCCAACGAGGCTCGCCTACGATTCGACCCCGAATCACCAATCGCCGACGGCAGATGGCCCGACGACTACTGACCCCGGAAGGCCAGACGTCCGCCAATTCCCTTCAGAGGAGGCTCACCATGCGAATCGCCGTGGCCGGCGCAACGGGCAATATCGGCGCTCGCACCGTCTCGGCCCTCGAGAGGGACGGGCACGAGGCCATCCGCATCAGCCGTTCGCTCGGGGTGGACCTGACCACGGGCGACGGCTTGGACGCGGCGCTCGACGGCGTTGACGCGGTGGTCGATGCCATCAGCGCGCCGCCGACCAGCCCCGACGAGACGCTGGCGTACTTTGGCAGCACCACAAGAAACCTTCTCGCCGCCGAGGAGCGGGCCGGCGTGCGCCACCACGTACTGCTGTCGATCGTTGGAATCCACCGGATGGAGGGCAATGCCCACTACGCGGGCAAGCGCGAGCAGGAGCGCCTGGTCGCCGAGGGCACGGTGCCGTGGACGATTGTGCCGGCCACTCAGTTTTACGACTTTGCGGCGCTGGCTGCCAGCTGGACCGAGCGCGACGGCGTCGCCACCATCGCCCCGCTACTCGTTCAGCCGATCGCGCCCGCCGACATCGCCGATATCCTCGCCGAGGTCGCGATCGGGGAGCCGCAGGGCCGCTACGTCGACGTGGCCGGTCCCGAGACGCAAGACCTCGTCGATATGGCCCGGCGCACCAACGAGGTGCGCGGCCACAAGGTGAAGCTTGTCCCCACGTGGTCGGGCGTCTTCGATGAGTCGTGGGCCGGTAATGTCTTGCTGCCCGGCGAGAACGCCCGGATCGCCCCGACAACCTTCGACGACTGGCTGGCGGCCGGCGCCCGATAGCCGGGCCGCAGGCGAGGATTGCGCCGGATGGCAGTCGCTCATGTGCGGACCGCGGGACAATCCCATCCGGCGAGGAGGGTGGCATGACTACACACCACGAGACCGGCCATGGCGCGGCGTCGTCCGAGGGCACGGTGACCGTGACGGAGACAGGTTCGGGGACTTATACGCAGCAGATCGCCGCCGGGCACTACCGGCTCGTCTCCGACGAGCCACGGCCGATTGGCGACGACGCAGGGCCAACACCCTACGATCTACTACGGGCCGGGCTCGGTGCATGTACCTCCATGACGGTACGGATGTACGCCGACCGCAAGGGCTGGCCGCTCGAGCGGGTTCGAGTGACGTTGCGGCACTCCCGCATTCACGCGAAAGACTGCGCCGACTGCGAAACCAGCACCGGATGAATCGATCATATCGATCGCGACGTCGAGTTATCCGGCGACCTCGACGACAGTCAACGGCAACGGTTACTGCACATCGCCGAACGCTGCCCCGTTCATCAGACCCTAACCTCGGAGGTCCACATCGCCACATCCTTGTGGTGACAGCCGGCGAGCCCCTCATGGATCGCGGGCACGTCGCCCCCGCCCATCGCTAAGCGGGCACTCCGAGCCTTCCTCGGTTGTCCCAATGGTGCGAACGCCGAAGAAAAGCCCGCCACGGCCGGACGTTGGAGTTCGACGGTGCCCGCATCGCCAAGGCAATGCTTCGTCGATCAGTTCACAGGGCACCGGCTTTTCCGGCAGGAACATCGGCGTCGGCCGGCGCTCCAGGATCACGTCGTCGAGGTCACTGATCGGGTGACCGCCGTATCCAACGGCGCTGCTCGAGCTCGTCGTCGTCGACGAAGACGAGCATCGGCTGACCGGGAGCACACATCATCGTGGCGAGGAAGCGCAGCGGGATGTCGGTGCGGTTGTTGGCGTCCTGATAGTGGATGACGTCTCCGCCGGGTTCCCAGAATGCCTCGCCGGCCTTGATCACCCGCGGCGGTTCACCTTCCAGTTCGAAGACCATTTCGCCCTCCAGCACGTAGCCGAACACGGGCCCGCCGGGGTGGCGGTGCGGCGGGATCCCGGGATCGCCGGGCGGCCACTCGATCACCTTGGTCATTACCTCCGCGTCCGCCGGCACAAAGGGCGGGGTGACGCTCTGAATCACGGTCTGCGCGTTCTGCAACTTGTCATTGAGGTCCTGTTTCGACATCGTTTCTCCTTGTTTGTAAGCGGCTGCACCGCCGCCGTCGGCGTGCAGTGTCGATCCGGTGATGAAGCTCGACCAGGGCTGAGGCCAAGAATAAGACGGCCTGCGCGATCACGGCCGGGTTCGCGGTGCGGCCGAGCGGCAGTGCGCGGCCGAGTTCGTCGTTGGTGTCGCCCCATTCGGTGGATGTGTCCTTTCAGGGCGGTAGTGGTGAGGATTTCGCGGAATTCCTCGACAAGGTTCGGAAAGGTGACCCGACGCAGAAGAGGGGCGCCCTCATTGGCACGGGCGGACGGGTTTGCGTTCGGGCTGGCCGGTCCGATGGTCCCGTTCCCGGCTAGAGCGCCCCTGCTTGTGATGAGCACGGTCGGGACGCGGCCGGGCGCTCCTCGGTCACGGTGAGATCGAAGCCGACAATCGCCGCAGGCTCACCGCCGGGCGGGGGGCCCCTCTTCTGTGGTGTGGGTCACCGGCCTTGCTGCACGCTCGGGTTCGCGCGCACGCCCGTGTCGACTTGCGGGACGTTCACATGCGGGCCGATCTGATCGAGCCACACATGATGGTCGATCCCGGTTGGGATCTGGGTCGCCGACGCCAAGACGGTCGGCGCATCGCCGGCAGAGACGGCTTGAGCGGGGGCGGCGAGGCCGAGGATCGCAGCGACGAGCCCGCTAGCGACGACGGTGGCAAATCCGAACTTCTTCATTTGTGGTGCCTTCTTCTTTCTTTGTTGGGTGGTGTTCAAGCCGTGGCAGGTAGGTCGCGGTTCGAACGCTGTGTCGACCGGTCGGTTGTGGTTTTGTGCCGGTCGGACTTCTTACCCCTCCATCACAACAGCCGCGGGTTATCAAGTCCAATGAATGGTTTCGATGTCTTCCATCTACCTCGTTGATAGGCTGTGAGGATGGAACTACGCCAGCTTGAGTACTTCATCGCCGTCGCCAGCGAAATGAACTTCTCGCGAGCCGCACAGCGAGTACACGTCGTCCAATCCGCCCTCTCCACATCGGTGAGCAAGTTGGAAAAAGAACTTGGGGTCGAATTGTTTGACCGATCCAAGCAGCAGATCAAGATCACTCCGGCCGGTGAGCTGTTTCGTGAGCATGCGCGCCGCGTGATCCACACCGCTCGGCTCGCCAAGGATTCGATGAGCGACTACCGCGGTGAGCTGTCCGGAACCGTTGAGCTCGGATCCCTCGTCTCATTCGGCGCGCTGGATGTGCCGAGGGTACTGGGAGAGTTTCACCGCAACTACCCGTTTGTCCGAATCAGACTGCGGCAGAGTCAAACTGGATCGATGGCGTATCTGTCGGCGATCGCAGACGGGTCACTCGACCTGGCCTTGGTGTCGGCACCGGATCGCTTCCCAGCCCGTATCGAGATGCGGATGCTGTCCCAGGAGCCGATGCTGTTTGTCTGTCGGCCCGACCATCAGCTAGCGCAACGCGACCATGTCGGCATCCCTGAGCTCGCCGAGGAGGACCTGATCGGCTTCCCCGGCGAATTCGGGCTGCGGCGCTTAGTCGAGGACGCATTCACCGCGGCCGGCATCACCTCGCACACACCTTATGAAGTGGCGGCCCATTACTCGGTTGCGGCCGGCCTGGTGCGACACGGGCTGGGCACCATCTTCATGCCCGCCAGCGAAGCCGGCCGCTTTCCCGACCTGCGTGCGATGCCAGTGCGGCCGGCGCTGGTGTGGACAATCTACCTCGCCTGGGCCGGCCAAGCACAGATCGGGCCGGCCAGCGCTAAGCTGGCCGAACTGCTGCTCGCGTCGGCCGGCGCCACATCCACACCCTGATCGGTGTCGCCAGGGACGCCCGCAGGCCGTTGCGGTGGACGACCCCGAACTTCGGCAGCCAGCTCGCCTTGAGCGCAGACCCAGGTCGATGGTGTAGCCAACCGAGCGCCAGGGCGGTATCCGGTACCCGGTGGATTATCGGTAACTCCGGTTTACCCGAAATGCGTTGAGGCTACTGATGATTACGCATACACAGTAGTAGTTACCGGTATCTCTGCATATTTGATTCCGTCGTATTCGTCGGGCCTGCGGGCGGGCAATCGATGTCTTTCTGTGCGGCCGCCAGCACTTTGTCTCCCCACCACTGCATCAGCCGCCTGTTGCCGCCTCGCTTGATGCGGCCGGCTCCGAGCTCCAGCGCCGCGTCGACGATGTTGACGGCGTACCCGCGGAACTTGTCCTCGAGCAGCTTGACCGCCCCCATTCACACCATGATTCATCGGATCATGATGGCCGGGGGTGTGGCGCTCGAGTTGGGCCCGTAGAGGGTGGCGATGGTGGAGTCGCGTTCGCGCAGTTTGGCTTTGAGCGCCGCGATCTCGTTGTCTTTGGCGGTCAACGCAGTCCGCAGCGCGGCGATGGATTGTTCGGTGTTGGTCCCGTGATACCGAAACTACCCAGGCGTAGTGAGCGTCGGCGCCGTGGTGATCAGAGGCGCGGTATGCAATGTGTCGAGTAGCTGTTGAATCTGGTCTTGTTTGTCCTTCAGATGGCCCAGTGTGAGTTGCAGCTGCTCGACGTCGCAGAGCCACGCGTTATCCCGAGCGGTGGCGATGCGCTCGTTGATGTCGGCTTCGATGTAGGAGAGGCGCTCGGCTTGGCTGGGGTCGATTTGCAGGAAACTGCACCGTATGCAGGCGTGTTCGTGCGTGCAGCCAGTTCCGTACGGCCGTACGCAGTCACCGAGTTCGACTCGTCGTCGGCCAAAGTGTTCACCAAACTCGGCGAGCTCCTCCGCAGTTGGCTCTTGGTATTCCTCGATCGGTCGCTCCGCACGGCGGCGCGCGATGAATCGCTGGTAATGCTCGATGACTTCAGTGGGGTAGGTGGCTGCGTACCGGCGGGTGGTGTTGAGGTCGTCGTGGCCGGCGAGCTGGGCGGCGATGTGGATCGGCAGCCCGGTCCGGACGGCGTCGGTGAGAAACACCCGTCGAAAGTCGTGCGGACTAAACGCTAGCGGCCTGCCGTCCACGTCGCACAGCCTTGCCGTATTTGCGGCCTCAGCTAGCCAATTTCGTACGGTTCCGGAGCTAATCGTACTGCGCCTACCGATGAGAAAGCTGCGTTGGAACAGGTAGGGCAGTGGGGCGCTGTGCACACGTTCGTGCTCATCCCAGCGCGATACAAGTGGCACCGTCGCCGGGCTATCATCTGACGCGCCCGCAACAGGGTCGGGCGTTCCGCCCGTGTGGCGCAAGATGATCCGGGAGAGGACCCGTGCGAGTTCCGGCCCTACTGGCAGGATCCGTTCGGCGTCATTCTTACTCGGCGCGATCTGCAGCAGCGGAATGATTTGCCCGTCGGGCTTGCGTAATGGTCGCAGCGAAAGGTGGCTCAGTTCCAACAGTTCCTCGATGCGTATCCCGTGTGACGCAACACCTCGACCGTGGCCCAGGTCCAAAACGCGCGGTCTTCGGCCTTACTCAGGTCCACCCGTCGTCCGGCCTCATCGGTTGCGGTGACGTCGTACTGTTGGTAGTACCGTTGCCGCCGCACGGGTCTCGGACTGCGGCGCCAGCGCTCGCCGGCGACGGTGAATTCCGCGCCAGGTTCGGCGGCCGTGGCGGCCGCGAGACGCTGCTCGGCGAACCACAACTGTCTGGCGACGGAACTGATGAGCTGTGGCAGCAGTGGGGATAACGCGCGTGTGCGCGCGTTCATAGTGGCGATCTGTCGGCGCCGCCGCCGCGGTGCCAGTTTGCGCAGTTCGCGGTTACCGATGGGGCATGGCGCACACCATGGCGCCCACCGGGCGGGGTCATCTTGTGCCCATGCCGACAGATCTAGGTAGAAGCTTCGCACCGAGCGCGCCACCGCCGACCAGTCCGTTCGCTGCCGCCCCGACGGCAGCGTCTGCACTCTCTTCTTCCACGCACGAGCCTGTTCTGGCGAGAGCGCCAGACTACGCAATCCTGGCTCATGGGCCTCCAGATCGACCCAGAACAGCTTCGCGACGTGGAGGGCGACACTAGTCAAGGTTGTGTAATCGCAAGTGGTTTCGCGTTCAGTGAGATATTCGACCAATAACCGCCGCATGCCGACGTCATGCACCCCGTAGCGGTCGACCAGCTCAGCCGGCGTCAGTCTCGGCTTGGCCCGAACTTGGCAAAGCTCCTCGGGCTCACCCGATAAGAGACCAACCTGACGCAAATGCCGCCAGGCGGCGTCGAGGTTGCGACGCCGACCCGCGCGGACGAGATCGCGGTGGCCCGCGTAGAAGTCGGCGGCCGTCAATGCCGGCAAGTCTCGACCGGTGGTCACAGACAACCGGTACAGATGCCCGATCGTGTCCCCGCGGTCCACGCAATCGTCGGCATTAAGCCTCTTTCGCAGCGCGGCGAACACCGCGGCGTCGTGATGAAGAGTCCAGTCGTCCTGAAGCCGAAATCTCGACACCCCCAGCAGCCATGGAAGAGACGGAGCGATCGCACGCAGAATCACCAGCGCCTCCACGGTCAGACCGGCAGCCTGTGCCTCGGTGATCGTGGTGGCACCCGTCAGAGACGGCCATGTCCGCGGCTGGGAATCGGCCCCGCTGGCCACCCAGCGTGAGTGCCAATCGTTGCCGGCCTGATCCTGCAGCCAATCCAGCACTTTCACGATTCCTGGGCATGCGCGCAGGGTCTGCTTGGATAAGGAGGGGTTCCACCAGGCCAGAACCATCTCAGTGACGACCGGTTCGAGCTCAGGGCGCGACATACTGAGCGCATCACCGCGGGCAAGTACCGCCATCGCCGCCGGCACGGGCGAGCCTGCCAGCCTTCGGGCTCGCCGCCCCTTTACCCCGCTCATCGATCAGTCTGGCCGGGGGACGGCAGCACCAACCCTGGAAATAACGTGCGCAGCGCGGCAGTGTCATAGCCGTCGGCCGCGCTGAGTTCGGGCTTGGGCCGAGCCTCATGTGCCCGCAACTGCTTAACCAATTCGTCGACCCGGCTGGTGCTGTAGGCAGAAAGCGTCGACACGTCGCGGTGACGCAGGAGCTGCTGGACATCGCTGAGCCCTATTCCGTCGTCGTCCAGCAACCGGTGAGTAAACGTATGGCGCAGGTCGTGCCAGCTGATATTGGTGCCCAGCCGGTCGTTGATGCGCTCGAGGACCTGCCGCAGCGCAAAGTACGTCAGCGGACGAATCGGCGAGCGCAATGTCAGCCACACCGGATCGGACTGCCTGCCAGGGTTTCTGGTGAGAAAATAGCGGCTGATCTCCACGAAGGCCTCCGGCGGAGCGGGTACCCACACAGGCACAGTGCCCCCCTTCGGGATCACGCTCAATACGCCGCGACCCGCGTCAAGTCCTCCGCAGGTCATCGACAGCAGCTCGCCAGCGCGCAGCCCCGCGCCCACAGCGACGGCCACTAACGCACGATCCCTCGAGCAGTTGAGCGCCGTGACCATCTCCCGCAGTACTTCGTCGGGCACGTCGCGTGGCTGTCGCTGCGGCTCCTTCTGACGCAGTGCGGCGCGCCGCCGACGCGTCGAGCCCAAAGAATCGACGTTCCGCATGCCCGTCGGCACTGGGTTATGGAGCGGCCCCAAGCCCGCGTGCACCGCGAAGGTGTAAAACTCGGAAACTACGGTCAGGGCGTGGTTGATTGTGCGGGAGGCATAGCCGCTGCCCAAATACGCTTTGCCAGTAAGGGGATTCAGACTTCCGACTGGAGGTCGCCCACCCTGTTTTCGGGATCGAGCACGCTGGGGATTGGGGGCTAGCCGAAACCATCGCACGAAATCGCGCACCTCGCGCCGCGTCGCTTATTACCACTCGACCTCTACCACGGTCAAGAATCGAAGCCACCTCAATAGGTCGTACGCGTAGGACCGACACGTCGAATCGGCACAATCCGATGCCGACAGATCAGCAAGGAACCAACTCACCGCTGAGGCAGCCACGCCGTCGGGACCATAGACCTGCCATGCACCGTGCTCATCGCGACCGACATGACCTAGACCAGGCAACAGCAGTTGCGACACATCGCGCGGAGCATCAGTCTCATCCAGCATCGCGTCCCTCCCACCACAGCTTCTACTGGCCAACCACCGGCACCCATGAGGCGCGCCGGTTAATGCAGTCAACAAGACCAGTCGCGAGAACGTAATCCACGATCTTGCGCTTATCGATTTGAGCTTCGCTCCGTCGGAACACGATCCACCGTACAACGCGGGGCCGTGCGATCACTCCACGGAATCCGGCCCTCATACAACCCAGTAGCAGATAATCGCCCTCGTGACGGCGAAGCGTATGAACCGCGAGCAGTTCTTCCGGGTGGTGTCGGGGCTCGACGAGGATCGCCTGCGGAAGGCACTGTGGAACCTCTACTGGCGCGGCAACGCGAATGTGCGGGAGCGTATCGAGGTCGAGCTCGCGAGCGACGGGAGCGGTCGCCCACCGCGTCCCGCGAAGGAGCCGGCCGATCCGGAGATGGTGCAGTACGACGTCGACGACTTCGTCTCGCTGGCACGATCGGGCGGGTACATGGGCGGGGACCGGCGGGTGTCGCCGCGCGAGCGGTCGCGCTGGCGCTTCACCTTCAAGCGGCTTGCTGCCGAAGCACAGGATGCGCTGCGAGCCGAGGACGCCGACCCCGCAGCGGCTGCGCTGGAGCAACTGATCGACCTCGCGTGCGAAGCCCACGATTACGACTACTTCCGCTCCGACGATCCGGTAGCAGCGGCGGACTTCGTCGTGTCCGATGTGGCGGCGGTGTTGTGGGCGTGGACATGGGAACGCCACGGGTTCCAGGCGTTCGCCGAAACCGCTGCGCCGCAGTTGGTTCGGTGGGAGTCCAGGTATGGCTGGACCCGCTACCGCGAGGGGTCGATGCGGCGAAGGAGACCTCGCTCGCCGTCGTGCTGGCGCGCATGCTGCGCGTTGCGGACACGTGGGAAGGCTTCGCCGAGCAGTATGTGCGGGCGCTGGACGAAGTCTCGCGCGGCGGCGCATCGACGCGCCGAATACGACATTCCGCAGCCCGGACCGAGCAGGAGCGAGCCAGCGCGCTGGCGGAATGGCACGGCCTCCTGCTCGAAAGCCTGGTGGACACCGAGGGCGGCCTGCTCGACAGCATCGCCGGGCACGCCGCCTTGGGCGGGCCAGAGCAGACGTTCCTGTCCGCACGGCTCGCGCACCGACGCGGAAACACCGCCGTCGCCCGCGACCTGACCGCGCAATGTCTGCGAAAGCTGCCCGGCCACAAAGACTTCCGCGACTTCGCTACCGAGATCGGCGCTACCGCCCCGGCGTGAACGCCGTCTGCTCGGCTACCGCAGGCCGAGCGCGGCGCGCAGCCGGTCGGCGTCCATGCCGCCGCGGGCCGCTTCCCCGGCGGGGAACGTGTCGAGGAGCTTGATCAGGTCGGCACGTCGGGTGGGGTCGTCGGCGGCCCGCCGCGGCGTGTGGCCGTCGAGCGCGGGGATGGGCTCATCGAGCCATTTGGTCTCGTAGTCGCGGATGACCTCGTCGAGAAACGCGGCCACCTCGGGGTTGTGAGCTGTTGGGTGTCGAGTGTATTTGAGTGTGCGTTTGTTGGTTCTGGTCGGTGTTGCGGCGGGGTGGGCTGGCTCGGTTGGGGTGAATCGGCATCCGGCTTATCGCTGATTTCGTGGGGGGGACGCTGCCGGTGCCCGCGCAGCGGGTGGGGCCGGCTGATTCTGGGCAAGCCGCCGCAGCGCCGGCGTCGCCGACGGATCGGGGGTGGTGGTGTATGCGCGGGTGTCGTCGCATGATCAACGCGCGGATCTGGACCGGCAGGTGGCCCGGTTGACCGCGTGGGCGACCGGGCCAGGGCCTGTCGGTGGGCCAGGTGGTGGGCGTGGTGGGGTCGGGCCTGAACGGCACGCGACCCACGGCGCGCCGGCTTTTTGTCGGACCCGGATGCCAGGGTGGTTGTTGTGGAGCATCGCGATCGGTTGGCGCGTGTCGGGGTTCAGCATCTGCAGGCGGCGCTGGCGGCGCGGGGCCGCCGGATCGTGGTGGCCGATCCCGGTGAGACGACCGATGTTTGGGTGCGCGACATGATCGAGGTGCGCACGTCGATGTGCGCCCGACTGTGTGGGCGGTGTGGCGCGCGGAAGCGGGCGATGCGCGCGCTGGCGGCCGCCAACCGGGCACCGGGCCGGGGGCCATGATCGTCGGGATGCGCGCGCGCAAGCAGGCGGCTCGGGTGGCCGCGGCAACCGGCGGTACGCACCTGCCCGGTAAGCCGAAACGAGATGGCACGGTGCCGCCGTCGCGGTATGTCGATGTGGGCGCGGATTTCGAGGTGCATCGCGGCGTGGTGGAGTCGGTGTCGGTGCTGTTCGACCTGTATGACGGGGATGCCGCCGGCTACGCGGCGACCGGTTCCCCCGGTGAGAAGCTGCCGTCGGGCTGGGTGGTGACGGCGGCGAAGTTTGAGGTTGAGTGGCCCACCGAGCCGGATCGGGCGGCGTTGGTGCGGTCGCATTTCGGTGCCCGCCGGACAGCGTTCAACTGGGGTCTGGCCCGGGTGAAGGCCGACCTGGACGCGAAAGCCGTTGATCCGGCCCATGAGTCGGTGGGTTGGGATCTGGGCTCGCTGCGCAAGGCGTGGAACCGGGCCAAACCCACGGTGGCGCCGTGGTGGGCGGCCAACTCCAAGGAGTGCTACTCGTCCGGGTTGGCTGACCTGGCGCAAGCCTTGACCAACTGGCAGTCCAGCAAGGACGGGAAACGGCGAGGCCGGCGGGTGGGCTTCCCGCGGTTTCGGTCCGGGCGCCGCGACCCCGGCCGGGTGCGGTTCACCACCGGGTGCATGCGCCTGGAGCCGGATCGGCGCACGATCGTGTTGCCCCGGATCGGGGCGCTGCGAGCCAACGAGAACACCCGCCGGGTGCAGCGGCATGTGGCCGCCGGGCGGGCCCGCATCCTGAACATGACGCTCTCGCAGCGGTGGGGACGATTGTTCGTCTCGATTGGTTACGCAATGCGCACACCGGCCACTCCGGCCGTGGTGGCTCAGCCCAGGGTGCGGGCCGGTGTGGATCTGGGAATCCGGACGCTGGCCACCGTCGCCACCATCGACCCGACCACCGGGCACGAGACCATCACGGAGTATCCGAATCCGGCTCCGCTCAAGGCGACACTCACCGCCAGGCGTAGGGCTGGTCGTGAACTTTCCCGCCGCATACCCGGCTCACGAGGATGGAATACAGCGAAAGCCAAGCTGGTCCGCCTCGACCGCCGGTGTGTGCACCTGAGGCGGGAAGCCGCCCACCAGCTCACCACCGAGTTGGCGGGCACCTACGGCCACATCGTGATCGAAGACCTCGACGTGGCCGCCATGAAACAGAGCATGGGCCGGCGGGCGTTCCGCCGGGCCATCTCCGATGCCGCGATGGGATTGGTCGGGCCGCAACTGGCCTACAAGACCACCCGCCACGGCGGCAACCTGATCGTGGCGGATCGCTGGTTCCCCTCGAGCCAAATCCACCACGGCTGCACCACATCCGACGGCACCCCATGCCGTCTGATCGGCAAAGGCAAAATCGATAAGCACCTGGTGTGCCCGCTCACAGGTGAAGTCGACCGCGACGTCAACGCCGCGTTGAATCTCCGTGACTGGCCGGATCACGCCAGTTGTGGCCCAGTCGGGGCCACAGCCCCATCGGTTCCCGGGCCAACCGGATCGGTTGGTACAGGCCATGGCGCGGACGCCGGATCATCCGGCGCCGGCGGAGCTCCCGTAAGACCCCGCCCACGCGGGGCCGGAAGCGGAGAGGCTAAAACCCAAACCCCGCAAGGGGACGCCGCGTGAGCGTGTCACCAAAACACACTCAACGGCTACGGTTGCCAATGCCCGCTGACTTGGGACGGCGTCGGCGTTGATCAGAATCGCTGGCCTTGACGGCATACACGTCCGTTGCGGCAGATCACGTTAGGTGCTCCTTGCATCCGTGGGAGCCATCGACAATACCGCGCGTCTCTTCGATGCTCGGCCGCCTCAGCTCGAGGCTTGGCTGGTCAGTTTCACACCGCTCCGCGACCCAGCGTGCACCTCTAGCACTTCGTTCTCGGCTACCAGGTTCTCCAGCTTCCCCCGCCCGAAGCCGAGAACTCCGGACCGTGCTCGGTCGGGACCGTTTCGTGGGTCCCATCTCACTTGAAATGGGGTCCCCTTCAGCACGACGTTCACGACGGAACGCTCGGCCGGCAGCACGGGCTTACTCCTGGCGGGCAATCGGATTCGCCCGGCTTCGATGTCTTTCGCTGTGATGCGTTAAGTAGTCAGACCATGGTCGGGCTGGTCGACATGGCCGAAGCGTTGTTGGGCAGCTTGGCGAGAGACACCCAGCACCATACGATCAAACCCCATGGCTACACCCACCACGGCGGATAGCTGATGTCGAGTCGTTCGCTCTGTCTGTAGCCAGACCACGTTGGCACGCCCGCCGGTTGCCCCCGATAGATTCCGCGGGCCGCCGCCACCACCCGATCATGCTGGGTAGGCCACTGCATTTCGGAGGCGATCTCCTCCAGTACGTCCCGTCGACGCTCCAGCACCCGGTCGACGAACTTGACGGCCGGCAACGCGCCGCTCTTGTCCCCGTTGCAGCCGTGCGCACCACCGGGTTTCAGTTCGATGGCGTCGCCATGGGCGCGCAGCGTCGACCGAGACACCTGGTCATGCAGGAACGAGTCGTCGTAGAGAAATGGGTCGCTCGTCGACACACCGGGCAGTTTCTGCAGCCGATGCAACGGCTGCTGGGCGAGGCACAACGTGATCTCGTCGATGGCGCGCCGGTATGCCGCCGGGGCGCGCAGCCTGGAGATCTCCACCGACACGCCCGTGCGTCCGACCCCGGCCTCCTCCCGTAGCGCGTTGGTGGCGATGAGGATTCGTGCACGCGGCTGTGTGGACTGGCGCAGCTCGTGTCCGTCGAACGGGCGTACTTGCCGCCAGTAGATCTCCAACACACGATGGGCAAGGTCGGGTATCGGCACCTGCAGCACGTCGTGCGGATGCTCGGGCAAATTCTCGAGGCAGTGCTCGATCAACGCCAGCAACGTGGCCAGCTTGTACGTGGCCGTGCGCAGGCCGGTCTCGAGGATCGCGACAACACGCTGCCCTAGCAGAAGTGGATCGCCCATGTCACCGTCCATGGCGCAGCCCTGCTGTCAGCATCTTGCGGTAGAACTGCACCACCGCATTATCGCGAGACGGAGGGACAGCGTGGGCAAACTTGTCCGGGACACGGCTGAACAATCCCGTCGACGTTGAGTCGCTCAGTTGTCGCTCAGAGCCGGGCACAAAGGCGCACTGAGCAGTCTCCTCGCGAGCCAATTTGTCATACCGCTCTTGAAGAACGGCGCTCCGGCCCGTCTTCATAGCCGGCGCCCATGTTCTCATAGCGAGCACCCAGCGGGCTCATAGCCACGACCGGCACCCTGGAGACCATGAGTGACCGACATCAGCCCCACGAACACGACCTCGGCCTGGCCCACGATCTGAAGGTGCTCTCACGGCGCCGGATGTTTCACCTGGCCGGTGTCGCGGGCGCCTCGGCGCTGGTGGCGGCATGCGCTGGTGGCACGTCCACGCAGGCGAACGGCGCGACGTCCACCGCCACCTCGACGGCCGGCGCAGCCGAGGGGGCTGCCTGTACGACGGCGGCACCGGCCGAGACTGCGGGCCCGTATCCCGGTGACGGGTCGAACGGGCCCAACGTCCTCATCGAGTCCGGCGTCGTCCGCAGCGACATCCGGTCCAGCTTCGGTTCCTACTCCGGTGTGGCACAGGGCGTTCCGACCACGATCGAACTGACGTTGCAGGACACCACCAAGAACTGCGCCGCGGGATCGGGTATGGCCGTGTACATCTGGCACTGCGACCGGGCCGGCGATTACTCGCTGTACAGCCGCGACGCCGCCGACCAGAACTACCTGCGCGGTGTGCAGGTCGCCGACCAAGACGGTCGGTTGTCCTTCACGTCGATCTTTCCCGCCTGCTACGCCGGCCGGTGGCCGCACATCCACTTCGAGGTGTTCGATTCGCTCGAAGCGGCCGTCGCCGGCGAGAACGCTCGCTTGACATCGCAAATCGCACTACCAGAGCAGGCATGCACGGCGGTGTACGGGTATGACACCGGATACGCGACCAGTGTGCAGAACATGTCTCAGGTGACGCTGAGCTCCGACAACGTGTTCGGTGACGGTTGGGACGCCGAACTTGCAGGCGTCACGGGCGATCCGTCCAGCGGCATGACCATCGCGCTGACAATCGGCGTCGGCGAGAAATCGACCAGCACACCCCCGAACGGAGGCCGCGGCGGCCCGCCGCCGAACGGAGCCCCGCCCGGTCCGCGCTGAGCGTTAAATCGGCGGCCCGCCTTGCACATTCAGCCGATGACGGTGATGCCGCAGTCGTCAGCCAGCTGTTGGACTTCGTCGAATCCGGCGCCCGCGTAGAGGGGCAGCGGCGCATTGTCCGGGTCTGCTTCCAGATCGTCCCCGCGGTTGACACGATCACTCCACAACATCAACGCCAACGAGTCGTTGAATTGGCGCTTCTCGCCGCTCGATCGGATTCGACGCCGGCGGCCCGGCAGTCTGGCTCGCCGCCAACTTCGTCCCGGGGCGGCGGTGTAACCCTAGGTGGGGAAAGCTTTCAGCCAAATTTCCTCCACACTTACTGTGACTCAGGCCACTGGCACGCTACATTGTGTTCGCTGTCACAGCGAAGGGATGGTCGATGGTTGGCGTAAATGACGACCCGATGGGTCTGCCTCAGCCCGCACCGCCGCTCGTCGCTCGTAGGTCCGTCGACCACCACAGCTGGGTGCTTGGCGCTCTGCTGTTCCTCATCGTCATCGCGGGGGTCGCGGGCGTCGTCGTGGCAACGATGTCCGGTCAGACGACGGTCGCCATCATCGTCGCCCTGCTCACCGCTGCGATCGTCGCCGGCTCCACCTGCTGACAGTCAGCACGGCTATTCGCTGCGGTCGAGGCTTGCCCTGAGGCGCCTCCCCAACCCACTCGCGCGCACCGCACGGCGCTGCACCGCGGCGCGCACCGACGATTCGGTCCCGACCACACGGACCTTCTCCTTCGCGCGTGTCACGGCGGTGTAAAACAGCTCTCGCGTCAATAGCCGCGAATCCTCCGGCGGCAGTAGCACCGTGATTTCGTTGGCCTGGCTGCCCTGACTCTTGTGGATCGTCATTGCATACATCGTCTCGACGTCGCCCAGACGACTAGTTGCGAGCTCCACCGGGCTCGACACCCCGCCGATGCACGCGCGCAGACCATCCGGGGACGCCACCACCACACCCGTGTCGCCGTTGTACACGCCCAACCCGTAGTCGTTCGCCGTCACCAACATCGGCCGCCCGGCATACCACGGCGACCACATCGCCTGGCCCGTCTCCCCCGTCAGCCACCGCTCCACTTGGCCATTCCAATGCGCAACCCCATACGGTCCCTCCCTATGCGCGCATAACAGCCGGTGCTCTTGGAGCACCATTAGCGCGATACCGCCCGCGCCCAGTACCGCAGCCTCTCGTACTCGTAACGCATGCTTTAACAACACCTCTCGCAACGGCTCGCCCGGCTGCTCGGTCTCGATGAACTCGATGTGCTCGTCACCCGCACGGAGCAACTCCAGCGCCCGGTCCGCGTCCCCATTCCGGATCGCCTCCGCCAGCCGGCCGATCGACTCGCCGAACCGGTGCGACGTCTTCAACGCCGCCACCCGCATATCCTCCCGCCCCGACATGCCCTCCACCAAGTCCGACAACACCGCGCCCGCCTGAACCGAGGCCAACTGATCCGGGTCGCCGACCAAAATCAACCGCGTCTCCGGCCGTACCGCCTCCAACAGCCGCGCCATCATCGTCAACGACACCATCGACGTCTCGTCCACCACGATCACGTCGTGCGGCAACCGGTTTCCCCGGTCATGACGAAACCGTGCCCTGGTGTCCGGCTTCGAGCCCAGCAGCCGGTGCAACGTCACCGCCCGCAGCTCGCCCAGCCGTGCCCGGTCCACCTCGTCCAGTCGTGCTACCTCTGCCGCCACCGCCTCCTGCAACCGCGCCGCCGCCTTGCCCGTCGGCGCCGCCAACGCAATCCGTGGACGGTCTTGGGCCTGTGCGATCAGCGCCAGCAGGCGCGCAACCGTCGTCGTCTTGCCTGTCCCCGGCCCGCCCGTCAGCACCGTCACCGACTGCGACAGCGACAGCGCAATTTTCGCCGCCTCCCGCTGCTCGGCATACTCCGGCGGGAACAGCCGATCGAGCGCATCCTTCGGGATTGACGAGGGCGATGGCGCAGACAATGCGAGCAGGTCGCGAGCCACCTGTTCTTCTTCCCGCCAGTACCGGTCCAGGTACAGCAGTCGGTCCTGGTAGAGGTGAAGGACCGGGGGAGAGTCGAGCAGCCGGCTCGCCTTAACTGCAGACAGCCATTCGACCGGCGCCGGCCACCGCAACTCCGGAACGTCGACCTCGTCGGCCACCGTGCGTAGATCGACACACACCGACCCACCTCGCAGCGCCCGCACCACCAAGGCCACTGCTAATTGGACGGATTCGTTCGCTTCGCCCGCCAGCTTCGTGATCCGTTGCGCCACGTGGATGTCAGCTGCATCAAGGATTTCCGCCTCGTTGAACGCCGCGAGCAGACCCGTCGCTCTGCGCACATCCACGACCGTCACGCCGCCGCCCTCCCTCGATCCAGCAGGCCCGACAATTCGGTCACCAGCCGCACCGGCGGTTGCCAGCTGAAAACCCCGCACGGATGGCCATCGATCACCGGCGTCTCCGCCCCGCACATTCCCCGGACAAAGAGGTACATCACCCCGCCCAGGTGCTGCTTCGGGTCGTAGCCGGGCACTCGCCACCTCAGGTACCGGTGCAGCACAACCGAATAGAGCAACGCCTGCAGCGGGTAGTCCGAGTGCAGCATCGCCTCCGCCAACCGCGGCGCCGCATAGTCGGCGGCGGTATCGCCCAGCTTGTTCGTCTTGTAATCCACCACCACAAAACGCTGATCCGGCAACCGCAGCACCACATCGATCGACCCCGACAGGTACCCGCACAACGACTGAGCGCCGATCACATCCGCCTGCAACCGATCCGCATACGACGCCAACGGATCATCCGCCCGCAGACGCTTGCCTAGCAGCTTCCCAACCTCGGCCAGCGACGGTTCCGGCGGGATACCGCGCCTATCCCCACCCGCCAACGGGATCTCGAAGTCCAGCTCCCGCAACCGATCCGGCAGTCCGATCTCCCGCAGCGTCAACCCAGCAGCCAACGGGCCCAGCGGCGTGTCGTGCATCGGGACCAACGCCGTGGCCAAGACCGACGGCTCGACGTCCACCGCCCACCACCCCAGCTGATCGCACACATGCGTCTCCAGCTCATCCGCCAGGTCCGGCGCGAAGGGGTCGGCGTTCTCCAGCACCGCGTGCACCAGCGACCCGAACGCCGCACCCGCCGGCAGGTCGGCCATCGGCGACACGACGTCCGCGCCGACAGCCGCCGGCGCCGACACCGGCACCGCATCGACCTCGTCGTCACGCGCCGTCACCTCGGGTTCACTGCTGACGGCAGCGGATTCCGCGCTGCGGATCAGCGCCGAATAGGACGTCCGCCGCCACGCGGTGTCGATCGCCCGGTGGAAGTGCCGAACGTGGAGATCGCTCGGCAGCTCACGACTCTCCGGCGCGAATGCCGGTCCCACCAACGCCGGTTCGATCACCGGTCCACCCGCGGCCTCCCACTCGCGGAACCGCGCCAAGGCATCCTCATCCGACACTGTGCTCGGCGTGCATCGATGCGGCACCTTCGGATCACCGAAGGGGCGCCGCAGCAGCCGCGACAATCCGCCCGTCGGTTCGTCCCACGCCGGCGCCCACCACGTGACCACCTGCGACTTGGCCCGGGTCAACGCCACATACGTCAGTCGGATGTCGTTTCGCGCCTCCTCGGCCTTGCTGAGCTCCTCGACCTCGTCACGGTCCGGGCTGTCGTTGCCGCCGATGTGCAGGCATCGCGTGCCGTCCTCGTCGTGGAACAGCGCGACATCGTCGACGCGGACGTGCCGGTTGAACGCGAACGGCAGGTACACGATCGGGAACTGCAACCCCTTGCTGCCCCACACCGTCATGATCTGCACCGCCGCAGCGTCGCTGTCCAGCCGGCGGTTGCGCTCGTCGGGCCCTTCGCGTTCCTCGCGCTGGCGGCGTAGCCAGTCCCGCAGCGCCGGCAGGTTGTATCGCTCGCGGTGGACCACCTCGTGCAACAACTGTCCGACGTGCGCCAGGTCGGTCATGTCGCGTTCGCCGCCGCGCCGGCCCAGCACTCGCTCGTCCATCCCGGCCAGCTGCGCCGCCTCGAACACCGCGGCGATCCCACGCTCGCGCGCCTGGCCGGCCCATTCCCGGATGGTGGCGGTCACCTGGTCGGTCAGCGCGTCACCCCCGGCGGCGAGGTCGTCGGCGGTCTTGCCGAAGAACATCGTCGCCGCCGCAGCCCGCACGATCCCGCTGCGATGCGGCTGGTCGAACGCCTCGAGCAGGGCAGCCAGTCCGCGGCGGCGTCCGAGTCGAACACATCGGTGTCGCCGGTGTAGATCACCGGAATGCCGATGGCGGCCAACGCGTCCCGACAGGGAACCGCATCGTTGCCCGTCTCGACGATCACCGCGATGTCGCCGGCCGTCACCGGCTCCCCGTCGAACATCGCCCCGCCGGCCAGCAGCGCCGCGATGTCGGCGGCCAGGTCGGCGGCGATGTAGGGCCGCAGCTGCTTGATGGCGACGGTGCTGGTCCTGGTCGACGCCGAACGTGTCCCTGCTGACCACTCGCAGCCGGAACGGGTTGTTGTACGGCGCGCCGCTGAGCCGGTGGCCGGGGTGATGCGCGTCGACCTTGCGGACCACGATCGCCGGCGAGCCGAGCTCCGCGCCGCCCCACACCGCGTGCAGGCTGTCGACGAGCGCCTTGTCACTGCGCCAGTTGACGCCGAGGGTCTGCCGTCGATCACCGGCGGTGTCCGCGGCCTGCAGGTAGGTGACGATGTCGCCGCCGCGGAACGCGTAGATCGCCTGCTTCGGGTCGCCGATCAGGATCACCGTCGAATGTCCGCTGAATGCGCAGTCGACGACCTGCCACTGCACCGGGTCGGTGTCCTGGAACTCGTCGACCATCACGATCGGCCAGCGCTGCCGCATCCGGTCCCGTGCCGGAGACCGTTCGCCCTCAAGCGCTTTGGCGAGACGGCTTAACAGGTCGTCGTAGCCGAGGATGCCCATGCGTCGCTTGCGGTGCTCCAGCTCGTCGACCACCTTCGTCGCGAAGTCGAGCCGCGCGGCCGCCTCCGTGCCCTCGTCCGGGTTCTCGGGACGCAGCTCCGCGCACGGGTCACCCACGACCGCGCGCGCCAACGCCAGTGCGTCCTTGTACGTCATCGGCGGGTCGTCGCCCTGCTGGCCGAAGTCGGCGAGATAGATGTCGTCGACTATCTCCACGACAAGGTCGTCGAGGCTCTCCACCAACCTCACCCCGGAGTCCGTATCACCCGCCACACCAAGCGATTTGAGTACGAGGCCGCAGAACTCGTGCGTGGTCGCGATCGTCGCGGCGTCGAAACCGGACAGCGCGTCCCGCAGCCGCGCCAGCCGCTGCGACCGCTCGTCGTCGGTGCCCTGCGCCAGATGCTCCACGAGGTCGGACATCTCGGCGGGCCCTTCCTCCAGCGCGGCGACGGCCTCGACGATCTGGCCGCGCACCCGCTCCCGCAGTTCCCGGCTGGCCGCGCGGCTGAACGTGATCAGCAGCATCTGGTCCAGCGTGGCGTGGCCCTCGGCGAGGTAGCGCGTGACGAGGCCCGCCAGCGCGAACGTCTTACCTGTGCCGGCACTGGCCTCCAACACCGTGGTGGTTCCAGGGGTCGGCAGGTCACCCAGGAGATCGAAGCGCTGCATCAGCCGAGCCTGAATTCCGCGCCCAGAACGGGAAGCCACAGCCGCGCCGCCAATGCCCCCAGCCGGGTGTCCTCGCCGTCGACCGCCTCGTCCGGGCGCGGCCTATCCTTCAGCAGGGCACCGAGTTTCGAGCCGACGCCCCAGATCTTCTCGTGCGCCCTATCGGCGTTCTCCGGACCCACGCCGTCCTCCCACTGGTTGCGGGCGAACGCGATCGGGTTCCGGTTGCGGTGCCGCTTTTCGGCCCACCCGAACGAGGCCTTCAGCGGCAGCGGCAAGGGCTCGCGGCGGCCCGCGTCGAAGATCGCGACCAGATCGCGCAAGGTCGCCATCGGATCCGGCGGCTGCGCGAAGCCCCGGGCCTTGATCTCGCCCTTCTCGCCGCGGCCGATGCATGCGGCGGCGTACTCGTGGCCCGCGGCGCCGAGCGCGACCAGCGAGACCCATGACTGCAGCACGTGTTTCGGTGCCAGCCGCGAATAGGTCACCGACACCAGGCCGCGGCGATACACCGGGGTGACGGTCCCCGTCAGGCGCCTGCCGTCGCCGAGGTCGACCTCGAGGTCGTGGGCCGTCGAGGTCTTGCTCTGAAATCGCAGCGCGGCCATCGCCAGCTCGGCGGCTTGCTCGCTGAGCGCGTCGGCCTTGCGCTCGCCGAGCCGTCCCGGCGGCAGTGTGCCGCGGAGTCGTTGCGCGGTGGTGGCGACTTCGAGGTCGACGCCGCGCATGAGGTCGTTGACGAGGCGGTCGCCGATCGACCACTGCTGCAGCGGGTCGATCTCGACGGGCATGGCGTCCTCGACGCCGTCGACCTCCCACGGCAGGGTGAAGTCCAGTTCGCGGAAGTAGCCCTCTACCGGGTGTTTGAAGAATCTCAGCAGGTCGGCCAATTCGACGTCGCCAGTCGGCAGTTCGCGTAACCGGCCGGCATGGAACGGCACGCGCTCTGACCGCTCACCGGCCGCCGCCTTGGCGGCGCGCAGCACGATCGGGTCGAACGTGAACGGCTTGTCGACGATCAGCTTCCCGCGCTCGACGTTCTTGACGTCGAACGGCTGCAACGGATGCTTGACGACGATCTGGTTGCGGATGAGATCCGGCGTCGTCTTTTCCAGTGCGTCGAGTAACTCGAGCAGCGGGACTGCGGGCGGCCGGTGGGCGCCGGTGTGCTCGTCGGTGCCGGTGTAGGTGACGACGAGCGTCTCGGTGGCCGCGAGGATCGCGTCGAGCAGCAGCTGGCGGTCCTCGGAGCGGATGTCGCGCTCACCGGTCATCGGCCGGCGGGCCAGCGCGTCGTCGCCGTCGACCAGGTCCAGCCGAGGGAAGACGCCGTCGTCGAGGCCGACCAGGCACACCACCCGGTGCGGGACCGAGCGCATCGGCACCATCGTGCAGACCGTCAGGGTGCCGGTGCGGAAGTTCGCCCTCGTGGGGCGTCCCGCGAGATGCCCAACCAACAGAGCGCGCACGTCCGTCAGCCGCAGCGCGGTATCCGCTCGAGTTCCCGCCTGCGTCAGCACTTTTGAGAACTCACGCTGCAGCTGCGCTGTCTGCCACAGATCCGTCGCGCCGACCCGCGTCAGCGTCTCGACACCGTCTCGCAGGGCGTCCAGCCACTCGGTCAGGGGCCGGGTGCCCGTGAGCCGGTCCGCCACGGAGGTGAGTCGCTCGACGTACTCGGCGAGCCGGCCCGCCACGTCGATGCGGTCGCTGCCGACGTCGTCGAGCGGCAGCGCGGTGTCGATCCAGGCGTGGGAGTCGTCGGACATCGCGACCCCGGTGAGGATCCGGTCGAGCCCGAACCGCCAGGTGTTCTGCGCGAAGTGATCGAGTCGGTACGGCGTCCGATGCTCGGCGTCGAAGCCCCAGCGGATAGCCGACTGACGCACCCACTGCGCGATGGTGTCGAGGTCGTCGTCGGTGAATGCGAACCGGGCCCGCACCGGCGCGGCCTGCGCGAGGTTGAGCACCTCGCTGGCGGTGGCGCGGGTGTCGGCGGTGTCGAGCAGCTGCGCCGCCACACCGAGCAGCGGGTTGGTCTGCACCAGCGACCGGTCGGCGAGCCGCACGCGAAGCCGGTGCGCCGGGTGGCGGTAGTCGACCACCTCGCCGAGCCCGAACGCGGCGACGATGAGCGGTGCGTAGGTCTCGATGTCCGGGCACATCACCAAGATGTCGCGGGGCTCCAGCGTGGGGTCGTCTTGGAGCAGGCCGAGCAGCACCTCGCGCAGCACTTCGATCTGGCGGGCGGCCCCGTGGCAGCTGTGCACCTGCACCGACCGGTCGTACGGGGTTCGCAATCGTGAGCCGGGCCGGGCCTCGTTGGCGGCGATGTCGGACTGCAGCCACCCCAGCAGCGTGTTGGGACGCGTTGCGGCGCCAATGAATTCGTCCGTGTCGCCTTCGGGCAGCGTGCGCTGCAGTTCGCGGACGTCGCGGCCGAGGGTGTCCAGCAGCGGGTGGCCGGCCTGATAGCGGGTGTTGTCCTCACGGCGCGGCACCCGCTGGTGGACGTCGGTGAGCTTCTGCCATAGATCGTCGCTGGGATGCGGCAGCCACAGGTGCAGGTCGTGATGGGTCGCGAGCGCGCCGAGCAGTTCGATGTCGGTGGCCGGCAGCCGGGTGTGGCCGAACAGGGACAGCCGCTCGGGCAGGTCGCTCTTTGTCGCTCGGAGGCGGGTAAGAGTGGTCTGGTGCCGGACGTGCGGCGGGTCGGCGTCGACGCGGTCGACCAGTGCGCGCCACAGGTACGGCTGCCAATGCAGGTCCTGATCGAGGTCACCCGGGTTCCCGTCGAGCCAGTCGACGAGCATCTGCGGCCGCTGCTTGGCGTAGGAGGCGAACAGGCCGGCGAGACGGCGTGCGACGGCGTAGCGGCGGCCCCGCCGCAGTTCGGCCTCGTCGGGGTCGGCGTCGAAATGGCCTAAATGCGTTGCGAGCGTGAGGCACCACGGTTCGTCGAGGCTGGCGTCGATGGCCTCGAGAAGCGGCCAGGTCATGGCCTCCGGCGACCAGGGGTCGTCGTCAACCGTCCCAGTGATCTCGGCGATCAGCGAGGCGGGGGAGCGGAACGACACCCCTGCGCAGACCCCGTCGGCGCCGTCACCGCGGCCGAGCACATGGGAGAGCCTTTGGCTCAGCCACCGCTCCATGCCGCGCGCCGACACGAGCACCAGTTCCTCGGCGAAGGGATCCGGCAGGGGATCGGACAGCAGAGCACCAAGACCGTCGGCAAGCAGGTCGGTGCGATCGGCACGGTGGAGGTGAAGGGCCATCGAGCGCAACGATAGAAGGTCGCTCGGACGCCTTCGACGACTTCGTGCCATGTCGGACCCCGTAGGGACACTGCACATCGGGACATCAGCGGTGGGAGATGCGGGGTCGATGCGTAGCGGCGGAGTGCTCTTGTGAGCGATCAGGGACATGCTGGCAGCGTTGATCGCAGCGCGGTTCCAGGCGGGTTGAAACAACATGAACTCGACGCCGCCCACAGGCTCGCTGCGCGGGGACATCGCGTGGTGTTTGTCCCCGTTACCGGCAAGGGCAAGGTCGCTTACGTCACGATCGACAACGAGCTGTGGGAACTGAAGTCGATTTCCGGATCCAGCCACGATTCGGTCGCCCGCAACCTTCGTCGAGCCGCGAAGCAGGCGCCGCGGGTGGTGCTGGACATGACGGAGTCTCCAATCACCGATGAGGCGGCAAAACACCTGGTCAGACACTATTCAACGCGGTATAGACTTCAATCAGTACGCGTTATCCGAGGATTTGAGGAAACGGACTGGAGATTCGACGATGGCCAATAGCGACTACATCGAGGTGAAGGGGCCGAAGTCGCTGGCCGAGCTGGTCGCTGTCATCGACCCCTCCGCGCCTCGATCCGACGACGATGTCGTAACCGTCGAGTTGAGTGGCGACGAATACGCCGCTGTGCAGTACGACGAAGTCGATGCGGGGACTTGGCCTTACATGATCACCATCGAATCGCGATCCGACGACGAGGCACCGGTTCGGGCCCAAGCGATGCGGATCCTTGAAAGAGTGGCGGCGGCCGGCTGGATCTACAGGATGACCTCCGACGCGGACGACTCGCTCCTGATCGAAACACAAAACGTCTGACCGTCAGATTCACTAGCCACGAAGTCGCCGCTGCCGGTGGAAATGCTGCGGCGCATTCGCCAGGATCTGCTGACAGGTCATTGGCACAGCGCGGACACAGAGCAACTAATCGCCGACGCGGTTGACCGGCAGGAGCGCCAGCACGTCGCGTAGTTCGTCGTCATGATTAATTCGAGGCGAATCAGGCGGTCCCCTGCGAGCCGTCGCTGGCCGAGCCACGCGAGATTGTTCACGCAGGTCTAGTACGCGTTTTACGCCCGGTTGTGGACTACGGGTGTCGTTCGTGCCACGGTGGAGCTAGATCCATCTTTCTTGGAGGAGGTGCCGCACAGTGGAGCAGACCCAGCAAGGGCGCATGGCCCATCAGGAGTGCCCAGACTGCCATGCGCTGGCCGCAGATTTGGAGGCGCACAAGCAATGGCACTCCAGGCTCGTCCATGACATCGCCATCGCCGTCGACAAGGACATGAAGCGACGAGTAGGAGCCCAGTAACCACCAGATTGCCCACCAGTTGTCGCTCATAAGCGGGCATGGACTCCAACGCAGCCTGCAGTTCGGCGACGCGGCGATCCGAACTAAGACAGGTCGCGGAATGCCAGCGCGAAACCGCCTACGGCGGTAACCGCGGCGATGGCATAGCCGATGATCGACCACCACCCGATGTGCATGTACGCGGTGACGGCGACGATCGCCATGGCGAGAAACACCATCACCATTCCGTACAGCGGCGGCTTGGCGGCGTATCGGTTGCGGGTCATCGATTCACCTCTCTGCAAAGGTTCAGTGGCTTTAGTTGACTATGACGGTTCGACGGGCATCTGGCCGGGTTCCAGTGAGAGGTTCGCGAGACGTTCCGGGGCCAGAATATCCTGAAGCTGCGCCTCGGAGAGGTATCCACGCTCGAGGGCGATGTCCGCGACACTGCGGTTGGTGAGCAGGGCGTCCCGGGCAATCTCGGAGGCAGCGGCGTAGCCGACGTAGGGATTAAGCGCCGTGGCCAGCCCGATCGAATTGTGCACGTGCGCAGCCATGACGTCCACGTTCGCGGTGATCCCCCGCACGCATCGGGTCGTCAGCGTGCGACAGGCCGCGGTCAACTGTGAGACGCTGTCGAACAACGAGTGCGCCATGACCGGCTCGAATGCGTTGAGTTGCAGCTGGCCCGCCTCGGCCGCCATCGTGATCGTCACGTCGTTGCCAATGACGGCATAGCACACCTGCGTGACGACCTCGGGTATGACCGGGTTCACCTTTCCCGGCATGATGCTCGAACCTGCCTGCACCGCAGGAAGATTGATCTCGTTCAGCCCCGCGCGCGGACCCGATGACAGCAGCCGCAGATCGTTGCAGATCTTGGACAGCTTGACCGAGATCCGCTTGAGCACGCTGGAAACCTGCACGAAAGCGCCGGGGTCCTGGGTCGCTTCGATGAGGTTCTCCGCGGTGGTGAGCGGGCGGCCTGTGATCGTGCGCAGGTTCTCGCACACCGCTTCGACATACCCGGGAGGGGCGTTGAGTCGGGTGCCAATCGCGGTGCCGCCCATGTTGATCTCGTGCAGTAGAGCGCTGGCTTCGGCCAGCCGCTGGCGGTCTTCACCAATGGTGACGGCATAGCTGCGCATCTCTTGGCCGAGCGTCATCGGAACGGCATCCTGCAGTTGCGTGCGCCCCATCTTCACCATCCGGGCGAACTCGGTTGCCTTGTCATCAAAGGCCCCGATCAACTCCGCCATGGCGGCGTCGAGCGCATCAAAGGATTCGATGGCGGCAATGCAAAGTGCCGTCGGGTAGACGTCGTTGGTGGACTGGCCCATGTTGACGTGATCCGCCGGATGCAGGTACTGGTACTCGCCGGGCCGGTGACCCATGAGCTCCAGAGCGCGGTTACAGATCACCTCGTTGGCGTTCATGTTGGTCGACGTCCCCGCCCCGCCCTGGATGACATCGACGACGAACTGGTCGGCGAGCGCGCCGGCGCGGATCTCCTCGCAGGCCGCCTCGATCGCGTCCGCTCGCTCGGCGCTGAGGAGGCCGAGTTCCTTGTTGGTTCGTGCCGCGGCTTGTTTCACCGTGGCCAGTGCGGCGATCAGATGCACGTGTTTTCCGATCTTGATTCCTGTGATCGGAAAATTCTCGACCGCGCGGGCCGTGTGCACTCCCCAATATGCGTCCGCAGGAATCTCTTTGTCGCCTAACAGATCATGCTCGACGCGCGTGTTCACGTGATTAATGTCAGCTCCCGGTGTTGTGTGGGCCAGTCCTCCGGCTCAACCGGTCGGCTGGCGACCACCGGCGGCTCCGCCGTGCAGCGCGTCTCGCTCGCGGGCGATTTCCATTACCCGGTTGCGAACCAGGAACCAGCCTCCGAACAATGCCGGGATGATGATCACCAGCGTGCCGATCGTATAGGTGCCGATCGGGTAGTCGAATAGCATCAGCACCAGCACGCTCAGCAGGAACAGCAGCGTGGCGTAGCCGCTCCACGGCGATAACGGCATCCGGAAGCTTGGTCGCTCCATGAGCCCGGCGTTCGCCATCCGGTGCAGCTTGATCTGGCAGAGTACGATCGTGCCCCAGGCGGCGATGATGCCCAGCGCGGCCATGTTCAGCACGATCTCGAAGGCCTCGCCAGGGTTTGTCGCGTTGAGCCCCACACCGAACAGGGTCAGCGCGCCGGTCAGCAGGATGCCGGCGTAAGGTACGCCGGACCTCGACATCCGGGTGGTGAACCCCGGGGCGCTGCCGGCCTCCCCCATCGACCGCAGGATGCGGCCCGTCGAGTACAGTCCGGCATTCAGGCTGGAGAACGCGGCGGTGAGCACGACCATGTTCATCAGGTCGCCGGTCCACGCGCCAAGACCCATCTTGCTGAAGAAGGTGACGAACGGGCTCTCCCCGGCCTTGTATGCGGTGAAGGGCAGCAGCAGCGACAGCAGCACAACCGAACCGACATAGAAGATCGCGATGCGCGCGATGACCGAATTGATCGCCCGCGGGATGATCTTCTCGGGTTCCTCCGTCTCACCGGCCGCCGTGCCGACCAATTCCACTGCGGCATAGGCGAACACCACACCCGACACGACGATCAGGAGCGGTAGCACGCCATTCGGGATCAGCCCGCCGTTGTTGGCCCAGACGCTCAAACCCGTGCTCTGGCCCTCGATCTGGTAGCGCCCGGCCAGGAAGATGGTTCCGACGACCAGGAACGTCATCAACGCAACAACCTTGATCAACGCGGCCCAGAACTCAAATTCGCCGAACCACTTCACCGAGATCATGTTGATCGACAGCACCAGCGTTAGCGCGATCAATGCGAGCAACCACTGCGGGACTACTTCCATCGCCTGCCAGTAGTGGAAGTAGGTGGCAATCGCGGTGACGTCGACGATCGCCGTCATGGCCCAGTTCAGCCAGTACAGCCAGCCAACGGCGTAAGCCGTCTTCTCACCAAAGAATTCACGCGAATACGACACGAACGAACCCGACGACGGCCGGTGCAGCACCAATTCGCCGAGCGCTCGCATGACAAAGAACACAAAGAAGCCGCAGACGGCGTACACCAGGAACAGCCCTGGCCCGCCCGCCGCCAACCGCCCGCCGGCGCCGAGGAACAGTCCGGTCCCGATGGCGCCGCCGATCGCGATCATCTGCAGCTGCCGGGGCTTGAGATCCTTGTGATAACCCTCGTCTTCGTGCCGGAGATCTTCTTCGGCCTCGTACGTCTCTAGGTAGTGCTCACCATGAGGTAGATGCGGGGCATGAATATGGGGGAGATGAGGGTGGGGCGCCTGTGTCATCGAATTCCCTTCCTCGCCGCGGCCAGCGGACTGGCTGCCAGGCTGTCAGACAGCTGGATTCGACGAGTGTGGCACTCGTCACGTTTCCGCGTCAAGAGTAGATCGCGTCACCGCCAGCGCGGCGCGACTTCGCGCAATGCGGTCAGACGCCGGCTGGATGCCTAGCGGCCAGCTTGTTGAGGGCCTCTTCGACCTTGTCGAGGTGCTGACGCATCCTGTCGCTCGCGTCGGCGAAGTCACCCGAGGCGATCGCGTCGAGGATCTTTCGGTGTTCCTCGTTGGACGCCGCCCGGCGCTCGGAGATGCTGGCGTTGAGCATGCGCGATTGCTGGGAGAGGGCGTCGCGGATGGCCGCGACGACGCTGGCGAACACTTCGTTTCCAGAGGCCTGGGCTATGCCGAGGTGGAACTGGGTGTCCATCTTGACCCACCGCGCCGGATCGGTCTCGGCGTCCATCTCGTCGACGAGGCGGTTGAGGTCGGCCAATTGGGCATCGGTGCGTCGCCGCGCGGCCCAGCCGGCGGCGGGCACTTCAATGTAGGGCCGGGCTTCGACGAGGTCGCGGGCGGAGAACCTGCCGTAATGCGGCACCGATGCGTGTGACGAGACGACGATCGTGCCCGAGCCGGTCTTGGTCGACGTCAGTCCCAAGGTCTGACAGGACCGCAGCGCTTCGCGAATCACGGACCGGCTCACTCCGTAGCGCTCTGCCAGGGCGGCTTCGGGTGGCAGCTTGACGCCGACCGGCAACTCCCCGCTCTCGATCGCCGAGCACAGATCCTCGAATACCGATTCCGCGGCATTGTGCCGCGGAATGGCGCCGCGGCGATCTGTCCAGCTATCTGGCAGGTTCATACGAGTACAGTGCTCGCGCCGATCGACGGCTGTCAACCGTGTGGAGCGTCCGCGCCGAGCCCGATGACATCGCCGAAGGCGCGCGCCATCCGCCCATGATCGACGCCGACGGCCAGCAGGGCCGCCAACATGATCCGCGCCTGCGCCACGCGCAGCCACGGCGAGACAATGGCCCCGGCGCCTAGCAGATCGCGACCACCGCCCTCGCCGCCGTAGATCGGTTCGACGACACCATTGGGGACGCGGCTCGTGACGACCACCGCGATCCCGTTCGCCGTGCAATCCGCAACTGCGGCAAGAATGTTCGGGTTCGCGTTGCCAGATCCCATCGCGTCGAGCACCACCCCGCGCGCACCGGCTGCCACGCAGGCGTCGATCTGGGAGCGGACGCATCCCGGATAGAGCGCCACAACGTCAACCCGGATCTGCCCCACTTCCGCGTGCCACGGCAACACTGCGCGCCGGTTGTCACTGACGGGGAGGTATCGCTCGAATGCGTCCAGCTCGGTGGTGTGGGCCTTGCGGGTTCCCCTCGCGCAGAGCACCCGCTCGCCGAACGCGATCAGGACACCGCGACCGCGGGAGTCGTTGCGGCGTGCGACCTCCACGGCCGCCTTGATGTTGCCGGGACCGTCGGGGTCCGGATGGTCGGCCGGACGCTGTGCGCCGGTGAGCACCACCGGACGAGGATCGGTGTGGAACAGGTCGAGAAGCATCGCGGTCTCCTCGAGGGTGTCGGTGCCGTGTAGTAGCACCACCCCCTCGACCCGAGGATCCTCGAGTGCCTCGGTCACCGCGTCGCGAATGGCGACCATCCGTTGCAGCGTCATTGTCGAGGAATCGACCGCCATCACGTCCCGCACGACAACGGCCGGGTCCAAATGGGGCAGGACAAGGGCGTTATTCGTCGGCGCGATCCGGTCACCATCCCTGCGGGCGCTGGCGATGGTGCCACCGGTGGTCAGTACAACGACCGACAACGCGCCTCCTCGGGTCGGTTCGTCTTCCGCGCTGTGTATATCACAATCGGTCAAGCAGTCAGACAGATTTGGGCGCGGCTGCTATGGGCGAACGGTTTGGACGTCCTCCTATACCCGAACGCGCTCAGTTCCCCGCGAACCACGCGGTCCTCACCGTGTATCGGCGCGGCGGCTCGAACGAAGCACCCCGTGGACCCAGCAGGCCGACCCGCACGATCCACAGTGGCTGCGAGCGGTCAATCGCCGACGCCGGATCCTGGCCCGGCTCGATGAGGACCCCCCTCGATATGGGCCTCGGGTCGCATCCGTACGCGGGAACCAAGCCGTCCCTCCGCCCGCCCCAGTCGATCCCGTTGGGCAGCACGCAGCTGGTGCCGTCGTCCAAGACCAACGCGAACGGCATCGGTGTCGCTGGCGGATCCACCGCCGGTAGCGCGCCCGGCGCGGGGAACCGGCGAAGTGCATTGCTCCACGGATCCACTAGACACAACACGGAAGCGGGGGCCGGCCAACACACCTCTGCTAGAGCCTGACTCGGCTCGCAGGCGTAGATGTCCTTGCCCACCGCGGCCGGTGACGGGCCCGGGCAGGCAGAGAGGTTGGGCGACGGCTGCCGATTGATCACGTTGTAGCCGTTGACCGGTTCACCGTTCGCGACGGCCACGACGGTGATGACGTCCGTCGCCCCCGGATAGGCATGGACGTTTCCGGCCGCCTGCAACGCGGCGCTCGCGACGAGCATCAGCGCAGCCGCCACTCGCATCCAAACGAAAGCCCACCACATCACGAGAGCCTCCTTCGTGACTGAGTTCCACCCTTCCGGATCGGCCAAACCGACGTGGGGAAATTGACCGATCGGCCGGCGCCTTCAATAGGCTCGGCCGAATGAAGGCAGTCACGTGTACCAACGCGAAACTCGAGGTGGTTGACCAGCCGATCCCGGCCCCGGCGAAGGGTCAGTTGCTGATCGACGTCCTGCGGTGTGGCATCTGCGGTTCGGACCTCCATGCGCGCAACCACTGCGATGAACTCGCCGACGTGATGGCTGAGACCGGTTACCCCGACTTCATGCGCTCGCACCAGTCGGTCGTGTTCGGACACGAGTTCTGCGGCGAGGTCCTCGACCACGGTCCGGGTACCCGCAAGACGCCGCGCGCCGGCACGCCCGTCGTCGCCATGCCCCTGGTCCGCCGCGGCAAGGACGTGCACGTCATCGGGCTCTCCACCGCCGCGCCCGGCGCCTACGCCGAACAGCTCCTGATCGAGCAGTCCCTGGCGTTGCCCGTCCCCAACGGATTGCCGGCCGAGAAAGCCGCGCTGACTGAGCCGATGGCCGTCGGCTGGCACGCCGTCTGTCGCTCAGAGGTGGGCAAAGGCGACGTCGCGATCGTCATCGGCTGCGGGCCGATCGGTCTGGCCGTGATCTGCATGCTCAAGGCCCACGGTGTGCGCACCGTCATCGCCAGCGACTTCTCGGCCGGCCGCCGCGCACTCGCCACGCGTTGTGGCGCCGACGTCGTCGTCGATCCCGCCCAGGACTCACCCTATAAAGCGGCGTCGGGCCACGGACACCTCGAAACCGCGCCTGACGCTTTGGGTCTCGCCGTCAGCACCATCGAAAAGCTGCACAAGCTTCGGCTGCCCTGGTGGCACGTGTGGCGCGCCGCCGAGGCCGTCGGTGCGGCGACGCCCAAGCATCCCGTCATCTTCGAATGCGTCGGAGTGCCAGGCGTGATCGAAGACATCATCACGGGCGCGCCGCTGTTCTCGCGCGTCGTCGTGGTCGGTGTCTGCATGGGCGCGGACCGGATCCGGCCTTCGATGGCGATCAACAAACAGATCGACCTGCGGTTCGTGCTCGGCTACACGCCGCTCGAGTTCCGCGACACGCTGCACATGCTCGCCGACGGCAAGGTCAACGTCGCGCCCCTCGTGACCGGGACGGTCGGGCTGCCCGGCGTCGAGGCCGCGTTCGACGCGCTTGGCGACCCCGAGGCGCACGCGAAGATTCTGATCGACCCGAAGAGCGACGCGGCAAGCCCGAGGTGACCGTCAGCCTTGCTCGACGACGTTGGAGCCGCCGGAATTGATCTGTGGTGCGCCGGAGTGGTAAATGACCCGATTGTCGAAGCCGGAGGCACTGATGGTGTCGGCGGCGTCGAGGGTGACCTGATTTTCGACGCCGGACACCGTGACGCTCGTGCAGTGGCCGGTGATCGTCACTGTGTTCGTGATGCCGCTGACGCTCACAACGCCGTCGTTGCAGGCAATCGTCTTGTTCTCGCCAACCCCAGCGACGCTGAGCGGGACACCTGGCAGCGCGGTGGTTACCGATCCGCCGCCCGGAACGGTCGGCTCGGCACGTGGGACCTCCGTGATCGATCCGCCGCCGCCGGCCACCGTTGACGGGATACTCGGGACGCTCGGCACGCTCGGGAAACGCGTGGGGAATCCTTCGAGCGACGAGGATCTCAGGGTGAAGAACGCGACCGCCGCCCCACCGACGATCAACATGACGAGGACAATCCCCGCGACGACAAACAACAAGGAGCCAGAACCAGTCGACACTCGCCGCATCGTGGGGTAGGTGGATCCGTATGTCGGCGGCGCGACGTAGGGGTCACCGTACGTCGACGGCGGTACATACGTCGGAGGCGGTGGCAACGGTGTAGTGGAGTCAGCGCTGCTGTATTGCGTCGTCCCCAGTTCCGACGCACGGGCAACATCGGCGAGCGGTTGCTCGAGTGCCCTGATCCGGGCCTCGGGGTCGTCCTGTGGGTCCATTCGCAGATGCTCCCACACCAGATCGCGCTCGTCTCGAAGTCGCGCGCCTCTAGCGACCACCGCAACGGATTCACGGCCTGGTACGAGGCGGCAGGCGAGGTCGTCGGTGTGCTGAGCCTCAACGCCGACGACGACTACCGGCTCGCCGACGAACTGGTTCGCTCGCACACGCCGATCACAGTGTGAGTCCTACCGGCGCCGGGTCACTTCGAGCCAGCGATTTCGATCACCCTGTTCACCCCGGCATCCCAGCGATCGTACAACTGGTCTGACTCGGCCATTTCCGTCATCGCCAGCAGCACCGCGACCTCGTCGCCGGCGGCCAGGCCGTCCGCCACTCGCCCAAACCCCACGATGAACCAGTCGATCAGCGCGATCCCATCGGCGTGCACCGCCTCTATCGTCGGAGACTGAAACCGGACCGTCTCCAATTCCGTCTTCAGAGCAGTTAGCGGCTCGATCGCGTCGGAGCGGACGCGCTGGCTCGCGGTCGACGGATCCTCATTCATGAACTGCAAGATCGCCTGCAATTCGGTGTAAGCCAGGATCACGCCCTCGCGAGTTTGTTTCCCTGGGCCATTTAGGTATTGGGTTGCCATCATGCTTTCGGGAGCCTGCGGCCGCAGATCTCCGACCACGACATCGCTTTCCCTGAATGGAGAGGCGTTCGCGGTCGCGGCGACGGCGATGGAACACATTGTGATCGCTGACAACGCCGCGGCAGCGGCCGTCCAGGCCACGCCGCAGTCAAGAATCCGAGGGATCAGGGCGAGTGGGGCGACCAAGGCGACCAGCGTGAAAGACAGGCCGACCAAGTCCGACGTCAACGGCGCAAGAACCGAGACGTTGTTGGGCACATTGGCTTCGACGGCGTTGATGGTGACGAAGCCGACCATGAACGTGCCGATTGCGACGGGCCCGGCGAGCGCTGCGAGCGCGAGCCCCCGACGAGGGACGCATATGATCAACGCAAGTGCCGCCGCCGCGCCCGCGGTAGCGCCCGACCACATCGTCACGTCGACGAGGCTGAATACACGGGTTTCATCGAGCTCGTTCGGCGCCGAGTTTCGATACACCCCGTAAGGGATGATCGCGCACATCCCGCACACCAACCCGACGATTAGCGGCCGGGCGATCGTCACGCCGGCGGTCGGCCAGGACACCCCGAAGGACCTGTCGAAGAGCCATGCCGGCGCCACCGTGCTGCCTCGCGCGAAAACAACTGCAGCAGTAATGAACACAGCAGCAGCGGCCGCCGCCAAGAGCACATAGGGCGTGTCTGCCTGACCCATGAGAAAGTGTCGGGTAAACCCCCAATTTCCGACATCGAGAGTCAATTGGAGGCTGTCGGAGAGATGCAGAGCCGCGCAGTACACCAGGCTTGCGATCACGACGCCCGGCATCCACGCCCAGCGCGGCGACCGTAAGCGCCAGACCGCGTCGGCCGACACCTCCGCCAGGCTGTACACGAGCGCGGTGGCGGCGAGACCGGCGACGACGTGAATCATCAGCCACAGCGGCTGGCCAAGCCCGCCGCTCAGCCCTGTCGTGGTGTTCGCCAGTGAGGCCAGCTGCCCGAGCGCCAGGCCGGCGGCCACGCCCGTCGCCGCTATCCACGGACTAGGTCGTATCCCCATCGCGCGGTCGACGACCACCGCCCGCCACAGTCCGAGGCCGACCGTGCAACCGAGCAGTAGTCCACAGATCCCCGGAGCCACAAGCGATTGATGCGCTGCGAATGCACGACCGGTGGACAGCGCCGTCGCGATGCTTTCGATGAGGGGCATCGCCGAGGCGGCGAGAAACGCAGGCACGAGCCCGTCGAGAAATTTCACCGCCGCCGCGCGATCGGGACGGGTCAATACGTCGGCGCGGGCCGCCGGCGTCGGGTGATAGGCCGTCAGCCGTCGCCACCACGATTGTGAAGGGGCGCGCACCGAGCTGACCAGAGCGATCATCGTGTCCGGCTCATCCATCACGGTCGCCGCGCGAAGGTCCGCGTCGTGCTCACGCGAGCGGAGAAGCGCGATGGCGATGACCCACACCGTGACCATGAGAATCACTGCGCGCCAGGCATAATCGCGAACCAGGCTGAAGTCGTTGCTTACGATGCCGGCTATGACCGGTAGCGTCAGAAGCGGAACCACAGCGTACATGGCGCCGCGGGTCAGCCATGAGAATCCGACATCGCGATTGCGCAGGTGGGCCAGCTCATGCAACGCGAGCGGATCAAACAGGTTGCGGCGGTTCCACTTGACAGCGACGGCGGGTGGTAGTGCGATCTTGTGACGACGGGGCCAGCCATAACTGAACGCGTCACGCTGCTTGGCGCCGCCCAGCATCACCGTCGGCGGATATCGAAGTCCGGCACAGTCTGCGAGCTCATGGACGCGGCCAGCCGCTGCCGGCAGCTTAGCGGCGACCGGTTGTAACCGCCTGCGCCATTCGATGATTGGCGGCGCGAGAAACAGCACGGCCGCCCCTAAGAGCATCACCAGGGCGGCGCCGCCGAGCGCGTACGCGGCCCGCAGATGCTGGGCGCCGGCGTAGCACTCGGATGCAGCGTCGTTGATGGCGATCTCTTCACTGGCCGTGGTGATTGAGGATGTGTAATCCGCCTGTGCGTAACAGTTTTCGATGGTCATCACGTACTGCTCGCGGTGCAGGAAGCTGTGCAGCCAGTCGCCGATGAAGAGCCCAGCCGCCAGCATCGCCGCCAGGATGACGACGAACCGGATTGTCGTGGGGGACGGGAACGCATGCAGCGCGACTCGTGGGGCCCCCGGAGTGGGGGATCGGGGCGGCGACGCGCTACCGGCGACGGTCACGGTGCGTCACCCTGCCGTGACCAATGCGCCCGCCGTCGAGTCGGCGATGAGTCCGGCCCGTGCCGGCTCCAACCCGATGGCCAGCGCCTGCTGGTATGCGACGGCACGAACCTGCTTGGCCTGGTCGGCGGTTAGTGCGACTTTCGGGGCTGCGGGCTTCTCATTTTTCTTGTCTCCGTGCCGAAACAGTCCGCGTAGGTACGACAGCACCGATGGCGACGCCTCCTTGATTGCCGCCTCGATAGCGTTGTTGGCGAGCCACTGCAGGACTGTCCCGGCGACCGAGATCACCACGGGAGTGATCATCGCGAGTTCCAGACCGAACCCGAGCGCCTCCTCGCGACGCTTGGGATTCAACAACGCCTGCGGATCCGCGTAATACTCCTCGGCCGTCTCGGGGTAGAGGGCGAGTTCCTCGGGGGCTACCTCGTTGAGGACCAAATGGGCGAGTTCGTCAGTCAACGCCCGCATGGATTGATCGTCGACAGGGGTCGGCTGAGATGTCATCGCTGGCTCCCTTCGCTCATGTACCGAGCCAGTCAACGCCCGTACGGCCCCTTTGACATGCGTATCGCGCTACTCGTTAACGTTCGCAACCTGCTGCAGGGAGCCCTGAGCGCTACTTGACCGAGCGCCCTCGCAAATATGCCTCAACTAGTGGATGGTGGACGTATGACCTCGCCACCTCCAGCACCGGGCAGCGCCGCAGATGCCCGACTTCTACTCGGTTAAATGTGGCGATCCAGGAGCAACTCCTCGCCGCCGTCGATGGCCGGCGTGGGGTAGAGGCCGCTGACCGCCTGTGCGAGGCCTGCGTGCTGCTCTTCGACGTTGACGCCGCGGCCATTTCGCTGGTCTTCGACGGCGCCAACACCGGCACGCTGGGATCCAGCGGTGCACCCGCACGGACATATGACGAACTGCAGTTCATCCTCGGCGAGGGGCCATGCCTGGAATCCGTCACGAGGCGGACTCCGGTTCTCGTGGTCGACCTGGCCGACCCCAATGAGGCTCGGTGGCCCGCCTACGGCCCCGCCATGCTGTACCACCAGATCCGAGGCGTTTACGCGATGCCCGTGGTCGTGGCCGGTGAATACGTCGGCGCGCTGGATCTGTTCCGCGCGCAACCGGGCCAACTCGGGGGCGAACAACTGTCCGGCGCAATCACCGCCGCAGAACTGGCGGGCATCCCGCTGCTGGACCTGCTCGACGCCGACCTGCAGGCCGGCGCCGGCGATCCGGACAGCAACGCCTGGACCGAACTCAACGCGCTCAGCCGCGTGGAGGTCAGCCAGGCCACCGGCATGCTGGTCGCGCAACTGGGCGTCGACCCCGCCGAGGCCCTGGTGCGATTGCGCGCCCACGCCTACTCCACCGGCCGCAGCGCTACCGACGTCGCCCGCGACATCCTCGACCGGCGATTGAAGCTGGAGGCCGACTAATGCGCGCCAGACGACAGCACCAGGACGGAGTGTGAGATGACCGATGCCCCTCGTGAAACCCGTGTGCTTGACGCGGTCGTGACGCTCGTCGACAGCCTGCTCTACGACTTCGACGTGGTCGACCTGCTGACCGAGCTCACCGAGCGCTGCGCCCAACTTCTGGATATCGAGTCCGCCGGGTTCCTGCTCGCCGATCCGCTCGACCAGCTCCGGTTATTGGCCGCGACGTCCGAGCAGGCCCGCGAACTAGAACTCTTCCAGTTACAGGCCGACGAAGGGCCCTGCGTCGAGTGCTATGCCACCGGCCAACCCGTCTCCGTCGCCGATCTGGCGGCCGTCACCGAGCGCTGGCCGCGGTTCGTCCCCGCCGCGCTGGAGGCCGGCTTCGCTTCCGTGCACGCGGTTCCGATGCGCGCCGCCGGCATCGTCTTGGGCGCGCTCGGCTTGTTCGGCACCCGCCCGGGCGAACTCAGCCAGGCCGACCTACTCGTCGGCCAGACTCTCGCCCACATCGCGTGCGTGGCGATCCTCCAGGAACACGCGCCCACGCCCTCGACGGTGATGCCGCAACTGCGCGCCGCGCTGGCCAGCCGCGTCGTCGTCGAGCAGGCCAAGGGCTTTCTGCGCGAAACCCTCGACGTCTCCGTAGAGGAGGCTTTCACGCTGCTGCGGACCTACGCGCGCGTCGGCGGCGACCATCTGACCGAGGTCGCTCGGCGGCTCATGACCGATCGGTATGCCCGCCCGGTATTGCTGGCGGACATCGCCGACCTCGCGGCGGCCCGCCCGAAATAACGGCTCACGGCTGACGATTACGCGCACGTGCGCGCCGCGCGGCCTCCTCCACCAGCCGCTCGGCAACGACGTACAGCTTGGTGTTCTCGGTCTGACTGAGTCGGGTGAGCCGTTCGAAGGCCTGCTCCGCAGTGGCACCCGACCGGCTGCGGATGATGCCGATCGCCTGATCGATCACCGCCCGGCTGTCCAGCGCACGCTGCAGTTGTCTGGTCCGCTCTTGGGCCCCGGCCAGCAGCTGCGCGTTGTACACCGAGACGGCCGCGGGCCCGGCGAACTGTGAACCCAGCTGCACGGCGTGCTCGCCGAACGCGTCGCGGCCGCGGGCATAGGCGTTGATCGCGCCGATCAGCTGATCGCCCACCATCAGCGGCAGCGACAGTGCGGAATGCACGGCCATCCGGGCCACCCGCCCGCCGAAATGCGGCCACCGACTGTCACTGCCCAGCGATCCACTCACGGTCGGCCGCCGCGACTGCATACACGTGAAGCACGGTCCCTCGTCGAACTCCTCGTACTGGACCGTGTCGATCTCGTGGACGAAAACCGCCGTGGCCGCCCACGTCTGGACGCTCGGTATGCCTTCGCGTGGGTCGATCAGCGCGACGCCCGCACCGTCTACGCCCGGAATGGCTTGGGCGGCGAACTCCGCCACATCGCCGAGCAGATCGATCAACCCGCGGGCGCCGGCCACGATCCCCGCCACTCCCTTCAGCCCGGCATACAGATCGATCTCGTCCGCCTCCAGTTGTGCAGACGACAGGTCGGGCTGTGGTGGCGCTTCGCGACCCAGCTGGGCGTCGTAGTCAGCCATGGTGAACGAAAATCTACTCGCCGCAAGGGCGCAGATTGTCGTTCCCGACGGTCAATTCACGAGCGCCAGCGCGTGGGCGCGCCGCAGCTTTCCCGACGGGGTCTTCGGGATCATCCCGGGCGCGAGGACGACCACGTTGCGGGGCCGGACATCGACCTCGGCGAACACCTCGTGCGCCACCTGATGCTGGATGCGGCGCACCTCGGCGGGATTCTCGTACTCCTTGCACTCCACCGCGACCGCGAAGGTCTCCCGCGAGTGCCCGGCGTCGAGCCGCACCGCCACGGCACAGCCTGGCCGGACGCCCTGCACCCGGGAGGCCGCGCGTTCGATGTCGGTCGGATAGATGTTGCGGCCGGCCATGATGATGACGTCCTTGAGCCGGCCGCACACCACCACGTTGCCCGTCTCCGTGAGGTAGCCCAGGTCGCCGGTGTCATACCAGCCCCGCTCGTCCTGTGCGGGGATGAATCCAGCCGCCGTGGTGTAGCCCCTGGTCACCGGTTCACCGCGCACCTCGATGACGCCGACGCCGCGTGGCGGCAGCAGGCTGCCGTCCTCGTCGACGACGCGCACCTCCAGGCCGTTCAGCGGCTGGCCGAGCGACACCAGTCGCCGGGTGTGTCCCTTGGTCGCCGGGACGGCGCGGTGCAGGACGGCCAGCAGGTCGGCGTCCACCTCGTCGACGACCATGCCGCCGTCGCACTCGGAGAACGACACCGCCACCGTCGTCTCGGCCATGCCGTAGGCAGGGATGATCGCCTCGGGCCGCAGCCCGAACGGCGCCCCGGCGTCGCACAGATCCTCGACGTCGAGGGGGTCGACCTGCTCGGCGCCGGACAACGCCCACCGCAGCGACGACAGGTCGTACTCGCCGGGGGTGGCCTGCCTGCGTAACCGCTTGGCGAACAGGTTGTAGGCGAAGTTCGGCGCGGCCGTCATGGTGCCCTTGTATTTGTCAATCAGCTTGGCCCACAGCAACGTATCGCGCAGGAAGTCCATCGGTGTGATCTTGACCAGCTCGGCGCCGTAATACATCGGCACGGTCAGATAGCCCGTCATGCCCATGTCGTGGAAGCACGGCAGCCAGCTCACGATCACGTCGGTGTCGATGTCGAAGTTGCAGCCGATGATCATCGCCTCGGCGTTGGCCACGAAGTTGTGGTGGGTGATCTGGACGGCCTTGGGCGAGCCGGTGGAGCCGGACGTCAGCTGCATGAGCGCCACGTCGTCCTCGTCGGTGTCGACGGGGTCGATCGGTCGGCCGTCAAGTAAGTGTTCGATGGTCAGCACCCGCATACCCAGCTCGGAGAGCAGCGGTGCCGCGGGCATGAACGGATCCGAGACGACGACTGCTGTGGCGGCGATCATGTTGATGACCGCGGTGGTCTCCTCGGCCCAGCGCTGCAGATCGGTGCGCGGGGTGGGCTGATGCAGCATGGTCACGCTGGCGCCGCGCATCCAGATGCCCTGCGCGGTCGGGGCGATCTCGACGGGGGCGCCGGCCAGCACAGCGACGGCGTCGCCATGTCCGACGCCGGATGCGGCCAGTCCACCCGCGACCTGGCGGGCCCGCTGATGCACTTCCGCCCAGGTATGGCGGACGGGGGCGTCGGGCTCCCCGGTGGTCATGCCCTTGAGGCTCCACCGGGCGTTGATGAACATCGTCTCGGTAAATCGGCTCACAACAATCCCTTTGGCTTTGGCGCGACCACGCCGCGTGTGTTAGTCGAATTCGGTGTTGTGTCGGGAACCTGGCGCGAGATTTCGGGCGCGCCGACACCGTGGGAGCCGCTGGGGTTCGACCGTCGCCCGCCCCTTCTGGCCGACGGTGACTGCGGAAGTGCGTGACCCCTTTTTATTCGCCCTAGATAGTCCGTCGTTCCGATCGAATCGAGGTGCCGAGCATGCCAGACCCACTGACTGTACAGACTCGACGTCCATCGAGCGCCGCACCGCGCCGATGTCGGCGACGGTCGCCTCTGAACCTGCAGGCACGGAACCCCTCGGTCCGAGCGCGCAACCGTGATCTGTCGGCTTACGTCTGTGTTAAATCCCACTCGGCGGGGAGTTCAGATCGCCGCCGTGACGTTTCCGGAAGGCTGGAGAGTCAACCGGATATGACGGTACCGTGCAGGCGCGCGCTATCCAAGAATTGGCGCGAATCTCGCTTAGGTGTCGTCCCCGCGAAACGCGCGTCAATAATGCAGAGGGAGTGAAAAACATTCGACTGCAACGAATTCCACGCCTAGTCACGGCCGGCGGTACGGCGGCTTTCCGCGAAACCCGTTGAGCAGTGACCTGACACCCAGCTTCCACCGCCGCTCGATCGCCGGTGCCGAGGTTCCCAGCCAGCGTCCCGCCTCCTGCACCGCCAAACCCTGTGCCAGAGCGAGCAATACGTGCGCAATGTCGGTTGGATCCCCGGACACGAGCCCCGCGTCGATGCACCGCTGAATCCGGCCGACGAACACCTCCCGCACCGACGCCCCCGCCGCCACCTCCTCGGGCCCCGGCTCGAAATCCGCGAACGGCCTCGAGAACATCACCTGCGCCAGCCTCGGATATGCCCGGCAGAACAACCGGAACACCGGCACCAGCCGCTCCAGATCCGCTAACGGATCGTCGGTCTCCGGAACCTTAGCCAGCTCCCCACCCAGCAGCCGGAAGCCCTCGAAGAACATCGCCCGCACCAGGCCGGCCTTGTCGTCGAACAGCTCGTACACCGCCGGCACCGACGTGCCCGCCCGCTCGGCCACCCGTCGCGTGGTGAACCGCGCGATGCCCTCCTCGGACAGCGTCGCGATCGCGACCTCGAGCAAATGGTCCCTCAGTTCGGGCGTGCGCTGTTTCGCCCTAGGCATCTCAGCGACCTAGCGAAGCGTGAATTCCGTTGCCAGCCCGTCGATTCCGGCCCGGATCGCCTTCAACGCAGAATCCCGCGCCTTCAACTTGGTCGCCAGGTGCGCGCCCGCATGCAGCGTCGACGCCGCCTCGGTCGCCACCTCCTGTGCCCGCGCCAGCACCTTGTCGGCCTCCACGATCTCGTCGAGCCAGCCGCCCGCGATCGCCTCATCGCCGACGAACGTCGCCGCCATCGAGGTACCGCGCTGGAACGCCGCCGGCGTCAGCCGCAGCCGCATGATCTCGATCGCCGAGATCGGGATCGTCATCCCGATCGCCACCTCGATGGCCTGGCACCGAGAGTTCGGTGCCCCGACCCGGTGGTCGCCGCTCAGCAGCAGGAAGGACCCCATCGCGATCGCCGGACCCGTCGCCGCCATGATCACCGGCTTCGGAAACGTCAAACACCGGACCGACAGCTCGAACCCGCCGGCCAGCATGCCCAGCGCTGCGGCCGCGTCGCCCGACTGGAAGACCGCGAGGTCGAACCCGCCGCTGAAGACCCGCTGGTTCCCCGCCAGGACGACCGCCTTGGCCTCGTCCTTCTCGGCGCGGTCGAGCGCCTCGTTGATCGCGGTCTGCATCGCCGGGCCCAGCACGTTGACCTTGCCGTCGTCGAGCGTGATCGTCGCGACGGACTCATTGAGCTCGTAGTTCACCGAAGTGCTCATGCGTACCGATGTTACGTAACACCGTTACGAAAGCCAAGGACCTGTATCAGACCAGGTCGCGGCGGTGCCGTCCGTTGATCACGGTCGTGTGGGCCTCGTCGAACTCCACGTTGTTGGTCGGTGCGTTGTACTGGGCGCGATAGCGCTCCCGCACTTCGTCGGCGGCCGACCGGACCCGATTGATCTCTGCGCGCAGGACCTCCTCGCGGTTCTCGCTCGCCGCGTAGTGGAAGTAGGTCAGCAGGCTGCGCAGCAGTTCCAGTTTTTGCTTCTCTTGCCGGGCCAGGTCGTGGGTGGTCAGCAGCTCCAGGCGCTCCACCGGGTGCAGCGTCGCCCAGTCCAGAACCGCCGTGGACCGGAACTGGTTCCTGCTCTGCTTTGCTCCCCGGCCATTCTTGGGCTGGTCGTAATAGCTCACCGCGCCGTCGAAGCGTGATGCGATGGCCTCACCCAACTCTCGGCGATCGAGTGCGGAATCCCACACGATCCGCCATTCCTGCGACGGCGCCAAGTACGGGATCTCCGCGGGCAGGTTCAGCGGCGCGATGTCGACGTAGCGGTCCTCGTACGCGCTTTCGTACTTGCCGACCGTGGGCGGGTTGGCAAACTCGAACCGGATCCCATACGCCGGCGTGCGCCCAAAGTTCTTGACCACGAGCTCGACGAGGTGCCAGTCGTTCGCGCTGGGCTCCATGAACATCGCGACGTTGGGTCGCATCAGCTCGTCGGTCTGCAGCTTGGCGCGCTGATACTGACGCCAGGCGTACAGCAAAGCCGCGATCCCCACGATGACTGCCAGCCAGGCCGCCAGCGCGGTCCACGCGCCGGGGGAGACGTTGGCCAGGTCTTCGAACCAGTCCACGCCCCGCAGTAAATCACGGTCCGATCACGACAGCATTCGCCAGCCCACGCCGACCCGCATTTGCTGGGGCAGCGCTGCCTGGGTGGGAAAGTAGAGACTGGAGTGCCTCACGAGACTGACGACGAATCGCCTGTTGCCGACGTGGGCCATTTAACCGCCAGCTACGGTCCCGCGAACGGCACCCGCAACACCTGCCCGACCTGGATCAGGTCCGGGTCGTTGATCGTGTCCCGGTTGGCGATGAACAGCCGCGGCCACAGGTTCGCGTCACCGTATGCGGACTCGGCGATGCCCGACAGCGTGTCGCCGGCAACCACCTTGTGCGCCTGGAATCCCGCGTACGACGCACCCAGCAGCACCCGCCCGAACGTCACCGGCACGGTGACGCGGAAGTCGTTCTGCGGCAGCCCGCTCGGGTTGTCGGCCTCGACGGTCAGCACACCCTCGGGCGTCGCCGGCGCACCCACCTGAACCGAGAACTCGAACAGGGTGAACAGGAATCCGCTGCCCGGCACGAACATCGGCGAGACCTTCGCCAGCACGGTGCCGTTCTTGTCCTTGAGCACCGCCGTGCCGAGCACCCCCTCGTTGGCCCGGCCGAGACCGGACAGGACGAAACCGTCCCCGACGATGTCGAAGGGTTGAGGGCTCCGCACCGTGATGCGCGCGAAATTGGCCATGGCCCGCTCCTTTCCCGAAGCGATTGAAATTGCGCGTCAATCGTCAGGCGAGAAAACCTGCCCGTCACGAGTGGTCACTACTCGAATTCGAGTACCGAAATACTCGATACTGCGGGTCGCGGCCGGAATACTCTCCACTGCACAGGCAGAAAAGGGGGCCGTCGATGTCAGCCATCAATTTCGTCCGGCTCATTGCGTGCGCGTGTGTTCTGGTGGCCGCCGCGTGCAGCAGTGCCGCGGAATCGCCGCCCGGCCGGCCCGCGTCCACTGTCGTCGGCCAACCGAATCGCACCGTGGCACCGAATGTGCCCGGCGCGCCGCAGAAGACCGACGCGGGAAATGTGCCGACCGCACCGATAACGATTCCTCCGATATTCGACAAACAGGGCCGCCCGATCGACGAGGTTCGCAGCGAAGTGGCCAGTGAAATCGAGGCAGCTTGCGGAGGTGACTTGTGCGTCAACCTCACCGTCGCCGCGGGGAGCAACGACAGCTTCACCCAGTGCGAGTACGAGACGTCCGACCCCGCGTCGCATCCAGACGAGGCCTTCGTCCTCGAGCGCGGGTCGACCCTCACACTCCTGACCGGGTCACAGCCCTGCGAGACAACCACGACAGAGACGACCGAGCCAGAAACCACCGAGGAGACAACCACCGAGGAGACAACCACCGAACAGCCGACCACGAATGTCGAACCCACCGGCTGAGCCGACGCAGGCCGCGTCGCCCGCGTTGCCCGCGTCGCCGTTCGCAGGGTTCTCCCGCCTGGTCCGAATACTGGGGCAGTTCGTCGCGCCGACCACCCTGTTGACGGCGCTGCTGTTCTATTTCGGCTGGGCCCATGTCTATTGGTTCTTCGACTACTTCGGCGTCGACTCGTCGGTGCTTGCCCCGAGCACGCGCGAATACGTCATGCGCAGTGTCGACGCTTTGTTCATCCCGTTGATCACGGTCGCGGTCGTCGGCCTGGCATTGATGTGGGGACACCTCGCCCTGCCCGAGCGCCTCCGCGGCGGCCCGCGGTCGCGATGGCAGCTGATCGCGTTGACGGCCATCGGGATTCTGTTGCTGCTCAACGGGCTCAGCCGACTCGTGGTCATCACCCCGGTCAACCGCGGGCTGTGCGTCGCACCCATCTGCATCATCGTCGGCATCGTCCTGCTGTGGTATCTGACACTGTTGCGGCGCAGCCGATTACACGCTGAGAACCCCACCACTCGATCGGACGCCGCCGTGCTGTGCGAGTGGGCGGTGATGTTCATCCTCGTCGCGATGAGCCTTTTCTGGCTCGCGACGGACTATTCGGTCGCGGTCGGTCAGACCCGTGCCAGGCAACTGGCCGCCGAAATCCCATATCGCCCAGAGGTCGTGTTGTTCTCGGAGAAGGACCTCCACCTTGACGGGCCCGACATCCGCGAAACCAAGTGCACGACGGGTCCGGACTCCGACTCGGCATACCGCTTCCGCTACGACGGCCTCGTGCTCCTCGGCGAGGTCGGCGGCCAGTACGTACTGCTGCCGAGGAATTGGCAGCGCGGCGTCGGCACGGCCATCGTGCTTCCCAAGTCGGGCGTCGGGGCAACTCGCTTCGAGTTCGCGACCACGAACGACTATGTGCCGCCACCCAACTGCTGACTGCTACGGCTTCGGCCGGATCGGCGTGTTCTGACCCGCGGCCAGCCACCATTTCCCGTCCCGCCGGACGAGCACATATAGCGCCATCTCCGAAAAGGCCGACGCATCGTCGACCGGGATTGGTTCGCCGTCCGCGTTCAACGCGGCGCGGCGCACCTGGGCGACCGCTACATCGGGAGCGGGCGCCATCACGTGCACGGTTTCGTATCGCGACGACGGCCCTGTCGCCGCCACGCCTCGGTCGAACATCTGGCGATGGATGGAATGCAACGCGTCGTAGCCGACCACGGTGGCGCCATACGGGCTGCCCCATGCCACGTCGTCGCCGAAGTCGGCGTTATAGGTTTCGGCATCCGCGGAGTCGATCCCGGCCTGCAGCCCGGCGACGAATTCGTCGACGGCATCGTGGGCGGCCCGCAGGCGATCGGGGTCGGCGGACAAAGTTGGTCGTTGTGTTTCCATGAACCGACGCTAAAACCTCAACAACGGTTCACGTCAACTGTGGCTTGCCGAACGCAATGTCAACAAATGTGACGCGGTTTCCAGGGACATGTCTCTTGGTCGCGTCAACATTTGATGACGCGCGCGGAAGGGGTACCTGGTGTGTGGGTGGGGCGTTCGGTGTTGGGTCAGTGCTTACTTGCCGTAGCCGTCAATAATGACGGCCGCGGAAGGGTGGGTGCCCTGGAAACCCACGCAAACACGAGTAGTCCGTTACTCGTTCCACAGTCCCATCCGGCAAATAGCGTTGCCACTGCAAAGTCGCCGTGCATTATGCGCGCGCGTCGTACGCTTTTCCGACGAAGGTCGAACAGGGGAGGGCAATGACCACCGCAACACCTGACGATGTGCTCAGTCCGGTCCGCGAAATACCCGGAGACTCCGACAGCAAGGTCGAAAAGGGCATCGCTCTATGCCTTTCGGGCGGCGGCTATCGGGCGATGGTGTTCCACGTCGGCGTGCTCTGGCGGCTCAACGAAGTGAAAATACTGTCGCGGCTCGATCGCATTTCGACGGTGTCGGGTGGGTCGATCACCTCGGGAATTCTGGCCACCCGTTGGTCGGACCTGAATTTCGTCGACGGCGTCGCGCAAGATTTCGACCGCTTCGTCGACAGCGTCCGGAGGATGGCCCGCACCCCCGTCGACCTCGGCGCCGTGGTCCTCGGGTCCCTGCTACCCGGCGAGATCTCCGATCGCGTCGTGAAGGCCTACCGCAAGCACCTCTTCGGCGACGCCACCCTTCAGGACCTCCCCGACGAGCCGCGCTTCATCTTCAACGCCACCAACCTGGAATCCGGTGTGCTGTTTCGGTTTAGCAAGCGCTACCTCGCCGACTACCGCGTCGGGCGCATCCTGGCGCCCGACATCGACCTGGCCACCGCCGTCGCGGCGTCCTCCGCCTTCCCGCCGGTGCTGTCGCCATGCACGCTCAATCTGAAAGACAAGGACTGGACGACGGAGAACGGCAACGATCTGACCGGCCCGGCCTATCGCAACGAGATCAAACTCAGCGACGGCGGCGTCTACGACAACCTTGGCCTCGAGACTGCGTGGAAGCGATGCAACACCATCCTGGTCAGCGACGCCGGCGGCAACGTCGACGCCGACCCTGATCCCGGATCCGACTGGCTCCGCGGAACCGCGCGGGTACTCAAGCTCATCGACGGCCAGGTGCGCAGTCTGCGCAAACGGCAGGTCGTCGATTCGTTGAAGGCGAAGACCAGGGACGGCATGTATGTCGGCATCCGCAGCAATCTCGCCAAATTCCCGGTGTCCGTATTGAAGGCCGACCACACGAAGACACTCCAACTTGCTGACCTGCCAACCAGACTCGACGCGATGGACAACAATACACAGGAGCGACTGATCAACTGGGGCTACATCGTCTGCGACGCCGGCCTGCGCTCCCACGTCATGCGCGAGGAACTTGGTGGCGTGCCGGCCACCAAACTTCCCTACCCCGGTCAGGCGCTGGAATGACCCGCTCCTCACCGATATCGGGCCCGTCGGTCGACACCCCGCGGCGGCGACGACTGCGCACCTTCGCATTCGACCCCATGTCCACAAGGCTGTCGGGCCGTTATCTCACCGTCAGCATCCCCTACGAACCCGACCTGGCGCCCGGACCCGACGGTGAGCTGCTTCAGGTCGTCGACTACGACCCGGTGCGCGGGCGGTGGTACTCGCTCGTCGACCTCAACGACACCTATGTCCTCGCGCAGGACGGGCTCCAGCCGCTCGAGGGTGACCCCCGGTCGCACCAGCAGATCGTCTACGCCGTCGCCGCGGGCGTGATCGAGCGTTTCGAGCGGTATCTCGGCCGCCGGTTCCGCTGGCGGGGCGAGGACAAGCTGCACCTCGTTCCGCACGCCTTCGAAGGCCGTAATGCCTTCTTCGACCCGACCCGCAAGGCGGTGCTGTTCGGCTACTACCGCGCCGATGCCGACGACCCCGGCGCCAACCTGCCCGGCCAGGTGATCTTCACCTGCCTGTCATCCGACATCATCGCCCACGAAGTCACCCACGCGATCGTCCACCGGCTCCGCCCGCATTTCGCCGAGGCCACCCACGCCGACGTTTTCGCGTGGCACGAAGCCTTCGCCGATCTCATCGCGCTCTTCCAGCATTTCGCTTACCCGGAAGTCGTTCTCGACGCTGTCGCATCGACGTCGGGCAGCATCCAGAAAGGCGACGCGCTGTTCGACCTCGCATCGGAGTTCGGACAGTCGACCGGGCGCGGCGAGGCGTTGCGCTCGGCCATCGACCCGGATGTGCCAACCGAGCTCCTGCGCACTCCGGACAGATTCCGCGCGGCCACCGAACCCCACGAGCGCGGCGCATGCTTCGTCGGCGCCGTGTTCGATGCGTACCTGGACCGCTACCAAGCGGCGATCGCCGATCTGCTGCGGATCGCCTCCAGCGGAACCGGCGGCCTGAGCGACCCGCTGCATCCCGACCTGGTCAAGCGCGTCACCCGGGAAGCCATCGTCACCGCCGACCGCTACCTGGCAATGGTGGTGCGGGCCTTCGACTATCTACCCCCCGTGGACGTCACGTTCGGCGACGTCATCCGGGCCATCGTGACATCCGACCACGCCCTGTATCCGGCCGACGCCCTCGGGCTGCGCGGCAACCTCATCGAGGCCCTGCGGCGCCGCGGCATCTACCCCGACCGCGTCATCTCCCTGACCGACGCCGCGTTGATATGGCCGGGCCCCGGCGACACGCTGTCGCTGACCGACGGCAATCCGCCTGTGCCCCTTGACGAACTCGTGTTGGACGCCTCCACCCGACTCGACCCCACTGTCGAACCCGCACGGGCCTTGCGGCCGACGCTGTTTCGGGCCCTGACGCTTTGGGCCCGTTCACATGCCATCTCCATCGGCTTCGAGCCCTCCCTGCCGATCGCTCTCGACAGCGTCGATGTCGCGTATCGACAGGCCGACGATCTGCAGCCCCGGCCGGAGATCGTCGTCCAGTACACCCAGCGACGCAGGGACCTGGAGGCCGAGTACCAACCCGATCTGCCGCAGCGAGCCCGCACACCGTTGCGCGCCGGCACGACCCTGATCGCGCGGGTGGACGGGACGATCCAGCACATCATCTCCAAGCCGCTGGCTCTGGTCGCTCCCGTGCGGGGCACCGACGCGAGATATGTCCACGCGTTCGGGAAGGACCGACTGGACGGAATGCTGAAGTGGTTCGGCGACGTCTCAGACGCCGATCCGTTGAGCATGTGGATCGACGAGCCCGCGGTTGCGCGGCTCACCTTCGCCAGCCTGCACTACGAGACCCAGGTCGGTGTGTGATGCCAACGCGCGCAACGACTATCGAAGTGCGGATGTACAACGTCGGCTTCGGTGACGCGTTCCGGGTCATCGCCCGGCGGGGCGCGGAAACGTGGCGGATGCTGGTGGACTGCGGCGTGCATTCGCAGGGGGATTCCCGTCCGATCAGCGAATCGGTCGCCAACATCATCGCCGACCTCGAGGACGACTGCGGCGGCCCGCCGCGGCTCGACGTCGTCGTCGCCACCCATCACCATGCCGACCACATCAGCGGCTTCGCCGACGACGCGTGGAAACGCGTCAGAGTCGGCGAAGTCTGGGTGCCCTTCGTCGAAGATCCCACCGACCCGGCGGCGAAGGTGCTACGCCGTGCGCAGAAGGCGGCCGCCCAGAAGCTCGCCGCGTTGATCGAGGCGCGGCAGCGACGCCTCGCCGCCGACGACACGGCAGCCGCCGAGCTTCTCGGCGCCGCAATGGCATTCGCCGTCAACTCCAGCCGCAACGAAGTAGCGACCGACCGGCTGCTGGGCCGCAAGAACACAACGTTCGCCAACAAGCCGGACGTGCGGTACCTGCCCGACGAAAAGCGAGCGGAAAACACCATCGACATCGACAAGTGCGGCGTCGTCGCACACATCCTCGGCCCGCCGCGCGATCCGCAGATGATCAAGAAGATGCACCCGCCGAAGAGCGCCGGCTGGCTCACGCTCAATCTCGACGACGATTCCGACTCCGCCTCGATCGGCAAGGATTTTGCACTTTTCAACCGCGGCTTCGTGATCGGCGACAGCGACATGGTGCCGACGGCCTTGGCGGGCGCGAAGACGACTCTCAAACTCGACGCCCTGACCAACGACGTGGGCCTACTGGCGGCCGCGTCGATCCTCGAGCGGTCGGTCAACAACACCAGTTTGTTCTTCGTTCTCGACGTCGGTGGCACGCGGCTGCTGTTCCCCGGCGACGCTCAACACGGTGCATGGGAGCACGTCCGCAGCGACCCGGAATCGCTGGCCCTGATCAAAAGCGTTGACTTCTACAAGGTGGGCCACCACGGGTCACACAACGCCACGCCCAAGGCGTTCGTCGAAGAGGAATGGGACGTGCCCGGCGAGGCGATGGTGCCGTGGGGCCTCGTCGAGCGGTGGGAGAAAACCATTCCCAAGAAAGAGTTGATCGACGCGCTGAAGGCCCACAACCACCGGGTGATACGGCCCGACAAGGTCATGCAGGGCCGCACCCGACCGCGGGGGCGACGCCCCGAACTGGTCCGCACCAAATGGTGGTCGCAACTGACCTTCACGACCAAGAACTGACGGCACTACTCCATCGACACGAGATGGCTGCGTCGAAATCGAGTAGAGCATCACTCGTGAGCTGAACCCCCGGTCGTCGAATGATCAATTCCTGATCGAGCATTCGATGAAAGGAACGGCAAGATCATGACCACACCCACGCCCAACGGGGCGCTCTACACCGGTCGCCAGGTCGTCGTCCTGGCGCCACGGCCGGGCCGGACGAACCCGGCCCGCACCCTGGCCACCATCGCCGGCTTCTCGAACGTCGCCCGCAGCAGGGACTTCGAGTCCCAGGCGGTGTCGATGAGCGAGGCCGACGACGCCGACGCCACCGTGTTCGACGAGCTCGGCATCGCCGTCGTCTCGTCCGATCCCGACCAGCGCACGGCGCTGATGGCTGCCGCCGAAGAGGGCGACCTGGTGCTGTCGGTGGAGCCCGAACTGATCCACCACGCTCTGACGGTCGACTACGCCCGCGGCTACCACGACGGAGTATCCGACCTGTACGAGCGGCTGCATGAAACCAATGGGTCGGCAGCCGCCGCCGCGCCCGTCGCGCCGATCGACACCGACCAGTTCACCTGGGGCCTGCAGGCCACCCGCGTGTCCACAACATCGCGGACCGGTCGAGGGGTCCGGCTCGCGGTGCTGGACACCGGTTTCGACGTCAACCACCCGGACTTCGCGGGCCGGAGCGTCACCACGCAGTCGTTCATCCTGGGCGAGACCGTTCAGGACGCGCACGGCCACGGCACCCACTGCATCGGCACGTCCTGCGGACCGGCCAGCCCGGGTGTCACCCGGCGCTACGGTGCGGCGTCGGAGGCCGAGATCTTCGCCGGAAAGGTGTTGAGCGATAGCGGCTCAGGCTCCGACCGGGGCATCCTGGCCGGAATCAACTGGGCGCTGGCCAACGACTGCGCGATCGTGTCGATGTCACTCGGCGCCGATCTGCCGACCGTGTCAGTGGCCTACGAGACCGTCGGTAAGCGCTCGTTGGACCGCGGCATGTTGATCGTCGCGGCCGCAGGCAACAATGCACGCCGCCCGGGCAATGTCGGCTTCGTCGGTGTCCCTGCCAACAGCCCGTCGATCATGGCGGTCGCCGCGGTCGATCCGGCCAGCCAGCCGGCGCGGTTCTCGGCGCGGTCCGGCAACGTCGACGGCGGGAAGATCGATGTTGCGGGGCCCGGCGTGAATGTGTTCTCGTCATGGCCGATGACCCAGCGCTACCACACGATCAGCGGCACCAGCATGGCGACGCCGCATGTGTCGGGTATCGCGGCGCTGTGGTGCGAGGCCACCGGGTTGACGGGCCGCGAGCTGTGGACCGTGCTGACGCAGTACGCGTTGCCGCTCGACGTGCCCTCGGTCGACGTCGGCGCGGGATTGGTTCAGGCGCCGCAATGAGCGAGCAGAGCGTAACCGTGACGACCGATGGCCGCGACATCGACGCCACGGTGGAGTCGCTGCGGGCGGCGGGACTGACTGTGACGGAGGTGCACCGCGAAATCGGTGTGGTCTCGGGCACTGTCGCTCCCGCCGACCGGGAGTCCCTGGACGGCGTGCCCGGCGTGGCCGCCGTCGAATCCGACCGCTCGATCGAGATCGCCCCGCCGGATTCCGACGTCCAGTAACCAGCGCGAGCAGACGCAAAGTGGGAATCAGGGCATCCGCGAGACTACGGTTTATGACGGATTTCGCGCCAAATCCGTCATAAACCGTAGTCTCGGCGCAATTTTCGTACTTCGAACTATACGAATGGCGCTGATCCGTCCTGTGGGAACGTAACAGTGACGGCGTCAGAATCCGAGATGCTCTGGAGGAGATCGTAGAGGTTCTCCACGCCGACATACGTTCCGTTGGGTGCACCGCCGATGATTTCCACGACGGCCATATGCAGATGCGGTGGGATGCCGCCGAACTCGTATACCGTGCCGAGCACGTCGCCGCGCGTGACCTGGGAACCTATCGCCAGTTCCGGCGGCACGTCGGAGATGTGCGTGTAGAACGCGCCCATCATGTCATTGGGTGCCCGCATGAACAGTTGAGCGCCATATTCTCCGGGCATCCTTGCGCCATCGACGCTTGGGTCGTGCGGATTCAGTCGGGTGATGTGTGCGTCGAACGCCGCCCGCACCACGGTGCCGTGTACGGCACCGAGGTCCATGCCGCACTTGATGTACCACTTGTCGCCGACATGGCCACCCTGGTTTGGGCCCCCGAGGGCGCCGGTGAATTCGCCGACTCCGAACGGACCGGAAACATCGATCGAGAACGCGCTCATTTCAATCTCCTTACATGACAGGTGAATTCCACGGATCCCGATACTCAGGCCAGCGCCGCCCGCACCGCGGCAGGCAGGTCGGGGTGGTCGCGGGTCAATTCCTGGCCCTTGACCACGCCCTCGATGTCTTTGATCTTGCTCTGCATCTTGAACATCTGTGAGTCGTCGAGATCACCGACCCGGAAGCTCTCCGGAACGCCCGCGGCCGCAGCAACCTCCGCGCCGTACTCGTCGGGTTTGTTGCCGTCTTCCAGCGGTGCCCAGCGGTGAAAGGCCTCGGTGACGCCCAGGTCGCGGTACTTGCCGGCGGGCCACTGCCGCGCCCCGCGCGTCTTGGCCGGGTAACCGCCATTTCGCAACGCCCGCTTGATCGCCTCGAAGCCCGCCTCGGCGGTCGGGAAGATCAGGAAGTTGTGCCAGTTGAACTTGTTCCGATACTGGCCCCAATCCGGACCACCCGGCACGCCGGTGATATTGCCAGGGTTGTTGTCCAGCCAGGCGAACGTGCCCGGGTGTCTCTTCATATGTGGCTGCCCACCGAAGATCACCCCGCCGGCGTGAACGACGTAGTTGAAGATCTCGCCACCATGGCCGCCATAGTCGATGGGGTTGTGCGGGTCGACACCCCGAAACCAAGCCGTCCGCGGGATATCCAGCGCCGTAGAGATTCGTCCGTCGTGGTACCAGACGTGGTCGCCGGGCCCCAACCCGCCCGCAGGTGGTGGCGGCGCGCCGGCACCCAGTTTGATCCAGGACGCATCGACTCCTTCGGCGAGGCCCGCGGCGGAGAAACCGGGCCAATTGTCGGCGATCGGTATGGGATAGTCCGCGGCGACTCCCGTCCCCACGACGTAACGGACATATTGGCCGCCCTTGAACAAGTACGCGTTGCCGTCGCCCCAGTTGATAGCCGCGTCGATGCTGTCACCAAACCCGGCCTCGGCCATGCCCGGCCAGTTTCCCGCGATCGGCGCCGGATGGCCGGGATCTACTGTGTCGCTTTCGATGTCGTATTGAATGTATGCGTCACCCTTGAAGAAGTACGCCTTGCCGTTGCCCCAATTGATCGCGGCGTCGAGTCCATCGGCGAATCCAGTCTCGCCAAGCCCGCCCCAATTTCCGGCGATCGTTCTGGCCGCGCTGTCGACTGCGTTGCTCTGCTGGTCGATCCGCAGGTACTCGGAGCCACGGAACAAGTACAGCTTGCCCTTTCCCAGGTCGATCCCCGTGTCGAAACCGCCCGCGAAGGCGGTGGCGTCGATACCCGCCCAGCCCGCCGTGAGCGCCTTGGGGTAACCCGCGTCGACGGTGTTGGCAACCGTGTCGTAACGCGAATACGTGCCGCCCCTAATGAAGTAGGCCTTGGCCATAACGCACCTCCTGTGTCAAATGTTTGTGCTGCTTATTCCGCCCATGGCCCACTTGGCCGGACGGTGTCGAACGCCAGCCCGCTTGAGCTCTCCCCGGTTCCAGGGGCTTTCTGCCTGCGGGTCCAGCTGTGCCAGGATCCGTCGAACCACCGCGCCAACACCGGCCGGCGCAGCATCACCACGCCCTCGCGCGGGACCTCTTCCTCGTGTAGCCACAGGTCGTCGGGAATGAGGCGTCCTTCAGGTCGTGCGCTGATCCCGGGGGCGTTCAAATCGGCCAGGTGGAAATGGATCACCTCGGGTTGGACCATCCGGGGAACCAGTGGGAACCAGTAATTGGGGACGACGGTTTGGACGCCGTAGGCGGGTAGCTCACCGGCGGGAACCGGTGGGGGAGCGTCCCGAAGCCAGCGGTCCCGTCGGTCGACGCGTTCTCCTCGACCGTCGGTAAAGCTGTGCTGGACGGCCCATACCAGGTTGGCCAGCTCGTCGCGGGCCATGCCCACCCGTTCCATTACCTCACCGGTATGCGGTTGCGCGGCCGGCATCATCAGCAGTCCCGACGCGGCGGCGTGACCGGGATCCGAACTGTCGAGGGTGAACATCGACCACGTCGGATCGTCGCGGCCGGCCCGCTCGATGAAGTGGTGGCGGTCGAAGACGTCGCGCACCAGCATCCTGTCGAGCACTGTGAGCGACCCAGCCGGAACCTCCAGCGGGGCGAGAAACCAGTCGTTGCCGTAGACGGTGGCGAAGGAAATCAGCAGCAGCCTGCCGGTATCCAGCGTGGAGGCATCTGTGGCACCCAGATCAACCTCGCTGTCCTCCATTTCCCAGAAGCGGTCCGCCGGTATGCCGCCGTAGCGAACCGGCGAGGGCAGCGCTTCGTCGGCGAAGGTGTATGGCGACCCCGCCCGGGCTGCCTCGCTGTCGGGGTCGACGTCGGCGCAGTACCAGTCCAGTCCGTCGGCGAGGTACTGCGAGATGCGCAATACCGCCCCGCGAGTGGACAATTCGGCCTCATGTTCGATCCGGTGCGGGTCGAAACAGTCCGGACTGTGATCGGCCAGCACACCCGACCACCATTGCCGCCAGCGTCCGGGGACGCCCCCAAGGCCCGCGCCGAAGGTGGTGTCGTCGATGGCCGCGGCCACCGCCTCCGCGTCGGGAACGCGGCCGCCCAGGGGGCCGAGCAGACCCACGACGGTGTTGTCGATGACACCATCGGGCATCAGATGACCGGCGAGCCCGCCTGCGGCGGCGTCCAGTAGCCCGGCCTCATCCAGCATGTGCACGAGATGGGCGCCGCCCTCGGCGCGCAGCCGTTCGTCGATGCGCACCGGCTCGGCCTCCACCACCGCGTCCAGCGGGATCGCGCTGGGGGTATAGGTGAGCCAATCGGTGGTGCCGGCCGGCCGCCACGCATCGATGGGTGCGCTGCTACCAGTGAAGCGGACCCAGGCCGGGGAGCCGGCGTCCTGGGCGCCGAACTCACCGAACTGCCACTGACGCGTGAGCAGCCACAGCGGATCGTGGACGCGGGCAGCCAGACCGGCATCGACACGTTCGAGGGTGCGGTGGTCGGGTTCCAAGCGGATCGGGCCGGCTGGATCGAATTGGTGGCCGGTTGGGGTCTGCATCCGGGTCAACACCACCCCGGCCGCGCTGTCGCTGGCGATCCGGATGGCCGGCAGCAGGGCGCGCATGGGCGGAAGGTCGTTGGTGTCGACGGCCCGCAGCTTGGCCCACTCCAGCGTCTCGCGGAGCACCTGAACCAGACCGTCCGATGTCCATCCGCGGTCGAGATCCGGTGGCACGGCAAGGATTATCGAGTGCGGAGCCTTGGCGTCGGGCCGGTCGTAGTGGAACGCGATCCCGCTGAGCTCGGACTCCGGTGGCGACGTGACCGCGGGCGAGCCTGCCGCGGCCTGCCGCAGCCGATCGGATCCGGGCAACAACTCGACCCACTCGTCCACCAGAAGTCCGGTGACCGCACCGGGTGTCGGAGCAAACGGCTGATGCCACACCAGGTGCGTCGTCGCGCTTGGGCGGGTCTCGGCGCCGAACACGCCGCCCACCCAGGCGTCTGCCGCGTCGGCGGGATCCTGTGCAGCGAACAAGATCTCGCTGCGCTGAGTCCGTGCTCCGGCCAATAGCATCGCCTCGTGCATCGTCCGCGCGACGCCGCGGACCCGGGTGTAGCGCAGCAGCCAGGCATCGAGCTCTGATGGGGTGGCATCGGCGCGGGCCTCCGGTGCCGCACCAGTGACACGGGGAACCAGCGGCACATCGGCCCCCAGTACGTCGGTCAGCGCGGTCCGTGCCCGCAGCAGCCAGTCCGCGGGCGTTTCCGCCGGCGCATCCTCGGGTGCCTTGGCGGCGACGGCGGCCAGCGTCGCCGCGCGGGCATGTGCGACGACGGCGGGGTCGGCGGCGAACGTGGCGAGCCGCCTCCGTACCTCGGTGACGTCGAGCGATCGGACGTCGGCACCGGGTAGATGCATCGGCAGCATCGGTTGCGCCTCGGCGAGCAGCGCCCGGATACGCACGGCCACACCGTGTAGGCCCACCCAGTCGTTGCCGCTGAAGGTGATCGCGGTGTCGGCGGGCAGGCCGGACACGGCCAGAAAGCGGCTGCGCAGACCGGTCGGCTCGCTCGCGGTGATATCGAGAGTTGTCGCCAGCGCGCTCATTCCGGGCGTGTCGAGGCTCTGCTCGATGGGCTGGTCGCTATCGGCAGTGCCCGCGATCGTCCACCCGGAGGCGGGGCCGAGCAGGTGCGCCACCCATGCCTCGATTTCCGGCGCGAGCCTGGAGATCGCATCGCTGGGCCATCCGGTCGGCTGCGTAGGCGCGTCGGGCAGCACCACGGCAAGCCGGTTGGTCAGCGCGCGGGCCCGGTGTGGGGTGATCAACGTGTGGAAGGTGTCGGGCACGTCCTCGCCGCGGCCGAGCGTGTCGGCGGCCAAGCCGGCCCGCACGGGGTTGCCTCCGACGAGCTGGTGCACGCTTTCCGCCAGCAGCAGGTCGCCGACCGCGTCCAGCGCGTCGGCCAGGTCGGCCAGGATGGGTGCGCACCCTGGCGGGTTCGTTGGCGACGGAGAGGGCTGCGGGGTCGCGGGCCAGCGCTACGCCGTCGACGACGTTGCGGGCGGCGATGGCCTCGGTGCTGCGGGCCCACAGGTCGGTGGCGGCGTCGTTGGTGGGAGGCTCGGCCACAACGGGTGTCGGGTATTCCTTGCGGAAGTTGGGGATCTCGGTGTCCAGGTTCGCGTCGTGCAGTGCGCGTTCGAAGCGGTAGCCCAGCAGAGCGCCGAGACTCTGGCCCTGACGCACACCGCCGATCAGCCAGCGGGCGACGCGGCTTCGGCGCGAATTCAGGTTGACCGAATAGGCGTTCTCACCCGGATGCGTTTGCGCCCCGGATCTCAGCACCGCGGCAGCGGTGGCGTGCTGCAGCGACGGCGCATGGATGTAGCCCTGGCCGGATCTGATGGCCGGTAGGTCGTCAGGGCCGATATCGACCAGGTCGTGTTCCTGCGGTGGGCGCAGGTCCTCCACCCAGCCGTAGCCGCCAATCCTGATTCCGTCGACACCGGAGGCGCGCAACTCGCCGAGTCGGCGCGATGCCAGCGACGTCGCCCACGCGTCAATGCGGTGGCAGTAGACGTCCATCACCTCGAGAACCAGTTCGGCGATCCGGGTGACCGGTACCGCCGCAACCGCGCGCAGCAGGTGTTCGAGGCGCGCGAGTGTGGCCGATGAGCGGGCCGCGTCGGCGATCTCGTCCTGCGGGTCCGAAGCGTTGTCCAGCACGTCGGCGACGATCTGGTCGACGGTGTCGTTGAGGGTCAACGCGGTGCCCAGTGAGTCGCCGTCCAGCTCCATGAAGGCCCAGTTACGCACGGACACTACGGCTTCGAGCAGCCCGCTGCCCTCCGGCATGTCGAAGAATGTGGTCCGGCGGGGGCCTACCTCGCTGTCGTCGCTGCGCAGTACAGGCCACGCCTGGTCGTACTCAGCGGCGGACAATTCACCGGCGAGGAAGGCTTGTATGGCGTGGAGATAGTCGGCGGTCGCGGCCGCGGCGCTGGCAAAGCCTTCGTGACCCTGGGTCATGCGGATCACGAAGTCCGGCAGGCCTTTCGGCGGTTGGGTATCGGTGCCCATGTCGGTCCAGGCATCCGTCGGAGTGGTCCAGCGCAGCGCGCCGTCGGGTGGCACACCGGCCAGGCTCAGAAACGACGGTGCCTCGTTGGGTGCGGTTCTCGACAGGGTGACTTCTGGGCCGTTGAGGCGTCTCATGGCCAGGCCAGTGGCCGCGGCCTGGCGGCTGAGCATGTCGACCATCACCTGATCGACCGATGTGCCTTCGGCGTTCGGGTCCGGGTTCAGTTGCCCGATCCGCGGAATGTTGCCCAGTACCTCACGCCACTTTTCGCGCAGGCGCAGCAGCCAGGGCAGCAGATGCGTGTCGGGCGCGTCGGCGCGGTCGGCGCGCCAATCGGTCAACGACGACGCCGGCAGGATGGCGTAGGGCTGGCGTCCGACCCGCAGCATCGGTAGGGAGCCGCGGCCCCGTACGTGGTCGATGAGGTGGTCGCGGATGTCTCGCCAAGGCTGTTGCGAATCGACGGCGCTGAAGCTGCCGTTGGCGAGGTTGTGGTGGGCGACCGCCGCTTCGGAGAACTCTCGCCCGAACGCCGCCCACGTGAACACGGTGAGCCCGGTGAGCGCGTCGAACTCGGGATCTGTTGCGCCCGGACAGTTTCGCAGCAGCGCCGCGTCGGCCAGGCCGAGGGCGTGGGTAAGAGTGTCGGCTGTGGGGGCGGTGTCGGGGCCCGGATCGGGGGACGGCGGCGGGTAGGTCGGACGGGAGGACCAGCCGGACCTGCTGGTGGGAGTGTTGTTGGTCGGCGTGCCGGGTTTGAGCATGGCCAGGCCGGCGCCGAACATGTGGCCGCGCAGCAGGTCGGCCAGGTGATCGGCGCCTGCCGCTGCCGGCGCGTCACCGACACCGACGACCAGCAGCTCGTCGAGATGATCCAATCCCTCTGGGAGGGGCGTGATCTCGACCGCCATGCCGTGTTTGACCGCCTCGAACCAGTGCACCGTCCAGCTCTCCTGCTCGTCAAGCAGGTCCAACGGCAGGGGATTCGGGATCGGTCGGCCAAGCTTGTCGATCACCACCTCGCCGCCGACGAGGCCGACGAAACGCCAACGGCGGGGCATCGTGACGGTGCCGCGGGGCCGGGCGTCAGCCTCGCGGATGACCGGCGGTGGTGCGCCCGGCCGGGTTGCATGGGCGATCCAAGCGGCCCTGTTGGGCCGAACGGTTGTCAGCAGCTGCTGCCACTCCTCGGGTCCGGGTGCCCGCCAGTACTGTGCACCGGACTGCGCCTCCACGGGCGTCAGCGCGGGGTCCAGCTTCGCCAGGTGCATATCGTCGGGATACACCCGCACCCGCAGCGAATGTTCGTCCCACCAAACGGTTTCCAACCGGACCGGCAGCAGCGCGATCGGGTCGGTGTTGTGGTCGGCGAACAGCTTGTCCTCGGCGTCGAGTGCGTCGGCGAGGGCTTGCTCGACGCTGCTCAGCGAGCTGCGGGTGTTATCGGCGGCCTGCTGGAGGGCGGCGTGCTGGGTGGCCGCGGCGGCGACCTGTTCGGCGGTGGAAGTCCCGGCGGCGGCGCGGTCTCGCAGGCGGCGCAGGATGGTGGCCTGGGTGTCGGCGGCCGCTTGCTCGCGTTCATGCCGAATGCGCAGTCCATCGACCAGGACCCGGGCCGAGAACGACGCTGAGAGCGGCTCAGCCATCGCCGTGCCTCCTCGGATGTGCCGCGCCGCGGTGCATTGTCATGGCCCCAGCAGGGTGGCGGCCCGGAACGCCAGTTGGAAAGGCTGCTGAAACGCGATACGCGCCATATCGGCCGGATCCCTGCCCCACACCGGCGGATCCGGCGTGTCGGCCGGGGGACTCACCGTTGGTGCGGTGTCGGCGCGTACGCATCGGTTGGCGTGCACGGGTACGGCGTTCCAGGTCAGATTCGCCCAGGACTTCATCGGCCCCTGAACGCCGAGGTCGAAGCCGAATTGGGTGCCGCGCATGGGTTCTCGCAGCACGAAGAACCAGTCCTGATCGCGGGCGGTGTCTTCGTCGATGCCGGAGAACAAGAACAGCACCGTGGATTCGTCCAGCGGCAGTTGTATCGCGGGGATGGGGGTGAATGTTTCTGGCAACCTGCCGTTTTCGCCCTGAACCGCCAGCAGCGCGGTGCCCGGGAACCGCCTCAGCACTTCGCCGCGCATCAGCAGCACGATGCTCCCCTCGGTGCCCTCGCGGATCTGGCTGCCCAGCGCGGTGTCGACGGGCCAGCGGGCGATCTCGTCGATGTCGGCGCCGGGTGTCGGCCAGAACCGTGCAAACGGTGTGCCGCGCTGATCGGTGGGGAACTCGCGCCACAACAGCTCGCGGTTGAACTCCTGGTTGAGGCCCACCAGCAGCGCCGCGACGAAACCGGGATTGGTTTCCAGGATCGTCACCGAATCCGGTGGCAGGCCTTCGATGCCGGGAATCGCCCAGTCCGGCCAGCGCGCCAGGATCTCCTCGGCGACGGCCACGTGGAACTGGGGATGGGCCATGATGGGGCGCAGCGGCCGGGGCTCCTCGGGGGTGCGGTCGGCAATGTCTGGTGCGGCGATGAGACCGGCTATGCGCCGCAGCTGCAACGGGATCGGCGCGGTTCGTGCGCGCAGCTCGTCGGGCAGCTCCAGTGCCGGCTCGCCGGGTGCCAGGCCCATTCCGTCTTGGCGGCGGGGTAGTCCGGCCCCAATTTTCGATGCGTCGTTGGCGGCGCCGTCTGTCACCCGGTCGACGCGGCGGCGCACCGCTCCACCGGTGCGGGCCAGCCGCGAAAAGGCGGTCGTCGCCATGCCGTCGGGAACCTGCGAGTCGGCCAGGACGTCGGACAGCGTCGCCGATTCGTTTGGGGGAACCAGTCCTGGGCCATCGGTCCTGCCAAATCCCGGTGGCAGCACGACGCGGCCGGCCAGCGGAGCCATCGTGGTCACCAGATCCGCCGGGGCCAGCGGTTGAATGTGCTTGCGGTGACTCACCTCTGCGGTGACCGCCGCCAGCTCGGCGGCGGCCAGTATCCGGTTGGCCTCTCGGATCGCCCCGACCTGCTCCCAGGCGCGGGCCATCAGGAACTCTTGCTCGAGCTGGACGTACCGGGCGCCCAGCGCGGCCGCCACCCGCCTGCGCACCTCGAGGTTGAGTGTGGTGATCCAACCCAGGTCGTCGTCTGCTGCGACGGTCTGCTCACCGGAATGATGGCTGCCGTACAGCGGGGGACCGACCGCGGTGGCGTCGCGGTCAGTGTTCGGGCCGTCGGGAGTGGTGTCTTGGCGGCGGGCGGCCGGGGCGTTCAGCTGGTCGCGGAGGTCGCGGCGAAAGGTGCGCTGAAGCGTTTCGTCTGACCATTTTTCGGTGTCGGGCGGGCCAGGTACGCGCAGTGCGCCGTCGAGGGCCACCGTTGCCGGACCCGCGGCCTGTCCGGCCGGCCACGGGTGGCTCACGTCGACGATCCGCGAACCCAGGCCCAGCGCATCGGCTTTGGTGAACTTCAGCCGCCGAGCCAAGTCCTCGAAGCTGCCGGCTTCGCCGGTGCGAAATGTCCACCAGTGGTAGACGGGCAGATCGACCGTCGCGCGGCCATCGGCGGGTGGCCACGCCTTGTCGGCGGGCGCGGCCACGGCCGCATTGCCCAGGCCCGCACTCACGCCTGCCGCGGTCGCGGGCACGACCGCGGCGATCCACGTCTTGTGCGGCTCGAGGCGGCGCGGACACACCAGCCGCGCCACGACCGCCGCGGAGCGGGTGCGCACACCGTCGGTGGCGATCTTCTCCGCGGTCCCGACATCTTGCACCGTGTCGTCGAGGCGGGCCTCGACATGGGCCCAGGCCCAGCTTTCGTCGAGCGGCGGCAGGGCGGCATGCGGAGCGGTGAGGATCGGCAGCGGGTTGGCGTCTCGTGGCGGGGTGGCCTCGTCGGTGGACAACACCACCAGCACGATCCACGGAAAGGGTTGGGCCGCAGCGCCTCCCGGCCGCTCCCGGAGCGACACCAGCCAGGGTAGGTCAGCGTAGGCCAATTCGACGCTGGCCAGGATGTTTTCGGCGACCGAAGTGGTGCCTGGTGGCGGCTCCTCGCGCATGATGAGTCCGCGCTCGATGCCGGCGACATGGCCCGGGCCTGCCAGCCGCAGATCGGGGCCCGGCGCGGTGATATCTGAAGCGCCACCACCCATTTGGCGGTTGAACGTCACCTGGGTCTTGAGTGCCGGCCCGGCCGACACCCCCGCGGCCACCCCATGGCGGGCTGAGGAGAAGAACCACCGCGTGCTCACGCCGGTACCTCCCAGGCCTCCAGGAAGCGGGTCGGCTGCGTGGGGTCGCGAAGCTGGTCGCGCATCACCTGCCACAGGTCGACCGCGGTCTCGACGGTCGCCTCGGCGATCGGCTGCGCGGCACGCTCTTCAAAAACGTTGCGGTCCACCGCGATCAGGGTGGTGTCCATCGGACGTAGCGTCGGGCCCGCGACGGCCCTCAGCGACGGTGGCCGCAATCCCACCGTCACCGCCGCCGGCCGCCAGCGTTGCAGGCGCTCGGCGACCGAGTAGCTCAGCGACGTCTCCTGCGCATACAGGCCGGGCCACTTCGATACCGCGCGGGGATCTGCCAGCGGAGGCTCGTATGCGGTTTCGTAACCGTCGTCCACCCGATGCCCGGCGCCGAGTCGAAAGCCACCGGTCACCACCTGTTTGCCGCTGTTGTGGGTGGAAGTCGGCGGAGCGGTGAGCTGTTCGTCCTCGGTCAGATCGAACAGTTCGCCGCGGACAAAACGCTCCACGAGGTCGCCGAGACGGTCCGCAGGTTGCACCACCCCGACCTGGACGCTGGTGATGGCCCAACGCTGCTCGGCGACCCGGCGGCGCGAGTACTTGGTGAAAACAACGTCCAGCGGAACCACCGCTTGGCTGACCCGGAAGGTGGAATCCGGGTGCACGAGGGTGCCGGCTGTCATTTCTTCGGCGGCCGTGCGGGTGAACGTCAAACCGGTCCGCTCGGCGCTGGGGCGTTCGATGATCCAGGCGTCGGGTTTGTTGATCGCAGCCTTCACGGGGCCGGACAGGTCGTCGCCGACGATGCGGGCGGCCACCGCCGGTGGAGCGCCCCAGCCGATGTCGAAATCCAGGTCGACGTCCCAGAACAGCACCGAGATGCTGCCGGTGCCGAACGCATGCCATGGCGCCGGCCCTTCCAGGGTGAAGTCCAGTCCCACGCTGGCCAGCCGCTGGCCGAGAGCGCGCACGGCCACCCCGGCGAAGATGCGCACCGAGAACGAGAAGGTCGGGTCGAAGCGGAAGAGCGCGTCCAGTCCCAGCCAACCCTCCACCCCACACTTGGCGATCATCGCTTCCAGGTGCAGGCGACCGCCGAACTGCACGGCGTTGGACGTGACCGCGAAGTACGCCTCGATGCTCATCGCGAAGGGGAAGCCGGGCCGCAGATCCATCTGCAGACGCTGCAGCGCGGGTACGCCTGCCGGGCGGACGTACCGTGGGTGGAACCCACCGGCCGACAAGACGAACTCGGGGCGGTCACCGCCCCGGACCAGCAGGTAGATCTCGCCGCGCACTGCCAACCCGACGATCCAGGATCCAGCCAGGGAGACCAGCAGTTCGAACGACGGCACGCCGGGATCGAATCGGCCAAGGATGCTGGCTTGCAACCGAACCAGCGGCACCACGGGGTCGGGCACCCCGACAAGCAGCCGACCCAGAATCACCGCCTGCACCGGTGCGGGCAGCTCCAGAATCAGCGCACCGGACAGTGACACCATCCGTCCGCCCCACGTGATCCGCACCATCGGGGCGATGACGAACCTGCTGCCGGCCAGCGGGAATGCCGCCGACAGCGCGCCGATCACCTCGTCGGCGCGCTCGACGATCCGCTCGGGGAACAGCACCCGATCAGCATGACCGTCACTGACCAGGCGGGAGATCTCGGTGACGTCGACGCGGCGGTTGACGCCGACGAGGCCGCCGACCGCGTCGAGGGCGAATCCGAAGCAGAGTTGGATCCCCGGCGGTGGGAATTGCGCGGCGAGGACCACGACGAAACTGGTGGGATTCTTTGCGTCGGGCGGTCGGAACACCGCAACGGCCTGCATGCCGATGACGCCGAGATCGACCGCGATGACGCCGCCGTAGCTGGTGTCATCGATCTTGCGGACGAACCCGCCGCCGGACACCGGGGGAAGCGTGAGGTTCACCCCGATGCCGTCAGGGGTGAGTGCACGGAGACCGGCCGGGTCCAGGCGGGGCCGCTGCCCAGCGGGAAACTTCAGGGGCAGACTACTTCCCGCGTCACTGAGCATTGCCCGCAGCGGTAACCCGGGCAGGCTCGCGGTGAGTGAGGTGACCACGCCCAGGTGCAGCGAGCCGTCGGACTGCGACAGAGTAAACGCAGTGCCGCGGCTTTGCAGGCCGGGGGCGTTGAGCCGCAAGGGAATTGGCAAACGCAGCGAGCTACCTCCGGCGAATCGCACGCCGTTGTTGCGGTCTGCCTCGACGGTGACCGTGATCGCTGCCGAGTCGTTCGACGCGGCCGGTTGGTTGGGCGACGTGCCGACCAGTCGTGCCAACTCCGCCGGCAGGATCGCTACCTCGACTCCGCGCAGCTGGACGGTGACCGTGGGCGGGGCCGGCGGGTTTGCGGCGACGGTGATCGCGAAACCCTTCAGCCGCATGCCCGGGCCCGTGGTCATGCCGGCCTGAAACGGTGCGGTGCGCTCGACGCGGACGCTGGCCGACCCGCCGGGCGGTGGCGGTCCGCCGGCGGCGACGTCCCACCCGTCGGGAGCGTCCACGGTCACCGCCGCCGACCACTCCGCCGCCGGGTTAGGCGGGTTGGGTGTCTGGAATGTCAGCGCCGCCCCGCCCGACACGACGACGTCGAACAGCGGGTTGTTCGCGGCATCGGGTGTGACGGCGACCGCGGCGAGGCGCGTCGGGTCGGCAGGGTCCTTGATCACCAACGCAATTCCGGGCCCGGCGTTGGGAGCGCGGCGCCAGCCGTGGAGGCGCACCGGCGAGTCGGCGTCGAGCTCGCCGGTGATGTCGCGGACCAGATCTGTCAGCGGGTTGCCCGCGGGAGGCACGACCACCGAAAGCAGCCGTCCACCCATCAACGCGTCGCCGGGTTGCAGGGCCGGCAGCTGGGCGAGCAGATCACGGACCGCCCGGTCGACGTAGGCCTTCAGCTCGGCGGTGACCAGCCGCCACAAATCGTTCGGGTTCACCCGACACCACCGGTGACGTCGAGTACCACCGCCTTGTTGAAATGCCCTAGGCCCAGCCAGAGGCTGTTGGGACTGAACCGGAGCGCAAGGACCTCGTCGGTGTTCTGCGGGGGGAAGCGTCTGACCCCCGTCGCCACGTTGATGGCCTGCACGACGTTGTCGATTGCGGTGCTCGCCGCCCACTTTCCGTTCGGACTGAACGCGACGTGGGTGACTGCGCCGGTGTGCTCGAGGCGGAAGGTGTTCTCCACGCCGGACTCTGCCTCCAGAATCCGCGCGGAGTCGTCGGCGCCACCGACCACGGTCCAGCGGCCAGTCGGGTCGAAGGCGACGTGAGTGGATCCGAGCGAGTCCTCGCGTTCGAGGTCTTCCGGTACCTGCCATAGCTGAGTACCGTCGTCGGACTTGAACATTCGCGTAGTTCCGTCGGCACTGCCGAACAGAACCATGGATGCGTCCGGGCTGAACGCTACGGCGTGCACCGCGTCGTCGGGGGTCTTGCGGCTGCGCTCGGCGCCGGTGGTGAGGTCGAACACGCGCGCGGAGCCGGCTTGGTGATGGTTGCCGCCGTGGCGTTCGTCGATGGCGACCGCGAGCAGCTTGCCGTCCTTGCTGAGGTCGACGTCGACGATGGTCTGGTCGACGACGATCGGTGGCAGAACCGGGTCACCGGTCGCCGCGTCGAGCACCGCGATGCGAGTGTCGGTGGTTGCGATGAGCTGTTGTCCGTCGGGAGTGAAGGTGACGGAATTGACCGAGCTCGCCGCCTCGATGGCACCTTCCCAGCCGAGCGCCCCGTTGCTGGCCGAGTGGGTCGCGACGCGGTCGAGATCGGCCAGCGCGAGCGTTGCACCGTCGGGACTGAACGCGATGCTCGAGACGAATCCGTTGACCGGGATGTCCAGCTTCGGCCCCGTCTGCACCGCGCGGACAAGGACGTTGGTGCCGGCCCCTCCGCTGGCGAACCGCGTCGAGTCTGCGCTGAACGCAATCGCATTGACGGAGCCGTCGTGATCGACAGTGAGGATGGCACTACCCGCTTGACTCATAGCTCCCCCAACCAGATGCATCGAGCCGGCGAAAACTGGTCGATTGTGTCATCGTGCACAGGCTGTGCGTCAGCTTTCGCCTGATGTTGTTTCGGATTTCAACGGCGAGCTTTCTCGGCGCGGTCACGGTGCGAACGGTATCGACGCCATCGCTCGCCGTCGCGAGTAGTGCACTACTCGAAATCCGCTGCCCCGCCGCGGCCTAATGAAAGTCGTTGGCCAGCGGGAACAGCCCGTCTCCTGGCGGACGGGCCAGGTCGGGATTGAGGGCGGTGAGTTCGGCCGAGTCCGCGGCGTCGCGAAACAGCTGCGCGCTGATCTGCTGTGCTTCGGTGTTGCCGCTGAAGGTCATGTTCGCGCACTGGCGTAGCCACAGGGCGATCTGGCGGTAGGTCGCCGCGTGTCCCTGGGCCAGGATTCCGGGGATGTAACCGTTGTCGTCGAACAGTTCGGGGTCGGTTTCGGCGAAGTAGAAATGTGCGGCTTCGGAGAGTGCGACCGGCTGCAGGAACTGCGCGGCGAACGGATCGCCCGCATTCTCGCGCTCGATGATCCAGTTGACGTGGCGCGCGTTCATCTCATGGGCGAACTGAAAGAAGACGCGCGCCGTCGGTCTACCGGTCGCCTGGGACAGGTTTGCCGCCAGATTGGGATCGAGGAAGCTTTCGGTGTCGAAGGTCGGGGTGTTCTCCAGACCCAGCCCTTTGTTGCGCATATGGGTCAGCTCATGGCACAGCACGGCGCGCAGATCGACCTTCGCCTTCCGGCCGGTCGGATGGTGGGTGAGCGACATCCGGCCGCGTATCGTCAGGTCGTTGAAGGCGATCGCGACGTGTTCCTGTCCATCGGTGCCGTCGAAGTCGACCGTGATGCCCGCGGCGTCGGGGCGCATGTCGCGGTCGATGTGGTCGATGATGGCGGCGGGTATTCGGTTGTCCTGAACACCACGAATCCTGCTGTGCGCGACGATGGCAAGGCAATGACCCGAATTCAGCGCCGATCGCATGAAGCCCCCGAGGTCGTGACGTTGGGTGTTCAGTGGCGCATCGATAAGCGGTGCAAGTTCGAATCCGACGAAGGGCTCCACCACATGTGCGGCGACGAACGAGGCAACTTCGCCGAACGCTGGATCCAGGCTTGGCGGGTCGACGAACAACTCCGCGTCCAGCTGGCCCGACGTCCCTTTGCCGACCACCGGATCGGTCGGCTCCAACCCGCGGCTCTGCTTGAACGCACTCACCGCTGCGCCGGTTGCGTCACCGAAGATCCCGTCGAGCCCACCGCTCGGGAAACCGAGTGTGTCCAATGCCTCCTGGACGCGCATGACCGAGAGGTTCTCCTCGGGTGCGTGCATCCGGTGGGCGCCGGCGAAGCATTGCTCCAGGACGGGGTCGAGGGAAAAGCGAGGGGAATTCAGTCCCATTGTCCGGACCCTTTCTGACGGTCTCATAGCCGGTCTCCGCCGAATCTGAGCTTGTGTGCGAAATTTCGGCGATTTGTCGAGCACAAGCTCAGTTTCGGCGGAAAAGCTAGCTGTGGGCGCCGCTGCGGATAAGCGCGGCCAGTTCCTCGCGGTCGGAGATGTCGAGCTTGATGCACGCCCGGTAGAGGTGGCCCTCCACGGTGCGCACCGACACCGTCAGCCGGTCGGCGATGTCGCGATTGCTCAGCCCCGCCGCAACCAGATTGGCGATCTCGCGTTCACGGACCGTCAGCGGCAACGGGTGTGCGGCCAGATCCAGTGCGGGGGTTCGGATTCCGCCGCACTCGGCCGCCAGCCGGTTCGCCGCCGCGGCCGCCTCCACGCTGCGGCGGCGGTCGTCGGCACCCTCGAACGCGACCGCCGCCTGAGCGAAAGCATCGGCCGCCGACAACAGCGCACCGATCTCCTCGAATCGCTGCGCCGCGGTCGAAATTCCCGCCCCGTCGCGGTCGCGCACCGCCTCGGCATGTGCCGCGATCGCCGCCGCCAGACGTCCACCCGTCGCGGCCGCCACCTCGACGAGCCGGTCCAGGGAAGTCTGATCGCCGAACCGCACCGCGTCGTGCAGCGCCAGCATCTCGATCGCCTGCTGCCCCGAGTCCGCCGCCTGCCGCGCCGCCTCCAGCGCGAGATCGATTGCGGCGCTGATATTTCCCTCCGCAGCGGCCAGCCACGACTCGGTGATCGTGAGCTGCGGGCCGAACACCGCGACGTGCCGGCCGAAGCGCGTCTTCACTTCGGCCACCATCTTGGCGCCGGGCTCCACGCGGCCCAGCACACAGTAGGACTGCGCCAGCAACAGACGCGCCGGGAAGCTCCACGACGCCGCCGACTCCGCGGTCAAGGCGGCAACCGTTTGTTCCATCCGCGGCACCGTATCGGCGAACAGCCCCCGGGCCACCCCGACGGTTCCGACCAGCACGTTGGCCATACCCCACGCCAGGTACTGGCCCGAGGACGTGATCCGGATGATGTCGGCGGATCGCTGTGCGGCGGTGTCGAAGTCGCCGGCCAGCGCCAGCGCGCGGACCTCACCGAAGGCGGCGAGATGGCGCAGCAGTCCGTCGACCCTCCTCTCCACCTGATGGCCCCGCTCCGCGACCGCGGCGACCTCGTCAGCGCGACCCATCAACGCCAGCGCCAGCGCGCCGCCGAACGCGGCCCATTGGACGGCGGTCGGGTGGGCGTCGGGATCGGCAAGCACCCGCTCGGACAGTGCGACGGATTCGGAGAGCTGATTCTCAAACGCGCGGGACGCGGACGCGACGCCGTCGACGAGCAGCCGCAGCCCGTTGTGAGTGATCTTCTCCCGCAATAGTTCCAGCACCTCGTCGGCGCTCTCGGCATCGCCCATCGACCAGTGCAGGTTGGCGATTCGCGCCAGACCCCAACGCACCAGGTCGATTTCGTTCATCTGGTCCGGGTCGAACGAGTTCAGCGTCTCCTCGGCCTCTGCGGCCTTACCCTGCCACAGCAGCGACCGGGCCAACAGCTCGCTGGCGGTCAGGCCGCCGCCGCGGTTCACGGCGGCACGGGCCAGCCGCTCACCCAACGTGACGTTCGTCAGCGCGATCGCGTCCCGCGCCGCAGTCTCTAACAGCTCGAGGTCGGGCGATTGGTCGCTGTCGAGCGTCAACTCCGCCAACCGCATACGGTCCGTCGGCCCACGCAACGGGTGACCCTGCAGCGCGCGCACCACCTCGCCGCGCAACCGACGCGCCGCCGCCATGCCCAGCCGCCGGCGGATCACCTCCCCGAACAACGGATGGTTGAACCGCACGTCGATGTTGGAATGGTCCTCGACGACGCGGATCAGGCCGCGGTTCTCCGCATCCTCCACCGCGTCGACACCGACGATGTCGGTCAGCGTGTCGAGATTCAAAGGCTCACAGAACGTCAGCAGCCGCAGCGTGTGCAGCACGTTGTCGGGCAGCTGATCGACCCGGGAATCCAGCAGCGACGCCAGTTCGGAGGTGACCGCGGTCCGGCCGCGCAGCTGCCACACACCGCGGACCTGACGCAGTGTGCCCGCCTCCAACGCGCCCTCGACCAGGTGCCGGACGAACAACGCGTTTCCGCCGGACGCCTCCCACATCAGGTCGGCCGACAGTCCCTCGACGCGGCCGCCGAGCGCCTGCTCGATGAGACTGACGCACTGATCCCTCGTGAAAGGCATCAGGTGCAGCCGCTGCAGATAGCCATCCTTCCACAGCGAGGTGATCGCGTCGGGCACCGTCTCTCCGGCCCGCACCGTGGCGACGATGCGGACCGAGCCGTCCAGCGCCAACTGGTGAAGCAGGGTTGCCGACAGTTGATCCAGCAAATGCGCGTCGTCGACACCGATCACTGAATGGCCTTCGGCGAGAATGGTTTCGCGCGCCGCCGACAGGAACGCCACCGGATCCCGGGACGTCGCGGCCCCCACCAAGTGCGCGAAGACTCCGAGCGGGATGCTGCGCGCCGACTCGGTACCGGCCACCCACTGCACCCGCGACGGCAGCGACTGCGTCACCAGGCGGGCAAGCGTTGTCTTGCCCACGCCGGCATCGCCGATCAGCACGATCCCGCACACACCCGTTTGCTCCACCAGCGCGTTGTAAATCGCCGTGTATTCGGTATCGCGCCGGACCACAGGCCAGTTTTGGGCCACGACCTCGAACTTTACTACCTCCGGGGGGAGGAGAGCGGGACTTGTCACAGGAGTATGTGGTCGAGTTGCACGAGTTCGCGTGGCAGTCCGGTCGTTTCGAGGCGGTCCAGCGGGTCGGCGGCAACGTAGGGCGCCAGGTCCAGTCCCGTGAGATCCGCGATCCGGCGCACCGGCACCTGGAACGTCCGATATGCGCCGTAGGAGAACGACTCGGGCAGCGCGCCCGGCAACCGCTCGGTGCGGAACTCGTCCAGCAATGACTCCTGACTGAGAAGATACGCTGTGACAGAAGGCTTTCCGTCAGTACGCACCATCGCCACGACCTTCCAGTACTGCAGCGGCAACGCCACGCCGCGATACTCCGGATCGCCGTCGTCGAGCACCGGCCCGGTGAGCACGCTGACCCGCAGGTCCGACGTCACCGCGTTCTGCAGCACGTAGTCCTCCAGGCCCAGCCACAACGTCCGGCCGGCGTTGAATTCGTGATGCTGCGGTGTGCAGTTGGTGAAGTGGAAGGTGTCGTCGACGGCGGCGGCCGATTTCGGGCCCCAAGCCGGGTCCAATCGGCGCACCAAATGCCCACGGTCGAGGTCGTTGTCGCGGTACACCTCTTCGCCGGTCTGCTCACTGGCCGGAATCCGCGGATCGACAATCCACGCGTCGCGGTCCCGGCGCGGGTGATCGGCCTTGCCGCCGTCGATGTTGACCGCAGTGAACAGAGCCAGCTTTCGCTTGCGCTGCATCACCACGCTGAAGTTGTGATACGGCAGCGGCTCCGTTGCCAGATCGGCATCGGCCGTCAAAACCGGCAGCGGAAGTGGGATGCCCAGGAACGCTGGGTCATAGCCGGGTCGCGTGCTGTAGTCCGGATCGATGGATTCGGTGCTCGGCGCCGTCGGCTGCTCGACGCGCAGCGCGGCGACGGCGCCCGGCGGCAGCGTCACCTCGAGCGTGAGCGGAATCTTGATCGAGATCGGCGAGTTGCCGTCCGGTCGCGGCGTCGCGGTGGTTGGTTTCCGCTCGGGTGATGGCGGGTGCAGGATCTCGTCGGCCAACGCCCGCTGCGAGGCCGGCAGCTGGCTGTTCTTGACCATGCCGAGGATCGCCGTCACCCGCACGCCCTCGTTGAGCACGTTTCCGAAGTCGGGATGTTCGGGTGCGCGAACACTGGCGTGGTGCAGCGCGAGCACTTCCCACTGGTCGTTGAACACCGGCGAGCCCGATGAGCCCGGCTCGGTGTCGGCGGAGTAGTGCACGAAGTGCTCCCCGCCGTCGACGATCCGGTTCTCCCGCAAGGCCACCTGCTTCTTCTCACCGCGGGGATGCTGCACGATCGTCACGAACTCGCCGAGCAGTGCCTTGCCCTCGGATTCGATCAGCCGGTTGAATCCGAACGGCGCGAGCTCGTCGGCCACGGCCTGCACCGCCACGATTGCGAAATCCAAACCCTCGTCGGCGAGGAAGAACCGGTCGGGATCGAAGCCGAATGTGGTGACGTCGAGCAGTTTGCCGTCAATGCCGTCCTGGTAGTCGAACTCGACCTGACTCGTGGCTGCCGCATCCGCGTTGTCCAGCACGTGATGATTCGTCAACATCAGGTGCGGCGAGATCATCGACCCCGTGCCGTAACCGACGAGCCGTCCGCGGCTGTCCTTGATCAGAATCCGGCCGACCGCCCGTGCGGCGGCCACACCGGCGTCGAGATATCGCGTCCCGACGAAATCCGCTGTGTTGATGATGGCTTCGAGCAGCTGCTCGGGCGGCGTCGAATTGGGCACAGGGGCGCGCTCGACTGCCTTCTGGGCCAGCTCATCGGGCGCGTCGGTCGGAGTGGTCTCCGGCAGCTCGACGCCCGCGTAGTAGCGGGTGATGCGGTCGAGGCGCCGGGCGACGAGTTCCGGTGGGTTGGCCTCGGCCAGGCTGCTCGATGACGCGAGCGCCTGCTCGTGCGCAAGCCGCGGTTCGGCGCGTTCGGCGACCCGGCGGCGAAGGGCCTCGATCTGCTGCTCTTCCAGAACCCGGCGGCGCAGCATCGCATCGCGGCGCGGATCGATCTTGTCCGGGTCGGCGTCCTGGAACGCCGGGGTGATGATGGTCATGCGGCGAGTCTGCTGATCAGCGGCCACGCAGTCTCGGGTAGTGCAGTACGCAAATTCTTTCCACGCACCACGCCATTGGTCGATGGCGCTACTCGCTCAGGAGGCGGCGAGCACCTCTTGTTCAACCCGTGCGGTCGCCGGCTCGACATGCACCAGCCGCTCGCCGCGGGCCAGCCAATCCATGTCGGCCCAGACGACGTGGGCGGGCAGCCGCCGCCAGTACTCCGGATGCGCGCGCAGGTAGATGTCGACGCTGGCGTGCACGAGCGCATCGGCCGGCAGCCTGCGGATCGAAATCGTGGGTGCGCTTCCGGCCAGCGCGTCGAACTCGCTCGGTGCGGGCGCACAGCTCGCGCCCCGCACCGCGACACCCGCCTTGACGGCGCCGTCGAGCATCCAGTCGAGCGCAATATCGGCCAGCGGCCAGCATGCCCCCGGACCGCCGGCGACGTCGCACCGCGCGCCGCGGAACCAGACCTCTTCGACGCGTTCCGAGGCCGACGCGACGAGGTGCTCGCCGAACGGACCGTAGCCACCGTCGACGGCGACCGCATGCCGGCCGGCGACGACATTGGACAACGATTCGGCCATGGAAGGCCGCGGAAGCCCCGGCACCTTCACCATGTCCCACAGCCCCAAAAACTGTACGGGAACGCCGATTTCGCGCCGTCCGGCCAGCCGCGCCGCCAGTAGCGTCACCCGCCGCCAGTCCTGCGGGGTGCGCCGAGTGCGGGGCAGGACATAGGCGGCGAGCACGTAGTCCATCAGGTCGGGCAGCACTCCAACGGTGCCGAGCAGTCGCGCCAGGGCCTGTGCACAATATGCGCCGCGGCCGACGCCGAACATGAAGATCCGATCGCCTGGCTCCCACCAGTCGACCAGGAACTCGTAGGCCTCGGCGATGGCCGCCCGCGCGTCGTCGATGGCGGCCTCTCTCCACCGAAGCCTGCCGAGTGGCCCGCCTCGGGACGAGGCGGGAATCCGCGCGCCCGAGTGGTACCAGGTGATCTGCTCGTCGCTCTCCTCGAGCAGCCGGAGCAGCGCCTCGGCGTTCGTGGCGTCCCGCAGCCCGGGATGGGCACGTGCGCGGTCGTAGCACAGCACGATGTTCTTCACGTCGACCCCCGACCGAAATTATTTGCGGTGCTGGTAGACAGTTTGCCCGGCAAAAGCCGCCGTGTCCTGCGTATCGCACTACTCGAATCGGAACTTCCTACGGATTCTTGAGTTCGCAACGTGTGTTGGCACGGATTCAGTGGGTGTAATGCCACATGCACGGGCGAATTCCTCCGCCGTAAGGCCGTCGGCGGAGTTCATATCGCAACGGCCGAAGGGAACTGTCGTTGACGCCGACTTGCCATTCGGACACGTCGGCATAGAGCGTGTCAGCCACACCTGAAGTTCTACAGTGGCATTACGACACCTGCGCTCATCGGATCAGTGTGCAGCTCAATCGATTCCGCCACGGTGCCGGGCGGCACGTCGTATGCGACACCGACGGTGGCCTGACCGCCGGGAGGAATCTCCACGAAGCCGCCACCGACGTAGAACGACGCTTCATCGTCGATGGAGTATGTGGTGCCGCCGGCATTGAGTTTCTGGTACGTGCCGAGGAACGTCGCCGGGGCATCGCTGGTGTTGACGACGGAGAGTCGCACGACGATGAACTCGCCCTGCGCCGTCTTCTCGACAGGGGCATCCGTGGACGTGACCGTGGTACGCGTCTCGACACCGATCAGCGAAAACGACAACGGTCCGTCGACGGTTTCGCCGCCGGGGGTCGCTGTCGGGGACTCGGTCTCCGTTTCCGTCGGCTCGTCCGCCTCGGCACTTGTTGTCGTCGGGGATTCGGACGTCGTCGTGGTCGTGTCCGTCGCGCCGATCTGCACGGCGTTGTCCTCGTGGATGAACAGCGCGTAGATGAAGACGAGCACCATCACCGCCAGCAGCGCGGCGCAGGCGGCGCCGAACCAGACGATTAGCTTCCTGCGGTCGTCGTCCGGCGTTGATGGCTCGTTGGCAGGCACGGGCGGCGGGGTGAAGCTCGGAGGCTGGGGCGGTGGGGCGGTCGGCAGGGCCATCCGCGTCGTAGGTTGGTCCACCGGCGCCGTCGGACCGGGCTCGGGCTCGGGCGCCGGCTCGGGCTCGGGTGCCCGGTGTGAGCCGACCCGTTCCTCAGCCGGCTGCGCGGTCGATACGACGTCCGTCGGTCGTTCGCTGAATTCTGGTTCGGGCGCCGCGTGGGCGCCGTGCTCAGCGGGAGCCCACGCCGACCCGTCCCAGTACCGCTGGCCGCCCGAGCCGTCGGGATCGGGGTACCAGCCGGCGGGCGTGGGCGGTGTGGTCATCGCGGGAGAATAACGCAGGTCCAGCACGGACGTCCGACTTTTGCCCAGGCAAACAGTCGTGGGCGGGCGCCTCAGCCGCCCATCAACATGCGCCACTGATCGAGATTGCTTGCCCGGTACACGTAATTCGTGCGGCGCACCTCCGCGAGCGAGGCGCTCGGCTCGGCCGAATACCAGTGCCCAGGAAACACCGTGGGATCGCCGGGCAACTGCGCGAGCGCCTGCAGGCTGCGGTACATCTCGTCGACGTCGCCGCCGGGAAAATCGGTGCGGCCACAGCCCTCCAGGAACAGTGTGTCGCCGGCAACGAGGCACCCGTCCAACAGGAAGCACTGGCTGCCGGGCGTGTGGCCTGGGGTATGCAGCAGCTCGATGTCGATGTCGCCGACGGTGACCTTGTCGCCATGCTCGTGCGCGGTCAGCTCGCTGCGCGCGATCCCCGTCACGCGTGAAACCCAGTCCGCCTCATGGGTATTGACGTGGACCGGCACACTGACCCGCTCCAGCAGCTCGGCGAGGCCCTTCAGCTCGAAGCCCATCATCGACCCGCCGACATGGTCGGGGTGGTGGTGCGTGACCAGCACGCCCGACAGGTGCATGCTGTCGGCCTCGAGCGCGTCGACCAGATCCTGAGCGGCGTAAGCCGGATCGACCACGACGCAGTCGCCGGTCTCGCGGTCACCGATCAGGTAGGCGAAGTTGCGCATCTGCTGCGCGAACATGTCGGTGGTGGCGAAGTCGCGACCCGAGAGCAGCTGCCGAAAGTACAGGCGATCGGTCATGAGCTCAGAGTAGGTTCCGGCTCCGTAAGAGTGCGGGCCAGGCTAGTCTTCCGCCTTCAGCCGCACCATGCGAGTGGTGCTGCTCTCGTCAAGCTCGACCAGGTCGCTGCGCGAGCGCAGGAAGTCACTGAACGAGCGGAATCCCAGCGACTTCTCGGAAAACGACGGGTCCATGCGCTTCATCTGGGCCTTCACCGCCGAGTTGTGCAGCCAGTCGGCGTCGTCCTTCTCATGACCGATGCGAAGGGCGCGCTCCAGCAGGCCCGTCGCCGCGGCCTGGGGATCGCTGGGTTCCTCGTCGCCCTCCTTCGCCTTCGTGCGCCGGGCCGCCTTCTTCGCAGGCGACGGCGGGAACACCGGGACGCCGGGCAGCGCGTCATAGGTAACGAACTCGTCGCAGGCGGCGGTGAGCGACCGGCTGATCGAGCCGGCGATGCCGATGCCGACAACGTAGCGTCCGAGGCGCTTGCAGCGCTGAGCGAGCGCGATGTAGTCGGAGTCGCCGGCGACGATGATCACGTGGGTCAGGTCGGGCAACCTGAACATGTCCTCGACGGCGTCGACCGCCAAGCGGATATCGGCCCCGTTCTTGCCGTACGCGGCTGCGGGAAAGAGCTGCACGAGGTCGACCGCACGGCCCACCAGCTGCCCCTGGTAGCCGGCGTTGACGTCCGCAGACCAGTCTGCATAGGCCCTCGTCAGCACCAGGGTTCCGAACGACGACGCGAAGTCGATGATGGCGCCGACGTCGACGGTCGCCTTGGTCAGCCGATCGGGTTCCTTGCCGAACCCGGCCGCCTTGTCCTTCTGGAAAGAGTTCCGGCCGTGCACCTGGTCATAGCGCGAGATGACGATGTTGTCGAAATCGAGGTAGACCGCCACGCGCGGCGCGCCGGGTTCCGTCACGGTTCCGTCCTATCACCGCTCAACCGTTCGCGTGCGAGAAGCCGGGGAGCCGACAGCTCCGCACAACTGACCATTCTCGGACCGCGTCACGGTCGGGTTGTCGCCAATCTGGGCGCAGCGGCGGCGAGTCGTTCACCAGCGGTTTGGCGAGCCAAACCTCCAGAATGTACCCTCTTTAAGGCCCACGGCTTGACTGCACGCGGGTCTCGGCCCCCTTAGCTCAGTCGGTAGAGCGTTTCCATGGTAAGGAAAAGGTCAACGGTTCGATTCCGTTAGGGGGCTCGGTGGACGCCTGGGCGAGCGAAGCGACGGGAGAAACTGAGGCTCGGCGGCGGCGCCCGACATGGCGGTGTAGCTCAGTCGGTTAGAGCGAACGACTCATAATCGTTAGGTCGCCGGTTCGAGTCCGGCCATCGCTACAAGACAACAACGAGATTTTGTGAAAGAGGGCAGCTGACGTGGCGTCCAGTACCGACGTACGGCCAAAGATCACTTTGGCGTGCGAGGTGTGCAAACACCGCAACTACATCACCAAGAAGAACCGCCGCAACGATCCGGACCGGCTGGAGCTGAAGAAGTTCTGCCCGAACTGTGGCAAGCACCAGGCCCACAAAGAGTCGCGCTAGCGGCCAAAGCCGCGAGCGGTTGCTCCTGGCTGACTGAATAGGTTTCGAATCAGTGACGTTGTCTTCGAACATCGTCGGGATGCACTACCGCTATCCCGACCATTACGAGGTGGGGCGGGAGAAGATCCGCGAATACGCGGTCGCCGTCAAGAACGAGGACGCCGCGTATTTCGACGAGAAAGCCGCCGCCGACCTCGGCCATGACGGGCTGCTGGCCCCGTTGACGTTCATCTCTGTCTTCGGCTATCAGGCGCAGACAGCGTTCTTCGCCAACGCCGATATCGGCATCCAGGACGCGAAGATCGTCCAGGTCGACCAAGAACTCAAATTCCACGCACCGATCAAGGCCGGCGATCGTCTGTACTGCGACGTCTACGTGCACTCCATCCGGCAGTCATTCGGTGCGGACATCATCGTTACCAAGAACATCGTTACCAATGAAGACGGTGACGTAGTCCAAGAGACCTACACGACCCTGGCGGGCCGCACAGGTGAAGAGGGAGACAAAGGTGGCTTTGACGATGGCATTGCGTGAGTTCAGTTCGGTGAAGAAGGGCGACGAGCTTCCGGAGAAGGTCATCCCGCTGACCCGCCAGGACCTGGTGAACTACGCGGGGGTCTCCGGCGACCTGAACCCGATCCACTGGGACGACGAGATCGCCAAGCAGGTCGGGCTGGACACCGCCATCGCGCACGGCATGCTGACCATGGGCCTGGGCGGCGGCTACGTCACCTCGTGGGTCGGCGATCCGGCTGCGGTCACTGAGTACAACGTCCGATTCACCGCCGTGGTGCCAGTTCCCAACGACGGCAAGGGCGCCGAAATCGTCTTCAACGGGCGCGTGAAATCCGTTGACCCTGAGAGCAAGACGGTCACCATCGCCATCTCGGCCACCAGCGGCGGCAAGAAGATCTTCGGCCGCGCTGTCGCGACCGCGAAGCTGGCGTAGCGCATGGCTCTCAAGACCGACATTCGGGGGATGGTCTGGAAGTATCCGGACACCTTTGTGGTGGGGCGCGAACAGATCCGCCAGTACGCAACGGCCGTCAAGGCCGATGACCCGGCGACTCACGACGAGGACGCCGCCGCCAAACTGGGTCACGACGCTCTCGTGGCGCCGCTGACTTTCGTCGCGATCCTCGCGAATCTTATTCAGCGGGACTTCTTCCAGCACGTCGACGTGGGCATGGAGACCATGCAGATCGTCCAGGTCGACCAGAAGTTCGTCTATCACAAGCCCATCAAGGCCGGCGATGAGCTGCAGGGCACCATGCACGTCGAGTCTGTCGATGAGCGGTTCGGCGCCGACATCGTCGTCACCCGCAACGTCTGCACCAATCGACACGGCGAGGTGGTGCTGGAGGCATACACGACGATGATGGGCCACGAGGGCGACAACTCGATCTCGGTGAAATGGGATCCGGAATCGGGCCAGGTCATGAGGAAGGCCGTCGGCGAGTAGTCCTCCAGGCGGATTAGTAACTCAGACCTGGGGCGCGCTACACTCGGACCTCGGGGTTTTCCCAGTCCAGCGCGCTGTCCGTCGGTTTCTGATCGACCGAACGGGGAGCGCGCGAATTGTGTGAACCCCGGGCCGGGTGACGGTGGTGGCAGTGCCATCCTTGAAGGGGCGTAGCTCAACTGGCAGAGCAGCGGTCTCCAAAACCGCAGGTTGCAGGTTCAAGTCCTGTCGCCCCTGCTCAACTGAATACTCGACAAGTGTGGACACTGGATAGTGACCCACAAGAACCAGACGAAAGGCATGCGGTGAGCGACGAGCGCGACAGTGCCGGCTCCGCAGGCGACGGCATCGAGGACGAAGTCACCGACGACGTCGGCGGCCAGACCACGGTCGTGACCCAGCCGCAACGCCCGACGGGCAAGCGGTCGCGGCGTGGAGCGGTGAGCGACGCCGTTGAGGACGCCGATACGTCGGTTGGCTCTTCGAGGGCCGCCGTCACCAAGAACGGCGCCGGCACCGCGACGAAGACCGCCAAGAAGTCCGCCGACGGCCGGTCGCGCAACCCGTTCGTGTTCGTCTGGACCTACCTGCAGCAGGTCGTCGCCGAGCTACGCAAGGTGATCTGGCCGAACCGCAAGCAGATGGTCAGCTACACCACCGTGGTGCTGATCTTCCTGGCGTTCATGGTGGCGCTGATCGGCCTGGTCGATCTGGGCCTGGCCAAGCTCGTCATGCTGGTATTCGGCTGACGAGAACGGCGATGAGCGCTTGCGCGAAGAGCAGACGTATGAGAGAGGACTGACAACCGTGACTACCTTCGACGGCGAAACGCCTTCGGGTGAGACCGTCGACGTGATCGTTGACGAATCCAACCCCGAGGCCGTAAGCGAAGAAGCCGACGCGGCGCCCAGCGAGGTCGCCGACGAGGCCGCGGCTCCGGAAGCCGAGGCCGCCCCGGAAGCTCCGGAGGAAGAGGAAGACCCGGCCGTCGCGCTCAAGAAGGAGCTGCGGCTCAAGCCCGGTGAGTGGTATGTCATCCACTCCTACGCCGGCTACGAGAACAAGGTGAAGGCCAACCTCGAGACCCGCGTGCAGAACCTCGACGTCGGCGACTACATCTTCCAGGTCGAGGTGCCCACCGAAGAGGTCACCGAGATCAAGAACGGCCAGCGCAAGCAGGTCAACCGCAAGGTGCTGCCGGGCTACATCCTGGTGCGCATGGAGCTCAACGACGAGTCGTGGGGCGCGGTGCGCAACACCCCGGGTGTCACGGGCTTCGTCGGTGCGACGTCGCGGCCGTCGCCGCTGTCGCTCGACGACGTGGTGAAGTTCCTGCTGCCGCAGGGCGCGGCGAAGAAGACCGGCAAGGCCGCGTCGACCGCTGCTGCCGCCGCCGAGACCGGCGGAATTGAACGCGCCCCGATCGAGGTCGATTTCGAGGTCGGCGAGTCGGTCACGGTCATGGACGGTCCGTTCGCGACGCTTCCCGCCTCGATCAGCGAGGTCAACGCCGAACAGCAGAAGCTCAAGGTGCTGGTGTCCATCTTCGGCCGCGAAACACCTGTCGAACTGACCTTCAACCAGGTCGCCAAGATCTAGAGCGATTTGTGCACGATCAGGAGCGCTGAGCGCAACAAATCGTGCACAAATCGCAGGAAACGAGAGAGGAACACCAACACCTATGGCCCCGAAGAAGAAGGTCGCCGGGCTGATCAAGCTGCAGATCCAGGCCGGGCAGGCCAACCCCGCCCCGCCGGTGGGTCCGGCGCTCGGCCAGCACGGCGTCAACATCATGGAGTTCTGCAAGGCGTACAACGCCGCAACGGAGAACCAGCGCGGCAACGTCATCCCCGTGGAGATCACCGTCTACGAGGACCGCAGCTTCACCTTCAACCTGAAGACGCCGCCCGCGGCCAGGCTGCTGCTGAAGGCCGCCGGTGTGCCGAAGGGCTCGGGCGAGCCGCACAAGACCAAGGTCGCCAAGGTGACCTGGGATCAGGTGCGCGAGATCGCCGAGACCAAGAAGGAAGACTTGAACGCGAACGACATCGACGCCGCGTCCAAGATCATCGCCGGCACCGCCCGGTCGATGGGGATCACGGTCGAGTAAGACCGAATCCCGTGGGAGGGCCAGCTTCGGCCCGCCAACCACAACTCTGATTAGGAGATCCGAATGAGCAAGAACAGCAAGGCATATCGCGAAGCTGCCGAGAAGGTGGACAGGGAGCGGCTGTACACGCCGCTGGAGGCCGCGACGCTGGCCAAGGAGACGTCGTCGAAGAAGCAGGACGCCACCGTCGAGGTGGCGATCCGGCTGGGCGTCGACCCGCGTAAGGCCGACCAGATGGTCCGCGGCACCGTCAACCTGCCCAACGGCACCGGCAAGACCGCCCGCGTCGCGGTGTTCGCCGTCGGCGACAAGGCCGAGCAGGCCGAGGCCGCCGGCGCCGACATCGTCGGCAGCGACGACCTGATCGAGAAGATCCAGGGCGGCTTCCTGGACTTCGACGCCGCGATCGCGACGCCGGACCAGATGGCCAAGGTCGGCCGCGTCGCGCGCATCCTCGGCCCGCGCGGCCTGATGCCGAACCCGAAGACGGGCACCGTCACCCCCGATGTGACCAAGGCCGTCAACGACATCAAGGGCGGCAAGATCAACTTCCGCGTCGACAAGCAGGCCAACCTGCACTTCGTCATCGGCAAGGCATCGTTTGACGAGAAGGCGCTGGCCGAGAACTATGGCGCCGCGCTGGACGAGATCCTGCGGGCCAAGCCGTCGTCGTCGAAGGGCCGCTACCTGAAGAAGGTCGTCGTCTCGACGACCACCGGCCCCGGCATCCCGGTCGACCCGGCGGTCACCCGCAACTTCACCGAGGCGTAAGCCTTCCGGCGAGCAGAGCCCCCGCACCCGGCGTGTCGGGGGCTTGTGCGTCTCCCCGTGCTAGGTGAGTGGCAGCGTGCGTTGTCACCCAAATCCATTGCGGTACCAGCGATCTCACCGCCCGGAATGCCGATCAGCGGCCGCACGTAGTGATCTGCGCACCAATTAGCTTGTGGTGTAATCTGACTCACTTCGCCCGGGCTGTATTGCGACAACGAAGAATTCGCCGGCTGTCTGCAAGTACCTCGCGGCGTGGCGTACCCCCGCTTTCTGCGTCCGCCTGCGGCCGAGCCCGCATGGCGATAGCTCAGCCGACCACCTCGGCCGCACTGCATACCGGTAATACACTGTGCCCCAGGCGTATTCAGTCGGTTCGAGCCGATCCTCGAAGTTGCCGAACTCGCATTGGACGTCCAAGGAACGAACGAATAGCTAACGCGCTTATTTTGCCCTGCTGACACATGGTGGAGCGCCTCACCGCGGTATCAATTCGCTAGTTCCACACTGTGGGTAACGCAGGCACCAGCTATGTAACCGCGGTTCATCAAGCCGTAACGGTTCAAGGTTGCAGGCGCCTAGCGTCTATGCCAGTCTCAGAACTACCGACGGACCTATTTCGTTCGAAGTAGGCTTCACAAGGGGTTCGCAGTGAAAATAGCGCGCTTGGATTGTTGTTCTACTACGACGGTGTAGATACCAACTCGGCGGTGTACTGATTGTTTGGCTGTTTGTGAGCGCTCAATGAAAGAGCGCCAATCTGGCGATCCATGTCGGGGTCGAAAGGGGCTCAGGATGCGGCCCGTGTAGCCGTATTTAACCAATTGACATTTCAATGCTTGCAGAGACGCAAATCATTTCGGTCGAGTCGTTGTCATAACGGCACTCGGGGCAATAAGCGGCGCTGTCTTCGGTATCGCGCCGGGGTTTCTTGCTGCCATTTGAGAGCTGTGACAAAACCCAGAAAGATTGCAAATGACAGAATTGAAGATTGCCCCTGACGTAGACGTTGACGTTGACAGGCGGGCCCTCGCCGCCACCGCAACGACGGAGCGGGCGCTATCGACCACCGAAGACGGCCCTGTTTCCCCGCCCGAAGACAAGGAGGTATACGCCTACCTGGGTCCACAAAGGCGCTGGATTCAAATCTGCATGACGTGCGCTTTCCTATTGGCCGGCGTCAGCCTTTTCAAGTTCTCGCTGAATTCCGCGTGGATGTGGCCAATGCTGATCGTGCTCGCCATAAATGTCGGTGGCTCGATCTTATCCGCATTGTCCGGATGGAATCGACGCAAAATCAACGCCGAGAGCCACCGCAGGAAGATAACGGAATGGGCGCTGGAGAACCCGGTCGGTCCGTCGGTCGATGTATTCCTCCCAACCTGTGGTGAGGATATGAGCATCCTGCTGAATACCTATCGGCACGTAAGCGCCATGAACTGGAATGGGGATCTTCGGGTATACGTACTCGACGACGGGGATCGGCCGGAAGTCGAAGTGGCGGCTCGGTCATTTGGATTCGTCTACGTGGTCCGCCCCAATCGCGGGCACATGAAGAAAGCCGGGAACCTGCAATACGCGTACACCCAGTCCCGCGGAGAATTCATTGTGATATTCGATGCGGATTTTTGTCCCCGCCCGGACTATCTCGAACATCTGATGCCGTATACGGCCGATCCCAGGGTCGGGATCGTCCAGAGTCCGCAGTACTTCTCGACCACCGACGCAATGGGCTGGTTGGAACGCACAGCGGGCGCCACCCAGGAACTCTTCTACCGATGGGTCCAACCGTCACGGGACCACACCGGTGCGCCGATCTGCGTCGGCACCTGCGCCGTCTACCGGCGCGAGGCGCTAGACGCCACAGGTGGATTCGCGCAGATTGAGCACAGCGAAGATGTGCATACGGGAATCTTCCTGCTGCGCTCCGGCTTCCGCACGCACTACGTCCCCGTCGTGGTGGCGCGAGGACTGTGCCCGTCCGAACTGGCCGGCTTTCTCAATCAGCAGTACCGGTGGTGCAACGGGTCAATCACACTGCTGCGCAGTGGTCACGCACAACGCCACCCGCTAAGCCTCCGTCAACGGATGTGCTTTTGGGCGGGGTTCATGTACTACATCACCACCGCAGTGAACGTGTTCACGATCCACGTGCCGGGAATCGTGATGGCAATTTGGTACTCGGCAGAGGTGCGGGCCTCTCACTTCGTGCCATTCATGGCCGGTGCCTGGGTGTACTTCGTGCTGCTGCCCTACACGTCGAAGTCGAAGTGGAGATTCGAGGTCATGCGCACCCAAATGGCCTACAGCTTCTGCCATGCGCTCGCTATCGTGCACAAGCTGACCGGTCGCACCAAGGGATGGGTCGCCACGGGCGCTGTCGGCAAGAGCAGCTCATTGGCGCGATCGATCAGCATCATCGGATCGGTGACCATTGTCGCGAACCTCGTCGTGTGTTGGGGGGCATGGTTCTACGACGTGCATCGATATGGATTCCACAACTTCTGGGCCATGGGCCTTTTCCAGGCGGGGTACACGTATCTCGCCTTGCCCCTGCTCATCGCCTTCCTCGGGGTGCTGGGAGTTGTCAAGTCGACGCCGAAGATCAAACCTCCGGACGATCTGTCCGATGCCGCGACCGTGCATGACGTCAACACCAACCGCATCACGACTTACGAGGCGGTGGCATACACCGTTCTGATCGCCTTTGTCACCGTGCTCGCAACCGGGTACTTCGACCTGATGATTCCGTGGACGTGACCGCATGACTGTTGCCCTGGTAAAACCAGACCCGCCAGCGCCGGCCCCGGCCGCGCAGAAGGCATTTCGCACCGATATCGAAGGACTCCGGGCCTTCGCCATCCTCGGTGTCGTCCTGTTTCACGCCTCAGTTCCGCATTTCGCGGGCGGCTTCGTCGGTGTCGACGTCTTCTTCGTGATCTCCGGCTTCCTCATCACCGGGTTACTGCTTCGCGAGCTCGAACAGTACGGCCGGATCCGCCTGGGCGGCTTCTACGCACGCCGGGCGAAACGCCTGCTGCCGCCCGCGGCGATCGTCATAGCGGTAACCGCGGTGGTTGCGTGGTTCACCACCCCGCTGTTGACGGTGTTCACCGCGAGCTTTGACCTGCTCTGGTCGGTGTTCTACGCCGCGAACTGGCGATTCATCGAACAGGGCAACGACTATCTCGCCGGGACAAGCGATTACAACGTTGCGCTGCACTTCTGGTCGCTCGCCGTCGAGGAGCAGTTCTACCTGGTTTGGCCGGCAATGCTGATCGCGGCGACGTGGCTCGCCCGGTCTCGCGGCTGGCCGCTGCGGGTAACCGTTTTCGTGGTGGTCGCCGTGGTGTCCGCGGCGTCGTTTGTCGCGGCGGTGTGGTTGACCGACACCAATCCGGCGATGGCCTACATGGCCACCTACACCCGCGCCTGGCAGTTCGGCGTCGGCGCATTGCTGGCGATAGCGGCGCCGGCCGGGATCCGGGCACGGTGGTTTTGGCCCGTCGGGTGCCTCGGGATGGCAGCGGTCCTGTACTCGATGATCGCCTTCGATGGTTCGACCCCGTATCCGGGGTGGGCTGCGCTGGCGCCAACCCTGGGTACGGCAGCTGTGATCGCCTCCACCTCGGTGCTGATGCGGCGTGCGCTTTCGCTCGGCGTGTTCCGTACCCTGGGCCGCTGGTCCTACCCGTGGTACCTGTGGCACTGGCCCGTTCTTGTTCTGGCAGAAGCCAAATTCGGCCACCTCAGCTGGCCGGTGAAGATGGCTCTCATGGCGGGCGCCCTCGTGCTTGCCGCGCTCACACACATGCTGGTGGAAGCGCCGCTGATGAGCTCGTCGGTATTGAAGCGGCGGGTACAGGCAGCAGCGGCGGTCGGCGTCATCGCCACCGTCGTCGGCTGCGCAACCGTCCTCACCGTGGGCACCGGAGCGGTGAATGCGCTGGGATCGGGGAGCGAATCTTCCACGCCAGTCAGCTTCGAAGAGGTCTTCGGCCAGACGACGGGAGCCAACGCAGGTGCCGTCAGACCCGCGCCGATCATTGCACGCGGTGACATACCCCAACGACCCGAGTGCCTGATCGATCGCACGACGAACCAACCCGAATGCAAGTTCGGAACCGCCGGTGGCCGAAAAGTGGTGTTGTTCGGGGACAGTCACGCACACCAGTGGGTGACAGCACTGGACGAGCTTGCCGTCCGTCGCGGGTGGGAACTCACGGTCATCACCCAATCGGGGTGCCCGGCTCCCAACATCAAGCCACGACCGGGCGAGACCGCGCGGTTCTCCCAAACCTTCTGCACCACTTGGCGGGATCAGCAGATCAGTCGGATCGCCGAGATGGCGCCGGCGGCGATCATCATGTCGTCGCTCAACGAATACATTCCGCACGTCGATGAACTGTACGAGGCCTGGTCTGCAAGCCTTGAGCGGCTCCAAGCATCGGGCGCCGATCTCGTGTACATCCGCGACACGCCATACCCGAGGAACAACGTCGCCGAGTGCATCTCGTCTGCACTCGACGATTGGGCCCGCTGCGCATTCCCGAAGTCGGAGAGGGTCGATCCGGTGGTGACAGGTGTGCTGCGGGGATTGTTGCCGCAAGTGGAGGTGATCGATCTCAACGGGCTGCTCTGCGACGACACCACCTGCCCTGCTGTGCGGAACGGGATCCTGCTCTATCGCGATGACTCGCACCTTTCCGACACTGCGGTGCATGCGCTGACGCCGGCATTGGAAAAAGGGTTCGACGAGAAGGCAATTCGATAGTGTACCAACGTAAACCGCGCACGATAGTGCATCGACGAGAGTTCCTGATCGCGGGCGCCGCCGCACTGGGCGGCGCGGGCGTCGGTCTCGCCGGTGGCTATCTTCTCTTCAAACCCGATCCGTCGGATCGACGGCTATTCGGCATCTCGATGAGTGGATCAGCCCCCGGGTCAGTGGGAGTGGCCCAGCGGGTTGGTACGGCGCTGGATAGACCACCACAGGTCATGAACTTCTTCGTGGCATGGGAATGGCGAGCACCCTTTCCCACGGCAACGGTGGAGGCGATCCGGCTGACCGGTGCTGTCCCGGAAATCACTTGGGAGCCATGGGATCCACGCAACGGCGCTGTCCAACCGGCTTACGCGCTGGAGAACCTGGCAGCCTACGACGAATACGTCGACGGTTTTGCGCAAGGGTGCGCAGCGTGGGGCCACGAACTGAACATCCGGTTCGCCCACGAGATGAACAGCGACTGGTATCCGTGGTCCGTGTTCGTCAACAACGGGACACCGCAGGCGTATACCGCGGCGCATCACCGAGTCCGGGACCGGTTCATCGCGGCTGGCGCGACCAATGTGCGCTGGGTGTGGTGTCCCAACATCGTCTACAAGGATCGCCCCGACCTGATCGTGGACTCGTACCCGGGCGACGACGTTGTCGACGTCGTGGCCCTAGACGGCTACAACCGTGGCGGCCGCACACCGCAGGATCTCTTCGGTCAGTCGCTCGATGTGTTGAACCACGTCGCACCGGATAAGCCGGTGTGGATCAACGAGGTTGGCTGCACCCCGATGCAGCAGAAGGCCCAATGGGTCGCCGACCTGTTCACCTACCTGGAATCGACCCCTGTGGGATGCGTGGTCTGGTTCGAAGTCGAAAAAGCCAACTATCCCGACTGGACGTTGTTGAGCACTCAAGAGACTGCGGACGCCGCGCGCCGCAGCCTCGCGACTTGGTGAAAGCGAGAGATCATGCGTATTGCCGTGTACGGAATGGGCTACCTCGGTGTCACACACGCCGCCTGCATGGCCGAACTCGGCCACGAAGTGCTCGGCGTCGAGGTCGACCCCGGCAAACTCATCAAGCTCAGCGCCGGCGAGGTGCCGTTCTACGAACCAGGTCTGACCGAGCTGGTGCGACGGCATCTCGACACCGGTCGGGTGGCCTTCACCGACTCCTACGCGGAGGCAGCGGCATGGGGTCCGGCCCACTTCGTCACCGTCGGCACACCCCAGAAGAAGGGCGAATTCGGCGCGGACATCTCCCATGTCACCGCCGTCGTCGAAGAGCTCGCGCCGTTGTTGGCCAGCGACGCGTTCATCATCGGAAAGTCGACCGTACCCGTAGGCACGGCGACCCACCTCGCGGACCTGGCGAGAGGGCTCGCCCCGGATATCGACGTCGAGCTCGCCTGGAACCCGGAGTTCCTGCGGGAAGGCCACGCCGTCAACGACACCCTCAGGCCGGACCGTGTGGTTGTGGGAGTGACACCCGGTGGGCGCGCGGAAAAGATCACCCGGGAGATCTACGCCTCGCTGATCGACGACGAAACACCTTTTATCGTTACCGATCTCGCGACGGCAGAACTCGTGAAAGTCTCTGCGAACGCGTTCCTGGCAACCAAGATCTCATTCATCAACGCCATCGCCGAGGTGTGCGAAATGGTGGGAGCCGATGTGTCCGCCGTGGCCGATGCCATCGGCCATGACCCGCGAATCGGCCGGCGCTTCCTCAACGCGGGCCTCGGCTTCGGCGGCGGATGCCTGCCCAAGGACATCCGGGCGTTCATGGCACGTGCGGGCGAGCTGGGCGCCGATCGCGCGCTGACGTTCCTGCGCGAAGTCGATGCGATCAACATGCGCCGACGCACCCGGATGGTCGAACTCACACGCGATGCCTGCCACGGCCTTCTCGGTGCCCGGATCGCGATCCTGGGCGCCGCTTTCAAGCCGGAGTCTGACGACGTGCGTGATTCGCCCGCGCTCAACGTCGCCGGACAGATCCAGCTGCAGGGTGCGGCGGTCACCGTTTACGACCCGCAGGCAATCGAGAACTCCCGGCGGCTCTTTCCCACGCTCGATTACGCCACTTCGGCGTTGAGTGCATGCCGTCGCGCGGATGCCATCCTCGTGCTCACCGAGTGGAGCGAGTTCGTCGCGCTACAGCCCAGCGAGGTCGAGGCGGTCACACGGGGCAGGACGATCATCGACGGACGCCAGTGCCTCGACCGGGCGCTGTGGGAGGGTGCGGGGTGGCGCTATCTCAGGTAGCGCCACGTTGATCTCCGATGAGGCGGCCGAGTTCGGCTCGTGAGCGGATGCCGAGCTTGCGGTAGATGCGGGCCAGGTTGGCTTCGACGGTTTTCGGGCTGATGAACAACGCGGCCGCGACGTCGCGGTTGGTCATGCCGGACGCCGCCAGCTCCGCCACTCGCTGTTCGGACGGTGTGAGCGCGAGGTCTCGACTCGGGGCGACGTTGGTGCGGGCAAGCTCGGCGCGGGCACGGTCCGCCCACAGCGGAGTGCCCATTTGCTCGAAGGCGTAAAGGGCGTCGTTCAGGGTCGCCTTGGCGGCTTCTTTCTGAAGTTTCCGACGCTGCAGTTGGCCGAGCAGTAATTGGGTGCGGGCGCGTTCGAACGGCATGGGCAGCCGCTCGTGTTGGACCATGGCTTCCTCGGCCATTCGAGTGGCGGCCTCGACGTCGCCCTTGGCGGCCAGCCACATGCTGCGGCAGCGGGCGCCGATGGCAAGCATCCACGCACGGTCAAGCCGACGGCCGTTGCGTTCCAGCGCCTCGATGAGTGGCTCGGCGTCGGCGTGCCGTCCCAGCGCCACCATCGCCTCGACCGCATCGGGGATATATCCGACGGTGATGATCTCGGTGCCGGGGACGACGTCGAATCTGGACACCAGCGGCTGCAGGATCGTCAGCGCTTGGCCATGGTTGCCGAGCGAAACCTCCAGAAATCCCAGGCTGATTGACGCCCAGTCGGCGAGGCGCGGTGAACCGCATCGGCGGGCGAGATCGATGGCCGCATTTGCGGCCTCGCGGGCCTCGGGTTCGCGGCCGGTGTAGGCCGCCACGGCCGCCCGCACCGTCATGGCGATCACGTGCATGTGGTCGCCACCGAGCTGTTGTGCCCGTTCCATGGTCTCTTCGGCGACGAGTGCGGCTTCGGTGAAGTCGCCGTGCCAGATCTCGATCAATGTCGTGAAGACCGCAACGAAGATCATGTCGGTTTCGGCGCCGCGGTCGACGCAGCGGCTGCGGACGGCCGACATCTGCGCGCGGGCTTCGGCCAGCCGTCCCGTCCACGCCAGCATCAGGGCGTTGTTAGCGCTGGCGCGGAAGGAAATTGGAGCATCGCAATTGGGGTCTTCGAGCTCCAGCGCGCGCTGCAGAGCGCCCTCGTCGACGCCGTGGCCACACATGCAGGCCACCATCACTCGCACGGCCAACACTTGACTCGTCAGATCCGGAACGCCAACGTCGTCAGCGTCGGTCACGGCCTGCTCGGCGCTGCGCAGCGCTTCATCGAACTGGCCGGCGTTGAGTTGCGCAAAGGCCAGCAACAACAGGCTCCGAACCCGTACTTCGCGGTTGTCCTCGGCGTTGGCGAGTGCCCGCTCGAGCAGGTCGGCGGCCACGACGAAGCTGTTCTGGTGGATGCGCATTGCGGCAAGCAGGTTCAGCGCCATCGCTCGTTGCACGCCGGCCGGCACCCGATCGATCTCCCGGTCGAGCAGAGCGTGGGCTTGTTTCATGTCGCCGGCCTGCAAATGGTGTGCTGCGGCCCGAATCCGGCGTGATGGCGTGTCACCGCCGAGCCCGATTGCCAGCTCGACCAACTCGGCCGCGGCGGCCGGTGCACCACGCGCCCGCGCCGCCTCGGCGGCGGTGTCGAGCGCCTTCAGTGTTTCTGGGTCCGCCCTCGAGGCCGCCAATGCCATGTGCCTGGCTTTCAGCTCGGGCAGCACGACGGCCTCGGCCAGTGACCGGTGCATCGCGCGGCGCTGCGCCGGGCTCGCGTCGGTGTACACGCTTCTGGCCAACAATGGGTGGGCGAACCGAACCACATTGCCGTCAATCCCTATGACGCCCTTGCGTTCTGCGCCTCCCAGCAGCTCGACGACACGGTCGACACTGGTGTCGGCGACCCGGGCGAGCAGGTCCACGGTCGGATTGGCGACGGAAGCGGCGCCCAGCAGCAGGTCCCGGGTGCCGCTGTCCAGACGCCCAATCCGCAGGCGCATCAGCTCGGCCAGCGTTCCCGGCAGGAGTGGATCGGACTTGGCGGACCGGACATCGATTGCGCGGGCCAGTTCGAGCGCGTAGAACGGGTTGCCGCCGGAGATGTCGGCGATCTGCACCATCGTCGGACGCGGAAATGAGCGGCCGAGGCGCGCCGAGACCACTGAGTGCAGGCCGCCAAGACTCAGTGGTCCGACGCGAATCCGGTCGATGCCGTCGGATCCGGCCAGTTGCAGCCGGCCCACCTCGTTGCCTTCGTCGGAATCCGACCGCTCGGTGGCCAGCAGCCCGACTCGGCCCTTGAACCGCCGCGCCGCGAACGCCACGACGTTCTGGCTGGACGGGTCGAGCCACTGCACATCGTCGATGGCGACCAGCACCGGCGTGTCCACCGCAACGCGGTCGACGACGGACGCGAGGGCCGCAGCGACAACGTGTTGATCCGTTGCGGGACCATTGCCGCTGGCTCGCAGTAGCACCCGGTCCACGGCGATGCGCTGCACCTCGGGGAGCTCATCGAACACGCCGGGGTCCACATCGCCCAGGAGGTCTGCCACCGCCGCATAGGCGAACACAGACTCCGCCTGGCCGACCCGCGCGGACAACAGCCGAAACCCGCGCTCGCGTGCCTCATCACCCGCGGCCAGCCAGAGCGTGGTCTTGCCGATGCCGGCCTCGCCCTCGATGACGAGCCCGGACGGCTGCACGGCTGCCGACTGCAGGAACTCGGACACCGCCCGGAACTCGGCCGGACGGTTGACGACCCCAGGTTGCACGGCCCACCCATTTCAAACAGCAAACCGAGAATACATCACCAGCCAGGGAGGATGGCACCCTTGCCGGCACATTTCTGGCCAGCTAGACGATAGTTTTGGAGGTTGTTCGACGAACCCGCCACTAAATTAGCGGCAACGTCAACCAGGCGTGGGGCCCGGTTCGGCGTTCTCGCGCCTGATGCGGGTATCCACGTCGGCCGTGAGTCGCTGGTGTGGCACGCCAGCCTGAAGGCATGTCTTCGACACGATGTCCGGCGAGTTTGCGCCGAAGACTCCGTAGAGCACCTCGTCCGTCGGCACCGCCAGTGTGACGAGCAGCCGCACAGGCGTGCCTTCGTCGCTGATAATGGTGGCGGCGACGTCGAGCTTCGCCACGATGTCATCGACCGATTGCTCGGTCAACTCGGGCAGATACCACTCGGCAAGGTAATGCGCGACGCCGGGAACGGCCTCCATGCGTCGAACGGTAGCGATTTGCGATACCGGCGGAATCGGGTGTTTCCCTATTGGTTAGATCAGCCGTGGCCGGTTTCGGCGAGTTTGACCCCGGACGTGTCGGGTACGCCGCCCTGCATCGGTCGTCGCACCATTGTCGTCGGGTGGCTACATCGCCGTGTCTCGCAGCCGTCGGCAAAGCACCAAGCTGCGCCAGATGAGCCGTGCGGAGAGGCAGGTCTCGCCTGCCATGCCGGGCCGTCGCGACGTCGGCTTTCTGTAGAGCCGCGCCACCCATTCCGCCATCAGCAATGCCCGCCGCAGTCGGCTATGCGGCGTCGCAGGAACGCTCGTGCGGGATCGGAACCGTTGCGGTCCAAAGCTATTCGATACCACTCCAACGCCTCATCGCGCCTCCCGGCGCGGCGCAGCAGATCGGCGCGGATCGACGCCACGGTATTCGACCGCACCATCCTCGGGTCGTCGGCCACCTCGTCCAGCGCCGCCAAGCCGGCCGTGAAGCCGTCCCGGAAGCCGATCGCGAGCGCGCGGTTCACCCGCGCAACCGGGGAATCGGTGATTTCGATCAGCCGATCGTAGGCCATGCAGATCGCCGCCCAGTCGGTTGCCTGCCACGTCGGCGCCGTCGCGTGCAGCGCCGCGATCACCGCCTGCGGCAGGTAGGGGCCGGTCGCGCCGACGGCCAGGTGCAACCGGTCCAGACCGCGTGCGATCCGGCCGCGGTCCCACCGGCTGCGATCCTGTTCGTCGAGTGGTACCAGCGCGCCATCGGGGTCCACCCGGGTCTGCCGCCGCGAATCATGAAGCAGGACAAGCGCGGCCAGTGCGTGCGCGTTGCGTTCGTCGGGCATCAACGAGCACAGTTCCCCTGCGAGCCGGACGCCTTCCTCGCACAGCTCGTCGCGAATCGCCGACGGTCCGGCCGTCGACCAGTAGCCCTCAGTGAACACCGAGTAGATACAGGCCAGCACGTGCGGTGTGCGTTCGGCAAGCAGCTCCGCCGGTGGCACGCGCAGCGGGATGTTGGCATGCCGGATCTTGTTCTTGGCCCGGGTGATTCGCTGACCGACCGCCGCCTCGGACTGCAGCAGCGCCCGGGCGATCTCGGCGACGGTGAGGCCAGAGATCAGCCGCAGCGTCAGCGCCAGCTGTGACTGGGGGTCCAGTGCGGGATGTGCGCACGTGAACATCATCCGCAGCTCGTCGTCGTGCACCGGGTGGACGTCGACACGATCGGTGCGTGCCCTGATCTCGTCGACCACGGCTGCCAATTCCTTTCCGGGACGCGCAGATTCGCGGCGCAGCCGATCGAGGGCACGGTTGCGGGCCACCCTGACGACCCACGCGCCGGCGTTGTCGGGCATCCCAACGCGCGGCCAGGCCCGCAACGCCTCGGCGAAGGCCTCTTGGACGGCGTCCTCGGCGACGCTGAGATCACCGGACCAGCGCGCGAGCGTCGCGACCGCCGGGCCCCACTCCCGTCGAAAGACGCCGTCCAGGTTGGTCATTCGTTGCGTTTACAGTCCCGATACCCCGGCCATTCGGCGCAGCTCCACCGTCGTCGCCGGAATCATCGAGGCGATCTTGATCGCTTCGTCACGGTCGGGCGTGTTGATGAAGTAGAACCCGTTCGCAACCTCGGCGCCCTCGATGTACGGACCGTCGGTCAGCGCGACTTTGCCGTCGCGCACCCGTACCGTCGTCGCGGTGGTAGGGGGATGCAGCGGCGCCCCACCGACCACGGCGTCGCCCGCGGCCTTGCCGAACTCGATGTGCGGCTTGACGCCCTCGTCCCACTCCGGAGTGCCCGGCGCGGGCGTGTTACCGGGCGGCTCGAGCAGCAGGGCCAGCCAACTGTCGCCGGTCAGCGGTGCGCCGGGAGCCGCGTACTCAACCATCGGCCACACCTCGACGGCGCCGTACAGGGCGGCGGGGATGTCGCGGGCGATGGCCAGTGCGTCGTCGAGGTTGTCGGCCTCCAATATGTAGAAGCCGCCCGCGATCTCGGCCGTCTCGGGGAACGGGCCGTCGGTGACGGTCGGCGCCGCGGGTCCGCCGGTGATCCGGGCCCCGAGCTCCGATGGGGCCAGCGCGTCGCCGGCGACGATGGCCGATCCGGCGCGGGCGTGGAACGCCTTGTAGGCCGACATGACCGCGGCCGCCGCCTCGGCGTCGGGCGGGCTCTGGTGCGGGTCGCTTTCACGCGTCAGCAACAGTGCGAAGTAGTGCATCGTGGCCACCTTCCGATAGCGAGCAGAACCCTGCGTTCCACTCTCTACCCGTCCGACGAACGGTGCCGCGCTAATCCGACAGTTCCCGCCGTCGCGGTTCCGTCGTTGTGTGATCGTTGACGCATGCGTAAGTCCGCACGAGCGGTCATCCTCGTTTTCCTGGCGCTGCTGAGCTCGGTGCTTCTTGGCATCGCGTCGGCCTTCATGTCGGCTCTCGCGTTGGGCGCGGTGGCGTTGATCGTGCCCGGCACCGGTACCCCCAACGCAAACATCGTTATGAACTACATCGAGAACGCCCGCGACCGTTACCTGACCACGACCTCTTGTGTCGGGGCGGGCTGCACCCTGATCGGGATCAACTACCCCGCGTCGTTCTGGCCGCTGCCGTTTCCCGGCTGGTGTAGATCGGGACCGGACGGGTGTGACAAGTGGGACGTCTCGGTAGGAAAGGGCGCGGATGAGCTCCAAGAGCAGTTGGACTACTACCTGAACAACACCGACGAAGACATCGTCATCTTCGGCTACTCACAGGGCGGCGCCGTCGTCTCCAACGTTTTGCAGAATTTCGGCAGCCTTCCCCAGGCGCAGAAGGACCGAATCGAAGTGGTCACGATCGGCGGCATCCAGAACCCGGACGGCGGGCTGTGGCCGCGGCTTGGGTTTGTGGGGTTCCTCCCGATCTTCGACGTGTCGTTCCGTCCACCGATGACGCCCAACACCGGCGTCAACTTCACCAGCATCGGCTTCGAGTACGACCCCGTCGTCTACGCGCCGCTGTATTGGGGGAATCCCTTCGCAATACTGAACGCGCTGGCCGCGTTCCAGACGGTTCACGGCAATTACCTGGTACCCAACGGCAACGACCCCACCGGCACGCTGCCTTACGGGTACACGCCGGAAACGCTGGCCGAACAGCTCGACTGCGACGCAAACCCCGGGAACTGCCGCACCGACCAATACGGCAACACCTATATCATGATTCCCGCGACGACTCTGCCGCTGGCGGACCTGATCCTGTCGTTTGCGGACTCAACCGGCACGACGCTGATCGTCAAGCCGTTCGTCGATCTGTTTTCGCCGTTGGTGCGGGAGCTGGTCGACCTCGGGTACGACTGGAGCGGCGATCCCAGCGTGCCGAGGACCCTGTCGATCCTGCCCTTCAATCCGTTCCAGAATTGGGCGGAGGTTGATGTCAAGCTTGTCGCGGCGACCGCCGAGGGCATCCAGGCGTTCCTCGGGGACCTCGGCGGGGCGACGACAATGATCGCCCCGACCACGCCGGCGCCGACGACTACGACGGTGTCGACGTTGGCGGCCGCTGGTTCGGCCGGTGCCTCAGCGCCGACCGACACGGGGAAGGCCGCGGCAACGTCGACCGAGCCGGTGACCGAGTCCACGAATACTACGACCGCGCCGACCTTAAAACTGGTGCAGGACAACGAGACCACCGTGCAAGAACGCGGCGTCAATGTTGAGGACGAGGCGTTCACCGGCGATGTCTCCTCGAGGTCGGTCGATCCGCCCGCGACCAAGCCCGAAGAGACGACCAAGCCCGACGAGACCCCGACCGCGGATGACAACATGCGGGAGGCGGACGACAAGCAGGACGCGGTCGATAAGCAGGACGCGGTCGATAAGCAGGACGCGGTCGACAAGCAGGACGCGGATGACGACAAGCGGGAGGCGGTCGACAAGCGGGAGGCGGTCGACAGGCAGGACGCGGACGACAATCAGGACGCGGACTCGGCTAAAGCCGCGGCCTGACCGCGAAAGCTACGCGGCGGCGCCCGGCTTGAGGTACGTCACCAGGTTGACGTCGATGGCCTCGTCGACGAAGTAGTACTGGCAGCCCTTCAGGTACTTCATATAGCGGTTGTAGTTCGTCTCATCGGTGGCGGCGATGGCCGCCTCCTTGTTGCGCTCCAGCGCCTCGGCCCAGATGCCCAGCGTCTTGATGTAGTGGTTGCGCAGCGACAGGCACTCGGGCACGACGAAGCCGGCCTTCTCGCCGTGCTCGATCATCATCTTCGCCGTCGGGATCCGGCCGCCCGGGAAGATCTCGGTGATCATGAATTTGGCGAACCGGGCCAACTCGAAGGTCAGCTTCTTGCCACGCTCGGCGAGCTCGTACGGGTGATAACCCGTGCTGCTTTGGATCGTCATCCGGCCGTCGTCGGGCAGCATGTCGAAGCAGTTCTTGAAGTAGTCGTCGTAGCGCTCGAAGCCGAAGTGCTCGAAGGCCTCGATGGAGACGATCCGGTCGACCGGCTTGTGGAACTGCTCCCAGCCCTCCAACCGCACATCGTGCGTACGGCTGCTGTCGAGCTTGTCGAGCAACTGGGTGCAGTAGGCCTGCTGGTTCTTGCTCAGCGTCAGGCCGATGACGTTGACGTCGTACTTCTCCATCGCGCGCTGCAAGGTCAGGCCCCAGCCACAGCCGATCTCGAGCAGCGTCATGCCCGGCTTGAGGTCGAGCCGCTCGAGGTGCTGGTCGACGTTGGCGATCTGCGCCTCCGAGAGCGTGACCTCGGGCCCGGTGAAGTACGCACAGCTGTACTTACGTGTCGGATCCTGGAATACGCCGAAGAAGTCGTCTGACAGGTCGTAGTGGGCCTGGATGTCCTCGAAGTGCGGCCGCATATCCTTCGTGCCGGTTGAGTTGTCAGACATGTTTCCTCTGCTTGGCCTTTCCTCGATGACGCTGATACGCGCAGCCGATCCTGTGACCCGCACCATAACCCGTGGTGCGGCTGTCGACGGGCGGACTAGCCGTACACCCTAGCGTTTTGCGGGTGCTCGACTCCAATTCGGCCTACCTGGCTAGTGTGAACTGGTTTACGTCGACCTGACCCAGGCCGAACGCCTTCGAACACCCGGTCAGATACCGCATGTACCGCTCGTAGACTTCCTCGGTCTGCAGTGCGACGGCAGCGTCGCGGTTGGCCTGCAGAGCGTCGGCCCAGATCGCCAATGTGCGTGCGTAATGAGGTTGCAGCGACTGCGTCCGAGTGTGCGTGAAGCCGGCCGCACCGGCAAGTTCGCCGATCATTTGGGGCGTGCACAACTGACCCCCGGGGAAGATCTCGGCCATGACGAACTTGACCAACCGGGCGAGCTCCATCGTCAGCGGAACGCCGTGCTCCCTGGCGTACTCCATGGACACGCCGCAGATCGTGTGCAGCAGCATCACCCCGTCGTCGGGCAGCGAGCGGTATGCCATCGCGAAGAAGTCGTCGTAACGGTCGCGGCCGAAGTGTTCGAAGGCGCCGATCGAGACGATGCGATCGACGGGCTCGTCGAACTGCTCCCATCCCTCGAGCAGCACGCGCTTGGACCGCGGACTGTCCATGGCGGCGAACGCCTTCTCGACGTGGGCGCACTGATTCTCCGAAAGCGTCAGACCGATCACGTTGACGTCGTACCGCTCGACCGCCCGCATCATCGTCGCGCCCCAGCCGCAACCGATGTCGAGCAGCGTCATCCCCGGCTTCAGTCCCAACTTGCCCAGCGACAGGTCGATCTTCGCGATCTGAGCCTCTTCCAGCGTCATGTCGTCGCGTTCGAAGTAGGCGCAGCTGTAGGTCTGCGTCGGATCCAGGAACAACCGGTAGAACTCGTCCGACAGATCGTAGTGCGACTGCACGTCCTCGAAATGAGGAGTCAGTTCGGCCATGGGCGCCCGGAAGCCTACTTGGCCAACGTGAATTGGTGGACGTCGATGTAGCCGACGCGAAAACCCTTCGCGCAGGTGGTGAGGTAGTGCATGTAGCGGTCGTAGACCTCTTCGGACTGAACCGCGATGGCCTCGTCCTTGTGGGCCTCCAGAGCCGCAGCCCACGAGTCCAGGGTGCGTGCGTAATGCAGCTGCAGCGACTGAGTGCGGGTCAGTTTGAATCCGGCCGGTGTCGCGTGCTCCTCGACCTTCTCGATCGACGGCAGCCGGCCGCCCGGGAAGATCTCGGTCAGGATGAACTTGACGAACCGGGCGACCTCGAACGTCAGCGGAATGCCGCGATCGGCCATCTGCGGCAGTGTCAGCGCGGTGATGGTGTGCAGCAGCATGACGCCGTCGCCGGGCAGAGCGTGGTAAGCCATCTTGAAGAAGTCGTCGTACCGGTCGAACCCGAAGTGCTCGAACGCGCCGATGGACACGATCCGGTCGACGGGCTCGTCGAACTGCTCCCAGCCTTGCAGCAGCACCCGTTTGCTGCGCGGGCTATCCAGTTCGGCGAGAACCTTTTCGACATGGGCCTTTTGGTTCTCGCTCAGCGTCAGGCCGATGACGTTGACGTCGTATTTCTCGACCGCCCGCATCATCGTCGAACCCCAGCCGCAGCCGACGTCGAGCAAAGTCATCCCGGGCTCCAGGCCCAGCTTGCCCAGCGCCAGGTCGATCTTGGCGAGCTGCGCCTCTTCCAGCGTCATGTCGTCGCGCTCGAAGTAGGCGCAGCTGTAGGTCTGGGTGGGATCCAGCCAGAGCCGGAAGAATTCGTCGGACAGGTCGTAGTGGGCCTGGACGTCCTCGAAATGCGGCTTCAATTTGCGCGCTGGGGCCATGATATTGGGTGCCTTTCTGGCTGTTCAGTAGCTCTGCCGACGTCGTCGATGACAGCTCGCATGCCCTGGAGCACTCGATTCCGCATGCTACGCGATCGATGCCAGAGCTCACGAATTGACAGGCTCACCGACAGGTACTACGCAGCTTCGGCGAAGTTGGTCTTCAGTTCGCCGACGATGTCGTCCCACAGCGGCTCGGGAAGTTCGTGGCCCATGCCGTCGAACAGCACCAACCGCGCGCCCTTGATGGCGCGGGCGATGGCCCGGCCGCCGAACGGCCGCATCAACTTGTCGGCCTTCCCGTGCATGACGATCGTCGGCGCCGTGATCTGGCGGTCGTAGCGGAGCAGGCTGCCGCTACCCAGGATCGCCGCGAAGTGCCGGGCAATGCCGGCGGGGTAGTAGGCGCGGTCGTAGCCCTCGATGGCCTCGGCGCGGATCCGGTCCTCGGGCGCGGGATAACCGGGGCTGCCGATGATCTTGCTGACCCGGATCGCGTTCTCGATGATCGCCTCGCGCGACGAATCCTTCGGACGCTGCAGGATGGCAAGCAGCTGCTTGGGCGCCGGCGGTGGCAGCAGCGGCTGGTTGTTGCTGGAGAAGATCACCGCCAGCGTCTTGGTCCGCAACTCGTGCCGGGCCGCGAAGACCTGGGCGATCATTCCGCCCATCGAGGCCCCGACGATGTGCGCCTTGTCGATCTTCAGATGGTCGAGCAGCGCGGCGGCGTCGTCGGCCACGTCCTCGAGCGTGTAGACCGCCGGGCTGCGCAGCCCGAGGAATGAGCGGACCATCCGCGGCATCAGCGGGGAGCCCGAGTGCCTGCCGGTGACCTTCGTCGACAGGCCGACGTCGCGGTTGTCATATCGGATGACACGCAGACCCTGGTCGACAAGCTTCTCGCAGAAACCCGTGCGCCACAGGAGAAGCTGCGCGCCGAGGCCCATGATGAGCAGAACGGCGGGGTCGTTCGGGTCGCCCATGTCCTGGTAGTAGATGTCCACCTCACCAGAGCGCGCGGTGCCGCTGCGGACTTCCAACTCAGATCTCCAGCTCGTCGGAGTGCTCGCGGCTGACCTCGACCATGAAGTTGGCGAAGTACCCGGTCAGCTGCGGATCGGACATCATCTGCCATTTCGGCGCCAGCAGCTTCATGTAGCGCTCGACGTAGAGGAACTGCTTGCCGATCAGCACGAGTTCGCGCGGCAGCTTGACGTCGTACGCGTCGGCCAAGGCCGACAGCTGCTTGCCGATGTCGGCGTACGACATGTCGCCCAGCGACTTCATGGTCAGCGGGGTGGCGAACTTTTCCAGATCCTTGGCGGCCTGAGCCTCGGGCTTGACGGTGCCGACCGCGCCCATCAGCACGACGATCTTGCCCGCCGCGGCGTGGTCCTTGGTGACCAGCAGCGCGTACACCAGCTCGCGCAGCAGCCAGCGGGTGCGCGGGTCGATGCGGCCCATGATGCCGAAGTCGAAGAACACGATCTTGCCGTCGGAGTCGACGTACAGGTTGCCGGCGTGCAGGTCGCCGTGGAACAGGCCGTGCCGCAGGCCGCCCTCGAACACGGAAAACAGCAGCGCCTTCACCAGCTCGGTGCCGTCGAATCCGGCCTTGCGGATGGCCGCCGCGTCGTCGATGCGGATTCCCTGCACCCGCTCCATCGTCAGCACCTTCTGGGTGGTGTGGTCCCAGTACACCTGCGGCACCCGGATGTTCTTGCCCAGCGGCGACGCGTGCATGTGCGACACCCACGCGTCCATCGACTGCGCCTCGAGCCGGAAGTCCAGCTCCTCGGCGAGGTTGTCGGCGAAGTCGGCGACGACGTCCTGGGCGGACAGCCGCCGGCCCAGCTTGGCCAGCTCGACCAGCTGCGCGCCGCGCTTGAGGATCTGCAGATCGGCGGCGACGCGGCGGCGGATGCCGGGCCGCTGGATCTTGACGACCACGTCTTCGCCGCTGTGCAGCGTCGCGTAGTGCACCTGCGCGATCGATGCCGAGGCGAACGGCTCATCCTCGAAGTACGCGAATAGCTTCGACGGCTCGTCGCCGAGCTCTTCCTTGAACAGCTTGTGCACTTCGTTGGTGTCGGCGGGCGGGACCGCGTCGAGCAGGCTGCGGAACTCCCTGCTGAGAGACTCGCCGAACGCGCCCGGGCTGGACGCGATGATCTGACCGAACTTGACGTAGGTGGGTCCCAGATCGGAGAACGTCTTGGGGATCTGCTTGATGATCTTCCGTTGCAACGAGCCGCGGCCGGTGAGCTTGGTGACGACCCGTGCGCCGGTGCGGGTTATCTGCCAACCCGTCGCGCCGATGCGGGCGGCCTCGACCGGCAATGGCACCCGGTCCAGCTTGGCTACCTCGCGGTGCTTAGTCGTACTCATGGTTGCAGTGTCTCAAACGGCGGGTAGACGCGTAAAAACGTGTGGAGCCGGTCACAACTGCCCCTTCGCCGCCGAAACTGCATTCCACCAGGCCCCTACTCGTACTTTCGCTGCTGGAATACCGTTTCGCCGGTTGTGCGCGGCGGCGTCAGCGCGCGTCCAGCGCGGCGGGCTTCCAGGGCTTGATCCAGTCGGTCTCTGGCCACCCCTCCACACCGGCCATCAGCTCGTACATCGTTGCGCCGTCGACGGATTCGCGAATGATGTCGGCGTGCCCGGCGTGTCGGGAAAGCTCCTCGATGAGGTGGAACGCGACCCAGCGCACCGACCAGTGGTCGATATCTTGGGGGAACCACGGCACGTCGTGGGGCACCGGAACCTTGGTATCGAGATCGGCTTCGGCGAACACTCGCAACGTCTCGGCGTTCTGCTTTCTCAGCTTGTCGAGCAGCTGCTCAAGGGTTTCGTCGTCGCGCATCACGTACTCGTCGGCGTACTCGGCCATGATCTCTTCAATCGGGCGGTCGTCCTTCGGCGGGAAGTCGGGTGCCGACGCGGCCCGCTCCGCCCAGCCCTTCTGCACATTGGCGGCGTGTTTGATCAGCCCGCCGACCGACAACGTGCTCACCGACGGCGTGGACCTGGCCTGCTCGTCGGTCAGCCCGTAGGCCACGGCGAAGAACGCGTTCTGCTGGAAGGCCAGGAACTCCAGCAAGGTCTGGCGCTCGTCGGCAGCGGGCGGAGGCATTCCGGGCATCAGTACTTCTCCTCTGCTTTGGTGGTGTGCGCGTAAAGGTCTCGGATGCAGGCGATTTCGGCGCCGTGGTGGATGACCTCCCGGTTGATGTGCAGGATCAGCTCGCTGAACCGATGGTCGGCCCATTGTCCTTCGGCCGGCCCGCACGGCCGGTTCAGGTCATCATCGGCCAGGCCGCGCACCCCGGCGATCCATTTTGCGTAGGCGTCGTCGAGCTGGCGCAGCGCGGTCGCGGCGTCGGTGGCGTATGGCCAGGTTTGGTAGCTCGCTTCTGGCCCTGCGAAATGCGCGTGGTTGCGCACCGCGAGAACGCCGACGATGACGTGCGCCAGCCGCCACGCGATCGTCGTGAACGGTGCTGGATCCGGCGCCGGGTAGGTGAAGTCGATGGAGCCGTTCGGATGGAGGGTCCAGCAGTCGGGCACCGGCTCCCAGAAGTACTCGTCGTCGGTGAGGCCGTCGAGTCGCGGCCTCAGCTGGTTCGTCCAGTGGAAGTCGAGCTGATCGGCAAGATGCGTAACCAGGTGCTTTTCGTTCGTCTTGATGCTCACGGGACTACTCTGACGGTCATATAGGACAGTTTCGGTCCTATGACTGCGGCAGGGTTGACGTCATGGCGGAAACGACGAGCCGGGTGCTGCAGCTGCTCGGGTTGCTGGAGTCGCGGCGGGTGTGGACGGGTGAGGAGCTGGCCGAGAAGCTCGGCGTGACCACCCGCAGCGTGCGCCGCGACGTCGAACGGCTGCGCGACCTGGGCTATCCGGTGCACGCCAGCAAGGGCCACGGCGGCGGGTATCAGCTGGGTGCGGGCGCCGCATTGCCGCCCTTGCTGCTCGACCCCGACGAGGCGGTGGCCATGGCGGTCTGCCTGAGGCTGGCCGCAGGCGGCAGCGTCGCCGGTGTCGGCGAGTCGGCGTTGCGCGCCCTGAGCAAGCTCGACCAGGTGATGCCCGCGCGGCTGCGGTCACAGGTGTCGGCGGTTCACGACGCGACGGTGACGCTGCCATCCAACTACTCGGATTCACCGGTGGAACCCGACGTGCTCATGACGCTGGCCCGCGCCTGCCGCGACCACGAACACGTCACGTCCGGTTACATCGACCGCGCCGGCAGCAGCACCGAGCGGCGGCTCGAGCCGTATCAGTTGGTGACGACCGGCCGGCGCTGGTACCTGCTGGCCTACGACCGCGACCGCCAGGACTGGCGCAGCCTGCGGCTGGACAGGATGGCCGACGTGCGGGCGCTCGGGAGCACGTTCGTGGCCCGGGAGGCGCCCGACGCCGCGGCGTATGTCCGCCGGTCGATCAGCGCAGCTCCGTATCGCTATGTGGCGCGGGTGCGCTACTTCGCGCCTCAGGAGGCTGTGGCGCAGCACTTTTCGCCGAGCTCGGTGACCATCGAGCCGGACGGGCCGGATGCCTGCGTGCTCACCGCCGGTGCCGACGATCCTGAACGCATTCCGCTGTATCTGGCGATGGCAGGCTACGACTTCGAGGTGCTCGAGCCGCCCGAGGTGGCCGAGGCCGCGCGCACCGTCGCCGAACGGCTCGGCCGCGCAGCGGTCAGGCGGTGATGTTCAGCCGGTCGGTGAGCAGACCGGGCCGCAAGGATCTGATCATCGGGCGTCGCAACGGTCTCTAGTACATCGAGACAGACCGCAAACGCCGTAGTGTTCTTGGTGTGCACGTCATCTCCGCGGAGTCGACGGAGCTATTCGTAGGACCGCCGGACGCGCCGCTGCAGTTGGTGCGGGTCACCTACACCGGCGGCGCGGCGCCTATCCGCGTGGAAGGCGATGGCCTCACCACGCCGTCACCGCCGGTTCCGGACGCCGAGGCCGGGATGGTCGAAGTGCCGGTGGCGGTTGCGCGTCCGGTCGTCGGGCAGCAGCGCGACGCGCGGGTGATCGCCGCGGATGCGAGCACGCCGTTCGTCTTCACCGTCGCCGAGCCCGGCTGGACGATGTACATGATCAGCCACTTCCATTACGACCCGGTGTGGTGGAACACCCAGGCCGCCTACACCAGCGTGTGGTCCGAGGACCCGCCCGGCCGGTGTCGCCAGACGCACGGCTTCGACCTGGTGCGCGCCCACCTGGAGATGGCCCGCCGCGAGCCGGAGTACAAGTTCGTGCTGGCCGAGGTCGACTACCTCAAGCCGTACTGGGACACGCATCCCGAGGATCGCAGCGACCTGCGCCGGTTCGTCGACGACGGGCGTGTCGAGGTGATGGGCGGCGCCTACAACGAGCCGAACACCAACCTCACCAGCCCCGAGACGACGATACGAAACTTTGTGCACGGCATGGGTTTTCAGCGTGACGTGCTCGGCGCCGACCCGGCCACCGCATGGCAGCTCGACGTCTTCGGGCACGACCCGCAGTTCCCCGGCATGGCGGCCGACGCCGGGCTGACCTCCAGCTCGTGGGCCCGCGGCCCGCACCACCAGTGGGGGCCGATGCAGAACCGGGGCGATCCCGAGCGCATGCAGTTCTCCAGCGAATTCGAATGGATCGCGCCGTCCGGGCGAGGGCTGCTGACGCACTACATGCCCGCGCACTATTCGGCCGGGTGGTGGATGGACTCGTCGGCGACGCTTGCCGAGGCCGAGACCGCGACCCACGAGTTGTTCGCATCATTGAAGCGGGTCGCGTTGACGCGCAACGTGCTGCTGCCGGTCGGCACCGACTACACCCCACCGAACAAGTGGGTCACGCAGATTCACCGCGACTGGAATGCGCGCTACACGTGGCCGCGGTTCGTGTGCGCGCTGCCGCGCGAGTTCTTCGCAGCGGTACGCGCCGAACTCGATGAGCGCGGCGTCGAGGCGTCGCCGCAGACCCGGGACATGAACCCGATCTACACCGGCAAGGACGTGTCGTACGTCGACACCAAACAGGCCAACCGCGCCGCCGAGGACGCGGTCCTCGACGCCGAACGGTTCGCCGTATTCGCAGGCCTGCTGGGCGGCGCCAGGTACCCGCAGGCCGCGCTGGCCAAGGCGTGGGTGCAACTGGCGTACGGCGCCCACCACGACGCGATCACCGGCTCGGAATCCGATCAGGTGTACCTCGACCTGCTGACCGGCTGGCGCGACGCGTGGGAACTCGGCCGGACGGCTCGTGACAACGCGCTTGCGCTGCTGTCCAGCGCGGTCGACGGCTCCGTCGTGGTGTGGAATACGTTGGCGCACAAGCGCACCGACGTCGTGACGGCCCGGCTTGATCAGCCCATCGGCGCCGGGGTGCGGGTGTTCGACTCCGACGGCGCCGAGCTGCCCGCACACGTCGAGCACGGCGGGCGGTCTGTCAGCTGGCTGGCCCGTGACGTGCCGTCGCTGGGCTGGCGGTCCTACCGGCTGTCCCCCGCAAGCGGGAGGTACCCCCATTCCGCGGACGCGGCGGCGGATTGGGAGCCGTTGGACACCAACGAGATTGCCAACGAGCATTACCGGCTGCGGGTGGACCCGGCGCGCGGCGGCGGAGTGAGTTCACTGGTCGAGATCGACTCTGGCCGCGAGCTGATCGCCGACGGCAAGGTCGGCAACGAGCTGGCCGTCTACGACGAGTACCCGGCACACCCGGAGGCCGGCGAGGGCCCGTGGCACCTACTGCCCAAGGGGCCGGTCGTGTGCTCGTCAGCCGCCCCCGCCGAATCCGTCGACACCTACCGGGGCCCGCTGGGGGAGCGGGTGGTCCTTCGCGGCCGCATCGGTGATGTGCTGCGCTACCAGCAGATTCTGACGCTGTGGCACGGTGTGGCCCGGGTCGATTGCCGCACCACGATCGACGAATTCACCGGTGCCGACCGCTTGGTGCGGTTGCGCTGGCCGTGTCCGGTGCTGGGCGCGCTTCCGGTGAGCGAGGTCGGCGACGCGGTGATCGGGCGTGGTTTCGGGTTGTTCCACGATCGCGGCGCCGAGACCGCAGTCGACTCCGCGCGGCAGCCGTGGACGCTGGACAACCCCGCCTACGGCTGGTTCGGGCTGTCCTCGGCTGCACGCGTCCGCGTCGGCGACCGGGTGCGCGCCGTGTCCGTGGCCGAGGTGGTTTCGCCGGCGGAGTCGACGTCGGCTCCGCTCGCGCGCGAACTCATGGTCGCGCTCGTCCGCGCCGGCGTCACCGCCACCTGCAGCAGCGCCGACAAGCCGCGCTACGGCGATCTCACCGTCGACTCCAACCTGCCCGACGCGCGGATCGCAGTCGGCGGGCCCGACGAGAACGCCTTCACCGCCGCGGTTCTCGCCGAGGCTGACCCGGCGTACACCGAGGAACTCAAGCGACAGCTGTACACGACCGGTGCGGCCAGGGTGTGGGTGCCCTCCACCGCGCCGCTGGCCGACGAATGGGTGCCGGGCGCGGACCTGCGCCGCGTGCGCGCGCTGCCGGTGTTGGTCGTCGCGGGGTCGTCGCTCGAGGCCGCCGTGGCCGCCGTCGTCGACGACCTGGCCGACGCAGAGATCGCCGTTGACCAGGAGGCGCCGTCGGGATTGGAGCCTTTCGACGAACGGACGGTCGCGGTGCTCAACCGTGGAATGCCGGGATTCGCCGTCGATTCCGATGGCACGCTGCACACCTCGCTGATGCGTTCGTGCACGGGCTGGCCGTCCGGCACCTGGACCGACCCGCCACGCCGCACCGCGCCCGACGGCTCGAACTTCCAGCTGCAGCATTGGACCCACACCTTCGACTACGCGGTGGTTTCCGGTGACGGTGATTGGCGGCATGCGGACGTCCCGGCGCGCAGCGCGGAGTTCTCTCGCCCACTGTTGGCGGTCACCGAAAATACCAGGGCCGCGGGCGGATTGCCGGCGTGGGGCTCGCTGCTGGAGATCGAGCCGGCCGGCAAGGTGGCGCTTGGTGCACTCAAGGCTGCGGGCAACCCCTTGGCCAGCGGCAGTGGGCAGCCCGTCGACCCCGCGGATGGAGTCGCGGTGCGGCTGGTGGAAACCTGCGGCGCCACAACCGATGTTGTGGTCCGCTCAGGGCTGCGCCGAGTGTCGGCGGCCGCGCGCGTCGATCTGCTCGAGCAGCCGCGTCTCCAACAGATCGCAGCGGACGGGTTGACGCTGCACGGCTACGAGATCGCCACCATCCTGACCCGGCTGAACATGCCGCGGGTGCTGGAGGAAGACCACACCGTGCTCGCGCCCGACGCAGAAGCGGCGCAACCGCTTTACGCGCGGTATTGGCTGCACAACCGTGGCCCTGCCGCGCTCGGCGGGCTGCCGGCCGTCGCGCACCTGCATCCGCAGCATGCGGCCGCAGAGCCGAATTCACAAGTGACGCTGCGGCTTACCGTATCCAGTGACTGCAGTGACGCGGTGCTGCACGGCCGGGTTCGGCTGTTGTGCCCCGACGGCTGGACCGCCGACCCGGCAGAGCTGCCGTTCATGCTGCCGCCCGGCGAGTACCTGGAGACCGATGTCGTGCTGACGATGCCGCCCGGCGTGCCCGCCGGTCTCTACCCGGTGCGCGCCGAACTCGCCGTCACGGGCAGCGATGCGGCATCGATACCGCTCGCGTGGCGGCAGGTGGTCGAGGATGTGTGCATCGTGTCTGTCGAAGCGGAGCCCAAAGACGAGATGGTGCGACTGGTCAGTGGGCCGGAAGCCGTCGACATCACGGCCGGCGAAACAGCCCGGCTGGCCGTCACGCTCGGCACCGATGCCCATGCGGATTTGGCGGTCGAGGCACACCTGATCAGCCCGTGGGGCACGTGGGAGTGGATAGGGCCTGCGGCTCTCGGCGAGGAGCTGCCGGCCCGGGGCACGGTGGAACTCGGCTTCGACGTAACGCCGCCGGTGTGGGTGGAACCCGGCGAATGGTGGGCGCTGATCCGGGTCGGTTGCGCCGGGCGGCTGATCTACTCGCCCGCGGTGAAGGTGACGGTGCGATGAGCATCGCGGCGACGGTCGACGGCGTCCCGGTACCGGTCGCCGAGGTCGACGCCCGCGAGGCGCAACTGCGCGGCACGAGACTCGCGTCGTCGCTGCCGCGCCCCGGCACCAGCGAGGGTCGGCAGCTGCGGCGTTGGCTGACCCAACTCCTGGTAACCGAGCGCCTCGTGGCGGTCGAGGCGACCACGCGCGGGTTGACGGCCGACGGTGCGCCGACCGAGGACGAGCTGCTGCCCGACACTGTTGCCCGGCTCGAGATCGGCAGCGTGGCCGCGTCGGTGCTGGCCGACCCGCTGGCCCGCGCGCTGTTCATGACCGTGACCGCCGGCATAGACGTCACCGACGACGATGTGGCCGCCTACAGCGCCCGCAACCCGCGGCGTTTCGCCACGACTACGGACGTCGCCGAACACCTGCTCGCTGCGGCCCGCCGGCGCGCGTTTCGGCTGTGGTTGGACGCCCGGTGCGCTGAGCTGGTGGAGCTTGCGCCGGGATACGAGCACCCCGGTGATCCGCGTCAGCCCGACAACACGCACAGGCACTGATGGCCGACGTCACCCTGGCGCTCGACATCGGCGGAACGAAGATCGCCGGGGGTCTCGTCGATGCCGACGGCACGCTCGTCCACCAAGCCAAGTTGCCCACGCCGGACGGCGACGCCGAGGCGGTATGGGCGGTGGTCGATTCGCTCGTCACCGAAGCCATCGCCACTGCCGGTGGTCGGGTCCGCGGCATCGGCATCGCGTCGGCGGGGCCGATCGACCTGCCTACAGGCACCGTCAGCCCGATCAATATCACGCAGTGGCAACGCTTTCCGATCGTCGAACGGGTGTCGGCGTTGACCGGTGCGCCCGTGCGGCTGGGCGGTGACGGCCTGTGCATGGCGCTCGGGGAGCGGTGGCGCGGCGCCGGCCGCGGCGCGCAGTTCCTGCTCGGCATGGTGGTGTCGACGGGCGTCGGCGGCGGGCTGGTGCTCGACGGCGCCCCCTACGACGGGCGCACCGGCAATGCCGGGCACGTCGGCCACGTCGTCGTCGACCCGGCCGGCGGGCCGTGCTCGTGCGGTGGCCGCGGTTGCGTCGAGACGATCGCCGCCGGCCCCCGGATGGCGCAGTGGGCCCGCGACAACGGATGGGATGCCGCGGCCGAGGCCGACGCCAAGGAACTGGCCGACGCCGCCAACAACGGGAATGCCGTTGCACTGCGGGCGTTCCGGCGGGGCGCGACGGCGGTGGCCGCGATGATCGCGTCGGTGGGGGCGGTGTGCGACCTGGACCTCGTCGTCATCGGCGGCGGCGTGGCCAAGTCCGGAGCGCTGCTGTTCGACCCGCTGCGCGAGGCACTGGCCTCCTATGCCGGGCTGGACTTCCTGCGCGGCCTGCGGGTGCTGCCCGCCGAACTTGCCGGCGACGCCGGCCTGGTCGGCGCCGCGGCTCTTCTCGACGCCTGAGAGGGCTTGCGCTCCATGTGCTTTCGACCCCAATCGCACAGGCTCTGCAGCACCGGCGCCAGTGTCATGCCGTAATCAGAGATCGAATAGTGCACGCAAGGTGGAACGGTGCCAGCGTCATGGCGGACGATGATGCCTGCGTCGACCAGGTCGTGCAGATGGCGAATGAGCATGCGTTCGGTGATGTCGGGGATGCTGCGGCGCAGTTCAGCGGTGCGCATCGGCCCGTCGAAAAGGCGCCACAAGATGGTGCCCTTCCAACGCCCGTCGATGACGGTGAGCGTCGTGTCGATCGGGCACTCGTTGACTCCCTTCTTCGATACAGCCATCGGAGTCTCCTCGCTACGCTGACTAATTTGTCAGTACCTTGTTTTTTGTCAGCATAGCCACCAGGGTCGACTACGTGGAAGACATCGTTCTGCTCGTCGCCCTGGTGATTACCGGTCCGATGGTCGGCGTCGAGATCGGGGTAGTGGCGTTCACCAACCCGATCTTCGATCGATTGCCTGACGACGCCTATCGCCAAGCGCGAAGCGACGGAAGCCGCCTGCTGGGCAGGGTGATGCCGTTCTGGTACATCGCCACGCTGATGATGTTGGGCGCCGCCGCGGTGGTCACATCCGGAGACTGGGCCATCACGACGTCGGCCGTGTTGATGGGGCTTGTCGTGCTGCTGACGGTGACGATGTTGGTGCCGATCAACAATCGCGTCGGCGCCTGGTCGCAGACCGCCGACGTCGACCGTGACTTGGCCAGGCGCTGGGACCGCTTGCACTGGCTACGCGTGGCCTTGCTGGTCGTGTTGTTCGTGCTGCTGGCTGTCGCAGTTGTGTGACGCGAGGCGCACGCTAACCGGGAAACTCCAGAAACCGGGAACCTCCTGAATGACTTCGTCTGGCGGTCGGCCTGTTGGCGGTGACTCTTGCTGGGGCTATCGCCGAGATCGACACCAGGGCTGTGGATTGGCCGGCATAACGGCCCATCGACAACCCTGGTGTGGAATGGGCGATGGCCATGGTTCTAGGTCCACTGTTCAGGGCATCCCTAGGCCGAGCGTGCGCGAAATGCCGGCCTCTGACGGGGTGTCGGGGTGCAGACGCGCACGCTCGCGGGGCGGTGGGCGGACCGCGCCGCTGCCGTTTTGGCTGATCGGCGGGCGGCACGCTAAACTTGGCCGCGTTCCACCGAAGACCGTCGGTCACCGAGAAATCGGTTGAAGGTCCGGGATTACCCGGCGGCCCACGCAGGAGGACGAGGTAGTACTTTGTGCGCCCCGACCTGTCTGTGTCGGGGCGTTCGTCATTTCCAGGCCACCTGCGGTCCCCCAACCACAAGGAGGCATGCGTGTCCAAGGCTGACAAGGCCACCGCGGTTGCCGACATCGCCGATCAGTTCAAGGAGGCGACGGCGACGCTCGTCACCGAATACCGCGGGCTGACGGTTGCCAACCTCAAAGAGCTGCGCCGGTCGCTCGGTGACTCCGCCACCTACACCGTGGCCAAGAACACCCTGGTCAAGCGGGCCGCCGCGGAGGCCGGCATCGACGGCCTCGACGAGCTGTTCGTCGGTCCGACCGCGATCGCGTTCGTCAAGGGTGAAGCCGTCGACGCCGCCAAGGCGATCAAGACCTTCGCCAAGGACAACAAGGCGCTGGTCATCAAGGGCGGCTACATGGACGGCCGCCCGCTGAGCGTGGCCGAGGTCGAGCAGATCGCCGACCTCGAGTCGCGCGAGGTGCTGCTGGCCAAGCTGGCCGGTGCGATGAAGGCCAACCTGTCCAAGGCCGCCGGCCTGTTCAACGCTCCCGCGTCGCAGGTCGCCCGGCTGGCCGCAGCGCTGCAAGAGAAGAGGGCCGGCGAAGAAGCCGCCTAAGTCCACGCCCCACTAGCCCAGAAGAAAAATCAGGAAGGACCACATCATGGCAAAGCTGTCCACCGACGACCTGCTCGACGCGTTCAAGGAACTGACGCTGCTGGAGCTCTCTGAGTTCGTCAAGAAGTTCGAGGAGACCTTCGAGGTCACCGCCGCGGCTCCGGTCGCCGTCGCCGCCGCTCCCGCCGCTGCCGGTGCGCCCGCCGAGGCCGCCGAGGAGCAGTCGGAGTTCGACGTCATCCTCGAGGGCGCCGGCGAGAAGAAGATCGGCGTCATCAAGGTCGTCCGCGAGATCGTCTCCGGCCTGGGCCTCAAGGAGGCCAAGGACCTCGTCGACAGCGCCCCCAAGCCGCTGCTCGAGAAGGTCGCCAAGGAGGCCGCCGAGGAAGCCAAGGCCAAGCTCGAGGCCGCCGGCGCCACGGTCACCGTCAAGTAGTTTCCTCACACTGTGGGGCGGATCTGGCAAACGGATCCGCCCCACAGTCGTGTCTGTGCCCGGTCACAATGTGACCTCACACATGTGTCGCCACAATCCGACGTAAGCTACAGTGACTCAAGCCACAGGCGGGAGGTCACGTGGCGGGGATCAGCACTGGCGGAAGGATCGTGCGTGGGCATCGGAATTCAAGTTGAAGGGCTGACCAAGTCTTTCGGGCCCCAGCGAATTTGGGAAGACGTCACGTTCGACGTCCCCGAAGGGGAGGTCAGCGTGCTGCTGGGCCCCTCCGGTACCGGCAAGTCGGTGTTCCTGAAGTCCCTGATCGGACTGCTGCGCCCAGAGCGCGGCTCGATCATCGTCGATGGCACGAACATCATCGAGTGCTCGGCCAAGGAGCTCTACGAGATCCGCACGCTGTTCGGCGTGATGTTCCAGGACGGCGCGCTGTTCGGCTCGATGAGCCTCTACGACAACACCGCGTTCCCTCTTCGCGAGCACACCAAGAAGAAGGAAAGCGAGATCCGCAATATCGTCATGGAGAAGCTTGACCTTGTCGGCCTGGGTGGCGACGAGAACAAGTTCCCCGGCGAGATCTCCGGCGGTATGCGCAAGCGTGCCGGCCTGGCCCGCTCGCTGGTGCTCGACCCGAAGATCATCCTCTGCGACGAGCCGGACTCGGGTCTGGATCCGGTTCGTACCGCTTACCTGTCGCAGCTGTTGATCGACATCAACGCGCAGATCGACTGCACGATCCTGATCGTCACGCACAACATCAACATTGCCCGCACGGTGCCGGACAACATCGGCATGCTGTTCCGCAAGCATCTGGTGATGTTCGGTCCGCGCGAGGTGCTGTTGACCAGCGACGAGCCCGTCGTCCGGCAGTTCCTCAACGGCCGCCGCGTCGGCCCCATCGGCATGTCCGAGGAGAAGGACGAGGCGACGATGGCCGAAGAGCAGGCCATGGTCGACGCCGGTCACCACGACGGCGGTGTCGAAGAGATCGAGGGTGTGCCGCCCCAGATCATCGCCACCCCGGGGCTTCCGGAACGGCAAGCCGTCGGCCGTCGCCAGGCGCGCGTCCGCGAGATCATGCACACCCTGCCGCCGCAGGCACAGGAAGCGATCCGCGACGACCTCGAGGGCACGCACAAATACGCTGTGCACACGTTGCCCGACGCGGAGACCGCGCGGCACCGCTTCGCCGCGGACGAGACGGACACCGCATCCATCCCGGTGACCCGGGAGAGGTAAGCCCCCGTGAACGTCGAGCACAAGCCGACGTTCTGCCGGATCTGCGAGCCGCTGTGCGGCATGGTCGCGACCGTCGAAGACGGTCGGCTGGTTGCGCTGCGGCCCGATAAGGACCATCCGCTGTCGGCGGGGTTCGCCTGCCAGAAGGGCATCGCGTTCACCGAGGTCGTCAACGACCCGGACCGCGTCACCACGCCTCTGCGCCGTCGGAAAGGGCAATTCGAACCCGTCAGCTGGGACGAGGCGATGACCGACATCGCGCGACGCCTCTCCGCCATTCACAGGAAGCACGGATCCGGCGCGATCGGCTGGTACTACGGCAACCCCGGCGCGTTCAGCTACTCCCACACGCTGAGCCTGTCGATGTTCATGGCCGGGCTTGGCCCCCGGTTGCACGTGTTCACCGCCGGAAGCCAAGACGTCAACAACCGGTTCGTGGCCAGCCAGCTGCTGTACGGCTCGCCGCTGGCGCTGCCGGTGCCCGACGTCCTCCGCACCGACCTGCTCGTCGTCATCGGCGCGAACCCGATCGTCTCCCACGGCAGCGTGCTGACCGTGCCGCGGATCAAGGACCGCATGCACGACATCGTCAGGCGCGGCGGCCGGGTGCTGGTCATCGATCCGCGCAAGACCGAGACCGCCGCGCAGTTCGAGTGGTTGGGCATCATCCCCGACGGGGACGCCTACCTGCTGCTGTCGCTGCTGCATGTGCTGTTCGGGGAAGACCTCGTCGACCGCGCCCGGCTCGCCCGCCAGGCCGACGGCGCGGTCTGGCTGGAGCGGTTGGCCCGGCCATTCACTCCCGAGGCCACCCGGCCGCACACCGGTATCGACCCCGACACCGTGCGGTCGCTGGCCCGCGACCTGGCACGCACGCCGCGCGCCGCGGTGTACGGTCGCGTCGGCACCAGCACCGGTGAAAACGGAACGCTCACAACGTATTTGCTTGACGCGGTCAACCTCGTCGCGGGCAACACCGACCAGCCCGGTGGCAGCATGTTCGGCCGGTTCGGCTTCCCGGGGGAGCGCTGGATGATGAAGGGTCTGGGCGCGTTGATGCGCACCATCTATACCCGCAGGCGGTCCCGCATCGGCGGTTTCCCCTCGGTGCTGATGTCCGAGCCCGCCGGGGTGATGGCCAAGGAGATCACCACCCCCGGGCCCGGCCAGGTCAGGGCGCTGCTCGTCAGTGCGGGCAATCCGGTGCTGTCGGTGCCCAACGGCGATGAATTAGAAGGGGCGCTCGAGGACCTCCAATTGATGGTCGGCGTCGACATGTACGTCAATGAGACCCTGGCGCACTGCGACTACGTGCTGCCCGCGGCGACCATGTACGAGCGCGACGACTTCCCGCTGGCGTTCCAGACGCTGCAGCCCACCCCGTTCCGCCAGGCCACCGAGGCCGTCATCGCGCCGGTCGGGCAGGCTCGCGCCGAGTGGGAGATCATCGACGAGATCACCCGTCGGCTGTGGCGCCGCACACCGGGGTTGATGGCGATTGCGGCGATGCGAAAGGCGTTGGCGCTCTTCGGTGTCCGGCTGACCCCGCGGCTGCTTGTCGACGCCGTGATCCGGCTCGGCGACGGTGGCGACCGGTTCGGGCTGCGCCGCGGCGGGCTGACCTTCTCCCGTCTGACGACCGACCACCCGCACGGCAAGGTGCTGGCGCCGAATCTGCGCGCCGGCGTGCTCGCCGACACCGTCGTCTACCGGGGCGGCCGGGTGCGGCTGCGGCACGACGAGATCGCCGCCGAGGTCGACGCGCTGTCGCGTCGCACGGTGCCCGACGGCTATCCGATGCGGCTGATCGGCATGCGGGAGTCCCGCTCGGAGAACACCTGGATGCACAACGCTCCGCTGCTGATGCGCGGCGACCGCGCCCATCACGTCCGGATGCACGTCGACGACGCGGCCGCGGCGAACATCGTCGACGGCGACGTCATACGCATCACCTCACCGCACGGCGAGATCGAGCTGCCGGTCATCGTCACCAAGGACATCGTCGCCGGCGTGGTCGCCGTGCCGCACGGCTGGGGGCACAAGGGCACCGGCGGCTGGCGGGTCGCCAACCGCGCGGGCGGTGCCAACGTCAACCGGCTGATGTCCAGTGCACCCGAGGACCTGGAGAAGCTGGCCGGGATGGCGCGGCTGACCGGCGTGCCCGTGCGGGTAGCGTCAATCAAATCCGCTGCGCGACTTCGGCATTGATCGCTTGATCGAGGAAATCGGGTGGAACCTCGGGCCATTCGGGGCGCCACCGCTTGGCCCGCTGGTCGGCCCGCAATTCCGAAAGCGTGGCGACGACATGCGGACCGCCGTCGACGAGGTAACGAAGCATCCGCAACTGCGCGCATTGCGCGGCGACACTCGCGATGATCGCCTTTGCCTCGTCGACGCGTCCGGTGGCCGCGAGGCAGGCGCCCAATAGCCGGCGCGCCCGCAACAACGCCTGCGGGCGGTTCTGCGCCGCCATCTGATCGACCCATTCCTGCGCCCACCGGCAGGCAAGCCCCCGACTCGCGGGATCCTCTTCGGCGATCAGCATCCGGATGGCCGAGGCCTCCTCAAATTGCACGGTGATCTCGTCCATGGCGTCGACCGGCTGGCGTCGGGCGCCGTAGGACGTCGCGGGCAGCGCATCGAATTCCGGGTGCAGCGGAAGGCCGAGGCGGATTTGTTCATGCACCGCCATCGCCTGCAGCCGCTTCAAAGACAGCGCGCGTCCGACCCGGGCTGCCTCGTCGAGCCGTTGACCGGCCGCCTGCCGGTCACCCTGCAGTGCCTTGATCCTGGCGCCGATCACGTATCGGGCGATCTTGAAGTCGACCGAGCCGCCTTCGGGCCCAAGCTTGTAGCCTTCGTCCAGCAGGCGCTCGGCCTCGTCGAGATCGCCTCGCTCGTAGAGCAATTCGCCCAGCAGTGAGCTCGCCAGCCGGGCGGTGTAGGAATGGCGGCCGCTGGACCGCTTGGCGATCTTGAGGGCCTTGCGGAAGTAGCTCTCCGCCGCCGTGTTATCGAGCAGCAAGTGGTTCGCTAACCCGGTGAAGCACAGTCCGTTAACCACGCTGAACGCATCTCCGCTGCGCTCGTAGAAGGGCGCCGCCCAAGCCTGAACCTGATTGACCTCGTCGAGGTCGTAGCGGTACGCGGCCGCGAAGGTCGCCACGTTGGCGGCTGACGCGACTGCGAATGGGCGCATGCGGTCCCGTCGCGCCAGGCACGGCGCGATGTGCTCGTCGATGCCCGCCAGTCGGTCGGACCGCAACGCCACCACACCGCGCACGACGCCGGCGTCCGCGCGCACATCGGCGATCTCGTCGGCGGACAGGCCGGAGGTCTCCAAGGTGGAATCCACCAATGCCAGTGCTTGCTCGGCGGCAGGGATCCGGTGCAGCACGATGTTGGCCCAGGCCAGCGCGAGCTGTAGTCGGGGATGCGACTGCACGGCGGCCGGCGGCAGCTTGCCGACCAGTGCGATCAACGTTGCCATTTGCGAGTTCGCCACCAGGTAGATGCCGTCTTTCTCGACGATCTCCACCGCCCGCCGCTCGTCACCGGCGCGCAGGGCGTGATCGACCGCTTCGCTGACCAATCGGTGCTCGGCGAACCACGTCGACGCGATGCGGTGCAGCGCCGTGACCCGCTCGGCCTGGTCCCGCCCGAGCCGGTGCCGGAGAAAGTCGACGAACAGTTGGTGGTAGCGGAACCATTGGTCGTCGATCCGGCGCAGGAACAGGTCGCGTTCCTCGACCTGCTCGAGCATCGTCTGCCCGTCCGGCACACCGGACAGCGCCGACGCCAGGTCACCGCAGATCCGCTCGGTGATCGACGTGGCCAGCAGAAAGTCGAGCATCGACGGTTCCAGGGTGTCGAGGACGTTCTCGGCGAGGAATTCGCTGATCGCATGGTGGCGGCCGGTCATCGTGCCGATCAGCCGCGCCGGATCCTCGCAGCCGCGCAGCGACAGCGATGCCAGTTGCAGTGCGGCCACCCAGCCGTCGGTCTTGACGGTGAGCTCCTCGACGTCGCTGTAGTCCAGGTCCAGTCCGCTCAACTCGACCAGAAAGTTCTGCGATTCGGCGGTGTCGAAACGCAGTGCGGTGGTGTCGATTTCAACCAGTTCGTCCTGCATCCGCATCCGGCTCATCGGCAGGCCGGTCACGTTGCGGCCGGTCACCACCACGGTCAGTCCGACAGAGACGTTGTCCAGCAGGTAGCGCAGCGCCGCGATGGTCGCCGGGTCGGTGACCCGCTGCCAGTCGTCGATGACCAATGTCATGCGAATGCCGCTCTGATGGATCTCGTTGATCAGGGAGGTCAGCACGTAGCGCTCGGCGTCGTCACCGTGCTCTTGGAGCACCTCACCCAGCTCGGTGGCCAGTGCGGGCGTCACCGTGCGGATGGCCTCGATCAGATGTGATAGGAACCAGACCGCGTTGTTGTCGTCATCGTCGACGGTCAGCCACGCCACCGCGACTCCGTCAGCGGCTAGCTGCTTGGCCCACTGGGCGGCCAGTGTGCTCTTGCCGAAGCCGGTGGGCCCGTGAATGACAGTGAGCTTCTTGCGCTGTTCTGCGCGCAGGACGTCGATCAACCGACCGCGGTCCACCAATGGCTTCGTCGACATCGGCATGCGGAAACGGGTGGCCGGCGCAGGCGGCGTCAACGTCCGTGCCGGATATCCAGTCGACGGCGTGCCCGAGCGAGTCGGGCTCGGCCGGGTCGTCGGCGCCGGGATGGGTACGGGCATGTCGTCGACTGGCAAGCCGTGCCGCCGCTGCACCTCCCGCAGCTGCTCGCCGAAGTCCGCCGCGGTCGCCGGCCTGGTCCGCGGATCCCGTGACATCGCCTCCTCGATCACCAAACACACGTCGGCCGGCAGACCCGAGTCCCGCAGGTTCGGCATCGGATGCTTGGTGATCCGCAAGAACTGGGCCACCATGTGCTCGCCTTTTTGGCGCTCGAACACCGCATGCCCCGTCCCGGCGCAGAAAAGCGTCGACGCCAGGCTGTAGACATCCGAGGTCGTGTCCGGCGATTCGCCGAGCAGCACCTCTGGAGCCGTATACGCCGGCGAACCCATGACCGCGCCGTCCCCCGTCTCGAATCCACCCGTGATCCGGGCGATCCCGAAATCCGTCAGCTGCGGCTCGCCGTACTCGGTGAGCAGGATGTTCGCGGGTTTGACGTCGCGATGCAGGGTGCCGCGCCGGTGCGCGGTCTCCAACGCGCCCGCCACCTTCACCCCGACATGCAGCGCGTCGTGCCAGCCGATCGGCCCGCTGTCGTGGATCTTGGCCTCCAACGAACCGTGCGGGTGGTACTGCATCACGATGTAGGGCCGGCCGCTGGCCGTGGTGCCGACCTGGAAGATGCTGACGATGTTCGGATGCCCCGACAGTTTGCCCATCGCCCGCTGCTCGCGAACGAACCGCTCAACGTTGTCGGTCTCGAGATCTGCGGTCAGCACCTTGACCGCGACAGTGCGATCCAGCGCGCGTTGGCTACAGCGGTAGACGACCCCGAACCCGCCGCGCCCGATCTCCTCAGGATCGCCGAAACCGGCAGCCACCAGCTCCGCCGGGATCCCGGCGTGTACATCACCCTGCGTCGGCAGGGGGTCACTTTTGGCCATCGCTCGCCTCGAACTGCAGGCGCCATGGCGGCACCATGGCCACCTGACCTGAGCGTAGACCGAACGGCCATCCTGCGGCAGCGGATGAGATCAGCCGGCCCCGGCCGTCACGCCCGGACGATCGGTCCACCCGAATTTCGCGCGACACGACGGCCGACCTCGTGTCACGCTCGATGCCGTGGGCGAGGAACCGGAGATCTACGTGGTGAACTTCTCCGATGCTCCCGGCGCGGCCGAATACCAGGAGCGGCACGAGCGGGCATGTACCGAGGCCTTCGCCCGCCCCTTCGTTGGTAGCGACCGCGACGACAAACCCATCTACGAGGAACGCGAGCTGGACGAGGGCGACGTGATTGCCCATGGCACAACCGATGTCGAGGGCTACGGCACCATGCCTGTCGAGCGGGCAAAGTTCATCGTCGACACGATTCGGCTCCACCTCGCCCGCGAGGCGTGCAAGCTACACGCCGAGGATTTGTCATCGATCGAAGCGCTGCTCGGCCGCGAGGTGCGCTGGTGCCCATGCTGCGGCATCCGCATGTCCACCGGCCGACGAAGGGGCAAGTGTATCAAATGATACATTGAGCGTGTGAACGGGATCCGGGAAGCGCGAGAACGTGCTGAGCTGACGCAGGAGGAACTCGCTGAAGCGTCGGGTGTGGCCCGGCCTAACATCGCGGCCTACGAGTCGGGGACCCGCAGGCCCTCTCCTGCAATGTTGCGGCGACTTCTGGAGGCGGCCAAGCCGAGACCGAGTTCATCCCTGGCTGCGCACCGGGACGAGGTCCTGCGCCTGGCGCACGACTTCGGAGTGAAGCATCCACGCGTGTTCGGGTCTGTCGCGCGCGGCGACGATCTTCCCGGGAGTGACCTCGACCTGCTCGTCACGGTGCCATATGGCAAGGGGCTGTTCGCGCTCATTGGGTTTGCGCACGCGGTCGAGGACCTCCTCGGGGTGCACGTCGACGTTGTCTCCGAGGGCGGGCTCGGCGAGAGCCACGCTGCTATCTGCCGCGACGCTGTCCCGGTGTGACCAGCCAGGACCGCGCGTTGGCGACGCGGGCAACAATCGCGCGCGAGCACGGGGAGCGTGCGCTGTTGGCTCTTGGCCACATCGACAGCTTTATGGCCCGGGCCGCTCGGCTCGTCGCCAGAGGGCGTAACTGGTACGACAGCGACACCGATGACATCCCGCGGCTAGCATGCGAGGCGCTGATCATCAAGGTCGGTGACGCCGCGACTCGCATCCCCGCAAAGCTGCGAGACCAGCACCCCGAGATCCCATGGAACCTGATGTCGGACATGCGGAATCAACTCACCCATGCCTACGACGTGACCGACTACGAGATCGTATGGGGCACACTCGAGCACGACTTTCCCGATGTCCGTCGGAGGCTACGCGCGATGCTCGGGCACATTGACTACCCCGACTGAACCGAAGGCGGCAACCCATACGGCGGCCGCGCGGCTCGAGCACTATGCATCACCGCCGGAATGCCCTCACCGAGATTGAGCACACTTTGAGCGCGTCAACATTTGTTGACTCCTTGAGGACAATTGGTGACTGCCGGCGACCCATGGTGCTTGGTGGTCCGATACGTCGGCGCGTAACACCAGAGCCGTTTCCTGTAAACGACCACCAGGGCGGGGGACTCGCGATACCGTTTCCGCCGTCGGGGACAGGAGACGGCATGGTTGACCGGTTCTTGGTTTGGTTGGGTGCGGGCGTGGTCACCGCCGGCATGTCGGCGGCGATGATCGCCGGGGCCGGTCTCGCGGCCGCAGACGATGGTTCGGCGTCAGGTACCCGCGGCGGCGCATCGTCTGAGTCGTCGAATTCGACTGAAAGCAACGATGATTCGGGTAAGGACACGCCGGCAGGTAACCAGCCGTCGGCGAACAGTCCGGATTCGAAGGACGATGACGCGGCGGACGACGAGTCGGGGACGAAAACCCCGTCGACCGAAACCGGCGAGGAGGCCACCGGCGAGGAGGCCACTGGCGAGGAGGTCGCCGACGACCCGCAGGGCTCAGATTCGACCGACCCGGATGAGGACACGAGCAGTGCGCCGGCGGACCCGCCAGCCGAGCCGACGGTGGACGACACCACGTCCGAGTCGGACACCGCCGGTAACCGTCAGTCGTTAATCGCGACGGAGAAGGCACAGCCGGCCGACACGCTCGACAAGCCGCTCGCCGCGGTGACCGAGCCCGAGGCGAAGGAAGTGGTCGAAAAGGAGGCTGTCGAGACGAGCAGCGAGCCCGTCGCGGACACCGTGGAACCGGCTTCGGTGGTTGTCCAAAGCGCTGCCGCCGACACCACGGAAACCGCCGACAGCATTGAGATGGCGTTCGCCGCTCCGGCGTCGTCCAATGCGATCGCGCCCGCCGCAGCAGCACCTCAGTCGCCGTCGCTGATCAACGCGATCGGCACGCTGATCTTCAATCTCTACTCCGTCGCGACGCGGCTATTCGGTGGGCCGCCCGTCGTTCCGCCGGGGAGCACGGTCACGGTCCGGCAGTCGACTCTGGAGATCGACTGCGGCGACGGATACGTCGTGCCGGCGGACTGGTATGTCCCGGCCGGCGCGGAAGAGGACCCGCCGGAACGTCTCATCTACCTCCAGCACGGTTTCCTGGCCAGCGGCCCGTGGTACAGCTACACCGCGGCGACCCTCGCCGAGCAGACGAACAGCATCGTCGTCGCCCCGTCGTTGACGTCGAACTTCTTCGCGTGCGACGCGTGCTGGCTCGGTGCGGCGCCGATGCAACAGGCAGTGGCGGACCTGTTCGCGGGTGATCGCGAGGCGCTGGCCGCCAGCGCACTAGCCGCGGGGTACACCGGTGCGCTGCCGCAGCGCGTCGTCCTTGTCGGGCACTCCCTGGGCGGCGGCCTGGTTGCGGCCACGGCCGGCTACATGGTCGATAACGGGACGATCGGCGACCTCGCCGGGGTCGTCATGCTCGATGGCGTCGGGATGAACAACGCGGTGCCCACCGCGTTGGCCAAGATCCCCGACGGGCTGCCGATATATCAACTCGCCGCGCCCTCGTACTTCTGGAACCAGTTCGGCGCCGCAAGCGAGGCGTTGGTCCAGGCGCGACCCGACCGGTTTGTCGGTGTGGTGCTGGCCGGTGGCTCACACATCGATGCGATGCAGGGCGGAAACCCACTCATCCAGTTCTCGCAGCAATTGGTCGCCGGCTTCTCGCAGCCGCAGAATGTCGAGGCCGCGAAGATTCTGATGGTGGGATGGATCAACGACATGTTCGCCGGGGACATGGAAGACGGCATCTACGCGGACCCCGGCGACGTGATCACGATGAACACCCCTGCCGGGGAGGCCACTGCGCAAGCGCTTCCCTCGTCACTCACCAAGCAGTCCCTGTGGAATCTGCTGCAGCCGTTCGTAACGGCGGGGATGGCGTTCTTCACCTTCGAACCGACCTGCGCTCCTGCATCTTCCGGCTCTACTCGGACCCAGGCCGAGGTGCTAACGGGAAGGTGCACACAAGACGCCGCGTGAACCTTTGACGTCCGCGGCCGAAGCCGTGCGATAGATGACACCGAGGCGGCCTTGTGTAAACCGCCTCGCCAGCCGCGGACTCTCGATACCGTTTGCTGCGATCACCGGACGGGAGAGGTCATGGTCGAGCGGTTCTTGGTTTGCAGGAACTCGCCCAGGGCTGGATCAACGACTGGTACGAGCGCACCCGTACCGGCTACTACGGCGACCCGGGATCGACGATCGACATCTCCACCACCGCGGGGACTGCGCATGCCTACGTCCTGCCTGCGCCGGCGCCCCAGCTCACGTTTATCGATCTGATCTTGAAGGCGCTGGTGGAGTCGACCCGGGTCCTCAGATTCGACCACTGCGCCGCACCGCCCGGCGGCGCGGAACCAGTCCAGACCGAATTATTAACGGAAATGTCCACACCAAACACGGCGCGAACCCTTGACGGACGGGCGCAAACGAGCC
>CAWKCR010000023.1:0-58713 GCA_963848185.1 uncultured Actinomycetota bacterium
GATGACGACCACATCGTCGGTGCGGCCTTCGCCAAGGTCGGATTCGAACGTGATGATCCGGCCCGGTCGGTGCTCGGTGATGATCTGGTAGCGCTCGGTCACCGCCGCTCCGCAGACCTCGACGATGGTCGAGTGGACCGTGTCGGCGAGGATCTCTAGTTGCACCGGACTTCTTCTGCCCTCGATGACGTCGATCCGCACGAGTGTCATTGGGTCCACCTCCTGTGAATACTAGGCTACGACAACGTCTTTGGTGTGCTGGATTCGTTGTGCTGGTTCTGCAGCCGTTCCATGGCCTGCCGGGCGTAGATCATTTGGCTGGTGATGGCCATCTGGCTGCGGCCATGGTCCAGGAATGTGATGAACCAGGCGACGACGGTGGTGAATCGGTTCTTGTGACCCACCAGGTAGTACAGCTGCAGCACAAGCCACGCCAGCCACGCGATGAACCCGCCGAAGGAGGCTGCGTGTCGTTGGTTCGTGTTCGTTGCCGATGTAGCAGTCCAGCCATGCTGCCAATGTGCTGATGAGTTTGGCGGGCAACGGATATCGCTTGCGCACCGCGATGTCGAGCATCCGCTCGATCGCTGAGTAGGTTTCGCCTGCGCCCAACGTGGTGTAGATGCCGAGCTGGTCCTTTGCGGTGAAGCAGACCGAAACAGCATCGGCCAATGCCCAAGCCAGCTTGGCTTCCGACGTCACCGAAGCCCCCTTACGCGCCGTAAGCGCAACTCCTGGTCGGGGATTGGTTGCTGACCGCGCCTCTGTAGCCGACCACGGGGCGCCGTGAACGCCAAATATGGCCGACGCGCGAATCCCATGCAGCGGCGCACTGTGGCATCGCTGCGCCATTCGTTGGTTGTGGACCAGCTGTGCCCGACCACCCCCAGCCGTGGCTTATGCGAATCCCCCACGCGCACGAGCCGATACCGGTAGGTGCGGCACTGGCTCAACACTGCCCAGGCCTCGCCGGCGAAGCGGCGGCCCAGAGGCAGACGAACCCGTCGATCAGACATCGCCGGCCTTATTGGCTGCCGGAACTGATTGTTGTGCTTGATCATCCAGGCGCTCCAGGTCGGTTGATGATCTTCTGTTTCGAGCACTGGCGATGGTGTGCTCAAGAAGCTTGTGTCGCTCGTCTTCGGAAATACCTCCCCAGATGCCATACGGTTCCCGAAACCGCAGCGAGTATTCGAGGCAGTCCACGACGACGGGGCATTGGGCACAGAATCGTTTGGCGTTTTGTTGGCGCTGGCGGCGTTTGAGCCCACGTTCACCGTCGGGGTGGAAAAACGTTGCGGTGTCGGTTCCGCGGCACCGGGCTGACGTCTGCCACCCCCAGGCCTCGGCGTTCCGGCCGATCGGTGGAGCCGCTGCGGCCGATGTGCCGCGCTGACGTGTCCCAACCTTGTACATGGCCCGTTAATGGTGGAGCCCAATACAGCTACTCAACAGTTTGAGCTCCTCCCGGTGTGCGTTCCGATAAACGACCGAAGGTCAAGTATTTTCGCCATCCGCCAGTTGCAGGTTTCCTCTTCGTCGAGGTCGCACTTTCTCGCCACGACATGTCTCCTTTGCGTATCAGTTGACGAACTCGAGTCACCCGGGGACGAAGAACGACGTGCTTCGTTCACCGGGTTCGGCCCTACTTCTGGCAGTTCCGACGTCGGCTAGTGCGAATACAGGTGGGCGGTCTCGCTGAGGCTCATCCCCCTCGTTTCCGGAGCCCATAGCTGTGACACCAAGGCACCGCTGAAGACGATGACCGATGCAACGAGCATCGTCGCCGCGACACCGAAGTTCTCTATGCCTATCGGCAACAGGAAGGTGCCCAAGAAGGCGCCGATCCGGCTGACGGCGGCGGCGAAACCGGTGCCGAGACAACGGACCTCGGTGGGGAACACCTCGCCGGGGTAGATGCTCGTCAGCGCCCCATTCATGGCATTCAGGAACGAGAAGAGCAGGAACAGACCCAGCACGACGGCCGGCGGTGCACCCGACCACAGGCCGACGACCAAGAAGACGACGGTCATGATCCACTGCGGCGGGACCGTGAACACCCGGCGACCGGCCTTGTCGATCAACGCGATCGTGACGGCGACCCCGGCCACCGCGACCATCGTCATTCCGACGCCACCGGCGAGCCCGCCGGCGAGGCCGTACTCCTGCAGCACATCGTCGGCGAACGTCGCGATCGCGAAATAGGGCAGGACGTTGCAGAACCAGAACCACGAAACGAAGACCGTCATCCGCCAGTACTGCCGGGAGAACAGCATCCCGAAGCCGCCCGTGTGGGTGTCCTCGTGCTCGACGTCGGTCATTTCGGCGGCGTCCACCATGTACTTGTGGGCGATGGCGTGGGCCTCGTCGAAGCGGCGCTCGGTCCACAACCAGCGCGGCGACTCGGGCAGGCCGAGCCGAGCGACGAACAAGACCACCGCGATGATGGTGCTCGAGCCGAGGATGATCCGCCACGGCACCGCCTGCTGGGCCAGGATGTAACTGACCGTGTAACCGATCATGAATCCCCCATACCAGGCGAGGACCGTGACGGCCATCAGGCGTCCCCGCAGTTTGGCGGGCGCGAACTCCGACATCAGCGGCCAGCCGACGGAGTACTCGGCACCGATCGCGATACCCATCAACAGCCGCACTACGAGCAGCATCTCGAACGAGCCGGTGAAGAACTGCATCAGCGACCCGACCACGAAGAGCCCCATGTCGATCATGAACAACGGCTTGCGTCCCCATTTGTCGGCGGCCCACCCGCCCAGCGGCGAGCCGAAGAAGATGCCGAGCAACGCGGCCGCCGCGACCAGGCTCATTTCCCATGTCGACATGCCCAGATCGTCCTTCATCGCGTCGGTTACCGGACCGATGACTCCGAGGATGTAGCCGTCCAGGAGCATCCCGCCGACGAGAACGGCGAGCAGCCTCCACATGAAGCGTCGCTTGAATGCCGCCGAGGATTCGGCCGTATCGATAGCTGTGTTCTTTATCGATGGCACCGGTCACTCCTCACAGTCCGGTTCGATGACATGGGTATCTCCTTTTCTTGAGGGATGGAAGGGCTGAGATGGGATGTTCAGATCGCGTTGCACAGCCGGTAGGCGTCCAGGATCGCCGCGTGGATGTTGCGGCTGGCGACGGCGTCTCCGATGCGGTAGACGACGAATCTGCCGTCGCGGTTGTGTACTGCCGACTGTGGCCGCAGCGCGAGGAGATCGGCGACGACGATTTCGCCGCGGTTGATCGACTGGGGCGCCAGCGAGTCGTAGAGGTCGGTGTCGGGTTTGGTTCCGTGTTCGATGACGACGGTGTCGACCATCCGGGTGCTGGTCGTGTGGGCGCCCTCGACCTGAAGCGTGACCGCGAGGCGGCCGTCGCGTTTCTCGATGCCGATCAATTGGTGCAGCAGCGTGACGCGTACGTCGTTGTCGGCGAGCATCGCGAAATAGCCTGCAGCGGGAGACGCTCCGACGTCTGGAGCGACGGTGCGCTCCCTGGTCACATATTCGATGCCGGTTGCCGTTGCGGTCAGTGCTTCGATTGCGTCGAGGCTCTGGTGGCCGCCGTGGTCGTCGTACAGCAGAACCTCACCGGCCGGTTTGACCGTGCCCGAGACGATGTCCCAGGTGTCCACCGCCAAGCCGAGACCGGTCGCCTCCACGTTGATGTCGGGCACACCGCCATTGGCCAAGACGATGACGTCGTAGTCCGAACGGTCGAGTTCACTGGGTTCGACGCAGTGATTGAAGCGGATCTTGACGCCGAGTCGCTTGCATTCATCAAGGCGCCAGTCGATGATCCCGATCAGGTCGCGCCGCCGTGGTGACAACGCGGCCAGCGATACCTGGCCTCCCACACACGTATTGGCCTCGAAGAGGGTTACGTCGTGTCCCCGTTCGGCCAGCACCCGGGCGGCCTCCAGCCCCGCGGGCCCGGCACCGACGACGGCGCAGCGTTTGCTCGATGGAGCCGGCGAAACGACCTGAGGGAGTTGGAGTTCCCGGCCCGTCGCGGGATTGTGAATGCACAGTGCCGACCCGGCCGTGTAGATGCTGTCCAGGCAGACGTTCGCACCGACACAGGGCCGCACCTGATCGGCGTGCCCGGCCTGGACCTTTCTGGGGAGGTTCGGGTCGGCCATCAGCGCGCGGGTCATGCCGACGAGATCGAGCAGCCCCTCGGCGATCGCGTAGCGGGCGGTTGCGACGTCGGCGATGCGGGCGGCGTGCATGACCGGCACATCGACGTTCTTCCTGACCCAGCCGGCGAATTCGAGGTGCGGACTGGCGGGGGTGGCCATCGGGGGGATGAGATTCGTCAGGTGGGCGTCGGTGTCGACGTAGCCGCGGATGACGCTGATGAGGTCGATTCCCTCGTCGGTGAACCGGCGGGCGATGCGAACAGCTTCCTCAGGGCCAATACCGACCTCGCGCTGCTCGTCGAAGCTCATCCGGATCCCGACGATGAAGTCGTTGCCGACCGCGGCGCGGACCGCCCGGATCACTTCCAGCGGAAACCGGATGCGGTTCTCGAACGAACCGCCGTACTCGTCGCGGCGGTGATTGCGCGCGGGTGTCAGGAATTCGTCGAGGAGATGGCCGCTGTAGGCCGAGATTTCGACGCCGTCGAGACCGGCCTCCTTACAGCGCAGTGCGGTGTCGGCAAAGTCCCGGGTGATCCGCTGGATGTCGAGCGTCTCGGCCGGGCGGGTGAAGGCGCGGTGCGCCGACTCCCGGGTACCGCTGGCTGAGATCGCCGGAATCCAGTCCCCGGCGTAGCTGAATGTTCGATGGCCCATGTGGGTCAGCTGGGTCATCACTGCCGCACCCTGTTCGTGCACGTCGTCGGCCAGCGCCCGCAAATAGGGCACGGCCTCGTCGCGGAACAATTGCAGATTGCCGAACGCGGGCGTGGAGTCGGCGCTGACCAACGCGCTTCCGCCCATCATCGTCAACGCGACGCCTCCGCGGGCCTTCTCACGGTGGTACGCGCGGTAGCGGTCCTTCGGCAGACCGTCCTCGCTGTATGCGGGCTCATGGGAGGTACTGACAATCCGATTGCGCAGCGTGAGATTCTTCAACGTGAACGGGGTGAACAGGGGATCGCTCATTCGTCGCGCTCTCCCTTCGTCGAACCGACGCGGCGGCGGTAAGCGAAACCCGCGGCGGAGCTGGCTGATCTGTTGGGCTATGACGATGCGTGACATGGATCACTCGGCACCAGATGTCGCCGACTTCCCGCTCGGGTGAGTCAAAAGAAAGTACGGTCACAGTCGTGGCTGAAGCCGCCCGGCTCTCCTCCGACGACCACGAGACGCTCCTGCGCATCGCGCGATCGCGGCAGGCTCCTCACGGCATGGCCACCCGCGCTCGACTCGTCGCCGACTGTGCCGATCTCGGTATCGCTGAAGCCGCCCGACGGTCGTCGGTGAGCCAGGCGACGGCCGCCAAATGGTGGCGGCGGTACCTCAAGGTCGGCGTCGACGGCCTTCACGACGTCCCCCGCACCGGGCGACCTCGGGCCCCCGATGAGGTCGTCCGCCGTGTCCTGAGCTGCACACTCGACGAACCCCCGGGCGGGATGGAGCGGTGGTCGACTCGAGCCGTCGCCGATGTCACGGGCGTCAGTCAGGCCACCGTCAGCCGGATTCGACGCCGCTACTTCCCCCGCCTCGAACCGAAAGCCGCCTTCCTGCAGGACCTCTCGACGTCGATCCTCACCTATGTTGACGTCCACCCGTCAGGATGCGCCCTCGGATTCCACGAGTCGAGCGGGGCGTCGGCGCACCCGACGGCGGCGCCGGCGGCGCGGCTCGACGTCGTCGAGACCATCGTCTGTGCAGCACTGCTCCACTCGCCGGTCGGTGACCACGGCCAGACAGACGACGCCGCCGACGCCGCCGCGGTACTCCGGCGAGCGGCTGAACGGCTTCCGTCCACGCCGGCCATCACCCTCGTAGTCAATGCGGAACTCGATGCAGCGGCCCAGCAATGGCTGTCACGTCACCCCGGGATCACCGCACACGCCGTCACGGGCGACGACTGGCTCGGCATGCTGCACCCGATCACCGACTCTGTCGACCCCTGGCAACTCGCGGAGCTGCGCGAGGTCCAGCGCCTCATCCGCCGTGCACGCCGGGAAGCCGCCGGCCAGTTCGTCTGGTGCCGCGCCACCGATTCCGCGTCATCCGCGACCCGCACCACATCTGTCGCGGAGACCGAGCCCCCCGCGGGTGACCTCTCCCATGTCGTCAGGGGCGTCTGCGCCGCGATCAACGAGGGTGAGTTGCAGGCCGGGGACGCCATCTCGGCACGCCGCATCGCCCGCCGATCGGGAGTCTCCCCCGGTCGCGTCGCCGATGCCCTCGCCCAGTTGGCGGAGGAAGCGCTCATCGACAGACAGGCGGGGCGGTATCTGCTTCCTATTCCCACCCCACGAGACGTCATCGAGACGTACACGGCGCGCGGGCTGCTCGGCTCCGCAATCGCCCGACGGCTGGCGTCGGCACGTATCGACCTGCCGCCGGTCGTCGACGAGCAGTATGCCGGGCTCATCCGGTGCGACGAACTCGGACGCACGCTCGATGCCGGCCAACTCGACCTGGATCTGCAGGACGAGTTGGCGAGAGCGGCGGACATGCCCCGGATCGGCTCGATGTTCATCCGCCTCACCCTCCAATTGCGACTCTTCGTCGCGATCTTGGGACTGAACTATCGGTACCCGACCGACGAGATCGCTGCCGACGACGGCCTGATTCTCGCCGAGATCCGCCGCCACGACCCGGGCGCCGCCGTCGACGCCTGGCGCAGCAAGATCGACAATTGCGCCCGCTTCATGCTCGCGCACCTCCGTGGTATCGAGTGACCGGCCGACGCGCTGCGACCGAAACCACGGTGCCGATGATGTTCTGACTCAGACAGTCATCGCCTGTTGACGCCGTTCTACGCCGATCGCAGACTTCCGAGCACGTCCGACGTCGACGGCGACGCGCCCGCCGCATCTCGGCGGGTCTCGTAGGAAGGAACTCGATGAGCACAACCGTCCGTGCTGTGAGGCCGCGTTGATGATCCAGCACCACTTCACCGTCGACCCTGATGACACCATCACACCCGGTTTCGTTCTCCGCGAACCAACACCCGAGTCGCGGTCAGCGGGTCGATCCCCTCCCGTTCACAGACCTGCGGATACTCCGCCAGATTGCCCGTTGCGAATCAGTACAATGTCACATACTATTGGTTCTTACTGTTCCCGAAGCGCAGGAGTAAAGCATTGAGCACCCAGTCCCAGCCATGGCGCGGCATCCACGTTGCCACCGCCCTGCCGTTCAACGATGACCTGTCCGTCGACTTCGACGGTTTCGCCGAGCATGTGCGTTGGCTCGCCGAGAACGGCATGGACGGCGTCACCCCGAACGGATCCCTGGGGGAGTACCACACCCTCACCGACGACGAGCGCGCCCGCGTCGTCGAGGTCGCGGTCGAAGCAGCGCCCGACGGCTTCGGTGTGATGCCAGGTGCCGCGGCGTACGGCTCGCAGGAGACCTGCCGGTGGATCGAACAGGCCGCCCGCGCCGGTGCCCACTCGGTGCTGCTGCTGCCGCCGAACGCGTACCGCGCCGACAGGGAGACCGTCGTCGATCACTACCGGGCCGCGGCGTCGGTCGGCCTGCCGATCGTGGCCTACAACAACCCCTTCGACACCAAGGTGGACCTCACCCCCGACCTGCTCGCCGAGCTTCACGCCGAGGGCCTCATCGTGGCGATCAAGGAGTTCACCGGCGACGTGCGCCGCGCCTACGAGATCCGCGAGCTCGCCCCGGAGCTCGACCTGCTGGTCGGTTCCGACGACGTGCTCCTCGAAATGGGCCTCGCCGGCGCCGTGGGCTGGATCGCCGGCTACCCCAACGCCCTGCCGACGGCCAGCAAGGAGCTCTACGACCTGTCGACCTCCGGCCGGGCCGAGGACGTCGAGAAGGCGCTCCCGATGTACCGCGACCTGCACCCGCTCCTGCGCTGGGACTCCAAGACCGAGTTCGTGCAGGCGATCAAGCTGTCGATGGACGTCGTAGGCCGCAAAGGTGGGGTGTGCCGCCCGCCGCGCCGCCCGCTCTCGCCCGAGATCGCCGAGCGGGTCACCGCCGACACCAAGGCCGCGCAGGCCAGGGGCTACAACTGACACCATGGCCGACCTTCCCTTCCTGACCGCCACCTGAACGAGGAGGCCACCATGGCACCCGCGACCACCGACGAGACCGTCCACCGCCTCGTGGCCGACGCGGTGCGCGCCGGCGACGTGTGGGCCGAGACCCCGCGTGCCGAGCGGGCCCGGGTGCTCGGGGCGGTCGCCGACGCGCTCGACGCCGCCGCCGACCGGCTGATCCCGATCGCGCAGCAGGAGACCCGGCTGCCTGAGGCGCGGCTGCGCGGCGAGCTGACCCGGACCACCTTCCAGCTGCGGCTCCTCGGCGAGACCGTCGCCGAGGGCGGCTACCTCGGCGTCCGGGTCGACCACGCCGACCCCGCCTGGCCCATGGGCGCGCCGCGGCCCGACCTGCGTCGCACCGCGGTGCCGCTCGGCCCGGTGCTGGTCTTCGCCGCCTCGAACTTCCCGTTCGCGTTCAGCGTCGCCGGCGGAGACACCGCCTCGGCGCTGGCCGCCGGCTGTCCCGTCGTGGTCAAGGCGCATGAGGGTCACCCCGAGCTCTCCGACGCCACTGCCGACGTGGTCGCCTCCGCCCTTGCCGGGGCGGGCGCCCCTGCCGGCGTGTTCGCGCTGGTGCACGAGCCCGCCGCAGCCCGGGCCGTGCTCGCCCACCCGGATGTGAAGGCGGCCGCGTTCACGGGCTCGATCCCCGGCGGGCGGGCGCTGTTCGACCTGGCTCAGTCGCGCCCGGAGCCGATCCCGTTCTTCGGCGAGCTCGGCAGCGTCAACCCGGTCTTCGTGACGCGGCAGGCGGCGGGCCGGCGCGCCGAGGAGATCGTGGAGGGCTTCGTCGGCTCGTTCATGATGGGCGCCGGCCAATTCTGCACCAAGCCCGGCGTGCTCCTGGTGCCGGCCGAGTCCGACCTCGTCGAGCGGCTCGCCGCCGTCGTGCTGCCCGACCCGGCTCCACTTCTCAACGAGCGGATCGCTGAAGGCCACCTGCGCACGCGCCGCGACCTCGCCGGGCATCCCGGCGTGACCGTGCTCGCCGGGCACCCGGCCGGTGACGCCGGCGGCTCCGACCAGGCCGACCCGCCCGCACCTGCGCTGCTCGCCACCACCGCCGACAGCCTGGTCAAGGACGTCGAGGGCCTGTTCACCGAGTGCTTCGGCCCGACCGCCTTGGTGGTCACCTACCGCGACGAGCGTGACCTACTCGACGTGGCGGCGGCCATCGACGGCCAGCTCACCGCGACGCTGCAGGCCGAGCCCGACGACGAGGTCGTGCCGGCGCTGGCCTCAGCGCTCAGCCGCAAGGCCGGCCGGCTGCTGTGGAACCAGTGGCCCACGGGGGTCTCGGTCACGCACGCGCAGCAGCACGGCGGTCCCTACCCCGCCAGCACGGCCGCGGGCACGACGTCCGTCGGCACCGCCGCGATCGAGCGGTTCGTCCGCCCCGTGACGTGGCAGAATTTCCCCGACCCCCTCCTGCCCGACGAGCTGCGCGCGTCCCCGTCCGTCGACGTACCCCGCCGGATCGACGGGCGACCGGCCGCCGGGAGCGACGCATGAGGACCGACCGCATCATCCATGCCGTGGACTCCCACACGGAGGGCATGCCCACCCGGGTGGTCACCGGGGGAGTGGGGGTGTTCCCCGGCGACACCATGGCCGAGCGTCGGCAGTGGTTCATGGAGAACAACGACCACCTGCGCACCCTCCTGATGTGCGAGCCCCGCGGACACGCGTCGATGAGCGGCAGCATCCTGCAGCCGCCCACCCGGCCCGACGCCGACTACGGGGTGCTGTTCATCGAGGTCTCCGGCCTGCTTCCGATGTGCGGCCACGGCACGATCGGCACCGCCACCGTCCTCGTCGAGACCGGGATGGTGGAGGTTGTCGAGCCGGTCACCACGATCCGCCTCGACACCCCCGCGGGCCTCGTCGTGGCCGAGGTCGAGGTCGAGGACGGGCACGCGGCCGGGGTGACCATCCGCAACGTGCCGTCGTTCGCGCTCGCCCTCGACCAGAAGGTCGAGGTGCCCGGCTTCGGGACGGTCGGCTACGACATGTCCTTCGGCGGCAACTTCTACGCCATCGTCGACCTCGACGAGCTCGGTCTGCCGTTCGACCGCGCCGCCAAGCAGCGCCTGCTCGACGCCGGGCTGGCGATCATGGGCGCGATCAACGAGCAAAACCGCCCCCAGCACCCCACCCGCGACGACATCGCCGGGTGCCGCCACGTGTACCTGAAGGCGCCCGGCTCGACCGCGCGGCACTCCCGCCACGCGATGGCCATCCACCCCGGTTGGTTCGACCGGTCCCCGTGCGGCACCGGTACCAGCGCCCGGATGGCCCAGCTGCACGCGCGCGGCGAGCTGCCGCTGGACACCGACTTCGTGAACGAGTCGTTCATCGGCACCACGTTCATCGGCCGACTCGTCGAGACGGCCGAGGTCGGCGGCATCAAGGCGGTCGTGCCCACGATCACCGGCCGCGCCTGGGTGACCGGCACCGCGCAGTACATGCTCGACCCCACCGACCCGTTCCCGGCCGGCTTCGAACTGTGACCCGGCGGCCGGGTGACGTCTCCGACGTGGTTGTCGTCGGAGCCGGCGCGCTCGGCGCCGCGATCGCCTGGTTCGCCACCCGCGCGGGGCTCTCCGTGGAGGTGGTCGAGCGCGGCCAGATCGTCAGCGGGAGCACGAGCGCTTGCGAGGGAAACCTGCTGGTCTCCGACAAGGAGGTCGGGCCGGAGCTCGACCTGGCGCTGTACTCGCACCGGGTCTGGCGGGAGGACCTGGGCGAGTTCGGCGCGCTGTGGGAGTTCGAGGCGAAGGGCGGCCTGGTGGTCTCCTCGACCGAGCCCGGCGCAGCGGCCCTGGCCGACCTCGCCGTGCGGCAGCGGCGGGCCGGGATCGAGGTCGAGGACGTCGGCTCCGATCGGATCCGCGACTACGAGCCACACTTGACCCGGGACCTCGTCGGGGCTGCGTACTACCCGCAGGACTGCCAGGTCCAGCCGATGCTGATGGCCGCCCACCTGCTCGACATGGCCCGCGGGCGCGGCGCCCGGGTGCGCACCGGCACCACGGTCACCGGGTTCCTCCGCGACGGCGACCGGGTCACCGGCGTGCGCACCGACCGGGGTGACGTCGCCGCGGGCCACGTCGTCAACGCCGCCGGAACCTGGGCCGGCGAGGTCGCCGACCTGGCCGGTGTCACGGTGCCGGTGCTGCCTCGCCGCGGCTTCATCCTGGTCACCGAGCCGTTGCCGCCGACGGTGTTCCACAAGGTGTACGCCGGGGAGTACGTAGCCAGCACGCAGAGCTCCGACGAGGGCCTGCAGACCTCCACCGTCATCGAGGGGACCCGGGCGGGGACGATCCTGATCGGCTCGTCGCGGGAACGGGTCGGGTTCGACCGGACGGTCTCACTGCCCGCATTGCGGGAGATCGCGGGCAAGGCGCTCTCGCTGTACCCGTCGCTGGCCGGCGTCGCGGTGTTGCGCAGCTACCTCGGGTTCCGGCCGTACTGCCCCGACCACCTCCCGGTCATCGGCCACGACCCCCGGGCGCCGGGTCTCTGGCACGCCGCCGGGCACGAGGGCGCCGGGATCGGGCTCTCGGTGGGCACCGCGAAGCTGCTGGTGCTGGCGATGACCGGGCAGCAACCCGACCTCGACCTCGCGCCGTTCGCGCCCGAACGGTTTTCACTGCAGGAGGTTTCATGACGGAGTCGCTCACGCTGACCCTCGATGGGGCACCGATCACGGCCACCCCCGGTCAGAGCGTCGGCGCGGCGCTTACCGACGCCGGCGTCCGGTCCTGGCGGACCACCCGGCTCGGCGGACGCCCGCGCGGCCTGTTCTGCGGCATCGGAATCTGCTTCGACTGCCTGCTCACCGTCGACGGCCGGCCCAACCAGCGGGCCTGCCTGGTGCCGGCCAGCGACGGGATGGTCCTCGAGAGCGGCGGCCTGCATGGAGCGGTCGATCGTGGCTGAGCACGACCTCGCCGTCGTCGGCGCAGGGCCCGCCGGCCTCGCCGCCGCCGTCACCGCCGCCGAGCACGGGCTGCGGGTCGCCCTGATCGACGGCGCTGGCCAGCCCGGCGGGCAGTTCTGGCGCCACCCCGACGAGGCGACGCCGTCCCGCGACGAGGGCCGCGGCCAGCACCTGTGGCGCCGGTTCACCGACCTGAGGTCACGGCTGCGCGGTCTCGAAGGCACGTCGACCAGGTGCGGCCGGGTCGAGCGCATCGCCAACCACGAGGTGTGGTTCGTCGAGCCGGGCGCCAACGGGTCGCCCTACGTCCTGCACCTCACCCCGAGCCACTCGGGCGTCGCGGCCGGTTCGGCGCCTCGGCAGGTCCGCGCACGGGCGCTGGTGCTCTGCCCCGGCGGCTACGACCGGCAGCTTCCCGTGCCCGGCTGGGACCTGCCCGGCGTGATGGCCGCCGGTGGGGTCCAGGCCCTGCTCAAGGGGCACCGCAGCGTCGCGGGACGCCGCGCCGTGGTCGCCGGCACCGGTCCGTTCCTGCTGCCGGTGGCGACCGGGCTCGCCGAGGCCGGTGCCGAGGTGGTCGCGGTGTGCGAGGCCAACGCGGTCACCGGATGGGCGCGTTCGCCCGTCGGGGCCTGCTCCGTGCCGTCGAAGGGTCTGGAGGCCATGGCGTACGCCGCCGCCATGGCGCGGCACCGGATCCCTTTCCGGCAACGCACCGCGGTCACCGCGGTCCACGGAGAAGCCGAGGTGCGCTCGGTTACCGTGGCCCGGCTGGACCGGGAGGGTCGGGTGCGTGCCGACGTGCCGCTGCGCGCGCTCGAGGTCGACCTGGTCGCGTTCGGCTGGGGGTTCACCCCGTCGCTGGAGCTGCCGACCGCAGTTGGTGCCGCGACTCGACTCGATATCGACGAGTCGCTGGTCGTCGACGTCGACGACTGGCAGCGCACCGAGGTCAGCGGTGTCTACGCGGCGGGTGAGGCCACCGGTGTTGGCGGCGCGCTGCTCGCCCTCGCCGAGGGTGAGCTGGCCGGACTCGCGGCCGCGCGCGACGCCGGCCGAGCGGTCGACGACCGCCGGGTCCGCCGCAGGCAGCGCGCCGTACGCCGGAGCCGGCGGTTCGCCGCGGCGATGCACCGGGCGCACCCCATACCCGCTGCGTGGGAGGAGTGGCTGCGACCGGACACCGTGGTGTGCCGGTGCGAGGAGGTCACCTGCGCCGACGTCCGCGCGGCCCGCGACGAGCTCGGGGCCACCGACGCCCGCACCGTCAAGATGCTGGCCCGGCCGGGCATGGGCTGGTGCCAGGGCCGGGTGTGCGGGTTCGCCGTAGCAAAGCTGGCCGTGGCCGGCTCCGGGCGGTCTTTGAGTGCCGAGGACCTCGCCCCGAACAGCAAGCGCAGCCTCGCGGCCCCGGTGACGCTCGGTGAGCTCGCGACCTGACGAGCGACCGCCGGGCGAGCCTCCTAACTGCCACATCACATTGCACTCGCCCGGTACGATCGGACTCACCGTCCCTTCCGAGGAGCAAGCGTGAGCGGCAATAGCACGAACCTTCGGCAGATCGAGCAGACCAGCTTGCGCGAGCAGGTCGGGCGGGCGCTGCGAGCGGCGATCGTGTCGGGGGAGTTGGAGCCTGGCGACGTCTACTCGGCTCCGGTCCTCGGGGCGAAGTTCGGGGTCTCGGCCACGCCGGTGCGCGAGGCGATGCTGGATCTGGTGCGCGAGAATCTGGTGACGACGGTCCCCAACAAGGGCTACCGGGTCACCACGATGGACGAGGCCGACCTCGACGACATCACCCAACTGCGCTTGCTCGTCGAGCCGCCGCTCGCCGCGCAGATCACGCCCGACGTCCCGGCGGGCGACATGCCCGCACTGCGCGAGCTGGCGCAGGCCATCGTCGACGGCGCGCTGGCCGGCGACCTAGTGGCTTACACCGAGGCCGATCGGGCCTTCCACCTCAAGCTGCTGGAGTACGCCGGCAACCGACGCATCACCGCCCTGGTTTCGGACCTGCGTGCGCACACCCGCCTGTATGGCCTGGCCGCCATGCTGGAGCGGGGGGAGCTCGAGGGCTCGGCCCGCCAGCACCACGAGATCCTCGACGCCATCGAGGCGCGCGAGCCTCCCAAGGTCGAGGAGCTCATGCGCGCCCACATCAGCCAGGTGCGCGGTGTCTGGGCGAACCCCGAGCCCACCCAGCGCCACTGAGAGCTGCTTTCCGGACTGACGAAATTGGCTGGAGCTCTGGTCCATGTGCAATGTCACATAGTAGAGTGACCCACATCACTAGGCGCAGCACCTAGTTCCCACGACCACACGGATGAGGTGACCCCGATGTCGACCATGATCGAGGCCCGGGACCTGGTGAAGATCTACGGCGACCACGGACGCAAGCGCGAGGATGCGGCCGGTCCAAAGCTGCGGCCCGCCCCCGTGGCATGACAGCAATGTCGCGCCCGCGCACGAAAGGTTCAACGAAAATGTCCACTCTCAGCCGGGTCCGCCGTCTCCTGATCGCGGCGTGCGCCGCGCTCCTCTTCTTCGCCATCCCCGCGTGCAGCGGTCAGGCCCAGCAGGTCGGCGGCACCGACGACAAGCACGTCACCATCGGAACCGTCCCCTGGGCCGAGACAATCGCCACCAGCAACCTGTGGAAGGAACTGCTCGAGCAACAGGGTTACACGGTCGACCTCAAGAACCTCGAGGTCGCTTCGCTCTATACCGGCGTTGCGCAGGGACAGATCGACCTGTTCACCACGAGCACCCCCAAGGTGCACGAAGACTACTGGGCACGCTTCAGCGACGACTTCGTCGATGTCGGAACGTGGTACGACTCACTGATTCAGGGCTTCGTTGTCCCTGAGTACGTCGACGCGCAGTCCATCACGGATATCCAGGGGCGCGCCACGGAGTTCGACGGCAAGATCATCGGCATCGAGGCGGGCTCGGGTCTCATGGACGATGCGCACGAGAAGGCGGTGAAAGACTACGACCTCACCGGCTACGACATCGTGGACGGGAGCACTCCGGCGATGCTCGCTGCCCTCGATACGGCCATCAAGGCGAAGAAGCCTGTGGTAGTGACGCTGTGGCAGCCGCACTGGGCGTTTGAAAAGTACCAGATCCGGCTGCTGGAAGACCCCGCCCTGAGCTTCGGCGGGAATGACACCTACCACGTCGTGGCAAGCAAGAAGTTCGCCGAGAACAAGGAGGCCATCGACCAGCTCGCCGCGTTCCACATGACACCGGAAGAGCTCCAGAGCCTCGAGCTCGAAATCGAAAACGCCGGGCAGGGCAACGAGCGGCAAGCCGTCAAGGCCTGGATCGAAGAGAACCAGTCCGTCGTCGACAAATGGACGCACGGAGGAGTCTGACCCGCCATGCATCCCTCCTCGGACTCGGACTCCGCGAGGCAGGCGCCGCAGGAGCCTGCGACGCGGCCCCGGGTGATCTCGATGCGAGACGTTCCCTCGACGCTGTACACGCGTCCGCAGCGGCCCGGGCCAACTGACCTCTTCGAGCCCGGTGATGCACTGATCCGCACCTACATCGAGAGCGATCGATTCCACGTCGGCGTGCGGGATGCCCTGCCGGGGGAGTCCTTCTGGACCGACAGGCACCCAGTGGACGAATTCCTCTACGTCATCGAAGGCGTGGCCACGATCCTGGTTCCGCCGCTGCGGGAGGCCATCGAAGCGCATCAGGGCGATGTGGTCCACATGCCAGCCGGGACCCAGCACCAGACCATGAACCGTTGTCCGGGAACCTTAAGGCTGCTCTTCTGCGCGCCACCGGGCTCGATCGCGACGTGACTTGAGAGATTGCAACACCATTCGTACAACGAGGTGCGCGTGACCGCCGCAGACCCACTGCTGACTCCATTCATCCTCAAGAGCCTGACGCTGCGCAATCGCATCGTCAGCACCGCCCACGAGCCCGCCTACAGCGAGGACGGTCTGCCCAAAGACCGGTATCGCGCCTATCACGTGGCGAAGGCGCGCGGCGGCGTCGGGCTGACCATGATCGGCGGTAGCGCGCTGGTCAGCCGCGAGAGCTCGCCGGCGTGGGTGAACTCCTCGCTGAACCCGGTCGCCCGGTCGACCTCGATCAACAATGCGGGCAGGTGCACTCGGGGCAGCCTGGCCGCGGCCGTCGCGGCGAGGGCCTCGGCGTCGGCGGGCAGTTGTTCTGCGGGTAGCGGTGAGACGATCAGCTCGCCGTCCTCACCCAGCCTGGCGAGTCCCTCGGCGCCCGGGTCGGCCAGCACCCCTTCAAGCTGATCGACAGCGCCGTCCAGCTCGCGTTCGAGCCGTTCCAGGTGGCGGTGCGGGTCCAGGTCGGTGCCGGTGATGGTGCAGAAGTCGTCGCGCTGTCCGGCCCACCGCTCTGGTGGTAGCAGCAGGGTGGCGGGGTCGGTGTAGCGGCGCGAGCCGGGCACCCACAGGTCGCCGGAGCGCAGCCCGGCCTGCACCCCGTAAAGAGGACGCTCAGCTCCCAGTAGTGCCGGTACGCCGCGCCGCGGCCCTGGCCCCGGGTCGCGTCGAGATAGCCACGCCACCGGGCCGGCAAAAACACCGTCGCGCCGGGTGTCGTCGCCTCGTCCGGGACGGTCGTCCGCCCCGCGGCGTTGAGCCCGCGCAATACCGCGACTGCATCGAGCAGCGCGGCGACGTGCGGGCTGGCGGTGTTGCCGGTCAGCGGCAGCGCGGCGATCACCGTCGGGGTGACGGTGCGCAGGTGCTTGTAGCGGGCGGCAAGCAGATCGAAATGCCCGTGGTCACGCGGCTCGCGATCCTCCCCGAGCCGGCGGGCGGCGATCAGCCGCGCCATGCCGATGCGCTCGCGGACCAGCCGCCCGGCCTGCTCGTCCGGGATGACCGGGTCGGCCAGCACGTCGAGGACCTCGTCGAGCAGCCGGGCACGGTCTGCCTCGGCCTTGGCCCGGTCGACCATCCGCTGCGAGAGTTCGTGACGGGCTCGCGAGTCCGCGCCGGCGAGTGCCTGGTCGAGCAACTGGACCAGCTCGTCGAGCACTTCCACGTAGGTCTCGGCCAGCGTCGCCAGCAGGACCGGGTGGCGCCGGTCGACGTCGGCGCGTTGCAGCGCCTGGTTGGTCGAGCGGCGCCCGATCTCGGCCAACATCCGCCGCCGCCCGGCCGGGACGCGGGACAGGTCCAGCTGGTCGGCGCCGTGTCGGCGCAGGAACTCCAGCTTGTCCAGCTCGGCCTTCAGCACCTCGGTGGTCGCCGCGGTGGCGCCGCGGCGCAGCCAGGCCAGGCGGGTGATCCCCAGATCAGGGTCGACGTCGAGCAACCCGTCGAGCTGCCCCGGCCTCGGCGGCGTCAGGAGCCGCCCGAGGCGGTGGTAGGTCTCGGCCCGGGCGGCGTCACGGTGCGGCGGTCTCCGAGCGGTGGGCGGATCGTGCACGTGAGCGGTGAGCTGCTCAGCGATGCGGTGTCGGGCATGTCGCGACTGCTAGTCGAGCAGTTCATGCAGTCGCCGTCACCGTTGGCTCTCGATCTGGCCGAGGTGACCCGCATCGACGCCGCCGGCGTGGATGTCTTGACGCGGGCAGCCTCCGTGGCGGGAGACTCTGATATCTCGTTTCGTTTGATCGCGACCCCAGACGGCCCGGTCCAAAGGGTGCTTGCCGCTCTTGGGCTCACCGAGTTGTTCGAGATCTACCCGCCCGCCGTGGACACCTGAGCGCCGCCACTGCGTGGGCTGCTGCCGCACTAACGAGCTCGCTGTTAATTGTTAGCCGAATCGCGAGTTTGTCCGAAGCCCCGAGGCTGCAAATCGGGTTCGCGGCCCACCACGGTTTGGCCGCTTGGCACTGGTAGACCTATGCGTATGTTTGCAGAGCAAGAGGGCTCCGGATGTCGCACACTGTACAACAGCCAAAGTTTGCTGTCGCTGGATTCGACGGTTGATCAGTTCCTGTTCTCACGTATTTGGCTCAGCCGAAAGTGATCGCGGTCGCAAAGAGTGACCGTCGCAGTTCGCGATCCTGACACAACAGGGGCCGTACTTCCGACCGCTAGACCAAGCGACCAAGCGGCCGTTTCTGGTCGCGTGTCGGTGCACGGGCATAGCATGTAACGATGGCGTCGGCTGCCGGCGCTTTTGTCATGGTCGCCGCGGTGGCCGCGGCGGTGGTGGTTGGCGTGTGGATCAATGCCGGCAGCAGCATCCACTGGTCCCGCATCGCATCGCGATTCCACCGACAGCCGCCGTCCAAATAGCAGAACTGGGCAGTTTCGGTGAGCGCGATCACCAGACGGTCGTCGCCGGGCCTCCAGTACGACTCGGCCATGCCACCCCGCGCACCACGTCGGTGCTGTGGAGGGACCGCCATAAAGTCGAGCTAGCACGCAGTGTTTCGTCTAGTTTCCAGGGAAACGAGGTCGATCAGATCCTGTCTCGGACACCGACCGGGATCGACGCCTGGGCTACCGATTCAACAACCGTTTCGGTTGGCCGGCTCTGTTGTGTTGCGATGGCGGCTATGGAGCAGGCGATTTGGCCGTTGACGGGCCTGCAGGTGGTGACTCCGATGCTGACACTGCGGTACATCACCGACGACCTGGGGGTCGAGCTGGCGCTGCTGGCCGCCGAAGGTGTCCATGATCCCGCCACGATGCCGTTCTCGACCCCCTGGACCGATGTGCCGTCCCCTGAGTTGGAACGCAACACACTGCGCTTCTACTGGCGCAACCGCGCCGAGACAACCGTCGAGCACTGGGATCTCAACCTTGCCGTCGTCGTCGACGGAGTCGCCGTGGGCATGTGCTCGATCGAAGCCGACGCGTTCCCGACCCGGCGCAGCGCGGAGACCGGCTCGTGGGTGGGACGCCGCTACCAACACCAGGGAATCGGACGGGAGGTGCGTCACGCCGCCCTGCACCTGATCTTCGCAGGGTTCGACGCAGACCAGGCCACTACCCGGGCCTGGCACGACAGCACCGCCTCACTGGGGGTCACCCGCTCGCTGCCCTACGTCCAGACGGGTTCCTCGCTCCAGCAGCGGCGCGAACGCTCCGACACAATGCTGGAATTCGCCATGAGTCGGGCACAGTGGAATGCCGCCCGCCGCAACGACATCGACCTCATCGGAATTGACGCGGCCCGGGCACAACTCAAGACCGCGCGACATCCTCGTCTGGCGGATGAGGTGTCTCGTTTCTAGACAAACGCGACCGATCAGTTCTTTGTCTCAGGTGATCACGGGACGTCGGGCAGCGTGTTACTGGACTACTCGTCGAGGAGCCGCCCAGTCACCTGGAATACCACCCGTCGGCCCACCTCGACAGCATGGTCGGCAAAGCGTTCGTAGAACCTACTCAGCAAGGTGATGTCGACGGCCGCGGCGACGCCGTGTTTCCACTCGCGGTCCATCAGGACCGTGAAAAGATGGCGGTGCAAATCATCCATAGCGTCGTCTTCGTGGCGTATCTGCGCCGCCTGATACGGATCCCCGGTTAGCACAGCAGCCTTTGCACTGTTGCCCAATTCAACTGCAATGCGGCCCATTTCAGCGAAGTAGCCGATAACTTCTTCGGGCAGGACATGGTCAGGGTGGCGGCGTCGGGCGATCTTGGCAACATGTACCGCTAGAGCGCCCATCCGTTCCACGTCCGCGACATTTTGCATCGCGCTAACGACCGCGCGCAGATCACCGGCAACGGGTGCCTGCAGGGCCAGGAGGACAAACGCGTCATCCTCGAGCTTGGTTCGCATCAACACCAACTGGCCGTGGTTGGTGATCACTTGCTCGGCCACGACCAGGTCCGCCTGGAGTAACGCTTGGGTCGCACGCTCCATCGCGAGACCGGCGAGCTCGCACATCTGGCCTAGCGTCTGGGTCAGCGCGTCGAGCTGGTCATGGAATGCCCTGCGCACAAACTCACAGTAGGGTCGCCGCCGCTCCGTTAGCGCAGGCGTGTCTCGTTTCTAGAGAAACGGGAGTGATCAGTTCCTGTCTCGGCGCATGGCTTCGGTCAAACGGTCCATCCTGAGCGTCTCGCCCACTTCTCCGCGCGGGCTGTGATTTCGGTGATGAGTGGATCCTTGGCCTCGGCGTAGGCGTTCATGTCGGGCCAGTCCTCTTGCGCGAGTTGGTTCTTGAGTGAGTTGTATGCTGCACGGTCGGATTGGTCATAGCGCAGCCAGTCACGAAAGAGCAGCGGGCGGCGTTCCCAATCGCTGCCCGCGGTGCAGACGTGTACATGCACCCCTAAATCTGGCGTGCGCACCATGCGGTGCCCAGGCTCGCGGACCCTGAGCTGGTAGCCAGCCGCGATGAGGTCAGGCAGGTAGTGCTCTTCGCGGTCGACATCCAGGACGCTGAGGTCAATGTCGATGATGGGTTTGGCGGCAAGTCCAGGTACGGAGGTGGAGCCGATGTGATCCACCCGCACGGCCTTGACCCCGAGAGCAGTCAGGATTTTTTCACGCTCTATCGCGAACTTCGCCGGCCATGTCGGGTCTGGCGGTACCACCTTGATTTCGCGCTTCTCCACCCCGCCGATCAGCTCGACGGGTTCTGAAGGGTCGGCCGTGCTGATATCACCCACACTCGGATTACACCATCGTGGTCGCGTCGTCTCGTTTGTAAAGATTCGGGGTCGATCAGATCCTGTCTCGCGATGCTGGGTTCAGCCAGAGCTGCGATCAAGGTCGGGACTACGGCCTCGACCTTTTGAACTTGAATCCGAGTTGGGGCGGTTCGGAACCAACAGCGGCTAGGACGCTGTCACCGCGAGCCGGTGAACGTCTCTTGACCGGCATCGTCAGGTGTCCGTGCCATTCGAACCGGAAGGTGACTTCAACGTTGGTCGCCGGCTTCGCCGATTCGTCCAGTCCGTCAACAACTGCGCGCATCGGAGCGTCCGGCGCGGCGGGGTTGGTGGGATGCTCGATCGGTTCACCGACGGCGATTCTGGACTGGGGCGCAATCCGTATCGGTAGCGGCGGAGAGATCCGGATGGCGTCGGCCGCTTCGGAAACTGCCGCCCAGTGAGGCTTCGTCTCTGACCGCCGAGGTTGGGGCTGGTTTGGCGGATATCGCTGCGACGGTGACGGTGAACGAGGTGCGCGACGGGCATGTGGACCTCGATGTGGAGTGTCTGGATCGGATCCACTTGACCGGCTATGTGCCGAACCTGCAGGTGGCTGGGCTGGTGGTGTCGTTCATGACTGCGCATCTGGGTAATCCGATCCCGTCGCCTGGCGTCGACCTCGGCCCGACGTAGCCACTTGCGCAACGTCTCGGCGCTCATGCCCAACCGCGCCGAGATCGCCTTCATCGCCGCCCACTCGGTCTCGTAGTCACCGCCATGCTCGCGGACCAGCCGCACTGCCCTGGCCTTGGTGTTCTCGTCGTACCTGCTCGCCATCGCGCCATCCTTCCCTCAATGGAAGGTGTGCACGAAACCCGGGATGGTTCAGTAGACAAGTTCCGTAACATCTTGTGCTGCCGGCGTTTCCATCTTGTGCGAACCTCAGCGGCGGTTCCGTTGTGCGTCGCAACGACGTAGTACGTCTAGTGCTCGGCTGCCCGAAGCCGTCTGCCTAGGTCGGCCTGGCGGACGATCGGGCCTTCTTCGGCGATGCGGTCGACCACGGCCGCGGGCAGCTCGTCGTCGGTCACGATGATGTCGAGCATGTCAAGGCCGGTGACGTTGAACCGTTCGTGGCTGCCCCACTTGGTGCTATCGGCGAGCAAGGCCACAGAGGACGCCGACTTCAGTGCCGCTCGTTTGAGTACCACCTTGTCCGTCGAAGGGCTGGTAACGCCGTGTGCCAGATCCCACGCGCCGGTGCTCAGGAAGCACAAGTCGAGGTTTAGCTCCTCGACGACCCGGACGGCGAGCGGCCCGCTGCTCGAGCCGCTCGGTACGTCGACTTCGCCACCGGTGTGGATGATCTGGATCGCCGGAATCTCGAAGAGAGCCAACACGGTGTGAAAGTCGTTGGTGACAACGGTGAGGTCGCGACTGGCGAGGAACGGCACGACCGACTGACATGTGGTGCCGGCATCGAGGAAGACCACCATGCTGTCCTCGACCAGGAGCGCGGCGGTTTCGGCGATGGCTCGCTTGCGGGGCAACTCCAGCGCCGCCCGCGACGCCCGCTCACGGGGCGGTGGATGAGCGGTCCAGTTGGTCAGCCTGACCCCGCCCTGCACCGAGACCACCTGACCGCTTTGTTCCAGTGCGGCGATGTCCCGGCGCACCGTCATGTGTGAAACGTCGAGTCGATCGGTCAGATCACGGATGCTGAGCACGCGGGCGCTCCGCAGCAATCGCAGGAGTTCCTGCTGCCGCTGCTCGGGAATAAGAGGTGCAGGGCTCAAGACGCCTCCTCGGGTACAGGGCCTAGGCGCACAGCTAATTTTCTATCAGGTAGTGACTTTCTGTGAATCCATGATGTAAAGTGTGACGTCATGTTAGAAAAGTTTAACGCCGTGAACTCCATCACCGCAACCGGCGCCGTTCTCATCGTTCGCTCGGAGACGGCCGGGGAGGCCCTGTCGGTCTCGGAGGCGGCGATCGAGGGCGGCTTCCGGGCGCTGGAGATCACCCTGTCTGTGCCTGGCGCGTTGGACGTCATCTCCCGGCTTTCCGATCGATACAAAGACGACGGGGTGGTCGTCGGCGCCGGCACGGTGCTGGACGACGACGCGGCCTACGCCTCCATCGCGGCGGGCGCGCGGCTGCTGGTGAGTCCCAACCTCAACCGCGCGATGATCGCGACCGCCAACCGCTACCAGGCCGTGACGATCAGCGGAGCGTTCACACCGTCAGAGATCGTCGACACGATGGAGGCGGGTGCCGACATCGTGAAGCTCTTCCCCGCCGAGTTTGTCGGCGCGGACTACGTGCGGACCGTGCTGGCCCCGATTCCACAGGCGCCCCTGTTGCCGGCGGGCGGCGTCACCCCTGACAACGTCAAGGACTGGTTCAACGCCGGCGTCGTCGCAGTGGGCGTCGGCAGCTTCGTGACCAAGGCCGCCCGGCCCGACGGTGATTATCGCCGGGTAGCGGACGCAGCCTCCACCATTCTCCAGGCCATCGAGGAGGCCCGGGCCTAACTGCCCCGAGCCTCAGCCATACCCCAACTACCCGTCCCCGCAAGGAGTTCAATCATGGCTCAGCAATCGGTCTCGCTGACCACAACCGATATGGCAAGTACCGACCCAACACGTCCCACTTGGAACCGATTCCGCTGGTATCTAGTCGCCCTGCTGGTGGTCGGTGGCGTCGTCAACTACCTCGACCGCAGCAACCTCAGCATCGCCAACACCACCATCGCGGGCGAGTTCGGTCTCAGCTCTACCGAGATGGGCCTGCTGCTCGCGGCGTTCTCCTGGCCCTACGCCGTCGCCAACCTCCCCGCGGGTTATCTCGTCGACCGTTTCGGTCCCAAGCGGATGTACGCCTGGGCCGCCGGGCTGTGGTCGCTTGTGTCGATGGTGTCGTCAGCCGCCAGCTCGTTCGGCGTCCTCTACGCGGCGCGCGTCGCCCTCGGGATTTCGGAGTCGCCATTCTTCACGGCCAGCCTGAAGGTCAACGAACGCTGGTTCGCCAAGAGCGAGCGCGCCCTGCCCGTCTCGGTTGTGAACACCGGCTCGCAGATCGCGAACGCCATCGCACCGCCTCTGCTCACCGTCCTGATGCTGTTGCTCGGATGGCGCGGCATGTTCCTGGTCATCGGCGCGCTCGGCCTTGGGGTCGTACTCGTGTGGCTCCGCGTCTACCGCGACCCGACGCTGCGCGAGCAGACGCAGATCAAGGGCGACGAGGCCGAGACGCGCGACACGGCCGACAAGCCAAAGGTGCAGTGGGGACAGCTGTTTCGGCAGCGCAACACCTACTTCATGATGATCGGTGCCTTCGGCATCTTCTACACGGTCTGGGTCTACCTGACCTGGTTGCCCAGCTACCTGAAGACGGCCCGCGGCTTCAGCCTCGCCGAGATCGGTTGGCTCGCGGCGTTGCCCTTCCTCTGCGGCATCGTGGGCGTCGTCTTCGGCGGCTACCTCTCGGGTCGCCTCGTCCGGCGCGGCGTCCCCACCGTCACCGCCCGCAAGATCCCGATCGTCGGCGGCGCCCTTCTTGCGGCCGTCGCCGTGCTGCCGGTGGCGTATGTCGAGAGCACCCCGCTCGCCATCGGGCTCCTGTCGCTGGGTTACTTCGCCGCCCAGGTGCCCATCGGCTGCCTGTGGACGCTGGCCTCCGACATCGCCCCTTCCCACCAAGTGGCCTCGCTTGGCGCGATCCAGAACTTCGGCGGCTTCCTCGGCGCGGCTGTGGCGCCTATCGTGACCGGTGCGATCCTCGACGCCACAGGCGGCAACTACACCCTCGTCTTCCTCGTCGGCGGGCTGCTGCTGCTCCTCGGAGGCCTGTCGTACCTGCTGTTCGTCAAAGACCGTCGCGACGCCAAAGCGTGACGCGGTGGGGCGGGTCCAAACCGCCCGCCCCCACAACACTCGATGAGAGCCAACACATGACCATCCCACGAGCGTTCTTCGTGATCGGACCCGCCGGGTCCGGTAAGACCACGGTGGCCCGGCTGCTCGCCAGGCAGTCAGGTGCCGCCTACATCGACAAGGACACCACGTGCAACCGGTTCACCGAAGCACTCCTTGCGTTCGCCGGCACCGACAAGGACGAGCGAGACAACAATCCCTACTACCAATCCGTCGTGATGGACCTCGAGTATCAGACCATCCTGGACGTGGCACGGGACAACCTCGCGCTCGGCCGGCCGGTCGTGCTGGACGCACCGTTCGGCCGCTACTTTCCGAGCCCCGACTTTCTTGATCAAGTCACCGACCGGCACTCGTGGCCGACCTCCGTCGAGCCTGTGGTTGTGCAGGTGTGGGTGGACGGGGCCACCGCCCGCGAACGCATCCGGGCACGGGGTTACGCCCGTGATCTGTCCAAGCTCGCCGATTGGGATTCCTTCTGGGAAAAGGCCCAGGCCAACGAGTGTCGGTGGCGATGCGATTACCGATTGGTGCTCGACAACCGGGGCGCCGGGATCGACGCGGCCGCGGTGACCCGATTGCTGAGCCGCCTACCTTGACATCGTCGCAGCGAGAACGCCGGTAGACCCCAGTTCCCGCGGCCGAATCTCTCTGCCAGAGAGAGGAACCGGGGTTCGGCGACTGGACAACGCAGACGCAGCTTTCGTTGACGCGCCTGCGGTCTCGCGCACGTGCCGGGCCTTGCCCATGGCCATCGCGACCGACACGTCCGGGTTCTCCACCGCGAACGTGCCGCGAAACCGCAGCACTCCTCGGCGTGCGGCAGGTCCACCAGCCCGTCGAGATGCAACGACCGCAGCGAAAGGCAGGTCGGGTGATACGCGACGGCGTGCGGGACGTAGGCGCCGACGTCGGTCACGCTCCGCACATCGACCAAGAACACGGTGAGCTCGTAGACCTTCGCGGTGCACTCGGCGACCCGGGGCGCCAGCCGCCGGTCGCTGACCTCGTCGGCGAGGAAGGCGTACTTGTGGCGGATGGTCGCCACGCACGACGCCGATGGTGAGACGACGGTGTCGTAGTCCTCGAATGCATCGACGAACCCGGCGTCCAGTTCGGCGGCCTCGCGGCGGTAGCCGGTGTTCAGGCGCATCTACCCGCAGCACGTCTGGCCCGTCGCGAACTCGACGTCCTTTGCGTTGTTGCCCAATTCGACTGCGATGCGGCCGATTTCGGCGAAGTGTCCGTTGACTTCCTCGGGTAGGGCACGGCCAGGGCGGCGGCGTCAAGCGATCTTGGCGACATCCAGCGCTAGCGCGCCCATTCGTTCCACGTCGGCGACATTCCGCGTCACGCTGACGACCGCGCCCAGATCGCCGTCGACGGGTGCTTGCAGGCCAGGAGGACAAACGCGGCGTCCTCGGCCTTCGTTCGCATCAATACCAGCTCGTCGTGGTCGGTGATCACTTGCTCGGCCAGGGCCAGGTCAGCCTGGACGTGTCATGGCCCCTGGTTAGCCAGCTCGCTCGTCTCAGTTCTAGACAAATGAGACAAGCGCTGGGACCGTATTCGCCGACACGTATCCGCAAGTGGTGGTGTCTCGTTTCTTGTCTCGCACAGCGTGTCTCAGATCCTCGCTGTCGTGCGTGGTGAGACGGTGCATGTGTGACGGCGATACTCGGCTACGCACGGGTCAGCACAATCGGCCAGGACCTCGACGCCCAACTGGCTGCGTTTAGCGCTACCGGAGTTGATCCAGAGCGATTGTTCACCGACAAACTGTCCGGGTCTGCAAAGACGGCCCGGGCCGGGCTTGGCGGCGATACTCGATTACGCTCGGACAGCCACGCGATCACGGTGGCACCGCGATCGACGGACTCGGCCGCTCGGTTGCCGAAGTCACACGCACCAGCGCCGATCTCTATGACCGTCGAATCACGATGCGGGCTCTAAGCTCAGGTAGATCTGCGTGGTGGTCAGCCGCGCGTGCCCGAGCACGTACTGCACGTCGGTGAGCGGCAGCGCCGGATCCTGCGCCATCCGGTAGGCCGCCGTGTGCCGCAGCGCGTGCAGCGTCGCGCTGGTGCCGGCGTCGGCGTTCACCCGCCCGACCATCAGCTTGGCGACGGTGTTCGCGCTCACCCGCCACCCCAGCGCACGCAGGTCCGCGGTGATCCGCGGCGACCCGTAGGTTTCCATCGCCAACTCGGCGTTATCCTTGCGCAACCGCTTCCCGCACGGGGCGTTCGATGCTGGCCTTCGAACCGACCCGTTCCGGCCCGAACTGCCAGCCTGCTGCCGGGCCTCCAGGCAGTACCGGACCCGACTCACAACCGGTAGGCACAGCGAGCTTCCGACCGAGTCATAACCGTCGAGCAATCACCTGCTGATCCCTGGCGCACCTACTGTCGTGCTGGCGATTTGACCTCCGGGGCCGGATTCCCAGGCGATGAGAAGCGCCGTTTCCCGCGGTAGACCGCCGAGCGGTGTGGTCTTGACGATCCACATATCCGCAGACGCACTGAACCCTGCACACACGTTGGCCTTTCCCGACACGCGACCGGCCACGAGACTCGCCGAGGCGACGACCGTGCGGTCGTGATCGATGACGGGGGCGTCGGCGTCGCGTCGAGCAGACCCAACCGAGACTCGTGCGCGCTCAACTCGCCATCCGGCAGGCCGAGGCGGATCGGTGCCGGCAGGCCGAGGATGTCTACCGCGCGGCGTAGTTCGGCGCGCCGCGTTCGTTCCATCCGGTCGCGTTCGTACGGTGCGAGATCGGGGTGCGCGGCCCCGCCATCGCTCACCGACACCACCTGAAATGATGCCCCGCATCTTTAGCATTGCTGCGGTGGCGCCAATTCCGAGCGTCTCGTCATCGGGATGCGGTGCTACAACGACCATTTCGGGACAGTCGTCCAGGTCGAGATCGGGGTAACGCCGATTGGCGTCGATCCAGACGTGCGCCGATGTGCCGCCACCGTGCAGCGGCCGGGCGGCGAACCGCGCGAAGTTGCCGGCCGGGGCGGCGGTCATCGCTTCGCCCCCGCCAGCCGTCCCAACGCGGCCAGGTCACGTTCGGCATGGCTCTGCCGAACGTAGATCGTCAGGTCGGCCACTCGGCGGGCGTGCTGAGCATCCTGGCACAACGGCCCGGGTCCGAGCGCGCGGCCGGTGCGCGTAATCGCCTCGTCCACAGCGGTTTCCACGACGGCGCGGGTCCGGCGGGCGATCAGTTCCGCGGTGCCGGCCCGGTCGAACGGGTCGGCGTCGACCTACCATGCCGCCCACATCAACGTTGCCTGGGCCGCGGTGATCGCGGCGTCCACCGCGCCCAGGTGTGCCAGCGTGTGCGGGTCCGCGGAATCCCGGGCCGCGGCTTCATACAACGGCGCCGCCACGGCGCGGGTGCCGCCCAGCCAGCAGGCGGCGACCCCGATCGCGCCGTGCCAGAAGCCGGGCCGGTCCAGGTACTCCCTCAGGTCGCCGACGGCGATCGCTGGGGCGCCGCTGAACTGGACCGAGCGGGTGTCGGCGCCGGCCATCCCCGCATTGCGCCACGTGCTGGAAAACGTTTGCACCCCGCTGTCGCGCAGGTCGACGGCGAACAATGCGCGACGCCCGTTGTCCCGCCGCGCCGTCACCAGCGCCCGTGGACAGCACCGCGGGACTGGTCGTGGCGTGCAGTTCGACGAGTTCACCGACGGCGATGGGCCGGTCGAGGTGGATGTTGCCGACGTAGGCGGTGACGCAGTACCGGCCGCTCCACTGGGCGGCGGCGGCATACGCGGCCTTGTCGATCCATTCGAGCAGCTTGCCGCCGTCGACAGAGCCGACGATGCCGGCGTCGGCGGGTTGGACGAGGAACCGATGGACCGTCTCGTGGCGGGCCCTGTCTTGATCGGCCGGTGTGGCCGTATCGGGTTGTGGGAGTGAGGTAGTCATGGATGGTCACATCCCGATCTGTCGGGGGGTTTAGATGAGGGTCATGGGATGACTACGCGCGCGCGGCACGGTGCAGTCCGTGTTCGGGGACTAATTCGTCGACGATGCCGCGCAGGCCGAGCAGGTCGACAGTTGTTGCGCCGGAATCGATCCGCCGTCGAAACGCCTGCTCCTTGGCTTCTCTGGCCTCGGCGAGCGCCAGTGACCGTTGGACCTGCTCGGCCGGGATCACCACGAGTCCGTCGCGGTCGCCCACCACGACATCCCCAGTTCGGACAGTCACTCCGCCGATCTGGACCGGCTCACCGATGGTGCCGCGGTAGGTCTTGGTGGTGCCCCGGATCGACAGGCCTCGGGCGAAGACCGGGAATCCCAGCTCAGCGATGTCGGATGCGTCGCGAACAGCACCGTCGAGGATTAGGCCGGCGACCCCAGCGTGGAGGGCGGCCGCGGTCAGAACGTCGCCCCAGGCCCCTGCGCCGAGGTATCCCTTGGCGTCGGCGACGATGACGTCGCCGGGCTGCGCGTGCTCGAGGACCGCGTGCAGCATCAGGTTGTCGGCTTGGCCGCAGTCGACGGTCAGGGCGGGCCCGACGATCCGCATCGAGGGGTCGATAGCCGCGAGAGCGGAGTCGATGGACCCGAACTGACCCTGAGCCTCATAGATCGTTGCAGCGCCTAACTGCGCCAGTTTGGTCGACTGTTCGTGGGTGGGACGGCTGGACATGTCGTTCCTTCTCTCGGCGGACCGCGGGCCGGGTGCGGAGCCTGGTGACCTACCCCAGTAGTGCAATATTCAGACCAATATCGGGATTACCCTGGAAATATCCCACGTTTAGCTCGGATTGTTCTCGAAACTGTACTCTGTAACTGCGGTTCACGGTAGAGCATGTTCAGGGCCGGCGACGCGAAGGCTCCCGGTTGGGCCCGCGCGGTATCCGGGGATGGCCGGGCGAAAAGAGTTGGCGCGTCAAGTACATTTTTAGAACAATCTGTGTCATGATGATGACGAGTTCCACTATCGATGCACCACAGCCACGAGTTTTGTCCGGATTTTGTACCACCGTCCATCAAGGAGACATCATGAGATTGGCGATTATCGGAGCCGGCGAGGCCGGACGCATCTATGCGCAGGCTGCTGCGGCGCACTTCGACGTCGTACTCTGCGATTCCCGCCCCGCGCCCGCCGCGCGGCGGCTGCGTGAGAGGCTCGGACTGAAGCTTCACGAGTCGATCGGTGACTGGCTCACCGAAGTCGACCGGGTCTGGTCCTGTGTCACCGGCGATGTCGCCGCGGTCGTCGCGAGTCAGGTCGCGGCGCATCTGGCGCCCGGTGCGGTGTTTGTGGACATGAGCACCGCAACCCCGGCCGACAAGCTGGAGTCCGCGGACATGGTGGCGCACCGCCAGATCGGCTACGCAGACGCCGTCATCATGGGGGCGATCGGTCTCTCGGGTCTCGCGACGCCCTTGCTCGTCGCTGGAGGGTCCGCCGAAACCGCCGTCTCGGACTTCGCTTCGATCGGCGCGCCGGCCCGCGCGCTGGACGGCAAAGCCGGGGACGCCGCCGCGTTGAAGCTACTGCGCACCGTGCTCACCAAAGGTATCGAGGCTCTCGCGGTGGAGTGTTTCGTCGCCGCCGAGAAGCAGGGCGTGCGCGAAGAGCTGTACCGCGTGTTGTCCGACATCGACGAGCAGGGCATGACCAACTTCCTCAACGCCGTGGTGCGCACCCACCTCATTCACGCCGAACGCCGATCCCACGAGGTCGAACGCGCCGTCGCCCAACTCGACCAGGCAGGTCTGCCCGCCTCGGTTCTCGCCGGCACCCAGGGACTGTTCGAGAACACCGTGCGCTCCCTGGCAGAAACACCACCCGCACCCGGTACCTCGGACTCCATCGACAGCGCTGTCGCGTGGCTTCTGAGCACCTCGGATTCCGGTCACCACGCCGTCATCTGACCCCCGCCACCCGCCCACCACTGACTACAGAAACGAAGGAACAATCATGGATCTCGGAATAGCAGGAAAGACAGCACTCGTCCTCGGCGGCGGCGGAGGGCTAGGCGGCGCGATCGCCCAGCAGCTCGCAGCCGAAGGAGTCGCCGTCGCGGTCGCCGACCGAAGCTCCGAGCACGCGAACGTCACGGTCGAGAAGATCGCGGCAGACGGCGGCCAAGTCGTCGCCGCGACGTGGGATCTGGCCGACCTGTCCCAGATCGATCCCCAGGTCAGCGCCATCGAGAAGGCACTGGGCCCGGTCGACATCCTGGTGAACAACACCGGAGGACCTGCGCCCACACCGGTATCCGGGCAACCCGCCCACGTATGGACCGGGCAGTTCCACGCCATGATCCTCTCGGTGGTCCAGCTGACCGACCGGGTCCTGCCGGGCATGCGCGAGCGCGGTTGGGGCCGCATCATCACCAGCACCAGCTCCGGAGTGATCTCGCCGATTCCGAACCTCGGCCTATCCAACGCCCTGCGCAGCTCGCTGGTCGGATGGTCGAAAACCCTTGCCGGCGAAGTCGGCCGCGACGGGATCACCGCCAACATCGTGCTCCCCGGACGGGTGGCCACCGGGCGCATCAAATTCCTCGACGAAGCCAAAGCCAAACGCGAAGGCCGCCCCGTCGCGGACGTGACCGCCGAAAGCGTCGCCGCCATCCCGGTCGGCCGCTACGGCGAACCATCCGAGTACGGCCAGGTCGTGGCCTTCCTGGCCAGCAAGGTGGCCTCCTACATCACCGGATCAGTCATCCGCGTCGACGGCGGATACGTCTCATCGGTCTAGACCGCCCACCCCGCAGCACGCCCCAACAACCAGATCAAGGAGTCTCAGCATGACCATTTCCAGAACAGAGAACGGCGTGTACTCCATCGCGCCCACCCCCTTCACCGACGACGGATCAGTCGACTACACCTCGATCGATCGGATGGTCGACTTCTACACCGAGGCAGGCGTCACCGGCCTGACCGTGCTCGGCGTGCTCGGCGAAGCGCCCAAGCTGACGCAGGAAGAATCCGTGGCGATCGCGTCACGCATCATCGAAGTGGCGAACTTTCCCGTGATCGTGGGGGTCTCCTCACCAGGCTTCGCGGCGATGAAATCGCTGAGCGACCAAGTGATGTCCGCCGGCGCCGCTGGCGTGATGATCGCTCCGCTGCGCACATTGCGCACCGACGACCAGATCGTCGGCTACTACACCGGTGCGGCCGCGGCCGTCGGCGTCGATACCCCATTCGTCATCCAGGACTTCCCACAGACCTTCTCGGTGCAGATGAGTGTCTCGGTCATTGCGCGCATCGCCAACGACAACGCCAACGCGGTGATGCTCAAGCACGAGGACTGGCCCGGCCTGGAGAAGGTCAGCGCACTGCGCAGACTCGAAGAAGACGGGCAGATCCCGCGGCTGTCCATTCTGTGCGGCAACGGGGGAGCGTTCCTCGACTTCGAAACCGAACGCGGAGCCGACGGCGCCATGACCGGATACTGCTTCCCGGACACCCTGGTCGAACTGGTCGCGCTGGCGGCCAAAGGCGAACGCGACGAAGCCCACGACCTGTTCGACGCACACCTGCCCCTGCTGCGCTACGAACAGCAGCCCGGAGTCGGCCTGGCCGTCCGTAAGTACGTACTCAAACGACGCGGAGTCCTCGACTTCGACACCCAGCGCGCACCCGCCGGCACGCTCACCGACCTCGCCCGCCACGAAGTGGACTACCTGCTGGATCGCCTTGCCCGCCATGACAAAAGGGCTCAGCTCTCCGTCTAGCCGGCCTTCTCTGCCATCCTGATCTGCCGCCCAAACTGGCGGCAGCAACACCACGGCCCGCTGCGGCACCACCGCGCTATGGGCACCCCGCGAATCGGCGGGGTCCCTCGGAGATCAGTGACTGACCCGATGGACACCGCCCCCGTGGCATCGCTGCGTCGTGACTCACCCGCGCAGCGTCCCGGCCCTGCGCCCCGATCAGGCATCGCCGGCTGTTGCACGCCGCAAGCACCCTCCGGCGCAAACAAAATTCCAGACAAACTGACCACTTCTGACGAGTTTCTCCCACACTATTGCAGATATTGTTCTCAGATTGTATGTTCACTACAGCGCCTGTCGCGTGGGACACAGCTACAGATCCACGTGGTCCACGCAACAGGCCAGTCCAAAATTCATGAAGGATCCCGGCGGCACTCCCGCCCCCGCGCCATCCCCACAACGACAAAATCGAGAGTGTTCGACGAAGGAGTCAACCGATGACCAACGCAGTGGATTCACCTCCGGCAGAGGCGTATCGCGCCTCGGTCATCAGGAAGGTCAAGTTCCGGGTGCTGCCGTTCCTGGTGGTGCTCTACATCATGGCCTTCATCGACCGGGCCAACGTCGGATACGCGGCCCTGGAAATGAACGAGGACCTAGGCATCACCAAGGGGCAGTTCGGGTTCATCGCCGGCCTGTTCTCGGTCGGCTACTTCCTGTTCGAGGTTCCCAGTAACCTGCTGATGCGCCGAGTCGGCGCCCGGCGCTGGATTGCACGAATCCTGTTCAGCTGGGGCGCCGTTGCCGTCGCGACCGGGTTCGTGCACACCTTCACTCAACTGGCGATCGCGCGCACGGTGCTCGGCATCGCCGAGGCCGGGTTCTTCCCCTGCGTGCTGCTCTATCTGACGCTGTGGTTCCCTGAGCGCGAACGCGCCCGCGTCGTCGCACAGTTCATGATCGCGCTGCCCGTCGCCACCCTGATCGCCGGCCCACTCTCGGGCCTGATCCTCGACCGTGTCCATTGGTTCGGAATCAACAGCTGGCGTTGGGTTTTCATCCTCGAAGGCCTCCCCGCCGTGCTCCTCGGATTTGTGACGCTGTTCGTCCTGGTCGACCGCCCCCACAAAGCGAAATGGCTCACCAAGGACGAAGCAGACTGGTTGACGAACGCCATCAACGCCGAGAACCGGGCGAAGCTGACCAAGCACGGCAAGGTGTCGTTCTTCCGTAGCCTGGCCGGGATCCGCACACTGTCGCTGTCGTTCATCTACTACAGCAAGTCAGTCGCCATCTACGTGCTCGCCTTCTTCACCCCGACCATCGTCGCCAATCTCGGAGACCGACTGAGCAACACCGCGGTCGGGTTCATCACCGCGATCCCCTACGCCGCAGCGGCGATCTTCATGGTGTGGTGGGCACGCCACTCCGACCGCACCGGGGAACGCCGCTGGCATGTCGGTATCCCGCTGCTCGTGGCCGCCGCCGGCCTGGTCTCGATGGTGTTCGTGCAGAACAGCTTGGTGTTCTCGGTGATCCTTCTGGTGGTCATCACCGTGGCCGTCTACGCAACCTACGGTCCGTTCTGGGCGCTGCCGTCGCTGTTCCTCACCGGCTCCGCCGCCGCCGTAGGACTCGCATCAATCAACTCGCTGGCCAACCTCGGCGGATTCATCGGGCCGTTCGGCTTCGGTGCACTCGAGTCGGCCACCGGCAGCATCTACTGGGGCCTCACCGCGGTGAGTATCACCCTGGTCGTGGCCGCCGGACTGGTCACCCGGCTCCGGTTCGTCAAGGAGGCAGAAGCGAATGCTCGATCTCTGGCCCGCGCGACCGCCGAAGCCGAATCGAATCCACCGGTGGCAGCCACCAACGCCTGACCGGCGTCGACCGACAGCAGCAGCGGTGTGGTGTGTGGACAACAATCCGCACGCCACACCGCAGAGCGCTGTCTGTGGATCGAAGTACACTCTGAGTACAATCTGTACATCCCCGGCGATCCATCGATGAGAAGGGCCGATCTGTGACTCGATCCACCTCCACGGTCTACGAACTGGTGCGCAGCCGGATCCTCGCAGGGCACTACGGACCCGGTGAACACCTCACCGAAGGACAGATCTGCGCCGAACTCAGTGTCAGCCGCACACCCGTCAGAGCTGCGCTCGCGCGACTGGGCGAGGAAGGTCTCGTCGTCACCGAACCCAATCGCGGGGCATTCGTCGCGCAATGGACCCGCTCGGACATCGAAGAAGTCTTCGAACTGCGCACACTGCTCGAATCCCGGGCCGCAGCACTGGCAGCGCAACGACGCACCAACGACGAATGCGTTGAGCTGAAGAAATCAGTGGAAGAGATGGATCGGCTGGCCCGAGGCAAAAAAGCCGACTACAAAGACGACCTCCACCACAACAACCGCGAATTCCACAGCCTGGTGCTCTCCTCTGCCCGCTCCCCGCGGCTCTACCGCATCGCCGAGCAGCTCGCCGACACCTCGGTGACCGTAGGCACATTCTTCTACTACTCCGACGACGACATCGCCAGGAGCATCCATTTCCACCGCGACATCGCAGACGCTATCCAGCACCAGAACTCCGGTGTGGCCGCCGATCTGATGGCCGCGCACATCGGGGTCGCCTGCGTGGCCTTCGCCGCCCACAAGTTCCAATAACCGCGACAACTACACCCGAGCCTTCTGAACCCAGTAAGCCAGGGACTAGTGGGGTGTCATCCAAATAAGTATGCGGTTGGCTGGTAGCCCTTACCATGATTCGGATCCCGCCGTGAAAGATCAACGCGAGCGTCCCGTAAGACTGGTTCGGTGAACCTTCCCGGTGAAGGGGGGCTAACCGGCATACTGGCTCGGTGACAGAACTCAAGATCGGCTACGCCCGAGTATCGACAGTCGATCAAGACCTCACTGCGCAGCGTGACGCGCTCGCCGCACTCGGCGTCGACCCGAAACGCATCTACGTCGACCACGGCCTGACCGGCACCAACCGCGACCGACCCGGGCTGCGCGAAGCGCTCGCCGCGTGCCGCCGCGGCGACACCCTCGTTGTCGCCAAGCTCGACCGCCTCGCCCGCTCCGTCCCCGACGCCCGCAACATCGTCGACGAACTCACCGCCGCCGGCGTCAAGCTCAGCATCGGCGGGTCCGTGCACGACCCGACCGACCCGATCGGCCGGCTGCTGTTCACCACCCTGTCCATGATCGCCGAATTCGAAGCAGACCTCGCCCGGGCACGGACCCGCGAAGGCATGGCCGTTGCCAGAGCCAAAGGGCGCCTGCGCGGCAAGCAACCCAAGCTCAGCCCGCGCCAGGAGGCCCACCTGGTCGAGCTGTACCGCGCCGGCGGGCACACCATCAGCGAACTGGAGGAGCTGTTCCCGGTGACCCGCTCCACCATCTATCGCGCGGTTGCCCGCGCCGGCGGGGGTGCTGCCCCAGTCTCGGCACGGGCGGAGCGCGGATCGTGATGGACGAGCTGCTGGTCGCGGTCAACCCCGACCCGGAGTCCAGGCTGGCCTACCTGCTGCGGCTGCCGCTGAGCGGCGGGATGGTGTTCCGCACCTCCGGCACCTGGCCCCGGACCAAGGCGCTGTACTGCTACCCGGTCGCCAGCGATGAGTGGCCGGAACACCCGCAGATCGTTGAGCGGGTGCCGGTGCGCTCCTGTGTGCGACGCGGCGCGGCGATCGATCTGATCCTCGACCGGGCACGAGAGAACCGCTCCCAGCTGGTGTTCACCACCGCCCGCGGCCGCGACGCGGTGTTCTGGCAGTCGCCGCGCACCCGCAAACAGGCCCGGCCGAACGTCACCACGCCGACCGCCCGCGCCGCCGGCATCGCCTCGTTGGAGATCGTGGTCGACACCCGCGAGCAATACGCCTACCGCTTCGCCAGCCAGCAGGTGATCACGGTCAAGCGAGCGCTGCCGTGCGGCGACTACGGCGTCACGGTCGACGGCCGGCTCGTCGCCGCGGTGGAACGCAAGTCTCTCGCCGACCTCGTCTCCAGCCTGATCAACGGCAAGCTGCGCTACGCGCTCGGCGACCTCGCCGCGCTGCCGCGAGCGGCCGTCGTCGTCGAGGACCGCTACTCACAGGTCTTCAAACTCGACTGGGTCCGTCCCGCCGTGGTCGCCGACGGGCTCGCCGAGCTACAGATCCGCTGGCCCAGCGTGCCGATCGTCTTCAGCGAGGCCCGCCAACTCGCCGAGGAATGGACCTACCGCTACCTCGCCGCCGCCCACGCATGGGCCAGAACCGAACTCGCCCTCACCGAACGGAGCGGCGGCGGCTCGGTCAAACCGTCGACGGCAACGGCCCCCGGCGCGCCGGAGCCGACAACCAGCGAAGTCCGCGCATGGGCACGCACCAAAGGAATCACCGTGCCCGATCGTGGCCGGCTTCGCCCCGACATCTGGCAAGCATGGCGCGACGCCCAGCAACCGTGACCATCCCAAGCCTCACAAGATCGCGAAAACAACCAGATTCGCTCCGTTGCTAAGCCGACCCCTGGAAGGACGAGGCCTGGCCGTGGCTGCGCCGCCTCGCCGACGAGGTGCACGACGAGGGCGCCGCGGTGATGATCCAGCTCACCCACCTAGGGCACCGCACGAGCAACTACACCCACGACTGGACTCGTCCACGACACCTGGGACGTGCTGGCCGGAGTACGACGGCTGTCTGGTCGGGTCATGGTGTACGACGACCATGGCGGGAACCAGGCGCTCGACGCCGTCGTCGCCGAGATGGGCACCGATCCCGTCACCGAGCTGGTGCACCAGTCGATCAACCTCGGTGCGGTCGACTTCGGCGACCTGCTGGCACGCCGGCCACAGCATGTCGTCCGCAACGAGGACGGTTCATTCCAGCTGTTCCGCATCGGCGACGCGGTCGCCAGCAGGGACGTGCACGCCGCGATGCTGGACGCCGCCCGGCTGTGCCGAGCTATCTGAGGATCCACGATCCGAGCAATCGTCATTGAAGCGGTCGCGCGTCGGCGCGACTAGGGATGGAGACGAACAGGCCCGCTTCCAGCCGATCTCGCCGGGCGTATGGGACCGCGCAGGCTTCGGATCGTGAGTGGCATCCTGTGATCGAGCGGAGGGCGGACTGCAACCAGGTGGCTGCTTCGTCGAGCGCATCGTCTTCGACAGTGAAGTTGATCCTGAGGTGAGCCGGAGCCTGGAAAGCCTCGCCCGGGACAACGGCGACGTGGACTTCGTCGAGCAGCCACGCAGCAAGGTCGGAACTTGAACTCAAGCCCGCAGAGTTATCCTGCAACAGGGTTGCGACACAGGGGAACACGAACATCCCCCCGGTGGGAAGGATGCAACTGATACCCGAGACGGCGTTCAGCGCGGCATGGATCCGGTCTCGCCGTGCGCGGTAAGCGCGTCGGGTCGCCTCAAGACGGATCTGATCCCCGCGCACGGCCTCTAGCGCTGCGGCCTGCATGATCTGCGGAGCATGCGTAATAGTTCGTGTAACCGTTTTGGTTGCCGCTTCGACGATCTCGCGCGGACCTGCAAGCCAGCCCACACGCCACCCGGTCATGTTGTGCGCCTTCGAGACGCTGTTGACCATGATGCATTGGTCGCGCAAGCCAGGAACTGCTGCCAACAGTGGTGTGTGGTCACCCTCGTAGACAAGCTCGTCGTAGACGTCATCGGTGATCAGCCAAACTTCGCGGCGCTGCGCCCACTGGGCGATCGCCGACCATTGGTCGGCCGCGTAGACACCCCCCGTCGGATTCGCCGGACTCGCGATGATGGCGGCCCTGGTCTGCGGGCGCCATGCCGCTTCGAGTGCTTCGGGTGTGACCAGAAATCCGGATTCGATCGACGTTTCTGCGTAGCCGACAACACCCCCGGCTGCGACTACCGCGCCACGATGGCCGGGCCAACACGGCTGGGCGACGATCACTCTGTCGCCTGCGTCGACAATGGCAGACAGCGCCAAGTAGAGAGCGTGCTTCGCCCCCAAGGTGATGACGACGTCTTCGCTATGCCACGAAGACTGCAACGACTGGCGCACACGCTCAGCAACAGCCTCGCGCAGAGCCGGCAGGCCAGCTGCCAAGCCGTAGTGGTGGTTGCCGGCGTCGTGAAGCGCGCGCTCGGCGGCGGCAACGATGTGCGGCGGGGTGGGGCCACCCGGCTCGCCCGCCGCCAAGTCGATGACGTCGGCACCAGCCGCGCGTAACTCGTTGGCGCGGTCGACGATCGAAAAGATCGGGTCGTGATTCATGAGTGCGTGTTCTCAGCGGGCGCTTGGTCGCGACTGCGCAGGTTGTACAACTCGACCGTGGTTGCGCCCTGCCGAAGCAAGTCGACGATCCGGTGCTCGTCACGGATACGCTGGTCCGCGCGTGCGACGATTTCCGCGATTCCTTTGTGGGGCAGAGCGATGACGCCATCGGCGTCGCCGACGACCAAATCACCTGGATGCACCACGACTCCGCCGACGTGGACCGGGACGTCGAACTGTCCCGAATGGTCTTTAGAAGTGCCGCGGACGGTGATGATCCGTGCAAATACTGGAAACCGTATTCGGGCCAACTCATCGACGTCACGCACGCCTCCATCGATCACCAGGCCCGTGATGCCCCGCTGTTGTGCTGCGACAGCAAGGATCTCGCCCCAATGCCCGTGCGCTGCACCCTGCAAGTCGGCCACCAGTACGCTTCCGGGTGGCGCGGCGAGGACGGCGCGGTGCAGCGCGAGGTTGTCACCGCCCACGCCGCGGATCGTGAACGCAGGACCCGCGATGCGGGCACCCGGCCAGACCGGACGTAGTGCGGGATCGCAGACGCAGTCCAGCTTGGAAGCTTCATAGAGGTGCCGCCCCACACAGTGACATCAGTCCTTGCGGCGTTGTCGATGACTACGACTGATCCAGGCGCCACCTCGTCGAGAAAGTCGCCGACTGTGCCGCCGTCTGCGCCAAGGGGAGCGTATTGCACTGTGAAGGCGGGGCCGACGACTCGGTAGTCGTTGGATAGCGGAACGATACCCGCGAGCGCGCCGGGCAGGCCCAGCACGTCCAGAGCGTCCGAAAGTGCGGCGGTGGGAAGCCGTTTCAGGTGCTTCAGTAAGTCTTCACCGGCGGCCATCAGTGCGCTCCGTTCCTTCCCGCTAGGCGCGCGTCGAGCATCGCCTCGGGAAGCGGCACGCCCGCTCGGACGTCGGCCGCGATGGCCGCTTCACGCGCCTCGATTGCCAGCGCCGCATCGAGCACTTCGTCAATGTGGTCACGAGGAATGACCGCGACCCCCGTCTCGTCGGCCAGCACGACATCCCCCGGATGGACGGTCACCGCGCCCAGCTTCACTGGCTTGCCAGCCGAAGCTTGCTGCAGGCGTCCCCGGGCAGTGACAGGAACCGAGGCTTTGCCATAGATCGGGAAGTCGAGTTCGCACGCCTCGGCCACGTCTCGGCACGCGCCGTCGGCGACAACACCGCGGATGCCGCGACGTGAAGCGCCCAAACTAACGAGACCGCCCCAGCATGAGACGTCCGTGCGCCCGGCATTGGCGACAACCATCACATCCTCGGGGCCGGCCTCGGCGATCGCGGTGGTGAGGATGTGGGCTCCATCGTGTTCGGGTGCACTCGTTATCGGCTCCAGGTGCACTGTCGAGGCGAACCCGACTAGCTGCGGTTGACCCCAAAGCGGCTTGAAGCCGCCCTGGCCTGCTGGCAATCCGACGCTCTCGAGCGCGTCGGACACCGTGGCCGATGCGAGTCCGGCGAACCTCGCTAGCAATGATGAATCAGTTGTCATGTACACAGTCCACCAGCCCTTATCTATATAGTGAAGGTCTGATCTGATCTCTCAGCGATATGTGGAGCGACTCAATGATCGAGGTGCGGCAGGCCCGATATTTCCTCGCGGTGGCGGAGGAGCTGCACTTTGGGCGGGCGGCGAACCGGTTGAACATGTCTCAACCACCGCTGAGCCAAGCCATCCGCCAATTGGAGCGCGAACTCGGCGTGCGACTACTCGAGCGGACCAGCCGCAGCGTGAGCCTGACCGACACCGGTCGCGTCTTCGCCGACGAGTGCCGACGGTTGATCGGCGCAGCGCGACGAGCAGAAGATGTCGCGGCGCAAGCCGAGGCCGGTCTCTACGGGACGCTGCGGATCGGCGCGGTTACGTTGGCGTTCGCCGAAACACTGCCCCGGATCATCGCCCGCTTCCGTGCGTCGCGGCCCGGCGTGAGGCTCCATGTCGAGGAGATCGACACACCGCAGGGACGTGATGGATTGCTCAATCACGAGATCGACGTCGCGATCATCCGACTCGGCGAACCCGTTCGACACCTGCGCACGATCCCGCTGCGGCGAGACCACCTGGTCATCGCCACGCCCACCGACCACCCCCGCGTGCCTGACACACTCGATGCGATCGATCTCGGTACGCTGCGCGATGAGCCGTGGGTCTGGCTACGTCGCGATGTTTCTCCTGACTACCACGACCAGTTGTTGTCGGCTTGCCGGGCAGCCGGTTTCACACCCGAGGCTCACTGTCATGCCAACTCCATCACTACTCAACTCGCAATGGTTGCGTCCGGCCTAGGAATCACCTTGGTCCCGAACGCCGCAATCCGCTTTGGCCAACCGAATATTCGCCATCGGCCACTGCTGAATCCATTCGAACTGGTGGAGCTGTCCCTCGTGAGCCGCGATACCAGCCGCGAGCCCCTGGTCAATCACTTCATCGATTGTGCGACGACTGAGCCGGAGTGACGGACGATGAAGTCGGTTATGCGGTCCCACATTTCGGGTGGGTTGGAGTACATCGGAAAGTGGCCGCTGTGCGAGATCTCGGCGAGTTCGACGCCGTGCTCGGCCAGCCGATCCAGGTAGGACAACGATGCGTTCTGCTGGCCGTACATGAACATCTTCGGTATCTGCATCGACAGGAATCGGTTCATCAGGTCGCCGTTATCGGATAGTTCCACCATCGACTCGAAGATCCCGCGTACAGCGCCTGCGCGCACCTTGTGCCGCAGGCTCACGGAGTACAAGGTGCTCGAGAAGTACCTCGAATTCCATGCGCGATCAATGAATTCGGTTAGGAACTGCTCAGGATTGTCGTAGGGGTGGTTGATGATTTGGCGACTCAGGAAGCAGTCTTCCGGCGCCAGGTTGCCCTCGATATCAATGAAACTCGTGAGCCGGCCTGGATTCTCATCGCCTAGGACCAAGGCTGTGAGCCCACCCATCGAATGCCCGATCACGTGGAATCGGTCGACCTTCCTTTGCTCCAACACCTTCAGCGCCGTTGATGCCAGAAATGAAATGGAGATCGCAGACAGGTCCGAACATTCGGTCTCGCCACAGCCCGGGGCGTCATAGGCGAGGACCGGCAGATCAGCTAGTTCTGCCCGCTGGATGACGTCGGCATAGTCTTCCTTGGTCGAACCGAAGCCGTGAAGAAACACCACAGGGATCCCGGTGCCGTCGCGGTGCATCCCAGCGATATCAACGCGAACGTTGTCGACTTCCAGTGGCAGACGGAACTTGGTCAGTCTCTTCGGTTGCGCCATGCTGCTGTTCCTATAGATCGGTTCCGATGATTGGGCGCATTGCTGCGCGCGTCATGACCATCACAACTCAGCTGATTGATTTCGAAAAGGTCTGATTCACTCTCACAGTGGGAGGAATATCGACTTGATCTGCCAGCCGATCAGCTGCCGCCTCAGATGGCCGCGTGGGTAGCCGCCGAAGGGCGAATGGCGGCAGCGAGCCTGCGCAGATCACTCACTATTTTTAGTACACTGATGAACCAGATTGCTGCTCGTCATCTGCGCAAAGGACGGTCATGGGTGAGTCTATGGTCCCCGGGCAGCTGGACTTCTGGACATTCATCGAGCTGGCCAAGTCGCGGCTAGGCACCGAGTTCGGCGCCGACGGGCAACTGGCCACCGAGGTGTTGTTGACCCTCAACCGCGCGTCGATGGCCGTGACCTACGATCTTGAGTCGGCTGTGCACCGGCCTCGCGGTTTGTCGTGGGCGGCGTTCCGGTTGCTGTTCGTTACCTGGCTGGCTGGTCCACTGGAGCCCAAGAAGGCCGCTGAGCTGGCCGGTATGACGAAAGCGGCGGTCTCCAACATGACCAAGTCGCTGATCGAGGCCCAGTTGCTGACCCGCAGCCCGGCCGACCGGGACGGCCGCTCCGTGCGGTTAGCCTTGACCGAGGACGGGCACGGGCAGATGCTGGAGTTATTCGCCGAACAGAGCGCACGCGAACAAGCATGGGTGGCTGCGCTCACCCAGGCCGAACAGCAGGTCCTCATCATGTTGCTCAACAAACTCATCGCCGGCCGAAGCGACTTCGACGTGCGTACCCGTTCCTGACTTCGTGCCGCCCACCCATTGAAAGAACTCCGAAAAGTAGTTAATGTATGTACTACTTTTGCGGCCGCCGAACTCGCACCATCTAGGAGTAGCCATGGCGTTCTACCGACAGCTCGGATCCGTCCCGCCGAAGCGCCACACCCAGCACCGCCGCCCCGACGGGGAGCTGTACTACGAAGAACTCATCGGCGAGGAAGGTTTCTCGTCGGACTCATCACTGCTCTACCACCGCCACATCCCGTCAGCGATCGTGGACGCGACACCGTGGCCGCTTCCCGATCAGTCCACGATGCCCAACCACCCACTCAAGCCGCGCCACCTGCGCCTACACGATCTGTTCGCCGCCGACGCGACGGCCCAGAGTGACGTCGTGACCGGCCGGCGGCTGGTGTTGGGCAACGCCGACGTGCGCATCCACTACGTCGTGGCGGCCGCCGATTCGCCGCTGTACCGCAACGCCGTCGGCGACGAGATTGTCTACGTGGAGTCCGGTCGCGCGCTGGTCGAAACCGTGTTTGGTCCGCTGCGCGCCCGGCAGGGTGACTACGTCCTGATTCCGCGCGCCACCACGCACCGCTGGCTGCCCGATCCGGGTGAGCCATTGCGCGCCTACGCCATCGAAGCCAACAGCCACATCGTCCCACCCAAGCGCTACCTGTCCCGGTTCGGCCAGCTGCTCGAGCATGCCCCGTACTGCGAGCGTGACCTGCACGGCCCCACCGAATTAGCGTTCGCCGAGGCGTCCGACGTCGAGGTGCTCGTCAAGCACCGCGGCTCGCGCGGCATCACCGGCACCCGCTACGTGTACGCCGAGCATCCCTTCGACGTGGTCGGGTGGGACGGCTGCCTGTACCCATACACGTTCAACATCGCCGATTTCGAACCGCTTACCGGACGAGTGCATCAGCCGCCGCCGGCCCACCAGTCGTTCGAAGGCCACCACTTTGTCATCTGCAACTTCGTCCCCCGCAAGGTGGATTACCACCCGCTGGCCGTGCCAGTGCCGTACTACCACTCCAACGTCGACTCCGACGAGGTGATGTTCTACGTCGCCGGCGACTACGAAGCCCGCAAAGGATCGGGCATCCGGCAGGGATCGGTGTCAGTACATCCCGGTGGCCTCGCGCACGGCCCGCAGCGCGGAGCCTACGAGGCCAGCCTGGGCGCCGAGTACTTCGACGAACTCGCCGTCATGGTCGACACGTTCAGGCCGCTGGAGCTCGGCGAAGCGGCCCTCGCCTGCGAGGACCCGGACTACGCCTGGAGCTGGGCGGGGCGGGTACTGCAGCCGTGATCTTCGACCAGATCCTCGACGACGCAGCACTTTTCCCGCCGGGAGACGCCCCCGCAGAGATCGCGGTCCCGGCCCATGACCGTCACCGACACGGCGGATACGCACGCTTCGTCGGACCCTTTATCGTGCCCGCAGCGCGGCTGCAGGACATTGCCGCGCTGTGGGCGCAGGGCAACTACGGACAGCGGCTGGAGGTGGCGCTGACCTTCAGCGGGGGACCGGGCGCCCTCGCCGAGACGGTGTCGCGCGCGGCGAACATCGACCGCGTGCGGGTGCTCGCCATTGAGGTGGCGGTTCCCGCCTCCCTCACGGTGACTCAGGCCGTGTCGGCCGTGACCGACGCGGTTCCCGACACCGTGCGCGCGTACGTCGAGGTGCCTCGCGACGAACGTCGCCCCGACCTCATTGCCGCGCTGGCCGGTACTCGCCTGCGGGCCAAGTTCCGCACCGGAGGCACCACCGCCGAGGCGTATCCCGACGAACACGAACTGGCCGCAGCGATCCACCTCAGCGTGGCGCACGGCGTCGCGTTCAAGGCGACAGCCGGCCTGCATCACGCCGTGCGCAACACCGACGCGGCAACGGGTTTCGAACAACATGGATTCCTCAACATCATCGCCGCGGTGGCCGCCGCCAGTGACGGTGCGACACCCGACGACGTGGCCGCGATCCTGCGATCCCGCGACGGCGCCACGCTGGCCGACGCAGTCGTCGCCCTGACCGACGAGCAGGCCGATGCGGTCCGGCAGCAATTCAGCTCGTTTGGCACCTGCAGCATCGTCGAACCGCTCGAGGACCTCGTACGGCTCGGCCTGGTTCGCGCCGACATCCTCTCCGCACCATCGCAAGGACTCCACGTATGAGCTTCGAACACGCGATACGACATCCACTGTTCGGCATCGCCAACTTGCCCTACGGGGTCTTCACACCGCCGGGCGGCGCCCCTCGCGTCGGCGTGCGGATCGGCGACGAGGTCGTCAGCCTGGCTGACGCCCTTGGTGATCCGGTGTTCGCCGAGCCGGCGCTCAATCCGTTCATGGCGCAGGGGAGGGCCCGCTGGGACGCCGTGCGCGCGCAGATCACCGAACAAATCACCGCCGACAAGGTGCCCGATATGGCGCGGTATCCGGTCGCCGACGTGGCGCTGCGGTTGCCGTTCGAGGTGGCCGACTACGTCGACTTCTACGCCTCCGAGCACCATGCGACCAATCTCGGCAGGCTATTTCGGCCCGACTCCGAACCCTTGCTGCCGAACTGGAGGCACCTGCCCGTCGGCTACCACGGACGCGCGGGCACCGTGGTGCTGTCGGGCACACCGATCACGCGGCCCAGCGGTCAGCGCCGGGCGCCCGGTGCGCCGCTACCCGACTTCGGCCCCAGCATCAGGCTCGACGTCGAAGCCGAGATGGGCTTCGTCGTGGGCACGGGATCGACTTTGGGACGACCTATTTCGGTTGACGACTTCGCCGAACACGTCTTCGGCGCGGTGATCGTCAACGACTGGTCGGCCCGCGACATTCAGGCGTGGGAGTATGCACCGCTGGGCCCGTTCCTCGGCAAGAGCTTCGCCACGTCGATCTCGGCTTGGGTGGTGCCGCTGGCGGCCCTGGAATCCGCGCGCATCTCCGGCCCGCGGCAGGATCCGGAGCCGCTGCCGTACTTGCGGGAAACACAGTCGTGGTCGCTGGACATCGACATGTCCGTCAGCTGGAACGGCCACGAGGTGTCGCGTCCGCCGTACCGGCACATGTACTGGTCGCCCGCCCAGATGCTGGCGCACACCACCGTCAACGGCGCCTCGGCGCGCACCGGCGACATGTTCGCCTCGGGCACCGTGTCCGGACCCGACAAGGAGCAACGTGGCGCGTTCATCGAATTGACCTGGAACGGAACGGAACCCGTCGCGATCGGCGACGCGAAGCGCACGTTCCTCGAGGACGGGGACGAAGTGGTTATCACCGCGAGCGCCCCCGGGCCGGACGGCACCCGCATCGGTTTCGGTGAGGTGGCCGGGCGCATCATGCCGGCCCGCTAATCGGCGCGCCCGCACCGGACGGCACCTAGCAGTTCGTCGACGGCGCGCTCCCTAGTCGGTGTGCTCGGCCCAGTTTTCGAACCGTCCTTCGAATCCGACTTCGGCCACGTTCACTGGCTGAGGCGGCGGTGCGATCGTCGGATCGACTCGCTCGGAAAGCGTGGTGGTGGTGTTATTTTCGGTAAGGATACTCACGAGTGGGCTCCAGTCTCGGCGCGGTTGGGGATGGTCAGACGGACGTAGGTACCACGACCAGACCCCAGACCAGCGGCGGAGCGACGGCGACGATGAGTCCGCAGTAGGCCAGCATCTTGCGTTGGAATTTCGTATTGTCGTCAACCTCGGCCTCGGCCAGCACCATCACACCGTTGGTGGAGAACGGGCTCACGTCCACAACGGTCGCCGAGAATGCGAGTGCGGCAACGAATCCCAGCGCCCCGATCTCACCCATGGTGAGCAGCGGTGCGGCCAACGGCAGCGCGTCGCTCATCCGGCCGGTAAGCCTGCGCACCATACGGATCTAGGATCCGCCACGAAGATGAGAAGAACTCATCCGCCATTTCGACGAGAATCGCGCAAACCTGCATGTAGAAGCGTCGCCATCCGCCATGGAGAATGAGAACCGACATGAGCACGACAATTGTAGGTTGCAGTTTTCCGTGGCGGATTCCAGTTTGACATGGCGGAAGATGGCGGATCCGCCATCATGTTGAGAAAGTGCGTAGCTGGTCGACGGATCGGGTTCTCGAGTTGGATTCGGATGAGGCCGAGCACGTCATCGCGGCGCGTCATTGGCGTGAGGAGCCCTCTATGTCAGCGGAACTGGGCGAGTACGCCGTGCGCGCCGCGATGTATCGATTGCTGGCCGCCTTTCCAAGTCAAGGGCCTGACCCCGCCCCCGGCGTCTCGCTCTGTCATCGCAGTATCCGCCAGCTGGGTGGCTACTCTCCGCGGCGCATACGTTCGCCCCAGGCCGTCCGACCCTTGCAGCGGCTAAATGCGGGTGGATGCCGTCTGGTCAGACGAGCCGGACTCGGTCGAGGCTGCGGCGGCTCTGTACTGATGCTGGCGGCCCGACGGCGAACCGTAATACCAGCACGATGGATTCTTCGGTAGGTGTGCCGGCCAGATTCCGGAAGTCGTTCTGCAGTTGTTCTAGCTCGTCGGCGAAAGGTGAAGACAGCTCGTCGAGATCGGTCCGGTTGTGCGCGTACAGGAAGACCGGCGAGACCGGCTGGACCGATAGTCCTCGCTGCTGGGCGATGATCCAGACCAGCTCGACGGCCGAGCCTCCCCTCGCGTAGTCGCGAAGTGCCTGTCCAGGCACGGTGATAGCAGCCAGCGCAGAACTGGCTTGTATCCGGTCGCGGGTATCTTCGCCCAGCGCGCTGCCCGCGTTCCATTGGGCCAGGTGGGCCATGACGTCTGGGCGGCGCAGGATTTCGAGCACCGCGAGTTCGCCGTCATTGAGTTCGAGGCTGCGCACGTCGATACCGGTGTCGGGGTCGGGATCTCCGGGCCAGCGCAGTTCGGCGATCATGTCTTGGTGGAGGCGCGGCGTCAGGTAGCGGGTGCGATCGGCCGCGGCGAGAATTGTTGCCGCGTTTGTGATGTCGTCTCTGTCGGTGATCAGGTGTAGCCGTGCTCCCTCCTGTTGGGCTGCAGTGTTCAGCGCGTCGATCGTGTCGCTGTCGATCGGTTTAGGGCTTCCGTGGTGGCGGTTGGTTTCGCGCACGAGCATCGGTTGATAGAGGTCGGCGAGGTGGGGGTCGGTGCCGTCGCTCAGGTTCAGGATGGCCCGCAGCGGCGATCCCTCAGTGTGATCGGTCAGGGTGACGGGCCCCAGAGCGTGGTGGGCGGCAGCGGCGATTCTCGCGTTCAACAGGGCAGCGCCAAGTGCGACGGCGCTGCCGCGGAACCCGACGTCCATCGTTGCATTGTGTTGGGCGGCAAGGTCGATGGTGATGTTGGCGGGTCCGGCTTGCACATACCAAGGTTGTCCGTTTCCGCCCGACGGGGCGCGGATTGCGGCAGCGGCGATGACGCCAGGTATCCCGGGTAACGCCGGCGTTTCCTGACGGTCTACCGACGGGGGGCGATGCTGGGCCATGTCGGGTTCGTCGAGTTGACTGAACGCCCAGCCGATGTCGATGCGGGTTCGCCCCGAGCGCAGTTCTTCGCCCAGCCCGATTCTGCGCACGGCCTCGGCCAGCACCGACGCGCCCAACACCACATCCGAGGCCAGTTGCGGCCAGGTCGACAGCGAGCGGTCAATCTCGACCAGTGACGCTGCCGTGCGCGGGGACAAGCGTTCGGCCTCGAGGTGGCGAAGGATGTGTCGGACTTTTTCGCGGCTGCTCATGCCCGGAAGTAGCCCAATGTCCAACTCGCCCAGCAGACCATGCAGGATCGGGCGGTCGGGCTGTTGATCGAAGCGCTCCACATCAACAAGTCCGCGATCGGCGGTGGCCATCAACACCGGAATCCCGCGGGAGCGGGCGCCTTCACGCAGGACGGCCTTCATGTCCAGCGAATCGCACTCCTCAACAAGGATGTCGAGTCCGTCGAGAAACTCCTCGACGGTGTCGAACGTGAGGCCCTCATCGAAAACATCGACCGGTAGATATGGGTCGAGCTCGGCGACCCTACGCGCAGCTACATAGGCCTTGTTGAGGCCGAGGTCGAACACGCTGGCCGGGACCCGATTCAGATTCGATAGTTCAAGGTGATCGAAGTCGGCCAGCCGGAGGCGGCCACACATTCCCTGGGCGACCAGGGTGTGCGCGATGACGTGCCCGACACTGAGGCCGGCGACGCCGATGCGCAGCGCGCCAAGCCGGTCCTGCTCTTCTGCGGTGATGTTGTTGCGGTTGCGGTCCAGCCGCACCGAGCGAAACCCGCGCGGGCCCAGCACCGCTACTACCGTTCGCCGCCACGGGTAGTACGCCCACATTCCCCGTTCTGTCACCAGTTCGGGATCGGGCGCTGGGCGTAGGCTACGCAGATTCGCAAGCTGCGCATCGCGATGATCGATGAACTCCACGTCGGGATCCGCTCGCAGCCGCTCCAACATCGAAGTGCCGGCGGGTTCATCGGGGTCCAGAATCTGCGCGCTGTAGGCGGTGACGTCCGGCTCGTTCATCAGCAAGTCCCGATGGCTTGTGCAGTCGGGGGAATCGGGACTTCCGCCGCGCAGTGGCGGAAGCTGTCGTTGCCCACCGATAGTGTTCCTTTCGGGATTGGACGGGTCCTTCGTGCAGCGTCGGGAGACGCACCGCAGAGAAGACTCTGAGGCTGAGTCAGGCCGGCGGCGAAGCTGTCTGCTTCAGCCATCAGGTACGTCACGCTGCCCTGTGTATAGCATTGCGGTGCGGACTTGGCGAGGGTTCGTCGAACCCGCACTAATCAGTCACAGGGCTACATCGCGTCGTGTCGCTGACCAACGCCGCTCACCAGCATTTGCCAATCGATCCGGCAATCCCGGCTTAGGTGAGGTGCTCTTTGAAGAAGGTGATGATGCGCTGCCACGCGTCCTCGGCCTCGGGCTCGAAGTAGGCCATCCCAGCGACGCGCTCAACCACCCGAACCGGACCGGGTATACCCCAATCGTTCATGAAGCTGTGCCCGACGTCAGGGTATTCCTTGACGTCACGCGGCACGCCGCCCTGCGCCAACACGGCCTCGAGCTTGGCCGCCGTGCCGCGAGCCACGATGCGATCCTTCGCGCCGAAACTTGCCACCACAGGGCAAGACCGGCTCAGCGCATCGATGTTCTCGGGTAGTAGGCAGTAGTTGGGCGCAGTCGCGTCGAACAGCCCCCGCGGAGCCAACTGCAAACAGAACCCCGCGCCCATGCAGAACCCGACCAGCCCAACTTTGCCGGTGCACTGCTCGTTAGCGATGAGGTGATCGCGGGCAGCAACAAGATCGTCGTACGCGGCGCCGCTTCCGGCGAAGTGCGCGCGGATGGTGCTGATCATGCACCTGATCTTGGGGCTGCGGCCGTACAGCGCCGGCGCCAGCGCCAGATAGCCGCTGGCCGCAAACCGGGCGGTGATCCGCCTCAAGTCCGCTGTTAAGCCGAGAACGTCCTGGACGACCACCACGCCGGGCCATGGACCCTCGCCGTCAGGGACGGCGAGGTAGCCGGGCAAGGGGCTCCCAGCAGCGGGATAGGTGATGTCTGGCACGGCGCTCTACCACGTCAAAGGACTGGTAGGGACGTCGTCGTTGAGCAGCTTGAGCAGCGCCGTGTGGGCGGCAGGATTGAGCGGATCATCGTGGAGATCATCACACGCAATTCTGAGCGCCGCTTGTCGTACGGCGAAGATAGGCTGGCGGCACCCGGCCGCCACTCCAGGCCGCTCAACTCAGCTCCCGACCGCCACGCATCACGGCCGGCCTCGGCCACCAGCGCGCAACCACATCAACCCGGCGATGTCGGATTACCGGTGGCAGGCTCGATAGAAGCACTGTGGGCGATCGCGGCTGCGATTGACCGTCTCGCCGATGCCGTCGTCGCTACCGGTCGAAGGTTGGTTTCTGTGCTTCACTGCGACTGTGTTCATGGCAGAGGTATGGCTGGGCCGGCTTTGGCCGCCAGAGCGGGGAGTGAAATCCGACGCCAGTTCCTGGGAGGCGTTCATCAAGCACGTCGACGCCGAAAACGACTAGCAATAGCTCTATGTCCAGTGAACGTACCGAAGAGAAAGCAGAGGGGCGTGACGCCGCGTGTCCAACGAGAAATCCGCCGGTTCCCTACCCCTGGCCCCCCGGAATCCGCTCCCGTTGAGGCAGCGGCTGAAGGCAGTGAGAGACACTCACACCGGACAGGCAACTCTGCGCGATGCCGGAGGACCCGTGACGAGGGTGACTCTAGGCCCGAAATGGCTTAGCCCACCAATTGTTTGGGTTATGTCACCAAGTGGGGCGCACGACGTCCTGGGCCGCCAGAACGAGTTGTGCGACAGAACCGAGGTTCACCGGGAGCTCCGACATCTGATGGGCGACAACCTCGCCGACCTACCAAACGGGCCTTGGCTGTCGCGCAAGCGCACGTTGCAGCCGCTGTTCACCAAGCAATACGTCCGTACTTTCGGTGATCACATGTCCCAGGCTGCGGCAATGGTTGCTGACGGATGGCGCGGCAGCGCCAACGTCGACCTCGACGCCGCGTGCCGCCGACTCACGATGCGTGCATTGGGCCGCTCGGTCCTCGGGATGGACCTCGATGAACACGCGCAAGCGATCGCTGAGCCGCTGAGAATCGCCCTTTCGTACGTCGCCGATCGCGGCGTGCGGCCGGTGCGCGCACCGCGGTGGTTGCCCACTCCGGCGCGCCGGCGAGCAGTCGCTGCGAACGCGACGATGCACACGCTCGCCAACGACGTCCTTCAGGCTTGCCGCAGCGACCCCACCCGCGATGCGCCGCTGGTTCAGGCGTTGATCGCGGCCACGGATCCGGCAACGGGGCTGGGGCTCTCCGATCGCGACATCTGTAACGACCTGATCGCATTTATTGTGGCGGGCCACGACACCACGGCAACAACCCTCGCCTACGCGTTGTGGGCACTTGGGCGCAATCCTGATCTGCAGGACAGGGTCGCAGAAGAGGCCGCAGCCGTCGGTACCCGCGAGCTGACGCCCGACGATGTTCCCCGGCTTGGATACACCGTTCAGGTGCTGCACGAGGCACTGCGGCTCTGCCCGCCGGTGCCCGTTGCCGGGCGAACGGCCATGCAGGACATCGAGGTCGACGGGTACCGGATCGAGGCGGGAAGCATGGTCTTGGTCGGAATCTACGGAATGCAAAGCGATCCAGCGCTATGGGCGCATCCGTTGGTCTTCGATCCTGACCGGTTCAGCCGGGAAGGTGCCCAGGGCCGCGACCGTTGGGCATTCATTCCGTTCGGCGGCGGCCCACGATCGTGCATCGGCGATCACTTCGCGACACTGGAAGCGACACTAGCAATAGCCACCGTCATACGGCGGATCGAAATCCGCTCTCTCAGGGACGATTTCCCGCTTGCGGCACCATTCACTACCGTCGCCGCCGGGCCGGTCCCCGCGCGTGTGTGCGCGCGGAGCTGAGACCCATTCCAGCCCAAGCGACGCAGCGCCGCAACGGAGACCTCACACCGGCTGACACGGCGAGTGCCGGGTCAGCCAGAGCTCGCGCGCAGGGGTCCGCGCGACGATGGCGATTGCGCCTGACCGGGAAGACAGGGTCCAACAAGGCCCTCGGCCGCCGACGGCAACGGGAAGGTTGCGGACCACGGCAGCCAACTGGATCCATATTCCACGGCACTGAATCGCGCAATCCGGGCTGTCCCAGCCCGACAGCCAGGGGGCTGCCGATAGGCCATCTCCTGGGCCTTCTGCGGATTACTGCGGAAGTGGCCGGTAGAGTGCTGCCATGCCGGACGTCATGGATTGGGATGCGGCCTACCGCAATGAAATTTTCGCTGGCCCGCCGCCGTGGAACATCGGTGAGCCGCAGCCGGAAGTCGCCGAACTGATCCGGCTGGGCAAGCTGCGCAGCGAGGTGCTAGATGCCGGCTGCGGCATCGGTGACGTGGCGCTCGAACTGGCCGCGCAGGACTACAGCGTCGTCGGCATCGACGTGACGCCGACGGCGATTAAGGCCGCGACTAAATCGGCTGAGGAACGTGGGCTGACCAACGTCACCTTCGTCGAGGGCGACATCACCTCGCTTGAGGGCTATGACGGACGGTTCGCCACGATTTTGGACTGCACACTGTTTCACTCATTGCCCGTTGAGGCCCGCGACCACTACCTGCGGTGGGTGCACCGCGCGGCCGTACCGGGCGCGGCGATGTACATGCTGGTGTTCACCACCGACGCGTTGCCGGCCGACTCGCCTTTTCCGGTGCCGAATCTGGTGACCCAAGACGAGTTGCGTGACGCGGTGTCAAAGTACTGGCAGATCGACGAGATTCGTCCCGCCTTCGTGCACGTGCAACTGCCTCCGATTCCCGATCTGCCGCCACACGGATACGAGGTCGATGAGAAGGGTCGTGCGAAGTTGCCCGCATTTCTGCTGACCGCACACAAGGCGGCGTAGGCCTGGCGAGCGTCCGGGCCGCCTACGCGCGCGGTCGGCGACCGCTGATCGCCGTTACTCGCGGCCATGCGGAGTCGACCGGTATGTGGCCTCGGGCGAGCAGTGTTTCCATCGCCGCGCCGTCGATCGGCGGGGACAGCAGGAAGCCTTGTGCACGTTGGCAACCCAGGCTCAGCAGCGTCGTCGCCGCACTGTGGGTCTCGACGCCTTCGGCGACGACTTGAAGGTCGAATGCGTCGGCCAACGCAATGATCGCGCGGACGATCGCCAGATCACTCGAGTTGGCGCCCAACTCACGAACGAACCCTCGGTCGATCTTGACCGAGTCGATCGGAAGGGACTTCAGATGGCTCAGCACGCTGTAGCCGGTGCCGAAGTCGTCGATGGCGATCTGCACGCCGATGTCCTTCAAACCGGCCAGGGTGTTGCAGGTCGCCTCGTTGTCTTGGACCACAACGCTTTCAGTGATTTCCAGACATACCGCCGCGCCGTCAAGGCCGAACTCTTCAAGAGTTTCGGCGACCGTGCCGACGAAGCCGTCTGTCACCAACTGCACTGGTGAGACGTTGATACGCAACACGGCGTCGCCGCCGCGGCCGCGTGATCGCCACTGACTGAATTCTGCACACGCTGTCCGCATCACCAGACGACCCAATTTACCTCCCAGATTGACCGATTCGGCTACCCCGATGAATGCACCGGGTAGCAACAGCCCGCGTGTCGGATGTTGCCACCTGACCAGCGCCTCGGTCCCGAGAATGGTGCCGGTTCGCATGTCGACCTCAGGAAGGTAATGCAGCACTAGGGCACCGTTACCGCTGTCGATCGCTCCCTCGAGGTGTAACTCGATATCGTTGCGGATCGCGTGCTGTGTCGACATCTCGCGGGTGAAGACCGCGGTCCTACTGCCGCCGGCGACTTTGGCCGACAGGGCGGCCTGATCGGCCCAGCGCAACACGTCCGATGTGCTGTGGTGTCCTGGAATGCCGACGGCCATACCGATACTGACGGTGCGGGTAAGCATCTCGTCGCCAACGACCACTTGCTTGTGAAGTTGTTTCTGCAGAACCCGAGCGAATGACTCGATCTCTGTGACGTCCATCGGGTGGGCGGGCACAACCACGAACTCGTCCCCGCCGAAGCGGGCGATCACCGTGCCGGCTTCGGCGCTCTCGCGCAGACGATCGGCAAAGATCTTGATGAATGCGTCACCGGCGGTATGACCGAGGTAGTCGTTGATCGCCTTGAGCCGGTCCAGGTCCAGGAACAACACCGAAACGGGGCCGGGTTGCCCGGCGGCGAGCCGCTCGTCGAGGTAGGCGGTCATGGCCCGGCGGTTGATCAGGCCGGTGAGGTCGTCGTGTTCGGCGAGGTAGTGCAACCGTTGTTCGGCGACGACGCGAGCTTGCAGCTGAGCGAACAAGGTAGCGATTGCTTGCAGTGCATTGAGTTCTGCGTCGGTCCATTCGCGGTCACCGTACTTGATGAAGCCCAGCGTGCCAGTGGTGACGTCGCCGGACAGCAGCGGCACGCACGCCAGCGAGACGGCCGGTACCGCGGTGCCCTCCTCGATGCGGCGCTGAAACTCTTCGTTCGCGCGTTCCGGGCGCAGCACCCAGGGTGTCTTGAGGTGTTCGGCCATCGCGAAGATCGGGTCGGCGCCGGCGAAGTACACCATGCCGATCGGGTCGGGGTCGGGGATGAAGTCGCGCGGCGGCCACTGGGCGACCAGCTTGGTGGCGTGGATGTCGTGGTCGTTATGGCGCAGAAAGCTGACCTCCACGCCGAGGTGATCGACGAGGTCGTGGAGGACTCGTTCGCTAAGGGCGACCGCGGTCGTTGCGGTGGCCCCCATCAACTCGGCGGCTACCGCCGTGACGACCTGATCGAGACCGCGCGTCATGGTGTAACGGTAACCTCCGTCGGTGTGCTAGCCGCTTGAGGATCGACTTCCGACAATTTGTTGGTGATGTGGAATGGCTGGCTTGTGCCGAATCCTCAAGCGGCTAGCGGCGTTTCGATGGCGAGATCATTGAAGAGTGTTTGCATATCGATACGGATTCGTTCGTAGTCGCGGTCGACGCGGGTCCAGTGCGCGGGTTTGCGTCCCATGCGCGGGCTGCGCAACCCGGCGAGGATCGGGGCGATGACCTGGTCGCGCAGGGTGAGCAGGGCGGCGATGGTGCGTGCGGCGCGGTGCGCGACGTGGTAGCGGCGGGTTCGGCCGGGTTTGTCGACGAGCCGTTTGCCCCGCAGCTTGCGCAGGTCGTAGCCGGCCTGGCGGACGGTGTAGCCGCAGTGATCGACACCGGTGAGGGCGTGCACCTTGGCGGCGAACTCGGCGACGGTGAACCCGTTCGGCGCCGGCGCCAGCGCCAGGGCGGCGCGCAGCGCGTCACGCATGCGGGGTTTGTTGAGGTCGACACCGCCGACCCGGGTGGCGCCCAGCCGGACGCCGGTGGGCAGCTCATCGAGGATGTGCTCGCCGAGGAATCCGGTGTCCACGCAGTCCAGGGCGGTGGCGAACCGCTCGACGATGCCGGCCAGCCGGGTGACGATCCCGGGAAACTTCTCGATCATCCGCCCGCAGCGCAACTCCGCGGTGTTGTGCGCGATCGCCTCGAACCGCAGCACGCGTTCGCCTTTGGTGTAGGCCTTGCCGGTCAACCGCCCGAAGTGCAGCTTGAACACGGTCAGGTCAAACGTAGGTGTCTCGATCGCGGCCTCGATGACCGAGGAATGCTTGCGGGTGCGGCGGGGCCGCTGCGCGGTGCCGAAGATGGTGCGGATCTTGGGCACGTCCAGCCGGGAGCGGGTGCGATCCACCACGGTGTCGAAGACCCGTTGCATCGTCGCGCCGTCGGCGAAGATCAGGTTGCGGCTGTACTCGAGCTGATAGACGGCGAACCCGTAGCCGAATCCGCTGCGGTGTTGCTCGTCGAGATCCAGCCCGAAACACAGGCACGCGGTGTAGATCCAGCGTTGGCAGACCTGGCCCAGCCGCCCTATAGCCGCATCCCGCGACAAGGCATCTGCGATCCGGGCCAGGCCCGCCGGGTCGGCGATCGCGGTGAAGCAGTTGCCGGCCTTGCCGAATGCTATCCCCGCCGCGGTGGCCTGCCGGGCCACGAACTCGTGGCCGTTGAGGATGATCTGCGCGCCGAACGGCGGATGCCCCGACATCTTGATCGTCACATGACCCCACTGCGGGTCGATGATGTGAAACGAATAGTGGTTGACGTATTCGCGTCTCCTCTCGATGTTCACGATCGCGGCGGTCTTCGCCGAGCGCGCCACCTTCCACACCGGCGCCGGCGCCTTGGCCACCAGCACCAAAAACACCCCGACGCCGACCTCGTGACCGGCCAGGTAGGCCTCGGCGATGCGGTGCTTACGCTCCCCGGCCTTGCAGAAGATCACCGGCACCCCGTTCGCCGCGCCCCAGGCCTTGACCCGGCGCGCGAACCGGCCCGCCATCCGCATCAGGTGGGTGTTGTCCAGCTCGACGTCGCTGTCGCCGTGCCAGCGCCGCCACCAGGTGCGGAACCCGCCCGGGTTGTGCCCGAGCGGGAAGAACGCGTTGAGCACGATCCGGTCCACGCAGTCGTAGCTGCCGGTCACCAGATCCGAATACCGCAGGCTGAACTCGTCGCTGGACACCCAGCCCAAGCTACGAAACCACCCGCGCTCGTGAGGTGAAACTGCCCGAAGGGCCACCGCTGCCGGGCGAAGTCCCGGCTGCGGCGTAGCGACCCTTGGTCGCTAGGTCGTTGAGAATTGTCTTGAGTTTCAGGCAGCTTTGAGCGGCAGTCTGGCGGCGTCGATGCGTTCTGCGATGTGAGTGTCAATGGTGCGCAACGCTTTTCGTAGTGGTGGCGGGGCGGGTGGCTGGTCGGCGGCAAGCAACGGGCGTAGTAGTCGGTCGTGCAGTTTGGTGTAGAAGATCGCGAACCGCAGCCCATCGCCGGTGAGCCGGTAGCGGTTCTTGCCCGGGATGCGGGTGATCAGCCCGTTGACCCGCAGCCGGGCAAGGTCGTAGCTGGCCTGGTTGGTGGTGTAGTCGGTGCCGTCGAGCAGTCCGGTCATCAAGGCGCGCAGGCTCTTGTTGGTGATGCCGGTGACGGCGAGCATCGTCGTACACAGGGCGCCGGCCAGGGCTTGGACCCGAGGGTCGCCGAACCGTAAGGCCGGGGCCCTCCTGCCATCCTCGGTGAGGGTGGGCCGTGCGATCCGCTCAAAGGCTGGACTCGCAAGGACGCAGCCCTGACCGACACGTTCAGTATCGAGCAGGCGCCGATTGACCGCACGAGCGCGGGCCTGCAGCTCGTCGAGATGCTCGAGGCGGCGGTGACAGCGCAGGTCGTCGGGCGAGTTGATGACGGTCTCGATCCGCAGCGCCCGCCCGTGCTTCAGGTACTGCTTGATGCGGGAGTGCTTGTAGAAGGCGTTGACGGTGACCTCGGTGCCGCGGGTGACGATCTTGGTCTTGGCCACGCAGTCCAACTTCGGGGGCCTGCCCGGGTGCCGGGGCCCGTGGAAGATCAGTTCCACGCTGTCGGGGCGGCCGATGTCGAGATTGTCGGCGACCAGGGCTTCGAAGAACCCGCGGGCGTGGCGTGGGGCGTCGAACACCAGGGTGCGCGAGACCTCGACCTGGCGCATCGACAGCTCCCACCAGTAGCCCGCGGCGCGGTCGTGCTCGGTCAGCGGCAGCGGTAGTCGGCTCATCCAGCGTTCGAAGAACACCGTGATGCTGCCCGGGCCCAGCCGGTCACAGATGCCCTGCAGCGCGGCGGGATCCGCACAGGTGGCGAACCCGTTGGATAGCTCGCTGAACCCGATCCCGGCCTTGGCCGCTTGACGTTTGGCCCACTCGTGGCCGTTGAGCCACACCTTGATCGGGTACGGGAAGTAGGTGCAAATCTTGATGAACGCCGGCCCGAAATCGGCGTCCCAGAGGTAGAAATAGAAACACGTCACCCGCCGGTCGGCCTTGGAAAACGAAAACCACGGAACCCCATTGTTGCCCGTGCGCTGCGCCGAGGCGAATACATTCTGAAACTCCTGGGCGATCCCGATCGCGGCCACCCCGGACCGGCCGGTCCTGGCCTGCCTGGCCAGATAGGGCTGCATCACCTCGATCTTGCGGTCGCCCTTGCCGAACCGCAGCACCGGAATGTGATTGTCGGTGGCGAAACGGTCCACCGCCGTGCGGAACCCGGTGCCGATCTTGTCCATGATCGCCGGCGACGGGATCGGATTGCCCAGATGCGCGGTCATAAACGACACCACCTGCCCGGGCACCTGCAGGTTGGGCACATAGCCGTTTAGATAGATCCGATCCAGGCACTCCACATCGAGGTCCACATGCCCGTCCAGCACATCGTTTACCGTCACCACCGCAGCCATGACCGCCAGCCTGCTCGGCCAAGCCGGTCCTGACCAGCGCCCAGCCTCGCGGCGGCGCCGCGAATCGTCGGAGGGCAGGCTCGGACCGCTTCTGAACCAGCAGCCAACCACAACGATCCCACCCAACCCGGCCACCCACCTCGGCGGTCCGAGGCTGGCCTCAC
>CAWKCR010000024.1:0-88159 GCA_963848185.1 uncultured Actinomycetota bacterium
GTGTTCATCGGCCATTGCGTCTTCTCCCTGCTCCGTCTTCCTCATCCGTCCTTGCTGTCCTACGTATCGTGGCGCACCCACATCATCGGCTGGCCCCCGGGCCAGGTAGCGATCCACGATCACCCCACCTTGGCCACTACGCCGCTTGGCGATCTCGGCGGCGATGTCAGGCGATCTATGACGACGTGATCTTGGTGCGGCGCGCAATCCCCTGACGAATTCGGCGATGGCCGTGCCGATTTCGTCAGGGCTGTCCTCCTGAATGAAATGGCTGCCCTTGACGGTGACCTCGGTCTGGTTGGGCCAGGTGCGGATGAACTCGCGGATGCGGCCGCGCACGATCCTGCCGGGTTCAGCGTTGACGAACAGCTTGGGCATATCGCTTTCGGACAGCCACTTGGCGTATTCGTTGACCGTCGCGACGACCTCGGCCGGCTCGCGGTCGATCGGCATGTTGCGCGGCCACGACAGCGTCGGGCGGCTAACCTCATCGGGGGTGCGGAACGGCTCGCGATAATGGTCCATCTCCTCGTCGGTCAACTGTCGCTGGACACCGCCCGGCAGCACCCCCTCGACGAACGTGTTGTGCTCCAGGATCATTCGCTCGCACCTTGTTGGTCATTACTCGGTCCTTCTCCTTGGTTGGGGCGATGCCGCGGCATCGCCTGTTTTGCCAGATCCTGGTCAGATTCGGTGCTGATCAGACAGCGGTGCGGCCGCCGTCGACGGCTAGGCTGGCGCCCTGAACGAAGCTGGCGCGGTCGGTCGTGAGGAAGGCACTGGACTCCGCGATTTCGTCCGCGGCAGCGGGTCGTCCCGCAGAGCAGGCGGAGCCGCCAGATCCGACGTCACTCGGTGCGTCCCCTCTCGACGTAGGCCTCGCGTATGCCCCCGTGTAGGCGTTCCATCGGTTGAACACCACTGGCGGCCAATGCCTTCCATGCGAGTCATTGCTGTCACTTCTGACCGCCATAACCGCGGTCTTTAGCCAAGGCTCAAACGTGCGTCTCGCGGGCCGCTGTCGTTCAAATCGTGTTGTGATAGTGCGGTGGAGATTCAGGAAATGCGCGTTTTCGTAACGGTTGTCGCATCGCCACGTCCGCACTAATCGGATTGCTTATACGCACTCTGATTAGTTGGCATGGGCTACCGCTTCCAAAGCGGACAATCTCTGCGTCTCATTGAGGGTGCGACGTGCGACGTGCACGCGGCTAACCCGTGCCCCTGAGAACTAGGAGTTTCGTTCCGATGAGCTCGTTCGACTACATCGTTGTCGGTGGTAACACGGGGGGACACGTTCCCGCCGCGCGGCCCTCCGAGAAATCTGACACGCGGGTGCGCGCCATGCATGCGCTATCGGGGGGTGGGATCACTCCAGATGTGGCCACCGACACCCCGCAAACCATCGCCCATCCCGCACCGGGCGCTCACCCCCACCGCCGCGACGGCGAGGCGCTCGCACCGCATGTCATCGTGCTGTTCGGCGCGTCGGGCGACCTGGCACGGCGCAAGTTGATTCCTGGCTTGGCTTATCTGGTCCAGTCAGAGCTGGCACCCAACATCGAGATCGTCGCCACCTCGCTTGAGGACATCTCCGTGGAGGAGTTCCGCGCCCTGGCCAGGGAGGCCGTCAAATCCTTTGGCAGCCACCAACTCACCAAGGAACAGTGGGCCCGGTTCGCCGAAACGGTCACCTATGTGCCGCAGGGCGCCGGGCCCGAGGCGTTGGCGGCCGCGGTGGCCGGCGCCGAGGCCAAGCTTGGCCCCGAGGTGCGTCGGCTGCACTATCTGTCGGTGCCCCCCAAGGCCGCCCGGGCGGTTATCACCATGCTGCGGGATGCCCAGCTGGTGGACCGGTCCCGGGTGGTGATGGAAAAACCGTTCGGCACCGATCTGGCCAGCGCCGTTGTGCTCAACGACTTCGTGCACGAGACGTTTCGCGAGGAGCAGATCTTTCGCATCGACCACTTCCTGGGCAAGGAGGCCGCGCAAAACATCCTGGCGCTCCGCTTCGCCAACGGCCTGTTCGAACCGATCTGGAACCGCAACTTCATCGACCACATCCAAATCGACATCCCCGAAACCCTGGGCCTCGACGAACGCGCCAACTTCTACGAGAGCACCGGCGCCTACAAGGACATGGTGGTCACCCACTTGTTTCAGGTCATGGCGTTCGTCGTGATGGAGCCACCGACCGCCCTGGAACCCCGCGCCATCAGCGAGGAAAAAAGCAAGGTGTTCCGCTCGATGCTGCCCGTCGACCCGGCCAACGTGGTGCGCGGCCAATACAGCGGCTACCGCGAAACCCACGGGGTGGCACGCGATTCGGACACCGAGACGTTCATCGCGCTCAAGGTGGGCATCGACAACTGGCGCTGGGCCGGCGTGCCAATCTATCTGCGCACCGGCAAACGGATGGCCGAGGGGATTCGGATCATCTCGATCGCGTTCAAAGAGGCGCCCCGCACCATGTTCCCACCCGGCTCGGGCGTGGGCTCCCAAGGTCCCGACCATCTGACCTTCGACCTTGCCGACGCCTCCAAGGTGTCACTGTCGTTCTACGGCAAGCGACCAGGCCCCGGCATGAAACTCGACAAGCTCTCGATGCAGTTCTCCACCCAAGAGATCGACACCGTCGGCGACGTGCTCGAAGCCTACGAACGGCTCATCCTCGACGCCATGCGCGGCGACCACACCCTGTTCACCACCGCCGAAGGCATCGAATCCCTATGGGAACGATCAGCCCCGCTGTTGGAGGATCCGCCTGCGGTCAAGCTGTATGCACCCGGCTCCTGGGGCCCCAATGCCATTCATCAGCTGATCGCACCCAACGCCTGGCGGCTTCCCTTCGAAAGGCCCTGGCGGGGAAAAACAACCGCCCGCTAACAGGACCCGGTCCTAAAGGTTCTCTATCTGAGCACGGAGGGCTCGGCATCTCTCGTACTCAGCTGACGCAACTCATGCGTGGTGTCGAGTAATCGACATCGGCCAACACAAGGCCTCTAGCCATCCCCCAAACCGACCCTAAAGATCGCCCGGTAGGCGATGGCGTCACCCGACCCCGTGCTGCGAACGTATTAGTCATCGAACGCGCCGGTGAGCATCGAAAAGGAATGAGAGACATTGATGTTGGGCCGAGCGTCGACTTTCGAATCTCAATGCAGCACGGGTGGACAAGGGTGAGACATGTTGCAAGCGCACCTCATTAGAAGGCACCACGCGGCACGAGTCAGCGGTTCGCGGCGACCAGTAGCCGGCATCTCACTGCGCGGCGTAATCGAGGGTGCCCCTGGGATGGTCCGAATGATCCGGCGGGTCGCGGTGGTACACGCGTTCGAAATGGCCCTGATCGTGTCGGTAGCCGCAATGGCACCGCTACGCCTCGTAGGCGGAGGCTCCCACCCCGCAGGCAGTCCGTTGCCGTCCGTACAAGGGCACACCGCACCCGCGGCGCGTCCCGTGCTGCTCGTGCACGGCTTTTGCGGCACAAAGTCAAGCTGGTCCTTCGTCACCCGAAGCCTTACAGCCCGGGGCCTGACCGTCGACGCGATGACCTACAGGCCGCGCGGAACCTCGGTGGAGCAGCTCGCCGACCGGCTGGTTGTCGAGGTGGACAGGATCTTGTCTCAAACGGGCGCGGAGAAGGTGCATCTTGTCGGACACAGTCTGGGCGGGGTCGTAATCGCCCAGGCCATCGCGAGCGGTCGCCTTGACGGACTGGTCGACACCGTCGTCACCCTTGGCGCACCCTTCGGCGGTTCGCCCTGGGCGAAGCTGCTTCCGTTCGGGGACATTGTCCGGGCGCTGCGTGAGGGTTCGCCACTATTGCGCCGACTCGCCTCCGCGCCGGTACCGGATGGCGTGCGATGGTTGGCGTTCACCGCCACCTTCGACATCATCGTGCCGGGCGTTCGGTCGGTGCCGACCGACACCCGAGTGGAGACCGTAACGGTGGGCGACGTCGGCCACCTCGGTCTGCTCCTAAGTCGGCAGGTTGTCGGTCAGATAGCCGCCGCGTTGCCCGCATAGGGCAGGTAGCAGCGGGTCGAGCTGACGATGCCGGACAGCTGCAATGGACGCGTGCCGGCTTGTCAAGGGAGAACAGTGATCTCAGGTTGCCGACGCAACGTCGGTAGCTGTTGTCCCTATGGCGCGGCGCACTGTTAGACGAAGTGTGTTGCGGGCCGCGGCAGTTTGTGACCGTCGACGAAGGTATCGAGCTTTTCGTTGTAGAAGGCGATGAGACCGGCGATCGACGCGACCTGGCGACATGGGGTACTCGTAGGTCCAAGCGATGTCCGGCTGAACCGTGTCGCCGACTCGCGCGGACCAGTACCGTGATGTGATCCCCTTATAGGGGCAGACGGACTGGGTGTTGCTGGCGTCGAGATGATCAAACGAGACGTCTGTGCGGTCGATGTAGTACCGCGTTGGCAGCCCGGTTTCGAAAAGTAGTACGGGACTGCGGGTCTCGGCAAGGACGACGCCGTCGATCTCGACCTTGACGTGGCGATGGGAGCGCAGCGCGTCGACGCGTACGTAAGGGTTGCGGGGGTGGGCGATGATTTGTTCGTCTTCTTCGAACCAGTCGAGCGTGTCCCATTCGAACCGCACGTAGCCGGCGACCGGGCCATCGCCGTTGGTGTCGTAGACGCGCGCCGCGGCCTTTTGGGTGCGGCTGTCTGTGGTCAGCGAATGCAGCCGTGAGGGGCCCAGCTGCAGCCTCTGCGGGTGGTCGTCGTCGAGTAAATGCTCTGTGCGTACGTCAGATAGCGGGATGTAGTACTGCGGGTAGTACGGTGCCTCCCAGACGTAGCGGGCGCGGGTCGTGTCGAAGACAAGCGTGTCGTCGAAATAGCCGCGCACCCGCCGCGGTGCGGGCTCGATTCGGCCCCGCTCCGCCACCATTTGGGGGTAGTCGCGATCGGGGTTCTGCGACTCGGGAATCATTGGTGCTCCTTATGTATCAGCGACTTCACCGTGGCATTGTCATGAGCTCAGGTGGCGTTGGGGTTTTCCAGAACGACGGCCACGCCTTGGCCAGAGCCGACGCACACGCCGACGGCGCCGTAGCGGGCGTTGCGCTGGGCCAACTCGGTCGCCAGGGTCAGAACGTAGCGGGTGCCGGTGGCGCCGAAGGGATGGCCGATGGCCACGGCCCCGCCATTGGGGGTGAGCTTATCGTCGGGGATTGTGAAGCCGCCGAGCTGATTTGGGAGTTCACGAAGCACGCCGAGCGCCTGCGCGCTGAACGCCTCGTGGACTTCCCACACGTCGATCTGTTGTGGTGTTAGCCCGGCGCGCTTGATCGCAAGCGGCAGCGCCCACGCCGGAGCCAGCCCCATGATCAGCGGGTCGAGCGCATACACCGCTGAGGACAGCACGCGCGCCAGCGGCTCGACACCAAGCTCGGCCGCCCGCTCCCCGGAGGCCAACACGATCGCGCTTGCCCCGTCCGTCAATGGTGTGGAGTTGGCCGCAGTCATCTGCGTGGTGCCCGGTTGTACGGGCAGCGCGGCGAGCTGCTCGGCGGTGGTGTCGTCGCGGATGAACTCGTCATGCTCGAAGGTGCGGCCCGGTGTCTTCTTCGTCGCCGGTATCTCGACGGGCATGATTTCTTTGGCCAACCGCCCCGAGTCGCGGGCCGCCTTGGCGTGTTGCTGCGAGCGCAACGCGAACGCGTCGATCTCCTCACGGGTCAACCCGTAGCGGTCGGCCACGTTCTGCGCGGTCTCGATCATGCCGATATAGGCGTTGCGAGCCAGCAGTGCGGGGTTGGGAGGGCCGCCGGCCCCGGCCCACATGGTGTCCAGCAGCAGCACCGGCCCGCGCGGGGAAAACGGCGCGTCGCCCTTCATGTACGCCCAGCCCGAGCGTGACATTGATTCCACACCGCAGGCGATGCCCACTCCCAGATCGCCGGACTTGATCGCGTGCGCCACATTGATCGTTGCGCTCAACGACGAGGCGCAGAACCGGTTGATCGTCGCCCCGGCGACGCTGTCGGGAAACCCCGCAGCCAACGCCGCCCACCGGGCGACATCACCCATCCCGTCATGGGCGGGGTTGACGCAGCCGGCGACGATGTCCTCGATCTGGTCAACGGCGACACCGACGCGTTCACACGCGCCCTTCATCGTCATCCCCAGCAGGTCGTCGGTGCGAATATGCGACAGCGAGCTGCCATAGCGGGCAAACGGTGTACGGACACCGCCGAGCACAAACGCCTCTGTCATCGTCGACTCCTTAGATGCTAGGCCGTCCTCCGACGGCAGGTGCAATGACAATCACAACGCCGGGCTTGCCAAGCCGCACATGCCGTCTCCTATCACGATTGCCGATAGCGACTCGTGTCGGTAGTCATCTCTGGCGGTTGATTGGCATAGATGCGCCGAATACCACGATTCGGTCACGCGATCGCTGTTCCGCACCAATCGTTCGTCAGGGATCGGAAGCGCCGTCGGCGTAGGCGTCCGTCGGTGTTGCAACGCGGGTCAACTCGCGAGCTCTCGAGGTCCGTTGATCAGATGGCTGAGGTCGGCCCGTGAGTTGATGCCGAGCTTTGCGAACACGTTGCGCAGGTGGGTATTTACGGTGTGCGGAGAAATGTATAGGTGTTGTGCGACGGCCCGATTCGTCGATCCCACGGCGACGAGGTGGGCGACCTTGAGCTCGGTTTCGGTCAGGCTGTCCAGCCCGCCCTTTGCGCGCGGTCGGGCAACAACTCGCCGACTTACCCCCAGTTTCCGCAATGCCCGGCCGACCCGGTGGGCATCGGCGGTGGCGCCACATGCCATGAAGGTCTCGAACGCGCTGTTCAGCGCCTCGACTGCCTTGCACGGATCCGTTTGCGCGAGGACGCAGCCAGTGTCTTCTGCGGCGGCCGCGTGCAGCAGCGGGCGTGGCAATGAACCTAGCAGACTGGTCGCGTCCACCAGTGCGTCGACATCGTGACCCAGTATCGCCCTCGCCTGTTGAGCGATCGCATTGAATATGGGCGCGGTAGGTTTGTCGCTGTCAAGAACGTCCACCGCCGACAGCACGCGGGCGCCCAGTTCGGCGTCAGCGGACGCGTCGGCGACGCGTGCCGCAAGGACGATGTGGTCGAGGTCGACGGGCCACAACGGTGTGAGCAGCAGTGAGAAGTCTGGGCCCAGTCGGCGCCTCGCCTCGTCGATGTCACCGCGGTGCCACGCCAAATGTGCAAGGGCAGCTAGACCTTCACGACGAACCGCCGGCCCGCCGCTCTGACAGGCGTCGCGCGCTTCAATGTTGATCTGACGCAAGAGTTCCCGATCACCGGTGTGTGCAGCGACTCTTGCCAAGGTGACCATGCCGATTTGACAGCCGATACGGGTCCACCTCATACGCGTTGCCGCAGGGAGCGACTCGATGACCTCGCGCGCAGCCGACAACTGGCCGGCCGCAAGGTGCAGCAGCCCCTTGATCTGAGTGAAGTGCTGCAGTGCCATGCCGTTTCGGTACCTGCTGGCCGCGTGGAGACCCTCCGCCACTGCCGCAGCCGCATCGTCGAGCAGGCCGACGGTGATGAGCAGGTTCGCTCGATGTATCGCCGCCGCCTGTTCAACCACGGTTAGGTTTCCCCCGTGTACCGGCGGGTCGAGGCGTTGCAACCGCTCAACCGCGCGTACCGCGTACCCTTCCGCACAATCCAGGTTGGCCAGCGCGATTTCGGCCAAGAGTCGGCAAGCCTTGTCATCTGTTTCGGCCGCGGCCGCCATCGCCTCGTGGGCGGCCTCGCGGACCTCGCCGCTTTGGCCGTCCATCATCAGATTGAACGCCAGCCACCCGCGATGGCGTGCACGGGTGGCGTCGTTGACCGGAGCCAACTGCAGTGCTCGCCGGTTTTCCTGCGCACGCCGTCCGGGCGGATAGGTCAACGAGGTGGACAGCCCGAGACGAACCTGGGCCTCATCGTCGGCCGATAACGCCTCCGAAAGTGCCGTTGTGGCAAGCCTTTGGGCCTCCTCATAACGTGTGGCCTGGTTCAGATGCAGGACAGTTTCGGCGATCAGGCAGCCGCGGGCCGGGTCGTCGCGAGGGAGTAGCTCCAAGGCTCGCCTACTCAGATCGGCGGCGGTGCCCGGGTCAGAGCCAGCCGATTGGGCCGCCCGCCGCAACGCATCGATGGCGATTTTGTCGCCGACCTCGGCACTACGGGCCAGTTGGGCGGCGACTTCACCAGGCGGGGCTCCGCTTTCGAGCAGGACTGTGGCGGCTTGCCGCTCCATCGCTCGGCGTAGCGGTCCGGGAAGTGATTCGCGGGTGGCCTGTCGTAACAAGCCGTGGCGGAATCGCAACCGGTCGCCGTCATCGGCGAACAGGTCAGCGCGCACCGCCTCTTCGAGCGCCGAGATCAGGCCCACCGGTCGACGCTCGAGCATTGCGGCCAACAGTGCCGCCGAAAACCGGTCGGGCAGAACGGATGCCACCTGCACGACGTGCCGCGCCTCGGCTGACAACAGGTCTAGCCGCTGCCGCATAGTGACCGTAAGCCGCTGTGGCAGTGCGTCTCCGGTGACGGTCGCGCGGCCGCGCTCAACCCGAATTCGGTCTTCTTCATCCAGCCCGCGGATCAGCTCAGTCAATAAGAATGGGTTGCCCCGTGTCTTTGCGGCCAGAGTCAACAGCGACACGTCGGCCGCGGCCGACACCGCGTCCTGAACGATGGTTGCGACCGCTTCTGAGCTGAGCGCACCCAACCGCATGAAGCAGGCACCCTGGCCTTCGCAGTACGCGCAGCGTATCGTCGACTGCCGGACGCCGCGCGCCGGTGCGCGAGGACAGCACCCAGAGCACACGCGCATCGGCTAGGCCTGCAGTCAGTGACTGCAATGCCAGGAGTGTGCTGTTGTCGGCCCAGTGGATGTCGTCAAGCATGATCGCCAGGGGCGCTTGGGAAGCCGCGGCGCCGAGCGCATCTTGCAGATGGTGCACCACCCAGTAGCGCGAGTCGGCGTGGCCGACACGACGCAAGGCCTCGGCGTCACCGATGGGTGGCCGTGCCCGCAGTGTGGCCGTGAACAGCGGCGCGAACGGCACAGCCTGCTGGTATTCGAAGCTCTCGCCGAACAGCGGCCGAACACCGGCTGCGTCGGCTTGCAGTCTGAATGCGGTGAGCAGTTTGGTCTTGCCGATGCCTGGGGGACCCTCAATGACGACGACACCGCCGACACCGTCGATGAGGGCGGAAATGTGCTTGCCGGCGGCTGCCAGTTCGGCGTCTCGGCCACGGATAGGCGCGATCATGGCGTCGGCCGCTCCGCGCCTTTGGGTGCCGGCGATCTGGGCCGGAACAGCCGAAGCGGGCAACGCCGCTGGTTGACGCTGCTCATTGGGCCCGACCACCCGCATATCCGACGGCGCTAACCCCACGTCTGGTCAACCACCCCAACACAAAGTCGGCGACCTGGTGCCAGCGGTGGTCGATCGTGAGGGAATGGCCGCGATCGGGAAACTGCTTCAGGTCGGTCACGGCCGTCGATTCGCCATAGAGCTTGTAAGTGGCGCGGGTGGCGACGTCTGGGACCATGCGGTCCTTTTGACCGGAGATCAGAAGCAGCGGACCGCGATCGGGATTCTGTGTGTCCACGACAGTGGGGGAGCGGCGACTCAGCGTTGCCGAAGGCGGCTTGAAACGCCGGCCGTGCCGGTGAGGGGATCGAGTATGCCTCGAAAAGCCGCTCCGATTCCGCCGGCTCAATCGCGTTGCCGACGCTGTATCGAAATTGTTCGGCCGTCAAGGAGACCGCGCGCTTGCGGTTGACCGGGTGGCGCACGGCGGGCAAACCGGCTCGGACCTGCGCGAAGGTAAATTGGCGGGCGCCTTTGATTCCGGTGGGACCGATGGCGACGGCGGCACGCCCAACAGAGCGCGCAAGCAGCTTCTGGGCGATCAGACCGCCGTGACAGTGACCGATGATCACTGGTGGCTGTGGACATTGGGCGATGATTGCGGCGAAGTGCTCGGTGGCTTCCTGCACTCCGATCCCCGCAACGGCCTGGGGATGCGCGCGGGCGGCGGCCACCGTGTCGGGTTCGTTCGGCCAACCCGGCGCGATTGGCGCGTAGCCCTTGGATGAGAACAGATCCAGCCACGGCTGCCACGACGACGAGTGCAGCCAGAGCCCGTGAATGAACACCACCGGTGTCTGCGTGTTCACGGTCGTCGGGACACTAGCGTGTATCCGCTGGCAAAGAACACCAACGGCAGCATCCAGAGCATTCCTAAAATTGTGTCCAGCATTCTCATCTCCATTCCCTCGGGCGGCTTGTGCGCACCGCCAATCTCGGAGGGCCTGGCCCCGCGCTAATCGCGGTTACATGTCAACGGTCGCGCCTGGCGGACTCGGCGGGATCAGTCAGATGACTCAAAGGGGTGCTGTGAGGTATCGACAGCGTCGAGGGCGTCATGCAACCCGGCACGGGTTGTCACCCCCAACTTGGGGAACAGCCGATACAGATGTGCACCGACGGTGCGCGGCGATAGAAACAGCTGCGCGGCGATCTCCTTGTTGGTCAGGCCTGTGGCGGCCAGTTCGGCGATGCGGCGTTCCTGTGCGCTCAGCGGAGCAGCACCGCCGTTGGTCGAGTGATGCACGGTGGTGCCTGCGGCGCGAAGCTCGTCGCGGGCTCGCTGGGCCCACGGTTCTGCGCCCAGGCCAGCGAAGATGTCGGCAGCGGCGCCCAGCGCAACACGGGCGGCGCTATAGCGGCGCAACCGACGAAGGCGCATCCCGTAGCCCAGGCGTAGGCGGGCGTGATCGAAGGGAAAGCAATGGATGGCGGGATGGTCCAAGACCTTCTCGAACAGCGCGGGAGCCAGCTCGTCTGACGCGCACATGGCCGCGGCGCCGCCGGTGGCGATGGCCAGCCGCGGCGAGGCGTCCGGCAACTTAAGGCGCTCGGCCGCCCGGACATGCTCGCGCGCCTCTTCTAGGCGATCGGTGTGAACGGCGGCCTCGACGAAATCGAGCAGGGTCCGGGTGGGCTGGTGCGAGTACGGCGGGAACTCGCCGACGCCGGCGATGGCAGTGGCCTGCAGGTAGGCCGCTTCGTAATCGGCTTCGGCCAGCCCGCACAGGACCGCGATCTGCTGGGCATGCCCCATAAGGAATCCCACCTGTCGTGGCTGGGCCCATGTTCGTACCTCGGCGGCGAGCTCGCGCGCCCGCACCACGTCGCCGCGGCTGGCCGCGAGCACGCCCAGATAGATTTTGAACTGATGGCCGAACAAGTCGTAGCCGTGCTGAGCGCATAACGCCACCCCGCGCTGGCCGGTGTGCAGTGCCTCCACCCACTGGCCGCTGGCGAGCTGGTCAAGCATGATCAGGTGCAGCATCACCATCGCGTTGGTGGCCGCGCCGCTGTAGAGCTCGCGGTCGACCATGCGGGCCAGCGCCGGACGAAAATCGTCGAGCATGTCGACGAAATAGCCCGCCACGCCAAGCCGCATCACATCCCACGGCTCGAGCTCCGGCAGCCGATTCAGTTGTGCGTTGAGCCGCTGTCGCACGCTGGCCCCGCGGTGCCCGGCATCCGCCCAGGCGTCGCGGTAGATCAGGGTCAGCTCGCCCAGACGGCCCGCGAGGGAGTCCACGAGGGTATCGGTGATGCCCCAGTGAACTGGGTCGCCGGCGTAGAGGCTGACGGCGAGCAGCAGGTTGACCACGCGGGTGAGGGTTTCACTGTCAAGGTCCTCGGGCGATCGCAGTCGCTCGACGAGGCGCCGATGCGTGGCGGTCACCTCGCCGTCGCGGTACAGCGCCACATACGACGAGGTCAACAACGCCGTTGTGGAGGCGTGGCCGCCCAAACCCGCATCGTCGAGGAGCCGCTCGGCCTCGTCTAGCTGGGCGGCCTGCGACGCCACATACGCCGCATCGGCCAACAGCTCTTCTCGCCGCCGCGGCCGTTTACTCAATTCGGCGGCGCGGCGCAGCAACTCAACCGCCTGCCGGGCACCGCCGCGGCGGATGGTGAGCTCGGCCGCCTCGGCGAGGGTATCGGCAACCGCCTGATCCGGATCAACGGTGGCGTTGGCTAGGTGTGCGGCCCGCCGTACCACATCATCGGGATACAGACCGGCGAGCAGCGCATGTGCCGCGCGGCGCTGATTAGCGGTCGAGGCTTGGATCACCGCGGCACGCGCCAGGGGATGCCTGAATGCCATTTCACCGCGGCTGTCGATCACCAGCATGCCGTACTCCAGGGCGGCCTCCACCCCCCGCATCACATAGCGCGATCGCCCCTGAGCCGACCCGACCGCGCCCGTTGCGACCCCGTCGAGTGCTCCACGTAGCAACTCCTTCCGGGCTTGCTCGTCGAGGTTTTGCAGCCTGCCGCCGAAGACCGCGATCAGGCGCTGCGTCAGCGGCAACGCGGCGTCGGGGGTCCAAGTGCTCTCGGAGGCCAACCGGGACAGTTCGGCCAGCGCCAGCGGGTTGCCGGCGGCCTGCTCGAGCACCGCTGAACGGGCCGGTGGTGATAAGTCGACTCCGAGCTCGTCCAGAAAGCTGCCGGACTGCTCGGCGTCCAGCGGACCTACCACCATCTGCGGCCATCCTCCGTCGGCCAGCGGACTGGGAAACTCGTTGCGGCACACGGCAATCAACCGCACCGTGGCCACGTCAAGCCGCCGGCCGGCCATCGCCATCACCCGGGCGCTGACTTCGTCGAACCAATGCGCGTCGTCGAGCACCACGAGCAGCGGCCCGGCGCCGCCAGCCGCCGTCAGGAGGTTCAGCAACGCAAAGGTCAGCGCACTAACAGACGGTGCCGTGTGGGTTGGCACGCCCAGCACCGCTTGTAACGTGCGCCTATCGTCGGCGCCAAGGCCGCGCATGATGTCGCGCAGCGGATATACGAGCTGGCCCAGACCGGCCAGCACGAAGGAGGCCTCCGCTTCGACCCCACCGCACCGCAATACCCGCCAACCCCGCGCAGCAGCCCTGGCCGATACCTCCTGAACCAGCATCGACTTACCCACACCGGCATCACCACGCAACAACAACCCGCCAGAGTCCCCACCACCGATGAACGACTCCAACGCCGCCAACTCACCCACCCGATCAATCAACCGGTCACCACACGTCGACATCACAGTCCACCAACACAGGTAGCGCGCAAACTGTTGGCTCTCATGCGCCGCGGCGGTTTTCGGGCTGGTGGTCGCTGAATTCCACAAGCAAATGCGCGCAGCTGTCGTCGGCAGGGGGAGTCGGCACATCACTGTCGCGGGGTGCAGTGTTCGCGATCGTCGCGATTTTCTTGTAGCGAAGGCCTTCTACGGCGGCGCAATACGCCGCAGTGCGGAACTCTTCGGGCAGCGTTCGCGTCGCCGCGTCAATAGCGTTGCCGGGCAATAGTTTCGAAGCACGCAGTGGGATGATGTCGCGTTGGAACCACTCTGTCAGTTCGCATGTGGGGCTGGAATTTTCGCCCAGACTCGCGCCCGATGTCATGCTGCCACCTGGACTTCCACCGACAGATAGTCGGCTATGCCATGGGCTGCGGGCCAGTCATCATCGCGCACCGCTCGGCCGAGCGACTCTACTAATGGACTGCAGGCGCCCAACTCGGCCAGCCATGAGGCCACGGTCGCCGCGATGTGATCCGCTGGGACGCGCACGGTACGGCCGTCGTGTAGGCGATCGGTCAGCTGATAGATGGTCATTTCCCCTTGCCTCTCGCTGGATCACGTTGTGGTTGTCGTGCTGCATCGGTGCGAACGCCGCTTCGCTTATGCGCTGAACGTTCGCTAATGCGCTGATCGGCTCCTGGATTGCGGTGATGAGTTGGCTGAGGGCTCGTGCCGTCGGGATGGCGGACGTCCGATCGCCTGACAGCAGCCGTCGTCGCGTTCGACGCTCTCTGGTGTTGCCTGGTCATCGTCATCCTTACGATCTGGTTCGGTGTGTTAGCTGATGTGACCCATGACACAGCCGCAGGCGTAGACTGAACGTCTCAATCTGAGGAGAGTTGGCGTCTCAATCTGAGACGCCGGGCGGCGGTGGCACCGGTGTCGGGGAGCGAGGTGCATGCGTCGATGAGCTTGCGGGCCGACGTCCAAACCGACGTTCGCCGGATGCGAGAACGGTTTTTGTGCGAGGAGTCTTTGGACGAGGAGACCCTGCGCACCAGCGTGCTGGACTCCTGGCGTCGGTCTCAAGCCATGCGGGTTCACCCCGACCGGCTTGAGCTGCCCTTTGTTCGGGAACCGAATACCGACTCACGACTAGCCCGCGCCGCGGCGCCTGTGCTGCAGCGGATCACCGAGGACGTGACCACCGAGGCGACAACGGTCATCCTCACCTCGGCCGACGGTGTGGTGCTGGAACGCTCGGTCTCTGAAGGGGCCTTCATGAAGGCACTGGATTCGGTGAGCCTGGTGCCCGGCTACAGCTACTCTGAGGAATTCGCCGGTACCAACGGGATCGGCACCGCGCTCGAGACCAAGCGGCCCACGTTCATTCGCGGCGGCGAGCATTTCGTCGCGCCGCTGGGTGTGCTTGCCTGTGCGGGAGCACCGATCCGTGACCCGATAACCCGGAGGCTCGTCGGCGTGGTTGATCTCACCTGCTGGGCCAGCCGCTCCGATCCGCTTTTGTTGGCGCTGGCCAAGAGCGCGTGCAGCCAGATCGAGGACCGCATGAGAGAGTCGGCCCACGCGAGCGAGACCGTGCTTTTGGAGGCGTATCACGAGCAGGCGCGACGCTTTCCGCTCGGTGTGCTCGCGGTCGGCGGTGACGTCGTGCTGATGAGCCGCTACTTGCGCCAGACACTCGACACCAATGATCAAATCGCGCTGCTCGAACACGCCTCGGATCTGCTCCACACCACGGCCACGCGACATCCGCTGGCTGTGCTGCCGAGTGGAACGACCGCCAATATCTCCGTCGTCGACCATGCGGAGATCCGCGGTGGCAGGACGAACGTCGTTTTCCATGTGCATCTGTCGACCGAGGTAACCGCGCACCATGTCGGGACTCGCCAATCGGCCGCGTCGCACATTCCTGGCCTCGTCGGGCGCAGCAGCTCGTGGCGGCGCAGCTGTCAGCAGGTCGAGCGATGTTGCCGCGACCGAGATTGGGTACTGCTCGAAGGCGAGAAAGGATCCGGACGAGCCAAGCTGGCGCAGGCTGTCGCGCAGTACATCCACCCGGGAAAGACCGTGCGTGTGATGCGGGCTGAAACATTCCCGACGCCAGCGCTTTTCGTCGCCGAGGTCGTGACCCACGCCGACGGCGATGACTTCGCGGTGGTGATTTCCGACGTGGACTGCATAGATGAGGGGACACTTGCAGCGGTCGTTTCGGTGTTGCAGTCGCGTGCGGGTCGCGGATGGATCGCCGCGACGATGAGTTCAGCGACGCCTTCATCGATGATTGAGCTGCTGCTGCCGTTCTTCACCCACACCGTGACCGTTCCTCCGCTGCGGCACCGGATTGAAGACATCGAGGTACTGGTGCCGTTCCTGCTGCGCGAGCTGACCTCCGGCGCTGATGTGCGCCTTGACGCCGATGCGATGCGTCAGCTCTGTAAGCTGCCGTGGCAGGGCAACGTAGCACAGCTGCGGCGAGTTCTTGCGGAAACCGTTGCGCGACAACGTTCAGGCGTTATCGGTGCCGACAAGCTGCCGCCCGAGTGCCGTACATTTACGAGGCGAAAGCTCACCCAGATGGAGGCGCTTGAGCGAGACGCCATTGTCCGCAGCTTGGAGGACAACGGCAACAACAAGCTGCAGGCGGCGATAGCCTTGGGGATGTCGCGGGCGACGATCTATCGCAAGATGAGGGATTACGGCATCGCCTGATGCCGTCACGGGTCAGTGCTAGCCGCTCGTCGAAACGGGGCGGGCGCTGGCCCGGCGGGCGCGGCTCGATATTCGCTTCGAGGTCGGCGACGCCCAGCGGCTCCCCTACGAGGACGCGAGCTTCGACGACGTCTCCTCCGCGCACGGCGTCGTCTTTGCGGCTGACCACGCGGCCGTTGCGCGCGAACTGGCGCGCGTGTGCCGGCCCGGCGGGCGGATCGGGCTCTCGTTCTGGCGCCCGAACGCGGAGATGGCAAGGCTCTGGGAGATGGTCGGATCTACCCGGCCGACGTGGGCCGACAACCCAGGGATGGCGACCGCAGTGCGCCGCGGCATTGGTTTCTTACTCCGGACGATCAGTACCGGATCCCGGTGGTCGCCCGCAGGCATTCGGGCCGCGGCGCCGCGCTCAGTCACGGTGTGGCTCGAGCAAGGCTGCCTGGCCGGTGAACCGATGGCGCGCCGCCAGCCACTCGCGGGTCGTGTCATGCGACCGCTCGATAAGCCCGGCCGAGTGCGAGAAGTCCGCCGGCGAGATGCGGATCGGACACAGCGGCGGGATGACGCGCAGGTCGACCGCTTCCTCGAACCGGGCGACATCGATGGCGAGCCGTTGATTGATGGCGAGGGTCAAGGCGTGCAGCGCCATCGCCAACGCCCCTTTCGGTGACTCAGGCAGGGCGCACGAGTAGCCGGTCGGCAGCACCCAGACCCGGTCGGCGCCGAGCGCGACGGCATGTGACAGCGGGGTGTTGTTCACGACACCGCCGTCGATGAGGTCCCGGCCATTGATGTTCACCGGCGGGAAGACAGCGGGAATCGCGGCGCTAGCCGCGATCGCATCGACCGCATCTCCCGACGACAGCAGGACGTCCTGACCCGAAAGCACGTCGGTGGCGACCACATGGAAGGGGATCGGTGCATCCTCCAGGCGCGAGAAGCCCAGGTGGTCGCTGACGAGTCGCCGCAGACCATTGTCGGGTACGAGGTTCGGGCGACGGCCGAGAAAGCCCAGGAGCCCGAGGATTGGGCGGGTGGGGAACACGTTGTTTCGCGACAGCGACCGCCACAGGTCGGCCAGCGCACCAATCCCGGCGACGTCGGGCCGCGAGGCGACCCAGCCGCCGTTAACTGCGCCGACGGATGTGCCGACGATCAGGTCCGGTGTGATCCCGGCCTCGGCCAGACCGAGGAGCATCCCGACCTGGATCGAACCGAGGCTGGCACCCCCGGAGAGCACGAATGCTGTCGTCATATCTGATCCAACAACAGGAGGGGCGGCCTGGTGGGGCGCCCCTCCCGTGGGGTGTGGATCAACGGCTTTGATGCACGCGCGTGTCGACGTCCGGGACGTTCACATCCGGGTGGATGTCATACCCTGGTCCGACTGCGAGACCTGAGCCTTCGAGCCATGCGTGATGGTCGATCCCCGTCGGTGCGAAGTCGATTGCCGAAGCCAAAACGGTTGGCGCCTCGGCGGCAGTGACGGCTTGGGCGGGGGCAGCGAGTCCGAGGATGGCCGCGGCCAAGCCGCCAGCGACAACGGTGCCAATTCCCAACTTGGTCATAATGGTGCCTACTTTCTTCTGTCTTGAGGGTCAACGGCTCTGGTGCACGCTCGTGTCGACCCGCGGGACTTTGACATGCGGCTGGATGTCATCGAGCCAGGCGTGATGGTCGATCCCGGTGGGGATGTTGATCGCCGAAGCCACGGCGGTAGGCGGCTCGGCGAGAGTGGCGGCCTGAGCTGGCGCGGCGAGGCCAAGGATCGCGGCCACGAGCCCGCTGGCGATGACGGTGGCAAATCCGAAGATCTTCATTGTGGTGCCTCTTCTTTCACTGTCTTGAGTTGTTCCTTGACGGAACCTAGCGGCGGTGTTGCCTCTGATATGAGGAACGCGCAGAGCGGTCAAACCTGGGCCTTACCCCGATACCAGCTACGGATGTGGGCTATAAGCTCGCCGTATGGCAAGGTCGGTGGCGCAAAGGCCGTAGGGGTCAGCTTGTACGAAGCACGTGCGTTGCTAGCCCGGCCTAACGAGGCCGTTCGGCGGATGGCCCAATTCACCCTTGAGGGAGGGGAATCATCCGGCTGGGCGTGCCATTGGAGCTGCCCTCTGATCTGCTTTCGCGCGCTGGCCAAATTCATTGCGCAGCAACCTGACACAGGTGTTCAGCCGAGGCACTTGTCAACGGCCGCGCAGTTTCCTCGCTGCGCAGCGGTGAACTCGGCGCCGGCCCGGTGCGGGAACGTCCCGCCGGTGGTGAGTTTCAACACGCCGCTCGCGGCGGTGGATTTCGGCTCGATGGTCCAAGCAGTGCCGGTCGAGGCGCCTCGGGCGAACATGGCCAACGCGACCGCCATCAGGAGCGCGACCCCGACTGTGCCGGACAGGGTCAGCAGTGCTTGGCCATCCGCACCACTTATGACGCCAATCAACCAGGACGCCGAAGCCACTCAACTACGCGTTGCCGTGTACCGACACCACATCGGTAACCGCGTCTGATTGCCTATCGGCTCACTTGATAGCCGCAATCCGTAACCGGTATCGACGGTATCGCGGTAAGGCCTCACTTTCGACCGGTTCGCGCGTTCCTCCAGTCAGCGGCAACAGCGCCGCCACGTTACTCCAAGGAGATTCCGCCATGAAAACCTTGATCGCGTTCGTATCCCGCTCGGCGCGGCTCGCACTTGTTGCGGCCGCATTCGCACTGGCCATGGTGCCGGCATCGGCCACACTTGCGACGACTCCGCCTGCCAACATGGCGTCGGCACACTCGCTTTCGGCCAGCATCCACAGACATCTGTGCCTCGCCGAGGTTCACCAACCCGTCGCCAATAGAGCCAATAGAGAGGCTTGCCAGCTCAGGCCCAAGTACCTATAACCGGAGCCTTGTGGAACGTCAATCCCCGTTGCTGTAATCCTCGGGGCTGAGAAGTCGTTTGTTATTTCGAATCCACCGAAGGTCGACACGAGTGTGCACCAAAGCCGTTGACACGCAACCGGTCACCTCGCCAAGGACCGCACATTCGAGGGCGCGGTTTCCTCTGGCCTGTCGGCTGCATGTGGCATGGAAATCAAATCCAAGATTGCCAACGTGATCTCGTGGACGTGCCCCAGATGTCGTGCTGCTGCTGCTTGTAGGCGCTGTTGCCGATGCGCACCGGGCGCGCGTCGTCGTAGCCCGACAGGTGTGACAGCTGCTCCTCGGTCAGTTCCCGCTCCCCGCCGACGGCGTACATCACCTGCAGCGGGTGGCGTTCGTCGTTATTGGCGCCGGATACCTCGGCAATGAACGAGAAGAAGTCGTCGGCTTCCCGGTCCAGGCCAAGTGTGTAGAGGCCCCACAGTGCGAACGCGGAGTCACGGATCCACGTGTAGCGATAGTCCCAGTTGCGTTCGCCGCGAGGGGTTTCCGGCAGCGAGGTGGTGCTCGCCGCGAGCAGCGCGCCGGTGGGCGAGTACGTCAGACCCTTGAGGGTCAGCGCGCTGCGCTATAGGTAGATCCGCCACGGGTGGTCGGGGAAGTTCCCGATGGTAATCTATTCCCGCTCCCGCCACATCTCGCTGGTCTGCCAGAGCTTGTCGGCGGCTCCCGCACCAACGTCGTCTTTCATATCCGACTGTCCGCTGAGACAACCGTGCATCGCATCGGCATCCGCCAAGGAACAGTGACACGCATATCCGGGCTGGCCGGCCGCAGCAGCTCTTGGCGGCGCAGCTGCCAGCAGGTGGAACGTAGCTGCCGTGACCGAGCTTGGGTGCTGCTCGAGGGCGAGAAAGGATCCGGCCGGGCGAAGCTGGCCCAGGCCGTCGGAGAGTATGTGAACCCGGGCAGGACCGTGCGGGTGATGCATGTCGAAAACTTCTCTACTGCAGGGCGTTTCGTCGCCCATCTGGTGAGTGCGACCGATGACGATGATTTCTTGTTGGTGCTCGCCGATGTTGACGCGATCGACGAGGACGCGCTGGAACCCATGGCCGCGGTGCTGCAATCGCGTGCGGGTCGCGGCTGGATCGCAGCAACCACCAGTTGCGCGATACCTTCACCGACGATCGAGACGCTGCTGCTGCCGTTCTTCACCCACACGGTCACCGTGCCCGCGCTACGGCACAGAATCGAAGACATCGAGGAGCTGGTCCCGTTTCTGCTCGGCGAAGTAGCCTCCGGTGCGCAGGTCAGACTCGCTCCGGAGGCGATGCGGCAACTGAGCCGGCTGCCATGGCCGGGCAACGTGGCACAGTTGCGGCGGGTTCTACTCGAAACCGTTGCGCGACAACGCTCTGGCCTCATCAACGCCGATAAGCTTCCGCCGGAATGCCGATCGGTCACCCGGCGAAAGCTCACCCAAATGGAAGCGCTGGAGCGCGACGCTATCGTTCGCAGCCTGGAGGAGAACAGCGGCAACAAGCTGGAAGCTGCACTGGCGCTCGGTATGTCGCGAGCGACGATTTATCGCAAGATGAACGAGTACGGCATCGTATGACGGCACACTGGCCTGGCGTCGCCCGGCTTCGGCGATCAAGGAACGCCGCGGTCGGCGTCGCCTCGAATCCAACTGCGGCAGATCCCTGACTGGACGAGGCTTGCACGATTGGTGAAGTAGGTGGCGCGGCGGACGCTGGGCTTTGGCACTGGGGGTGAGCGCGTCAAGTTCGTGCTGGTGGTGGTTGCTGCCCCGTGCTGTCTCGGCGTGTTGACGCATTAGATAGCGGCTGGCTGTCTGATGTCGGTGGTGGGTGTTACGTTGCGGACGAACGCGAATATCGCGTTGCAGTGCGCGTATCACGTGGTGTGGTGCCCAAAGTATCGCCGCCGTGTGATCGGGGGGCGCATGGCGGCGCGGCTGAAAGAGATCATCGCCGAGGTGATCGCCGAGAAGGGGGCATGGTTGATCGAGCTGGAGACCGTGGCTGATCACGTGCACCTGCTGGTTGAGGTGGATCCGCAGGTGGGGATCCACAAGCTGGTGAAGCCCATCAAAGGCCGCTCGTCGCGGGGGTTGCGCCGGGAGTTCCCGTGGCTGCGGTCTCGGTTGCCGACGTTGTGGACGAACTCGTATTTCGTGGCCACCGTCGGTGGAGCGCCGCTGTCGGTGATCCAGCGTTATGTCGAAGATCAGAAGAGCCGGTGACTGATGCTGGCCGGTAGACGCTTTCGGGTCGAGTTGACCGAAGCCCAGGCGGGGTTGGCGCAGCAGACCGCTGATGCGTGCCGGGCGGTGTGGAACACCGGGTTGGAGCAGCGTCGTGAGTACCGTCGCCGGGGCGCGTGGATGAACTACGAAGCCCAGGCCCACGAGCTGGTTGAAGCCAAGGCGGAGTACGTGTGGCTGAAAGAGGTGCCGGGGCATTGTTTGCAGCAGGCGCTGCGCGACCTGGATGAGGCGTGCCGCAGGCATGGCACCTTCAAGGTGCGGTGGCGCTCGGCACGTCGGTGGGCACCGTCGTTTCGGTTCCCGGAAGGCTCCAAGATGGAGGTGGAGAAGCTGAACCGGGGTAAAGCTCAGGTGAAGCTGCCCAAACTGGGGTGGGTGAAGTTCCGCGCGTCGCGCAGTCTGGAGGGTGAAACCATCCGCTCGGCCACCTTGACCCGCGAAGGCAAGCACTGGTTTGTGTCGTTGCTGGTCGATGACGGGATTACGACCCCAGCCGAGCACGCGCGGCCCGGCACGGCGGTGGGGGTGGATCGCGGGGTTGCGGTGGCGGTGGCCACCAGCGCCGGAGACTTACTGGACCAGGTGTTCGCCACCCCGGCCGAGCAGCGGCGCGCTGTGCGGTTGCAACGCAAACTGTCCCGTGCCGCCACGGGTTCGGCTAACCGCACCAAGACCAGGGACGCGCTGGGCAATGTACGGGCTCGCGAGCGCCGCCGGCGCCAGGACTTCTGCGTCCAGACCGCACACCGGTTGGCGCAGAAAAACGCCTTGGTGGTGCTGGAGAAGCTGCCCGTAGCCAACATGACCCGCCGTGTTAAACCGGTTGCCGATCCGGCACAGCGGGGCCGGTACCTACCCAACGGCGGGTCAGCCAAGTCGGGGTTAAATCGGGCCATCCTGTCCAAGGGGTGGTATCGCTTCGAGGTGGCGCTCAAGTCTGCGGCCCGCTACAGCGGGACACAGGTAGTGAAGGTTCCGGCAGCGTTTACCTCACAACGCTGCTCGGCGTGTGGGCATGTGGACCCGAAATCCCGTGAGAGCCAAGCGGTTTTCCGGTGCACCCACTGCTTGCGTCCCGCCGAGCACGCCGATGTCAACGCAGCTAAAAACATACTGGCCGCCGGGCTGTTGGCGGTGTCAGCCTGTGGAGACGACCGTAGCCTGCGGGCTACGGGGAATCCTCGAAGCAGGAACCAGCAGGAAACCGCGAGGAATTACTGCTCCAGCCCACAACGGGTTGGAATCCGGCGGATACATCCGTCCGGAGGACGTCAAACGGTGATGCTGTGGAACGCACCGAAGTCACATTTTCGTCGGGCGCCGCACGTTGTGCAGGCTGGCTCTATCGTCCCCAGCAAGCTGGTGGCGACGCCGCGTGTGTGGTCATGGGTCATGGCATGTCATTCACCCGCCATGACGGCCTGGCGCCTTATGCCGAAGCGCTGGCCGGCGCGGGAGCCGCTGTGCTTGTCTACGATCACCGCCATGTGGGCGATTCGGGTGGCCTACCGCGTCAACGCATTCGGCCATCGGCTCAACTGCAGGATCGTCGCGCCGCGATTGAGTATGCGCGCGGACTGAACGGAATCGACGCGGACAAGATCGTCGTCTGGGGCTATTCACTAGGCGGTGGTACGGCGGTCAAGGCGGCAGCGACGGACGCCAGGATCGGGGGAGCGATTCTGCTGTTCCCTCTCCTTGACGGTTTCTCGCGAATACTGTCCATGCTGAGAACCGACCCACGCAACGTTGCGTGGTTGCTGGCGCATGCGGTTAAGGAACCGATCGGTGACGGTCTTGTTCCGGTGACTGCAGAACCTGGTCGGCATGCCGCCTTGAACTTTGCCGGCGAGGCACAGGGCTTCAAGTCAATGACAACCGCGGACTCGTCATGGCGCAACGAGGCGTTCGCCGGTCCCATCGTCATGATGTCGCTGTACCGCCCGGTGAGGTACGCGCAGAAGCTGGCATGCCCGGTGCTTGTGCAGCTGGGCGAGCGCGACATAACAGTCTCCGCGCGGGCCATCGAGAAGTTAGCACAACGCGCACAGCGCGCCGAACTGAAGCGCTACGACCTGGACCACTTCCAGCCCTTTTATGCTGACGGCGCCCAACGGATCGCGGCTGATCAGGCGGATTGGCTTCGTCGCACTATCATCGCGAACGCCGGGTCGTCCCGGTAGCGAGTTCCGGGTCGAGCAGCGGGGGATCAGGTACGTCGAACACAGCAACCGCCCCGGCGAGGAGTGCAGTACACCAAAGCCTGCCCGATCGACGCGCCGCCGTCGGAAGACAGTCTGTCCGGTGACGAACGAGGCATCGTCAACGGGTTTGGTCGCGCCACGCGATCATGTCCTTCAGCTCGGTGAAGTCATAGCCGTCGTCGGTGGGGTGGATCTCGGTGGTGAACAGTGTGACGCCCTCGCCGACGAAGGCGTCGGCGTTCTCGCGACCCGTCCAGTGCACGGCCCGCTCGATGTGCGACTCGTCGCGGCCGACGTCGGCGGCCAGTTCCTTGAGGATCGCGTTCTTGCGGCGATACTCATCGACGCTCGCGAAGGTGTGCCAGATGTCGGCGTGCTTGGCCACGATCGGCAACGTGCGCTTAACGCCCATGCCCCCGATCAGCATCGGAATCTTGCGCACCGGCTGCGGCACCAACTGGCTGAGCTGGCGTTCGACCCGGTCGAGGTTGTCCTCGAACAGATCCATCCGTGACTTGACCGTGCCGAAGTCGTATCCGTAAGTGCTGTAATCCTTTTCATACCAGCCTGAGCCGACCCCCAGGATCAGCCGCCCACCGCTGATGTGGTCGACGGTGCGGGCCATATCGGCGAGCAGGTCCGGATTGCGATAGCCGATGCCGGTCACCAGCAGCCCGATCTCAGACCGGCTGGTGATCTCGGCCCACGACGCGAGTGCGGTCCAGCCTTCGAAGTTGTTGACGTCGGGCTGCTTCGGCAACAGCTCCGGCAGGCCGTCTTCGGATGGCACGGTGAATGGTTTATGGAAGTGGTCGTAGCCGAAGATGGCATCGCTACCGAGTTCCTCGGCCTTCAGTACGGCTTCGCGCCAAGTCTGATAGTCGGGGGTTCCGCCAGGCCACAGCTGAACACCAACCCGAATGGAATCCGTCACGGTTGTCCTCCTGCTTCGCGCAGCGCCTCGCGCGCCGTCGGACCATAGAAACACTTCACAGAGTGCGGCCAAGCCGCATCGCTGTCGCGGCTGCTAATGGCCGTCATAGGCAGAGCCACTGGCCGGTCGCTATGTGGTGTCCGCCCCACGGAGTTCGCTATGTGGTGTCCGCTCCACGGAGTTGAAGGCTTGGTGGCGGTAAGGAGGCCATCAACTGCATGCTTGACCCGGGTCAACGCCGGACGATATCTGCGAGGAGATTCCAATGACAGCAACATTAGAAGGCTCGACCGCACTGGTGACCGGGGCGACGGCGGGTATCGGCCGCGCGATCGCGTTGCAGCTCGCAGCGCTCAGCGCAGAGGTGGTGGTGCACGGGCGCAGCGCGGAGCGCGGCGCCGAGATGGTGCAGGAGATCCAAAACGCAGGCGGGAAGGCGCGTTTCGTCGCAGCTGACCTCAGCGAAGCCGACGACGTGCGCCGGCTGGCGGCAGAAGCCGGGCCCGTTGACATCCTGATAAACAACGCTGGCGTGTACAAGTTCGGGGCGACCGCGGACACCGACGATGCGTTCTTCGACGAGCACGTGAACCTCAATCTGCGCGCGCCGTACATCCTCGTGCAGCAGCTGGTGCCGGCCATGGCCGAGCGGGGCAAGGGCGTGGTCGTCAACCTCAGCACCGTCGCCGCCGGGGTCCCGGCGCGGCAGGGCGGAATCTATGGAGCGACGAAGGCCGGCATCGAACTGTTGACCCGCGTATGGGCCGACGAGTTCGGCCGCTCGGGGGTCAGGGTGAACGCCGTACAGGCCGGACCGACTGAAACCCCGGGCACCGCCGTCACACCGGGGCTCACCGACGGTTTGGGTCAGCTCACCACGCTCGGCCGAGCGGCCGCCGCAGACGAAATCGCCAACGCCGTCACATTCCTGGTCTCACCGTCGGCCAGCTACATCAACGGAGCGATCCTGCAGGCCACCGGCGGCCAGCTCGCGATCGCCCCGTAGTCACGGCGGCACCTCGAATGCGGTGACGAGCTGGCCGATGTCGCGCCGGCGCGAACTGGCCGGCCACACCACCCAGGTGCGCCGCACCAGCGGGTGGCCGACGAGCGGGCTCCACGTCACCGAGTCTGGAATGGGATGTGGCCAGTTCTCGGGCGCCAGCGCGAACGAACGACCGGAGCCGACGGCCGCGAGCTTGACCGCGGCGATGAGCAGCTGGTCCTCCGGCGGCGGAGGGCCGAGGTCGATGCCGTGGCTGCGCAGGATGGCGGTCAATTCGTCGTGCCAGGCGGGGCTGTTGGAGCGCGGAAAGCCAAGCCACTGCACGCCATTCAGCGAATCGAGCCGCACGCCGTCGGGTCCGACGAGTCCGGCGGCGAGCTCGGAGGCGAGTAGCACGCCGAGGTTTTCCCGCAGCACCAGCATCGCGTCAAACTCCTCGCCGACGGGCCGTTCCCGCACCAGCCCGACGTCGAGCTCACCGCCTCGCAACGCGGAAAGCTGTGCGGCCGTCGACAAGTGGCGCGGCATGACCCGCGTATCCGGACGGTTCGCGGCGAACTTGGCCAGCGCGCGCTCCAGCAAATCGGGCGGCAGCTCCATCGGCACCCCGAGCCGCAGGACACCGCCCCCTTCGGAAGTGAACTCCGCCATCCGCCGCAACGCCTCATCATGCCGGGCCAGAATGGCACGCGCCTCGCTCAGCAGCGCCGCGCCTGCCTCCGTCGGTCGTACGCCGGAGCTGCTGCGCTCCAGCAGCTTGACGCCGAGCTGCCGCTCGAGGGCACTGACCGTCTGCGACAACGCGGGCTGGCTGATGTGGAGCCGACGCGACGCGGCCGACATTCCACCTTCCTCGACCACGGCGACGAAGGCGGTTAGCTCCCGCAGCTCCATCGCTTCAGCCTATGGCCGCGATCTCGGCCGGGTATGCCAAGCCGCCCGCAATCTCGGTGCAAAGGGGCGTTTCATTGCATACGACTGAGCGGCAACGAACGGAAGGGTGTCATCCATGGAAACGCCACAGAACGCCTACGACGTGATTGTCATCGGCGCAGGACCTGTCGGCCAGAATGTCGCCGATCGTGCCCGCGCCGCCGGGCTGAGCGTCGCGGTGGTGGAACGCGAACTCGTCGGCGGCGAATGCTCCTACTGGGCCTGCGTACCAAGCAAGGCGCTGCTCAGGCCGGTCATCGCCCTGTCCGACTCCCGCCGCATCGACGGCGCCCGGGAAGCGGTCACCGGTTCCCTCGACACCGCAGGCGTTTTCGGGCGTCGCGAGCGCTACGTGTCGAACTGGGACGACAGCGGCCAGGTCGACGCCGCCGTGACGGGCATCGGCGCCGACTTGGTGCGTGGCCATGGCCGGTTGGACGGTCCGCGCCGGGTTGCGGTCACCACGCCCGACGGCGACGTGGTGACGCTCACCGCCCGCCACGCCGTCGCGATCTGCATCGGCAGCGGCGCGGCGCTACCTGACATACCGGGTATCGCGGAGGCCAACCCGTGGACCAATCGCAGGGGCACCGACAGCAGTGAGGTGCCCGGCCGGCTCGCCGTCGTCGGCGGTGGCGGGGTCGCGGTGGAGATGGCGACCGCGTGGCAGGGCCTCGGCTCGTCGGTGACGCTGCTGGCCCGCCGTTCCGATCTGCTGCCGCGGATGGAGCCCTTCGCCGGCGAGCTCGTCGGCCGCGGACTCGCCGAGGCGGGGGTGGATGTGCGTGTGGGCGTCTCCGTCACCAAGCTGCGCCGCCCCGGCGGCACGGGACCGGTGACGCTGGAGCTCGACGACGGAAGCGACCTCGAGGTCGACGAGGTGTTGTTCGCCACCGGCCGCAAGCCGCTGACCGACGACATCGGGCTCGAAACCGTCGACTTGACGCCGGGCACCTGGCTGGACGTCGACGACACCTGCCGCGTCCGCGGCGTCGAGGACGGCTGGCTGTATGCCGTGGGCGACGCGAATCACCGGGCGTTGCTCACCCATCAGGGCAAGTACCAGGCCCGCATCGCCGGCGCCGCGATCGGTGCCCGCGCCGCCGGAAAACCGTTGGACACCAACGCATGGGGCGTGCACGCGACGACGGCCGACCACCACGCGGTGCCGCAGGTGTTCTTCACCGACCCGGAGGCCGCGGCCGTCGGCATCAACGCCAAGCAGGCCGAGGAGGCCGGTCATCGGGTGCAAGTGGTCGACGTCAAGATCGGCGAGGTGGTGATGGGCGCCAAGCTCTACGCCGACGGCTACACCGGCCGGGCCCGGATGGTCGTCGACCTCGACAGCGGTTACCTGCTCGGCGTGACGTTCGTCGGGCCGGGCGTCTCCGAGCTGTTGCACTCCGCGACCATCGCCGTCGCCGGACAGGTGCCGATTGACCGGCTGTGGCACGCGGTTCCGTGCTTCCCGACGATCACCGAGGTGTGGCTTCGTCTGCTCGAGGCGTACCGCGATCAGGCCGCCGCCTAGGCTTAGGCGGCCAGCACCGAATCCAGCGCGGAGTAGATCAGACCGACTCCGTCGCCGAATGCCGCCTCCCAAGACCACATACGTGATAGTCGGCGGTTGAACGCACCAGCCGCCCAAAGCAATCGGACACTCAAGCTAAGAGGATCAACCACTGCCGGTACGCAAGAAGAACAGCAGGACTGCAGCACCCATCTCCATCACCTTCGGCACGCGAATCTGAACGATTTGGCGGCCCACCACAAACGACGAAAGCCGCGGAGGGATCGAAGGATCGTCTCCGCGGTGTCGCCCTCGCCGGTAGGAAAGGAAACACCTACCTGCGGGTCTTCCCCTAATCAAACAAGAAGGGGAGTGGTGAATTGAATGACCCGTAAATCAGTGGAGGCTGAACAAACGGAGGATCAGCATGGATCTCAACGTTGCCGGGGCTTTGGCACGTGGTCGCGCCACCCCCGTTAGTGCAGGTGCGTGCACCTGCCGCCGAAGCGTCCGCCGCGGTGGTAATCGCCGCGCCGATTGCCCCCAGCGCGAACAACGGTGCGATGTAGCGTAGTTTGATGCTCATCGTGTTTCTCCTTAATCGGTGATTCGTATGTCGCTGATGGATTTGGTTTTTCGGCTGCTTGGTGCACTGCACCAGTAGATGTCTTTACGTTCGTTCAGCACCTCCGCCCGCCCACGGTGAGGCGCCGGAGTTGCTCAGGGCGCGGGTGGTTTCCAGGCCGACGCCGGTGTGGCACGCGCAGCGATGACCCTGGATGTCAGCGAAGTAGATGACCGTCTGAAAAGCCTTCGGCAGCCGGCCCAAAGCGTCAGCGATCTTGGCGTCCGCGATGGCTTGCGCGGAGTGTGGTGCTCGCACTCTGACTCCTCTTGTCGGTGTGCGACTGATTGCCGCTATGTACAAGAACCACGTTGAGGTTGCGGACAATAGCCACCGCGATATGCCGATTCCACATGGCAGCTATTGATGTAAGCGACCCTCAGCGAGGCCCAGAGCCCAAACGCGCGGCTTTAGGTGTCTTCGAGCCCACCGCTGCGGTGTTGCTCGCGATCAAGCCGCTGTCCCTGAAGCTATCCATCGTCTCCCGCGCGGCGAAAACCTCGGCCGTGGTGGTGGATTGAGTCGAATGGGATGCCGCCGGCCGGGCGAACCGCCAGACTCTGCCGAGTGACTGACGATCTCCGCCCCGACGCCAACGATCGTCCACAACGAACGTGCGGATGATCTGGGCGACGATCTTGCCGCCTTGGGAGATGATTACGACTCCGGCGATGACGACGAGTCCTCCGGCAAGTTCGGCAGCAACGGGGACTTCGCCGAGCCACAGCCAGGCGATGAGTACGGCGACCGGTGGCACCAGGTAGAGCATCGACGTCGACGCGGCGATGGGTAGGTGCGCCGTGGTGTAGCCCCACAGTACGAAGCCGAGTGCGGACGGCAGCAGGCCGAGGTAGACGGCGGCGATCCACCCCGCCGTAGATGCATCGACGAGATCTGACCATCCGTAAGGGACGAACGGGAGTGTCATGATCGTGCCGGCGAGCATCGAGTATGTGGCCACCTCGAGACCGTTGTAAGTCGTCAACAACGGCCGCTGAAGCGGGTGGTAGATGCCCTGCACCACCATCGCCGCGATGACGATCCCCACCGACGCGGACAGTGACAGCCCGGCTCGGGCCAGGCACACGATAGTGACTCCGCCGAGAGCTACGGCGCTGCCAACCATCGTGACCGGTGTAATCCGCTCGTTAAAGAGGATGCGCGCGACAGCCACCGACACCAGCGGCGCGGCAGCGACGATGATGCTCGCCGTTCCGGCGGGCACGTACAGCTCGCTCTCGTTGAGCAGCAATTGATACGCGGTCATCCCAAAGAACCCACACGCGAAGATCCAGCCGAGATCACGCGTCCGCGGAACGCGCACCCGACAAACAGTGGCGATCACGAGCAATGTGATAGCGGCGACGGCCAAGCGAATGAAAGACAACCCGATCACGCCCAGATCCGGTGCAGCGACGCGGATGGCGGGAAACGCACTGGCCCAGAGTCCGACTACGCCTAGCCCTGGGAACACTGCGGTGTTGATCCTCACGTGGACCAGAATCAGCCACACAAACCATCAGCACAAGTGAATTGTTCTTAGTATAGTGCTAATATTCATTTATGCTTGATATGCGGAAGCTGCGGATGCTCTCCGAGCTGGAGCGCCTCGGGACGATCGCCGCTGTCGCAGAGGAGTTGCACCTCACCGCGCCGGGAATCTCGATGCAGCTCAGCGCGCTTGAACGTGAACTCGGTGTGGCGCTCACCGAACGGAACGGACGAAGGCTTGCGCTCACGCCCGCGGGGCATGTCCTTGCCGCCCATGGGCGTGACATCCTCGACCGACTCGCACTCGCGGAGATGGAAGTCGACGCGATCCGCGGCGGAACGGTCGGGAAATACCGAGTGGCGGCCTTTCCTTCCGCCGCCCGGACACTCGTTGCCGACGCATGGCGCACCATCCGGGCCGACCAGGCTGGCGTCGAGCTCACCCTCACCACCCCGGAGCCGGAGACGGCGTTGGCGCTGCTGGTCGCGGGAGAAATCGACTTGGCATTGGTGCACAGCTACACAAACGTTCCGCGTGATCTGCCCGACGGGGTGCAGGCGGAACCGCTTGCAACCGAGCCGATCTGGCTGGCGATCCGATCCGACGACCCGCACGCCGGCGAGGAGGTCGACCTGGCCGACCTGGCTCGCTACCCGTGGATCACGCCAGAGCGGAACCTCACCTGCTTCGAGATGACCGACCGTGCCTGCGGTCTGGCGGGCTTTCGGCCAGCGATCGTCGCCGAGACCATGGACTTCGTTGCACAACTCGAACTCGTCCGTGCCGGCGCAGGCGTGGCGCTCGTCCCGCAACTCACCGTCGCCGCGTTGCCACCAGAAGTGATGCTCGCGAGGCCACGGCAAGAGATTGAACGGCACATCGCCGCAGCCAGACGGAGCACGATGCAGGCTGACCCGGGACTCGATACGCTCGTCCGCGCGTTCCGCCGGGCCGCCGACGCGCGACTGCGGGTCGGGATGGTGTGAACGGATTTGTGAACGGAACGCGGCGCAACTGCCGCGATGGGGTGAGACGCGGCGTGATGGCTGGGACGGGCGATTCTTCGTGACCTGCGCATTTGAGACGGACCAGACGACTTGAGACGGCGCCCCTTGCTCACCCTTGAGCCCGATACTGGTGAAGCTGCACGGCATCGTGAGCCGGCGGAATGGTCATCCGACTTCACTCTTGAGGAATTGAAGCGAGCTGACGTCGAAACTGTGACCCTGCGTGTGCCACGAACGTGGAGAGGAGTTCGATGTAGGTTGAGCTTCTTGACATGGTGCTGTGCAGGAGATGAAGGTTTGGCCCTTCGGAGCCGCCCTGCGGTGGGAGGCTTCAAACCACCACATGCTGCGTTGGCTGAAGACCGTCGTGGTGAGCGATGTGGAGAAGGCGCACGTGATGCGTCAGGTGGGGATCGGAAAGACGGTGCGCAGTCCTCGTTTTCGGGGATCGCTGCTGACGTGGTGTTCGTTCGCTGACGGCTTCAGCTCGTCCATGCGACTCCTCCCGAGAAAGTTCCCGGTTGATCCCATACTTCCCACTTCGAAATCTCAAACGGCTTGCCTCGCCTAGACTAGACGCACTGCCGGTTACTGGTCATACTTATGACTATGTCTGAAGTCAGCTCACTCGCCGAGACGAAGGCGCATCTGTCGGAGTTGGTGGCCCGGGTCGGCGAGCAGCACGAGCGGATCACGGTCACGGTGCACGGACGCCCGGTGGCGGTCCTTCTTGCCGTCGACGATCTGGAGTCACTTGAGGAAACCATCGCGGTGCTGTCCGACGCAGCAACGCTGCACGCGCTTGGCGAGGCCGATGCTGAGCTAGCGCGTGGAGAAGGGGAGAACAAGAACAGCCTGGACGCGGCGATGCGAGCACGCCGAGCTAGGACGTGACCGATCGGCGATACGAGTTGATAATCGCTCCCACCGCGCGCAGACAACTGGCCGAACAGCTTCCGGAATCGGTGGCGTTCGCTGCCTACGAGTTCATCATCGGTCCGCTGCTCGACAACCCCCACCGCGTCGGCAAGCAGCTACGACCACCATTGAATGACCGCCACAGTGCCCGCCGCGGCACCTACCGCGTGCTCTACAGGATCGACGATGCGCGCCAACGAGTCACCGTCGTCGGCGTGTTCAGCCGCGCGGACGCATACCGTGCCCAATGACAGCAGTACCCGGGCTGACCTCAGCATTTCAGAGCAGGTCGGGTGAAACCTCAGACGTCTGAGGGATTCGGCAGTCTCGTGAGACGGCATCCCAATCGCATTGGCACGAGATAGCCGAGGGCAGAGCCTTACGGCGTAGCGAACGCCGTAGGAACTGAAGCGTTTCCGTGAGACAAATCGCGCCGCGAAGGGCTACGTAGGCCGCGCCCACCTGTTCCCCTCCGACGAATGCTTCCAGGCGTCAACGGCTAGTCAGCACGGATGCGGAATGAATAGGGACCAGCACATATTGGGGGGCTGCCAAGGATACGGAGGTGGGGGATTATCTCCGTCCCAGATTGTGGGAGAAACATTACCCTGCCCGTAATTGACGAAGTGGTAGCTATGGCAGACGCTCCAGTCCCAATTTGGACGTCCGTCCGCAGGGGTATTAAAACCGCCGCCGTAGCCCCCCATGTCATCCCCTGGGCACCACTGATAGGGGCCGCCGGCGTGGGCAATACCTGCGCCCACCCCCAAACCGGCCAGGCCCAAACCGCCAGCCACCAGCACCGTCGTTGCTAACCGCGAAACTCGGTTCATGGTTGGTTCCTCTTCGTGAGGCGCGCCGCCCTGTTGGCGTCGCCAGTGCGGTAAGTACAGACCGTGGCGGTGGCTACCGATCCCAACAACTGTGTCGGGTTTGGCGGCCGGTCACGGAAAGATTGCGGCGGACGCGCGCTTGTTTTCTTGTAGCGGCATCTTCGGTCGGGGGAGTACGCGGGTATCGAGTAGTGGACTACCCCAATCTTGGGCCACCGCACTCGTAGCTGATCGATGTGACATTGCCGCTTGGATCGACACCAACAGGTGGCGATCCCGTTCCCGGGATCGAGATCTGGCATGTTCCACGTGAAGTGCCCGACGCGGTGGCGTACTTACGCCCACCGTTACCGATCAAATCTCGATTGCCGTCTTTCGACAGCCAAGCCCGATTATCGGCTGACGGCTTCGGCGGTGTCGGGTTGCCTCAGGATCCGGCTCGCTCGTGTCGAAGTGGTGGGCAGCGCGAGGGCGGCCAGCAGTCCGACGCTGCCGACGAGGGCGAACAGGTAGAAGTTCCAGCCGGCACCGGGGTCCGCGGCTCGTTTGAGCGTCGGACTGCGTCGGTGAAGACATCTGGTTCCCTTCCGCCGAGCGACGTCTGGGTCCACTTCCCCAGTGGCTTCTGGCCGATCGCGAACAAAGGCGAGCCTGCGATGCTGCTGTGCTTCGCATTTCTGTTGCTCGTCTTCACCGGGCCAGGCGCAATCGCCGTGGAGTCTCGCATCCGCCGCACCCCAGCCAGTGTGACAAGTTAACCGCGTCGTGCGTGACGCGCGCGAGCTTGCGGGTCTACGACGACGTGTGTGTGCGGGGGGGAAGTGGGGATCCGATGGCGATCAGTGCTCGCGCGGCGTCCACCGGAATCGTCACGTCGAGTCCCGTCAGGTCACGGAACCGCAGGAGACGGTTCACGATGGTGTTGCGGTGGCAGAACAGGGTTTCGGCGGTTTCCTTGATCGATCCGTTGGTGCAGAACCGCAGCACGGTGTCAACCAGTCGGTCCCGATCTGGGTGGGGCAGTTCGTCAATGGCGGCGACAGCATGGCTGCGCAATCCCGGGAGGTAGGGGCCGAGCCGCTCATGGGCAATGCAGGGCCACACGTCAGCATCGGTCGAAAGGCCGGGGTTCAGCCCGCCGGAGTGCCGCGCGATCGACCGCGCGAGTTCGATGGCGCCAGGGACATTCTGAAGCCCCCGGGTGGTTTCGACCAGGCCGCCGGGGATGTGCCTGAACGCCGTCGTCCAGCTTGTGCCCGAGATTCGCTCGCGCACGAAGGTGGTGCCATCGTCGAAGTCCCAGCTGATGAAGTGGCGGCCACTCTTGTCGGCAGCAATGGCGCGCCGGGCACGTTCCGCGTTGGACACCGTCACGCTGATTACCTCGAACTCGGCGTCATTGCGAAACCTCAAGACCGCGGCCACTTCGTTCGCAACGGCTGCGACGTCGTCGCCGGCGGCCAGCAGACGGGAGAATGCGCGGGAGATCTCCACTCGGGAATCCCGGTTGAGCGCGGCCTGTTCGTCGAGATACGCGGCCTGGACTTCGCTGATGTAGCGCTCGACGGCGGAGAGCACGTCCTCGGTGTGCAGGACAAGAATGTCGGCGGGCCGATCGCCGTTCGCGCGTAACAGCCCCGACCACAGCACCCGGAAATCGAGGCGCACTGCCTCGAGAAGCACTTCCCGCGCCACACCCTGCCGTGCCCGGCGCACGCCGAGCCTTGCGGGGAGGTTCTTCAAGTGAGCGGGCAATGGCACGCCACCGATCTGCAGGATCAGCATCTCGATTGTGTCGGTCGCTGCCCGGCGGAGGTCCTCCTGTGCGAGGTCGTAGCCGTCGTACAAGTGGGTGCTCGTGAGTCGAGCGAGGAAGTCTTCGACCAGCGTCGCGCGGTCGGCGGAGAGTCGTTCGAGAAGCTTCGCCCACGTGTTCGCTTCCTGAACTGTCGACATGGCATCAGCCTAGGGCCTGAGGCAGCGGAGTCGATGGGCTAAACACCTATCCGACGGTCAAAACGGGACGCATCGCTCGTGGATAACGATCGCAGGCCTGTGCATTTGCACTGCCAACCCAAGGAAACGTGTGCAAATGCCGATTGTGACGCACGGCCTACCTGGCGAAGATTGTGGCAAGCCGCATAGCCCGCTGCTCACGCGATCAGACTGATCCCTACCCCTTTGGAGTAACCGATGACGACTCAGACCGACGGAGCGCCCGACGTGCGTTCCGGCCGCCTCGATCGCGCCAAGATGAGGAAGATCGCGTTCGCGAGCGTGATCGGCACGACCGTCGAGTGGTACGACCTGTTCCTCTTCGCCACGGCGTCCGCGCTGGTCTTCGACAAAGTCTTCTTTCCCAATCTCAGTCCTGCGGTCGGCACGATCTTGTCGTTCCTCACTTTTGCGTCGGCGTACCTCGCCCGCATCATCGGTGCGGTGCTCTTCGGCCACTTCGGCGATCGGCTCGGCCGCAAGTCGATGCTGCTCGTCTCGCTGATCACGATGGGCGTGGCGACGTTCTGCATCGGTCTTCTGCCCTCATTCGCGACCATCGGCGTCGCCGCGCCGTTCATCCTGCTCTTCTTGCGCGTCACCCAGGGCCTCGCCCTGGGCGGTGAATGGGGCGGAGCCGTACTGATGACGGTCGAGCACGCGCCGGATCGCAAGCGCGGCATGTACGGCTCGATGGTGCAGGTCGGCGTGCCCGCCGGAACACTCATCGCGAACCTTGCCTTCCTCATCGTCACCGCGGCCGTCTCCGAGGACGCCCTGGTGTCTTGGGGCTGGCGGATCCCGTTCCTCGCCTCGGCATTACTCGTCGCCGTCGGCATCTACATTCGCCTCAACATCGAAGAGACCCCGAGCTTTCAGCAGGTGCGCGAGACGGGCGCCAAGGCCAAGCTGCCCTTTGCCTATCTGATCCGGCACTACTGGAAGCAGGTCCTGCTGGGCGGCATCGCGACGCTGTCAACGGGATCGACGTTCACCCTGCTCGTCGCGTCGGGCGTGAACTACGGCACGAAAACACTCGGGCACTCGAACAGCCTGATGCTGTGGGCGGTGCTCGTCGCCTGCGTCGTGGCGCTGTTCGCGATCCCGTTCTTCGGGCGGCTCTCCGACCGGGTCGGCAGGAAGCCGGTGATCGCCGCTGGCATCATCGCGGAGGCCGTATTCGCCTTACCGTTCTTCTGGATTCTTGACACCGGCTCCGAACCGCTCGTCATCGTCGCGTACGCCGTCATGATGCTCGCGTTCTCGGCGAACTACGGTCCGATCGCGACGTTCCTGGCCGAACTCTTCGGCTCGAAGATTCGCTACTCGGGACTGTCAGTTGCCTATATGCTCTCCGGCCTGCTGGGCTCCGCGCTCACGCCGGCGGTGACGGTCGCACTGTTCGAGGCAACTGGGCAGAGCTCCTCGATCGGCTGGTACGTCGCGGGCGCTGCGCTGGTGTCGCTCGTCTCCCTGGTGCTGCTCACCGAGGGTCGCCTGAGCAACATCGACCGCGTCGACATCTCCGACGAATCCCCCGAGGCGGCGATCGTCCGATGACTATCCGGAGGGTGCGGACGGTCGACGGCCTCAGCGAGCCGGTCGGTGCGTTCTCGCAGGCGGTCGTCGCCGACGGGTTCGTGTACACCTCGGGCCAGATCCCGGTACGCACCGACGGCAGCATCCCGGCGGACTTCGAGCCACAGCTCGAGGCGACGCTCGGTAACCTCCGCACCCTCCTCGACTCCGTAGGAAGCGGCCTCGATCAGGTCGTGAAGGTCAACGGGTACCTCACCGACCGCGATCAGCTCGATCCGTACAACCGCATCTACACCGCCTGGTTCGGCGAGCACCTGCCCGCCCGCACCACGGTGTGTGTGGACCTGTGGGACGTCGCGCTGGAAATCGACTGCGTAGCACTTGTAAAGGAGAAGGCCGATGGCTGAGCACGACGCCAGCACTGTCCGGACTCTGCTCGACGCGCTCGTGGGTGTCGAGTTGCCGACCCTCGGACACTTCCTGGAGTACGGCTTCTGCGAGGCACGCATCCAGGCGGTCGGGAAGGTCAGCCGGATGACCGGTCCCGCCGTCACCGTCGACCTCACCCAGCCCGACGCGATCGCGGTCAACCGCGCTGTGCTCCGGTTAGAACCGGGCTCGGTGCTCGTGATCCGGGTTCGAAGCGGCCGGCATGCCCCGGTCGGCGCGGTCACGACCGCCGCAGCGATCGCCCGCGGTGCGGCCGGCATCGTCGTCGACGGCCCGGTGACGGATGCCGCGGCCCTGCGTGAGACGGCTGACGTGCTGCCCGTATTCGCGCACGGCGTCACAGCCCTGACTACCAAGCGCCTCGGCACCGCACTGGACGGCATCGGCCGCCCCGTCGAGATCGGCGGCGTGACCATCGCGAATGGCGACATCGTCGCGGGCGACGAAAACGGTGTGATCGCCCTGACTCCCGGTGCGGTCGAGCCGGCCGTCTTCGAGGCCGCGCTGCGCTCGGATCTCGGCGAGCCGGAACTCATCCGGCGCATCCGCCGCGGGGATCCACTCGAGCAGCTCCTCGCCCTCCAACCACCAACGACCTGAAAAGGATCCACGCGCATGTCTCTCGACACAACCACTGCTCCGGCGGCCCCCGCGTCCGCCGCCGCTGATCCGGGCGCGGCTCGCAGCGTCCGCTCTGCCGGGCATCTCCTCATCGCGCAACTCGAGCGGGAGGGCGTGACCCGGGTGTACGGGGTTCCCGGGGAGTCCTACCTCGACGTGTTGGACGGCCTCCACGACTCATCGATTACGACGGTGGTGACCCGCCACGAGGGCGGCGCTGCGTTCATGGCGGTCGCGGAGGGCAGGCTGACCGGGCGACCCGGCGTCGCGATGGTGACGCGGGGACCGGGCGCTGCGAACGCGTTCATCGCCGTCCACACAGCGTGGCAGGACGCCACGCCGATGATTCTTTTCGTGGGGCTCATTCCCGTTCCCGACCGCGGCCGGGAGGCGTTCCAGGAGTTCGACCTTGCCGGCTGGTTCGGCAGCACCGCCAAACACGTGACGACCCTCGACGACCCGGCCTCTGCGGCGCGGGTCGTCGCCGAGGGGGTCCGGATCGCGACGAGCGGACGACCCGGGCCCGTGGTGATCGGGCTTCCGGAGGACGTCATCCGCTGCTCCGCGGACGGTGCCGAGGTCGTCGACCCCGCGGCGGTGGTGCGGGCCGAGGCGGGTCCCGCCGCGATCGTCGAACTCGGCGAGCGGCTTGGCCGCAGTGAGCGTCCGATCATCATCGTCGGTGGTGACGATTGGGCGGCCGAGACTGGGCGCGGCCTCGCCGAATGGGCCGCCCGGCACCGGATTCCGGTGGCCTCCGACTTTCGCGCCTACGACGCGGTGCCGCACGGACGCCCCGGCGCGTACGTCGGCTCACTCGGCTACGGCCGAAGCGACGCGCTCGCCAGACTATTCGACGAGTCAGATCTCGTCGTGTTCATCGGGGCTGCGCGCACCGACGTGCTCAGTGACGGCTACACCTTGGCACAGCACGTCGAGACGGTGGTCGCGCTCGCCGGCGAGCCGCTCGGTCACTCCGGTCGTCTCGACCAGTTCATCGCCACCGACCCCGCCGGCTTCGTGCGGAACCTGCCGGCCGAGTTAGGGCGCACGTTCGACGCCCGGAGGTTCGCGGCAGCCCGGGACGCGTTCGTGCGTTATTCGACGCCGTCGACGGACGGACTCGCGAACGACGGGCCGTACATTGACCTCACCGCGGTCATGGCGGTGCTGCGCGAGGAGTTGACCGACGACGCGATCGTCACCTTCGGTGCCGGCAATCACGCAATCTGGCCGGCGCGGTACCTCGAACACCGCAAGCCGGCGACGCTTGTCGCCCCGCGCAACGGCGCGATGGGCATGGGCATCCCGGCGGCGGTCGCGGCGTCGCTGGTGTTCCCCGGACGCGAGGTCGTCTCGATAGCCGGTGATGGTTGCTTCCTGATGAACGGCCAGGAGATCGCGACCGCCGTCGGTTACGGCGCGCCGTTCGTCGCGGTCGTCGTCGACAACGGGGTGTACGCGACGATCCGCGAACACCAGGAGGCGCACTATCCCGGCCGTCCGTCCGGCACACACCTGACGAATCCAGACTTCGCCGCATTCGCCAGGTCGTTCGGCGCATACAGCGAGACCGTCGAGCACGCACGCGACTTTCGCGACGCCTACCGGCGGGCACGGGCGAGCGGACTTCCGGCGGTACTGCACCTCCGGCAGGATCCCGCTGTCCGCGCACCCGCGACTGATTCCTGACCACCGCCACCGCTGAAGGACTGCACAATGACTTCCGAAACAATCTCCTCCGGTACCGCCATCACCCCCGAGCGGGCCGCCGCCTTCCTCCGGGACTTCGCGACGATGAGCGAATTCGGTGCCACACCAGGCGGCGGTGTCGACCGCCAGGCCGCCGGCGAGGCCGACGTCGCGCAGCGACACTGGTTCGCGGAACTCCTTACCGCGCATGGGCTTCGCGTGGAGTACGACCGAATCGGCAATCAGTTCGGCCTTCTCGACCTGAACCCCGGCGCCCCGTACGTGGTGGTCGGCTCGCACATGGACTCCCAGCCGACCGCCGGGAAGTACGACGGCGCCTACGGTGTGCTCGCCGCCGCGCATGCCGCGTTCCGCCTGGCCGAGGAGTGGTCCGACAGCGGTACGCGCCCGCGGTACAACCTCGCAGTCGTGAACTGGTTCAACGAGGAGGGTTCGCGCTTCGCGCCATCGATGATGGGGAGCAGCGTGTACACCGGGGTGCTCCCGCCCGAGACCGCGCTGGCCGTTACCGACCATGCCGGGGTCTCGGTAGCCCAGGCACTGGCCCCGACCGGATTCATCAACGACAGCGACGGCCCGCGTGCGGCGTTCTGCGCCGAGATCCACATCGAGCAGGGGCGCCTCCTCGAGAACGCGGGCACCGCAATCGGTCTCGTCACCGCCAGTTGGGCGGCGAGCAAGTACGTCGTCACAGTCGAAGGCGACCAGGCGCATTCCGGCGCAACGGTGATGGAGGACCGGCGCGACGCGCTCTACGGTGCCGCGCTACTCGTCGTCTTCGTACGAGAACTCGCCGACCGGTTCCCCGGCGTCCTGCACACCGCGGTGGGTCAACTCGACGTCTACCCGAACTCCCCGGTCGTGGTCGCCTCGAACGTGCGCCTGCTCCTGGACTTGCGCTGCGCCGACGAGGTCGTGCTCGCCGAGGCGAACCGCCTGCTGCGTGACCGCTTCGCCGAGATCGAACGGATCGCAAAGGTCACCATTCACCAGACCCTTTCGCATGAGTGGGGCATCAACTCCTACCAGCCGGAGGGCGTCGAACTCGCCCGGTCCTCCGCGGAGCGGCTCGGCTACTCCCATGGCGAGATCCTGACGGTCGCTGGCCACGACTCGATCAATATGAAGGAGATCGTGCCGACCGTCATGCTGTTCGTACCGTCGGTGGAGGGGATCTCCCACAACGAGCGCGAGTACACCCTCGACGAGAACATGCTCGCGGGCCTCGACGTACTCACCGACGTGGTGCGGCGGCTCGCTGACGGCGAACTCGCGACGGCCGCCGTAGCGCCCGTGGAAGGAGACTGATCCGATGGCCGAGTACGCCGTGACCAATCCCGCGACCAATACGGTCGTCTTTAGCGTCGCCACCGCGACCGACGCCGAGGTCGACGCCGCCGTCGCGCGGGCAGATGCCGCATACCGCACCTGGCGACGAATCGCAATCACCGAGCGCGCGGCGTATCTTGCTGCCGTCGCCCGCGAGTACCGTGCCGACCGCGAGCGACTCGCCGCGATCATCACCCGGGAGATGGGCAAGCCCTCTGGCCAAGCGCTCGGCGAAGTCGACCTTGTCGCCGACATCTACGACTACTACGCCGCGAACGGGCCGTCATTCGCCGCCGACCGGCGCCTCGCCACCGCACACGGCGAGGCGATCGTGCGCACCGCTCCGATCGGGGTGCTGCTCGGCATCATGCCGTGGAACTACCCGTACTACCAGGTCGCGCGGTTCGCGGCACCGAACCTCATGCTCGGCAACACGATCGTGCTGAAGCACGCCCCGAACTGTCCGCAGTCGGCCGCGGCGATCGCCGAGCTGTTCGAGAGAGTCGGGCTGCCCACCGGCGCCTACGAGAACGTGTTCGCGACCGAACAGCAAGTCGCCCGCATTATCGACATGCCGGCGGTGCAGGGTGTCTCGCTCACCGGCTCCGAGCGCGCGGGCCGCGCTGTCGGCGCACTCGCCGGACAAGCCATGAAGAAGGTGGTGCTCGAACTCGGCGGCTCCGACCCGTTCATCGTCCTGCCCGACGCCGACATCGACGCCGCCACCGCGGCCGCCGTAGTCGGCCGCATGCAGAATGCGGGCCAGGCATGCACCGCCTCGAAACGGTTCATCGTCCTCCACCAGGTGTACGACGAATTCGTCGAGGCGTTCACCCGCGCCGTGGCCGACCTCACCGTCGGCGACCCGAGCGAAGATGTCGCGGTTGGCCCGCTTTCCTCTGAGGCTGCCGCGGTCACCGTCGTTGACCAGATCCAGGACGCCGTCATCAACGGTGCCACCGTGCTGACAGGAGGCAAGCGCGTGGACCGCGAGGGCGCGTTCGTCGAGCCGACCGTGCTGACCGACGTCACCCCGACAGCGCGTGCCTACCGCGAGGAAATCTTCGGTCCGGTCGCCGTCGTGTACCGTGTGCACTCCGTCGACGAGGCGATCACGCTTGCCAACGACAGCCCCTACGGACTGGGCAGCGTCATCTTCGGCGCCGATCCCGGGCTCATCCACACGGTCGCCGAGCGGCTCGACGTAGGGATGGTCTCGATCAACGGCGCGTCACAGACCCAGCCGGACTTGCCATTCGGTGGCGTCAAGGCGTCGGGCATCGGCCGCGAGCTCGGCGACTACGGCATGAGCGAGTTCGTCAACCGCAAGCTCATCTACACGCATCCGGGGCCTTCCCGCACATAGCAAGTGGTAGCGAGCGTCCGACCGCCAGTTGTGGGCCGGGCTGACCTCTTTGCGATTTCTCGCCGACGCCTACAACGGTCTGGTCATGTGCCCCCGCCCGAGCTCATCCGTGGAGAAGTCGATGAGGGCTATGGGAAGGTTGCCGACCAATTCCGCCGGAACTTCAGCAGTGGTCAGGAGGTCGGCGCCGCGGTCGCCGTCTACCGGGATGGCCGCAAGGTCGTCGATCTGTGGGGCGGCTTCCGCAACGGCACCACCCAAGCACCGTGGGAGCACGACACCATCGTTAACGTGTTCTCGACCACGAAAGGCGTTGCCTCACTGGCCGTTGCGGTTGCTGCCTCCCGTGGACTCATCTCGTATGACGCCAAAGTGGCCGATTACTGGCCAGAGTTCGCGCAGGCTTCCAAAGCGGCGATCACCGTGCGCCAACTACTTTCCCATCAAGCCGGACTGTCCGCTGTCTCGCCGCCCCTGACGCTGCACGACTTGGCCGACCCGATGAAAATGTCGGCGAAGCTCGCGGCGCAGGCCCCGGCCTGGACGCCAGGGGCAAGGCACGGCTACCACACTCGACGTTCTCCCTCGGCTTCTGCAAGCCCTCCGCCTTTTCCATCTTCGGTTCCTCCGACAACGCGTTTGGAACGCCCGGGCTAGGCGGCTCGTTCGGATTCGCTGATCCAGACACCGGCATCGGATACGGGTACGTGATGAACCGGTTGGGTTTCCACCTAATTAGCGATCCAAGGGAACTCGCCCTCCGCCACGCCCTATTCCAAGACATCCTGGGAACCAGGCCCCAAACCTGATTGGCCCGTGTCGGGGCCGGTGTCCCCGAAATCGTCAACCACGACGCCGCGGCGTTCAGACGACCGGTTCGCTGCGGGCGGCGTCATCGGGTTTTCGGCGCTGCTGACCGAGCGTGCGGTGGGTCCGCGTGTGGTGGCCAGAACCGCTACCCGCGTTGCCCTTCTCCCGGGCGCGATGGTCGAACCGGCGTTCTACACGCGCAGCGGCGCGCGGTTTCTTGCCGACTACATTTCCCATGCCCGCAGCCTGGCCGCCGAGCCGCCGGTGTTCAGCACGGTGGAAGATCTCATCGCGAGCACGCCGCTGGTCGTCGATGCGACCGCGACCGTCGCCGACATCGGCCGTCGACTCAAGGAGCGCGATGTGCCGTGCGCGGTCGTCGATGTGGCCGATGGCACGTTCGGTGTGGTCAGCGATTCGGTGCTGAGCCGGCGCGTCGTCGCCGACGAGCTGCCCATGGATACCCCCGCGTATGCGGTGATGGACCATCCGGCCGCGACGATCGCGGTCGCCGAATCGGCTGCCGAAGCGTTGATCACGCTGCTCGACACGTCGGCTGAATACCTTCTGGTGGTGGATCGGTCGGGCATGTTGGCGGGCGTGGTCGACGCGCGCGACTTCGTGCTGTCACCGACCACCGCAGGGGTCGGCCTGCCCGAGCAGATTCGGCGGGCGCACACGAGCAGCGAGTTGATCCAGCGGGCGCGGCGAATACCCGAGATGCTCAGCGACGTCATCAGCCGCGGGCTGGCTACCGATCGCGTCATCACCGTCTACTCCGCGATCGTCGATTCCGTCGTCCGGCAGGCGATCACGCTGGTCTTCGCCGAGCACACCGACCTGTCCACCGATGCGTTCACCTGGCTGTCGCTGGGCAGCAACGGCCGCCGGGAGGCGGTTCCGTGCTCGGATGTCGATGCGGCCGTCGCCTTCGACAATCGAGTCTGCGCTGACGCGATGGCCCACTATCGACCGGCGTTCGAACACGTCAATGCGCTGCTCACCCAGGCCGTCCTCAGCGTCGACACCCACGGAGCATGCGCATCGAACGGGCCGTTCTCGCGAACGAACCGACAATGGCATGCGGCGGCGACGCGATGGCTCACCGCACCGTCGGAAAACAAGGGTGCGATCATGGCGTCCCTGCTGGTCGACGCCCGGCCGTTCCACGGGGATCCCGGATTACCGGAAGTGGCCAGGGTGTTCAGCGACTTTCGGCGGCACCCGGCAACAATGGGACTGGTGCTGGCGGAGTCGTTGTCCCATCGCGCCAAGGTGCGGGAACGGTCCGTGCGCGATGTTCTTACCGGCACGGGCGATGCCTTCAATGTGAAGACGTACGGCTTGCTGCCGGTGGTGAACATCGCGCGGTGGGCGGCGCTGGGCGTCGGCTGCACCGAACTGCGGACCGTCAAGCGACTGCGAGAAGCCGCCGGTTCGGAAATCCTCCCCACCCGCCACGCCGATCGGCTGATCGAAGTCTTCGAGGTCCTGCAGCGGATGCGCCTGCGGCATCAGCTGAATCAGATTGCGCGCGGATCGACACCGACCGATGTGATCGAGGGCGACGAACTGTCGCCGATCGAGCGCAGCATGATCACCCGGTCGGTCCGAGAGATCACCGCGATTCAGCGTCGGATGGACCGCGTGGCGCAATACGCCCCGCCGCAATCCTGGGCGACAAGGCGGTCCCGACCAGCAGACAGCCGTCGCACAGGAACCTGAACCATGCGGATCGCTGTCATCGGCGACATCGGCGGGCACACAACCGAACTTCGTGCCGAACTGGCACGCCTCGGCGTCGGTCCGGACGGCCGGCTGCCGTGCGATCTAGTGGTCGTTCAGGTCGGCGATCTGGTGCACCGTGGCCCCGACTCCGAGGGCGTCGTCGCGTTGGTCGACCTCTACCTGCGCACCCAGCCACACCGATGGATACAGCTCGTCGGCAACCACGAGGCGATCTACTTCCGGACGCCGCCCTTCCACTGGCCCGACAGGCTGAGCAGACGAGCGAGCCGCACGGTGAAACGATGGTGGAACGACGGCCACGCCGTCGTCGCCACGACGGTGGACACCGCCGACGAATCGTTCCTTGTCACCCACGCCGGCGTCACGGCGCAGTTCTGGTCCGACGTGCTCGACGGCCCATCGACCGCCACCGAGGCCGCGCGCCGAATCAACGGGCTCGCGACAACCGGCGCGAGCGCGGTGTTTCGCGGCGGCGTGGTCCAGCACGCAACCGTTACCTCCAGTGCCGGGCCGTTGTGGGCCGACAGCGCCGCCGAACTCGTTCCGGGATGGGCAGGCCGCAGGATGCCGTTCAGCCAGATCCACGGACACAGCAGCATCGTCGACTGGCGGGCGCCACACATGACTTCCCACGCTGAAATTCACGACATGGTCAGCGTCGATTTCGCCGCCAAGCACGAGACCGTCCACCTCGCCGGCGGCCGCCTGATCGGCATCGACCCCGGCCACCGGGACACACCGACAAAGCCATGGCGCGCACTGGAACTCACCGGGGTCGCCGCAACTCCGCGATAGCGAACAAAGGCCAGGCTCGTTCGGCTCGTGCGTTTCACTGCCGTCCGAGGCGGCCCCGATGCTACGCGTTCCGCTGCTCGCGCGTCGACCGGGCCTGTGCGTACTCGTCGCGCCATGCCGACGCACTCTCTTGGAGTGCGGCGATGTGGCGATGCGCCAGAACCATGAACTGTTTGGTCGCCGGCGACAACACGCCATTGACCTTGGTCACGAACGCGAATTTCTCCTCGAACGGCGGGTCGAGCGGTACCCAGGAAACTCGGTTGGCGCTCTCGTGCGAGCGCGCCACCAAGTAGGACACAAGAGTGTCTCCGACACCGCTCGCTGCCAGCTCCATCGCAGCGGATTGGAATTCGACCTCGACGAACGCCGAGACCACTACCCCCGCGTCGTGCGCACGCGCGGTGATGCTCCGGCGCAGCGGGTCGTCGTCCTTCCATCTCGCTTCGGAGAGAACCAGTTTGGCCTCGGCGAGGGACTCGATGGTTACGGGATCGCGGGTTCGCGACACATCGGAGCTGACGTACACGACTGTGTCGACGAGTACGGGCTTACTGACGTTGAGACCATGATCGTCGATCGGGAGCTGCACGAGCCCGGCTTCCAACTCCCCCGCCCGCACGGCTTTGGCAACCTCGGACGAGTTGAGGCCGGTGATCTTGACTTGCACTTGTGGGTACTTGGCGTGGAATTCGGCGATGAGCGGTGTCAGCAGGTAGCGATGGGCGCTGCTGAAGGTGCCGAAGGACACTGCCCCGCCGGTCAGCGTGGTCGCCTCGCGTGCGGTCGTCGAAATGAGGTCTGCGCTGCGGAGCGTGCTGCGGGCGAGCGGGACCAACAGCCTGCCGATGTCGGTCAGCTGTAGCGATCGGTTGGTGCGGATGAACAAGGTGGCGCGGAGTTCGTGTTCGAGTCGGCGGATCTGTTCGGACAGGCTCGGTTGAGCGATGTGTTCGTGTTCGGCCGCAGCCGAAAACGATCCGTGTTCGACTGCGCTGAGAAAGTACGCCAGTTGGCGCAGTGTTGGCCCTTCACCCACGCGAGATCCTCCATTTCCAGCGGTTGACCACCCGACGGAACCGAAAGGTTGGGTGCCGTCCGACGACAACGACCCGCGATAGTCTACGCCTTGAGCTGGAGTCGCTACTTAGCCATTTACCAGGGCATACGGTGCCCGCAACACTGGGTTCACACACAAAAGAGGTCTACCGCGTCAGCTTCGAGCGCAAGCATGTCTCCGCATCCCGCACGGGCGTGAAGACCCGACCCGGGCGGCGGCGATGGAAGTTGGTCCATCCAGCCGACTCAGTCTGAAAGGAGAGCCCTGATGTCCGTGGCCGTGGTGACCGGCGCCGCCAGTGGGATGGGACAAGCGACGACCGAGGTGCTGACCGAATCCGGTTGGACGGTGCTGGCGCTCGATCTTGTCGAAACGATCTTTAACGTCGGCGACCGCACGGTCCAGACCGTCGCTGTCGACGTCAGCGACCGTGACGCTGTGCGTGAGGCCATCACCGCGAACGTCGCCGCCGACACATCGATCGGGCTCGTCGCGAACGTCGCCGGAATCTACCCGCCGACCACGCTCGAGGACTACGACCTTGAGCGGTACCGGCGGATCTTCGACGTCAATGTCCTCGGGGTGCTCAACGTCGTCGCGGAGTCGGTTCCCCACATGCCGCGCGGGGCTTCGATCGTGAACTTTGCGTCAGTGGACGCATTCACCGTCTCCCGAGGTCAGCTGCTGTACGGGGCATCGAAGGCCGCCGTGGTCATGCTCACGAAGTCGTTGGCACTGGAACTGGCCGATCGGGGCATCCGGGTCAACGCCATCGCCCCGGGTTGGGTCGACACACCCGGCAACAAGGCCACGGGCCGGATGGAGGCGGCCGCTGCCTCGATCCCGCTGGGCCGGGTCGCGCAGCCGCGTGAGATCGCGCGCTGGGTCGACATTCTCAGCAGCAACGACGCCGGCTTCGTGACCGGGGAGACCATCGTCCTGTCCGGCGGCGACGTCATCCGCTGACCACCTCCACGCAAAGAACCAAACACCAACAGCACAGAAGGAACCAGATTCATGACCCGCTACTGCCTGATCGGCGCCGGCGCCGCCGGCGTCTCGGCCCTGCACCAGCTCCGCGCGGCCGGCTATGACGTCGACTGCTTCGAGAAGACGGATCGAGTCGGCGGCCATTGGCATACCGACTACGACGCGCTGCACTTGATCACCTCGCGCGACATGACATCGTTCGAAGACTTCCCGATGCCCGCGGACTATCCCCACTTCCCGCGCCGTGATCAGATCCGCGCCTACATCGAGTCCTACGCGCACGCGCGCGGTCTCTACAACGTCATCCAGTTCAACACCGCAGTCCACTCCGCGGTCCCGGTGGAGACCGACGGTCCGGTGGGCTCGGCGGGATGGATCGTCACCACCGACAAGGGCACCAACACCTACGACGGGGTCCTCGTCGCCAACGGCCACCTGTGGGATCCGAAGATCCCCCCGATTCCGGGCGCTTTCACCGGCAAGCAACTGCATTCGAGCCAATACAAGAACACTCGCGACATCGACGGCACCCGAGTGCTGGTCATCGGTGCCGGCAACTCCGGCTGCGACCTCGCCGTCGACGTCGCCCAGCACCGCCTCGAAGCCGACATCGTCGTCAAGGAAGGAATGTACTTCCAGCCGAAGATGTACTTCGGGCGCCCGCGTCAGCAGGTCGAATTCATGAAGGACTTCACCCCCTCCGACCAGGACCTGCTCGCACGACTGCTGGCCAAGGTGTCCATCGGTGACAACAGCGACTACCCGGGTCTGCCGACGCCCAAGCATAAGTCGCTGGCCGAAGGAGCGACGGTCGTCAACGACTTGCTGCTCTACTGGATCCACCACGGCCGCATCCGTGTTCGGCCCGGTATCGAGCGTTTCGACGGCCATACCGTGTACTTCGAGGACGGCACGTCCGGCGAATACGACACCATCTTGTGGGCCACCGGCTTCCACCCCAGCCTGCCCTTCCTCGACGAGGAGCTCATTCACCGCAGCGCGGGTGCACCGGTCCGCTACGCGGCGGGCATCATTCCCGAGGGACTGGAGAAGCTGTACTACATCGGACTGATCGCGCCTCGTGGACCGCAGATCCCGATCTACGGGGTTCAGGCGAAGGTCGTTGCTCGCATGATCAGCCTGCACGAGAAGGCGGGCCCGGAGGGCGCCGGTATCGGCGCCTACCTCAGCACGCTGCAGGAGCCCGAAAGGCGCATCGACATCGTCCGTGACGTCTGGCTCGAACAGCTCGCCGACACCGAACGCCTACTCGACGCGTTCGCCTACGCGCCGGCAGAGTTCGCGCACTGCTAGCTAAGCTAGCGGCCCCGCCCGTGCGTCCCCGACGTCGGACGAAGCCAGACACAACGAGAGGAATTACCCGACATGTCCACTCCTACAAAGAAGATCGCTGTCGTGACCGGCGGTGCTCGGGGTCAGGGCGCCGCGCATGCCCTACGGCTGGCGACGGAGGGCTACGGCGTTTACACCGCGGATCTCCTCGACGAGGCGGGCGAAGCGGAGGCCGCCCGGCTGCGCGAGAGCGGGCTCGACGTCACATATGTCCACCACGACGTATCGGACGAAACAAGTTGGCAGACACTGATGAAGACCGTGGAATCCGGACACGGCCGCCTCGACGTGCTGGTGAACAACGCCGGCATCATCCACGTCACACCGATCGCCGACGAAGACATCAAGGCGTGGAAGCGACTCCTCGACGTCAACCTCACCGGAGCATTCCTCGGAATCCGAGCGGCGATTCCCCTGATGGATGCCGCCGGTGGTGGGTCCATTATCAACATCTCGTCGATCTTCGGCCCGGCCGGCGCAATCGGTTACCCGGCATACGCGGCAAGCAAGGCCGGACTGTTGGGACTGACCCGCACGGCAGCATTGGAGCTGGCGCCGAAGAAGATTCGCGTCAACGCGGTATGCCCGGGCGGCGTCAGCACACCGATGAACGCCAACGAACCCGACGGCGGAGTGGTGCCCGAAACTCCGCTGGGGCGTCGCGCCGACGTATCGGAGATCGCCGGCGCCATCGCGTTCCTCGCCGGACCCGACGCATCGTTCGTCACCGGAACCGAACTGGTAGTCGACGGCGGATTCCTAGCGCACTGATCGCCTCGGGCGCGCGTTCTACGGCCGCGACTTGGCAGGAACCGTGGTGCTGGTGGCAAGTGACCGACGGTATCGAACGGGTGATCCGCTGCTATTTCAACTGCGAGACTCCCTCCGTAGCGATGGCCTCGAAGACGGCTGGGTCGTTGGCGAAAACCGAGTCGGGAACAGGCCAATGCAGCACCAGTTCGGTGAAGCCGAGTTCGGCATAGTCGTTGGCCCAGTTCACGAAGGCATCGACGGACGCCATCGGATCGTCGAGGGTGGGGTGATGGACGAGCACACGCTCGAGGTCCTCGCCGTCACGTCCTGCCGACTGGCAAGCGCGAGCGAGCTTTTCCAGCCTGTGCACAATCGTCTTCCGCGCGGACTCGGCCGCGACGTCCGGTCGGCCGGCGGCGTCGAGGTCGGTCGTGATCCAGCCCTGCCCATACTCGACAGCAAGGCGCAGACCGCGTGGGCCGTTCGCCGCCACATGGAACGGGATGCGGGGCCGCTGGACACAACCGGGGATGTTGCAGGCATCGACGGCGCTGTAATAGGCGCCGTGCGACGTGACGACGTCCTGCTCGAGCAACTGGCTCAGCAGCGGCAGAAATTCGCCGAACCGATCGGCGCGTTCGCGAGGTGTCCACTGCTCGTTCCCGAGTACGGCCGCATCGAATCCCGTTCCACCCGAACCGATTCCGAGCGTGATTCGACCGTCGGACAGATCGTCGAGTGTGATCAGGTCTTTGGCCAGCGTGACCGGGTGTCGGTAGTTCGGATTCGTCACCATGGTGCCTAGCCGGATCGTGCGGGTCACGTGCGCGGCGGCTGCGAGCGTCGGCACCGTCCCGAACCACGGCCCGTCCCGGAACGAGCGCCACGACAGGTGGTCGTAGGTGTATGCGGCGTGAAAGCCCAACGCTTCGGCGCGACTCCAGATCCCATCGGCCTCGCGCCGAGAATAGATCGGCAGGATGATGACACTTACTCGCACGATCCACATTCTGGACAGTCCACCACTGCTCCGTCCATGACGAATCCCGACGAGCCAGTCAAGGTTGAGCCTTGGTCACGGGCCCAAGAGGTGACCGTCCACGCCACGTGGATGCCTGAGCCCCGTGGCGGTAGCGGTCATTGCGCATCTCTTCTCGTTCTCGCGTTGGTTCCAGGTCGCCCTCCAGCGACCGCTCCTCAGAGGGAAACGCCAGCCCGTGCCACTGCGGCCTACTGCTGGAAAGGCATCGGGCTAAGGGCGCGCCAGCATTTCACGGGTGGCCAGCATCCGCGGGTACAGATGTCGTGCCCGCTCGGTCTCCGCGGGATCGAGGTCGACGCACACCCATTCGGGCGCGGTGTCCAACTCGGCGAGCACCTGACCGTCGGGCGCTACCGCGAGGCTGTGCCCGGTCGACACCGGGGCCGCCTGCGTCACCGCGCATACGTGGCAGAGGTTTTCGATCGCGCGGGCCCGCGCCAGTGTCGTCCACTGTTGTGTCTTGTGTGGGCCCGGTACCCAGGACGACAACACCGCGAGCACGGTGGCGCCCGCGGTCGCCTGCGCCCGGCTCAGCTCCGGAAAGCGCAGTTCGTAGCAGGTCTGCAGGCCAAAAATGGTGCCATCGACGGTCACGGTCGCCGGCTCACGGTGCTCACCGGCGCTGATGTAGCGGGATTCGGCGAACGAGCCGACGTCGAACATCATCTTCTTGCGGTGCCGCCCTACCAGGATGCCGTGGTGATCCCATACCGCCAGCGTGTTGAATGGCTTGTCCGGGTCGTGGGCGTTCTGCTCGACTACGCCGGCGGCGATGCTGACACGGTGCTCGGCGGCCAGCTCGGCGATCGCGGTGCCGAAGTTCCCGGTGATCGGCTCGGCGGCGCGTGCGAAGGTGGCGTCCACAACAGCCTTCTCGTACATGGCGTATTCGGGAAACAGCACGACTCGCGCGCCCGCGTCGCGCGCCGCTGCTGTCACCTCGGTGATCCGCGCGAGGTTCGCAGATGTGTCACAATCCGAACTAATCTGCGCCAGTGCCACTTTCATGGACATGCGCTGAGACAGTTCGGGCTCATCGTGCGGTCGGTTCGGTGGCAGGAGCGTCGACCGCGTCGACGGCGATCTCCGGCGGTAGTTCCTTGAATCCGCGGCTGGCGACTGCCAGGACGATCACACCGATCACCAACCACGACACCCCGAGCAGGATCGCGCGGTTGTCCAACTGGGTCAGGAGGTAACACGTGATCACCGCGCCGATCGCCGGGCCCACCACGTACAGCCACACGTTGTTGCTCGTACCGGTGACACGCTGACGGAAGTAGTAGACGACGACCGACACGTTCACCAGTGTGAACGCGACGAACGCCCCGAAGTTGATGAACGACGTCGACGTGGTGACGTCGAGGAGAAGAGCCAGCAGCCCAACCATGCCGACGAAAGCCAGGTTGAAGGCCGGCGTGTGAAACTTCGCGCTGATCTCCCCGAAGACCTTGCGGGGCACCGCGCCATCGCGGCCCATCGCGAACAGCAGTCGCGAAGCCGATGCCTGGGCAGCCAGACCTGACGCGAACTGCGCGATCACCAAGCCGGCGAGAAACACCGACCCGAACAGGCTGCCGCCGATCAACTTCGCGATCTCCAGCGCGGCCGACGACGCATCGTCGAATTCCCCTCCCGGGTGCACCAACTGGGTGGTGTAGGCGACGACCAGGAAGATGGCGCCGCCGATCAGAGCGATCAGAAGGATCGCACGCGGCATCGTCTTGCGCGGTTCCACCGTCTCCTCGGTGAACGTCGTGACAGCGTCGAAGCCAAGGAAGCTGTACGCGGCGATCGCCGCACCTGCGGTCACTCCACCCAGGGTGGCGTCGATACCGGTGAACGGAGACGAACTCGCCAGTGCGCCAACACCGTTGGAGCTCATCACGTGGCCAACTGACAGCGCTACAAACGCAACGAGGACAAGCAGCTGAAACGCCATCAGCAGGTAGTTCGCCTTGTCGGCAACCTTGATGCCCAGCACGTTGAGCACGGTGGTGACCACGATGAACCCGATGATCCACAACCAGCCTGGGACCGCGGGGAATTGGGCCTCCAGGTAGGCGGCGCCGATGAGCCAGATCACCATCGGCAGAAACAGGTAATCCAGCAGCACGGCCCATCCGGTGAGGAATCCGACGCGCGCGTCGATGGTGCGCCGCACATACGTGTAGGCCGACCCGGAAACGGGGTACGCGACCGCCATGCGGCCGTAGCTCGACGCGGTGAACAACATCGCCACAAGGGCGATCAGATACGCCGACGCCGACGCACCGGCCGTCTCGGCGGCGATCACACCAAAGATGCCGAGCACGATCATCGGTGTCATGTACGCGAGACCGAACAGCACCAACGAGCGCAATCCGAGTGCCCGTAGCAGAGTCGGTGTGGCCGCGGAGTCCGAGGTGTTGATCATGAAGTGCGCCTTTCTATTCCAGCGGTTATGGGCGAGTTGGTGGTCTTCTCGTCGACGGCGCGTCGCGACGGACTCCAGGCAGTGGGATCGATACGGCCCTGATAGAGCGGCAACTCAAGTTCTCGATCGGACGGCAGGAACTGCGACCACATCCGGTTGGTGCCCGCGGTCCCATGTTCACGGACCCGTTCGACCTGGCCGAGATCCAGCCGTTGGTACAGCACCTGCGGCGCATCGCCGAGGCTCTGCTGCAGCACCTCGCCTTCCGGGTCGACGACGATGCTCTGGCCTCGGCCCACCGGCCCGGCGCAGTTCACGCTGACCATAAACACTTGGTTCACAATGGAGTTCGCGCGTGCCAGCACCAACTCTTGGGGCCGGTCCGGTGTGGTGGTCTTGACGATGTTGACGACGACGTCGGCGCCCATCCATGCCAGGTGCCGGGTGACCTCGGGGAACCAGGCGTCATAACAGATCGAGATCCCGAGCCGGCAGGTTGGGAGAATGTCGACGGTGACGAACCGATCGCCTGGGGTGTATGGCTCGTAGGGTCGCCAGGGGAAGACCTTGCGGTACGTACCCGCGAGCGTGCCGTCGGGTGCGAACACCAGGGCGGTATTGAACAACGCGCCGTCGCGGCCGGCTTCGCACACCGACCCCGGGACGAGCCAGACCCCTGACGCGCGGGCGATGCGGCCAAGCCGCTTTACCAGTTCGCCGTTCAACGGTTGGGCCGCAGTCCGCAGAACTTGTTCGCGCGCCGCGATCGGATGCCCGTCTGTGCCGAACAGGTGCAGTTCTGGGTACACCAGCACCGCCGGGCCCTGCTTGATGCCATCACGCACCCGCATGACGTCGTCCGCGAAGGCGGTCAAGGTGTCATCCCCGCCGAACTCCGGCAGCCCACCCGCCGGCAGCGGTCTGGCCTGCACCGCGGCGACTGTGATCGCGTTCAATAGTCGATTCCCATCGTTTGACCTGCGGCGACCGCAATAACCGCTCAGATTGAACAATTATGATGTGGATCATATTAGTTCGGAATGAGCGGATTTAGCAACAGTCCGCGTACGCTCACTTTCATGACGCTGGAAGCCGACCCGGCGCTGCCGGCATTGACGGCTCCCCCCGTCGCCGGAATCAACCGCCTAAGCGCCGCCGATACGGTCCGGGCGCGGATCTGGCTGGCGCTGGAACTCAAGCTCATGGCCGTCGGCGACCGGCTGCCCACCGAACCGGCGATCGCTGAGGCTCTCGACGTCAGCGTCGCGACAGTTCGGCGGGCGCTGCAGTCGCTCGCCGACGAAGGACTCGTGGAACGGCGGCGCGGTCGCACAGGCGGAACATTCGTGGCCCGCAACGGCCCAGCAGTCGCACCGCCCGCCGGACACCCTGCGCACACGTTCCGCGCCGACTCCGTCGAAGTGCACCGCCTCATCGACCTACGGGCACTGGCGGAGGATGCGCTGAGCGCGGCGGCAGCTCATGCCGCCTGCGAGGAACAGCTGAACACGCTCAGCGCCATCGTCGCCGAGGCCGGCGCGTCTGAGGACTGGACGAGCTACCACGCCGCTGACCTCCGTTTCCACGAAACCGTCGCCGAAGCAAGCCATTTCGAATGGGCACTTGACAGCTATTGCGACGTGCTCCACCGCCTCTACAAGTACTTCATCCCCTATCCGATCGGGTACCTACACGAGGTGAATAAGGAACACGCCCAGCTCGTCGAGGCTTTGCGCGCACACGACAGCAGGGCAGCCAGCCAGATCGCGCGCAATCACGTGCTGACGCTGCATTCGACGATGTTCGTCGGGTTCAGCGCGACGTCAGCATGACTGCGCGCACCGGTTCTCCCACACCTGGAGGTTGATCCGAATCGGGTCGCCATCGGCGCCGAACGTCTCGCGCTGCCTTCGCGGCAGGGACGTGTCCGGGGCAGCCGAGCGTTGTCAGGACGGGCGGGCCGAGTCGCCGTAGTGCCCGATGATGTATTCCGAAAGCCGCCCTGCGATCGCGGCGAGCGTCGTTGCGCCCGGGTGCTGGGGATCCCACCCGGCGTAGAGGTGGATGCTCAGCACGCTGCCTCCCACCGTGATTCTCAGTGCGCGCAGCCCGAAGCGCGGGTCATCGGTAACCACGGCAACGCCGCGTCCCGCCGCGGCGAGTGCTTGCGCCACCGGGCCGCTGCTCGCTTCGATCGCGACACGAGGGGCAAGCCCTGCGCGCAAGTAGGCGGCGTCCAGCATTTGCCGTGCACTAAATGTCGCAGGCAGGCCGATGACGGTTTCCTCGGCGAGGGCACCAATGTCGGCAGCGTCCCTGTCCGCCCAGCGGTGCCCGGCTGGCACGTAGGCCCACACCGGCAAGACCGCCAGCGCGACTGAGTCGAGCACGTCGCTGGGGCGTCCATTGGTGATGACGAGGTCGGCACCGCGTCGCAGCGCCGCTTCGGGCTGATATCCATCGGAGGCGAACACGGACGGCGTCGGGTCGTGCGGCTGCAGTGTGGCGATGAAGGGGGACACCACTTCGGCGAGCGTCGTCGCCGGTGCGGCAAGCGTGAGTTGATCCAGCCGACCGGTCGCCAACGTCTGGGCGTTGAGGGCGAGATGATCCGCGCCGGCGAGTAGGTCGCGCACCCGCGGCAGTAAGGCCCGGCCCGCCGCCGACAGCAGTAGCCGGCCTTGGATGCGGTCGAAAAGTAGTACCCCGAGCTCGCGTTCGAGCTGGCGCAGCTGACGGGACAACCCGGGCTGGGTGACATGCAGGGTTTCCGCGGCCGCGCTAACCGTGCCGGCCTCGGCAATTTCTACGAAGTAGCGCAGCGTGCGTAGCTCCAGGGTGACGCTACCTCCTATGCCTCTCAGGCATCGAGAGATTGCCTAACAAGTATTGGACGGCATGGTAATCGCTCATAGAGGCTGGGGTCACGTTCATCGCAACATGCTCTCGGAGGAAGCTATGACTGATCAGATTCCCCAGCGTCGCCACTTGGTGACCGCCGTACCTGGTCCTCGGTCGCAGGACTTGATGGCCCGCAAGGCTGCGGCGGTCGCAGCCGGCGTCGGTACGACCATGCCAGTTTTTGCCGATCGCGCCGGCGGCGGCGTCGTCGTCGACATCGACGGCAACAGCCTTATCGATTTCGGGTCTGGCATCGCGGTCACCAGCGTCGGTAACAGCGCGCAGCGGGTCGTCGACGCCGTCAAAGCCCAGGTCGAAAAGTTCACCCACACGTGCTTCATGGTCACCCCCTACGAGGGGTACGTCGCGGTCGCCGAGGCACTCAATGCGCTCACCCCCGGTGATCACGACAAGCGCACCGCGTTATTCAACTCGGGCGCCGAAGCCGTGGAGAACGCGATCAAGATCGCCCGCGCCTACACCAAGAAGTCCGACGTCGTCGCCTTCGACCACGCGTATCACGGCAGGACCAACCTCACGATGGCTCTGACCGCTAAGGACATGCCCTACAAGCATGGGTTCGGCCCCTTCGCCCCCGGCGTGCACCGCGCCCCGCTGTCCTACCCGCTGCGCGACGGAGACACCGTCACCGGACGACAGGCCGCCGACCGTGCGATCGCGCACATCGAGGCCCACATCGGCGCCGATGATCTCGCCGCCCTGGTCATCGAGCCAATCCAGGGTGAGGGCGGATTCATCCAACCGGCCCCTGGCTTTCTTCCGGCCCTCCTGCAGTGGTGTCACGCCCACGACGTCGTCTTCATTGCCGACGAGGTACAGACCGGGTTCGCCCGCACCGGCGCCATGTTCGCCTGCGAGCACGAAGGCCTGGTACCCGATCTGATCGTGACCGCCAAAGGAATTGCCGGTGGCCTGCCGTTGGCGGCGGTTACCGGAACAGCGGCCATCATGAACGCCGCCCACGTGGGCGGCCTCGGCGGCACCTACGGCGGCAACCCGCTGGCGTGTGCTGCGGCGTTGGCCGCCATCGAGACGATCCGCGCCGACGACCTCATCGGCCGGGCGCAAAAGATAGAGCGGGTCATGAAGGACAGGCTGCAGCGAATGCAGGCCGCCGACGCGCGTATTGGAGAGGTCCGCGGCCGCGGCGCCATGATCGCCGTCGAACTGGTCCGACCCGGCACCATCACGCCCGATCCTGACCTGACCGCCGCGATCGCCGCCGCGGCCCGCCTGCGCGGTGTCATCGTCCTCACCTGCGGCACCGACGGCAATGTGCTGCGTTTCTTGCCGCCGCTAACCATCGGCGACGATCTCCTCACCGAGGCCCTCGACATTCTCGCCGAGGCGTTCCGGGTGACGCGATGACCGATGTCTTCGACGCCCGCGTCGCCGCGCCGGCACGCTCGCCCCTTGACGATGCCCGCGCCCAGCTCGCCGACGCCATCGCCGTCCTCGGCTACGGCCAAGGCATGTTCGATCTGCTTGCCGCACCCCGCCGCGAGCTCACCGTCAGCATTCCGTTGCGCCGCGACGACGGAACCGTCGAGATCATCACCGGCCACCGCGTCCAGCACAACTATTCACGAGGCCCGGCCAAGGGCGGACTGCGCTACAGCCCGCACGTGGACCTCGATGAGGTCCGGGCGCTCGCGATGTGGATGACGTGGAAGTGCGCGCTACTCGACGTCCCCTACGGCGGGGCCAAAGGCGGCGTGGCGATCGACCCGCGCCACTATTCCCGAGACGAACTCGAACGGGTCACCCGGCGCTACACCTCGGAGATCATGCCGCTCATCGGTCCCGCGCATGACATTCCTGCACCCGACATCGGTACCGACGAGCAGACCATGGCCTGGATCATGGACACCTACTCAGTCAATACCGGCCATACCGTCCTCGGCGTCGTCACCGGCAAACCGATCAGCCTCGGCGGATCTCACGGGCGCGCGTCAGCCACCTCGCGCGGCGTCGTGCACATCGCCCATCAAGCACTCGCACACCTCAATATCGCGTGCGAGCACGCGTCCGCCGCCGTCCAAGGGTTCGGCAAAGTCGGTCGCGACGCCACCCGATTCCTATGGGAATCCGGAGTGCGCATCGAGGCGGTCGGCGATCAGTACGGCGCCATCCGCGCCGACGGCGGAATCGACGTGCCCGCGTTGGAGGCCCACGTCGATGACGCCGGCACCGTCGTCGGTTTCACCGGCGCCGACCCGATCGATCCTGCGCAGCTTCTCGAGCTCGACGTCGACCTGCTATTGCCGGCCGCCGTCGAAGGCGTACTGCACACCGGTAACGCCGAACACGTCCGCGCCCGACTGATCGTCGAAGGCGCCAACGGCCCCACGACCGCCGAAGCCGACGAAATCCTCGCTGCCCGAGGCGTCACCGTCGTGCCCGACATCCTGGCCAACGCCGGCGGAGTGATCGTGTCCTACTTCGAATGGGTTCAGGCCAACCAGGCCTACTGGTGGACCGAAGACCAGGTCGAGACACGGCTGGCTGAGCGGATGATCGGCGCCTGGCACCACGTCCTTGACTATGCGACCGCCCATCGGCTCACCCTACGGGCAGCCGCTACCTCACTCGCGGTGCAACGCGTCGCCGAGGCACACACCCAGAGAGGCCTCTATCCGTGACCACCTACCTCGACTCCCTTGACCTCACTCGCGCCGTGCTGATCGGTGGCACCGCTCAACCCGGCGGAGGTGGCACGTTCGACGTCGAGAACCCCGCGACCCGCGAGGTGATCGCGCATGTCGCCGACGGCGACGCCGCCGACGCGGCCGCCGCGGTCACCGCGGCCGACGCCGCGCTGACCCATTGGCGGTGCACCCCGGCGCGCGCACGCTCGGAGATCCTCAACCGCACCTTCGAGCTGATGATCCGCGACCGAGAGCCGCTCGCCGAACTCATCATGTCCGAGAACGGCAAGTCGCGCACCGACGCGATCAGCGAAATCACCTACGCCGCCGAATTTTTCCGGTGGTTCGCCGAGGAGGCCGTACGGTCCGGCGGTGATTATGGCGCCTCACCCAACGGCGGCGCCCGCATAGTCGTCACCCACCGCCCCGTCGGTGTCGCAGCGCTCGTGACGCCGTGGAACTTTCCCGCCGCCATGGCGACCCGTAAAATCGCGCCGGCGCTGGCGGCCGGCTGCACCGTCGTTCTGAAACCCGCGTCCGAGACACCGATCACCGCCATCGCCGTCGCACATCTGTTGGCCGAGGCCGGTGTTCCCGGCGGCGTCGTCAACGTCGTCCCGACCACCACCCCGGGCGACGTCGTCACCGCGTGGATGCAGGACACCCGCATCCGCAAGATCTCTTTCACCGGCTCGACGGGTACCGGCCGGGTGCTGCTGCGCCAAGCGGCCGACCGAATCGTCAATAGCTCAATGGAACTGGGCGGCAACGCACCGTTCATCGTCACCGAAGACGCCGACCTGGACGCCGCCGTCACCGGCGCCATGATCGCCAAATTCCGCAACGGCGGACAAGCGTGCACCGCCGCTAACCGCTTCTACATCCACGCCGACATCATCGACGAGTTCACCGCACGATTCGGCCGAGCGGTCGAGGCACTCACCGTAGGGCCGGCCACCACCGGCGCCGAGGTTGGCCCGCTGATCTCCGAACGAGCGGTCGAGACTGTCGACGCCCTTGTCCGCGATGCCCTCGCCGCCGGTGCCCGCATCAGCCATCGGGCAGTCGTCGCCGAAAGCAAGGGCTGGTTCTACCCGCCGACCGTGCTGGTCAACGTCCCCGCGGACGCCGCCATCCTCAGCCAGGAGATCTTCGGTCCCGTCGCCCCGGTCGTGGCGTGGAACGACGACTCCGAACTGATCGATCTCGTCAACGCCTCCGAAATGGGCCTTGCCGCTTACGTTTACGCTGGACAGCTGCAGCGCGCCATGCGCCTCGGGGAAGACATCGACGCCGGCATGGTCGGCGTCAACCGGGGACTGGTGTCCGACCCGTCGGCCCCGTTCGGCGGTGTCAAACAGAGCGGCCTCGGCCGCGAAGGCGCCCGGCGCGGCCTCGAAGAGTTCCAGGAAACCCAATACCTCAGCGTCGACTGGCCCGCCTAACGGCTTCTCAACCGAATGCGAGCCACCGGCCGCCGAGGCCGGGCAGCCAACGCGCAGAAGTGATCTCAAGTGCTGGTCTGAGGGATGAGAGTTGCGGTACCCGCGACGCACTCACGACGATCGGTAGGTGTAATGACCTGGCACGTGCGCGACTTCGCCCTGGAAGACCTTGACGCCGCCATCCGGTGGGACGCGGCCTCAACGACAAGCGTCGACTAACGGTGTAGCGCAATATGTTTCATGCGACGGTAGCCCTGTCCTGAGAGCGAGCCGACTGGTCACGGTCGGCGGAGCCAGCAACCACGGTAGGCACAGGGGCGGACCTTTCCGGCTAGCGCTGCCACGCCGGTCCAGCTTGAAATCTTCGGTGTCGGCCTATTGACGCGCCATGTGACGGGGGTCATACTAGTGTGACTAGACCGGTCTAATAGAGCGGTCTAAGTAACCTAGACGACGACGTGGGTCGCCGGGTACCTCCGTCGAGGAAGGAGCAACTGATGGCGCATAGCAACATGGGGCATGGGGGGCACGGCGGCGGCCCCCCGCCGGCGCACGTGTCGGGTCCCCACAAACGGTTCCTGACCAGGCTCACGATCATCTCCACGCTCGGTGGGCTGCTGTTCGGCTACGACACCGGCGTCATCGCCGGCGCGCTGCTCTACATGCGCGACGATCTGGGGCTGACCTCGGTGGCCGAAGGCGCCGTGGTGAGCTCGCTGCTGTTCGGCGCGATCATCGGCGCGCTGCTCGGCGGGAAGATCGCCGACGCTTTGGGGCGCAAGGGCAGCATTCTGGTCTGCGCCGTGTTGTTCCTGGTCGGCGCGCTGGGCAGCGGTCTGTCACCCACCGTTCCGCTGATGATCGCCTCCCGCGTCATCCTCGGCCTCGCCGTGGGTGCCTCGTCGGTGGTGGTGCCGCTCTACCTGGCCGAGCTGGCGCCGTCCTGGCGGCGGGGCCGGATGGTGACCATCAACGAGTTCATGATTGTGACCGGTCAGCTGCTCGCGTTCGTAATGAACACGATCATCGACCAGACGATCCAGGGCGCGCACGTGTGGCGGGTCATGCTCACCGTCGCCGCGATCCCGGCGATCTTCCTGTTCGCCGGCATGCTGGCGCTGCCGGACACGCCCCGTTGGTACGCCGTGAAGGGGCGCCTGGATGACGCCCGCCGGGTGCTGCACCGTAGCCGCGACGAGGCGGAGGCCGCCGAGGAGTACAACATCGTCGCCCTGCACGCCCAGCGCGACGTCGGGGAGGACAAGGGCAGTGCGATCGGCGACCTGCGAGCGTTCGCCTGGATGCGCCGACTGTTATGGATCGGCATCGGCCTCGCCGTCGCCCAGCAGTTCACCGGCGTCAACACGATCGTCTACTACGGCACGACGATCCTGGAGTCCACTGGCCTGGGCGCCAGCGCGTCGATCGTCGCCACGGTGACCCTCGGTGTGACCTCGGTGATCGGGGTGACCACCGGCATCATTCTGCTCGGCAAGTTCAACCGGCGCCCGCTGCTGATGTTCGGCTTCGCCGCGGTCGCGATCTCGCACGTCATCTTGGCGGCCTCGTTCCTGCTGCCCGAATCGGCGTTCCGCAGCTACCTCATCCTCGTTGCGATGCTGGCGTTCATGTTCTGCATGCAGACTTTCGCCGGGCCGATCGTGTGGCTGGTGCTCTCGGAGATCTTCCCGATGACCATTCGGGGCTTCTCGATGGGCGTCTCGATCGCCTGCCTGTGGGCGGCCAACACGTTCATCTCGTTCATGTTCCCGATCCTCGCCGAGGGTCTCGGGTCGACGCCGGTGTTCCTCATGTTCGCGGTGATCAACACGGTGTCGTTCCTGTTCGTACGCCAGTACATGCCCGAGACCCGGGGGCGCACGCTGGAGGAACTCGAGGATGACTTCCGCACCCACGACGCCGCCCACTACGTCCACCAGGCGCCGGTCGGCGTGCACGGCTCCTGACGGCCACCCTCCCAGCCCGGCCCGGACGGTCTTGTCCGCTCCGGCCGGGCTGGACCTTGTGGAGTTCCCGCGGCGGTCCGCGGTAGCGAACCGCTTAACAATCCGTTTACCACGGCGAGCTAACGCCCGTCAGCGAACGGATGAAACTGGATATACCTTTGGCAGTTGCCCATCAGGTCCACGTCGGATCGCAAGAGTTGGAAGAGAACCATGACCGGCCTCTCTAGGCTGAATCCCTGTGTGCTTCAATGTCTTTGGCTACAGCCACGTCACGCACAGACGTAGTCGCTCACTTCATAGCCGGCCCGGGAGGCGGCGGGTAACCGGGACGGCCCGCCACCGTCACGGTCAGCGGCAGATTCAAAATGCCTGGCCAACAAGATCTTTCAGCAGCCGTAACCCACCGGGCCGCCGACCGGCGACCAGCCCCGCGGCATTCCGCTGGCCTTGCTCGAGGTGCCCCGAAACGTTTCCGTCGCCGAGCTCGCCGGCGGATTCTGGAACACGGGTGGGCGTCACTCGGCGGGACAGATCGAGGACGGCTTTGTGCGCCGTATTCAGTCCCTTCCGGAGCCGACCCAACGGTTGGTGCTTGCCGCGGCGGCTGAGCCGGTGGGCGACGCTGCACTGTTTCTGCGCGCGGCCGCGCAGCTGGGCATTCCGGTCGATGCACTGGGGCCTGCCGAAGCTGCGGGAGTGATCGAGTTCGATCTTGCAGGAATCCGCCGCACATGAATTGTGGGACGAATCGATCGTGCATCAACTGGCCACCGCCACGGTGCGGCAGGCGCGTGACGCCGGTGCGCTGGCCGTACTTCCACAAGCGCTCGTCTACCGTGCCGGGGTCCACCTGCTTGCAGGCGAATTCGCCACGGCGGCAACACTTGTCGAAGAGGCGAACTCGATCGCCGCGGCGACAGACCACCTCGCGCCGGTGAGATACCACTCACTGTTGCTCGCCGCCTGGCGGGGTATTCCGGCAGACGCCATCCCCATCATCGAGGCAGCCGCCGCAGACGGAAACGCCAGGGGGGAAGGCCGTGCGCTCGGTTTGACCGGATACGCCACGGCGGTGCTCTACAACGGCCTCGGCCGATACGACGAGGCACTCGTCTCGGCTCGTGAGGCTTGTCAGTACGGGGACCTCGGCTCCTTGCCGGACAGCGAAATCAAGGCAGCGCTCGCCACTCTGCCCGAAGGTTTCCGCACAGTTGTGTACTTCGCCGACGTCCAGGGATACACGTACGCGGAAACCGCCGCGATGTTGAACATCCCGCTGGGCACAGTCATGTCGCGGGTGTCACGCGGCCGGCAACGGCTGCGGATCGCATTGGCTCATGTCGCCCGCAGTCGCGGCAATTTCGCCGCGGTCGAACAGTGCATCGCGTAACTGGGGAGTGAGCAGTGGAATTGATCAACCAGAAAGCCTTGATAACCGGCGGAACCGCGGGCATCGGCCTGGCATGCGCCGAGCTACTGGCCCGCGAAGGTGCCTCGGTCATCATCACCGGCAGAGAACCGCGTCGCGGCACGGCCGCTGCTGCGGGAATCGATGCGAGCGTGCGCTTCATCCGAGCTGATCTATCGGATCTGGAGTCGGTGATGTCGCTTGTACAGCAGGCTGGGAGCGTGGGCATCCTGGTCAACAACGCTGCCAGCCGCCCCGCTCGAGTTTCATCACCGGCTCAACCCTGCACGCCGACGGCGGCGGCACCGCCATCTGAAAACACAACCAAGGAGGAATGACCGATGTCGAAGAAATATGACGCCTCATGGGAGACGGCATTGACGGTGGTGCAGGAGGCGCAGCCGCCGTTCATCCCCGAAGGCGCCCACGCCATGACCGTTGTCGTCGACTACCCGCCGGGCAGTGCGGGCGCCCCGCCACACCGGCACCCGAGCGGCCCTGCTTTCGGCTACATGCTCGAAGGTGAGATGCTTTTCGAACTGGAAGGCCAGGCGCCCCGCGTCGTCCGCGCCGGAGAAGCATTCTGGGAACCCGGCGGCGACGTCATCCACTACTCGGATGGCAACAACCGTGACGACATACGGTGCCGCTTCACCGTCACGATGCTCTGCGTTCCGGGCCAACCAATGCTCGTTCTCGTCGACGAAGACGAACTAGCCGCGCGCAAGCATCTTCGCGTGCCAGCTGAATCAACCACGCTGAAATAGGAGTGTCTGATGGCGAAGATCTTGCTTCAAACGACGATCGCGGAGCATCCCGATGACTGGGACATCACCCGGTTTTCACTGCTGGCGCAGGAGCTGCGGGCGGCCGGCCACGAAGTGATCGCGCGCAACCGGGTCGACCGTGCCGACGACGATCCGATCCTGAGCCACGTCGATCCACCGCCCGGCCCATCGGTCGGCCATCCGGCGCGAGTTCGCCGTTGGCGCCCGAGAGCACCGCAACGGGCCGCCGCTTCAACCTCGCCGTTCGTCCGCAACATTGCGACCTGGCTGCAGCCCGCGACCGGCCGCTACACACCGAATGACCGACATGGCCAACGCGTACCTGCCCACCAGTGATCGGGTGCATGATCAGGTGGCGCTCTACGAGGCCACCGACGGACGAGAAGGTGGCACGCTGGAAGGCCGGCCGGTGGTCATCCTGACCACCAGCTGATTCAGCTCTTTGTGGTGTAGCGCGTCCCGATGTGCGTTCCGATGTGGTGCAGTAGTTCTGCCGTGCGTTGCGCGTCGCGGGAGGTGTCGCTGTCGGTGAGGTCGGCGACGGCGAAGATGTCGGCGAATCCGGTTGTGGCGGTGTCGTTGTTGAGGTCGTTGCGGCCGACGACGGCGACCACGGGGGTCGGTGCGGCACGCAGTGCGACGACGGCGGGCAGTTTCCCCTGCAGCGTCTGGTGGTCGAGGCGTCCTTCTCCGGTGATAACGAGGTCGGCGTCGCCGACGACGTGATCGAAGTCGAGGAGATCCAGAAAGTATTCCGCGCCAGAGGCGGTGGTGGCGCCCAGCAGCATGGCGGCGAAGCCGATACCGCCGGCGGCACCCGATCCCGGTGCGCGGGCTGCGGTGTCGGCTCGGGCATGTCCGGACCGGCTGAAGGCTGCGACGAGGTTGGCCAGTCCGGCGTCGAGTTGGGCGACTTGGGCTGCGGTGGACCCTTTTTGGGGGCCGAACACCGCGGCGGCGCCGCTGAGCCCGAGCAGCGGGCTGGTGACGTCGCCGGCGACGACGAGGTCGATCCCACCGAGATCGACCGCGCGGCGGCTGTCGATGCAGTGGATGCGATCCAGGTTCTTAGCGGTGGGGGCCAGCAGTTCGCCGGCGCGGTCGACGAAGCGGTAACCGAGCGCGGCGAGCATCCCGATTCCACCGTCGGTACTCGCGCTGCCGCCCAGTGCGAGCACCAGTCGTGTGCGGGCCAGTGTCAGTGCCGCTCGGATGGCTTCGCCGAAGCCGTAACTCGATGCGGTCATCGGGGCGCGGACCCCGCCGGGCAGGGTGGCCAGACCGCAGGTGTTGGCGACTTCGACGATGGCGGTGTCGCCGTCGAAGGCGACGACACCGCTGTGGCTGCGTCCGGTCGCCCCGTGCACGCTCGTGGTGTAGGGATGGAAGCCGCTGGCCAGGGCGGCGGCGACGCTGCCGTCGCCGCCGTCGGCCAGAGGGAGGGTCCTGCTGTGTGCACCGGCCTCGGCGAGGCCTTTCGCCAAGTGCTCGCCGACCTCGGCAGCGGTGAGGCTGCCTTTGAACTTGTCGGGTGCGATCAGGACTCTCATGGGTGTTCCATCTATTAGTGAGGCGGGCACGTAGAAGGGGTAATCGGACGTGAGCCGTTACCGGCGACCTACGGCGACGCCGTCGGCGGGGTGCGCAGTGCTGGCCCGTCTCCGCTGGATCCGGTGGTCGCCAGTTCCCGGGGTGCACCGGCGTTGGCGGCGTCGCGTTGCAGTGGCGCGCCGGTGTGGGCTCCGACGAGCTCATGGTCGGTCGGGTCGTACGGGTTGACGTCGAGGTCCTCGCTGGGGTCGAACAGCGGTTCCACGTCCTTGCCGGCAAATACGGCTCGGGCCCGGTCGACGTCGAGTTCGTGGTTCCATTTCGCGACGAACAGGGTGGCCACCGAGTTGCCGATGAAGTTGACCAGCGCCCGGCACTCGGACATGAACTTGTCGATGCCGAAGATCAACATGATGCCCACCACCGGGATGTGCCCGAGCGTGCTCAATGTGGCTGTCAGGGCGATGAATCCGCCGCCGACGACCCCGGCTGCACCCTTAGAGGTCAGCAGCATCACCGCCAGCATGCCGAGCTGCTGGCCGATCGTGAGGGGGGTGTTGGTGGCTTGAGCGATGTACAGCGCGGCCAGCGACAGATAGATCGCAGCACCGTCGAGGTTGAAGCTGTACCCGGTCGGGACGACCAGCCCGACGGTCGGGCGGCTGACGCCGGCGTATTCCAACTTGCGCATCAACCCGGGCAGTGCCGGTTCGGCGGTCGAGGTGCCCAGGATCAGCAGTAGCTCGTCGCGCAGGTACTTCAGCATGTGCCAGATGTTGAGCCGAAGGTAGGCCATCACCGATCCCAAGATCACGAACACGAACAGCGCCGAGGTCACGTAGAACAGCAGGATCAGAGACCCCAGGCTGGTCAAGGTTGACACTCCGTATTTGCCGATCGCATAGGCCATCGCGCCGAACGCACCCAGCGGCGCCAGCTTCATGACGTAGTTGAGGATCTTGAACGTGATCTTGGTGAACCGGTTGATCATGTCCAGGACCGGGCCGCCGATGTGACCGACCGCATTGAGCGCGACACCGAACAGCACCGCCATGAAGATGATCTGCAGGATGTCGCCCTCGACGAACGGGCCCACCACGCTGTCGGGAACCAGGTGGGTGATGAACTCCCACCACTGCTTGGTCTCACCGGTGGTGATCAGCTTCTCCGCGGATTCGCTGGTCTCGATTTTGCCGGGGTCGGCGTTAACGCCGTCGCCGGCGCGGAAGATGTTGATCGCCGCCAGTCCGGTGAACATCGCGATGATTGTGCCGACCTGGAAGTAGGTCAGCGCCTTGATCCCGGTCAGACCGACCTTCTTCAGATCCGCGACACCGGCGATGCCGCCGACGATGGTCAGGAAGACGATCGGCCCGATCAGCATCTTCATCGCGGTGATGAAGGTGGTACCGATGGGCTCCATCGCGACCCCCGCGGACGGGCTGAGCCATCCGACGAGGACCCCGATGATGATTGCTAACAGAACCCAGAAGTAGAGCTGTTTGTACCAGCGTTTCTTCTCCTTATTGGGCCGGTAGTCCTCGGTTGTGCTGTGTGTTTCCATGACGTCACCTCTGTGCGTGTGTGAATTGGTTTGGTAGCAGGCTGCCGGGGTCACCCGGCCGGGTTCGAGCAGCGCCGCACGAGAGGTGGCGCAGGGAATTACGGGTGGATCAGGCCGGTGTCAGGGCCTTGGTGAGCGCGCCGATGATGGCGTCGGTAACCTCATCGGTGTTCGACGTTCCGCCGATGTCGCGGGTGAGAACACCACTGGCGGTGGCGGTTTCGATCGCCGCTTCGACGCGGCGGGCCTCAGCGTGCAGACCGAAGTGATCCAGCATCAACGCGGCGCTGGCGATCGCGCCGACCGGGTTGCTGATCCCTTCGCCGGCGATGTCGGGGGCCGACCCGTGGACGGGCTCGAACATGCTGGGAAAGCGGCGTTCCGGGTTCAGGTTGGCGCTCGCGGCGATACCCAGGCTGCCGGCCAGCGCCGAACCCAGATCCGAGAGGATGTCGGCGTTGAGGTTGGAGGCCACGACGACGGACAGATCCTCGGGATGCAGGACGAACTTCGCGCTCATCGCATCGACGAGAACGCTTTCGGTCTCGACGTCGGGGTAGTCCAGGGCGACGCGCTTGAAGACGTCGTCCCACAGCACCATGCCGTACTGCTGCGCGTTGGACTTGGTGACGCTGGAAACCTTCTTCACCCTGCGGGTACGGGCCAGGTCAAATGCGAAGCGCATGATGCGCTCGCAGCCCTTGTCGGTGAACAGCGCGGTCTGCAGCGCGATCTCGTTGCCCGGCCCGCGGCCGCTCAGGTTGCGTCCGCCCAGGCCGGCGTATTCGCCTTCGCTGTTCTCACGGATGACGACCCAGTCGAGTTCGGTGTCATCAGCCTTGCGCAACGGGGAGACCACACCTGGCAGGAACTTCACCGGCCGCACGTTGGCCCACTGGTCGAAGTTCTGGGTGATGTTCAGCCGCAGACCCCACAGGCTGATGTGGTCGGGCACGTTGCGCCAGCCCACCGCGCCGAAGTAGATGGCGTCGAAGCTCTTCAACGTGTCCAGGCCGTCGTCGGCCATCATCTTGCCGGTCTGCTCGTAGTACTGGCTGCCCCAGGCGAACTCTTCCCACGCAAAGGCGAATTTGCCTTCGGACTGCGCGGCCAGGGTGTCAAGCACCCGGCGCCCGGCCGCCACGACCTCTTTGCCGACGCCGTCGGCGGGGATTGCGGCGATCTTGAATGTCTGTTTTGCCATGATGGCCTCTCTCGTCTCAGGTGTTCTGTGTCACAAATGGGTGATGACTCCATTAGCGGTCACTCACTTCGATCCGTCTAAGACCAAGATTCGATCCGGTGGATAGGCTGGACCTATATTTGCAAGCGGGAGGTCCGCCGATGGACATCAGGCAGCTCAAATTCTTTCTGGCGGTGGCCGACCACAACGGGTTCAGCCGGGCTGCGGGACATCTCATGGTCGCCCAGCCGTCGCTGTCGCAGGCGATCGCGACCTTCGAGCGTGAACTCGGGATGCCGCTGTTTCACCGGATCGGTCGCCGCGTCGTCCTCAGCGAAGCCGGCGCCGCCCTAGTGGGGCCGGCCCGCGTAGTCCTGCGCGACCTCGACGAAGCCGAAGCCACCATGCGGGCTCTCAAAGGACTGCGGGGTGGGCGGATCGATCTGGTCACCATGCCCTCTCCCGGTATGGAACCACTCACCACCATCCTCACCACATTCTCCCGTGCCCACCCCGAGGTGACCGTGAATGCTGAGGCCGCCTTCACCCCCGAAGAGGTCCTCGCGTTGGTGCGGACCGGCTCCGCCGAGATCGGCGTCCTAGGATCCCCAGAACCCACCCAGGCAGCTGACCTCGACGTCATACCGCTGGAACGTCAAGCCCTGGTACTGATCTCCGGACCCCACGACGACGGGCCCACCGACGACAGCATTTCGCGCAAGGACCTCACCGGATGCCGGCTCATCGTCTCCCAGCGCGGTTCGCTGATGCGGGCACTCGTCGACGACGTCCTCGCAAGCGGAATCGACGTCACCATCGTCGCCGAAATCGCCCACCGCACATCCATTTTGCCGATGGTTCTGAACGGGCTCGGGCGGGCCGTCATGCCCGCCTCCTGGACCGAATCAGCCCGCCGCTCCGGGGCCCGCGTCCAAACCATCACACCAGAGTCATACCTGCACGTCGCCGCCGTCAGCCGACGCACCCACCTCACCACACCCGCAACCGCGCTGATGATCGAAGCCCGCGCCTACGCCTCCCGAACCGGCGATCAAATGTAATCGCCTGCGCCTACGATGGCTGTCGGCGCGTTGACGATCGGAACATCCTCTTGAGACCAGTTTCGTGAGACGGCCTGGCGGCCACCACTGCGAAAACGGCAAGCAGCGTCAGCCAGAGCAGTCGACAGCGACCTCAAGGGCTGCGCATATCTCACGCATCCGGGTGTCTGCCAACCTGCCGACGCGGTCGACCAGCACTGCGACCGATACGCTTTCGACAGAATCCAGATTGACGACCGAACGCCGGGGGATCGGGTCCGCGCCGGGCTTTAGATTGACCTCGCTGGCTAGCCCGCGAATTGTCGTGGTGCATGGTGCGATGAGTACTCGTCGAAGCCGGGGGATCGCTGCGTCGCGCGACAAGACGACCACTGGGCGCCGGCCGATCTCGGCCATCCCGCACCACCAGACCTCCCCACGAGCCGGAAGCGCCGTCACGAGGCGCCAGCTGCGCGCCGCCACGACGCGAGGTCGCCCCACTCGTCCGGCTCATCGAGCGGGTGCTCGTCGTAGGCGGCGTAGCTCGCGTCGACCTCGGCTGATCGATAACGAGCGAGCAATGCCCCGAGAGCCTCATCGATGAGCGCGGCGTCGGTGATCCCCGACCGGACACTGCGCGCACTACCGAGCAACTCTGCGTCCACAGTCGTGCTCAAGCGTATGCGATTCATGCCACTAATATGCCACTCGATGCCGGCTGCTGCGTAGGAATCAAATGCTCAACGCTGCGCTGGGCTTAGAATCGATCCAGGGAGGTCCGACATGCGGAAACACTCCAGCTGGATCACCATGCTCACCAGCTTCGTGCTCATGGCGGTGGTGTTGGCGTCACCCGTGAGCGCCCACCACGGATGGGCCGACTATCAGGACGCGCAATTCGAAATCACGGGCACGCTCGTGACGCCCGTCAGTCTTGCCGGGCCGCATGCTACGACGCAGATCAGAGTCGATGAAGATGTGTGGGACGTCGTGCTTGCCCCGTCGCCACGGACTGCGCGCGCCGGCCTAACCGAGGACGTCATCCCCGTGGGCGACACGGTGACCGCCAGCGGCCACCGGCACAACGACCCGGCGACGCTCGAGATCAAGACAGAGCGCCTCACGTGGAACGGAATCGTGTTCAACGTTTACCCCGACCGCGAGTGACGTCCGATCCGGCGCCGCCCCTAGGCGCACTGCGTCGGTTCGCCACTAGCGCGCATGCATGACGCGCTGGCCTGGTTGCAGGCGTCTGTGCTCGGGATATTCATGCGCGACTCCGGCCCGTGGACCTATCCCGTCGTCAACCTGATTCACATCCTCGGAGTCGCGACGCTCTTTGGCGCCGTGCTCATTCTCGATTTGAGGCTGCTGGGGGTGTGGCACCGTGCGCCGCTCCGACCGATCACGACCGCCGCCGCCCCCGTGGCGATGGCGGGCTTCGCGCTCGCCGCGGCCAGCGGCGTCTGCCTTCTCTCGGCCAATGCTGTTGAGTACGAGAACAACCCGTTTCTGCTGGTGAAGTTCGCGGCAATCGGGCTGGGACTCGTCAACGCCGTCGCGCTGCGCCGCACGGCGGCCTGGAGGGCCCACCCAACCCGTGATCTGTCGCATTCCGAGGCGCGAAGGCTCGCGCTCATGGGTGGTGTGTCGCTCGTCAGCTGGCTGACGGCGGTCTCGGCGGGGCGGATGATCGGGTACTGGTAAATCGGAGAGTCCAAGAAGTTTCATCATCCGCTCGATTAGCGCCTCGCAGTTACCAGTACGACGGCGGCGAGCTCTGCCGCTGTGACAGTCTGGATACAAGACCACCCGTTCGGGTGAGGTGAACATGGCTACTGGTCGCGGTTAGTCGGGGTCTCGGGACGGACCGACATGGATCGAGGGACCCGACCGCTCAACGCCGCGCTGCTGACGCTCCTGGTGACGGCGACAATCAGCGGCGTCGTGGCGTTCGGGGTGGGGTTCCCAGGCCCCGCGCGGTGGGTCGTCGCCGTGCATGGGGCGTCCGGATTGGGGCTGCTGCTGCTTGCCCGATCCGGACGCCCCATGCACGGCGACGACCCACCGCGCGGGGCCTGGGAACGTACCCGAACGCCACGACGCCACTGATTGTCGCCGGGGCCGGCGGGTTCAGCGCGGCGTTGAGCGGTGGGGTCCCTCGATCGGTCGTCGTCCCGAGACCCCGACTAACCGCGACCAGTAGCCATGTTCACCTCACCCGAACGGGTGGTCTTGTATCTCAGAGAAAAACAGCGGCAGAGCTCGCCGCCGTTGTACTGGTAACTGCGAGGCGCTAATCGAGCCGGATGAGATCAAGCTCTTTGGACTCTCCGATTTACCCGTAAACGATCATCCGCCCCGCCGAGCCCGCCCGTGGCCGGCTGACGAGCGACACGCCACCCATGAGCGCGAGCCTTCGCGCCTCGGATGCGACAGATCACGGGTTGGGTGGGCCCTCCAGGCCGCCGTGCGGCGCAGCGCGACAGGCGTTGACGAGTCCCAGTCCGAGTGCCGCGAACACACCAGCAGAAACGGGTTGATCTCGTACTGGACAGCGGTTGGCGAGAGAGAAGGCAGACGCCGCTGGCTCGGCGAGCGCGAAGCCCGCCATCGCCACGGGGGCGGCGGCGGTCGTGATCGGTCGGAGCGGCGCACGGCGCCACACCCCCAGCAGCCTCAAATCGAGAATGAGCACGGCGCCAAAGAGCGTCGCGACTCCGAGGATGTGAATCAGGTTGACGACGGGATAGGTCCACGGGCCGGAGTCGCGCATGAACATCCCGAGCGCAGACGCCTGCAACCAGGCCAGCGCGTCATGCATGCGCGCTAGTGGCGAACCGACGCAGTGCGCCTAGGGGCGGCGCCGGATCGGACGTCACTCGCGGTCGGGGTAAACGTTGAACACGATTCCGTTCCACGTGAGGCGCTCTGTCTTGATCTCGAGCGTCGCCGGGTCGTTGTGCCGGTGGCCGCTGGCGGTCACCGTGTCGCCCACGGGGATGACGTCCTCGGTTAGGCCGGCGCGCGCAGTCCGTGGCGACGGGGCAAGCACGACGTCCCACACATCTTCATCGACTCTGATCTGCGTCGTAGCATGCGGCCCGGCAAGACTGACGGGCGTCACGAGCGTGCCCGTGATTTCGAATTGCGCGTCCTGATAGTCGGCCCATCCGTGGTGGGCGCTCACGGGTGACGCCAACACCACCGCCATGAGCACGAAGCTGGTGAGCATGGTGATCCAGCTGGAGTGTTTCCGCATGTCGGACCTCCCTGGATCGATTCTAAGCCCAGCGCAGCGTTGAGCATTTGATTCCTACGCAGCAGCCGGCATCGAGTGGCATATTAGTGGCATGAATCGCATACGCTTGAGCACGACTGTGGACGCAGAGTTGCTCGGTAGTGCGCGCAGTGTCCGGTCGGGGATCACCGACGCCGCGCTCATCGATGAGGCTCTCGGGGCATTGCTCGCTCGTTATCGATCAGCCGAGGTCGACGCGAGCTACGCCGCCTACGACGAGCACCCGCTCGATGAGCCGGACGAGTGGGGCGACCTCGCGTCGTGGCGGCGCGCAGCTGGCGCCTCGTGACGGCGCTTCCGGCTCGTGGGGAGGTCTGGTGGTGCGACATGGCCGAGATCGGCCGGCGCCCAGTGGTCGTCTTGTCGCGCGACGCAGCGATCCCCGGCTTCGACGAGCACTCATCGCACCATGCACCACGACAATTCGCGGGCTAGCCAGCGAGGTCAATCTAAAGCCCGGCGCGGACCCGATCCCCCGGCGTTCGGTCGTCAATCTGGATTCTGTCGAAAGCGTATCGGTCGCAGTGCTGGTCGACCGCGTCGGCAGGTTGGCACACACCCGGATGCGTGAGATATGCGCAGCCCTTGAGGTCGCTGTCGACTGCTCTGGCTGACGCTGCTTGCCGTGTTTCGCAGTGGTGGCCGCCAGGCCGTCTCACGAAACTGGTCTCAAGAGGATGTTCCGATCGTCAACGCGCCGACAGCCATCGTAGGCGCAGGCGATTACATTTGATCGCCGGTTCGGGAGGCGTAGGCGCGGGCTTCGATCATCAGCGCGGTTGCGGGTGTGGTGAGGTGGGTGCGTCGGCTGACGGCGGCGACGTGCAGGTATGACTCTGGTGTGATGGTTTGGACGCGGGCCCCGGAGCGGCGGGCTGATTCGGTCCAGGAGGCGGGCATGACGGCCCGCCCGACCCGTTCAGCACCATCGGCAAAATGGATGTTCGGTGGCGATTTCGGCGACGATGGTGAAGTCGATTCCGCTTGCGAGGACGTCGTCGACGAGTGCCCGCATCAGCGAACCGCGCTGGAGATGATGAGCCGGCATCCGGTGAGGTCCTTGCGCGAAATGCTGTCGTCGGTAGGCCCGTCGTCGTGGGGTCCGGAGATCAGTACCAGGGCTTGACGTTCCAGCGGTATGACGTCGAGGTCGGCTGCCTGGGTGGGTGCTGGGGATCCGAGGACGCCGATCTCGGCGGACCGGTCCGCACCAACGCGAGGACCTCTTCGGGGGTGAAGGCGGCCTCAGCATTCACGGTCACCTCGGGGTGGGCACGGGAGAATGTGGTGAGGATGGTGGTGAGTGGTTCCATGCCGGGAGAGGGCATGGTGACCAGATCGATCCGCCCACCCCGCAGTCCTTTGAGAGCCTGCATGGTGGCTTCGGTTCGTCGAGGTCGCGCAGGACTACGCGGGCCGGCCCCACTAGGGCGGCGCCGGCTTCGCTGAGGACGACGCGGCGACCGATCCGGTGAAACAGCGGCATCCCGAGTTCACGCTCGAAGGTCGCGATTGCCTGCGACAGCGACGGCTGGGCGACCATGAGATGTCCCGCAGCCCGGCTGAACCCGTTGTGGTCGGCCACCGCCAGAAAGAATTTGAGCTGCCTGATGTCCATCGGCGGACCTCCCGCTTGCAAATATAGGTCCAGCCTATCCACCGGATCGAATCTTGGTCTTAGACGGATCGAAGTGAGTGACCGCTAATGGAGTCATCACCCATTTGTGACACAGAACACCTGAGACGAGAGAGGCCATCATGGCAAAACAGACATTCAAGATCGCCGCAATCCCCGCCGACGGCGTCGGCAAAGAGGTCGTGGCGGCCGGGCGCCGGGTGCTTGACACCCTGGCCGCGCAGTCCGAAGGCAAATTCGCCTTCGCGTGGGAAGAGTTCGCCTGGGGCAGCGAGTACTACGAGCAGACCGGCAAGATGATGGCCGACGACGGCCTGGACACGTTGAAGAGCTTCGACGCCATCTACTTCGGCGCGGTGGGCTGGCGCAACGTGCCCGACCACATCAGCCTGTGGGGTCTGCGGCTGAACATCACCCAGAACTTCGACCAGTGGGCCAACGTGCGGCCGGTGAAGTTCCTGCCAGGTGTGGTCTCCCCGTTGCGCAAGGCTGATGACACCGAACTCGACTGGGTCGTCATCCGCGAGAACAGCGAAGGCGAATACGCCGGCCTGGGCGGACGCAACCTGAGCGGCCGCGGGCCGGGCAACGAGATCGCGCTGCAGACCGCGCTGTTCACCGACAAGGGCTGCGAGCGCATCATGCGCTTCGCATTTGACCTGGCCCGTACCCGCAGGGTGAAGAAGGTTTCCAGCGTCACCAAGTCCAACGCGCAGCAGTACGGCATGGTGCTGTGGGACGACGTCTTCAAGCGCGTCGCCCTGGACTACCCCGACGTCGAGACCGAAAGCGTTCTCGTCGATGCGATGAGCGCGAAGTTCGTCCTGCATCCCGAGGATCTGTCCGTCGTCGTGGCCTCCAACCTCAACGCCGACATCCTCTCGGATCTGGGTTCGGCGCTGGCCGGCAGCCTGGGTATCGCCGCGAGCGCCAACCTGAACCCGGAACGCCGCTTTCCCAGCATGTTCGAGCCCGTCCACGGGTCGGCCCCCGACATCGCCGGCGAAGGGATCAGCAACCCGGTCGGCGCGATCGCCAGCGCCGCGTTGATGCTGGATCACTTCGGTCTGCACGCGAGGCCCGCCGCGTCGAAGCGGCGATCGAAACCGCCACCGCCAGTGGTGTTCTCACCCGCGACATCGGCGGAACGTCGAACACCGATGAGGTTACCGACGCCATCATCGGCGCGCTCACCAAGGCCCTGACACCGGCCTGATCCACCCGTAGTTCCCTGCGCCACCTCTCGTGCGGCGCTGCTCGAACCCGGCCGGGTGACCCCGGCAGCCTGCTACCAAACCAATTCACACACGCACAGAGGTGACGTCATGGAAACACACAGCACAACCGAGGACTACCGGCCCAATAAGGAGAAGAAACGCTGGTACAAACAGCTACTTCTGGGTTCTGTTAGCAATCATCATCGGGGTCCTCGTCGGATGGCTCAGCCCGTCCGCGGGGGTCGCGATGGAGCCCATCGGTACCACCTTCATCACCGCGATGAAGATGCTGATCGGGCCGATCGTCTTCCTGACCATCGTCGGCGGCATCGCCGGTGTCGCGGATCTGAAGAAGGTCGGTCTGACCGGGATCAAGGCGCTGACCTACTTCCAGGTCGGCACAATCATCGCGATGTTCACCGGACTGGCGGCGATCAACATCTTCCGCGCCGGCGACGGCGTTAACGCCGACCCCGGCAAATCGAGACCAGCGAATCCGCGGAGAAGCTGATCACCACCGGTGAGACCAAGCAGTGGTGGAGTTCATCACCCACCTGGTTCCCGACAGCGTGGTGGGCCCGTTCGTCGAGGGCGACATCCTGCAGATCATCTTCATGGCGGTGCTGTTCGGTGTCGCGCTCAATGCGGTCGGTCACATCGGCGGCCCGGTCCTGGACATGATCAACCGGTTCACCAAGATCACGTTCAAGATCCTCAACTACGTCATGAAGCTGGCGCCGCTGGGTGCGTTCGGCGCGATGGCCTATGCGATCGGCAAATACGGAGTGTCAACCTTGACCAGCCTGGGGTCTCTGATCCTGCTGTTCTACGTGACTCGGCGCTGTTCGTGTTCGTGATCTTGGGATCGGTGATGGCCTACCTTCGGCTCAACATCTGGCACATGCTGAAGTACCTGCGCGAAGAGCTACTGCTGATCCTGGGCACCTCGACCGCCGAACCGGCACTGCCCGGGTTGATGCGCAAGTTGGAATACGCCGGCGTCAGCCGCCCGACCGTCGGGCTGGTCGTCCCGACCGGGTACAGCTTCAACCTCGACGGTGCTGCGATCTATCTGTCGCTGGCGGCGCTGTACATCGCTCAAGCCACCAACACCCCCCTCACGATCGGCCAGCAGCTCGGCATGCTGGCGGTGATGCTGCTGACCTCTAAGGGTGCAGCCGGGGTCGTCGGCGGCGGATTCATCGCCCTGACAGCCACATTGAGCACGCTCGGGCACATCCCGGTGGTGGGCATCATGTTGATCTTCGGCATCGACAAGTTCATGTCCGAGTGCCGGGCGCTGGTCAACTTCATCGGCGACTCGGTGGCCACCCTGTTCGTCGCGAAATGGAACCACGAACTCGAGTCGACCGGGCCCGAGCCGTATTTGCCGGCAAGGACGTGGAACCGCTGTTCGACCCCAGCGAGGACCTCGACGTCAACCCGTACGACCCGACCGACCATGAGCTCGTCGGAGCCCACACCGGCGCGCCACTGCAACGCGACGCCGCCAACGCCGGTGCACCCCGGGAACTGGCGACCACCGGATCCAGCGGAGACGGGCCAGCACTGCGCACCCCGCCGACGGCGTCGCCGTAGGTCGCCGGTAACGGCTCACGGTCCGATTACCCCTTCTACGTGCCCGCCTCACTAATAGATGGAACACCCATGAGAGTCCTGATCGCACCCGACAAGTTCAAAGGCAGCCTCACCGCTGCCGAGGTCGGCGAGCACTTGGCGAAAGGCCTCGCCGAGGCCGGTGCACACAGCAGGACCCTCCCTCTGGCCGACGGCGGCGACGGCAGCGTCGCCGCCGCCCTGGCCAGCGGCTTCCATCCCTACACCACGAGCGTGCACGGGGCGACCGGACGCAGCCACAGCGGTGTCGTCGCCTTCGACGGCGACACCGCCATCGTCGAAGTCGCCAACACCTGCGGTCTGGCCACCCTGCCCGGCGGGGTCCGCGCCCCGATGACCGCATCGAGTTACGGCTTCGGCGAAGCATCGAGCGGCACTGACACTGGCCCGCACACGACTGGTGCTCGCACTGGGCGGCAGCGCGAGTACCGACGGTGGAATCGGGATGCTGGCCGCGCTCGGTTACCGCTTCGTCGACCGCGCCGGCGAACTGTGGCCCCCACCGCTAAGAACCTGGATCGCATCCACTGCATCGACAGCCGCCGCGCTGTCGATCTCGGTGGGATCGACCTCGTCGTCGCCGGCGACGTCACCAGCCCGCTGCTCGGGCTCAGCGGCGCCGCCGCGGTGTTCGGCCCCCAAAAAGGGTCCACCGCAGCCCAAGTCGCCCAACTCGACGCCGGACTGGCCAACCTCGTCGCAGCCTTCAGCCGGTCCGGACATGCCCGAGCCGACACCGCCGCCCGCGCACCGGGATCGGGTGCCGCCGGCGGTATCGGCTTCGCCGCCATGCTGCTGGGCGCCACCGCCGCCTCTGGCGCGGAATACTTTCTGGATCTCCTCGACTTCGATCGCGTCGTCGGCGACGCCGACCTCGTTATCACCGGAGAAGGACGCCTCGACCACCAGACGCTGCAGGGGAAACTGCCCGCCGTCGTCGCACTGCGTGCCGCACCGACCCCCGTGGTCGCCGTCGTCGGCCGCAACGACCTCAACAACGACACCGCCACAACCGGATTCGCCGACATCTTCGCCGTCGCCGACCTCACCGACAGCGACACCTCCCGCGACCCGCAACGCACGGCAGAACTACTGCACCACATCGGAACGCACATCGGGACGCGCTACACCACACAGAGCTGAATCAGCTGGTGAGGATGACCACCGGCCGGCCTTCCAGCGTGCCGCCTTCTCGTCCGTCGGTGGCCTCGTAGAGCGACCTGCTCATGCACCGATCACTGGTGGGCTGGTACGCGTTGGCCACGTCGGTCATTCGGTGTGTAGCGGCCGGTCGCGGGCTGCAGCCAGGTCGCAATGTTGCGGACGAACGGCGAGGTTGAAGAGCGCCGTTGCGGTGCTCTCGGGCCCCAACGGCGAACTCGCGCCGGATGGCCGACCGATGGCCGGGCGGTGGATCGACGTGGCTCAGGATCGGATCGTCGTCGGCACGGTCGACCCGGTTGCGCGCGATCACTTCGTGGCCGGCCGCCCGCAGCTCCTGCGCCAGAGGAAAACTTGGGGATGTCCCAGTCATCGGGATGCTCCGCGATCGTCGTTTGAAGCAAGATCTTCGCCATCAGACACTAAAGCATCGTCGAGTCAGCTGGCACGCGAAGGAGGTACTTTGGCGCGGTTAGTTCGTCTTCGTCGACGAGAACGAGATTGGTTGGCCCGGAACGCAGAGAATCGTGACGGTGAAGCGGCACCTATATCATCACGGTTGTTGCAAAAAAAGGACGACGTCGCCGCCGAGTTCCCAGAATGTTTCTCCCACGCGGACGACGCGGGGCGCCTCGGCCTTCCAGCTCAAAAAGCATCTCACCTTCGAGCGTGTAGCCTGGGCGGGTGCCGGTGTGGCGGGGCGCCCGCACTGCCCGGCGGGTAGTCGACGACAACGGTGATGGCGTGGGCGCCTTCAGAAACGGCGGCTGCGGACCCAGGGTCATACCATCTCCCGTGAGGCGTCATATTTCTTCGACATCGGTCATTCCTACTTGGTTGTGTTTTCAGATGGCGGTGCCGCCGTGCAGGGTTGAGCCAGTGCGATGAAACTCGAGCGGGGCCGCTGGCAGCGTTGCTGACCAGGATGCCCACGCTCCCAGCCTGCTGTGTACAACCAACATGCACCAACTCCAGATCCGATAGATCAGCTCGGATGAAGCGCGCGCTCGCCCATCGATTCCCGCAGCAGCAGCCGTGCCGCGACACGGTCTCTGCCGGTGATGATGACCGAGGCACCTTCAGCGGGCCAGTAGCTCACATGCAGGCCGATGCCCGCGGTTCCGCCGGATATCAAACTGTGCTGGTTAGATCAATTCCACTGCTCACTCCCCAGGGGCGAATGCACTGTTCGACCGCGGCGGGATTCCCGCGACTGCGGCGACATGAGCCAATGCGATCCGCAGCCGTTGCCGGCCGCGTGACACCCGCGACATGGGTGCTGACCGGCGGGAATCTAAGACGTCGCGGCGGGTTCCCACGGGTACCCGTATCCCTGGACGCTGGCGAAGTACAAACTCTGCGGAAACCTTCGGGCGAGAGTGGCGAGCGCTGCCTTGATTTCGCTGTCCGGCGAGGAGCCGAGGTCCCGTTACTGGGCAGAGCCTCACGGGGGGGGGGGATCCCTCGTCGTATCGGCCGAGGCCGTTGTAGAGCACCGCCGTGGCGTATCCGGTCAAACCAAGCGCGCCGCCTTGCCCCCTGGCGTTTCCGTCTGCTGGGCGGTTGCTAGAATACCCCTGGCGGCGAGCAACAAAGCGTGGTATCTCGCCGGCGCGAGGTGGTCTGTCGCCGCGGCGATCGAGTTCGCCTCTTCGACAAGTGTTGCCGCCGTGGCGAATTCGCCTGCAAGCAGGTGGACCCCGGCACTGTAGAAGTACGGCCAGCGCACGGCGGTTACGCGCACTGCACACGGCGGGTGGTGGCCAGTTGATGCACGATCGATTCGTCCCCACAATTCATGTGCGGCGGATTCCTGCAAGATCGAACTCGGGACTCCCGCAGCTTCGGCAGGCCCCAGTGCATCGACCGGAATGCCCAGCTGCGCGGCCGCGCGCAGAAACAGTGCAGCGTCGCCCACCGGCTCAGCCGCCGCGGCAAGCACCAACCGTTCACGGAAGGAGTGAATACGGCGCACAAAGTCATCTGTCCCGCCGAGTGGGACGCCCACCGTGCTCCAGAATCCGCCGGCGAGGGCCGCGGGGGGGGGGGGGGGGGGGGTTCGAGCAAGGCAGGCGGAATGCCGCGGGGCTCGTAGCCGGTGGGGGGCCCGGTGGGGGACGGGGCGGGGAGACCTTGTTGGCCAGGCATTTTGAATCTGCCGCTGACCGTGACGGTGGCGGGCCGTCCCGGTGCTCTCCGCCTCCCGGGCCGGCTATGAAGTGAGCGAGGTACCGTCTGTGCGTGACGTGGCTGTAGCCAAAGACATTCAAAGCGCGCGGGGATTGCCGCCTAGAGAGGCCGGTCATGGTTCTCTTCCAACTCTTGCGATCCGACGTGGACCTGATGGGCAATGATCCATCCGTTCGCTGACGGGCGTTAGCTCGCCGTGGTAAACGGATTGTTAAGCGGTTCGGCTTCCGCGGACCGCCGCGGGAACTCCACAAAAGTCCAGCCCGGCCGGAGCAGACCAGACCGTCCGGCCGGGCTGGGAGGGTGGCCGTCAGGAGCCGTGCACGCCGACCGGCGCTTCGTGGACGTAGTGCGAGGCGTCGTGCGTGCGGAAGTCGTCCTCGAGTTCCTCCAGCGTGCGCCCCCGGGTCTCGGGCATGTACTTGCGCACGAACAGGAACGACACCGCGTTGATCACCGCGAACAGGAGGAACACCGGCGTCGACCCGAGACCCTCGGCGAGGATCGGGAACATGAACGAGATGAACGTGTTGGCCGCCCACAGGCAGGCGATCGAGACGCCCATCGAGAAGCCCCGAATGGTCATCGGGAAGATCTCCGAGAGCACCAGCCACACGATCGGCCCGGCGAAGGTCTGCATGCAGAACATGAACGCCAGCATCGCGGCGAGGATGAGGTAGCTGCGGAACGTCGACTCGGGCAGCAGGAACGACGCCGCCAAGACGATGTGCGAGATCGCGACCGCGGCGAAGCCGAACATCAGCAGCGGGCGTCGGTTGATCTTGCCGAGCAGAATGATGCCCGTGATCACCCCGATCACCGAAATCATGCCCAGGGTTATCGTCGCGACGATCGACGCGCTGGCGCCCAGCCCGGTGGACTCCAGGATCGTCGTGCCGTAGTAGACGATCGTGTTGACGCCGGTGAACTGCTGGGCGACGGCGAGGCCGATGCCGATCCAGAGCAGCCGGCGCATCCAGGCGAACGCCCGCAGGTCGCCGATCGCGCTGCCCTTGTCCTCCGCCACGTCGCGCTGGGCGTGCAGGGCGACGATGTTGTACTCCTCGGCGGCCTCCGCCGGGTCGCGGCTACGCTCGAGCACCCGGCGGGCGTCATCCAGGCGCCCCTTGACGGCGTACCAACGGGGCGTGTCCGGCAGCACCAGCATGCCGGCGAACAGGAAGATCGCCGGGATCGCGGCGACGGTGAGCATGACCCGCCACACGTGCGCGCCCTGGATCGTCTGGTCGATGATCGTGTTCATCACGAACGCGAGCAGCTGACCGGTCACAATCATGAACTCGTTGATGGTCACCATCCGGCCCCGCCGCCAGGCCGGCGCCAGCTCGGCCAGGTAGAGCGGCACCACCACCGAGGAGGCACCGACGCCGAGGCCGAGGATGACGCGGGAGGCGATCATCAGCGGAACGGTGGGTGACAGACCGCTGCCCAGCGCGCCGACCAGGAACAACACGGCGCAGACCAGGATGCTGCCCTTGCGCCCCAAAGCGTCGGCGATCTTCCCGCCGACCAGCGCGCCGATGATCGCGCCGAACAGCAGCGAACTCACCACGGCGCCTTCGGCCACCGAGGTCAGCCCGAGATCGTCGCGCATGTAGAGCAGCGCGCCGGCGATGACGCCGGTGTCGTAGCCGAACAGCAGCCCACCGAGCGTGGAGATGATCGTGAGCCTGGTCAGAAACCGTTTGTGCGGACCCGACACGTGCGCCGGTGGGGGGCCACCTCCGTGCCCCATGGTCGTGCTGCTCTGCGCCACCAGATGCTCCTTCCTCGACGGAGGCGCCCAGAGCGCCCCACGTCGTCGTGTGGTTTCACATCGCCGTCGAACTGCCCCGACCGCGGTGCCTGCACGCCAGGCGCCTCGCTGTCCGGCCGCATCGAAACCGCGAACGGGCGGCGATCACGGCCAACCATTATAGTGCCCTGAGTCGGAGTCGGGGCGGTTCTCGGCCAGGCTGTTCACGTACGCCTCGAGGTCGCTAACGCGAAAGCGCGCCAAGCGCTCCACGTGGACCTGAGGCAACCGGCCGGTCGCGACCAAGCGTTCGATCGTCCTGACCGACACGCCGAGCCGCTCGGCGGCTTCCGCCTTGGTGACCAGGAGCCGATCCGGCATGCCTCGATGATGAACCCTTCCATGTTCATCTGCTGCAACTGGCGGATCCTGGCGGGTCCTGGCGAGACGCACCAGAAAAATGGCCAGTTCCTCGACCTCACGCGGCACGGGGAGGCACTGGTGATGCAGCCGACGCACATGCCTGGAGAGCGCGAATGAAAGGTGCCTAACAATCTCCGGGTTCTGGGCCCCGGCCAGGTTCGCCGGTGTCACCGTGTGCCGTTTTTGGCGTATTCGGCGATGGCGTCGATATTGGATTTGTCGATGAACGCCGGTCCGGTGAGTGTGGGCCGTCCACCGCCGATGATGTTGCGGTTGTTCAGGTAGAGCCAGAGGGCGTCGATGGCCAGATAGCCCTGTAGGAAGGGTTGTTGGTCGACGGCCCATTGGACTTGGCCGCCTTTGATCGCGTCGACCAGCGCGGCGTTGGTGTCGAAGGTGCCGATCTTCGCTTTGCTGCCGGCGTTCTTGGCGGACTCGACTGCGGTGAGGGCGATCGGTGCGCCGAGGGCGACGATGTAGTCGATGGAGGGGTCTTGTTGCAATTTGGCGGTGATGGTGGACTGGACGGAGGGCATGTCGGTTCCGTTGACGTTCAGGTTTTCAACGGGGACGCCGGAGCCCGATTTGACGCCGGCGCAGCGTGATTCGAGGGCGACGTTGCCCTGGTCCTGGATGACGCAGATGATTTTCTGTGCCCCTTCTGTGGCGAGCCGTTTGCCTGCCGCTTCACCGGAGATCTGTTCGTCCTGACCGAAGTAGGCCATCGCGCCGGCGGCCTGCCAATCGTCGATGCCGGCGTTGAGCGCCACGACGGGAATGCCGTTGGAGGTGGCAGCCTGCAGGACCGGCTTGAGTGCTTCGGGGCGGGCAAGGGTGACGGCGATGGCGGCGACCTTGCTGTCGACGGCGTTCTGGACCAGGTTGGCTTGGTCGGGGCCCTGCAATTCGGCGGAGTATTTCAGGTCGATGTTGTCCTTGTTGGCGGCGGTTTCGGCGCCTTTGCGGATGAGGTCCCAGAAGGTGTCCCCGGGTGGCCCGTGGGTCATCATCGCGACGGTGACGCGGGGGGTATCCGCCTGCCCGGATCCCATGCCTGTGTCGGAGGTGCGGGGCTTGCCGCCGGTGCTCGAACATGCCGAGGCGGCAAGAACAGTGGCAAGGCAGGCCACCGAGGCGACGATTTTGACGACTGATGATTGATGGGTCCGGCTGTTCATGGTTCCTTCTTCTCTATGCAGATCGACTGTTGCCGATGGGATGCTCGGCGGCCTGGCGGAGTGTTTGCGCGGCGACTTCGAGTCCTTCGAGCTGGTCGAGTTCGGTGTCTTCGTGTTCGATGTTGATCGCCATTTTGGGGTCGACGCGTGTGAGTGACCCGGCCAGTGGCTTCTCGCACAGCACGTGCTTGCCGGGCTCGAGCAGGCCGTCGACGATCTCGCGGTGCAGTTGGTTGGCGACGACCACGCTGACCGCGTCTACCTCGGGGTCAGCGGCGACTTCTTGCCAACTGCCGACCGCTTTGTGGTAGCCGTGTAGGCGTGCGGTGTCGTCGGCCACCGCGCGGTTCACGTCGGCGATGGCCACCAACCGCACATCCGGGCGGTCGGTGCTGAACAGGGTGGATGCGGTCCGATAGCCGGCGGCATGCGCGCGGCCGGCCATCCCACCTCCGATGACGGCGACGCCGCCGGAATGGGCGTTGGTCATGTACAAGTTGCTCCGAATGTCGGATCGTTGTTTCGGTCTACTAGACCGGTCTAGTTCGTCTAGTATGACCACGGTCACACAACTATGTCAAGGGCGATGAAGGGTTCGAAGGGATTTGTGGGTGAGTGATCAGGGCGGCGACGAGCCGCGGCGGCCGCAGCGGGCGGTCACCATGCAGGACGTCGCCGATCATGTCGGGGTGTCCAAGGCGCTGGTCTCGATGGTGTTCCGGCGGGTCCAGGGTCCCAGCGCGGAGACTCGGCGTCCTCGACGCCGCCGAGAAATTGGGCTACCGGCCGAACCGATCCGCGGCGCTGCTGTCGCTGCGGCGTTCCCATCTGATTGGCGTAATGGCAAATATTCGCAATACTTTTCACGCCGAGATGGTGGAGTACATGGTGGGGGAGGCGGACAGCTTCGGTTACGAGGTGGTGCTGGGTGCCGTAACGCCGACGCATGGTGAATCCGCGGTGGTGGAGACGCTGTTGGACTTCCGTTGCGAGGCGCTCATCTTGCTGGGCCCGGAGTTCGACGATTCCGAACTGCCCACCTTGGCGGCCCGGGCGCCGGTGGTGGTGGTCGGCCGGCGCACCTCATGCCGTGCGGTCGACGTCGTCCGCACGGCCGACGCCCGTGGCATCGGTTCGATCGTCGATCACCTCGTTGCGCTGGGGCATCGGCGCATCACGCACCTCAGCGGCGGCAGTGGATCCATCTCGGCGGACCGCAAGGCTGGATACATACGTGCCATGAAACGCCACGGTCTATCGGCCGAGATCGAGATCATCGATGGCGATTTCACCGAAGGGGCGGGGATCACGGCCGCCCGAACGCTGCTGGCGCGAACGCAACTGCCCACCGCGGTGTGCGCCGCCAACGACCGCAGCGCCATCGGCCTCCTTGACGAACTGCGCCGCGCCGGCCTGGACATTCCCGGCGACATCGCCGTCGCCGGCTACGACGACAGCATCCTCTCCCAACTCACCCACATCGACCTGACCACCGCCAGCCAACAACCCCGTCAGCAAGCGGCGGAGGCTGTCAAGGCCGTCGTCGAACGCCTCGATGATCACCGGTCAGAACGGCGCAACATCGTGCTCCAACCAAAGCTCATTGTGCGCCGCACCACCGCAACTGCAGAGGCAGCCGTGAGCTGAAACGAAAGCAACTCAGCCGCAACAGTCGCCTAGGTTGTGAGGTGGTCACCGCAGCAGATCGCCCAGTGGCCGCGGCGGGAACATCCCGGTGACGCGGCGAGGCGGGTCTCGCACGAGTCGATCTACCGTGATGTGTCCATGCCGTCGCGGAATATCTTCGACGCCAGCATGTTTCACCGTCTGCGGAGACCGTCCGATTCGACGGCCGCGCGGCAAGCGGTGCCGGCACGGTCGGGGCCGGATCCGCAACATGGTCTGCATCCACGAGCGGCCGACCCAGGCCGACACCCGGGAGGTGGCCGGCCACGGAGGGTGATCTGGTATTCGCAAGCCAATGCCGGAAAACCCTTGGCAGACGCCGATTCCCGACGTGCCCAGCCGGCTACGACCGGCGCGGTCAAGTGGGCCCAAAGCTTTGGCATCATCCAGATCGCCGGGGTGGAAGGCACCTCCAGCTACGGCGCGGGCCTGACCCGGGTGCTGCAGGCCGCGGCGATCGAGGAGGCCGAGGTCAGCCGCCCCGATCGGGCCGCGCGCCGCCGCCGGGGCAAATCCGACCCGCTGGATGCCTACGCCGCCGCTCGCGCCGCGCTGGCCGGCGATGGCCTGGCGGTGCCCAAAGACGAGCACAACACCGCCCTACGGGCGCTGCTGACCAAACGCCGGGGGAGACGGCGCGGTGTAGCGTCGGTTCCGTAGCGCCTAAGCCGAAGTTGCGGGGGTTGTAGCCAACGAATCCCCAGTTGAGCTGGGGATTCGTTGTTTTCGGTTGTGTTTGTTGTGGCTACGCGGCGGTGAGGGGGATGGGGGCGCCGATGAGGGTGAAGGCGCGGCGTTGGTCGTCGGTGGGGTCGGTGAGCATGTGGATCTCGGTGTCGGTGCCGGTGAAGCGGATCTGGTTGCGGGTGAGGGTGGCCAGGTGAGCGAGCAGGCCGCGGAAGCTGCGTAGTGGGTTGCCGGCGGCGTCGTGTTGGGTGGAGGCCTTGGCGTCGGCGTCGGCTGAGCGTTGCGCGGGGGCGACCGGGTTGTCCCGGTCGGGTGGGTGTTCATCGGTGAATGTCATGGGCGCCCAGGCCTTGCGCAGGTGCCAGACCAGGTAGCAGGCCAGCAGGCAGATCAGCACGTGGGCGCGGACGCGCTCGTCGAGGCGGTGGTGGATGGGGCGCAGGTCGAGGTCGTCGGCCTTGATGATGCGGAAGTCGCGTTCGATGTTGGCCAGGTTCTTGTAGCTGGTGATGACCCCGGCGGCGTCGAGTTGGTCGGCGGGCACCGAAGTGCGGAGCACGTAGATGCCGTCGAGGGCGGCTTCGGCGGCGATCTGGTCGTGGCGGCGTTGGACGGTCAGGCTGGTGTCGGTGATCTGGTAGTCAAAGTGCTTGCCCACCTTGTATTTGTTGATGACCTTGCCGACCGCGACGCCGATCTTGTCGGCGCCGGCCAGCCGGCCGGCGGCCACCCGGGCGATGATCGGGGCCAGCAGGTGCTCGGTGGCGGCGAGCAGGGCGTGGCGTTTGCGGGCGCGTTCGGCGGCCAGTGCTGGGTTGCGGCAGGCGATCAGCCGCTCGCCGGGGTAGTCGGGGTGGGCGATCTCGGCCAGGTCCTGGGTGTCGAACAGCGACATTTGCAGCGGCCCGTCGTCGGCGGCCAGGGTGGCGACCTGCGGGGCGCGCAGCGCGGTGATCCACCCGAAATCCGTTGCGGTGTCAGGATCGTCGTTGAGTTTACGCAACGCGGCGATGCGGGCGTTGGTGATCATGCCGCGATCGCCCACCAGCACCAGGTTGTCCAGCCCGAAGGTGTCGCGGATCACCGGGATGATCTTGGTGAACGCGACCGGGTCGGCGGTGCTGCCGTCAAACACCCGCACCGCGACCGGCCGGCCCGCCGGGTCGGTGAGGATGCCGTATTCGATCTGCTCGCAGCCTTTCTTGCCGTCGCGGGAGTAGCCGCGCGCGGCCAGTTCGCAGCACCGCCCGGTCACCCACGAGGAGGTCAGGTCGAACAGCGCCATCCGCCCCGGATTCACCGACGGATCCAGATGCCGTGCGGCCAATTGCTTTTCGATCGCCTCCTGCCGATCGAGCAGCCAGTCCATCGCGGCGTAGATCTCGTCGGTGGCCGCGCCGGCGACGCCGAGATCGGGTCCCAGGGTGACATCGGGCCACCAGGCGGCGGTGGCCAGCTTCGAGGCCGGGCGCACCACCCGCGAGATGATCAGCGCCAGCACCAGATCCCGTGCCCGGCACGACGGCCCCAGCAGGGCGGGCAAGCCCAGCTGGTGCGCCATCGCCGTCACCGCCGCGACGTGCCCGTGCGGCAGCGACCGGGTGATGGTGAACTCGCTACCGGCCGGCACCAGCCGCTGACCCTTCAGCGTCGCCTCGACCGCGGCGACCGCATCGGCGGGCAGCGCCTTGAGGTTGGCCAGCGTTTCGTGCTTGACCTTGCCTGCCTCGCGGTAGGTGCGGCGCAGCAGCACCGACTCGTAGGTCTTCTCCTCGCCGGACTTCGTCACGTAGACGCGCTTATTCCGGGCTACATGCATCGCACTGATCTGCGCTGTCATACGAGTGATTCTAACCTGTCTCGCACGCCACAACCGCTGCGACACGCCACAATTAGTGGCTACACTTTCGACTCAGATCCATCGATCCGCACAGGTCACACCGAGGATCGCCGCTCAGAACTATCGCAACTTCGGGCTAAGCGGTGCTGCCGGTCGTCACGAACGCGGCAAGAATCAACAGCCTGCATGAAAGACTAGCGCTGCGTGCTGGCCGCCGCTCGACACGCCCGGATGCTTCGGTCGCCGAAATTGCAATGTAAATCTGGACGACCTGAGCTGGGATCGTCCAGACCTGGATTGCGAACCCCAGCAAGCGCGTTACATCCCTCGCAATCTTCAACTGAACGAGACACCACGGACGCAATGCCTCAGACAGCTCGCTGGCCAAGCCGCGGATTGCGGCGATCTTCGACAAGTCCAAGTTTCCCTGCTGACAGGCGCTTTCGTGTATCACGTGCCGAAACAACGACGATCACACGAAAGATCGACAC